>NZ_JBMPGS010000001.1:0-1191806 GCF_049680855.1 Salinimicrobium maris | reverse complement strand
GAGATCGTAAAGGAAGAGCAACAAAAACAATTAACCCTTCTGAAAAGTATTCCCGGGATGGGCAGTAAGACCGCGATTATGTTGATTGTTTTAACCGACGGATTTTCCAACTTTGAAAATGCCAGGCAACTTTGCAGCTACACCGGGATCACGCCCTCCTTGCGAGAGTCAGGTACTAGCGTGAGAGGTCGAAGTCGAATAACCAAAATGGGTAACGCAAAGCTTAGAAATCTGCTATTCATGTGTAGTTTTTCGGCTTGTAAACACAACAAAGCCTGTAGAGAGATCTATGAGCGGCTCATAGCAAAAGGGAAAAGTAAAAAGTTAGCTCTTATCGCTGTATGTAACAAGCTACTGAAACAGGCATTTGCTATCGCTAAATCAGGTCTGCCTTATGAGGAAAATTTTGTTTCGAAATTAGCCTAGAGAACTTGTTTTTTAACTCAGTTCTTTGTTGGCCACAGTTTTAATCAGTCTTCAAAATGTGCGTAAATATGTTTTACACATCTGACATTCCATTTTCCATTTTCCTTTACTAAAACAAATAGAGTTTCTTCACTATTCTTATTAGTCCGATAAATGATTGCTTTGTTTTTATAAACTAAAGGAAGAGTAATTGCCTGATGGATGTTCTTCCTATCTCTTACCAATTTCACTTTATCTGTAAGGAGCTTCCTATCCAATTTATTATAATCTCCAAATGAGCTGATTTGAGTACCTAATTCCGCAATTTCTTTAGGAGACAGGATCTCTGAATAGGAGTAGTATTTATTCTTTTCCAGATCCACACAACTGCCCATTAGATCTTCCATTAATTCCAGGTCTGATATGATTACGCTCAGCCCTAAAAAAGGAAAGAATTTTTTATCCAGCTCTACTTTGCCATATTTCTCAACGTCAAAACTTCCATACAACGCATTAATCACTTCGTAACGTTCTTTGTGAATTGAATCGTTTTGCGCATAAATAACGCCCGTTAATGTCAGAAATAAACACCATATGATTTTCTTCATTTTTCTAAATTGTGGGCAACGTCTCGTATAAAAACAGTGCGAGCTGGAGAGCTTGATTGTCCGCAGGACAATCAGGCGTTGCAAGCGAGCAGGAAGTTTCGATTTAAGACTGAATTAAGCATTGTTTTNTTATCGCTGTATGTAACAAGCTACTGAAACAGGCATTTGCTATCGCTAAATCAGGTCTGCCTTATGAGGAAAATTTTGTTTCGAAATTAGCCTAGAGAACTTGTTTTTTAACTCAGTTCTTTGTTGTTGCAAGTTTTATTTCACGGACTTTTGATCTTCATTATAAACTATGATTTTACCTTGATTTTTTGTCATCAATGAGAAAATCCCATTTTCATCATAATTTATACCTTCTATGTAGGCACAGGAGAAAATTCCATTTTCATCTATTACTTTCAAAAAGAAATCTTTATTGGAGAGCTTCTCTCCATCACAGTCTTTAGTAATTTCATATTTCTCGATTGAGATTGATCCATTTTCATCAGATCTTTGTAGAGTTCCGTCTTTAAAAAAAGTTAATCTGTCTTCAGCGCTGTTTTCTAGATGCCAAGACCCGATAATCTGTTTTGCTAATTCATCTTTTGTCTGGTAATCTTGGGCGCAAGCAGTGTTTGTAATAAGTAATAATAGAACAGTAATTTTAAGATATTTCATAAGTAAGTTAGTATCGAATTAATGATTAAATTTTTAGATATGACTGATTGGAGTCCGTTTTATTATCAAACGATTTATTTGATTAATTATATAACGAATCGCACTAATAAAATTTGCTACAACGTACCTATAAATGCACTAGTGCATTTATTTACAAATAAACGTACTGGTACATTTATATCTACTTTGTCTTTACCAGCTAATCTAGCGGATTTTTGATTTTGAAAAAAATATTTGTGGCTACGTGGGTGTAAATTTCTGTGGTCTTGGTGCTTTTATGTCCAAGTAATACCTGTATGTAACGTAGATCTGTTCCGCTTTCGAGTAAATGTGTGGCAAAAGAATGGCGCAACATATGAGGGGTCACTCGTTTTCTTATCCCTGCTCTATTGGCTGCCTCCTTTACAATCTTAGCAATACTTTCTGCCGAATATGCATGGCCGGAGGGACCTTCAAATAAAAGATTCCGCGGCTTCCACTTCACATAGTATGTGCGCAGGTTCTTGAGAAGTTTTTCAGACAGGATAGTGTACCTGTCCTTATTTCCTTTCCCAGAACGTATTTTTATCACCATTCTCTTGCTATCAATGTCATCTGGTTTGAGGTTCAAGATTTCACACCTGCGCAACCCGGCTGAATATAAGAGGCTTACAATGCACCGGTGTTTTATATTATTGGTATTTTCGATGATGGAAAACACTTCTTCTTTTGCCAGTACCTGTGGCAGCTTCTCTTCTGCCCTTGGGCGTTCCACCGCATAGAACCTGTTGGGCATCTCCAGGACTACTTCGTAGTAGAACTTGATGGAATTGATCGCCTGGTTGAGATAGGAGTTAGATCGATTTTCTCTAATTAAATGCTGAAGATAAAGCCTGATGTCGTTTTCGTCCAGCTCCTGCAAAGATCTCTCCCGGTAGTAATTCATGAAATTTTCAAAACAGGACACATAGGTCCTCACCGTATTCTTCGCATAGCATTTTAGTTGAAGTTTGCTAAGATAGTTTTCGGGGCAATGCCTCTTTCCTTCTACTGGCATCCTTTTTCTAAACCATTCCACATCAATAGTTTCCTGCTGCCTCCCAAAACTACTCCTGGAATAAAAATGATTACAGTTGATCCAGGCCACGCCTCTAAAAGTTTTAAAAACAAGATCAAGATTTTCCGGGGAATTCAGCAGGTAATCCATTCCATAGTCCTCGCTCCATTTCACCTCTGGCAGATCGTTCACCAGGGCCTGTAGCACTTTATCAGTATAAAATTTAAGGCCAATGCATTTCTTCTGCTCTATCACAAGATTCTTTAAAGTAATATATTTCCGGTCCATGGTCTTTTCCTATTCTCCAATCTGCTTTTTAAATATCGCAGTCCTTAGGTCAAAAAAGGTTTATTAAACGTATATTATACGACTAAAACGGATCGCTGAATGGATAACTTCAAGAAATGTTTGGCCTGTAACCGGCAACTCGAAGGAAGAACTGATAAAAAATTCTGTGATTCCTACTGTAAAAGTTCCTGGCATTATCAGAAAAACCGGGAAGGCGCAGCCGGATTTTATTCTAAAGTAGACCGCCAGTTAAAAGCTAACAGAAAACTCCTGAAATCCTTCAACAAAGCAGGCAAAGCTACAGTTCGTGCCCAGATGCTATTGGATAAAGGATTTGACCCACAATTTTTTACGCATTACTGGAAAAACAGCAAAGGTGATGTTTATCTGTTTGTTTATGAATATGGATTTCTTCTAAAAATGGAAAACGGAAAGAAAAAATATATCCTGGTCACCTGGCAGGATTATATGAGGAAATAATATAATCTGCGGGTGTTCCCCACACCTCCGGTCTCCTGAGTCACACTCACAATTGGAAAGACCCGGAATTCAATATTCAAAAATAGCAGATTTTTCCTACTATCCTAACAAAAAATTAAAGTCTGCCGAATCCTTAAGTAAACCGTTTGTTCCCGGGTAATAATTAACTACATACAGGCAAATTGCACGGAAAATTCCGTCGTTTCAGGATGTTTTCTTAAATTTATTCCCACAAGAGGAACCCGTTTTAACCTTGCATTTTTTTTTAAATCCATATCATCAATCATTTCCAATGCAAAAACCAATTTACCTGGGCCTACTCCTGGCTGCTGCTCTATTATTTTCTTCATGTGAAAAAGACGACGCCGTTTCAGAAACCGATTATTCCATTGAACCTGACACTTACTTTGAGCTCATAAGCCAGCACCCCAACGGCTGGATTAAGGAAGCCAGGTATAATGATTTACATTTAGGCGAGGAAGTTCCTAAAGATGAATTTGAATATTATGAAAACGGCTATATTAAATGGGCTAAAGTGTACTCTCATTATCCGAAACAACATTTGTATATGGAAGTAAGCCGCAGTGAAGATAATAAACCGCTCTGGTCAAAATATTATACTCCTGAAGGAGATCTCTGGTTTGAAACCCAATACACCCAAGGCCTGCCTTCTCAAAAAAAGGTCTATAGCGAAGAAGGTACGGCCGTACATACTTACGCTGACGGTGATTTAATTTCTGTGGAATTTACCACGGTCAATGATGAAGCAGGAAGTACTACTGTGCTCGACAAAGCTTCAGCAACCAGGAAGGTAACTATTACTAAGGACGCAGAAATTATACTGACAGAAGAGTATAAAGATGAAGATTTTGGCGACGGAGTGCTAACTGGTCATCATGTCCCCCTGGCCAATCCGTTCGAAACTACAGAAGGATCCTATCGCAAAACGGAAGAGTCCTTCTTCCATAGTCCTACCTGGAAAAACAATTTAGATCCTATTGAATACATTTATCCTTACCGTCATTTTTCCGAGGTCTATGTGCCGGGACCAAATTTTGCTACAAAATTTGCAGTAAGTTCAGATCTATACCAATCGGTTATTGAGCAATATCCCGTAACCGAGGATGATATCCTGGTACAAAGTTACAAGTACGTGGAGGGGAACAGTAGTTTCCTGCCTAATTTTGAAGAGAGTCGTGCACTAAAAGAGGAAATGGAACAAAATCCCACCCTTTTTGAATTGAAGTATGGCAATGAATATGTCGAGAAAATGTACTTCGGAAAAACAATTTTGGTCATTGGTGCCCTGCGAAATATACCTACTGGCGAAATCGCAGCCAAAGAGATAAAAGAACTGGCTCAAAAGCATATGAATGCCATTGTAAGCGGTAACAATGCTTTGAGCACCGAAGAAGTGAACATTTTAAATAAAGCATGGTTTGAAGTGAAGTTTTTCTCAAGGCTTAAAATGCACCACAACGGCCTGGTACTCAATACTACTGAAGATTATGAAACTGCTGTACAGGAGGTGCTGGATGCAGAATCATCTGTACTTCAACTCGAATATGCTGCGTATGAGCATTTATTTGGGAACTAAGAGAGAGTTTAGACCATAATATGAAAAATCATGTTTTAAATTATTCATCCCGATGAGCAGATAAACATTTTAATCCGCTTCCATGAAAAAACGAAGGCTTAACTTCCTTTTTTGGATATTTCTGTTTTCAATTGTCCTGAAATCCTGCAGTAAGGATGATGGTGTAGATTTACCCGGTACTGGTGAGAATTCCTTTAGAGCCAAAATTGAAGACAGAATTTTTATTCCTGAAGATGTTCATAAATTCATTGGAACCACTCATGGTATTCTTTGTAATGTTCAGGAAAACTCCTGGCATATGACGTTTCGTAATAGCAGCAAAAAAAATATTCACATCTATTTGAAAGATGTAAATGGGCCTGGAAAATATAGGATAGGAAAACTTGATGATGATTTTATATTTTTTACACCCACAGATACCGAGTCTGCAATAGGCATCTCCAACGGTGAGGATAATTATTATGGAGTAGCATTTGCTTCATCTAATTTGCACGAACAATATCTTGAAGTAACAAAGGTAGAAGGTGATTCCATCATAATAGGTTCCTTTAAAGAAATCATCCTGAAAAACCAAAACAACCCGGAAAAAATAGTGAAATTAACTAAGGGACAATTTCATATAAATACAAATAATTTAAATCCGCCAAACTACATCGAGTAAGGTTCATTTCCAGAAATAAATATTCTTTATTTAACACCTGGTTTCCATTCTGAAATTTTAAAATACCCCAAATAAAAAACCCGAAATTCATCTTGAACTTCGGGTTTCAAAAAGGGTATTTTCGCTTCTTAATCTACATTGTCATGTAAAAAGGAATTGTTACTTCTAAAATGAAGCTCATTGTTATCATCAGAGCTTATAGAAGTTCGGGACATCCTTTCCTCGCCGGGATTAGCACTATTAAGTTCAATTCCGGCCCTTTTGTAAGCCGGCTGCTTCTCAATATCCTCGATCTTGGTCACATTATTCCTGAACTTGTAATTAAACTCCTTCATTTTCGCTCTCCGCTCGGCTGCACGCTTTACAAGATCTTCAGAAATAGGACTATTAAATGGGTCTACTTCCTCCTCTTTTGCCGGTATGGAAGGAGCCTCCTGCTGCGCCTTCTGCTCGGGTGCAGGTTGCTGTGATTGTTGTGAATGCTGTGGCTTCTCCTGGATTGGCCGGGAAGTAGGTTCAGAATTCTTCATCATCTGCTCCACTTCCATATAATCTTCAAGACTGTAACGCTTTACGCCATTTTGTCCCACTTCGGGAGAAATTTCCCGCTTTTGGCTGCTTCTTTTAGCTTCGTTTTCTTCTTCTGAAAGATGATGAACGATCTTGGATTCCTCTTCGGAAGCATCGTTGTTATTTTGAATATTTTCCTGTTTCACCTCTCTATTTTCAGAAACAGCCGGCTTTTCCACCTTTTTGGGCATATCAAAGCTGAACATGAACTGTTCCTGTTCTTTTGCCTCCTGCGACGCCTGTTTCACTTCTTCAGGCTCATTTACCTCAATTTCCTTTACGGCATCAGTAATGATAAAATCTTCAATGGGTGCAGGTTTAAGTGCTTCGGTAGGTTTTACCTCTTCAAAAATGACATCCATGTTCCTCACTTCAGCAGAAGGATTGCGATCATCTGGCTCCTCTGTTTCCTCTTCTTCTAGGGAAAGGGTGTGAACAATTTTATCTTCTTTTGGCGGTATGGCTTCGTAAGAAGATGTTTTCTTCGGATTCAAATTCTGCTCCGCTCTTTGCTCATCTTCCAGCGTGTGAATGATCTTTTTTGTTTCAGTATTAACGATCTCATTTTGTTGTTCAATATCAAAACCCGTAGCAATAATGGTTACAGAAATTGCTTCATCAAGGCTTTCATCTTCTCCAACCCCCATAATGATGTTAGCACTATGGCCGGCTTCTGCCTGGATGTGATCATTGATCTCCCCTATTTCGTCAATGGTAATTTCCTCGGAACCTGAAACGATAAGCAGCAACACGTTTTTAGCACCGGTAATTTTATTGTCGTTTAGAAGTGGGGAATCAAGCGCTTTGGCAATGGCGTCATTAGCCCTTGTAGCACCCGAAGCCTGCGCAGAACCCATAATTGCAGTACCGCTGTTGCTTAATACTGTTTTGGCATCGCGCAAGTCAATGTTCTGCGTGTAGTGATGTGTAATTACCTCGGCAATTCCGCGGGAAGCGGTGGCCAAAACTTCATCGGCTTTGGAGAAACCGGCTTTAAAACCTAAGTTTCCATAAACTTCACGCAGTTTATTGTTGTTGATCACGATTAAAGAATCTACATGGCTTCGAAGGTTTTCAACTCCCAACTGGGCCTGCTCATTTCGCATTTTTCCTTCAAACTGGAAGGGAATGGTTACTATACCAACGGTAAGAATATCCATTTCCTTGGCCTGTTTGGCAATAATGGGTGCAGCTCCCGTACCTGTACCACCACCCATCCCGGCGGTAATAAATACCATCTTGGTATTGGTATCAAGCATTCCTTTAATATCGTCAAAACTTTCTACAGCTGCCTGCTCTCCCACCTGCGGGTTTGCCCCCGCTCCAAGTCCTTCTGTAAGGCTTACCCCCAACTGGATCTTATTGGGCACAGAACTGTTCTCAAGTGCTTGTGCGTCTGTATTGCAAATAACGAAATCAACCCCCTTGATTCCCTGTTGGAACATGTGGTTGATCGCATTGCTACCTCCACCACCTACACCAATAACTTTAATTACGTTCGATTGGTTCTTTGGTAGATCGAATGAAATGTTCTCGAATTCTGTGCTGCTCATAAATTCTGTTTTACTGGTTTTCTACTTCTTTCTCTTCTAATTTTCATAGAATATTTTATCAATTTTTTTTCTTATTCAGCCTTGTCTAAAAAGTCCTTGAACTTTTCTGCCCACTTTTCAAAAAAGGTCTTTTTTTGCTGTGTTACACTGGCCGACAAATCTTCTTCTTCAAATTCCTCCTGTCCGGCTTCAATTGAATTCGCCGGCTCGGGAGCAACCTCTTCTTCTGCTGCTTCTTCTGCTTGTATGTTCTTCTTGCCTATCTCCAGGCTGTTTAGCACAAGCCCCACTGCCGTTGCATATAACGGGCTGGTAGTTTCTGCATCGCTGTCTCCCGCCAAATGTTCGTTGGGATAACCTATCCTGGTATCCATGCCGGTGATGTATTCCACCAGCTGCTTAATATGCTTTAGCTGTGCCCCGCCACCGGTCAAAACAATCCCTGCGATCAGTTTTTTCTTCTGCTCCTCGTGTCCGTAATTCTTGATCTCTAAGTATACCTGCTCAATGATTTCCACAACTCGTGCATGAATGATCTTGCTAAGGTTCTTAAGGGTGATCTCCTTAGGCTCCCTTCCGCGTAATCCCGGAATTGAAACAATCTCGTTATCCTTATTCTCACCCGGCCATGCACTTCCGAATTTAATCTTCAGAAGCTCTGCCTGCTTTTCAATGATCGAACAACCTTCCTTGATGTCTTCGGTAATTACGCCACCGCCAAAAGGAATTACAGAAGTATGACGAATAATGCCATCTTTGAAGATCGCAAGATCTGTCGTACCACCTCCAATATCCACCAAGGCCACCCCGGCTTCTTTTTCCTCCTGACTCAAAACCGCATTTGCTGAAGCCAAGGGCTCAAGGGTTACGGCCGATAGATCAAGGCCGGCGCTTTTCACGCACCTGCCAATATTCCTGATGCTGGAAACCTGTCCAACCACCACGTGGAAGTTTGCTTCCAGTCTTCCGCCGTACATTCCAATGGGCTCTTTGATCTCGGCCTGCCCGTCAACTTTAAATTCCTGCGGAAGCACATGAATAATTTCCTCTCCCGGCAGCATTACCAGCTTGTGAACCTGGTTGCAAAGCTTATCAATATCTGTTGAATCAATAACCTCATCGGCATTGGGTCGTGTAATGTAATCACTGTGCTGCAGGCTTCTAATATGCTGCCCCGCGATTCCCACCACTACTTCCTTTATCTTCAATCCTGAATCCGATTCAGCTTCCTGAATGGCCTGCTGAATAGATTGTATAGTTTGTGTAATGTTATTTACTACCCCACGATGAACACCAAGACTTTTTGCTTTCCCAATTCCAACAATCTCCATCTTACCGTAATCATTCATACGGCCAATCATGGCAACAATTTTCGTGGTACCAATATCTAATCCTACTGCAATGTCGTTTTGTTCCATATCTTATTTTTTAGTGCTTACAACCTGGTCTCTAAATTGTAAATCCACTTTTTTGTAGGCGTTCAGTTTTTTATCTTTCATTGCTTTCTGATAAAAAGCCTTAAAATTTGTTGCCTTTCTTTCTATATTTTCAATCGCCCCAAAGTGAACAGAAAAATCCTGCTCCCGCACCTCCAGCTCATACATCCCGTTGTAGAGACGGTTGATTCCGGTTACATGGATCTTCAAAAAAGGATCTTTCCTAATGAAATCCAGCAACGGAAAAACCTCTTTCACATGCTCTTCCCTTATCCCGGTTACCAGCGGCACCCGCGCAGAATAGAACTCTGAAAGCGGCATTTTTTCTCCCTGCCTGTCAACATAGTACTGCCTGGCAGCCAGCACTCTGCCTATTGGTTTACGTTGTGTGATGTCTGCTCCCATCCTGCCGTCAACGCTCATATAAACCTCTGCCTTCTCTATCATTTCATGAGCATCCAGCACAGCCTCGACCCTACTCAAATCTAAAGTATCTTTATCTATAGATTTGGGTACTACGTGATTTTGTATTAACAATTTATTAACCGCTTCTTCAGTTACATAGAGGTTTTCGCTATTGGTAAACTGAAGATTTACTTCGGCTAATTTTCGGGAATTATTGCGTTTTTCCGCAAATGCAAATAAAAAGAACACTGCGGCAATGAGCAAGAAACCTTTTATGTAATTCCAGTTAATTTTCACGATAACAAATATTTTTTCACCACATCCACTTCTTCGCCAATATCACCGGCTCCCAGCATTAGAACTACCTGCGCCTTATCTTTCCTCACCGCTTCAAAAATAGCCTCTGAAAGTGCCTCTTTTTGAACCAGTTGCTTCTTCTCATTCACTATCTTGTTTAAAAGCCAATCTGAAGTAATTCCTTCTACAGGCTTTTCCCTGGCCGGATAAATATCCAATAGCATGATTTGATCAAATAAGCCCAGACTTTTCGCAAAATCTTCAGCAAAATCCCTTGTTCGGCTAAAAAGGTGCGGCTGAAAAACCGCCAGAACCTCTTTTTTGGGGTGCATTTCACGCACCGCCTGGTGCACGGCCGCAATTTCGGCAGGATGATGTGCATAATCGTCAATCATCACTAGGTTTTCCTGTTTGATCCTGTAAGAAAACCTTCTATGAACTCCTTTAAAAGCAGCCAAAGCCCGGGCGAGGCCAGCTGGGGGGCAGCCGAATTCTAAGGCCATCGCCAGTGCTGTGACTGCATTAAACAAATTGTGCTTACCGGGTAAGCTCAAACTAAAATCTTTATATACTTCTCTTCTAAAATTTAAATCGAAGTGATAAGTGCCATTTTTGACACGTATGTTTTCCGCAGTAACATCGGCATCGTCTTCTATTTCAAGGGAAGTGCCATTTAGTGGAAGTCCCTTTTTGTAAAACAAAGTGCCATCCTGCGGTACGAGTCCGGCGAAATCCAAAAATGACTGCTGCAGTTGTTCATTTTCACCGTAAATATCAAGGTGATCTGCATCCATAGAGGTGATTGCGGCAATATTCGGCGAAAGCTGCAAAAATGATCTATCAAATTCATCGGCTTCGGCCACCATGACTTTAGAACCTTCCAAAACAAGATTGCTTTGAAAATTTTCTGCCAGTCCGCCAAGGAAAGCGGTTACTTCGGCTCCTGTTTCTTTCAGTAGGTGTGCCAGCATGGCCGTAGTAGTGGTTTTTCCGTGGGTTCCTGCTACAGCAAGGGTATAAATTTCCTTGGTGATCCTGCCCAGCACCACAGATCTCTTTTCTACCGTAAATCCTGCAGATTTAAAATAATTCAACTGCTTATGATCCTGCGGAACAGCCGGTGTATAAACAATAAGTGCATTTCCCGGATCTTTAAATTCTTCAGGAATAACTTCTACTACATCTTCAAAAATGACATTTATTCCTTCCTTTTCCAGTGCATTGGTTAACGTCGTTCTGGTTTTATCATAACCGGCAACGCGCATTTTCTGCGCATTAAAGTAACGGGCGAGCGCACTCATGCCTATTCCTCCAATTCCGAGGAAATACATATTCGTTATGTTCTCAAAGCCGCTCATATCACTTTTTCCCGATTAATTTTTCTATTTCATCCACAATATTGGAAGTGGCGTAAGGTTTCGCCATCTTCTGAATATTTTTTCCCAGCTCATACAGCTTGTCTTCAGACTCCAGCAACGGGAAAAATATCTCCCTGAATTTTTTATCCAGGTCTTTTTCTGAAATCACTACCGCGGCATCTCTTTGCGCGAGGGCTAGGGCGTTTTTTGTCTGGTGATCTTCGGCCACGTTTGGAGAAGGGACGAAAAGCACCGGTTTTCCCACTATGCACAATTCAGAAACAGTTCCTGCACCGGCACGCGAAATGATTACATCTGCCCCGGCATAGGCAAGGTCCATTCGGTTCATGAACGCATAAGTCTTGACATTTCCGGCCTCGTTGTATTTTCTGTATTCATCAAAGTACAGCGTTCCCGTCTGCCAGATGATCTGTAAATTATGTCTCTCGAATTCCACCAGATTTTCATGAACCAGTTCATTGATCTTCCGGGCACCAAGGCTTCCGCCCAGTACAAGTAAGATTTTCTTTTCAGGATCCAGTTTAAAAAATGAAATCGCTTCTTCCCTTTTTTGAGGTACGCTCAAAAGATCCTGTCGCACCGGATTTCCGGTTAAAACCGTCTTTTCGGCGGGGAAAAACCGTTCCATATCTGGATAAGCCGTGCAAATCACGTTAGCTTTTTTTGCCAAAAGTTTGTTCGTTACTCCCGCCAGAGAGTTCTGTTCCTGAACTACCGTCGGAATGTTATTTTGATTCGCCATTTGCAATAGAGGGCCACTTGCAAATCCTCCTGTACCAACAACCACATCGGGTTTAAAGCGGTTTAATATTTTCTTTGCCTTCCAGAGACTTTTCATAAGCTTTACCGGAAAAAGCAGGTTTTTGAAGCTTAATTTTCGTTGAAATCCGCTGATCCATAGGCCTTCGATCTTATATCCTGCTTCGGGCACTTTTTGCATTTCCATGCGATCTTCAGCTCCTACAAAAAGAATTTCGGCATCAGGGTATCGTTCCTTTATCTCATTGGCAATTGAAATGGCAGGATAAATATGCCCTCCTGTTCCTCCTCCAGATAATATCACTCGTACTCCTCTTTTCATATCGCTTCACTTAAAATTTCCAGTGGATTTTCTTCCTCCTCGCTCTCCTGGTCTTCGATTTGCTTTATCTCTTCTTCGCGTTTCGCACTAACACTAAGAATAATTCCCAGCGCCAGGCAGGTCATCCAAATGGAAGAACCACCACTACTTATAAGCGGCAAGGTTTGCCCGGTTACAGGAAAAAGCTCCACCGCAACCGCCATATTCACCAGCGCCTGCACGATAATGGGTAAACCCAGGCCAATGACCAGCAATTTTCCAAAGGCGCAGTTTGCTTTAGTGGCTACAATGATGATCCTGAATAGTAATAAAAGATAAGCCAGCATAACTCCAAGGCCGCCAATAAGCCCCATTTCCTCTACAATGATTGCATAAATAAAATCTGAAGAAGACTGCGGAAGAAAATTCCGTTGTACACTTTTGCCTATTCCGTTACCGCTAATACCACCAGTGGCAATCGCAATTTTAGCTCTTTCTATCTGGTAATCTGCTTCAGTGTCCTCATCATTGGCGAAATTTTCTACCCTGCTTATCCAGGTATCCACCCTGTTTGGAAAAAGCCCCGGAAATGCTTTTGCTGTTAACCCGAAGATCAAAAGCACCACAAGGCCAGAACCTACAATAATAGATAAGTATTTAAAAGGATATCCACCAATAAAAACCAGCAAAATAACCATTGCAAATAAAATTGCTGTAGTTGAAAAGTTAGCGGGAAGGATAAGCATTAGTATAATCGCCACCGGCACCCATAAAGGCAAGATGGTTTGCACAAAATTGTACTCCCTGTCCTTGAGTTTTGCCATATAACGCGCCACGTACGTAAGCAGCACGACAGAGGCTAGTGTGGAAGTTTGAAAGGTTTTATTAATAAACGGGATGTTGATCCATCGGCTGGCATTTGCCCCGTCAATGGTGACACCTTGTGAAATGGTATAAATGAGAAGCACTACCAGAATGGGCATCACCAGAATGGAGAGTCCTTTGAAATAGTGATAAGGAACTTTATGAATAAAGAACATAATCACAAAGCCCAGGAAGAGATAAATTAAATGATTGACCAGGTAGTGAAATGTACTTCCGTCTCCATACAAATAGGCGAGATTGCTACTGGCGCTGTACACCGGCAAAAATGAAAATACAGCCAACAATCCGGCGGTGGCCCAGATGGCTTTATCTCCCTTTACGTATGAAAAAATAGTACTCATTTTCTAATTTCGTTGAGATCCTGAAATAAATTCAGGATGACGATCAATCCTTATTCTGATTATAAATTTCTAACTGCGTCTTTAAATTGTCTTCCCCTGTCTTCATAGTTCTTGAAGAGATCAAAACTTGCACATGCGGGAGATAATAAAACTGCATCCCCTTTTTCGGAAAGTCTGTAGGCTTCTCTTACAGCTTCTTCCATATTGCGGGTTTCCACAATAGTGTCTACACAATTTCCGAAGGCATTCTGGATACGAGAATTATCCACACCAAGGCAAACGATCGCCTTTACCTTCTCATTCACCAGCGACAAAAGTTCTGAATAATCGTTGCCTTTATCAACGCCACCAACGATCCACACGGTTTCTGCTTCCATGCTTTCCAGCGCATAATAAGTGGCATTTACATTGGTCGCTTTAGAATCATTGATATATTGCACATTATTGATCTTCAAAACCTTTTCAAGACGATGTTCTACCCCCTGAAAATTTTCAAGGCTTTCCCGAATGGTTTCTTTTCTAATTCTTAGCAACTGCGCTACCGTGGCAGCAGCCATGGCATTCTTTGCATTGTGTTTCCCTTCCAGGGATAATGTATTTGTTGGCATAGTGAAAATGTTGTTATCAATCTTGATTTGTATTTCATCATTTTTTATACAGGCGCCATTTTCCAATTCTTCCTGAAGGGAAAAAGGCAATTTTCTTGATCTAATAGGAAATTCTTTAAGCCATTTTGCAATAATTTCGTTATCTGCATCGTATATAAAAAAGTCTTCTTCTGTCTGATTTTTAGTAATCCTGAATTTTGAAGCAATATATTCTTCAAACCTATGATTATATCTGTCCAGATGATCTGGGGTGATGTTTGTAAGCACCGCGATGTGTGGCCTGAAATTTTCAATTCCATCCAGCTGAAAACTGCTTAGCTCCAGCACAAAAGTTTCTGCTGCATTTTCTGCCACCTGCCGCGCGAAACTTTTCCCTATGTTTCCCGCCATTGACACATTTAGATCTCCATTCTTTAAAATATGATGTGTAAGAGACGTGGTCGTGGTTTTGCCATTGCTTCCGGTAATTCCGATAATTTGACTCTCTGTAAATTCTGAAGCAAATTCTATTTCAGAAATAACATTGATGCCTTTGCCCCGCAATTGGTTCACCATTGGGGCGTCCTCAGGAATCCCCGGACTCTTCATTACGAGTCCGGCTTCAAAAAGGACATTTTCAGTATGCTTTTCCTCTTCCCATTCCACCTGGTGTTCTACCAGAGTTTCCTTGTATTTATCGGCTATCTTTCCAAGATCGGACACAAAGACCCTGTAACCTTTTTGTTTTGCTAGAATAGCAGTACCCACGCCGCTTTCACCACCACCAAGAATGACGAGGAAATTGTTCCCGTCGTTCTTCAAAGTTGTATTTTGAGTGGAAATTGCCATTTTATGCTATCTTAGTTTTAATGTTACTACAGTGACAATTGCCAGGAAGATCCCAATGATCCAGAACCTCACGACGATCTTGCTCTCATGAAAACCTGCTTTTTGAAAATGATGGTGCAGCGGTGACATCTTAAAAATGCGCCTTCCTTCGCCATATTTCTTCTTGGTATATTTAAACCAGCCCACCTGCATCACTACCGAAAGGTTTTCGATCAAAAACACACCGCACAACAGCGGGATCAATAATTCTTTTCTAGTGGCCAGGGCAAGTACCGCGATAATTCCGCCAATAGTTAAACTTCCCGTATCGCCCATAAAAACCTGGGCAGGAAAGGTATTGTACCAAAGAAATCCCACCAATGCTCCCGCAAAAGCAGAAATATAAATCGTCATTTCACCCGATCGCGGAATATACATGACGTTCAAATAATCTGAAAAGATGATGTTCCCCGAAACCCAGGCAAACAGCCCCAGCGTAAGAACAATAATTGCTGAAGTTCCTGCCGCTAGTCCGTCAATTCCGTCTGTAAGGTTTGCCCCGTTTGATACCGCTGTTACGATGAAAATGACAATTGGAATAAAGATAAGCCAGGCATATTTCGCCCATTCTGGATTTATCCAGGAAATGAGACTGGCGTAATTGAATTCATTATTTTTTACAAACGGAATGGTGGTTTTGGTTGACTTTTCTTCCGTAGAAATCTTTGCTTCAGGATTTCCCGCTGAAGAAACCATCTCTACAGCCGATGTTCTGCTGGGCAGCACCGGGTTTTCATTAATGGTAATATCTGGATGAAAATAAATAGTAGCACCTACAATGAGTCCAAGACCTATCTGGCCAAATACTTTAAAAATGCCTTTTAGCCCTTCTTTGTCTTTTTTAAAGGTTTTAATATAATCATCTATAAAACCAATTGCTCCCATCCAAAGCGTGGTCACAATCAACAGGATCACGTAAATATTTGTGAGATTCGCAAAAAGTAAGACAGGAATGAGCGTGGCAATGATAATAATCACACCACCCATAGTTGGCGTACCTGCTTTTTCGCTCTGCCCTTCCAGGCCAAGATCCCGCACACTTTCTCCCACCTGCTGGCGCTGCAGATAGTTGATGATCTTTTTTCCAAAAATAGTTGAGATACCCAAAGAAAAAATGATCGCCATGGCAGACCGAAAAGAGATGTACTGGTACAAACTCTCCCCCGGAAACTGGTATAATCGCTCTAAATATTCAAATAAGTGATACAACATAAGCTTTCCTACTTCCTTCCTGCGGAAGAATTATTTTTTTAATTCTTTTAGAAATTCTGTTACGATCTTTAGATCATCAAAATCAAATCTTTCTCCGTTGATCTCCTGGTACGTCTCATGACCCTTGCCGGCAATGAGAATAATATCATTCTTACCCGCTATTTGGCAGGCAGTTTTTATCGCCTGCTTGCGGTTGGTTATGGACATTATTTTCTTGAAATTCTGTGGTTCCACCCCGGCTTCCACTTCTTCCACGATCTTATCGGGGTCTTCGGTACGTGGATTATCGCTGGTAAATATCACTTTAGTACTTAAAGCCGAAGCGATATATCCCATTTTTGGCCGTTTTGTTTTGTCGCGATCTCCGCCGCAGCCAACCACGGTAATAAGTTCTTCGTTTTTCGTACGAATGGTATTGATCGTTTCCAGTACATTTTGCAAAGCATCGGGCGTGTGTGCGTAATCTACGATTGCCGTAACTTTTCCTTCGGAAATGAAATACTGAAACCTGCCGCTTACGGCCTGCAGTTCACTTATATATTTCAGGCTTTCAAGCGTCTTCAGGCCAAGCAATTCCGCGGCTGCGTAAATAGCCAGAACGTTGTATGCATTAAAAGTTCCTATGAGCTTGGTCCATACATCCTGCCCGTTGATCTTAAGAAGCAATCCGCTGAATTCATTTTCCAGGATTTTTGCTGAATAATCTGCATAAGATTTAAGGGCGTAAGTGACCTTTTTGGCTTTGGTGTTCTGAAGCATCACCGGCCCGTTCTTGTCATCAATATTGGTAAGCGCAAATGCCGAAGGAGAAAGTTCATCAAAAAACCTCTTTTTGACATCCCTGTATTCAGCAAAGGAACTGTGATAATCCAGGTGTTCGTGCGACAGATTGGTGAAAATCCCGCCGGCGAAATTCAATGCCGTAGTACGGTGCTGGGCAATCCCGTGGGAACTCACTTCCATAAAACAATACTCTACTCCAGCCTCGTTCATTTTTTTGAGGTAAGAATTAATGATCAGGGAATCTGGCGTGGTGTGCAAGGTTTTAAAACTTTCCTCACCCACTTTAATTTCAACGGTAGATAATAATCCCACCTTAAAACCGGCTTTTGTGAACAGCTGGTAAAGCAGGGAAGCAATGGTAGTCTTACCATTGGTTCCGGTTACACCTACAAGCCTAAGGTTTTCGGAAGGATTTCCGTAGAAATTTGCCGCCATGATGGCAAGAGCCTTGTGAGAATCCTGCACCTGGACATAAGTAATGCCGTTTTCATGTTCTTTAGGAAGCTCCTCACAAACAATGACAGATGCACCTTTTTTGATAGATGGTTCGATGAAATCATGTCCATTAGATTTTGTTCCTTTAATAGCGACAAAAACGTCGTTTGAATCCACTTTTCTGGAATCAAAATGTATGGCATTCACGGTGGTGTTGGTGTCGCCAATTACTGCTTCCAACGGAACTTTATATAATATGTCTTTTAAAATCGTCAACTTAAATTCAGGTTTATCGTCTGGTTTGGTTTAATGCTTTCCCCGGCGCGTATAGATTGTTGAGCTACTTTCCCATTTCCGGATATCTTCACCTGTAGTCCCAGGTTCTCAAGAATGGAAATAGCATCCATGGCAGGCATTCCTCTTAAATCTGGCATCACCTGCTTTGCAGATCTTGAAATGGCAAAGTACTGTTCGTATTTTTTCTCAATCTTCGCGTCGGTACTGTCAAGATTCTGAAGTTCATCGGTCACCGGAGTATCTGTAAAGATCTTTTGAGCGATTCTCTTAAATACAGGTCCGCTTACATCGGCACCGTAATAACCAATTTTGTTGTTGGGTTTATGGATGACCACAATACAGGAGTATTTAGGATTTTCTGCCGGGAAATATCCTACAAAAGAGGAAATGTACCGAGGGTTTGACGGCCAGTCGTCCATCCAATATTCGGTTTGTGCAGTTCCGGTTTTTCCTGCCATGGAAAAATCGGGATCATAAAGGCTTTTTCCGGTACCTCTTTCCACCACATTTTTCATCATTTCCTGCACCTTCGCCACCGTTTCTTCAGAACATATTTGAGGATCGATCACCTCTTTATCAAATTTTTCAATGGTTTTATCCCACTCCTTAACCTCTTTAATAAACCTTGGCTTTACCATTTCCCCTCCATTGGCAATGGCGTTGTAAAAGGTGAGGGTTTGCAACGGAGTGATTTGGATACTTCCATAACCATATGCCATCCACGGCAATGACAACCCGGACCATTTACTATCTCCCGGAGCCGGAATGTAGGGTTTTCCTTCTCCTTTTATTGCCAGTCCCAGCTCCTCTCCAAGGTGCATGTCCTTAAGAGCGTCTACAAATTCCTGTGGCTTATCTTTATAATTGTCATAAATAAGTTTCACCACCCCCACGTTTGAAGAAACTTCAAAAGCCTTGGCAGCAGAAATTTTTCCATATCCTCCACGGCGCGAATCTCTTACTTTTCGACGGTAGATGGTCATGATCCCGTTCTCGGTATCAACCACTGTACTGGTGTCAATTACCTTGTCCTCCAGTGCCACTACCATGGCCATCAACTTGAAGGTTGATCCCGGTTCATGAGATTCACCTACAGCGTAATTCAATTTTTCATAATAGGTGCCTCTGGAAGTGCGGCCGAGGTTGGAAATCGCACGTATTTCCCCAGTTGCGGTTTCCATTACCACAACAGAGCCATGATCTGCTTCATATTTTTCCAGCTGCTTTAATAGAGCATGGTGGGCAATATCCTGAATCTTTACATCTATGGTAGAGATAAGATCATAACCGTCTTTTGGCTCCAGTTCATTATTGTCACTTATAGGCTTCCACTGCCCCTTGGCGATCTTTTGCTTAAGCCGCCGTCCTTCTTTGCCACGCATGTATGGTCCAAAAGCACCTTCTAAACCCACTCTTGTAAAATATCCGTTTTCATCCTGGCGCTCGTAACCCACCGTTCTTTCCCCCATTTTACCCAAAGGATGCTCCCTTACGGTACGCTGCTCTACGATAATGCCGCCGCGATTGGAACCTAGCCTGAACATGGGAAAATTCTTCACCTTAATATATTCGGAATAGCCAAGATTACGCGCAATGAGAAAATACCTGTGGCGATTTGCACGTGCAGTCCGTAAGGTTTGGGAATAATGTGCGGCAGACTTCCCAAACATTTTCGACAACTCTTCTGAAAGCGGCGTGATATTTTCCTCAAAATTTTTATCCGAAACCGTTACAGCATCAAACCTTATGTCATATTTTGGAACAGAAGTCGCCAGAAGATTCCCGTTTACATCGTAAAGATTACCACGGTTTGCAGGAATTGTAAAATTCCTGTAGGTTCTCTCCTGGGCCAACTGCTTGTATTCTTCGCCCTCCACGAATTGTATATCCATCAACTTCAACCCTACCAGGACAGCAAAAAGGAACATGCAGCCTACCACGATGTACATTCTGTTTAATATGTGCTTCTCTGTCGTAGCCATTGGAGCTATTCAGGTTGAGATTTGATTACAATTTTCGTGGGCGGAGTTTCAGATGGTTTTATTCCTTTTTCCGCCATTTTTTCGGTTATGGTCGATTCCATTTTAATGCGCATTAACCTGGATCGTAGATCGGAGAATTCACTGCGCAATTCCAGCACATCATTGTTCAGTTTTGCAATGTCATGAACCTTTCTTTCTGCACTGTGCGAACTGGCGATCATAATGATAGCCAGCCCGGTACAAAAAAGAATAAAGCGCCAATTTTTAAAAGCGTCATTGCTTATTAAAAACTTCCCCTTTAATATGTCATAAAAACTCTTGGTCATACCATCCAAAAATGCCGTTTCCCGCTATAGTTTTTCAGCAACACGAAGTTTGGCACTTCGGGCGCGATTATTTCTTTTTATTTCTTCGGAAGAAGGAACAATTAACTTTCCCACCTTTTTAAAGGGAACAGAAATGTTTCCGTAGAAGTCTTTTTCGGGCTCCCCTTCAAACATGCCGCTTCTAATAAATCGCTTCACCAGCCTGTCTTCGAGCGAGTGATACGAAATAAGGCTCAATCGTCCGCCCTCGTTCAGCAATTCCTCCGTCTGCAGTAAAAATTCCTTTAAAGCTTCAATTTCCTGGTTCACTTCAATGCGAATCGCCTGGTAAATTTGCGCCAGGATCTTATGCTCTTTGGCAGCAGGTAAAAATGGCTTCAAAACCTCCTTTAAATGCTCACTGGTCTCAATCGGCTTTTCTTTTCTTTCTGAAACAATCGTTCTTGCGATCTTTGGAGCATTGCGCAGCTCTCCATAATTATAAAGAACAGCCTTTACCTGCTTTTCTTCATATTCATTCACAACATGATATGCACTTAGGCTGCTTTTTTGATCCATTCGCATATCCAGCCTGGATTCAAAGCGGGTTGAAAACCCCCTTTCTGCGACATCAAACTGGTGCGAAGAAACTCCAAAATCCCCGAGAATTCCATCTACCTTCCGGATTCCGTGAAACCTCAAAAAACGCTTTATGAACCGGAAATTTTCATTGATAAGCGTAAAACGCTCATCATCAATCGTGTTATCCAAAGCATCTTTATCCTGGTCAAAAGCAAAAAGTTTCCCGCCATGACCAAGCCGGTTAAGAATTTCCTTAGAATGCCCGCCACCGCCAAAGGTCACATCCACATAAACACCATCTTCCCTGATGTTAAGACCATCTACCGTTTCCTTTAATAATACCGGGTTATGATATTCCATTGTTCTGTTGGTTTCCCATAATTTCTTCAGCCAGTTCTGCAAAATCGTCTACTGAATCATCAAGGGTATTTTCATATTTCTGCTTGTCCCAAATCTCGATGTAATTCATCGCCGAAGTGAGTACAATTTCTTTATCTATTCCGGCAAACTCCACCAAATCCTTAGGAATAAGCAATCTTCCATTTGTATCCACATCCACAGTTTTCGCTCCCGCTGTAAACCTTCTCATAAGATTCCTGTGCGGCTTCAAAAAACGGTTCAACCTGCCGTCCATTTCTTCCATGACCGCGTCCCACTCCTTTAAAGGATATAGCTCCAGGCAGTTCTCATAAACCGATCTTTTCAACACAAAACCATCTTGTAACATAGGCACAAGCTGCTTTTTCAGAGGCGCCGGGACCATTAATCGGCCCTTTGCATCTACCTTGCATTCATATGTTCCAACGAGGTTTACCACTGTGAATAGATTTCGATTCAAATATATTGAAAAAATTACCACTTTTTACCACTTTTTACCACATTGTTAATAAATTACGCCAACATTGAAGCTCCATTGCAGATACAATCAACTATCTGACAGAGTTTCAGTTGGGTGCAGGATTGTTAAGAATTTTTTTTCGAACCGGCAGATTTTAAGGAAAAAGAATTGCAGCAAAACTGCCTCTCAGGGATTAGGAATTTTAACTAAAATCCTTATACTTGTAATGAAATCGCTATATTTGCGATTGCTAACAGCAAAGGCAACCAATGAAAAATAATTTAAGGAAAGAAGGAAAATTCAGTTATGTAGAAGAAGGTGAAGGAACTCCAATAATCATTCTGCACGGACTAATGGGCGGGCTGAGCAACTTTGAAGGAGTGATGAATTTTTTTCCAAAAAATGGATATAAAGTGGTCATTGTAGACCTCCCTATCTACAGCATGCCTCTCATCAAAACCAGCGTAGCAAACTTTGCCAAACATCTTAAGGAATTTATAGATTTTAAAGGATTTAATGAAGTAATTCTTCTCGGAAATTCTCTTGGGGGGCATATCGCCCTGCTAACCACCAAAATGTATCCTGAAGTTGTTAAAGCTCTGGTTATTACCGGAAGCTCTGGCCTCTATGAAAGTGCAATGGGTGAAAGCTACCCAAAACGTGGAGATTACGATTACATTAAAAAGAAGGCAGAAAACGTATTTTACGACCCGAAAGTAGCCACAAAAGAGATAGTGGATGATGTGTTTGAATCTGTCAATGACCGCAAGAAATTGATCAAAACCCTTGCTATAGCCAAAAGTGCAATAAGACATAACATGTCCAAGGATCTTCCAAAGATGCGCACTCCTACCTGCATCATCTGGGGGAAAAATGATAATGTCACTCCTCCTGAAGTTGCAGAAGATTTTAATCGCCTCCTGCCAGATTCAGATCTTTACTGGATAGAAAAATGCGGCCATGCAGCCATGATGGAACACCCGGAGCCTTTCAACCAGATCCTGTACACATGGCTCACCGAAAGGAAATTATAAAACAGGTCTCATGAAGATCAAATCGGCTGAATTCGTTATCAGCAACAGTGAAGTTTCTAAGTGTCCGGACAGTAAGTTGCCGGAGTATGCCTTCATTGGGCGCAGTAATGTTGGAAAGTCTTCCCTCATCAACATGATCACCGAAAGAAAGAGCCTAGCCAAAACTTCAGGACGACCGGGAAAGACCCAGTTGATCAACCATTTTTTGATCAACGGGGAATGGCATCTTGTAGATTTACCAGGCTATGGTTATGCCAGAGTATCAAAATCGGCAAAAAAAACCTTTCAGAAGTTTATAACAGCTTACTTCGAAAAGCGAGAGCAAATGTTATGTGCTTTTGTATTGATTGACAGCAGGCACAAACCCCAGCCAATAGATATGGAATTCATGCAATGGCTGGGAGAACACCAGGTTCCATTCTGCATCATTTTCACTAAAACCGATAAGCTTAAACCAAAAGCCCTGGAAAGGAATATCGAAGAATACAAAGCTGAAATGCTGCAAACCTGGACTGAAATGCCACAGTATTTTGTCACCAGTTCCACTACAGGAATGGGCAGGGAAAGCGTTTTGGATTATATTGACAGCATCAACGAACAGTTTCTTCCACAGTAAAACTCTTCTTCGCGACTTAATATTATCTCAGTTTTTAAAAGCAGGATTTTGGAAGAAAAAGCTTCCTTTTACCAGCCCAAAAAATAGTCCCGCTCCGGAAAAAAATCCGCAGCTACAAAAGAAAATGTTTCAAAGAGTGGCAAAAATGTCATTTTCCCGCGCTTTTTTGGAGGAGCAAGGCTTCAAAGGATGCCGGGATTCAGAACATCAATATTGCCAGACAATTCTTTTCTTCGGAAAAGCCTTTTTCACCTACACCCCCAAAACTGCGGCGCTTTCGTTTATGCAAAACCTAATAGCCAGGTTCTATTAGAACTTAAAAATTCCACGAACTGGTGCACGAATTTTCTCGCATCAAAAAAATGGGATCCTTCTTTTCCTAAAGGTATAAGGTCTATTACTTCTTTTTAAGATCAAGTTTATCTGCAAAATAATCTGTAAAATCCTTCATGGTATCCCGCATTTTGTCATCCTGGGTTGCCCTGTAGAAAGTATCACTCATCGCAACCAGGGTTTGATGAAAGAAAACCTTCATGTCATCGAGCGGCATGTCTTTTGTCCACAGGTCGATTCTTAAGGTTTCCTTCTGTTTTGGATCCCACATAGATAAAAGCATTGCTTTCGCTTCTTCGTTTTCAACACCTCCATCTTCGGCACTCCAGTGAAGTTCTTCAGGAACCCGGTTTTCATCAAGCGTTACGTTAATATTGATATTGGATTTTTTAAATTCAGCCATTATTTCTTTGGTTTATAATTCGATTGATTAAAAATAGTTTCTGCCTCTGCCTCTATTAAATCTTCTACAGAAATGTCATTTTTGGACATGTACTGCCGTACAATCTGCCAGCCAATATACTGTCCCAGTTTCGCAGGAGAGTCGGCATCGAGCTCCAGGTAAAATTTGGAGAAAGGTCCGGGAAACAAGAACCGGCTTTGCAGCTCAGAATTTGTATCATACAACAGCTCCTTTTCCACAAAATATCTCCAAACCTGCGTTTCATTTTGCCGGGCCCAGTTTAATTCGGCTTCGGTATATCCAATTTTTTGGGCATCGGTTTTAAATGGGATCAAAAGATCATTGAGGTATAATATTTTTCCGTAGTAGATCATATGCGCCAGGAAAGTTCGGGCGGTGGGCCTGTTGATCTGGTTCTGAGCAAAAGCATCTGCTACATCCGAGGCGATTTGCTCCTTCTCAAAAGTCTTCTTTATATACTCTTGAATCCCGATATAAAAATGATGATCTGTCCCTAAGTAAGTGTCCAAAGAAATGAGCAATAGATCGTCCTCCCAAATTACTTTGTTTCGATAATCTACTTCGGAAGTGAGGGTAACAACCTCCGGAATATTTTCCTGCGGAAAATAATATTTCACATGCTGAAAAAGAGAATGCAGCTCCTCTTTCGTTTGATCAAGGTTTGGAAATTCTTTGGCGACTTCCCTATTTATCTCCAGTTGTATGGTGTCCTGCATCTTCTCAACCCACACCTCATCGGGAAACTGCGAAGGGAAAAGGTAAGAAAAATCTTTCTTTAAGCCGCGTAAATCTTCCGGCGCGGCCGCTGCAAATATTTCATCAAAGCGGATAAGTTCCACTTCTACAGGAATAGCTGCAATTTCTTCCTCCCTTTGGTCTTCATTGGCGCAGGAAAGGCATAAAAAGAGGAAAAACAGGGCAATGAATTTTCTTAGCATAGCAAGAATTAAGAAGGCTTTAACGGGTCACGCTACCAGGTTTTGAAGCTTTCCGTTATTTTTGTGTACAAAGATATTGTTTACTTCTTTAAAACACCAATTTATGCAAAGCGAAAAAGTGATCGACCATATTGTAAACTGGCTAAAAACCTATGCTACTAATTCGAAAATGAACGGGTTTGTACTTGGCATTAGCGGCGGAATTGATTCTGCTGTGGTTTCGGCGCTTTGCGCGAAAACCGGCATGCGAACCCTATGTGTGGAAATGCCAATTCACCAGCAGCAAGCGCAGGTAACCAGAGCAGAAAATCACATTTTGGGACTTAAGAAGAAGTTTGCCAACGTTACAGATATCCGCGTAGACCTTACCCAGCCATTTGAACAATTAAAAGGGTCTCTTCCTCATGTAGAGGCCAGTCCTTCCCTGGACCTTTCACTTGCCAATACCCGAGCCCGTTTGCGAATGACAACGCTTTACTATTTTGCCGGACTCCACGGTTACCTGGTGGCAGGAACAGGAAATAAGGTAGAAGATTTTGGAGTTGGCTTCTTTACCAAATACGGAGATGGCGGCGTAGATCTTAGTCCCATCGCCGATCTTATGAAGAGCGAAGTCTATGAACTGGCGAAGCACCTGGATGTTGCCGAAGAAATCATCAATGCAGCTCCTACAGACGGACTCTTTGGAGACAGCCGCAGTGACGAAGACCAGATTGGTGCCACTTACAATGAACTGGAATGGGCTATGAGAATGGAAGAAGATGGTAAGACTGCCGAAGATTTCTCCGGAAGACAAAAACAGGCCTTCGAAATCTACAAATCCAGGAACAATGCCAACAAACATAAAATGGTTCCTATCCCGGTTTGTGAAATTCCCGTTCAACTGAAATAGCTGCCCTTGGTCGAAAATTTTGTTGTTTTTTTTAAAATATGACTTATCTTTCCTTCTCCCCTGCGATTTAATATTATAACTGATTATATATCAGTTAAATGAGTCGGAAAAACCAGTATCCATATTTTAAATAAATGACCGATGAATACAATTCTCATTGCAGACCATCATCCAATAACCCGAATGGGAATCTCAGCTCTTCTGGAGAGAGATGGAATTTATGAAGTTATTGGAAAGGTGACAAATGGGAAGGATTTGTTCAGGTCTCTTCGAAATAGAATTCCAGATGTCTTAATTATGGAAATAGACCTTCCAGAGATCAATGGCATCACCGCTCTACGAACTATTAAAAGCGAACACCCAGGAACGAAAATTCTCATCTTGAGCTGTCACCCGGAAGAAATGTATGCATTAAATGCTATTAAAGCCGGGGCTGCAGCATACCTGAGCAAAACAGTTTCCACAGAAGTACTTAAAGAAGCAATTCATCAAGTAGCCCGTGGAGGAATTTATCTAAACAAAGAGATAAGTGAAAAACTGAATTCAGGAACGATACGATCTAATAATCTCATTTCGAGGTATAAGAAACTGTCCACCCGGGAAATAGAAGTGCTAAACCTTCTTTCTACCGGAAAAAGAAATAAAGATATCGCAGAAGCCCTTAACATTAATGAAAAAACTGTAAGCACTTATAAAACCAGGCTTCTTAAAAAATTACGGGTAGATAACCTTGCAGATTTGATCAACCAGTCAAGGCTGCTGCAACTAAAAGTTACATAACACGGTTAAGTTTGTTGGAAAGCACCTTTTTGAGGGATAAATAATCCATAACATCCTGCAGAAGATCTGAAGTTTTGTCTGCAGGCGCTTCTTTAATCTCCTTGTTCAATTCGTCGATCTTCTTTGAAACCAGGTAACGCCGCATGGAAAGTATAGTTTCATTTACCATCCTTCCTACCCTTTTCTTTTTATCGGTCACAAAGATTTCCATTCGCTCCCAGTCGTGAAGTACATACTGTTCCTCCTCCATGAGAATAGTGGTTACTTCCGCAGCATTTTCAGAAGGCATTTCATTTATTAAATTCTCAATTGCAAAATCATTCCCTTCGGTAAGTTTGGCAATGACATGCTGATAAATTTTCTGAAACATTTCATTTGTAAACTCCACTTCGTCCTCTTGTAGGTCAAGGTAAACCTTTTCAAATACTTTTGAAGTGTGAATTTCAGGAGTTAGCTCCAGCTCTCCTTTTTCGTTTTCCTTCATGATGAGATCCTCAAACTCCTCTTCAAGGTTTCCATAAAGAAGCAGCAGGCTAATAATCGTTCGCTCCAGCTCATATAGTTCGTTCACCTTGGCCCGGGGAGCAGGTTCATCCTTTACGACACTTAAAGCTTCTTTTTTCTTTGCTGGTTGTTTTTGTTGTTCCCTGGCACCCAGTTGCGCGAGCGTCGTAAAAATAACCTCTTCAGAGATGTCCATGATACGCGAGGTTTCCTGGACATAGATTTCCTGCTGAATAGAATCTGGGATCTTAGAAATACTGGTGACCATATCCCGAATCAAAGAAGCCTTCTTAACAGGATCATTTTTAGCTTCTTCCATTAGAAGCGACGCCTTGTAACTAATAAAATCGGTGGAATGATCTATAAGGTACAGCTTCAGTTCCTCTTCCGAATGTTTTTTGGCAAAACTATCGGGGTCTTCTCCTTCCGGAAAAGTACAAACCTTCACGTTCATTCCCTGCTCCAGGATCAAATCAATTCCACGGAGTGAGGCCCGTTGCCCCGCAGCATCACTGTCAAAAAGCACCGTAATGTTTTTTGTAAGCCTGTTAATAAGCCGAATTTGCTCGGGCGTCAAAGCAGTCCCCGAAGAGGAAACCACATTTTCAATTCCCGTTTGGTTAAACTGGATCACATCTGTATAGCCTTCTACTAGATAACAGTTGTCTTCTTTTGCAATAGCCTGTTTGGCGTGATAAATACCGTAAAGCACTTTGCTTTTATGGTAGATCTCGCTTTCGGGACTGTTTAAATATTTTGCTGCTTTTTTGTCATTTCCAAGAATCCTACCGCCAAAACCCAGGACTCTTCCTGACATCGACTGAATTGGAAACATTACCCGTCCTTTAAACCGATCGAACTGTTTTTCTTCCTTTACGATCGTTAGGCCCGTTTTTTCAAGATATTCAAGCTTATATCCCTTTTTAATGGCTTCGGTCGTAAAAGCTTCCCACTCATCGGGAGAATAGCCAAGGTTAAATTTTTCAATCGTTTCTTCGGTAAAACCTCTTTCTTTAAAATAACTAAGGCCAATGGCTTTTCCTCGTTCTGTATTCAGTAGTACCTTCTGAAAATATTCACTTGCAAATTCAGAAACCAGGTACATGCTTTCCCGCTCATCTGCCTCCTGCTTTTGTTCCTGGCTCTGCTCGGTTTCCTCAACTTCAATATTATATTTCTTCGCCAGGTATTTTATAGCTTCAGGATAGGTGAAATGCTCGTGCTCCATTAAAAAAGCAACCACATTTCCTCCTTTTCCGCTGGAGAAATCCTTCCAGATTTGTTTCACGGGAGAAACCATGAAGGATGGGGTGCGCTCATCGCTGAACGGACTTAATCCCTTGAAGTTGCTCCCAGACTTTTTTAACTGAACAAAATCCCCCAACACCTCCTCTACCCGGGCAGTTTCGAAGACCTTGTCTATGGTGTTTTTTGAAATCAAATTGGCTACGGAAAAGAATTACGTGAATGGCCAAAAATAGGAAAAAAGGAGAGAGGAAACATAATTATTCCTCTCTCCTTATGGCTAAAAATTTATAAAAATGAAACGGCTTTTTAATCAAGATCCAGGCGCAGTCCTATGGAAACATTATTCAGTTGCACGTTTGGTTCTTTAAAAATGTGGTTAAGATCATACTTTGCGTAGAGCGAAGTATCTCCCCACCCTATATAGGCGCTCAAACCATAGATGAAATCATTGGTATTAAAGTCATTTTTGTTCTTTTCCTTCACTTTATCACCATCTTCGGAATATTTCAATTTTTGGCGTTCCCCAATATTCAAACCTGCATAACCACCAAAGCCTATCTTAAATTGATCTTCGTCGGAAAACCATACGCGGTTATCTGACTCCCTTCTTAGTGAAGGCCCAATTTCAAAATGCACAGGAATTACCAGATTGTCCATTCTAAATTTTGATTTATCCAGGTCTACAGGAAATTCCTCAAGTACGGTCAAGTCACCATCTTCTACAAAGTAGCGATTTTCTGTTGGCTTTAATCCGTTGAACTGAAATGAGAATCCATATCTAAAACGCAACCAGTTGGAGTTATTGAAAACCCTGGTTTTCCAGTCGATCCCAATTTCAAAGAACCTACTCCCCGCCACCTTAAAGTCTGAATCATTAACAGACTGTCCCTCCTGTAGTGCGTTGTTAAACCCGGCGGCAATAACGAGGCTCGTGTTGGTTCGGTTATACCTGTCCTTTTCGTCTGAATTCCAGTCCCAGTTCCATTCATTATCAAAATCGTCGTCCTCATCTTCAAATTCATCATCCCCATCTGTACGGCTTAAAAGGGCAATTTTATTGTCAATTATAGCAATACGATTTTCAATATTAAGGGCGTGTTCTTTTGCCGCTTCCTCTTTTAATCGGGCAGCTTCATCCTGTGTAATTTCTTTATTGTCCAGGCGCTGGTTGATCCTCTCCACCTTTGCTTTTAACGCAGCTTTTTCTTCAGCAGTAATTTGCTCTTTTTGCTTTTCCAGGCGCTCGATCTTGTCCCACATAGATTCTTCCTGGGCCTGTGCTACCGGCATGGCAACATTCAGGAACATAATGGTAAGTAAGATTGTAATAGTTCTCATAATAGTGTGATTTTAGTTCTCCGGCTCCCGGCCTCCCCTTACGGAGAGGCTTCCCCGGAATTTTGATTGATGAAATTATTTATTGATTGGAAGCCAAAAATGGCGTTTTGACATACTTTTCTAGAAATTCCTGTTAGCCACCGCGGTTTTTGTTTTAAAATAACTGTCTTTCAACACTTCAAAAACTTTATCACGAAAACTCTTTTCAATTTCCCTTTCCACCTCATAGAGCAACGAGTTTGCATCTATTGGAGTCCCGGCTACTGCATTTTTTTCCATATGAATTTGATTGGCGGCTTTGCGAAGCAATTCTTCAAGCTCGGCATCACTCACGGCGTCACCATTATTTTCTTCGGAAGCCACTGCAGCTATCACTTCTTCAAGTCCGCGGGAAATTTCCTCTTTTGGAATACTTTTCAACTCCGCTAGTTGTATAACCTCCCTTGACCTTGATGGCTCTTGACTTTCAGTTGCCAGCGCGACAGCCGTACTTTCTTTTTTCGGTTTCAAGGTAGTTTCTTCACTCTTTCTATCTTCGAAAACCGTAGTTTTCTCTTCCGTTTTTACGGGAATTGCTTCTTCAAAAGCCACTTTTGTCTCCTCTTGTGGATTTATGCTTTCCACCTCTCCTTCAGAAGCTGAATTTACTATCTCTGTTTCCTGCGGCACGTCTTGATGATTAAAAGCAAGACTGTAGATCAATACTGCAGCGGCAATAGAAGCTGCGATACCTATCCATTTTACGGGGAACCTGCTCTTTTTCTCTTCCGAAGTTTCCAGCCGCGCCTGTAACTTTTCCCAACTGCCCGGTGTGGCTTCAAGCTCGCGGTCACGCAACTTCTCAGCAAACTCCTTTTCAAATCTATGTCGTCCCATAACCTGAGGTTTTTTCTGTTTTTAATTTTTCCTGCAACAGCTTTCTTGCTTTAAAAAGCTGTGATTTTGAAGTGCCGGGCGAGATGCCAAGAATTTTTGCGATTTCCTCATGTTTGTAGCCTTCTATGGCATACATTACAAAAACCACCCTATAACCTTCGGGCAACGCATCAATAAGCCGTTGAATGTGTTCTGCATCAATGCCCGACTGGATATTATTGAAACTTTCATTGGTGATCACCTCTTCCCGAAATTCCAGTTTCTTATGACTTCGCAGAAAGGAAATTGATTCCCTAATCATGATTCGCCGTATCCAGCCTTCAAAACTGCCTTCACTTTTGTAATCTTTAATATGGGTGAAAACTTTAAAAAAACCGTTAAGCATTACTTCTTCTGCATGCTGCAGGTCTTTGGTATACATCCTGCAAACGCTCAGCATTTTCCCCGAAAACATCTGGTAAAGCTGCTGTTGCGCCTCCCGGTTGTTTTTGGCTGCCCCGGCAATAAGTTGCCGTTCGTTCTTATAAAGCGGAATTACTTTCACAGGTTCTTTTTAAAGCCTTCTATTAACATAGACGCATGAAAATTACAAAAGGTTGCCTGAGGTTGGATTTTTTTTTCATTTTTTCTGAAATTATTTAAACTTCGGAAGAATGCTAACATTAAAAACCTCTCTAAAATGTGCAATTAGCACCAAATTCCTGAAGTGGTTCATATGCAAAATCCGGAAAAATAAAAGGATTAAAATTTGTCATTTTTGAAGAATTAGGTACGGTGTCTTTAAACCGAATAAACTTTCAGGACTCTGGGAATAATCTTATTTTTCAATTTTATAATTCTTTCGCACAATGAAACAATTTCTCAGCCTTTTTATCCTATTCATCAGCACATTAGCCTTAGGGCAAAATAGATACATTGAAGATCAATTTGAACTAAAAGACAGAACGACCGAAATTTATGCTACCAAAGACGGCGAGCAATTGAGTTTAGATCTTTATCAGCCTTTAAAAGATACCATGAATTCGCGCCCGCTTATTGTCTTTATGCACGGCGGCGGATTTTCGGGTGGTTCTCCGCGCAGTGAAGGAGAAGTTAAGTTTGCTGAAGCAGCTGCGAAAAAAGGCTATGTTGTAGCACAAATTTCTTACAGGCTTACCAGGAAAGGAGCAAATTTTGGTTGCGATTTTAACGCTGCAGGAAAAGTTGAAACTTTTAGGAAAGCAGGAGAGGATTTTCTAGATGCCGTTGCATTTTTGATAGAGAACAAATCCCGCTTTAAAATAGATCCCGAAAAGCTCATTGTAGGCGGCAGCAGTGCAGGTGCCGAAGCTGTTCTTAATGCCGTTTACAATCGCCCGCTACTCCTGAAAAATGCCAGAAAATACGACCATCTTAACTTCAACGGCGTCTTTTCCCTCGCAGGTGCTTTGCTCGATGCCCGCTACATCAACAAAGAAAATGCGGTTCCCGCAGTTTTTTTCCACGGAACAGATGATAATCTTGTTCCCTATGCAACAGCGCCACATCATTTTTGTGAACCATCAGCCCCGGGATATTTGATTTTGGACGGTTCCAAAACCATTGCTGAAAGGCTCGAAAAGAATGGAAGTTCTTATCTTCTGGTAACTTATGAGGGTGCGGGGCACGAAATTTCCAGCATGCCCATTAATGAATTTCCTATGGTTTTCAGTTTCTTTAAAGAAGTATTTCTTAATAACGAATGGCAACAAACTCATGTTTTGAAGTAACAAATGGCAAAATGAACCTTCTGCGATGATTTCTTTTCTGTGTTCTTTTGTGAGCGCAAAGATCATTTCCAGCAAACCAAAAAAGAATCTTTAATCTGAAGGCGAAGTAGAAGTGGTACGGACGCAGCCGGTACAATTTTAACCTGCAACCGCAAATTAATTTTACAATTTATGAAGATGAAACACTTAAAAATAGCATTTCTATTATTCCTTTTTGGCACTTCCATATACGCGCAGCGTACGGTGCAAAGTCTGAATAGTTCATGGCAATTCAGCAGGGAAAATAATCCGGGTAAAACTGAAACCGTGAATATTCCCCATACCTGGAATGCCGAAGATGCCTTTAGGGACGGGAAGGAATATTTCCGCGGAAAAGCAACTTATACAAAGAACCTCTTCGCGCCTCAAAAATGGCAAAACGATCAGGTTTTTCTGAAGTTTGAAGGCAGCAATCAGGTAACCGAAGTGTTTGTAAACGGCATTTCTGCGGGGAAACATATTGGAGGATACACCGGTTTTGTTATTGATATCTCAGAAGAATTGAATTTTGCTGCCGAAAATGAGCTGAAAATAGTGGTGGATAACAGCCACGACACTAATATTCCGCCGCTGGATGCCGATTTCAACTTTTACGGCGGAATTTACCGCGACCTGGAATTAATTATTACCGATAAACTGCATTTTGAACTGGAAAATGCCGCTGCAGGCAATATTTTAATTCGTACGCCCGAAGTTTCAGAAGAAAAAGCTACAGTGAAGATCGAAGCTACGGTTGTAAATGATTCCGAAGCTTCTAAAACCGCTATTGTAGCCGTAGATATACTAGATCCCGCCTCTAAAATTCTAAAAACGCTTAGTAAGAAAGTCCGGCTAAAAGGAAAGGAAGCTAAAAATGTCATTTTTGAATATTCAGTAGAAAATCCGCGGCTTTGGTCTCCCAAAGATCCGCAGCTTTACAGCTTTGAAATGAATATAAAGGGTGAAAATGCCGAGGAAAAACTGGATGAGTTCAGTTCTAAATTTGGACTTCGCTGGTTTGAAGCCGATCCCGAAAATGGCTTTTTCCTCAATGGAGAACCTATCAAACTTATTGGCGCCAACCGGCACCAGGATTTGAAAGGATTAGGGAATGCGCTGCCAAATGCCGTTCACAAAAGCGATTACAAAATGATCAAGGAAATGGGCGCAAATTTTGTGCGAACTGCTCATTATCCACAAGATCCTGAGGTTTACAGAATTTGCGATGAGCTTGGGCTCATCGTCTGGTCTGAAGTGCCTGTGATCAACAATGTTACCGCCACCGATGCTTATCATGAGGTCGTGCTGCAAATGCAAAAAGAACAAATTCAGCAGTATTTCAACCATCCATCAGTGATCTTCTGGGGTTATATGAACGAGATCTTCATTCGGCTGGTGTTCAACAACGAAATGACCGAACCAGACAAAAAAGCCAAAATTGAAACTTCCGTGGAATTGGCCGAAAAACTTGAAAAGCTCACCAAAGAACTTGATCCTTACAGGTTAAGCGTCATGGCGCTGCATGAAAATGAGCTTTACAACACTTCCGGAATTGCTGATATTCCTGATGTCATTGGCTGGAACCTCTACTTTGGCTGGTATTCGCCCGGACTTGAAAACTTCGGAAAATTCCTTGATGAGCAACACGAGCGCTATCCAAACCGGCCGCTGATCATTTCAGAATACGGGCCCGGCGCCGATGTGCGCATTCAAACGGAAGATCCAAAACCCTGGGATTACAGTGAGGCATATCAATTGAAACTACATCGCAGCTATATCAACCAGGTGCTGGCGCGGGATTACGTGGTGGGAATGGCCGCCTGGAATTTTGCCGATTTTGGTTCCTCCTTTCGGCAGGACGCGATGCCTTACATTAATCAAAAAGGGCTTTTGAACTTCGACCGTTCGAAAAAGAATATTTATTATTACTACCAGGCGAGATTACTGGAAGCGCCAATGATTTTCATTGCCGGCGAAGAATACGAGTATAAATTTCCAGAGGATGAAAATGAGCCAATTGTGATTCCGGTTTTTTCAAATGCCGCAAATGTGACTCTTAGTGTCAATGACAGTCTGGAATATTCTTCAGAAATCAGTGACGGACTCGCATTTTTCGAGCTGCAGCTTCCGGAAGGAATCCATCAACTCACCGCCACCCATGGCGAAGTTTCCCATTCCAGAACTATTTATGTTCTTCAGAGAAAAAGTCTTTTAAAAAAGCTGCACAAGCGGGATCTCACTATTAATGTGGGAACTCATGTAAACTATAAAGATCCTGTGACAAAAGAAATATGGATAAGCGATCAGCCTTATGAGGCAGGCGAGTTTGGCTATGTGGGCGGAGAAGTTTACCAGAAGTCGGTCACAAAGTTCCAGGGAACAGCTTCAGATATTCAGGGGACTGAAAATGATCCTCTGTTCCAGACCATGCGCGAAGGCATTGAAGCTTATAAGTTTGATGTGGAAGATGGAACTTACAAAGTCACCCTCTTATTCGCAGAACCCGAATTCAATGCTTCCGAAGAAAATATTTATAATCTTAGTACTTCCGAAGCACAGAATTTGGAAGGTGTGCGGAGTTTTGATGTGTTAATCAATGGAAGAACCGTTTCTGAAGATCTTAATCTAGCACGTGACTATGGCCGAATTCGAGCGGTCACAATTTCATACACCGTAAAGGCGGAAAATGGCATTAGCATTGAATTTTCCGAAAATACAGGAAGATCATTGCTTTCGGGAATTAAACTGGAGAAAATATAACCCTATGAATGCATCACCTTCTAACATACACCCTAAAAAAGGGCATTTTAAATGCCTTTTTTGGAGCTCCATGCGTTGGGGAAAATGTATTGCTACCGCTGTTTTACTGATCTCAACCGGCTGCCAGGAGAAAAAGGATTCTGAAGAAGTTTATGCCATCAAAGAAAAACCTGCAGATCTACAAGCGCCCGAAGGAATGGTATGGATCCCGGGCGGGGAATTCAGCCAGGGAGCGATAGAGAAAGATGTCATGGCGATGCAGCACGAAAAACCGGCACATAAAGTCATTGTAGATGGCTTTTTTATGGATAAAACCGAAGTCACCAATGCCGAATTTCAAAAATTTGCTGATGCCACAGGTTATGTTACCCTTGCGGAAAGAAAAATTGATTGGGAAGAAGTAAAACAACAGTTACCTCCTGGGACTCCCAAACCTCACGATTCGCTGTTGCAGCCGGGTTCCCTGGTTTTTAAAAAGCCCGAAACTGAAGTCAGTAATTTAAATGATTACTCTCAATGGTGGGAGTGGAAAGCCGCTGCAAACTGGCGACAGCCCTATGGCCCCGGAAGCAGCATTAAAGGAAAAGAAGATTTTCCGGTGGTACATATTGCTTACGAAGATGCCAAAGCCTACGCAGACTGGGCAAACCGGCGCCTGCCCACAGAAGCCGAATGGGAATATGCTGCGAGAGGAGGTGCCAAAAATGCCATTTTTGCATGGGGAGATGACGAAGAGAAACTAACGCAGCAGGCAAACACCTGGACCGGTAAATTCCCTGTGGAAAATGATTCTGTTGATGGATTTAGCAGGATAGCTCCCGTAAAATCTTATCCGCCAAACGATTATGGCCTTTATGAAATGGCCGGAAATGTTTGGGAGTATACACAGGACTGGTACAACATTAATTATTATTATGACGCACGGGAAGAGGGAACGGTGATTAATCCGCGGGGAGCCGTGCAGGCATTTAATCCTCACAACCCACAGGTGCAGGAAAAGGTCATCAAAGGAGGTTCTTATTTATGTCACGCCTCCTACTGCGCGAGTTTTCGTCCTTCTGCCCGCATGCAGAACCCTATAGATTCTTCACACGAGCATGTAGGTTTTAGAACTGTTGCCACTCCGGAGATGCTGAAGTAGTTTCTTAGGGGTGTCAGTGGTCAATGGGCAGTAAACAAGAAAAAGATAAATTCATGAAGCTATTTCTTTAGCACAAAATGTCATGTCTCCTGGTTCTTTGTTCTTGCAGCGCAGCCGTCTTTTATTTCACATTTTTCGGTACCTCGCCGGAGCCATATTGCCTTACATAACCTTCATAATTTTGCACATCGTCGTTTGCTAGTCGGGCGAAATTTCGGTAGGCCTGCTCCACTTTTGCGGGCGGGGTTTGTGCAAATTCAGCATCGGTTACTTTGTACTGGGTTTGTAAAGAATCAAGGGTTTCATGTAATCTCTCCTGAATTTGAGCATAATTGGGGTCGTCATAAATATTTTTGAGTTCCCGCGGATCTTCCTCAAGATTATACATCTCCCATTGATCAATATCATCGTAAAAGTGCATTAATTTATACCTTTCTGTACGCACGCCATAATGCCGTTTTACCATATGGAATGCGGGAAAATCATAATAATGGTAATAAATGGCATTTCTGAAACTGGTGCCGTTTTCCTGTTGTTTCAGGAGATTCCGAAGAGATTTTCCCTGCATTTCAGCAGGAATATTAGCTTCAGCATAATCCAAAAACGTAGGTGCAAAATCCAGATTTTGAGTAAGCGCACTCACTTCTGAACCTGCCGGAATCTCCTTTGGATACTGCACCAGCAATGGCATTGCAAGGGATTCTTCATACATAAAACGCTTGTCAAAAAAGCCCTTTTCACCAAGGTAAAAACCCTGGTCTGTCGTGTAAACTATAATAGTGTTTTCCATTAGCCCGTTTTCCTCCAGGTAATCTAAAATTTTGCCCACGCCTTCATCCACCGAAGCCACCGTTGCCAGGTAATCCCTCAAATACCGCTGACCTTTCCACTCGGCCAGGGCTTTCCCGGTGAGATTTGCTTCATGAAAAGCATCATTTTTTGGACGGTAAGCATTGTTCCATGCTTCCCGCTGTTCTGTAGTCATTCGTACAAAATCATTTGGCCATGGGTTGTGCCGTAGGGAATCGCTGCCTTTTTCTACCGTCATCTTAAGATCATGTCCTTCATACATATCTTCATAAATGGTTTGCAGCTGCTCTTGCGAGGCAATGGAGCCTTCATGACTTGCAAAGTAAGTTTCCGGCAGCGGAAAAGTAATGGAATCATACTTATTTATGTGGCGAAGGGCCGGCATCCAGTTACGGTGCGGAGCTTTATGCTGCACCATGAGCAGAAAAGGTTCCTCTTTCCCTGCATTTTCCTTGAGCCAGTCTATTCCCATTTCGGTAATAATATCTGTTGCATAGCCTTCGATCCTGGTGGTGTCATTATCTTTAATAAAATCGGGGTTGTAATAATTCCCCTGATCGACCAAAATATTCCACTGGTCAAAACCTTCGGGCGTGCCGTGTAAATGCCATTTTCCGAAAAGCGCGGTATTATAACCTACTTCTTTTAAATACTTCGGAAGCGTAGGCTGGGAACCGTCAAATTTTTCACCGTTCATCCTGAAACCATTCAAATGGCTGTGTTTTCCTGTAAGGATGACAGCACGGCTGGGGCCACAAATGGAATTCGTACAAAAGTTGGTATTGAACCTGGCGCCGTTTTCAGCGATTCTGTCAATATTTGGGGTTGGAGCGAGCTTACTTACAGGATGCCCGTAAGCACTAATGGCCTGCGCCGCATGGTCATCGGTCATTATGAAAACAATATTGGGCTTTTTGACAGTTGCGTCTTCATCATTTTCTTCGGAATAGGCATTTTTACATGACGCAGCAAGCAGCGCAATACACGCACTGAAAATCAAAAGTTTCAAAAAATCGTTCATAAGATCTGTTTTAACTGATATTTTAAATTTATTTTTTATGCCCAGGCCGGGTTTGAGAAGCCGCTCTTATTTCTTCTATCCTGGAGCTCATTTCCTTCACTTTTTCAGGATATTTTTCATATTTATTTTCCTTTTGCGAAGGATCTTCTTTCAGATTGTACAATTGCGCCGGAGGCGCATTTTCTTTTATCTGCCCATTTTCAATATCACTGTTCTCCTGGCCGGTAAAGGGAGTGGCAGCAGGACCTCCAAAATCATGCATTCCCCGGTATTCCGCAGCAAAACCACCGCCTCCCTGCGCCGAAATGTAAATCCAATCGCCCATCCGAAGCGCGATATTTTCAAGATCATTGGGTGCAATAAGCATTTCTTCCCTAATTTCTTTTTCGGTTTCTCCCAAAAATATGGGAAGTATATTATAACTATCTACAGCTTCGCCTTTTTCAAGCGGCCTGTCAAAAATTGCTGCAAAAGTTGCTGCCATGTCCACATTACTGCTAATGAGCTGCGACGAAATGCTGTTTTCTTCAACTTTCCCCGGCCACCGAACAATAAAGGGTACCCTGTGCCCACCTTCCCAGGCATCAAATTTGAATCCCAGGAGATCAGCATTCTGGCGATGCCCCATTTTGTAGGCATCCTGACCTCCCATGTTCAGCATTCCGCCGTTATCACTGGTGAGGATGAGCAAAGTATTATTAGTGAGATTTTCTTCTTCTAAAGCTTCAACGATTTCTCCCACGATCCAGTCAAGCTCAGCAATGAAATCGCCATAGCGTCCTGCTTCACTGCTTCCCATAAATTGTTTCGCAGGCGTGAATGGATGATGAATGTTGGTGGTAGCATAGTACAAAAAGAAAGGTTGTTCATTGTGCCTTTTTATAAAGGCCACTGCAGAATCTTTCAGTGTGGTTCCCACCAGTCGGTCAATATAAAAAGAATGTGCTTTTTTTGCGCCTCCGATTTTCTGATTCCCACGATTCCATTTTTCAGGAAATGGTTGTGTATTGGCTTCTTCGCCCCACACAAAGGGGTCATCTGCTTCTAGACCAACAACATAATGATTGCGCACGTAAACGAACGGAGGATGTGAATTTACAACCGGAACCCCAAAATAATAGTCAAAGCCCAATTCCAGCGGACCGGGATTTAACTCTCCGTTCCAGTTTACCGGTCTTTGGTTTCCGAATCCTAAATGCCATTTTCCGATAATCCCGGTGGCGTAACCCTGCTCCTTAAATATATCGGCCACTGTGAGCTTATCCTCATCTATAACCAGAGAATCCCTGTCAAAAACTGCACTGGACAAGTTATTGGCCCTCACTGGATATTCCCCTGTAATAAAGGCATATCTCGACGGAGTACAGACTGCAGAAACTGTATGCGCATCGGTAAATCGCATTCCCTGAGAGGCCAGTTTATCAATATTCGGGGTCTGCACTTTTGTAGCTCCGTAAACCCCAAGATCACCATAACCAAGATCATCTACGTTAATGTAAACAACGTTTGGTTTCTCACTCTTGTTCTCTTGTCCAAAAGCTTGCTGCGAAAATAATCCCACAACAGAAGCAATGAAGATCCAAAAATGCAGTTTACAAGGCGCTTTTTCCATGGCTTTTTATATTTTTTGAAAATCTCTGAACGAGTCAAAAATTTTCAATGTTATTCCACTCCATCTTTCCTATTCTTGGGATAGATCAGCTGTCCTTATCTCCAATTCCTGCAAAGCAGGTAATGTGCCTCCTGGCCGGTCCAAATAGAAGTAAGCCGTGGCCGATACATCATCACTCCGGTAGAAATTGGTCCATCCCTTCGGAAAATCCTCATCCTCCAGGGCCGGAATTTCATCCAGCTCTAAAAGATTGGTGAAATTTGGAAAATGATCGACAGTAACAGGAATGAGCCTGGCGCCATTACTTACCAGCTCCAGTACTTTCTCCCTGGGCGCACCCCCCATTTGCTGAATGCTGACTTTAATATCTTCGTAGAAATAGACGGGATCGGGAATGTGAAACCTGTAAAAGGCATATACCCCTTTTTCGGCATCCACTATAGGGCTACCCTGGAATTGATGATTAAAAGCCCCCTGTCCATATGCTGTGCCCACGTAATCTTCGGTTCCGGAGCCAACGAGACTCGGGTAATCGCTATCACCATCAAGATGAATTTTTACTTCGCCTTCGCCCCACCAGGTATCTTGATATAACTCATCTGTAAAGATGCCAATGTTTGTTCCCAAAAAGCGGCCCTTTCCTTTCACCTGAGGCAAAATGACAAAGTCTTCACCAAGTTCTGTTTCCAATTCTCTATTCCAGTAAGCGTGGAAATACAATACTTCCTCTTGAAAATGAGATTTTTCCAATAGATTTATTTCATAAAATATCTGGTGCAGGTCCTTTTTAGATTCATTGGTGACCCTAATCACTGCTTTTTCCTTGAAAGGCATGGGAATAAAGCAGTTGAACGAACGACCTTCGGGATCTGCAAACAAGGCACTTTCAAAAGCCGCTTTTCTGCCAAGTCCTATTCCAAAAAAGTCTCCCAGTGGTACAGAAACTGCTGGGGTTTCCTCCCCGTCCCAAAACATTTCAATTTTCAAAGACCTGAGCATTTCGGGACTGCGGTCACTAATAGTAAGCCATATCCTGTTAACAACTCCGCTACCATTAAAATTCACCAGGTCTACACTCTCTCCTGATTTTAATCTTTCAAAGGCATGCCCTTTTGCTCCATCATTCTCCATCCCACCGGCCCCTTTTTTGGCACTGGTATTTTCAAAACTCACCCAGCGGGTGGTAGCTTCTTCCTGAGGAAGTTCGTAAAGTTCTTGTCCTGCCGCATGTGCAGAAACAACAAATAGAACCAAAGAAAATATTATTCTTTTCATCCACTAAAAATTAAAAGGTTATTAATATCAGAACATTGGTTTGTCCTTCTCTCTGCTGCTTTTCAACTGGTCGCAATTCTGAGATCCACATTTTAATTGCACAACAGCAGGTTGACCTTTATGATTTTTTTCCTTCAGTTGAACCTCATAAAGCCCCACCTTGCTGTTACACAAATCTTCAAGGAACAATTTCCTTAAAAATGACATTTTTCGGTGATTTTTCCTTTTTTTTCATAACAGTCATTCGCCGCCCCTTTTCCCAATTTCTATTCCGGAGTTATTCTCATAGCATTTAGGTAGAAAAATCCGTAGCTGTTGTCATTATTAGGACCTGCGGAAACCTCTATAGTTATTTCTCCGTTACTATCTGCTCTTACCCCTTCAACACAGGCAATCTCAGTCGAATTACTTGCGGTATTCAACACTGCAGACCCGGTATTTTCTCCAATTACAGTATACTCGGTTTCCCGATTGTCGGTAGCTGTCCTGGAACCAAAAAAGCAAATTTCGTAGGTGCTGTCTCCCTCAAATCCACTTAGTTGTATAACAGCTTTTTCAATGACCATACCGGCCCATTCTCCTGTTAAATTACCGAAAAAGGAATTTCCGGAAACTTCTGCAGGCATATTAAAATTTGTATTGGTAGATGTTTCGCCGTTGGTGTTCTGACCATTAAATCTACTGGTGATCATCATTTCAATGCCAGTAAAATCATTGTTCACATATTTTAAATTTGGGATCGTAGCTCCTTCCAGGAAACTGGTCATGCCGTTCCAGCCTTCAGAATTTGAAGAAGTAGCAAAATCTATATAAACCTCATCGGTTAAAATTCCTGTTCCACCAGCATTCTGGTATTCTATAAGTTCTGTAACCATTCCCGGATTTTCTACTGCCTCGTGAGCAGCGTGCTGTGCAATTTCCACATCTACAGGAATAAAACCTGCCGGCATATAACTGTTGCCCACAACGCTTTGCTCAAACAAAATTTCAAACCAGGCACTGGCAGCGGTATATCTTCCTATTTCATTCAGGTGATAACCATCTCTGTTAAAATTATCCCCAAGATAACTGGTTCTTGCATTTTGAATCGCTGTCCCGGAAGGCACGATCCTATATGTAGGAATAAGACCTTCTGCCTGTTCATATGCATCTACTATAGCTTCATACATGGTCATTTGATCATTGTCATAATTCACAAAGCCGGAATGCGTTGAGTTTTGAGCATATGCCCAGGTTTGATGTAGTAAATATTGCGTATCAGGATTATCTACATTTTCTGCAACATAATTATAGAGACCGGGTAAGGACTCAGTGAAAGTTTCATAATTTCCCGATTCCTGGCTCACCTGCTGAAAACTGATGTAATCCCAATCTTCATCGGCTAAAGCTGTAGCGATGGAAACATTTGCAGTAGTGGTTTTATCCCCCTGTGCATTTACTTTCCTATAACTATAGCTACTGGCATTGTTAGTTGCATTCTCAAGGTGCAAGGCAAGTTCAGCGCCGCCAATATAAAGGTTGCCAATCACGATCTCTTCCCCGGCAGCATTTACAAGCCCATGTAAGTAATATTCTATTGCATCTTCAGAAAAGCTGTTTCCAATTGCCAGAACTTTCAAGATTCCATCATCCTCTTCCTCAACTTCTTCTTCCACCGTCACGGTAGTCGAACCTGAAACTTCACCGTCTTCAGAAGAAATAGTCAACTCGGTTGTACCCGCAACCAATCCCTGAATTTCCACTTCATAGGTTTCGGGATCCACTTCAAAGGAAACAATGTTTTCTGGATCTGCAGACCAGGTATAACTTCTGGTAGGAATATCTACCAGATTAAAATCTGGTGTAAGAAGGACAGTAGACTCTGTGTTAGCGGTGATGTTTGCGGGGAGGCTAACCTCTGTTTCCCTTATCCAGATAGTTTCAATAGTGGTGCTGGCCTCTTCTGAACCGTCAACCGTCCTGATTGTCGCAGTTGCCGTTCCCTCGCCTACTGCCAGGATGGTAGCGGAATTATCCCGCCCCACAGAACTTATTTCAATCACCGTCGAATCTGAAACTTCCCATTCGTACTCTTTAGAGACAGACTGGAAAAGCGGAGAAAGTACTATTTCACTCCCCACGGTTACCCGTGCAAAGCTCATATCAAGTGCTATTTCATTGTTCGTCTCGAATTCATCAGAATCTTCACAAGCTGTAAAAGTTAATAACACACCTAGAAAGACAGCTATTACATAGCTAAACCTGGTAAAGCATTTTGAAATCTTCATAATTATTGGTTTTAATTAATTGTTGTTAAAGATTGTGACCGGTCAGAACTGGTGAAAACTTCCTCCTATTTCATTATTCCAGCGTAAATGTGCCTGCGCTTGTGACATTGGAAGAGCCTCCTACAAAAAACTCAAACTCTCCCGGTTCGTACACGTACTCAAGCGAACCATTATAAAATTTTAGGTCTTCTACAGTTATGGTAAATTCTACCTTTTTTGTTTCTCCCGGCTCCAGATTTATCTTCTTAAAACCCTTCAACTCCTTCATTGGAGGAGTAAGGCTCCTTACTTTATCATGAATATAAAGCTGTACCACCTCATCACCGGCAAATTCTCCAGTATTAGTCACAGTAGCACTTATGGTGATTTCTCCGTTTGGTGTAAGCGTACTATCGTTAGCTGCAATATCTGAATACTCAAAAGTGGTATAGCTCAGTCCATATCCAAAAGGCAAGAGTGGAGAATTTGGCACATCAAGATAATTGGATTTGAACTTCTGAAATTCTTCTGAAGGAGCCGGTCTTCCGGTAGTTCTCATTCCGTAGTAAACAGGAATTTGTCCTACATTCCTCGGCCAGGTAGCCGTAAGTTTCCCGGAAGGATTATAATCTCCAAAAATGACATCTGCAACGGCATTTCCGGCTTCCACTCCCGGATGCCAAACCTGCAGAATGCTCACCGGTAGTTCCATCTCTTCGGAAATTACCAAAGGTCTTCCGCTCATTAAAACCAATACTACAGGTTTCCCTGTTTTTACCAGCTCACGAATTAGTTTTTTCTGACTTTCAGGAATAGTAATATCTGTACGACTCGCTGCTTCTCCGCTCATTTCTGAAGCTTCTCCCACAACAGCTACCACAACATCAGATTGGTTTGCCACGCGAAGTGCTTCTTCTAAGAGTTGTTCCGGGGATTCTTCAGAAATCTCGATTTTAGGACCAAAAACATTCACTTTTTGAGCAAATTCTGGATCATCGCTAATGTTTGCTCCTTTTGCATAAGTAACGGTGGCATTTGGCGCTACATTTTTAAAACCCTGAAGTACAGGAACAGCTAGTTGGTGGTCTCCCGTAGGTGCCCAGGTGCCCAGCATGTTGTTTTTGTTATTAGCAAGTGGCCCAATAAGTGCAATTTTTGCATTTCTTTGCAGCGGAAGAATATCCCCTTCCTTTTTTAGTAAAACGAAAGAACGCGTTGCGGCCTTTCTTGCAGTTTCCCTGTTTTCCGGGGTTAAAATGTCTCTTTCGGGACGGGTTTCATCAGAATATCTATAAGGATCTTCCAAAAGGCCTAATTTGTGCTTGGCTTCCAGGATTCTTCTGGCTGCGGTGGTAATTGCTTCTTCTGAAACACGTCCTTCCTCCACAGATTTTGGAAGCGTGGTAAGAAAACCTTCGCCTACCATATCCATATCAAGACCGGCATTTAAGGCCATTGCAGAAACATCCTGCAAATCTCCCATGCCGTGAGCGATCATTTCATTTACCGAGGTATAATCTGAAACCACGAAACCTTCAAAACCCCAACTTTCTCTAAGCAGGTCTGTAAGCAGCCACTTATTTCCTGTGGCCGGTACGCCGTCAATATCATTAAAAGAAGTCATTACACTTGCAACGCCTGCATCTACCGCAGCTTTATATGGTGGCAGGTATTCATTGAACATTTTGGTGCGGCTCATGTCCACCCGGTTGTAATCACGGCCGGCTTCTGAAGCGCCATAAAGGGCCATATGCTTCACCGTTGCGATCATTGTCTCAGGTTTTGTAAGATCATCTCCCTGGTAGCCTTCCACCATAGCCCTGGCAATCGCCGAACCTAAGTAAGGATCTTCGCCGGCACCTTCGGCAATACGGCCCCAGCGCGGATCACGCGCAATATCTACCATAGGCGAAAAATTCCAGTTGATCCCGTCTGCAGTGGCTTCCATAGCTGCTATGCGAGCAGTTTCCTTTATCAAATCCATATCCCAACTGGCAGAAAGCCCAAGTGGAATGGGAAAAGTGGTTTTATATCCATGAATCACATCACTTCCTATAAGCAGCGGAATTCCCAGGCGAGATGTTTTCACAGCCAGCTCCTGCGCCTGTCGGACTTTTTCGGGAGATGAAACTCCAAAAATTCCGCCTACGTTACCGGCTTTTATCTTGGCTTCCACGTCTTCACTTACCACAGATCCTGTTGCCACTCCACCACCCGGAGTAAGCAGATTGAGCTGCCCTATTTTTTCTTCAAGAGTCATCTTTTGCAGCAAAGCTTCTACCTCCGGAATTCTTTCCTGTGCCTCAAGGCATGAGATTCCTATAAAAAAAAGGAAGATAGCTGTAAGATTGAAATTTCTCATTTGTATTAACTTTAAAATTGATTTTTGCTTTTTTTATTTTACTTCCAGAATTTCTGTTCTTTCTGAGATCCCATTTTCATTAAATGCTTCAATACTGAAGTAATATTTGGTGTCACGGTCAAGGTTCCTCATAAAATGCTCGTTTTCATCATATATCAACCAGGACTGGTATAGCTTATCTGGCGCGATACCCCAGCGAATATTGTACCCCTGAGCTCCTTTCACCGGTTCCCAGTCAAACGAAGCGTCTCTTCGGTCTTCCTGACGTGATACCGTAAAACCTTTCACCTTTGCAGGTTTCTTTCCTAATCCCTTACCAAATACCCTGATTTCTGACAATGCCAGATTATTACCTGGGACTTCAACGTTGTTATAGCGAACGTACTTTGCCTTTACAGGCTGATTAAGGGTGATGTAAGCGTTAGGTGCATCTTCAAAACTATTGCCTCTATCTGCTACTATTTTCCAGTCTTGCCCATCTTCTGAAACTTCCAAAATGAATCTGTGCCTTAAACCTTCAGTACGGGTAAAGATTCCCGATTCCTCATCATGAAAATTCAGCTGAAAAGCGTAAATCTTTCCGGGCGATAACATTTCGATCTCTACCCATTGTTCATCATCGTTGGCTTCAGCTACCCAAAATGATTTCGGGCTTTCATCTGTCAAGACTTCCGAAATAATTTCACCTTTCTTATTTTTTTCCAGGGGCATTTCGGTAATGTCATAATCCCCATCTGTAGAAGTACTTTTTCTAACCTGCATTTGCGAAGAAGAAACAGTAGCTTTTCCTTTATAAGATAATAACATCCAGCCGCTATGCTGCCCAGGTTTGGTTGGATGATTAGGGCCAAACAACGGATAGTCACCGTAACTGGTATTGGTATACATGAGTCCTTCTTCATCAAAATAAGTAGGATACATTGCCAGGCGACGTTCCCAGTGAGAATTTGATGCCAGAGCCATAGTTGCAAAATGCCAGTATTGACCATTGGTTTGCTTCATCGTAATCCCGTGACCGGCACCATTTGCAAAACCGCCGGGTTTAAAACTGTAAGGATTATTCTTCATGTATTTGAAAGGCCCCAGCGGACTTTCCCCCACGTAGGCAGCATCTGCATATACATTGAATTGCGTACCTGGTGCGGCATACTGCAGGTAATATTTACCGTCATGCTTAGTCATTGAGGCTCCTTCCATATATCCCTCCTTTAAAGTAGGATGGAAATTGTTTTCACCAAACCGCTCCCATCCATGTTCTTCTTCAACAAGATTTATGAGTTCTTTCTCAACACCTGTTTCAAGGAACCGATCGTCTTTATCTAACATTTTCACACGAAGAGGATGTACATTTGAAGAACCCCAGTACAGATAGGCCTTCCCGTCATCATCTATGAATAATTCGGAATCCTGGATATTGCTGGTAATAGAAGCGGTAGGTGTCCAGTTACCGCTCTTAGGATCATCGGTGTATAGGATACTTCCATATCCCGCAGGATCTCCGGCAAAGTACACCAGCGAATCCTTGTAATTAAATGCGGTTGGGGCGTTGGATCCTTCAAAAAACCATTGTTTCGGCTTAATAAATTCCCAGTTAATAAGATCTGTGGAATGCCAATATCCAAAAGATCGGGTAACAAACATAAAATATTCTCCACGGAATTCAATTACCGCAGGGTCTGCACCCGAACGGTAGGAAATATTCTTACTGGAATTATAAACCATGTAAGTGTAATCAATATCCAACGGATTGATATAGGTTTCCGGAACCACTTCCTGTGAATAGGCCATAAAACCAAATAGTAATGCTGTTGCTGTGTATATGTGGTGTAATCCTTTCATAGATTTTAATAATCATTTTTTTGATGAGAGAACAGCCAGGGCAATAAGTAAGGCTCTTCAAAAGCCGAATCCCAGCTGTTGTGATTGTCATTTGGATACAGGGAAAGCTTTGCATTTCCCCCTTCTGAGTTTATTACCCGCGCCATTGTTTTGGACCATTCCGGTGGGACGATGTCGTCTCTTTCCCCGTGAAAGATCCAAATATTAAAACCCTTTGGATATTTTTTCACAATTGCAGGATCTGCTCCCCCACAAATAGCGAAAGCAGCAGCAAAAGTTTCAGGCATTCTGGACAGGATCTCATAAGTTCCCATGCCGCCCATAGAAAGTCCGCCTACATAGATCCTGTTCTTATTGATGTAGTTTTCAGTAGCAACAGAATTCAGAAGAGCCATTGCCAAATGTAGGGCTTTGGTAGGCTCTTCTTCATTCATAAAATCAAATTCAAAAGGTTTTACATCCCGGTTTACGTCAACTTTTGCCCAGTAATCGTCTTTTGGCGCCTGCGGAAAAATGACCACTGCAGGAAAATCCTCCCGAATTGCATTTTTCAGGAAAAGATCACTTCCATGAGTAAGTTGTGATTCATTGTCGTTTCCCCTTTCCCCTGCTCCGTGTAAAAAAAGCACTAAAGGATACTCTTTTTCTTCTGAAAAGTTCTTCGGAAAGAGAATTCGATAATTTAAGGTGTCATTTTCCTGAATAAATTGCTCTTTTTGAAACTCCTCACGCTCCTGGGCTCTCCCGGAAGCCGAAAATGAAAGGAAAACAACCAAAAAAAGCAGACTAAAGATTGAAAATTTTTCTTTCATACATTCTTTATTTTACAGACAGGCAGCATTTTAAAAACGGCCTGTTAAATGTCATTTTTGAATACTAAAATCAAGTTTTTGTAGACCCTCCTGTACTTCGGGCGCATTCATGAACAATTCCCAGATGAGCCCAGATCGATAATTCTCAATCATGACCACCTGCGGCCCCTGATCAATTGCCAGGTAATAGGGTGCTACCCAACCTTCTCCCTCCAGGCTAAACGCATCATAAAATCCCGCCGGACCCCAAAGCAGGTCATGTTGCTCTTCATAGAAATACCTTATGGCATCCAGAGATTTTTTGGGTGTGTAGGGAATAGAACTTATAGCCGCTGTTGGTGAAACCACTCCGCGGTCATCATCGGGAGAATGTGCCGCATAGCCAATGCCGCCGTTCTCATTACGCGTATAACTGGCTGTTAACCCCCAGGAATTTTCGCTGTAAGTCTCAAAATCCATTGGGTTTTCAACTGCATATTCAAAATTAATCAAGCTGTGGTTCACGTTTACATCCCAATAGTTTGCATAGCGATCACTCAGGCCTTTAGGATTTAACCCGAGGTAGGAATAATGCGCCCAAAAAAGTGGGCCTCCCCTGCTTCCGGAAGTGTTGTGTTTAAGGATCAATGGTAGCCCGTAAGCCACTTCGTCAGTAACTATATCTCCACCACGTGCCCAGCCTTCATGATAAGCGGCGGCATCAATGGCATGATCTGGAGACGAAGCCGCCATGATATATGTTATGAGACACTCATTATAACCTTCGATCATAAAATCCATTTCCCATTCATAAACCGGGGACCAGTGCCAGTAGATCCCGTTCTTGTTATTGGTATACCAGTTCCATTCAATTCCTTTCCAGAGTGTGTCATATTTATTTGCTACTGCCTGTTCCTCTTCTGTTCCGTTTTGAAGGTATTCCCTCACTACAATAAAACCCTGTGCGAGAAAAGAGGTTTCCACAATATCTCCTCCATTGTCCTTTTTACCAAAGGCCTGAGTTTCGCCTGTTTCACCATTGATCCAGTGCGGCCAGGCTCCATGGAAGCGTGGGGTATTATCAAGAAAATCTGCAATCTTGTCCAGGCGGGCAACGGCAGAATCCCTTGGAATAAACCCTCTCTCCATTCCTGCGACGATGGCCATGAGACCAAAGCCGGAACCGCCGGTAGTAACCACATGCGAATCTTTTCTGGGGTAGTTGCCGTCTGGGTGAAAGCGCTCTCTTGCCATTCCGCTGTTAGGTTCAGCATAATCCCAGAAATATTTAAGCGTTTGCTTTTGAACTTTATCCAGAAGTTCTTGATCAGACAATTCTACCTCCTGGTTTACCGCTAGATTTTCATTTGCCACTTTTTCTTCCGGCTTCTTGCAGCTCACACACATGAGAATAGAAAAGAGAAAAATCAAGTTTTTATAGCTTATTGGTAAAGGTATCTTCATTGTTGGTTGGTTGGTTTGTTAATCAGCAGTTTTAATATTTTGCAGCGCTTGCTGTACGTTTTCGTTTTTCATAAAGAGATCCCACAAAAGACCCGTTCTATGGTTTTCTATCATTACTACCATGGGTGCCTGGTTAAGCCCCATAAAAATGTTTGCCGTCCAGTCTTCTGAAAGATTAAAAGCATCTCTAAATCCATATTCGCCCCACAGAAAATCTCCTTTTTCACGGTAAAAGTTTTTTAAAGCATCCATAGATTTTTCGGGAGTATAAGGAAAGGAAGATATTGCTCCCGTTGGGGCAATGGTGCCATCATCCATGTCGACTTTAGGTTCCCGGGCTTTATAACCCCAAGGCCCGTCACTAGCTGTAAGTCCCCAGCTATTTTGACCATAACCTTCAAAATCTCCGGGATTTTCACAGCAATACCTGTAGTTGATCAAAACGATATCCTGGTTGTTGCTAAAGTAATTCGTGTATTTATCTTCCATTTTCCGGGGATCCAGTCCCAAAAAGGAATAGTGCGTAAAAAATAAGGGACCACCGTTACTCACTGCTACATCCAGTGGAATCCCGTAATAAGTTTCTTCATTAGTATACATAGAGCCTTCAGAAGTTCTGCCCCAGTTAGATCGATAATTCTGAGCAATAGAATCCTGGCTAGCCCAACCGGTGTAGTACATTTTAGCCGGAACGCCATAGGTGGGAGATGCAATGGCCAAAAAGTAAGTGATCATGGTTTCATTCCAGCCTATAAGTTTATGGTTGATATGCCAGGCATGTTCGGGAGACCAGTGCCAGTATAAATAAGGACTTTCTTCAAACTGCCTGAACCAACTCCATTCCACATCCTTCCAAATTTCAGAAATCCGCTCTCTCAGCTCGTTTTCTTTAGGATCCTCTTTAGATAAATACTGCTCTACCGTTAGCAAGCCCTGCATAAAAAAAGAAGTTTCTACAAGGTCTGCTCCATCATCGTATTGCCCAAAGAAAGGCTCTACCTTACCTGTAGAACCATCCATGAAATGCGGTAATGCGCCATGGAATCGATCTCCTTGTTCTATAAAGGCAACTATTTTATCTATCCTCGCTGTGAATTCCTCTCTGCTGATAAATTCTCTCTCCACCCCAACAATTAAAGCCATTAAGCCAAAGCCTGAAGCGCCCGTAGCTATCATGTTTTTTCTTCCCGGAATATTCTCCCGCGCCAATCCGCTGTGGGGTTCTGCGCCATCCCAGTAATAGCGAAAGTTGGCTTCCTGAACCATATCCAAAAGTTCCTCATCATTCATTTCCCTGGTCTCTGCCATAACAGATTCTGACAAATGAGATTCAGAGTAATCATATCCAAGATTACTTATTTTATAGTAGTAGGTTTTTCCCGGCAATCCTGTATAATCTGTATAGCGGGAATATTCTGTCGGACTTTGAATTCCTACAGGTGAAAAATTCTCATTGTTTTGAGAGCGATAGATTTTTACGTAACGAATTGCTTCCGGGTTCTGCTGCTTCCAAACCAGATCTACATGCCTTTCATAAGCCTTGACTTCTTCAATTTCGGGTGTTGACAATGAAACAGGTTCCTCCTCGCTCATGATTTCCACCTGATCAATTAAGATTTCATGCTCTCCCAAATCCCCTGTGGCTTGTTTTAACCAGATCTTTTTGATTTCACTGCTTTTTGAATAGGTAAAATCTTTTTCTGCTGAAGTAACAAAAGCCTGCAGAGGAATTTTAACCTGAATCCATTTTTCGTAAGAATATTGCGGTATAAATTCACCCATTGACATGTAGGCCGAGCTTTCCTCTTCCTCTAGTCCAACTGCTATTTGAGGCAACTCAACTGGAATTGTTTGATCTACAACATAAATCCAAAAGCTTAATATATTTCCCTGCTTAATAAAATCCTTACCACGCCATTCGGGAAAATCAAGTGCTACTTTCCAAATCCCTTTGGGAGATGAGTTATACTGCAATTTCAGACTATTCCCCGGAGTAAAAGAGTTCTCATTTTCTACCGGAAGTCTTCCTTCAACATTGAGTACAAAAGCCGGATCTTCATAAGAAACATCAGAAAATGACCAGCTTTCTTCCATTAAACTATTATCAAAAAACACGTGGTGATATTCAGGTTCCTGCGCAAATTGCATTAACGGAATAAATAGAAATATCCAAAAAGATCCACCTGTCTTCATATCTAATAACTAAATCCTAATAAGTCTAATCCTTCCTGAATTTCATCATTGGCCATGAACAGTTCCCACGGAAGTCCCGTACGGTAATTCTCGATCATTGCCACGATAGGGCCTTGATCTATTGCCAGATATCCATTTGAAAACCAGTTGTGCTCTTCTGAAAAAGCATCATAAAAACCATATTCTCCCCACAGCTCATCATTTAGATCTTCATAGAAATGTCTCAAGGCAGCCATAGATTCTTCTGGCGTGTAAGGAAAAGATGATAAAGCCGCAGTTGGAGTAATCACCCCTAAATCGTTGGTTGGGCTATGAGCAGAATATCCTTCATGGTTATCTGAGGCTGTTAATCCCCAGGAATTTTCACCATAGCCTTCAAAACCTTTAGGGTTACGAACGGCATATTCATAGTTGATCAAAGCGTGGTTGGTATTCTGTTGCCAGTAATTTGCATATTGATCCTGAAGGTTGCGAGGGTCCAGGCCAATAAAGGAATAGTGGCTGAAAAATAGGGGGCCACCATAAGAAGGTCCTAAAGGAAGGTTCATGCCATAATGATTTCTATTAGTTACGATCTCCCCGTTAGAAGCCCAGCCATTGGTATAAACTTCTGAAGAAATGGGATGTGTGGGCGAAGAAGCCGCCAGCACATATACAATAAGTGATTCGTTCCAGCCGTTAACAGGAAGGCCCATTTGAAATTTATAGGTAGGCGACCAGTGCCAGTAAAGAACATTTTCATCGTTTGTGTACCAATCCCATTCCACCTTCTCCCATAAAGAAGTAATTCTTTCATCTATAGAATTGTCATCAAAATATTCGCGGTTAATCAATAATCCCTGCATCAAAAATGCGGTTTCCACCAGGTCACCACCATCATCATAATCGCTAAATGGTCTTGTTTGTGCGGTGTTGCCCATATACCAGTGTGAAAACGCACCATGATAAGTTGGCACGGCTTCCAAAAATGACAAAATTCGTTCTAATCTTGCCAAAGCTTCAGCTTCGGTGATCCAGCCTCGTTCTACAGCAGTAGGAAAAGAGGCCAAACCAAAACCTGTTCCTCCTGTGGTCACGATATGAGGAGCCTCGCCGCCATAGGCATCATCCTGTGATCTTTCCCGTGCCATTCCACTGTTAGGTTCTGCAAAATCCCAGAAATAGTTGAAAGTCCGCTCCTGCACAAGCTCTAATAACTCATTATCAGATATTTCAGGCACTTCAGGTTCTTCTTCGGGTGGTGTATATGGCTCCTGATATCCCGGCCCGGAATCATCTGAACAGGAGGCAAACACTATAAAAAGCAGACTCAAAAAGGATAATTTCTTAAGCATATTTATTTCTTTCTTAAATTCAGAGGTAAACCCTGAAAAGGATTAACAAAACGTCATTTTTCAGCAACAATGTTCCTTCCGGATTATATAATGAAAATAATCCAGTACAAAATCATCATTTTTAGGGGCGAACACATTGGTTTATCATCTTCTTAATAATGAACTTCAGAAAGAGGATAAAAGCTGCCATTTTTGGAACTCCTGAAAAGCAACAATTCAGCTTCCCTGGAAAAGAACATATTTAAGGCTCCAAAAATGCCATTTTTGGAGCCTTATCAAATTTACTCAGCCATTGCGGCTTCTATATCTTCCTCGCTAAGCACTTTATTATAAAAACGAAGGTCATCTATGTAACTTTGATCTGAAAGATGATTCCATTCTGTAAATCTTGGCGCACCAGACATGATGGAAACCAGATCGGCCCCGGTCCAGTCAACACCACCATCAACAGGGGCGGTATTCACTAATTCTCCATCCAGATAAATCTTGCTTTCAGAATTAGAAATGGTAAAGGCCACATGTACCCACTCACCGGCAGCTACATCAATGAGTCCACCATCGTTCCAGCTATTTGAGGTACCGTTACCTACATTTGCTTTGATCCTTTGGTTGTCTCCATTTGCCTCTCTGAACAAATGAAATCCTCCAGTAAGGTTATTTAAAGATGGATCGCTTTCATTGGCAGGACTAATTACAATGATCCCAGCACGATCTGGACTGGCATTGACTTTATACCAGAATGTAGTACTAAAAGTATCGCTCAACAAACCTTCAGAAGGCATTGTAAGATAAGCTCCCTCTGCACCAGCATAAGCATCATTTCCTTCTACACTTTCCCCGGCAAAACCTGGAGTACCTACTATATTAACTTGTCTGTTAACCATTTCATCTGAAAAATCCCCGTTGAATGGCATGTGTAATGTCACAGAAGATGCATTGATCATATTCTGAATAGCCTCTGGTGATAATGCGGCGTCGAATAATCGTAATTCATCGATTAAACTTGGATCTGAGTTATGTCCCCATCCACTAAAATTCAATCCAGATCCTATCGTGAGATTCTCCACTCCAGACCAGTCGATTGCCATATTTCCAATTTCTGTTGCCCTTACCAGGTTTCCATTGAAGTACATAGCAGTACCATTTGGAGTTACACTAAAAGCAATGTGCACCCAGCCTGCTTCGTCAACGACGATACTTCCTCCATCATTCCATACATCACTTGCACCGGTACCTACGTTCAACTTGATAACCTGAGAGCCTTCTTCAGGTGCTGGTTCTCTAAACAACCTAAATCCCTGATTGCGGTCATCATCATCTGTTGCGGTTAAAATACCGGCTCTTTCTGCACTGCCATCCAGCTTGTACCAAAAAGCAGCAGTAAATTCGTCTCCAAGAGGATCTAAAGGAATGCTTAGGTAGGAATCCTGTGCTCCCATATAAGCTGCACTTCCCAGGTAAGATTCATCTCCAAAACTGGGATTTCCAACTTCTTCAGGTGATCTTAAGCCAACAAGTTCCATGTAATCTCCATCAAAAGGCATGTAGAAAACTTCATTTTCGAAACGCGGTGCATAAGGAGGTTCTTTAGTAAAATTGACTGTTTCAGTTGTTTCATTACCGGCGATATCTGTCGCCTTGATGGTCACACTATGCTCTCCTGTTGTTACATTGTCAAAAGTAACCTGCTCCTCAATAATGCGGTAATCTGTAAATTCATTAAAAATGGCTATCATGCTACCATCTACCATTACTTCTATTTGTTCCACCTCAATATCGTCTACTACTTCAAATTCAATGTCAATGGTTGACACTTCTTCCAGCACATTGATAGTGGTACCCTCACGAGGGTAGGAGATAGTTACTTCTGGACTTCCCGCATCTGCTCCGGGATCAACACTTGTTATAGAGTCTATTCCTTCACGATCACATGCAGTGAAAATGATAAAGAAGGAAAATATCCCTAAAAGAATGCTACTAATTTTTTTCATGGTCTATTAATTTAATTGGCGCAATACATTATTCATCGCAGTTGTTCTATCTACAGCTGTTGCTTCAAGTGGTAAAGCATCTACCTGTGCCTGTGGATAAGGAAGGTATTCATCGCTTGCTGTAAAAGTTCTGTCTTCATAGCTTAATTCGGAATAATTGTCAATGCGAATCATGTCATAGTAACGTATTCCCCACTCCATTGCAAGTTCAGCAAACTTCTCATCCAGCACGTCTTGAGTAGTGACGCCAGATAATGGCAGTAGATCTGCTCTGTCCCTCACCATATTCACTGCCTCATCTGCAGATATTGCAGTTGCGCTAGCTCCTCTGGTAACCGCTTCAGCATACATCAACAGGATTTCAGCATATCTTATCACAATCATGTTCTTACCTGCACTATAGTTATTCCTGTTATCGGTTAACTGAACAGAAGGCAGATAATGTTTTCCACTGGCAAAAAACGCCCTTGCATAGTCGTTTATGATATCTCCAGATGGGGTTACATTAGTAACAAAGCCAGGTAAATCTGTATACCCTTCTTCCTCAAGCTTCTCTATACCACGATCTGTAAAAAGAACACTGGTCTCGAGGCGTACGGTTTCATCCCTATCTAACATGAAACCAATAAATTTTGTACTTGGTTCATAAAAGCCCCAACCAGATGAAGCATTCTCGCGCACTGGTGTCCAGTTTTGAGGCCCAAAGGGATCATATAAATGGTAAAAAGCATCTCCTGTTTCTGAACCATAATCTGAATATTGCAGTTCAAGAAGGCTTTCATTACTTAATTCTCCCGGTTTTTTAAACAACTGGTAAAAATCTGAATAGAGGGAGAATTTACCAGAATTAATAATGGCTCCAGAAGCATCGGCTACAGCCTGGTAATTTTCAAGTTCCTGTTCTGCCAGCGCTTTGATTGCATAAGCCGTATATCGTGTAACTCCTCCAGGAATGTCTGTACGTTCATTCGGCCTTAGATCAGGAAGATTAGGGATGGCCGCATCCATTTGACTGGAAATAAACTGCATTACCTCGGCTTTGGAAGAAACTCCTTCTTCAAGCTCCCCTTCTGGCTGATTTGATGTTATAATAAAAACATCTTGCCAAACTCTTGCCAGGTTAAGGTGGAACCATGCCCGTAATACCATTAATTCGGCAATATATTGTTCTCCTCTTTCAATATCACTTCCTTCAGCAAATTCAAGATAGTTCTCAATCTGTAAAATTGCCGTATTCATATTAATGATATCATTGTAATGCACATTCCAAAGGGAATTGTACATCCAATAGTCTTTGTTGTAATTAAACCGGTCAGTATCTGAAAAAGGCTGCTGATCACCGAGGCCGCCGGCATTCACATCATCTCCACGTACGCCAAGCAACAATGGCTCTTCCCAGCCACGGGTAGCAAACTCATAGTAGCCCCCAATCAAGGGGTTGATCATTTCTTCGGTATTGGTATAGTCCAGATCTCCGGTATTCAGCTGTCCTTCCTGTATATCAAGCTTATCATGACATGAGCTTAAACTAACAGCTACAAAAAGCGCAACCAGACGAGGAAATATGTTATTTAGATTTTTCATTTTTTTCGTTTAAAATTTAACATTTACTCCTACAGTATAGATTGAAGGCACAGGATAGGTTTGTCTATCTACCCCGTTAGAAACTTCAGGTGTAAAACCATTATAGCTAAAGAATGAGAATGGCCTTTCTGCAGTTGCATATAGCCTTATAGTAGGCAGGTCTTCTTGCTCTAAAGTATAACCTAATTGAATATTTTGGATCCTGAAGAAATCTCCATCTTCAACCCAAAAGTCACTCAACCTTTGGTTCCAAGCTTTACGCATTCCGGCAGATGAAGGATAAACATTGCTCGTACCTTCACCATGCCATCTATTGATCGCAAGATCGGCATCCATATTGGTATCCTGAGTGAATATAATTTCCCCTCTTCTTCTGTTAAGAATTTGATTACCTAATTGTCCATAAAAATTCATGGAGAAATCGAAGGATTTATAGTTCATCGCAATATTCCCACCAAAAGTGACATCAGGAAGGAAAGATCCAAGGATAACACGATCGGCATCGTCAATAACATTATCTCCGTTTTGGTCCCTAAAGATAAGGTCACCAGGCACTAAATTATTTGCTACTGCAACTGGATCGGCCTGGATTTCTGCTTCATTTTGATAAACACCCACTCTTTCATATCCATAAAAAGCGAAAAGCGGTCCACCTTCCATAGTTCTTTGCCTGAATTCGGCTGAACCTGAATCGATATATCCACTTTCATCCTTAATGTTGGTAGCTTCATTCTTCAAGGTGGTGAAATTGGCCCCTACTGAAAAATTAAAATCATCTCCAACAGAACCATTATAGTTTGCGCTAAATTCAAAACCCTGGTTTCTTATAGTTCCGGAATTCCTATCAATACTCCTGTTGATAATAGGAATGTAAACCGGAAGAATGGCGTCTTTTGTGTCTCTAATGTAATAATCAGCTGTAATAGAAAGACTGTTATCAAAAGTTTCAATATCCACTCCAAAGTTCTTCTCTTCAATTACCTCCCAGGTATTATTGGAAAATACACTGGTAGAAGTAATTCCCGTTCTAGGTTGCTCGCCCAAAGCCGTTGTAATTACATTGATAGTATTTGAACCTGCACTGGCAGCGACATTATCATTCCCAAGTTTACCCCAGCTTGCTCTTAGCTTTAGGAAGTCTACTACATTGTTATCTATCATAAAATTCTCTTCAGAGATCACCCATCCAAGACCCACAGATGGGAAGTAACCCCAGGGATCTCTAGTAAACTTTGAAGAACCATCTGCTCTGAAAGTACCATACAACAGATATTTGCTCATGTAATTATAGGAAAGCCTTCCAAAATAGGACATCCCGTAATACCTACGTCCAATTTCTCCCACATTATTATTAAAGGAATCTGGATCTGCAAAATCAAGGTATCTGCTAGATTCCAGTCTTATGCCGGCAATGTCCTGCCCTGTGGCTTCAAATTCATTTGCAGCTTCATCTCGAAAGGAAGTTCCTGCCATTAAAGTAATATCATGGTCACCAAAAGCGTCATTATAAGTTAGAATGTTATCCCAGTACTGATTAGAAAAGGTGTTATTTTCTCTTCTTATTTCAGAAATTCCTTCCTGATTATTTCCTAGGTTATATGGAAGGTTAACATAACGCTCTTCCAACAAGGTAAGATTGTGACTGTAGGTGGTTCTAAGATCCAGCTTATCTTCAATAATATCATACCCGAGGTCAATAGTTGATAATAATTTCCGGATTTTAATTCGATTTTCATTGTATTGCATTACCGGGAAAGGGTTTTGGGGGCTTCTGTACCCAAGAAGCTGCGCATTTGCATACTGTATAGGTGCTGCATCTGTATTTAAAGGATCCATCACCGGAAGGATCGGCACCGCAAAATATGCGTTAAACCAGGCGGCATTCTCTGGAGCATATTTGGTCGCGTTACTAAAAACAGAATTAACCCCAATACTCAATCTATCAGTGATATCCACATCCACCTTAGAGCGAATATTGAAACGTTCATATTCATTTTTCATGTCCAGGATACCTTCCTGAGCAATATAGTTGGCTCCTACGGCGTATGCCACACTTTCTCCACCTCCAGAAACACTAAGGCTATGACTTTGAATAAGTCCTTCCCTTAAAATCTCCTCATACCAGTCGGTATTTACGTCTGGTACATTAGGATTTATTCTACTTCGACCAAAGCGTTGCATTGCATTAAGTACAAACTGTACATCGGCTGAGGAGCCAGATTCGTAGGCCATGGTAGTAAATTGTTCGGCGTTTGCCATTTTCACCACATTCTGAGCTCGTTGGATACCTGTATATCCATCATACTCGAATTGGGGTTTTTGATTTTTCACACCAGATTTAGTCTCTATGATTATCACTCCATTGGCTGCCCTAACACCATAAATTGCAGATGAAGATGCATCTTTAAGAACGTTTACCGATTTAATATCCTTTGTGTTCAGGAAGTCTATATTATCGTAAAGCGCACCGTCAACTACGTAAAGTACGTTGGTGGCATCCGTATAGGTTCCCAATCCACGTACCCTAACATTTGGTGAATCCCCAGGAGATCCAACAGAAGTTATTTGCACCCCTGGCACCTTACCCTGTAAAGACTGCATTACATTCGTGGTAGGTGTTTTCTCAATTTCTTCAGCACTCACGGTAACTATAGAACCTGTAAGATCAGATTTCTTCTGGGTTCCATATCCTACGACTACCACCTCGTCCAACGTAGCAGCGTCTTCCTGTAAGACTACTGTGTATTCGCTGTTCTCTCCAATAGTGAAGGTTTGAGTTTGGAATCCAAGGAAAGTGACCCTGAATTCATCACCTCGAACTACTCCTTCCAGGATAAAGTTCCCATCAAAATCTGTTATGCTGTAAATTTCTTTCCCCACAACTTTAACCTCTGCACCAGGCAAAGGAATTTCCTGAGGATCAAGAACAGTACCCGTTACTGTTTTAGAATCTTGTGCAAGGACTGTGGACGTGCACAGAAATGCAAAAATTAATAGTAATCTAATTTTCATATGTACATTATTTGGCTTGAATAATAGAGGAAAGATACTGCCCTTTTAATATTTAACGCAAACGTTATAGTACACAACTACTACTACAAGTATTTTAAAAGTTCAAATACCTATAAAACAATTATTTATGAATTTTTTGAAGTAAATTTCCCAACCAGAAAAATGAGGATGATGTAGTGTTGATGTAGTACTATTTCCTCAATTTAGCTGGTATTTTTTTACAGAATTAGAAATTTGTGATGAGAAAATTTGTCAAACTTTCTTTCCCGTCCAAATCAATTTTTTTGCGTAACCTGTACCTGTGAACCTCAACTCCCCTCACCGAAATTCCCATTAAAGGTGCAATTTCTTTTGAGGTTAAATTCATCTTTAGATAAGAACATAATTTAAGATCTTTACTACTAAGCGACGGGTAGGCAGCTAAAAGATCTTTAAAAAAATCTTCATGAAGCTCATTGAAATTGGTTTCGAAAACCTTCCATTCATCCTTGTTTTTTACCGCCTTATTAATTTTGTTCATTATATGTTTTACCCGGAACTGGTTAGAAAATTTTTCCCTGTCCTTGTTCAGCTCCCCTTGAATTTCCATAAGAACTTCATTTTTCTTAGCAGCTACCATGGTTGAATTTGCAAGTTCTTTACGCTTTAAATTAATCTCATTAATGAGCTTCTCTTTCTCCATGGCATTTATACGTTCTTCATGTTCTCTAGCATACCGCTCTTTCAAAAGTCTTCTGTGTTTCTGTAATTTAAGTTTGTTAATCCAAAACACCAATCCTATTAGCCCCAAGAGTAAAAGAACGTACAGAAACTTCATTCCATTCTTTAGATACCAGGGAGGATCTACCACGAATTTAAATTCTGTGGAAGCAGCGGGTTTTCCCTGACTATTAAGTGCGTTTAATTTAAGAACATAATCATCGTGTGGGAGATTCTGAAATCTTATTATCCCATCATCTACCTCACCCGATACCATTTTGCTATCGGTTCCATGAAGTTCATATGTGAGAGAGACGGCGTCAGAAACCGGCAAACCTGCTGAAAAAGCCACTTCCTTAGCATTTTTACGTGAAATATGTGGTGTTTCTTCGAGGTCATATTCATGCTCACTATCTGCCAGCCGCTGAACAAGAGGCGCAATTACTTCTTCCTCCTGTGCTGATTTATATAACCTTTGTAAATCTATTCTTGCGAACCCGTCGTGAAGAGTAATATAATAGACAGAATCCCTGACCTTTAACACCCGTTCATTTTTCTTTACCGTACGATCACCTAAAAGCTTAGAAGGAATAGACACTTCCGACCCGTTGAAATTGGTTATTATCAGGGTATTGCTTTTGCTGTTTACAAACCAAAACAATCCATTTTCTTCCTCTAACAATCGATAGCCTGAGTATCTTTCCCACTCCGTTAGAACTTCAAGACTGTCTCTAAACGAATTGTATCGGTACCATCTGCCATTTGAAGCTACCACTATTTCATTACTCACCTTATGTATTCTCGCGTTATAATCCTTCCCGCCTTCCTCGGTAAACATCTTTTTCACGGAAGTCAGGCTGTCCCCGGTTTCCGAAATTCCAATGCGATAAACACCTTCATACGCATCAGTTGCCCAAATAGTAGTAGGATTTTCCTGTAAAATTTGTTTCACAGGGAATCTTACTCCATTCAGCAGGCGGACCTCTCCAGCATTTTTATCATATAAATCAATGCCAGTATAATTAGCTATAAGAAACTTATTATTCCTGAACCTGGTAATTTCGAAACTTCCGGTACGTTTATCCACAGGTTGAAAGGCATCCTGAGTTACAATATACGTCCCGGTGTTATGATTGGCGTACAGGATATTATCTTCCAATTTAAGATTCCACGCATGCCCCTCCGCTCCCTCTAATAATTCAAGATTGTCATCTGTCAATTTGTAAACTCCTGTGTTACTGGCGAGAAATAACTCTTTCCTGTAGAAAGACAAATCATAAACAGATCCCAATTCCCCAGTGTCATCAGTATAAAAGCTTATAGGAGAATCCATGTTAATAACATCTATTCCATTGTCAAGTCCAAGCCAAACCCTTCCCTTTTCATAATTCATGGCCAGCACGGTATTGTTCTGGAGCCCGTTATTTCGATTGTATGTCCTTAAAAGCCCTGTGTTTTCAAAATAATGCAGCACTCCATTCTTCACTGTGCCTATGATTAATTCATCTCCAGATATTTCCAGGATTTCATTTAGCTCGAATTGTCTCAGCATTTCATTGAGCGCTTCATCTCCGTAAGGTTGAAATTCGTTTTGCTCGAACACAAACAAGCCATCCCTCGTTCCTATGAGCATCTTATTTTCATGCACCTGTAGATCAAGAATAGCTTTACCTACAATAAGCTCTTGATTCGGAAGAGGAACAAGGGAACCATCTTCTTCGAGATAATGCAAACCACGCCTCCCTACGGCAACGAGTATTTTATCATTGAAAACAGTCATTTCATTGACCAGCAAATTGGCAACTGGAACTATAGTATTTTCCTCATACCTGTATATCGCGCCAAAAGATCTAAAGTAAATGGCATCCCGGTAAGAGAGAATTTCCCAGAATTCTTCGCTTTGTAATTCATACTCGCCCAGCAGGGGGATAAGCGAAGTGTATTCCATATTCCCTTTCCCGTCTTTCTTCCAGTACCCAAACTCTTTATATGCGCCAGTATATACCCTGTCCTTGTGAGGATATACAGATCGAATTATAGATCCACTTTCCAAAGCATGTAATTCCCAACGCTGGCCGTCAAAAGACAACAACCCCTGATTGTTCGCAGAGAAAATTACCCCCTGTTCACTTACCCCAATATCCCAGTTTTGGCTTGCCGCTCCATATTCTACAGAAGAATAATTCTGTATAGGTGGCGAAAGTCGTTGTGCAGTAGACACAACAACACTTAACATACAGATAAACAGGGTATAAAAGATTTTATTTGTCATAGAAGAAAATGCCTTTGAGCAGTTACTGAGCAGCTCTTTTATGTCGTAAAGATATTATTTTTTCAGGAAAGACATCTGGTCTATGCACATACACATACACTGCAGTGACTGGATCCTCAAAAAACGGTTTTTGAAAAGAAAATTAATGAGCGGAGAAATGATCGAATAACTGTAAGAAAATTGAAAGTAAACAGGAAGAGCTATTTCTTTCGCTCGATGACGTAATTCACCATTAGAACAAGTGAATCTTTATAGGGAGAAGCGGGATATTCGTTCAGAATAGCAAGCGCTTTTTCCTGAAATTCCTTCATTTTAATAACAGCATACTCCAAACCACCTTTTTCCTTTACAAAAGAAATGACTTCCTTCACCCTCTTTTTGTTCTTGTTGTGGTTTTTTACAGAATTAATAAGCCAGGCCTTGTCTTTCGCACTAACCTGGTTCAAAACATAAATGAGCGGAAGTGTCATTTTCTGCTCCTTTATGTCAATTCCGGTAGGTTTTCCAATTTTTTCATCCCCATAATCAAAAAGGTCATCTTTAATCTGAAAGGCCATCCCGATAAGTTCCCCAAAAAGCCGCATTTTTTCGACTTCTTCAGAAGCTGGCTTGACAGAGGCCGCACCAAGGCTACAGCATGCGGCGATAAGGGTAGCCGTTTTCTGCCTGATTATTTCGTAATAAATATCTTCAGTAATGTCAAGCCTGCGGGCTTTTTCGATTTGAAGCAATTCCCCTTCGCTCATTTCCCGAACTGCCACAGAAATGATCTTCAGCAAATCAAAATCATCATGGTCAATACTAAGCAGTAATCCTTTGGAAAGTAAATAATCTCCTACCAACACCGCAATTTTGTTCTTCCACAAGGCGTTGATCGAGAAAAATCCCCTGCGCCGGTTGGAATCATCCACCACATCATCATGTACAAGCGTAGCGGTATGTATAAGTTCAATCACGGTTGCGCCACGGTAAGTCCGTTCATTTACTTTTCCTTCAGCAAACATTTTGGCTACCAGGAATACAAACATAGGTCGCATTTGCTTCCCCTTTCTGTTAACAATAAAATGGGTAATGCGATTTAGAAGAGCTACCCGCGAAGACATCGACTGAGTGAACTTTTTTTCGAAAAGTTCCATCTCTCTTTCAACGGGAAGTTTTATTTTGGAAATTACCTTCATAAAGGCAGCTAAGATAGAGAAAGATTATTTTATTAACTATTCTGCCTTTTGCATCTTTTTAGGATTTATTTGCAAGTTGCCCACAAGCTGCATCAATATCTTTCCCTCTCGAACGCCTTACTGTCACCGTAATTCCATTCTTTTCAAGGTGATGCACATACATATCTGTCGTTTCGGAAGGAGCCTGCATAAAAGTCTCGTCGCCAATATCATTATACTCGATCAAATTTACCTTGCAAGGCACATATTTACAAAATTTTACAAGGGCTTCAACATCTTTCCTCCGGTCGTTGACACCTTTCCACACTACATATTCATAAGTGATCCTGCTTTTGATTTTTGCGTACCAGTATTCCAGTGCTTCCCGAAGATCATTTAGCGGGAAAGTTGCATTAAAAGGCATGATACTCGTTCTCACCTCATCTATGGCAGAATGTAAGGAGACAGCGAGCTTAAATTTCACTTCCTCATCGGCCATCTTTTTTATCATTTTTGGCACTCCGGAAGTAGAAACCGTGATCCTTTTCGGGGACATCCCTAAACCTTCGGGTGAAGTGATCTTTTCAATGGCCTTCAAAACATTGTTATAATTCATAAGAGGTTCTCCCATTCCCATAAAAACAATGTTTGACAGCGGCTTTTCAAAATATAATCGACTTTCATTGTCAATGGCCACTACCTGATCATAAATTTCATCAGGATTTAAGTTTCGCATCCTTTTCAGCTTAGCGGTGGCGCAAAATCTGCAATCCAGGCTACATCCTACCTGTGAAGATACGCAGGCGGTCGTCCTTTTATCCGTAGGAATTAAAACAGATTCCACCGTCAAGTTATCATGCAGTTTTACGGCATTCTTGATGGTCCCGTCACTACTCCGCTGCATTTGATCTACCCGAATATGATTGATCACAAAATTCTCATCCAGCATTTGACGCGTCTCCTTAGAGAGATTTGTCATATCCTCAAAACTATGTGCCGCTTTTCCCCACAGCCACTCATAAACCTGAGTCCCACGGAAGGATTTATCCCCCTGAGCCACAAAGAATTCCTTAAGTTGCTTTTTAGTTAATGCTCTTATGTCTTTCCTGTCATTTTTCACGCTGCAAAAGTAGTAAAGTTAATCTGATTTAAATGATCTCCTAAAATGTCATTTTTGAGAATCAATAAGTTAGCCATTCTTAAAGCAAATTTTAAAATTTAAAATGAACGAATATGAGTTCTGAAACTCCGCGTATTGGCCGGTTCTTTTCATTAAAAAACAAAACCTACAAGGTCAAAATAGACCTTGCAGGTTTTTTATTTTCAATGCCCAATGCTCTCCGAGCACTGACGATCAAACTTATAGGATCAACATGGCGTCACCGTAAGTATAGAATTTATACTTTTCCTTCACGGCTTCAGCATAGGCTTTCTTCATGAAATCATGACCTGCAAAAGCAGAAACCATCATCAATAAAGTAGATTTTGGCGTATGGAAGTTGGTGATCATACAGTTCGCAATGCTAAAATCGTACGGAGGAAAGATGAACTTATTCGTCCATCCTGAAAATTCATTTAAGGTTTTGTTGGAAGAAACCGAACTTTCCAATGATCTCATCACGGTGGTTCCTACAGCACAAACTTTTCTTTTCTCAGCTATAGCTTTGTTGATCGTGTCAACCGCAGGCTTCTCAATAAAAGCTTCTTCACTATCCATTTTATGCTTGGAAAGATCTTCTACCTCCACAGGGCTAAAGGTTCCAAGCCCCACATGAAGCGTACATTCCGCAAAGTCAATTCCTTTGATCTCCAGTCTCTTCAATAGGTGTTTTGAAAAGTGTAATCCTGCAGTTGGCGCTGCAACAGCACCTTCAGATTTTGCATAGATCGTTTGATATCTCTCCTGGTCTTCCGGCTGCACCTCTCTTTTTATATACTTCGGAAGTGGAGTTTCTCCAAGTTCTGTCAGTTTATTTCTAAATTCCTCGTAAGAACCGTCGTATAAGAACCGAAGCGTTCTACCTCTGGAAGTAGTATTATCAATTACCTCGGCCACCAGACTTTCGTCTTCCCCGAAATACAATTTATTCCCAATTCTTATTTTCCTGGCAGGATCTACCAAAACATCCCAAAGACGGGTTTCAGAATTTAATTCTCGTAGCAAGAATACTTCTATACGAGCTCCGGTTTTTTCCTTATTCCCAAATAAACGAGCTGGAAAAACCTTTGTATTGTTCAACACCATCACATCATGAGGTTCAAAATAATCAATAAGATCTTTGAACTGCTTGTGCTCTATTGTTTGTTCTTTCCTGTTTAAGACCATAAGGCGCGCCTCATCTCGATTTTCCGCAGGGTATTCAGCTAACAATTCGGGCGGAAGCTCAAAATTGAAGTGCGATAATTTCATTCCCATATAATAGTTTTTAAAAGCTGCAAATATACAACCTCAAAACAGGGGTTGTCAAGTAAATGACAGATTATTTGATGAATAGCCTGTTATTCCTGACGCGAACAGGAAAAATTGAGTTTTTCAAGATCTTCCCAGAAGGTAGGATAAGATTTAGAAACTACCTCTGCATCCATGATCTTAAGCGGAACCTTCAGCACCAGCGGTGCAAAGGCCATTGCCATTCTATGGTCGTTGTACGTCGCTATGGCCACATCTTGTTTTATTTCACCTGCGGAAAATAACTTCAGGGAATCCTCTGTAATCTTCACTTTTCCACCCATTTTTCTAATTTCCGTTTTGAGGGCAAGAAGCCGGTCGGTTTCCTTAATCTTTAGAGTGTGCAATCCAGTAAGATAACATGTTATTCCCAATCCGAAGCACGTGACGGCAATGGTTTGAGCAAGATCTGGAGAATCGGAAAGATCCAGTTCAAGAAACTCTGGCAAATCTTTTCCGGTTTTGAGAAGTGTCACCCGGTCTTTTGAAAATGCCGTTAACACCCCTATTTTTTCATAGATATCTGCAACAACAGCATCGCCCTGGTGGCTGGTTTTCTTGTAACTACGCAAAACAATTTCAGCATTGTCACTTAATGCGGCAATGCTGTAGAAATAAGACGCAGAACTCCAGTCCGACTCCACAGTTAAAGTGGTTCGGGGAATTGTTCCGCAGGGATCGATCTTTATAATATTATCCTGAAAAACACCCGCAAAACCCGCATTTTTGAGTAGTGAGAGCGTCATTAAAATATAAGGAACCGAGGTCACTTTTCCTTCCAGTTCAATTTCGAGTCCGTTTGGCAAAGATGGCGCAATCAACATCAATGCAGAGATATACTGGCTACTCACATTGGCCTGCAGGGAAACTTTGCTCCCTGTCATTTCTTTTCCTTTAATTCTCAAAGGAGGAAAACCTTCTTCTTTTATATATTCAATATCGGCACCCAAAGCATGTAGCGCCTCCACCAGAATTTTTATTGGACGTTGCTGCATCCGTTCACTACCTGTGAGAATAACTTCCTTTTTCCCAGCGGCAAAATAAGCAGTCAGAAAGCGCATTGCTGTCCCGGCGTGGTGAATATCCACCGTTTTTTCCTCGGAAGAAAGCGCCTTCAAAAGTACTTTTGAATCATCACTATTGGAAAGGTTTTCAATTTCAAGGTTGGGATAAAGCGCCTGAAGGATCAAAAGCCTGTTTGATTCACTTTTTGAACCGGTAATATTTAAATTGCCCACAACAGCTTCGCGGGTGCGTGATAACTGAAGATCCATTTTTTTAAGCTTTTAATTAGCAGATTGTCTTTCTTGTGCTTTCCTCCTGCGACTGGTCATATACACCGCATACACCAGCGTGATCGCTGCTTTAATAGCAAGGTCGCGCTTCCACTTTCCATTAGACCATTCGTTTTCATAAACCGCCTGGAAATCACCGTCCATAATATTTCCAAAGTTGGAGATAAGGAGCGATAGAATAACAAAGGTTACAAAGAAAATTATTCCCAGCTTGAATACATCGATCCAAAATTCTTTGCTCTTAAAATTATCAAGATATCCCATTTACTTTAATTTCTCATTGTTATGGTGCCTGTCGTGGTCACGCTTTGTTTTTAGGTCGAGTTTCTTATCAAAGGCTTTTTGAAGGTTGACTCCGGTTTGGTTTGCCAGACAAAGCACTACAAAAACCACATCTGCCAGCTCCTCGCCCAAATCTTTGGACTTATCACTTTCCTTTTCACTTTGTTCTCCATAGCGGCGGGCAATGATTCTTGCCACTTCCCCCACTTCCTCGGTAAGCTGCGCCATATTTGTGAGTTCATCAAAATACCGCACGCCGTGCTCTTTTATCCAGTCATCAACCGCCTTTTGGGCATCTTCAATATTCATTCTTTATATTTTTGACAATACTACTGTTTCTGCTTGTTTTTCTACCATTAAAGCATAAAAATTCTTCAGGGCTTCATAATCTTTGGGAGTATAAACAATATTTTTCATTTCCACTACAGACTGTATCCTTAAAAAATTATTATTCAGATTTACGAGAAATTTATAGGAACCGGCCCCATCATTTAATTCAGAAATGACACTTTCGGGCAGGGATTCTACTGTATAGCCTTCGGGAATCATAATGTTGATCGTGCTGCTCTTTTCGTATGGATAATCAAAAAATATTGGGTAATGCCGCTCATCTGCCTTAAAAGGGTTTTCAGTCATTGCTTCAAATAATAATGGTTTTAAGTAAACTTTACCGTTGATCATTTCCAAACCATTTTGTAGCTCAAATTCATAACTTTCCTTCACCTCCATTCCCGGGAGTTGATCATTTTCCCTGGCGACATTTGAGATCGTAATATTCCCTTTGCCGCTTTCCAGCTGTTCAATTTGTTCTTCTAAAGACAAAGAGGCAAATTCATCACGGTAAGATTTGGCTTCCAGGCCTGTATAAAAACTCATTGCCTTCCCGTTTAGAACCAGGTCATCTGTCATTTTAATGTTAAAGGTAGATTGGTGACCTGACATCTTTTGGGGCATTAGGTTCACCCAGGCAGAATTTCCGTTTTCTTCTATCATTCTCCCCTGCCAGTTTCGGGCGCGTCTGGGTAATTCCCCCATTCCTGCACCGGCATCTGTAGCATCCAGTAGAATGATTCCGTTTGGCAGTTCCACGCTTGAAATAACATAATTAAAGCCATTGCGGGTTGGAAAAACCGGCACACCATTATTTTTTGTGCTTACCAGTACAGGGTTTGATTTTAAGCCAGCATATTTAAGCATACTGGTAAGCATCAGGTTAATTTCGCCCACATTTCCTTCGCCATCTTTGTAAGCAGATTTACAACTACTTTCAGGCATAAAACCAAGGTATTCATTCCATTTCACTTTCTGTTTTACAAAATCGTAGATCAAAGCTGCTTTTTCTACAGGATCTGTAACACCCGCGAGCAGCTCATCTACTTCCTTATGAAAGTAATTATCGCGGCCAAATTCCTTGCTGTACGCGCCGTTATAAATATCCTTGGCTATTCCTTCCCAGGTTTCTGAAAAGGTTTCCACGATGGCATTTGGAAATTTTGTGTACTGCAATTCCCATTTTATAAAGGCCGCATAATTCTGAAGATAATCTACGTATGCTTCATCCTTCAATGCAGGAACATCATCTGCCGTTACAGAATAGATATTCTGCATAAAATCAAGTTTTGAACCGGCTCCCGGTCGATAGGTGTCACTTTTTCGGGTTTCTTCTATGGGAAAGTATAATTCCGACTTCAGGTTCACATGCCTTTTAAATCCGAAGTACTCCGGAATGGTTACCTGGGCTTCCAGCCTGTTAATTGGAATTACGTTTTGCAACGGCACCATATCTATAGAGGTAATGAAAGGAGAACGCAGGGTATATTCGTATTCTATCACACTTCCTTCTCTTACGGCAGGCATGGTAAGAATCGTCTTCACCTGGTAATCTGAAACTTCCTCTTCAAAAATGCCATCTTTTCGCAACTTTTCCCTTTCCAGTTTATCGCCCACCAAATTGTAAGTCGCCCCTTTAATTTTTGCGACTTTTTCCCTGTCATTCCCACTCTGGTAATAGAATATTTCCTTTGTTGCCCAGTCAAGGCCGTCTTTATTATAAATTTTTACCCGCTCCCTTACATTGGTGACAAGCGTGAAACCGGAACTGGGATTGATTTCATAGTAAGTCTTGTGTTCTCTATAAAGAATGGCAGCATTGGCATCGGGATCTTTGGGATGGCTCTTTTCCAGCACTTCTTCTTCTGAAACTTTTCCATACTTGAAATTTTGAGCATGTGCATGTGCTCCCATGCAAATCAAGACAAGGACAAGGTAAAAATTACGCATAACAAATAATTATTTGGCGGCTATGATTACAGCCTTTTGGTTACACAAGGAATTAACGGAGTACATGAACTCTCTAAAATTATTGTAAGCTTCCGCAGGCCACAATCCTTCATTGATCACATAAGATCTTTTCACTTCTATAGCCTTGGCACCTTCTTTCTCAACTAATTCCACTGAAAATTCAAAACGCCCAAAATCATTCTCTAAAAAGGCATTTTCAGGGATGGATTCTACCTCATATCCCACCGGAAGAACATATTCAAACCTATCTTCAAATGACCTCCCCCTGGATATCTCCAGTGGTCTTTTTCTAGCTTCATTGCGCGGAAGGTTGTAAGTGGACGGCTCCAAAAAGTTTAAAGGAAGTAAAAGACGGCTTCCGGCTTTCGAAGTAAATCTATCGCCTGTAAAACTTAGGCTCTCCGTAAACTTCTGTTGGTCCCGGTCATTTTCAAAAACAACCTTCGTGAAATTGATGTTTTTTAAATGCCCCCAGTTCTTTTTGTAAAACAGAATCTGGTCCTTTTCAGATGCTCTTGCTATGCCGTAAATATCTCCGTACGGAATTCCACTGGAAATACGGTCTACCGTAGCTTTAAAAGATCCATCTTTAAAAAGTTCAATTCTATTATGGGTTTGTTGTTGGTTTTCTTCGGCAGAATAGGCCTTGGTACGAACAATTTCACCTCCTTCAGGTTTTATGACAAGTACGTCACGGTTATCTGTAAAATCTCCCAGATAATTAAAAGGAACAGTTTGACTTGTACATTCCAGCCACACATCCTCCTTTTCTGAAGGAACATTTAGAATGACATGGTTCCCCTGCATTGAAGGAAAATCCTTATCGATATCTTCTCTGTTCGTATTGCCATAAACGACGGTATAATAAGCTTCAATATTCTGGCTTTCCAGGAGTGCTTTAGTGTAATTCGTAAGAGCCTTACAGTCGCCATATCTTACCTGGTCCACTTCCTGAGCCGTCATAGGTTGCCAGCCGCCAATTCCCAACTGTACGCTTATGTACCTGGTGTTATCCTGTACATATTGATAAATTCTCTTTGCCTTTTCAATATCTGTTTCTGCATCTGCAGTGAGATCTTTTACTTTAGAAATGGTCTCGGTAGACAAATTCGTTCTTCCCTTTAAAAGGTGATCATACTGCCATTTTCCAAATTCTTTCCAATCTGCTGCAGTTCCTTCTACTCCTACCAGGGAAAATGAATTAAGGGCTACCAGTACTTTTGGAGAAAATTCATCGAGCCCAGGGCTTAGTCGCTCATAAGAAAATGCCGGCAAATTTGTAAGACTGTAACTTATCTCATACCTTGAGGTGTTTTTTTCTACTGGCAGGCTGTCAAGGTTCTTTTCCGCAAACCTCAATGGGATCTTTGCCGGGTTTATTATCCTATAAGAAGAATTTTCCACACTCAAATTGTACGCATTTACCGGCCTCCATGCCGGAACAAAAATTGTGGAAGTCTTTTCCACCTCACTCTCGTATACCATCGTATATGGATATTCCTGCGGAGTGTAATCTATGTACTTTACCCGATCATCAGAAATTAGAGTACCTGACCCCACAGCACTTCGCTCTTCGAAATCGCGTCTCTTGTATTTTTTTATTTCGTTCCCAAGTTTATCATAGATCAAAACTTTTTGTTCTTTTATTTTACTATGATCATCAAAAAAATCATAGGCATCTACGTGCGCATTGCCATTTTCATTAAAAACAGTCACAGCTCTTTTTGTACGAATTACGAGTTCATCAACATCTTTGATCTCGATTTCCACGATTTCATCCCGCACGACTGCATTGGCATCATTTACCAGGTGGGCATTTACAAGAAGGCTTTGATATTGACCTGATTGTGCAGAAATTGTGGTTGTAATAAACAGGCAGGCAAAAACTAAAAATTTGTACATGAGTAAGAGGCAAAAATTCTATTTGCTCACAATATAGAAAAAATTTAACAGCACCTTAACTTTTATTTTTTGAATCTATAATGATTGTTACCGGCCCGTCATTTAATAGTTCTACCTTCATATCAGCGCCAAATTCTCCTGTGCCTACAGATTTTCCCAACGCTTTTTCCAGAACCTGGATAAACTTTTCATATAACGGAATGGCAACATCGGGTTTTGCAGCCTTGATATAGCTGGGCCTGTTTCCCTTTTTTGTACTGGCATGTAAGGTGAACTGGCTTACCACAATAGCATTTCCATTGATGTCCTGCAGTGAATCATTCATCACGCCGTTTTCATCATTGAAAATCCTCATTTTAATAATTTTGGAACTCAGCCATTGAATATCCTCATCAGAATCTTCATCTTCAATTCCCAGAAGAATTAATAAACCCTGCTGAATTTCAGATTTTATTTTACCTTCAATAGTTACCGATGCATGTGAAACCCGTTGTAATACTGCTCTCATTCTTCTGAATAATTATCGATTCTGTAATGCTGCTCGTCATCTCCTTCCAGGATCTGCAGGTAACTTTTATAACGGGACCAGGCGATTTCCTCGTCTTCCAAAGCGTCTTTTACCGCGCATTTTGGCTCATCAAGATGCAGGCAATTATGAAATTTGCAATCCTGTTTCCGCTCGAAGAACTCAGGAAAATAATCTCCTATTTCCTCTTTTTCCATATCTACAACACCAAAACCTTTTATGCCAGGCGTGTCGATAATGCGAGCGTCAAAGCTTAGATCATACATTTCAGCAAACGTCGTGGTATGCTGACCTTGTTTGTGTTGTTCCGAAATTTCAGACGTCTTGAGGTTCAGCGAAGGTTCAATAGCATTTACGAGGGTAGATTTTCCCGTACCGCTATGGCCAGAAATCATACTGGTTTTACCTTTCATAAGTTCTTTCACCTGGTCCACGTTCTTTTGTGTTTTGGCCGAAATTCCTATGCATTGGTAACCAATTTCGCGGTACAATGCTGCCAAATACTTCACTTCTGTCAGCTCATCTTCATTATAGGTATCAATCTTGTTAAAAAGTAAAATAGCTTCTATCCCGTAAGCTTCAGCAGTCACGAGAAAACGATCTATAAAAGTGGTAAAAGTGGGTGGATTGTTGAGCGTAATAAGCAAAAAAGCCTGATCAATGTTGGAAGCAATGATATGCGTTTGCTTCGAAAGATTAACAGATTTCCGGATGATGTAATTCTCCCGGTCGCCAATTTTTGTGATCACCCCGTTCTCCTCTTCAGATTTTTCTTCTATTTTGAATTCCACCCGGTCGCCAACAGCAACAGGATTGGTGCTTTTAATCCCCTTTATCCTGAACTTCCCTTTGATACGGCAGTTAAAAAACCGGCCGTCATCAGCTTTTACCTGGTACCAGCTTCCGGTAGATTTGTAAACAGTTCCTTTCATTTATCATGTTTCGATCTTAGCTCCGGCGAATTTCTGCTTCTATAAAAGCATCCAAAAATGCCATTTTTGGAACCCTTGTTATTCCTGCAACAAATTAACAAGAAAAATTTAGATTAAAATTTTGAACCGGAAACTAAGTACTGATTTTTAAGAATGGAGTTTACTGTTTCATGATCTTTTCCTGGTGATTGATAGATTCCTGGTGCACAGCCTTGAATAACCGAAGCACAAATTCTTCGCTCAACCCATGCTGTTCTCCTTCCAGCACCATTTTACCAAGAATTTCATTCCATCTTTTAGTCTGCAGCACAGAAACGTTCTGAGATTTCTTCACTTTTCCTATTTCGTCGGAAATTTTCATTCTTTTGGAAAGCAGTTCGATCAACTGGTTATCTGCAACATCTATTTGCGCTCTAAGGTTGCTGAGTTTATTTTTAAACTCCTCACTTTCTGAAACTTCTTTCCTTATTTTAAGATCTTTCATGATTTGAACAAGGGTTGCAGGAGTGATTTGCTGTTTTGCATCGCTCCAGGCATTATCTGGATCAAAATGCGTTTCCACCATCAATCCGTCATAATTAAGATCGAGTGCTGTTTGACAAAGGTCAAAAATGATGTCTCTTCTACCGGCAATGTGTGACGGATCCAGGATTAGCGGTAAATCTGGAAATTTATTCTGAAGTTCAATAGCGATCTGCCACTCGGGATTATTTCGGTATTTGGTTTTTTCGTAAGCCGAGAATCCACGGTGAATAACTCCCAGGTTTTTGATGTCACAGGAGTAGAATCGTTCTACAGCTCCCAGCCAGAGTGATAGATCGGGATTTACCGGGTTTTTCACCAGCACGATCTTATCTGTTCCTTTTAAAGCATCTGCAATATCCTGAACGATGAAAGGCGAAACCGTAGTCCTGGCGCCAATCCAGAGAATGTCAATATCATGTTCCAGCGCAAGATCAACGTGATGCGGACTCGCAACCTCGGTGGTGGTAAGCATTCCCGTTTCCTGCTTTGCCTTTTGCAGCCACTTAAGCCCCAAAGCTCCCACACCTTCAAAATTTCCCGGGCGGGTTCGTGGCTTCCATATGCCGGCACGAAGCACGTTAGCATCGGTATCTTTTAACTGATGTGCTATTTTTAAAAGTTGCTCTTCGGTTTCGGCGCTGCAGGGGCCGGCGATAACTAAAGGATGGTCCAATCCAAAAGCATCCAGCCAGTTTCTAAGTTCTTTTTTATTTTCCATTTTAAAATAGTTTTTCTGTTGGTTTAATTAATTCCGTTTAAAATTGATTTGATATGATTCGTTCTTTCCATCTCCCTAAAAACCTCCTGAAAATCATCATTTTCAAGTAGTTTTTTGAAGTCGGTTAGATTGCTTATATATTCGTTGAGCGTTTCCAGCACATTTTCCTTGTTCTGCTGAAAAATGGGCGACCACATGGCCGGTGAACTTTTTGCCAGTCGAACCGTAGAGGCAAATCCGCTGCCGGCAAGGTCAAAAATATCCCGTTCATTTTTCTCTTTTTCAAGAACCGTTTTCCCAAGCATAAAGGAGCTTATGTGCGATAGGTGCGAAACATAAGCAATGTGTCTATCATGAGATTCAGGATCCATATACCTGATGCGCATGCCCAGCTTCTGAAAAATTTCCATGGCCCGTTCCTGAAGTTTAAAGGCTGTTTTTTCCACTTCACAGATAATGTTGGTCTTATTTCTGAAAAGATCGGGAAACGCAGCCCCGGGACCGGAAAATTCGGTTCCTGCGATGGGATGTGCTGCCAGAAAATTTCTTCGGTTTGGGTGGCAGGAGATTTCCTTGCAAAGCTTTGCTTTTGTTGAACCGGCATCGAAAACCAGGGTATCCTCTCCCACCATATCCAGCACCTGTGTAATCACTGTCGTCGCCGCATTTACGGGTACCGCCACAATAACCACATCTGTACTCCCAACTTCTTCCGGGGTTCCAGAAATGTCAATTAAGCCAAGCTTTTTTGCCTCTTCGAGGTTTGATTCACTGGCGTCTATTCCCGCAATTTGCACCTCAGGAAAAGCCGATTTTATTCCCAGCGCGAAGGAACCGCCAATTAATCCTATTCCAATGACCTGTACTTTCATTGCTTGATCCTGTTTAAGGCAGTTGTAATTTTTTCTTCGGTGGCGCAAAGCGAAAACCGCACGTATCCTTCTCCCCTGCTTCCAAAAATGAATCCCGGCGCGATGAATATACTGTGCTCGTGCAGCAAATGATCTACAAAACTTTCTGAAGTAAATCCCTCCGGAACTTTCGCCCAGATGAACATGCCGGTTTGCTCTTTTGAAGGCTCACAGTTTAGAGCATTAATGAACTGCAACATTATTTCCTTCCGGGCTTTGTAAATTTCATTCTGCTCACTGAACCAGCTTACCGGTAACCTCAGAGCAGTGGCCGCCCCGGCCTGCAGCGGAAAAAACATTCCGCTGTCCATATTCGTCTTTACCTTGAGAACCGAGTTTATATTTTTTTCACTTCCGCAGAGCATTCCTATTCGCCAGCCCGCCATATTGAAACTTTTACTAAGAGAGTTAAGCTCCAGAACAACGTCTTTCGCGCCTTTTTTCTTCAGAATACTTTTCGGATGCTCATTAAGGATAAAACTGTACGGATTGTCATTTACAATTAGAATTTTATGCTTCCTGGCAAAACTGATGAGATCTTCAAATAATTTCTCACTACCCGAAGCTCCCGTTGGCATGTGAGGGTAATTGACCCACATTAATTTTACACCACTAAGATCCTTTTTCTCTAATTCTTCAAAATCTGGTTGCCAGTTCTTTTCTTCCTGAAGGTCATAATACACCGGACTCGCTCCAAAAAGTTTCGTTACCGAAGTATAAGTGGGATAACCCGGATTAGGGATCAACACCTCATCACCTTCATTAAGAAATGCCATAGAAATATGTGCAATTCCTTCTTTGCTGCCCATTAAGGGAAGAATTTCAGTATTGGTATTAAGGGTTACACCATAGAACTTCTGGTAGAATTCCCCAATCGCTTTCCTGAAATCACCAGTTCCGCGGTATGGCTGATACTGGTGAGCGCCGGGGTTTATCATGGCGTCGTTCAATCCTGCCACCACCTGTGGCGGCGGCGGTAGATCTGGGCTGCCAATTCCCAGGTTCACAATGGATTTTCCCGCTGCCTCTAAAGCACGTACCTCCTGTAATTTCGTGGAGAAATAGTATTCTTCTACATGGTCCAATCTATTTGCCTGGGCTATCATATTAAACTGTTTTTATAAGTTCCTAATACCTTTAACTGCTCGGTCATTACCTCAAGAATTTCCATAGCTTTTGTAAATTTTTCAAGATCTTCAAAGATTACATCTATGAAAAATGCGTATTTCCAGGGTGTTTCTATCACCGGCACACTCTGGATCTTGGTCATGTCGAGATCATAATCACGAATGATATTGAGTACGCTCACAAGGCTTCCCTGCTTGCTTTCCATCACGAATTTGAGCGAAGCCTTATCAATTTTATATCCGTTAGGGCAATTCTTCTGAGTGCTCAAAATTAAAAATCGGGTGGCGTTACTTTTTATGGTGTGAATTCCTTCGGATAGAATTTCCAACCCAAAAATTTGAGAAGCGGCTTTGCTCGCCACGGCGGCAGATCCATGTGATCCTTTTTTAGCGATTCGTCTCGCAGCCCCGGCAGTATCTGTATCCTCAATAAGTTTGATCTTCGGAAAATTTTTAAAAAATTCCTTGCACTGCAACAAAGCCATGGGATGGGAATACACTTTCTTGATCTCTTCTACACGCTGGCCGGGCAAGGCCATTAGATTCATGTACACGGGAATGTAATGTTCACCAATAATTCTCAACCCGTTCTCGTCGATGAGTGCGTAATTGGGCAGGATCGAACCTGCAATGGAATTTTCAATCGCCATAACCGCCCGTTCGGCAGTTTCTGAAAGCAGACTGTCTACCACAGCCTGGAATGATGAACATTCGTCTACCTCTACTTCATTCCCATAGTATTCCTGCGCTACCTGGTGGTGAAAAGATCCTTTTATTCCCTGAATTGCTACTTTTTCTGTCATCGCTAAAAACAAAAAATCCCGATGAGAACATCGGGATTTGAGATATAATTTATTTAAGTAATTACATGGCGCTCCCGATTCTATCTCTGGTATAGAAATAAAAATAATAAAAAGCGTTCCAGGTAATTAAATTTTTCATTCTGCTGTTTCTGAATAGCTAATGTAGTATTTAATTTGAAAAACTAATAAATTTTTTGAACTATTTTCACTAAAACGATTTCGGAAAAACAAATCCTGGAGCCTCTTTCAAAAGCTTGAAACGTTGAAAACGTTATGAATCCTGAAGAAATTCAGGAAGTCGGGCAGAATTCTTATTTTTGAAAAAAAGCAGGTATGTCCATTTCGGTTTCAGAAATTACAAAATATTACGGGGAGCAAAAGGCGCTTGACGAGGTAAGTTTCTCTATAGAAAAAGGAGAAATTGTCGGCTTTTTGGGACCTAATGGTGCGGGGAAATCTACCTTAATGAAGATCCTTACCGGATATTTGCAACCTTCGGAAGGGGAAGCCAGCGTAAACAATTTTTCCGTCAGCAATGAAACTTTAAAGGCACAGCGCAGTACCGGTTACCTGCCCGAGCATAATTCGCTGTACACCGAAATGTACGTAAGAGAATACCTGGAGTTCAATGCCTCTCTCTACAAAGTACCTAAAAGCGAAATTGAAAAGGTGATCGCAATCACGGGGCTTACTCCCGAAGCTAACAAAAAAATTGGCCAGCTTTCCAAAGGATACCGCCAGCGTGTAGGCCTCGCAAATGCCCTTTTGCACGATCCTGAGGTGCTTATTCTCGACGAGCCAACCACCGGACTTGATCCAAATCAGCTGGTGGAAATTCGGGAATTGATCAGAAAAACGGGGAAAGAAAAGACCATTTTTCTCTCCACACACATTATGCGTGAAGTCGAAGCCCTTTGTGAGCGCGTGATCATCATTAATAAAGGTAAAGTTGTGGCCGATAAGAAAATGGACGAGCTGCGGAAAGAAAGTCATCAAATAATTGAGGTGGAATTTGACTACAGAATTGAAATTGTTGCGCTGGAACGGCTGCCTCACGTAACTTCTGTAAGAAATACCGGCGGATTCGTTTATGAGATTACTTTTGAAAATCAAAAAGACATGCGTCCTGCTGTGTTTGATTTCGCCCACGATAACGGACTTAAAACTTTGCAACTAAACCGAAAAACTAAAAACCTGGAGCACCTTTTCGCCGAACTGACTACTCAAAAAGGGCAAATTTAATAGGTTTTCTAAAAGTTTACTTCGGAATATTTTTCCGCGGAATTATTGAAAAATCAGTTTTCCGCTGTAGAAGGTTTCTATGCTCACATTTTCGGGTCGGCGCACAGAAATTACATCGCCGGTGCTTCGAATCTCTCCTTTTATGGTTTGCAGCGGATTCACAATTAATTTATTTGTTCCGCGATGCTGAATTTCAACAATATCTGCAGGAAAATCTGCCGCTTCCAGTCTTGTATCCCCATCGGCGATGTAAACGTCAAAATATCTGGTCTCTCCGGTGAGAAAAAAATTGGAATAATTATCACTGGTGATTCGCACATAATCTGAAACAAGATGAAGATCAAAATCGCCATTCGTATAGATCTCCGGATCTTTTTCCTGGTTAAATGACCTTAGCCAGATCTCCGGAAAGTGCAATTCTCCAACACTTTCTATGGTATTATTTCCCGCATTCTGAAGCCAGCTAAGATTAGGAACCGTTATATGAACGCTGGTAAGATCGTACTCTCGAAAAAAGTTACATTCATTGCCATTCCGAAGACTTAGTCGCCCGTTTTGAACTTCGGCAGTCACTTCAGAAATTAGATTTTCACCCGATTTTATCACTACCTTCTGTTCTTCTCCCTGCTCAATGTACAGCTTGATCCTTCCGTAGACAATGAGTTCTTCAAAAGCTGGCAATTCCACCTCCTCACTTATCATTTTTCCCGCGGTTTGAAAACAGTCGGGTGCATCTTCTTCGTTACAAGCGGCGAAGATCAAAACCAGAAAAATCGTCAAAAATGCCTTTTTCATAACCTGTATCCTATTGAAAATTCAACTGCTTCTGCATTTGCACCATGCGCACGAACAGTGACCGATCCAAATAAATCTTTATAAATAGGCCGTTGTAGACCAACTCTAAGATAAAGCGGATCCACGTAATTATCATAAGGATAATACACGTAATATCCCGCATGAGTGATCACAGAAAGTTTCCTGAAGGTAAGCTGGTGCCCGATAAATGCGCCCACACGCCGCGAATCTTCGTCTCCTTCGGTGTCTCCAAAAGCAAAGGTGACCGACTGGTAATAAATATATTCTTCCATGGCGCGGGAAAGGAAAAATTCGGCGCCGGCCTGTAAGGTGCTTTTGCGGCTGATGGTTTTATCTGCGTATGCCGAAAATGTCAAAAAAGGATAAGATTCTGAACCTATGATCCCAATGGTGTTGAAACCGCTGCGCAGCACAAAATTAAAGTGAACAGGCTCAGTATATCGTTCTTCTGAGGCCTTCGGAATATATTTCATTGGCTTTTCATGATCCAGAAGATAATTGAGTCCCACATTCACCGCGACCGTATTGGTGCTGTTATTGGGCGATTTGAAATCGGCATTGGAATAATGAACCAGGGATAATCCCGCCTGAAAACCTATCCCGCGGAAAATATTTTCCCTAACAAAATTTCCGCTGAAAAAGGTGGAGCTCATGATCCTGGAACCGTAGGCATTGTTGATGTAATTATCATCGGGATGATAAGGATTTGTGGTCATTGCCAGCCCCTGCCCGACCTTGAACAACAGATTCCGATTCAAAAAGTAGAATCCGAGGTGCGCGTAAATACCGTAGTTATCGCCCAGGTATTGATTTTTCATGTCCTGATACGTGAAAGAAAAACCAACATCGGGATAATTATAGCGGCTCTCCCAGGCTTCCCTGCCGTTGGTCTTCTGGCTCACGCTAAGGAGGAGACCTTCGGGATGACCTGTGATCAAGTGAGAAATGTGCGGATTGTGCTCAAGGATATTCCCGTAGAAATAATTCATCTCGACAGCATAGCGCTTCTGCTGCTCCTGCTGGCCGTACACCAATCCAAAACAAAAGAAAAAGAGGACAAAAGCGGTTTTCTTCATAGCCCGCAAATGTACCCAATTATTTAAAAAACAGCTGCCGCGATTTTCTGAATATTAGAACTTTTACCCATGGAATAATAGTGCAGCACCGGCACCCCGGCCGCAACAAGTTCTTTGCTTTGCTGAATGCACCAGTCGATTCCCACCTGCCGAACTTCTTCATTATTGCTGCATTTTTCAACTTCTAGAGTAAGAGCGTCGGGAAGATCCACATGAAAACGATGCGGAATCATAGTAAGCTGCCGCTTGGTCGCAATGGGTTTTAACCCGGGAATAATAGGAACGCTAATTCCTTTTTCACGACACTTGTCCACAAATTCAAAAAATTTTGTGTTGTTAAAGAACATTTGGGTTACCACGTATTCGGCTCCCGCGTCTACTTTGGCTTTTACCCTCTCCACATCTTTTTCCAGGCTTGGTGCTTCCATGTGCTTTTCGGGATAACCGGCCACCCCAATACAAAAATCTGTTTGATGACTATTTTCCAAAGCTTCGTCCTGAAATTTCCCTCGGTTCATATCAGCAATCTGCTGTACAAGATCATTGGCAAAACAATTTCCGCCAGCTTCAGGTTTAAAGTATATCTCACTTTTCACAGCGTCGCCACGAAGCGCCATCACGTTTTTTATCTCCAGAAAATCCAGGTCAATCAGAAAATTTTCTGTATCTTCTTTTGTAAATCCACCACATAGAATATGCGGCACGGCGTCTATGCCGTATTTACTCTGTATGGCAGCGCAAATTCCGACTGTACCGGGACGTTTCCTTACAATCTTCTTTTCCAGGAGTCCGTTGCCTTTTTCAATATAGACATACTCTTCCCGATGATAAGTCACATCGATGAAGGGCGGATTAAATTCCATTAATGGATCAATGCCTTTATAAATTGACTCGATATTTTGCCCTTTTAGAGGAGGTAGAATTTCAAAGGAGAATAAGGTTTTGTCTTTTGCGGCTTCTATGTGTTCGGTTATTTTCATTGATTTGGTGTTCTTTCTCATTCCATTCGCCTGATAAAATTTAGTAAGGCTGAATTTATTTTTAGCTATTTAAAACGAGCTCCTGAAATAAATTCAGGATGACGTCTGATAATTGGTTTATTCGAAAAATACATCTACGTCAAGCTGAAGTTGTTTCAGCTTCTTATAATAAGATCCTGAAATAAGTTCAGGATGACATCTAATTATTCAGGCTCCAGTTCTTTAATCTGCAATATTGGGATTTAACCATTTTTCGGCTTTTTCAAAGCTGACACCTTTTCTTTCAGCGAAATCCTTCACCTGGTCTTCCTTAATTTTTCCAAGTCCGAAATACCTTGCTTCAGTATTGGCAAAATAATAACCGCTAACACTTGCCGCGGGCCACATCGCCAGGCTTTCGGTTAACTTAACTCCAATTTTCTCTTCAACTTTCAACAGTTCCCAGATGCTGATTTTCTCCAAATGATCGGGACAGGCAGGATAACCTGGGGCAGGCCGAATACCTTTGTATTCTTCCTTGATCAGCGCTTCGTTGCTCAAATTCTCTTCCGAAGCATAACCCCAATCTTCTTTTCGTACTTTTTCATGCAAATATTCCGCGAAAGCTTCCGCTAAACGGTCGGCCAGGGCCTTGATCATTATGGAATTATAATCATCGTGATTTTTTTCAAATTCTGATGCCAATTCCTGCGTACCAAAGCCTGTACTCACACAGAAAAAGCCCAGATAATCCTGAACCCCGCTTTCTTTTGGGGCGATAAAATCGGCCAGGGCGAAATTTGGCTTTTCTCCGTGCTTTTTTAGTTGCTGTCTTAGGGTTCTAAAAAGTTTTGTTTTTTCTTCGGAACCTTCCATATAGCGAACTTCAATATCATCGTCATTGACAGAATTAGCCTCAAAAATGCCGAAAATCGCCTTTGCTTCCAGCAGTTTTTCATCTAGAATTCTTTTCAGCAAAACCTGGGCATCGTCAAACAATATCTGGGCCTGTTCTCCAACTTTATCATCTTTTAAAATATCCGGATAGCGGCCGTGCAGATCCCAGCTTCTGAAAAAAGGGGACCAGTCGATATATTTCTCCAGCTTTCTAAGGTCAAATTCTTCAATTACCTGCACCCCTGGATTATTCGGCTTAAGAATGGAAGTAGTTTCCCAATCGATTTTGTACTTATTTCTACGTGCTTCCGAAAGCTTCAAAAAGCTTTTCACCTTGCTCCTTTTCTTAAAGTTCGCCCGGAATTTATCATATTCGGCCTTCAGGTCGCTTTTATATTTTTCGCGGGTGCTTTCCTTCAGCAAATCTCCCACCACGGTAACGGCGCGGGAAGCGTCATTTACATGGGCCACCGCAAATTTATATTGCGGATCAATTTTTACCGCAGTGTGAGCCTTGGAAGTCGTGGCGCCGCCAATTAACAACGGAACTTCAAAATTCTGCCGCTGCATTTCTTTCGCGAGAAAAACCATTTCGTCCAGCGATGGAGTAATTAAACCGCTTAAACCTATGGCGTCAACGTTCTCAGCTTTGGCGGTTTCTATAATTTTTTCGGGAGGCACCATCACTCCTAAATCTATAATTTCATAATTATTACAACCCAGCACAACGCTTACAATATTTTTACCAATATCGTGCACATCGCCCTTTACCGTCGCCATTAGCACTTTTCCTGCCCCCCCGGCCCCCGATGGGGGAGCTTTTTTTAATTCTCGCAGAATTTTCTTCTGTACTTTTTCATTATCTGCTAAAACTTCCTCATTGGTTAACCGGATCACACGAAATCCTTGTTCCTTAAGCCAATTTGTCCTCTCTTCATCACCTTTTTTGTACTCCGGGTGCTGATGGATTAAACCATCAACCTCAACAATTAAATGCTCCTTCAGGCATACAAAATCTGCTATATAACTACCAATGATATGTTGACGCCGAAATTTATATCCTTCCAGTTTTTTATTGCTTAGAGCCTCCCATAGCACCCGTTCTGCTTTAGTTGATTTCTCGTAGCGCATTTTTCGGGCAAACTCTTTCATTAGCCCATAAAGCGCCGGCTCTGCAGTGCGCCAATATTGCTCCCCCTTTGGGAATTGGGGGGCTTGATTCTTTCTTTCCTCTTCAATATAAGGTAAAAGATAAGCCACCGCTTTCTTCATTACCCGCGCCGATTTCACCACCTGCGGCAGGAACATTTTTCCGCTTCCGAAGAGATCGCCCACCACATTCATCCCAATCATCAGGTTTCCTTCAATGACCTCAATTGGCTTATCTGCTTCCAGACGGGCAGCTTCAACATCTTCAATAATGTACGCATCAATTCCCTTAACAAGGGCATGGGTAATCCTGTCCTGCAGTGGTTTTTCCCTCCAGGAAAGATCTACTTTGCTTTCTTTGGTGGTGCCCACAACATTTTCAGCAAAAGAAAGTAAACGCTCTGTGGCATCGTCTCTTCTGTCTAAAATAACATCTTCCACATGCTCAAGTAAATCCTTCGGAATATTATCGTACACATCCAAAAGCGCCGGATTCACAATTCCCATATTCATCCCCGCTTTAATGGCATGATAAAGAAAAACGGAATGCATGGCTTCGCGCACGGGATTATTTCCGCGGAAAGAGAAGGAAACATTGCTCACGCCACCGCTTATACTGCAATGCGGAAGATTTTCTTTCACCCAGCGTGTGCCTTTAATAAAATCTATGGCATTTCGCTTATGCTCGTCCATTCCCGTTCCCACAGGAAAAATATTCAGGTCAAAAATGATATCTTCTGGCGGAAATTTTACCTTGTTTACGAGGAGATCATAGGAGCGCTTGGCAATTTCCACCCGCCGTTCATAATTATCGGCCTGGCCAACTTCATCAAAAGCCATCACGATCACGGCGGCGCCATATCTCCTGATTTTTCGGGCATGGGAAAGAAATTCTTCTTCCCCTTCCTTTAAGCTGATGGAATTCACCACACATTTCCCCTGCACCACCTGCAGGCCGGCCTCGATAATTTCCCATTTTGAGCTGTCTATCATAATAGGAACACGGGCAATGTCCGGCTCGGCTACCAGCAGGTTCAGAAATTTCACCATGGCCTCTTTTCCATCAATAAGGCCATCGTCCATATTGATGTCAATAATCTGTGCGCCACCATCAACCTGATCCCGGGCCACATCTAGCGCCTCATCAAATTTTTCTTCCTTGATGAGCCGCAGGAATTTCTTGGAACCTGCAACGTTAGTACGCTCCCCAACATTCACAAAATTGCTTTCCGGCGTGATTACGAGCGGCTCCAGCCCTGAAAGCTTTAAAGGTCGTATGGCCCCTCCGGGCCTCCCCAATGGGGAGGAGTCTTTTTGTTTTATTTCGTTTGAATTTATTTCTTCTAACATGCTAATTAAATGCTTTCCGGTTGTAGATTAATTGAAAGCGGCCTTGGCTGGTAATTTTTGGCAATTTCGGCAATGGCTTTGATATGGGCAGGAGTTGTTCCGCAGCAGCCGCCAATAATATTTACCAGCCCTTTTTCAAGGTATTCCTTTATTTGCGACGCCATTTCCTCATCGTCCTGGTCGTATTCCCCAAAAGCATTTGGCAGCCCTGCATTGGGATATGCCGAAACTCCCGATTTGGCATAGCGGTTTAACACCTCCAGGTGTGGCGTAAGCTGCTTGGCACCCAAAGCACAGTTAAATCCAATGCTTAACAACGGAATATGAGAGACAGAAATTAGAAAAGCTTCCGCCGTCTGGCCGCTAAGGGTTCTTCCCGAGGCATCAGTTATCGTACCGCTCACCATAATGGGAATATCAAAATCAAGCTCTTCCTTCAGTTCATCTATCGCGAACAAGGCGGCTTTCGCGTTGAGGGTGTCAAAAACGGTTTCCACGAGTAAAACATCTACCCCGCCTTCAATTAACGCTCGCGCCTGCTGCTGGTATGCAACTTTTAGTTCTTCAAAAGAAATAGCACGGTAGCCTGGATCGTTCACGTCTGGCGACATACTGGCGGTTTTGTTGGTAGGTCCCATGGCGCCGGCCACAAAACGGGGTTTATCAGGATTTTCAGCGGTAAGTTCTTGTGCTACCTGTTTTGCTATTTTAGCCGACTCATAATTAAGCTCATATACGAGCTTTTCCATCTTATAATCGGCCATGGCAATGGTAGTTCCGGAGAAAGTATTGGTTTCTACAATATCTGCCCCGGCAAGAAAATATTTGCGGTGAATTTCAGCGATGGCTTCCGGTTGGGTGATAGACAACAAATCGTTGTTTCCCTGCAAGGAAACCGGCCAGTCTTTAAAACGTTCTCCACGAAAATCTTCTTCAGAAAATTTATATTCCTGAAGCATGGTGCCCATGGCGCCGTCTAAAACCAGTATTTTTTGAGAAAGTAATTCTTCTAATTTTGACATCTTGATGATTTCAAATCATTATCAAAAAAAGAAGATAGGAAGTGTTCTTTTGTTATCTATCCCAGCAAATACAGGGTAGAACGTAGCACCTTCTCCCATTACAGGAGGGTTGCCAAGGTTTCAACGGGTCTATTCCCTCAACCTTTCTTGATAACGACATTAATGTTATGAACTTAATGAACAAATATAGGACTAAGCCTATAAAAAGCAAGTGATTTGAGAAAATTTTATGGAGCTGAAGTCTCTAAAATTACATTTTTTTCCTGTTTTCTGAAAATTTTCCGGGAGATCCCAGTTTATTCAAAAATACAGAAAGCTCTTCTTTCTTCTGAAGGCTGACAATAGCGATCTCATAATCAAACTTTTCACCTGAACTGGTCATAAAATGCAAATGATTTTTATTTGTATAGAGCAAACTTTTCCAAAAGCCAGTATATCCGCGGTCATTGAAGCCAATCTCTTTAATATCCGCAGTAGAAAACCGTAAAATGTCATTCTTAAAAACAATTTTTACTTCGTCTTCTGAAATGTCAATCTCTCCTAGGTTCCTAGGCTTCAGAAATGACAGACTTAAAGCCGAAAACATGGCCATGGCGTAGCTAATTTTAGCACTTGTGTTTATGATTGCATTCTGAACATTAAAAATGTACAGAATGGCCGCGCTTGCTAAAAGCAGCACAACAATTAGAACTTCAACCCATGCTGCAGGTTCCCATGTCCTGATAATCCTGGTGCTAAAGGAATTCATTAGCTTATTTTATTCCCGTTCAGGTTTACCTCGTAAGATATTTCAGCTGCTTTCTCCAGCATTTTGGATACCGAACAATATTTTTCCATTGATAATTTCACCGCACGAAGGGCTTTGGCTTCCGGAACTTCGCCTTTCAAGATAAAGTTCAAATGTATCTTTTTAAAGACATTCGGGATCGCCCCGTCTTCGCGAAATCCTTCCACTTCCACCTGAAGATCATCCAGCTCCAGGTGTTGCTTCTTCAGGATCATTACCACATCTATACTGCTGCACCCGGCAATACCACGCAAAATAAGATCCATGGGGCTTGAACCCTGTGGCTCTACCTCAGATTTATTATCCAGCAGCACGACATCACCGCGTTCATTTTTGGTTTCAAAAAGGTAGTTTTCGTTGATTCTTTTTAGATTGATCTTCATTTTTACAATTTTCAGCAAAGTTAGAAATTCTGCTCTATTGCCATGCGGTCATTGTAAACTTGTTTGGAATTCTAGAGGAAGCTGAAAAAAGTTCAGCTTGACCAAACGTAAAAGAATCTTAGTGTAATTAAACTTCTATGCTTTGTACCACTTCCCGCTTTGCTTCTTTTTTGCTACCGTCAAATCCTTCCACACCGCCAACAGTGGTATACTTAAGAACATACTTCTTATCAGGAAAAATTCTCTGGTAAGCACTCTGGCACATAATGGCTGCTTCATGAAATCCTGAAAGGATCAATTTTAGTTTCCCTCTATAAGTATTCACGTCACCAATGGCATAAACACCGGGAATATTTGTCTGGTAATCGTAAGAATTATCTACTTTAATAGCATTTTTCTCAATTTCCAATCCCCAGCTGCCAATCGGCCCGAGCTTCGGTGAGAGTCCGAAAAGTGGGATAAAATCATCTACTTCTTTAAACTCTTCGCCCCTGGCTTCGTCTTTATGACGGATTACCACCTGTTCCAGTTTATCTTCTCCCCGCAGACCTACAACTTCAGCATTGGTGATGATTTCGATTTTCCCAAGTTTGGCCAGTTCAGAAACCCTTTCTACGGAATCCAGCGCTCCACGAAACTCATTTCTTCTGTGTACCAGGGCCACTTCCGCAGCAACATCGGCCAGATAAATCGCCCAGTCTAAGGCAGAATCTCCTCCTCCTGCGATCACCACTCTTTTGTCACGGTACACTTCAGGATCTTTAATAAAATATGAAACACCTTTGTCCTCATAATCCCCAATATTTTTAATAGGCGGTTTTCGTGGCTCAAAAGATCCTAAACCTCCCGCAATTGCCACCACGGGAGCGTGATGTCGCGTGCCTTTATTAGTAGTGACATTGAAAGTTCCGTCTTCCAGCTTTTCCAGAGTTTCGGCACGTTCCCCTAAGGTGAATCCGGGTTCAAACGGCTTAATCTGCTCCATTAGATTGCCCACCAGATCTCCCGCAAGAATTTCCGGAAACGCCGGAATATCATAAATGGGTTTTTTAGGATAAATCTCTGAACATTGGCCTCCCGGCTGTGGCAAAGCATCTATTAAATGTGTTTTTAACTTTAACAATCCCGCTTCAAAAACGGTAAACAATCCGGTGGGTCCTGCTCCTATTATCAGGATATCTGTTTTAATCATTTTGCTCTTTCTTTACTGTTAAGGATTCGGTTATACTATTCATTTGTTCCACTTTGGCTTCAAAATCGCCTTTGATGGATTTGCGGTATTCATTTAAATTCTGCACCATTCGGTTCACATCTTCAGGGATCACCTCTTCAAAAAACTGGCGCAGCCTTTTTGCCGTTGTGGGAGATTTTCCATTGGTTGAAATGGCAATTTTCACATGCCCTTTATTTACAATTCCGCCCATGTAGAAATCGCAGAGCTCTGGTGTATCGGCAATATTTGCCAATAGAAAGCGCTTTTTTGCATCGCGGTGCACCCGCTTGTTCAGCTTTGCATCGTTCGTGGCGGCAATTACAAAATGCTTTTTCTTGAGATATTTTCTCTTATACCTGCCTTTAAATAATTTTGTCCCGTGCTTTTTTGCCAGCTCTTCCGTTTCCGGAAGGAACCATTTTGCTACAATTTCCACGTTCGCATTCGGACTGGATTTAAAAAGAAAATGCAGTTTTTCATGTCCCACATTTCCGCCGCCAACCACCAGAATATTCAGCTTGCTGACTTTCAGAAATACGGGGTATAGTTCATTTCTTTCTTCCATAGCCCCCTAGCCCCCGATGGGGGAATTTATCAATTTTGTTTCTTCAATCGCATTTCCCATAACTGCCTTTAATTCATTTCTTTCCTTTACCACCTCGCCAATCACGATAATTGCCGGTGCGGTTAATTGTTTTTCAGCCACTACTTTTTCAATAGTTTTTATAGTTCCGAAGCCCGATTTTTCATTTATCGTAGTTCCATTCTGAATTACTCCCACGGGTATATCTTCTTTTCCGAAATGGCTGAATATTTCAACAATCTCATTCAGCTTGCCCGTTCCCATCAAAATCACAACCGTCGCGGTAGATTGTGCCGCCAGCCGAACATCATCAGATAATTTACGCTGAGTTGTGGTGCCGGTAATTACCCAGAAACTTTCTGAGGTTCCCCTTTGCGTTAGCGGAATTCCAACATTAGCCGGAACCGCGATAGATGAAGTGATTCCTGAAACTACTGCTGTATCGAGACCTTTGCTTTTGGCGTAATTAATCTCCTCTGAACCTCTTCCGAAGACAAAAGGATCGCCACCTTTAAGCCTTATTACATGACCTCTTTCCAAGGCATATTTCACAATAAGTTCGTTAATTTCTTCCTGGGAATAACGATGTTTATCTTTGCGTTTTCCAACAAAGATATGCTCCGCCTGTGGCGCATAATCCAGCAGTTCGCGGTTTATAAGCGCATCATAAAGCACCACCTGAGCGGACTCTAAAGCCTTTACGGCTTTAATGGTGATCAATTCAGGATCTCCCGGCCCTGCACCTACAACTGTAAGTTTTGGTGAATTAAACATGCTGTACCTCCTTCGTTCTATATGCATCAACTCTTTTCAGAAACAAATGCGCGTCTTCAAGATATTTTATTGCAAAGGCCTCTTTCGGCTCATTTTCATTCAACTGATAAGCAAATTCTTTAAAAGAAGTGGATAGTTCAATCTTTCCTGTATCAACAAAGTGCTCATCAAATTGCGCGATGATCCCCGCCTGTGTATTCGTGGAGATATCGTCTGCCAGTAAAAGCGCTTTAGCAGAATTCACTATGGATGTGTAAGAATGGTAAATACTATCTGCCCAGTCTTTTCGCTCCAGCGCGCTTTTGGCATTATCTATTTTCTCCTCACTTTCAAAAAGCAGCGTTGCAATAAGATCTATTACCACGCCGGCACATTCGCCCACCCCCACGGCTTTTATGTATGGCTTTTCGTGTCCCCAGTCCACAAAATCATTCTCAGTGAGATTGGAAGTATCAGCAAGATCCTTCAGCAAATCATAGAAATAAGTTTTGCCCTGGCGATCATAGTATTCAGCATATTTTTCTTCTGCTTCAGAATTTGCTTCAAAATCGTTCAACAACAGCCTTAATGCTTCAGGACCGCGTTTGCTTGGAACTTTCACCACCTTATCTGCAAACCGGCCGTTCCCGTCACCCAGCGTTCCGCCGCCAAGCAGCACCTGCAGGGCCGGAGCCACCGTCTTCCCGACTTTAATTGACATTCCCTGAAAACCGATCTCAGCCATATTATGCTGTCCGCAGGCATTCATACATCCGCTGATCTTGATCGTGATGTCACGACCATATATAAATTGCGGATATTCTTCTTTTAATACATCCTCCAGCACATCGGCAATTCCCGTACTGCTGGCGATACCGAGATTACAGGTATCGGTGCCGGGACATGCGGTGATGTCAACTGTTTTGTCATAGCCGGCTTCGGCATAACCAAGCTTTTTCAATTCTGAATAGAAGAATGGCAAAAATTCTTCCCTCACGTGACGGATAAGGATATCCTGCCTAAGCGTAAGCCTTATCTCGTTTCCGGCGTATTTTTTTACCAAATCGGCCAATTTTCTTGCTCCGCCGGTGTAAAAATCTCCTAACGGAACCCGGATTCCCACAGCAAATAAGCCTTCCTGTTTCTGCGGAAGAACGTTTGTACTTCTCCAGGTTTCATATTCCTTCTGGTCTTCTATTTCTACGGAAGGCACTTCCACCTCCTGAAGCGGCGGCGCAGCTTCAAATTTCTCTATTTCAAACGTAGGCTGCTTTCCTGAAATGGCAGTTTTTTGCTCTTCTACCAGCTCCATAAAAGCCTCTTTTCCAATATCTTTTATGAGAAATTTCATTCTTGCCTTTAGTCTTTTTGCGCGTTCACCGTAACGATCAAAAACCCGAAGCACTCCTTCAATAAGCGGTATTAATTCTTCCGCAGGAAGAAAATCATAAAGTTCATCGGCATGCCGTGGCTGGGAACCGAGTCCGCCGCCCAGCATCACCTTGAATCCGCGTTTTCCGTCTTTCAGTTTGGCAATAAATCCGAGGTCGTGGATGTAACTGAGAGCGGTATCTTCTTCGGAAGATGAAAAGGACATTTTGAATTTTCGTCCCATTTCCTGGCAGATCGGGTTCCGAAGAAAAAACTGAAAAGTAGCATGCGCATAAGGAGACACATCAAAAGGTTCTTTTGGATCGATTCCGGCAGTTGGAGAAGCGGTTATGTTCCTCACCGTATTCCCACAGGCTTCCCGTAGCGTAATATCATCCCGTTCCAGTTGCGCCCATAATTCGGGCGTACGGTCAAGGCTCACATAATGGATCTGGATATCCTGACGGGTGGTAATATGCAGCCTTCCGCGAGAATATTCATCGGAAACATCTGCAATCCTGTGTAATTGTTCCGAAGTAACTTTCCCAAACGGCATTTTTATACGAACCATTTGCACGCCCGCCTGCCGCTGGCCGTAAACGCCACGGGCAAGGCGTAAGCTCCTGAATTTCTCTTCATCGGCCTTTCCTTCACGAAACAACCTGATCTTTTTCTCTAAATCTATGATGTCTTTTTCAACAACAGGATTTTCAATTTCGGTTCTAAAACTTTGCATATTCTCTGGATTTGTCCCTCCAACTAATTAGGTCAAAAAGGATGTTATTGTAAAATGGCATTTTGAACTGGAATTAATAAAATCTTCAGGCGTGAAGACCGCACTCCCTGTTGGCCAGCACCTTTGTAGGATCAAAATATTTGAATTCGTTTGGCAGGTGATATTTTTTCAAATACTCATCAAGCTTTTCATCGCTCCAGTGGTAGAACGGACTTACTTTCAGGATTCCGTCTTTGCTGTAACTTAGCACGCCAATACTGTTCCTGAAAGTCGTTTGCCCCTTTCTCAAATTGGTGAACCATACATCTGGCTTTTCCTGCTTCATTGCTCGTTGGAAAGGCTCCAGCTTTACCTGGCGCGTGAATTCTTCATGTCTGGGATCATCTACCTGAGGAATCCCGTCAAACATAGCATCTCTAAAAGCCGATGTTTCCTTCGGAACGTACAGTTTCACGTTTAAACCAAGCTTGTCGATCACCTCCTTTGCGTGCCGATAGGTCTGCGGAGTATTGTATCCTGTATCGCACCAAATCACTTTTATACCGTGTTCTACTTTTGAACAAGCATATAATATTGCAGCCTCATACGGCCTGAAGTTTGTCGTCACCACAGGGTTTTCGCTTTTATAAATAAGCCACTGGATAATCTCTTCTGGAGGAATTCCCTGCAGCTGTTTGTTCAATACTTTTAATTCTTCTTCTGTGTACCTTTTCATATTAGTTCCTCCCAAATTTTATTTTATTCCACAATCGTTCATGTCCAAAATACAGGATCATCTTTGTCACAAGTTCTACAGAGCCAATTGCCAAAGCGGTCTCTACTTCTCCCGTTAGCAGCCAGGAAATCCCAATGGTATCGAGGGTGCCAACAATTCGCCAGCTTATTGTTTTCAAAATACTTCGCAATGGATTTTCTGAAACTCTGTCCTTTTCATAGTTGTTCTTTGCTTTTGCCTGGTCAATTATCATCTCTCTTTAATTCTATTACCCTATCGGGTAACTAGGTTTTAAAACAAAAGTAATCTTCATTTTCACATAAATTGTTATTAAGAAGATATTTTTAGGTTCTTATTTTCTTAAAATTCCTTTTTTGAGGAAATATCTGCTAAAGTATTATTGCCCAGCACCTTCAATGTGCTGTCCCTTACCTGGATCATTAATGCATGTACAGAACAGGTTTCTTCGTCTGGGCAGTCTTCGCATTTTTCGTAGTAGTTTAAGCTTACGCAAGGAAGCATTGCAATGGGTCCTTCCAGCACGCGGATCACATTGGTCATTTGAATCTCCTTCGGTTCCTTGATCAAATAATATCCGCCGCCTTTGCCCTTTTTAGATCCCAGGTAACCAGATTTTCGTAAGCTTAACAAGATGCTTTCCAGGAACTTCTGTGAAATGTTCTCGCTTTTAGCTATTTCAGCTGTCTGCACCGGTTTTCTTTCCGATTTCTTCGCAATATAAGTCAGCGCCTTGATTCCGTATTTGGTTTTCTTCGAAAGCATGAGGCGAAGATAATTAATAAATCTCTTTTGCGATTCGTTCAGAAAATGATCTAAAAAAGCCATTTTTGGAAGGTATTCTACAGCGAGTTCCATAGATCAAACTTTTAAGGCCTGTTCCAGGTCGTTAATAATATCTTCTACATGCTCGAGTCCTACTGAAACTCTTATAAGTCCCGGCGTAATTCCGGCTTCCAGCTGTTCCTCTTCTTTTAATTTGCTGTGGGTCGTAGAAGCAGGATGCGTAACGATCGTGCGGGTATCTCCCAGGTTAGCCGATCTTGAACACAGCTGCACCTTATCAATAAATTTTCTGCCAGCTTCCAGTCCTCCTTTTATTTCAAAGGAAACCACATTTCCACCTAACTTCATCTGTTTCTTTGCGATCTCATACTGCGGATGCGACTTCAAAAAAGGATATTTCACCTGCTTTGCTTTTTCTGAATTCTCAAGAAATTCTGCCACTTTTAGAGCATTTTCACAATGTTTTTCCAGCCTTACCGGAAGGGTTTCCAGACTCTTTGACAAGATCCAGGCGTTGAAAGGCGATAAGGCAGGCCCTGTATTTCTTGAAAAAAAGTAAATCTCCCTGATCAATTCTGAACTTCCCACTGTGACTCCGCCCAAAACCCGGCCCTGCCCGTCAATTAATTTCGTGGCGGAATGAATAACGAGATCTGCGCCATATTTGATGGGATTCTGCAGATAAGGCGTCGCAAAACAATTATCAATTATGAGCAGAAGCTTATGCTTTTTCGCTATTTTTCCCAGCCGCTCCAGATCCAAAATGTCCACGCCCGGGTTCGTCGGACTTTCAGCAAAAATGACTTTAGTTTCAGGTTTAATGAAGTCTTCTATTCTTTCAGGTTCATTTACATTAAAATAGCTGTGCGTGATGTTCCACTTAGGAAAATATTTTGTCAGCAAGCTATGTGTAGAACCAAAAACAGATCTGGCTGAAACTATATGATCTCCGCTGTTCAAGAGCGCCGCAAGCGTGGAAAACACCGCAGACATTCCCGTAGCAAAAGCATAGCCGGCTTCTGCGCCTTCCATTTTGGCTACTTTCTCAACAAATTCTGAAGTGTTGGGATTGGAAAACCTGCTGTAAATATTCCTTTCCTTTTCTTCAGAAAAAGAAGCCCGCATCTCTTCGGCGTCTTCAAAAACATAACTGGAAGTGAGGTACACCGGCGCTGAGTGCTCAGAGTACTGCGTTCTTTCCATCTGGGTCCTTATCGCTTCAGTTTCAATGTGCATATTTTTGCTTTTAGTTCGATTAGGATTCTAATTCAACCTTTCCGATAACCTTAGCACATCTGCCACCACTCCTCTGGCCGTAACCGCTGCTCCTGCGCCGGCACCCTGGATCACCAGTGGCTGGTCGCCATAGGATTCGGTATAAATTTCAAACGAAGAATCGGCGTTCCTGAGGCTTCCAAAAGGGGATTTTTTACTCTCTTTTACGAGCTTCACCTCGAGCTTTCCACTGGCTATTTCCAGTTCCCCCACATGTCTTAGCACCTCATCTTCCTTTAATTCAGACTTGATTCTGCTGAAATCCTTATCAAGATCCTGCTTTTTGCTCTGGAAATCTTTCACCGAGCTTTTTCCGTTCAAATGTTTTGGCACCAGATCTTCAATTTTGATCTCGGAAAGCTCTTTTTTCAGCTTTAGTTCTCTCGCCAGGATCAACAGCTTCCTGCCCACATCTTTACCCGAAAGATCTACGCGTGGATCTGGCTCTGTAAAACCTTTTTCTTCCGCTTCCGTCAAGATTTCTGAAAAATTTTTGCTTCCTTCAGAAAAGGTGTTGAAAATATAACTCAGGGAACCTGAAAACACGCCTCGCACGCGGGTGATCTTCTCGCCTGCTTGGTGTAATCCCTGCAACGTCTGGATTATTGGAAGGCCTGCGCCTACATTGGTTTCATAAAAGAAGAATTTTTTGTGCTTTTTGAGCGCTTTCCGCAGGTCCTCGTAAAATTCCGAAGAAAGTGTGTTCGCAACTTTATTTGCCGCAATGATATGGAAACCTTCTTCAATTAAGAGCTTATAATGATCAACGAAAGTTTCGCTGGCAGTCGCGTCTATGGCTACAGGATTTTCATAACCCTGCTCCTTTACCAAGTGAATGATCTCCTCCAGCTTATACGGAAATCCAAAAGCCTGAAAATCTGTTCCCCAGGAAGGAGTCACCGTTTGCTGATCAAAAAAAGCAGTTGTGGAATTCGCAATTACTGGAATGTTCACCTGCAAATCCTGCTCCAGCTGCAGGTTCTCCCTTGCCGCCAGCACTTGATTTATTAATGTACTTCCCACGTTACCCGTTCCAAAGAGTACGATATTTATCTTCTTCATTTTTATGTTTTTCCGGTTGAAAAATTGGTTTTAGAAACTTCGCCACCTGCCTGTTTTCAATTAAAAAGGCATCGTGACCATGAATGGATTTTATTTCATTAATGCTGATGTTGTCCTTGATGAGGGAAAGCTCCACGTAGGTTTCCCAGTTCTCTTCTGCAAGAAAGAACCAGTCCGAGTCTATCGTTATGATATGTATATTTCCTTTGATATTCGCAGCTGCATCCAGATAATTTCCTGTCCCGTTGCTAATGTCTATCGTGGTAAGAAGGTGGTTCATCAATTTATAGGAAGCCAGCTGAAACCTCTTTTCCAGCTTTTCCCCGTGATGCGACAACCAGCTGTGCACATTAAACTCCAGACTTTCATTTTTACTGCGCCTGAATTTTTGTGTAAATGATTGCGGAGTACGATAAAAGGTCATGGCGTGCTGCCGGGCATCCTGCACCGGCGTAACGGAATTATTGAGAATCTGGTCCTGTACCTTGCAGTGCGCAAGAATCCAATCTGTCGCTTTAAAATCTGTAGCAATTGGAATCAAATTTTCAATAAGTTTGGGCGCGAGTACGGCGAGTTCCCAAACCAGGGCCCCGCCAATAGAACCTCCAATGGCAGCAAAGAGCTTGTGAATTCCAAGTTCATTTAGACCGGTAAGAAATATTTGTGCAATATCATTTAAGCTGAATTCCCTATAGTTGTGAATAAGGTGCTCCCTTTGTTCATCAAAACCGTTCCCGGGAATATCAAAAGAAATAATGCTGAAAATTTCTGTGTCAATACAGCGTCTTGGCCCTACAATGCTGTTCCACCAACCCTGTTCCCCTGTCACCTGCGAATTTGCAGTAAGGGAATGATTCACCAGTACCACAGGCGCAGTTCCCAGAGGCTGTCCAAAAATTTGATAATTTAATGCTATTTTTTGAACCGTTCCTGCGGAATTTTTAAATAAAGGAATAATTATTTCCTGAAGCATGTTTCTGTTTTTTTTTGTTAAAGACAACAGGAAGAAAACTCATTTGATCTTCCTGTTGCCACACAACCAACACAATTTATACTAACTCAATACTTTTTTACCAATTTTTGAAAAAGCCTCTTTCAGATCATTCTTCAGGTCGTCTATATCCTCCAGTCCAACAGAAAGACGAATGAGATCTTTTGTTACTCCTGTAGATGTCTGTTGTTCATCGCTTAACTGCTGGTGGGTGGTACTTGCGGGGTGAATAATAAGGGACTTACTATCGCCTATGTTTGCCAAAAGAGAGAATATCTTAGTCTCATCGGCAACTACTTTAGCCGATTCAAAACCGCCTTCCACACCGAAGGTAAGTACACCGCTTTGCCCGTCTGGCAGATACTTCTTGGCAAGTTCATAGTATTTACTGTCTTCCAGCCCCGGATAATTCACCCACTTTACTTCGGGTTGTTCCTTCAGCCATTTTGCAAGTTCAAGTGCATTTTCGCTGTGTTTTTTAATACGAATCTCCAATGTCTCCAGCCCCTGTAAAATCTGAAAAGCATTAAACGGACTAAGTGCGGCACCGTGGTCGCGCAGTCCTTCCACTCTCACCTTGGCAATAAATGCTGCTTCCTCAAGTGCTTCATGATATACGAGGCCGTGGTAACCGGGAGAAGGCTCTGTAAACTCAGGAAATTTACCGTTTGCCCAGTTAAATTTTCCGGCGTCAATAATAACACCTCCCAGTGCAGTTCCGTTTCCGTTTACATATTTTGTGAGAGAATGGATAACGATATCTGCACCGTGCTCTATAGGTTTCACAAGAGCAGAAGTTGCGACTGTGTTATCCACTATTAACGGCACCTTATGCTCTTTTGCATATTTTGAGATCCCTTCAATATCCAACACATCGAGCTTCGGATTTCCCAGGGATTCAATAAAGAAGACTCGAGTATTTTCTTTTGCTGCCTTTTTAAAATTTTCAGGATTGGAAGGATCTACAAAAGTGGTGTTGATCCCGAAGCGCGGTAAGGTAACACTTAAAAGATTATAGGTTCCTCCATACAGGCTGCTGGATGCCACAATGTGATCTCCTGCCCTTAGCAGCGTGAGCAAAGTCGTATTGATCGCCGCCGTTCCTGAAGCTGTCACTACCGCGGCAATTCCTCCTTCGAGTGCAGCCAGGCGCTGCTCGAGGACATCGTTTGTCGGGTTATTTATGCGGGTGTAGATATAACCCGGTTCAGCAAGTGAAAAAAGGTTGGCAGCATGATCTGAATTCTTAAAGACATAAGAAGTAGATTGGTAAATGGGAATTGCGCGGGTTCCGCCGTTGGCGGCTACGTCATGTCCTGCGTGTAATGCGTTTGTTGCAAATTTTTGAGTGCTCATAATTGAAAGTTTTAATGGTTGTGATTTATTTTTAAGATAATTCTGCTTTTGTAGGATTGTTTAAAAAAAAATCCCCCTGGCCGGTTTGCCAGGGGGATTTTAGAATTGAACTTTATAAAACTAAACTAAATCCTAATTTTCTGGCAATAGCGTTGCGGTGCGTACATCATACACATGTTCATCATCATACACATCATCATAATTGCTATTGCTGTTATTGGTATCATTGTCTTTTCTTTAATTATCCTGAAATAAGTTCAGAATGGTTTTTTATGCTCCTTCCTCCTCTTGGGAAGAAAAAATTCTATAAACAAAAAAAGCCGCTGCGGTCGGCAGCGGCTTTTACAATTTATCTTTTCAGGATCATGCAATAAGACGCGCTGCGGAGTTTTTCCACATCATGCACATCATATTACAAATTACCTGGTTCATTTCTTTTTTTGTCTGAAGCAAAGTTAACGACAGAAAATATTAGAAAACAAATTTATTTTCTGATTTATTGAAAATAAGTTGAAAATTCCTGTCCAAAAAGCCCTTCCAAGATGCTGAGAATGAATTTGTAAAAAGCACCACATCCCCTGAAAAGTCAAGCATTTCCGTCTGCTTTTGCTTTTAACAGAAAACGCAAAAGGTATACTAAAAACTATTAAAAAAATTTGCAGGAATCCCTTAGTCCATAACTTTGTTCCCAACGAAAATTACCCTTTTAGGGCAATCAAAATTTATAATTATGAAAAAGATCTTACTATTAGCAACATTTTTTATTGTTGGAATCACACAAAATGCACACGCTCAATTACAGGAAGGTAATATCCTTTTAGGTACAGATATAGGTAGTGGTATTGCTACTTCATCTACCAATGGACTGTTTGGCCTCAACCTGGGGCTTGATGAAGATTCAGGATATAATATTGGTATTAGCCCAAAAATAGGGTATTTCTTTAGCAACGATTTTGTTGCCGGTGCCATCGTAAATTTGGGTTATAACAACGCCGCAGGAGACGATGATGATACGGCCAATACTTTTCTTTATGGGGTACAGGCCTTCAGTAGGTATTACCTCACTCCATCAGAGGTTGATTTGGGCGACAGCGTTCCTGCAGGACAATTTTTTATTGAAACCCAGGCGGGTATTGCCGGGCGTAACATTGAAGGCGGAGATTCCACCAATGGTTTTGCCTTTGGATTTGGACCCGGTTATTCTTACTTCTTGAATAGCAATGTAGCTCTTGAAGCAACCGTAAAATATAACGGACTTGCAGGTGGAGGAAATGACAATTATCAAAATTCTCTTGGTGTAAATCTGGGTATTATAGTTTCCCTGCCAAGATCACGGGCAGAGAGCGCAGTTGAAGATTTTGAATAATCCTGCGATCACCTAACTTACAAAAGCTTTCCAAAAATGTCATTTTTGGAAAGCTTTTTTATTTACAGCTCATTCGTACAAACATGTTGAAAGTTTTTCATAGCTTCTGCTAAAGGCTCTCGTGAACATACAGGTCTAAAAAGAAGTTAAACTGAAAGGAAGATTCAATCTAATTTTTATACATTTGCTGCTGATTTATTACAGGGAATGATTTGACTGATTGCAACCCTCATAAAATGCTAAAGCAGTGAAAACTCCTCTAGCCCTTCACGTCAAATTTTATCCTTAAAATTTAATTTTAAAACAAGAAGCATGGCTTATTTATTTACTTCGGAAAGTGTTTCTGAAGGCCACCCGGATAAAATTGCAGACCAGATTAGTGATACATTACTCGACAACTTCCTCGCATTTGATGAAAAATCCAAGGTAGCCTGTGAAACCCTGGTTACTACGGGACAGGTGGTACTTGCCGGTGAAGTAAGAAGTGATACATATCTCGATGTTCAAAACATTGCCAGGGAAGTAATTAATGATATAGGTTACACCAAAGGCGCATACAAGTTTAGTGGCGATTCTTGTGGTGTGATTTCTCTTATTCACGAACAATCACAGGAAATTTACCAGGGAGTAGACCGTGAAGATAAAGAACAGGGTGCAGGAGACCAGGGAATGATGTTTGGTTATGCCACTAATGAAACGGAAAACTACATGCCGCTTGCGCTTGATATTTCTCACAAAATCCTTATTGAGCTTGCCAAATTAAGAAGAGAAGGAAAGGAAATTTCTTATCTTCGGCCAGACTCGAAAAGCCAGGTGACGATTGAATACAGCGACGACAACGTTCCTCAACGTATCGTTGCAATTGTCGTTTCCACCCAACACGATGAATTTGATGAGGATGATAGCAGGATGCTCGAGAAGATCAAAAAAGATATCATTAAGATCCTCATTCCGCGGGTACAGGAACAACTTCCTGATTATGTAAAGAAACTGTTTAACGACGACATCACTTATCATATCAACCCTACGGGAAAATTCGTAATTGGAGGACCCCACGGTGATACCGGCCTCACCGGAAGAAAGATCATAGTCGATACTTACGGTGGTAAAGGAGCACACGGCGGTGGTGCATTTTCAGGAAAAGATCCCAGTAAGGTAGATCGTTCTGCAGCATATGCGTCAAGGCACGTGGCAAAAAACCTTGTGGCTGCCGGAGTTGCAGATGAGGTCCTGGTACAGGTTTCTTACGCCATTGGAGTAGTAGAACCTACTTCTATAGCAGTAGAAACCTATGGAACTGCAAAAGTGGATTTAAAAGACGGGGAAATTGCCCGCAAGGTTGCAGATATTTTTGACATGAGACCTGCCGCGATCGAGAAGCGATTAAAACTTCGAAACCCTATTTATCGGGAAACTGCGGCCTATGGACACATGGGGAAAGAATCCCGCAAGATCACCAAAATTTTTGAAAGTCCGTATAACGGAAAAATTACTCGAGAGGTCGAACTTTTTACCTGGGAAAAACTGGATTACACAGACAAGGTAAAAGAGGCTTTCGGGCTATAATTTTTTTCAAAAAATATAAAGAAAACTGTTGGAGATTAATGTGAAACGTCTTCCTGAACTTGTTTCAGGCTCTCATCAAAAGAAGCTGAAACAAGTTCAGCTTGACTAAACATATTACTTTTCCAACAGTTTTTTTATTTACTGCTACTATTCTCTAAAGGTATTTCTAAAAACATGTATTACTGAAGCACATGTGTTGCAAGCAACTTTTGCACGTCATACACATTTACAGATTTATTGAACCTCTTCGAGATGCTGGGTTGCTGCTCACCCGAGATCCATATTTTTAGCTCTGCGTCCAGGTCAAAAGTGCCGGAGGTCTCAACACTAAACCGCGAAATGCTCTTATATAGAACAGAGAAATATTCAGTTTTTCGGCCTGTAAGCCCCTGAACATCTACCAAAATTAATCTTTTGTTTGTAAAAATAAAGGTGTCTCGCAATAGCTTGAAACCCACATGGATGGTTTCCTGTTCGATGAGGAGTTTACCATAATCGTTCTGCAGCTTGTCATTATCTACTGTCCCTGCATTTCCCAGTATTGAAGAAAATATTCCCATAGGTGTGTATGTTTGAATTTCAGCCCAATGTAGGAAACAAAGCAGATTTACCATATAAACTTTCTAGAATTCCTTAACAAAAAAGCCCTTTTCAGGACTTCATGTTTAGAACACTAAATCCTGCAGGGCTGCTCATTTTATGCTGAAGTAATTTCTAGATAGTGGGCGATCCTCCCGTTACCTGTACGGTTGAACCGGTCATATAGCTGGAATCTTCAGAAGCCAGCAGCACATAGCTTGGCGCCAGCTCTGCAGGTTGCCCTGCTCTTCCCAGCGGCAAATCCTTTCCGAAGGATTGCACCTGGTCCTGTGGCATTGTTGAAGGAATCAGTGGTGTCCAAATTGGTCCCGGAGCCACACAATTCACACGTATACCTTTTTCTGCCCAAATTTGCCCCAGGTTTGCCGTATAATTTTGAATCGCTCCCTTTGTCGCCGCATAAGCAAGCAATTTAGGATGCGGCTTGTAAGCATTGATCGACGTGGTATTTACCACTGTACTACCCGGCTTCATGTGAGGCTCGGCAGCTTTACAAAGGTAGAACATGGAATAGATATTTGTGCGAAAAGTGTAATCCCATTCCTCACTGGAGATCTCCTGTACCGAGTCGTGCGCCATTTGAAACGCAGCGTTATTCACCAGGATATCTATCTGGCCGAATTCTTCCACGGCACGCTCCACGATCTTACGACATTGTTGTTCCTGACTCACATCACCTGCTACTAGGACAGCTTTCTTTCCTGCTTTTTCAATCCATTTTGCGGTTTCTTTGGCATCTTCATGTTCTTCTAAATATGAGATAAGCACGTTTGCTCCTTCACGTGCAAATGCAATAGCCACTGCCCTGCCAATTCCCGAATCACCCCCAGTAATGACAGCATTTTTACCTTCCAGTTTACCAGAACCTTTATAAGATTCTTCCCCGTGATCTACTTTGGGATTCATTTCTTCTTCCTTGCCTGGCACCTCCTGTCTTTGTTCAGGATATGGAGGTTGTGGATGTTTTTGTTTTGGATCTTCCATAATTGCAATTTTATTTGTTTTACTTCACTAATGCTGAACTTCCAATTCACCCTTAGCACTTTCCCTTAAAATTAAAATTCTCGTTTTATTGAGCGCCTAAAGGAGCTGATAAAACTTTACTAAACTTCAAGTGCATTTTCTTAAAACATTAGGATCCAAAAATGGTTTTTGAAACCATTACTTTTACATCAGCTGTTTTCTACACTTTTGTCATCTCCAACAACTTCAAAACCGTCTTCCAGTTGCGGGTAGTGGCCTTTACTTTCAGTTTACTTTCAAAAAACTGATTGCTGAGTTTGGTTTTATGGTATTTCCCGGCGCAGTCAATAAATATATTTTTTCCAATAAGCCGAAAAGAATCTGGTGAGAAATCCAAATTTTTGAGCTTTTCTTCATTTTCATCTTCAGGAACATCACCTAAAAAAGTAACGTGCAGCCGGGAAATATCCGTTTCAGGTAAAAAAGGATTTTCGGAGTAGATCTTTTCGAATTCATCTGAAGTTCTAATGATCACCGGCACTTCAAAACCAAATTTTTCGAGGATTGCCTGCTCGATCTCTTCTGAAATTGTTACTTCCGAAATAATTTCGTTTCCGCAGAAGATCACATTCCCGCTTTGGATGTAGGTTTGCACCTCGTTGAAACCCAATTTTTCAAACAGCAGCTTGAGGTCCTTCATCAGGATCTTTCTTTTCCCGCCTACATTTATACCTCTTAAAATAGCAACGTATTTTGTCATTTTTGAATGTTTTAGAACCCTTTTTCTGCTTAATTTGGAACTACATTTAATCTTCTCCTGCTCCGGTAATTTTAATAGTTTGTTTCTTTTCCGGCGGATTTTTCACACGAACCTGGATCAGCTCGTAATTCCAGCTTTCACCTGCCCTTTCTGCAGAAATATCCAGCATCGCATTGGTTTTAGCGCCCTTGATCTTGATGGTGAGATCTACAGAATTATTGTCATTTGAATATTTCACCGCACCGTTAAAAATAGCCATTTTATCAACGGGTGCTATTTCGCCCAGCACCTGTTGCACGCGCTCATTTTCCCGGACTTGCGCTACGGCCTTTTCCACCAGTTCATCTTCGGCATAAGCCTGTGCAAAATTGTTGAAGACGTTGCCAAAAGTCCAGTGAATGAAGAAGCCGGTTATTAGAATGAGAACGCCAGCCAGGGGCACAAACCATTTCATATTTTGTTCCCACCAGGTTCTTTGTGAATTGATTTGGTTCATAACAGGTTCTTTCCTATTTAAAAAAGGGGATTATTCGCTTATTTTTAAAAGTTCTTTCACCGAAACAGAATCTAAAAGGCGCGGTGCATTTGCAGAGATTATCTTCCCACTTTCATCCATAACCGTGTACCTTGGCACAGAAATAACTTCATTCAACCCACGAATTTTCAAAAATGTAAGAATCCTGGAATTTTCGACATTTAAAATTTTGTACTGCTCCCCCGGGGCTAACACTTCTTTAAGTAAAGCAGATTTTTTCTGCCAGCGCTCCCTATCCTTTTCTACGGAAATATAAATGAACTCCACATTTTTCTCAGCAGTAAGACGCTCCTTAAATTCCTGGGAATTTGTAAAATCGACTATACACGGCGGGCACCAGCTGGCCCAAAAATCTAGATATTTTATTTTTCCTTCGGCTCGATCCATAACCTCGCCCATCGTTAAGGTATCTCCCTGGAGGCTTACCAGTTTTTCATTTCTAATTTCCGTGGGAAGGTTGCTATCCATAAGCGCCAGCTCCTCCTCTATTATAGAAATTTCCTCAAGGTATGAAGGTGGTAAATTTTGCTTTTTATATTCTGTTATCCTCTCTTGAAAGAAGTTTCTGTCTTCACGTCCCCTTCCAAAATCCTTGCGATGATATTCCCAAAGCAATTTTCCCGTAGCTACGGTTTTTAATTCTTCCGAAAAATTGTTTCTAATGAAAGTCAATTCTCTTTTGAGATTTTCCCTGGTATAGCCGGGAACTTCATTTTGCGCAAAATAATGCCTTACCAAATCTACCAGGTTTCGCTTGAAATAATCATTATTTACAAGTTCAGGATGCTGCAAATCTTCAATGTCAACTCCATCAAAATAAGCCTGGAGATCCAGCATTTGTTCGTTACCTCTGCGTGTACCCGTAAGTATTGCGGCAATGCCTTCCATATTGTTGAAATAAATTCCTTCCAGGCCTTTAGCTTTAATCGTACGGGGCGCGACCAGATTATAGAGATATTCATATTTCAATTCTGCAGCAACCTGTTCTTTAAAAGCTTCGGAAACCTCTAAATTCTCTTCAAGGTATTTCTTAAAATACGCTTTTCGCCGGTTGTAAATATCCTCGGTAGAGGCCTTGTACTTCTGAAAATTTCCACGATACGGATTTTGGGCATAATCGTTACTGTCAAGCCCCGCATAAAAATTGTAATGTGCGGCATTATCTCCGAAGAATTTGAACGTGCCGTTTTGGTATTGAAGTTTAATCGTATCTCCCGGTGTCACTAAAAACCTCGTGCTGTTTTGGGTTTCGGCCATGTTGAAGATTTCCATCAGCTGCGGCTGCCGAATCTCTTTTAGCACAAATTGAACAGAATCTCCGGCATCTTTAAAAGTATCCCGCGGAAGTCCTTGCGGCTGGCTTCCGAAGAAATTAGAATAATCAAGCAATGTGAGGCCATCCAGCCCGTATTTATCATCTGTGGTTATCGTAAATATTACATGATTTGATATAGCATTGGCTTCCTCTTTTTCTACAATTTTGGCCTCCTCTACCAAAGAAGTTTCTTCAGGTTCCTTTTTTTCTTTACAACTAAGGAACAGGAAAACGAAAGAACAGGAAAACAGGAATTTTGCTGAAAGGTTTGAATTCATCACAGGAAAGTTATCTCCTAAAGATAAGTAAAAATGCCACTTTTTGGCATTTCCAAGCAATTTCATCTAGAAACAGATCCAAAAATGGTATTTTAAGCATCTTCTTTTGTAGCTTTCTCCCTTCCGAAGAAAATTTACCTTTTAAAACTTATAAGTAAAGCCCAGCAGGTAAAGATCATCGCTGCTGCTAAAGCTGAGCTCCATATGTTCCCGCTCATACGGAGTAGTGAAGAGAAAGGAACTTCCAATTCCCACCACCGCACCGGCAAGTACATCATAGCCGTCGTGTCGCGTGGCGTGAATTCGGCTGTAACCCGTAAAACCTGCTAAAAGATAGCCGGGAATACTGTATTTAAAGCCGTAGCGCCGGTGAATAAAGGCCGCCGACTGGAATGTGATGGAAGTGTGCCCAGATGGAAAAGCCTGTCCGCCACTGTTAAAAGGCCGGCGCTTATTTACGCCATATTTAAGAGCGGTGGTAACCGCAGCGTTGAGGGCAAAGCTCTTGGCAAACTGCCAGGTTCCCTGCCTGTCTTCCAAAATCAGCGTTGTTAACCCCGTAGCAGCAGGAAGTGCCAGTAGAATAACATCGCCAGATTTTTCAATGCTGCTGCTTTCAGGATCTATTAACTGCGCATTGCCAGTGGCAGGCTTCAGAAAAAGAAAACCAAAGAATAGAAAAATGAAAAAATATTTGATTTGGTTGAAAATGCTAAAACCTCCTGAAATTTCTCTTTTTTGCATGCGGAACAATCCTAATTTTAAATTCAACGGGATGAATCTTTGAATATTATAAAAAATCTATTTCAAAATGCCATTTCCTGGTCCTCTTTTTAAGAACATTGAAGATTTTTCCCATCCTATAAAAGTGCACAAAGCTAAAGGTTCCTAAACCTGCTACCCCGTTTCTTCTAAAATCCTTAACAGGAAGTTGCTCTAAAATGTCTAATTTTATTCGAATTCAAAACCACTGCTTATGTCGCTCTTCGGAAAAGTTAAAAATACGATCAACCTTTTAAAAGGGGTCGACCTGGATCAACTCGCGAAAATTAATGAAAAGATCGATCTTTCTGAAGCCATGAAGGCGCTGGGAACGCTGGACGACCAGCAATTGAAGGGCCTAATGAAAATGTTGAAGACCAAACGCCGAAAGGGCCAGGCAGATCTTCCTCCCATTGACGGTGATTTTTACGACCTCGACCTCAAATTGACAAAAGAGCAACGAGAGCTACAGTTGAAGGTTCGTAATTTCATGGAAGACGAAGTGCGGCCACTGGTAAATTCCCACTGGAACCGGGCAAAATTTCCATTTGAAATCATTGAAAAGTTCAAAAAATTAAACATCACCGGGGTCGCTTACAAAGGGTACGGCTGCCCCAACATGTCCTTTTTAATGGAAGGCATTATTGCCCAGGAAATCGCGCGGGTAGACGTTTCGGTTTCTACCTTTTTTGGGGTTCACAGCGGCCTGGCTATGGGTTCCATTTACCTCTGCGGAAGTGAAGAGCAAAAGCAGGAATGGCTGCCAAAGATGCAAAAACTGGAAAAAGTTGGTGCTTTTGGACTTACTGAACCCAACGTAGGATCTGGGGCTGCCGGCGGACTCGAAACTACCTGCCGCTTTGATGGGGAGAACTGGGTGATCAACGGTCAGAAAAAGTGGATTGGAAATGCCACTTTTGCCGATGTCATCATCATATGGGCCAGAGATGAGGAAAGCAACCAGGTAAAAGGATTCCTGGTCCGAAAAGGAAACCCGGGATTTAAAGCCGAAAAAATGCGAGACAAAATGGCTTTAAGGATCGTGCAAAATGCACTCATCACCCTTACCGACTGCAAAGTTCCTGAAAGCGACCGACTCCAGAACGCCAATTCTTTTAAAGACACCGCAAATGTACTAAGAATGACAAGAGCCGCAGTGGCCTGGCAGGCTGTAGGCTGCGCCCGTGGTGCCTATGAAAGCGCCTTAAAATATACCAAGAAAAGAGAACAGTTCGGTCGGCCTATCGCCTCTTATCAGCTTGTACAAAATCACCTGGTAGAAATGCTCTCCAATCTAACAGCTATGCAAACCATGGTTTATAGGCTTAGTGAACTGCAGGACCAGGGACTGCTAAAAGATGAGCATGCATCCCTGGCCAAGGTCTACTGCAGCATGAGAATGCGCGACGTGGTAAGCCGCGCCCGCGAAGTTATGGGTGGCAATGGAATTTTACTTGAATATGATGTGGCACGTTTTGTAGCCGACGCCGAAGCAATTTACAGCTATGAAGGCACCAAAGAAATTAATTCGCTCATCGTGGGCCGGGCTATTACTGGCTACAGTGCATTCGTGAGCTAAAACAAAAAAACTACAATTTAATGTCAATAGTAATAATAAGCGACCGGGATCCTAAAGCCTGGACAGAAGCATTAGCAGAAAATAAACCCCACCTTAAAGTTGAACTTTATCCCGAAGTAGAAAACAAAGAGGAAGTAGAATATGCACTTGTGTGGAATCATCCTTCGGGGGTTTTCGAAGAATTTCCAAATATAAAGGTCATCGCTTCTATGGGTGCAGGCGTAGATCATATTCTGCGGGACCCTCAACTTCCAAAAATGGCAAAAATCACCCGCATTGTAGATGAACAGCTCGCAAAAGACATGGCAGAATTTGTCCTGGCGCTGGTCTTGAACAAGCTTCGGAATTTATCACTGCACCAGTATTTTGAGCAGGAAAAAGAATGGAAACCTAAGAGCTACCAACGCATTCAGGAAATTACCGTAGGCATCATGGGAATGGGTGAACTGGGAACAAGCGTTGGCAAAAAACTGGTCGATAATAATTTTGAAGTCATTGGTTGGGCAGGTTCAAAAAAAGACCTTCAGGATATAAAAGTTTATTCAGGAGAAGAGGAACTGGATGAATTTCTATCCAAAAGTGACATTTTAATCTGTCTTTTACCGCTGACTCCGCAAACGGAAAACATCCTGAATAAAGACCTTTTTCAGAAGTTACCAAAAGGTGCCTACCTCATCAATGTCGCTCGCGGCAAACACCTGGTAGAAGAGGATTTACTAAAAATGCTGGACAATGAACAACTTTCGGGAGCCGCACTGGATGTTTTCAGGACAGAACCTTTACCCAAGGACCATCCTTTCTGGAAACATGAAAAGGTACAGGTGACGCCACATATTGCCAGCGTTACCAAGCCATCTTCTGTAGTCTCGCAGGTGCTGGAAAATTATGAACGCATGAAGGCGCACGAGCCCCTTAAAAATGTCGTTGATAAACAAAAAGGTTATTAAAAAATACATTTTTCAATACTGCATCTAAAGAAAACAGCATGATATCATTGAACGAACTTGAATCGATCCACCAACAGATTCAGCCGTACATTCACCGCACGCCGGTGCTCACTTCGCAGCTACTTAATGAGATTTCAGAAGCTGAGTTATTCTTCAAGTGCGAGAATTTTCAAAAGATGGGAGCTTTTAAAATGCGGGGCGCAGCCGCTGTAATCTTAAACCTTTCGGCTGAACAACAGCAAAAAGGCGTGGTGACCCACTCCTCGGGAAATTTCGCACAGGCGGTTTCCCTTGCAGCCAAGAAAATTGGGGTACCCGCCTATATTGTAATGCCGTCTTCGGCACCACAGGTAAAAAAGGATGCTGTAAAAGCTTATGGTGGCAAAATCACCCTTTGCGCTCCCAATCTCCCGGCGCGCGAGAAAGCTGCAGAAAAAATTATAGAAGAAACCGGAGCAACTTTCGTGCATCCCTCGAATGATCTAGATGTGATCTACGGCCAGGGTACAGCGGCCCTTGAGTTGCTTCAGGATTACCCAGAACTTCATTATTTAGTGACGCCGGTGGGCGGCGGCGGACTTACAGCCGGTTCAGCGCTGGCTGCCACACTGTTCTCGGAAAAATGCAAAAGCATTGGAACCGAACCTTTTAAAGCCGACGATGCCTATCGTTCCCTTCAAAGCGGAAAAATTGAAACCAATGAAACCACCGACACGATGGCGGACGGACTTCGAACTCAGCTGGGAGACAAAAATTTTCCTCTCATAAAAAAATATGTAGACGAGATCATACGGGTCGAAGAGGAAGAAATAATTACGGCGCTTCGACTAATCTGGGAGCGAATGAAAATTGTGGTTGAACCTTCGAGTGCGGTGGCGCTGGCAGGAGTTTTAAGAGAAAAAGAGAAATTCAGAGACAGGAAGGTCGGGATCATACTTACGGGTGGTAATGTAGATCTTCAAAATTTACCTTTTTAAAGCTTTTTTTGAAGAAAGAAAAGTGCTGCAATCGCAGGGCTGTATGAAATTAAATTCTACCCGTCACCCTCTGAATTTATTTCAGGATCTTATCATCACGAAAATCATGAGACACTAAAATTACCCACGCTTTTGAATAGCACGACGATTACTAACTGCAGCTTTCTATTCTTTTGAAGTCATTCTAATCCTGCCGAGCACCATCCAAATTCCTCCGGCACCAATTAAAGCTCCTGAAAGGAAATGCAGGTTTTTATCATCAAAATAGTAGCCAATTGCAATTCCTGCCATGAACAGCAGGAAACCCAGAATTCTTACGAGATTCATTCTTCCCCTTTTTACATTGATTTTAAGCCAACAAGCTTGGAAAGACAAAAGAAAAGGGGCTTTTTCCAGTCTTAGCAACTTGTAATTTATCATGTAGGGTGGTCTAAAATAAGCACAAAAATTGGAGCCAAAAAATATTGTAAGAAAAATCTTTAAAAAACTGCAAATTTTTGTGAAAGAGGGTATTATAAATTCTTCGCTGTTTCTGGGGATAATTTAGCAAATAAGGCTATCTGGACGCCATCTTTTTTAGGAGATACACAAATCCAGTAGCAATCAAACCTGCAAAAGAGGCTTTCATCAAAAGAATCAAAGAAAATATTTCATTAAAGATATATATTTCCAGCAGTATAGAAACCACCACAAAAACAAAGAAGAACACCAGCAAAGTTTTTTAATGCCATCATTTTAAGTTTAGAAAAGTATCAAAGAGGCTGCATTTCCTAATACTACTCATTCAATTCTTTTCTTTAATGATTTCGACCGCTTTTTCCAGGACTTCATCCTTTCCGTTTCGAACTCCTTCAATGGTGGGTTTGATTTCAATATCTGGGATGATCCCCACGCGCTGGGTTTCCCGCCCGTCAGGATAATAAACTCCAATTCCGGAGATCATGGTTCTTAATCCGCCGGGAAGCATGATTGAAGAAACATTCCCGTCGGCACCCGAGGTCGTACTGCCAATCACCGTCGTATTGTCGCCCGCCCTAAAGGCCATTGCCGTATACTCTGCACTACTCTGGGTTTCTTCATTCACCAAAACGAGTAGTTTTCCCTGGTAAGTGGCATTGGAGGCCGGTAAACTAAGAGGATTGGTTAATGTAAACTCACCGGGATTTTTATAACTCCCTTTGGAGAATCTCACAAAAGGCACTTCTGAAGATGTGAACCAGGAGCCTAAGGAAAAAACAACGAATGTGGAGGGGTAATTCCGGATGTCAATGATGATGCCATCGGTATCGTTAAACTCCTTCTTTATTTCGGAAAGATCACTTTCCTTTATGCTGCCAAGCGTTACATACCCAATATTATCCTCTAAAAGTCGGTATGATTTTTCATCTTCCTTTTTATACCACCCGTACATGTTAAGGCTATCTCTTTCATAAAGCCTGATTGTTTCCTGTTGCGCTCCGGTTTTAGAAACAAAGCGAATATCCAGCTCCCTTAATGGAGATCTCAAGAGATCTCCTGCCATATTTCGTAAACGGGCAGGTTGATTGGAAGCAGGATAATAAGTTTCAAGATTTTCTACAATTGCTTCTACTTTTCTATCATCTATGTGCGTAATAACATCTCCAATTTCAGGCCAGTTCGTCTTTTTGAGCTCGGGATTATAATAATCTGTCACTACCAGTTTATCCTCAACAAATTCAGCACGCAAAGGTGCATAGTTCCTTCCTTTCCATTCATCCACTTTGTCTCCACCACCCCAAAGATTAGCGTGGGTATCATGAATTTCTCCTATAAGCTGCAGTGCGACAAGTTCATATTGCAGTTCGTTTTCAGCATTTATAAAACCAGGAATATATTCTGCAAGAACCTCGTTCCAGTTCTTCTCTGTTAAATGCCTGTTTGGAAAAAAGTAATGAATCATGTTCCAGTACCTGTACAACGCCAGCAATCGAAAACCATCATCGGGGAAACTCATATCTGCATAGGCCTGTTCATTTTTGAACTCCGGATTTCCCACTCCGGGTGCGAAGCCTATATAAAAATGTTCTTCCTGGTTCCTGTTTTGATAAACATCCTGCAGTTTTTCTTCTAAGCTACTGCTTATTCCTTCTCCATTCATCCAGGAATGATCGGGTCTTAAATATATCATCTTGCTAGTCTCATTGCAGTTTTGACACTGCGGAATTTCCCCTAAGGCATCTATCCAGTTGACCAGTAGCTGGTCCCTTTCAGCAGCATTTTGTGTTTCCAGGTACTCCGGAAGTATCCTGAAAAGCTCATAATCCCAATTGCAATTACCCGCGGCGATTTGAGGATGGTGATATTTTAAGAAGCCCCACACCTTTCCCAGCAAAGCCAGGTCATTGATTTTAGAAGCATTTATTTCTTTAAAATGGATTCTGGAACCCGTATCAAATTCTTTATCAAGATGTGCCTTAAAAACCGGAGCTTCCACTGTTTTAAGCGTTTGCACATCTTTCCCGTCTATGCTAAGTTTAAAGCTGTCAAACCAGGCTTTACCACTTCCGGTAAGCAAACCTCCTATATAGATCTTCTCGGCTTTTTCAGGAAAAGGCAGGGTGATTGAATATTTCGTCCAATCCCTGCTTCCATCGATCTTCTGAGATTGCATGTTGTCAAATTCAAGCGCAGTTCTATTCCCATCAATACGAAGTAGTAATCCGGCGTAACCATTGGTAACCGACTCTGTTTTCATGTAGCCCTCAAGAGTGATCTCCTTTCCTTTATAAGCAGCAGGGAGGCTGTAGGCAATACTTCCAAACGAACCCTCATTCTCACCGGAATCAATCCAGCCTGAAGTACCACCGGAAAAGACTGTAATTTCATCTGTCCCTACTTCATAGCTTCCCCATTTAATCCAGCCTTGCGATAAAGCTGTTGTACTTCCCTTTTTCTCAAAATCCAGGTTGAATTTTTCCAAAGATTGAGCGTTTGAGCCCAGGTAGAGAGCCAGCATTAGAGGTAACAATAGGTTTTTCATATTTTTAATATTACAGGCATTCAAATTTTATTCTTTTTATTCCGAAGTAAAGCCTAAAGTTCTTTTAGCCGATTTACAAGATTATTTCTGGTATAATTCGTTCAAATAATCTTTTTGTGCCGGTAATCTTTTTATTTTCATTTCTACCGGAATACTGTCATTCATGCTGCCCTTCAGCAAATCATCTTTAAGATTGCCTTTGATGGAGCTGATCCTGTGGTCTGCAGGCGGATTGAAATACATTTGAATTTTACCATTTTCAGCTGAATAAGCGCCAAAATAAATACTATCGTTCATTGACAATACCGCCTGGTTGTTGTATTCGAGGAACATCATGGGAGAAGAACCCAGTGAACCTTTTTCAAGCTCCAGACCATTATTACCAAGCCGGATACCCTCAATCTTATAACTTCCCACCAACTCTTCACTAACGCCTGCTCTCATCTTGTAGGCGAAAATGAAATAGCCAACGGGAAGTAAAATTATATACAGAAAAGGCAAAATTCTTACGAATCTCTTACGCGGAGTATGAAAATTCTTCTTGAACCTTCCTCCAAACTGTATGAAAAACTGGTAAAGGTCCTTTCGGTATCCCGTTAACAATAAAAGGGTAAGTGCCAAATCCAGCGTAATGTGCTGAATGGCAAAATAAATTTCAAATTCAATGTTCAGGATCAAAATATTTATACAAACCCCCAAAGAAATTAATAGTGCAATTAACCTTGTTCTGCGAAATACGATAAGGATTCCAATCAAAAATTCGGTAAGGCCAATGAACAGGTTATAATTGTAAGACCTTCCAAAGAAGGACCACATGTGTTCATATTTTGAAAGTTCTGCTAAGGGTTTGAATGATTCGTAGTGCAGTATCCTAAATTGCATGTGAAGGAATTTTGGGATCGCAAAACAAATCATCTTGGCAGACAAATAGTAGATCGCGAGGTATTTAAATATATTCAGGAGCTTTCTGAAAAATTTATTCTTCAATTGGTTTAGGTTTTAATAATGTCTTATTGTAAATAAAAAAGCTTTAGTGGTATCAAATGGAAAGAGGTGCTAAAACCTCTTTTTTGAATGTTGGTTCAGGATAAAATCAGAAACCTGTACCAAAAAGCCCTGCTTTTAAATGGTCCCAATTTGTAAAAATGACAGTGAAAAACAGAAAAGAAAGGAGAAATACTACAATGTTAGTTTTGGAAAAGGACGTATGAGATGAAGAAGGCTTATCGCTCATTTGTTTTTGATTTTATTAGACATGAGTGAAAAATAACAAAAAAAGCCTCAGCAGCTGCTGAAAAGCTTTTAAATATTTAAAAAACCAGGTTTTATTCCGCATTTTTCGCAATCAAAACTCCAAGCTGACTATTCCCTTTTTAATTGCAGGTGGATTTTAAAGTGGTGTTACCGTTTTCCTGAATCATTTCGTACCCGTTGTCGAGCATTGGCTGAAAGCTTTGACGCCCCAAAATATGCCAGAGCAGATATCCGTACTGGCATTGGTTTATCCTTCCCGCCTCATACTCAAGAAGCATTAATTCTTTTAATTCCTCCCGAAATTTTTTAGGAGCATGAATGAACATGAGAATTGGATCAAAATCAGGATCTTCAAAATCCTCATCGTAATATTTCCTGATCCGGTCTGTATCAGGAAATCCATATGTTCGGGTAATTTCGATCATTCTTTCTACGTGTGCCGCGTCTTTTGGATTTATGTAGTTCTTCCAGATATGCAAGGACAAGCTATCAGACTTAAATTTGCGCTGAGAAATTTCCTGCATCTTCAGGCTGTCGGGAAGATTCTCAAGCCGGTCGGTTTCAGATTTATCAAAGGTCTTAAAAATGGTATATTCCCGCATTGTTTGATCATAACCATACATAAATTCCATTTCCTCCACGAGTAGGTCAACATCCCTTTTCAGTAATTCTTCTTTATCATTTTGCGCAGCAATGGAGTGGCTAATTAGCAGTAAAAAGATCCAAAAGTTTAATTTCATTTGTTGTTTTTAAGGTTCAGCTGAAAGGAGCTGATGGATTTATTTCTGCTTTTATGAATTCCGTTGTTTCCTGTTTAATGAAATATTTGATGATAAGAAACACTATCAAAGGAACCAGCCAAAGACCTACTAAGGAAAACCAGTCGCTAATGCCATGGCCATTTTCCATAGATAGTAATCCTCTGCCTAAAGGTCCTTGTGAAAAAATAGTGTTGAAGGTAAAATTCCATCCCAGATGAAGGCCCAATGGCAGAAAAATCGAACCTGTTTTTCGAAACGCTAAAGCCCAGGCATAGCCCATTAAGCCGGTGCCGATGAAGACAATTAGCATTGGGAAAATATTCCCAAAAATTCCAAAAGAGAACCAGTGATAGATCCCAAAGGCCACTGCAGAAATCAACATTCCTTTTGTAGCGCCTATTCTTCTTATGAGGATAAACAGCAGCGCACCTCTAAAGATCAATTCTTCGGTCAGGACCGATTGAAAATCCCACCAGAACATATTGAAAAGTAAAGCCAGATTCGCATTTTTATTTATTTGCAAATCTGAGGCGCTTAAAAGTAGCTCCAGATACTCTACACTGGCGCAAAGCACAGCTGTAATGATAAAACCAATAGCTAATTGCAGCAGCCTTTTCAAAATAGGCAAAAAACCCAGCGACAGGATATTTTCCCCCTCGAAAAGGTAAAGCAAAAGCCATGAAAGTATGAGTGCAACTAATATTCCTGCCACTTCCTAATTTTATAGGTTATTCAAAAATAGCATTTTAAGCAGAAGTTCCTATTTTATTTTCCGGAGATGCTTGTCTTGAGACTCTATAAATGGAAATATTAAGCAACAAATTTTACAGGTAATGCTGTAAATGTTCTTTAAAATAAGCAGCACTGTCGGTGACGCTTTGCATGGGATTGTGGGTGAAATTTCCTCCCTGCTCCAGATAAAAAAATTCGAGACCGGATTTCGCGGGACTAGGCAAAATTTTAGCATAATCAATTGAACCGTTTCCAAGTTCGGTATAGTCTCCGGTGATCTTATCCATATCCTTGATATGCCACATCACATAGCGTCCCGGCTGCTCTTTTACCAGCTGCCGCGGAGATTTTTCAAAAGATTTTATTACCCAGTACATGTCCATTTGAAGTTTCACGAGGGAAGGATCTGTTTCTTTTAAAATAACATCAAATCCATTCTCCCCGTTGTGATCTTCAAATTCGAAACCGTGATTATGGTACGCAAACCCTAGGCCTGCAGCAGTTACCTGTTCGCCTATCAGGTTAAGTTTTTCGCACATTAGCCTGTACTTTTCCATGGTACGCTGTTCTGGGGCTAACCAGGGCCAGGTGATATATTTCATATCCACCTCATGCGCTCCGGCGATACATTGATCTACAAACCATCTTAATTCATCATCGCTCTTTTCCAGGTAGGAAGAAAAACCGAAATGCCCGCTGGAGGCAGTAAGCTGCAGATCTTCCAGTACTTTCCCAAATTCAGAAGATTTATAGTTGTAGAAAGTTCCTTTTTCCGCATCAAAGCCAAAGGTTTCAAAATCTTCATATCCCAGTGCTTTAACAGCTTTTAAAGTGGCAACGGGATCTTTGGTCATTTCATCGTGAATGGTATAAAGCTGAAGGCCCATTTTATATTGAGGAGCCTTAAACATGGAATGAACGGGAATGGGTAAGAAAGCGGTTGCGCCGAGGATTCCCATCGTCTCTACAAAATGTCTGCGGTTCATACAGGTTTAGTTTATTGATAGACGTTTTTCGATCAAAGCTTCACCCGCACAACCTTATCACGCATAACCTATTCAGCTTTACCTGGTTAAAGATAAAAAAATTGAAGAAGATGCCTAAAACTAAAGAAGCAAAAAGATTCAGATTCACGACCTGTTTCGCAGTATCGGGTTATTCCGGTTCGTTGTTGGTATTACTGTCGGGAAGCCCTTCAAACTCCTTGCGCTTTCCTTCAAGCCATGCGTTGAAAACCTCCGGGGCCTGCATACGCTTCTGCATGTCGATCATGGCTTGGAGATGTGCTTTATCTCCTTTTCTTATCATTTGCCGGCCGTGCTGTTTGCTTTGATCTTCTATGGCTTCAAAAGTACTGGCATGGAATTCCATGTCGCACGCCCCACCCAATTGCCTGCATGTCATCGTTCTCATCATCATCTTCTTTAAGGGTTCACCTAAAGGTAGTCAAAAAGTGGATTGGGGAAAGTAGTTTTTTTTAAAAGTTAGTCAAAAATGGCATTTTTGGAAGGTGCTTCTTTTCTCTTATTTACTTAAGCATTTTCCCTTCCTCATTAAATATTCTATAACTTTCATAACTAACCGATAAAAAACTTTCCTTAGTATTGGTTACCAGCTCATCGAAACTGTATCCTGGAATACTAAAATCTTTTGGAATATCAAGAAGCATTAAATCATTGCTTGAAAATAGGATAAACCTAACATACTTTTTATCTGGATAAGAGATGTAAAAAGAAATTGCATTTTCAAAATTCTGGTCTTGTTTAATGCTCTCTGACATATCCCTTAAAACCTTATTTTCAAAATTAGAAAAAGATCTATCTTCTGTAAATTTTATGTAAAGTTGGTTTTCAGGATCTGTATTTAATAATTGCTTAATGAATTCATGATTCTCAATTCTTCTGGTTAGCACTGGCTCTTCTTTCAAAAAATTACTCAAAGGCGTAATACTGTCTTCAACAGGCATGGTGAGATCATAGATCAATTTGGGGTTCCCCCCTTTCTTCTGAATCTCTGCCATCCAGCAATCTCCTCCATAACTGTAGGAATAGATATTTCCAATGGAAGAGTCCATAATAATGAAATCATCTAATTCATCTCTTTCCTGAAACAGCAGATCTTTTAATTCTTTATGTGGTTCTTCCATTCTTGATCTAACGGAAAATGGCATAAATTCCGACATTTCCTCCAGCTTTTGAGCTACCCGTTGTTTTCTTCGAGAATCTGCGAGGAAATAGTGGTAATTGCTGAGCGTATTAAAAAAATGTAATTTGTTGAAGGCATCAACCTTTTCATTTCTAATCACTCCTTCAACAGTAGCTTCAAAAAAGTCTTTATCGGCTTCTGTTAATGCAGTAAAAGCTTTCGCCACTTTGCTGCCGTCAGAAAAATAGTGAATATTCAACGTGTCAGAAATGCGCATATTTGATCCCAATAACAAGGTTCTAATATCAAGATCAAGTTTTGAAAGCTCCTCTATAGACGTTTTTCTTGATTCACTTGCTATATTGGAATTGGCCACTCTTGAGACATTGTCATTCATAACATTTAGAAAAGATTGAATAAAAACATCCCAATTCGGAATTTTTGCAGCCAGGCCGGCCATCCTCTTCTGTTGCTCAAGAGGCCCGTTATCAAAACTACAGCTTCCTACCTGCTGGTTATATCTCATCAAATTTAGTGCTCTCTCTTCGGAAATAAGTTGTGCAACAAAAACTTCCAGTTCGCCATTAGACTTCTCATTCTTTTCAGCAAAAGTCAGCGCTTTAAAAAGAAGGTTTTTAAATCCTGGATCATTTAGAAACAGGCTGTCAGCACGAACAGCTCTGTCTTTTTCCCAATGGTCCATTGATTTTCGATGCGATTCCCAGTTTTGCGTTTTGTCAAATGTAGGCTGTTGAGTAACTTCAGCAAAATAAGTTATTAAAGAATCTATTGGCGTTCTCACGGTAATATGGGAAAAAGGATCATTATTCTTATTAAAAAACAAATCTGTTTTTGGCCTCACAAGATGATCTGTATAGTTAACCCACCTGGAATATTCTTTTGGAATCTCTTGTTGAACAAACTTCTCGTTCAAATAGAAACCCCTAATGTTTCTAAGGTTGGTATTATACACTGAATGATTTGTATAATAGAATTTGAGATTTTGATTTAATAAAGAATCTGATGCACTTAACGTGATACGATGGCCATTATTAAATTTTATTTGAAAAGACTTTATCTCCAGTTTCTGTTCTCCATCGTTGCGCACATAGGAATTTTTAATGATCAATAAATCCCTGTCTATTTGAAGGCTGGGAAATTCATTGATTAAAGAATCCAGGGGTGTACCTTTTTCTAAGGCTTTTATAAACTCCCCGGGAACTGCTGTTTTTACATCAAAATAATGACCCGTGGTTTGCGGCAGGGACAAAAAATGTGGAAGATCATTTTTAATTGAATTATTTTCTAATGAATCAATAATCTTATTTAGTGCAGGAATGGTATGGTCTGGAAGTATCGTCTCCTGCGAAATAGAAGGTGGATGGAAGGCAAAAAATAAGGCAATGAGAAAGATTCTTTTCATTTGTAGGTAATATTACATTTTATCATACACAAAGGAGTGCGGTAGATCTGAACAAGCCGTCACAAGAAGTGTCAAAAATAGGTTTTGGAGGAGGTTTTTCACGGGTTCTAATTTACTGATTCCTAATGTATACGAATTCTCTAAAGATATTTAAAAATGCCATTTTTGAAAGGTGATAATTCAAATTTCCTGGCTGGCCTTAAGATGCTACAAGGCAAAACCTCTTGGAACCTGGCTTTTATTTATCTGCCCGGCTTGTTTGATTTACAAGAGCTAAAAATTCGGGAATTCCTGCTTAGCAATCTTTTTAAATTGTTCAAATGTAATTTCCTCACCAAGATTTGGCCGGGAAATTTCCACCTCCTCCTCTTTCCAGTCTATTTTATTCAGCTTAATGATGGTGTTTCCATATTCACATTGTATAATCAATCCCGGTAAGCCTCCATATTTTGAAGGCCCGAAGGAATAGGGTATTTCAGGAGCAAACCACGCAATAACCTCTGCTTTTTCTGACAGTCCATCTCCATTGGAATCTTCCATTTTTCTTACGGCTTTAAAACACAGATAATCATCAATCAGCTTTTGTTCTTTCGTTACAGTCCAGCTAAGGGAATCCAGTATAATTCTATAGGTTTTTTTCAGTTTGGTGGTTTGCTGAAGATACTCATTTTCTTCTGAATCAAAATAATACAGGTCGTCGCCACCGGCAAAAATGCGATTTATATTCTTTTGCCCCCTTTTTACAGTTAGAGTATCAAGCTGAAAAGAAGATCGCTTCAGATTAAATTTTAGAATTCCTTTCACGGTATCAGTAGAGAATGGGAGTGATTCATAAACAAACTCCCTGTTAGTATAAACCTTGTATTCAACTAAAGCAGATCCCAACTCTTGGGCCATTACCGCAAGCGGAAGCGCTGTGAATAAGACACTTATAATTATTATTTTCTTTATATTCAATTTATAAACAGGTTTTTGAACCCAGTCAAAAATGGCATTTTTGGAAGGTACTATAATTCCTCTGCCAAATTTTTAAATCTAATATAGAAAAGGACTATGGAACCTATTTATTTTTTATGAAGAATTTTTTAAGCGCAAGCAGGAAATAGAAAGCAATCACCGTGCTAATGAAAGCAATGGTACCCAAGCGACCACCAAAGCCTTTAAAAATATCATAAGAAAGCTGGTATAAAACAGCAGACAATGCCCCTCCTAAAACCACAAGTGGCAGGGTGGCTACGGAAGAACTGGTCATGCCGACAAAAGAACCTGCAAAAATTACAAAAGCAAGATGCTCTACTTTCAGAAAATGCTCCAGTGCCGCGCCCAGCAGCCCCACCAGACAGGAAGCAACCACTACCGAGAGTCCGTATTTGTGCAATAAAAAGGTAAACAGAGCACCTCCCACTCCTCCAATGATCAAAATTAATGTATGCGGCATGGTGTATTTCCGGGCTTTAGGATGAGGGCGCAAAACTATTGAAAATAGATGGCGGTGAAGAAATATTCCTATTTAAAATACCAATTGTAAACTATGTATTTTTTATGGGCAATCTTTGGTTGTAGTCGTACCTTGAACACTCCGGATATTGGGAAGCTTCCTCCTTTACTTTTCCTGGCGTAAAATCTTCTCCATTTTACGACCCTTTGCCAATTCATCCACCAGCTTATCTAAATATCTTACCTGCCTGTACAGCTCAAACTCATCATCTATTTCCTCAATTCTATAGCCGCAAATAACTCCTTTAATCAAGTGCGCGTTGGGATGAATATTCGCTTTCTGAAAAAAGGTTTTGAAGGTTACATTTTCCTGAATAAGTCCCTGCAAAGTCTTTTCATCAAAACCTGTTAGCCATTCAATAACCTGGTGAAGTTCATCTTTTGTCCTACCCTTCTTTTCCACTTTGGTTACATAATGCGGATAAACAGATGAAAAAGTCATTTCTGCAACTTTTTCATTTTTTTCGGCTGTTACCTTCATCTTAAAACCTTTTTTTCATGATTAATATCTTAGCCTTTTTCCACAACCATTGTTATTGCATTAAAACATGATTGGGCGCAGCTTTATATTTTTGACTGTGGTTCTTTAATATTTTATTCAACTCATAAGCTCTTTCTATATTCATATTCCCAACATGCCCATAAGCAAGCATTCTATCAAGCTCCGGACTTATTCCCTGCTTTGCTGAAATAGCTTCGACTTCTTTCCATAGACTATCTTCTGTTTTTTTCCTGTTGGAAAGAAATTTTTCCTGAGATCTTCTCAAAGAATCTAACCTGATGTTTTCCAGTTCCTGCGTTCTATCATAGATCACGTTTAACAAACTATCTGATACTAATCTGTAATTTCTGGAAGTTTGAAGCATTCCTACACCTGTATCAAGATTTTTTTGAAAATCATTTTCTATGGAATCTAATACAGGCTGAAAATCAATTTTTTGATTACCCGTTTTATTATTACAAGAAGTGAAGACTACTAATAAAACCAGGCAGATAAAATTCTTTCTCATTCTTATGTGAAACTGAAACTGAATAATTTATAATTTAATTTTGATCGCCTCAGTTGAGTTTATAATAAAGAACTAATAAAAATTATAGTTGTGCATTGGACACTAAATTAGTTCTTTTCTCTAAAATTCAGCATTTCCGATATAGGTTAGGTAAATTAGTGACAATGGATTTTAGGCAGTGATTTGTAGGTTGTCTTATGTTGCGTACCCATGTTTCCAAGAACAGATGCTGCGGGATCAGAGAACGCGGCATTTTTAATTTAGGTTTGGTTTGTTGGTTAATTTAACGATGTCGTCAATTGAGATCATTCGTTCTTACCTGTTGGCAGAATTATAATATCACTAATAGTGAAATTTTTAAAAAGAATTTTTATCGATGCTGATCAATCAAAATTACATTTCCATCAGGATCAGTTACCACGAAACTTGCAGGGCCAGAGGAGTTTTTGTCAACTTCATTTTCTATTGGTATTCCTTTATTTTTAAGTTCCTCCTGAATTTCTCGTATATCATTGAAACTTTCTACATTGTCTCCATTTTCATCCCATCCGGGATTAAAGGTCAGAATATTTTTATCAAACATTCCTTGAAAAAGTCCTATGAGAGAATTTTCGTTTTTCATAATTAAATAGTTTTTATCTAAACCACCTCCAAGAACTGTAAAACCTAAATTTTCGTAAAATTGTTTTGAAGCTTTTATGTCTTTCACACTTAGACTTATTGAAAAGGCACCTAATTTCATATTCTTTATCTTTTATTCATTTAATGTTATTCCTCCTCTTTGTTTTATCACTTTGTGAATGAAATCACAGTAATAAAGCTAAAACAAAACTTAGAGAAATTAGGATAAATTTCTCGTTTTTAAATCTAACAAACTTTTCCTGCAGCTGTTCGTTAAGGTACATAGGTTAGAAAGTTTGCTCGTTTACCGCACCTATGGCACTGTAGCTTCCAGAATGAAAACTCTGTGAACTGGCGAGTGTGATTGTCCGCAGGATAATCAGGCGTTGCAAGCGAGCACGGAGTTTCGAATCGAGACCTGGTTAAGCATTTTTTTCATATAGTGTTGCCAGTAGTTTTTTGTTTTATTTAATTTCTGTTTTTCAATTTTTATTCGAATACAATTGTTTCTTCTTGGTTAATCTCATCAATAAGATAGGTTTCTGTTAAAGTACTTATGTTATTAGTTAGAGTGACGGAAATAGTTGAACCTCTTACTGCGAAAACACTTCTTCTGAAAGGTCCTGTAGCAGAAGTAAGATTAAAAATTCGAGTTTTATCCTCATAACATCGAGAATATATTTCAATATTATCTTCAAAATTCCTATTACATACACCTTCTATATATTGGTATTCAGCAACATAATTTTCTCCAGTATTGTTAGTAATATCAATTGAGAAGAATGAAATAGGCGTATACACTAATGGCGGAATTTCTATTATTTGTTCCGATGGATATTCTGTATAGCGGAATTCAAATTGCACAAAATTAAAGTCTACATGAGGAAAATCTTCTTCATTTTTAATTTCAATTTGGAGACCGGTATTATAAATATCACCAACACCTTGGAAATGACTATTTTCATCAGTGATAAATTCACCTATAGTCTGTTCAAAATCACTTTTCAGTATTACAGTTTTTCCAACTAAAGGATTCTCGTTTGTGTCAACAACAATACCTTTATAGGTGTTGTCTCTACCAACAATAACTGGGTCATCATCATCATAAAATCCTAAAAAGCAAGATGTCAAATTGTATGAGATAAAAACTAAAAAAATCCATTTTGGGACTTTCCCATAAATTGATGTTTGTTTTGCTTTCATTTTTTGTGTTTTGTCAAATTACTGGCACTGTCCCGAATAACGCAAGTTGCGGGATGGACGGAGCGAACTTTCCGTTAAGCCTTATTTTTACTGGTAGACAAAAATGTCATTTTTGACCAGTATTCCGCAATTTGTGTTATTCATCTTAAGTTTGATTTCCTAACTTTTAAGTACTAATCAGAAAGAACAAAAGAGAGGAGTAAGGTTATGTTATTCGTGGGAACCTGGAGATTCCGTCAACATTGAAAATCCCCTCTCTTTTCTACTTCAATTTCGTTCAGTTCTATGAGACCTGGATCTCGTTTTTAAGTTGTTGAAAGCAAAGTAGGCGTCCTTTCGTAATCTCATTTCTATGAATAAATGTAACCAAATTTATGGAGTAGACATCAGTAAGAACGTATTTGATGTTGTGGACTCTAACGAAAACCATTCCCAATTCAAGAACGATGGCGGCGAGTTCAAAACCTTTCTAAAAACTCTTCCTGCCGATGCCTTGGTAGTGATGGAAGCTACAGGATATTATCACTACCGGTTGGCTCAGTTCCTGTATGAGCAAAGCGTAAAGGTCTCTGTAGTAAATCCATTGTCAGTTAAAAGGTTTATCCAAATGAGACTTTCCAGGATAAAAACAGATAAGTCTGATGCAAAAGCCATTTGTGATTATGCCTCTGTAAATGAAGTCCCATTATATACTGCAAGAGATAAAAACCAGGCGGAATGTTTACAGCTCATGCGCCTGATCGATATCTACTTAAAACAAAGCACTGCCTTAAAGAATAAGCTGCACGGAGAGAAAACCCTGGGCAAACCATCTAAAACAGTATATCATTCTTTAAATCGTTCTCTAAAAGCAGTCCAGAAAGAAATCCAGATCCTGGAGGACCGTCTGACGGAGATCGTAAAGGAAGAGCAACAAAAACAATTAACCCTTCTGAAAAGTATTCCCGGGATGGGCAGTAAGACCGCGATTATGTTGATTGTTTTAACCGACGGATTTTCCAACTTTGAAAATGCCAGACAACTTTGCAGCTACACCGGGATCACGCCCTCCTTGCGAGAATCAGGTACTAGCGTGAGAGGTCGAAGTCGAATAACCAAAATGGGTAACGCAAAGCTTAGAAATCTGCTATTCATGTGTAGTTTTTCGGCTTGTAAACACAACAAAGCCTGTAGAGAGATCTATGAGCGGATCATAGTAAAAGGGAAAAGTAAAAAGTTAGCTCTTATCGCTGTATGTAACAAGCTACTGAAACAGGCATTTGCTATCGCTAAATCAGGTCTGCCTTATGAGGAAAATTTTGTTTCGAAATTAGCCTAGAGAACTTGTTTTTTAACTCAGTTCTTTGTTGGCAACTGGCTTGTGCACTAAAACATTTGAACATTTAAAATTTTTCCATCTAAATGTTCAAAATCTCTGTCGGCAGTCAGAAGGGTAGCATTTAAAGTCATAGCAGTGGTACCTATCCAAATATCATTTTTTCCCATATTATTATGGGAGCCCTGTTTGTAATCGCCATTAAGATCAGGAATTTTGTTTTTGCTGTAACAGTCAATCAACTTATAATTTTCTAATAAATCTTTATCAGTATGTGTTATATTGACATACGTTACCCCCTTTAAAAATTTATCTAAGAATTTGATTTTATTTGACTGCCATCCGGCAATAACTGCAAAAGTTTGTAGTTCCGCTTTAGTAACCACAGAAATCACTTGGATCGGTTGAGGATTTAAAGAATTAATCCAATCGAGGCATTTTTTACCGGTCTTACTCCCTCTAATTATATGAATTATAGCACAAGTATCTAAAACTAGGTACTTCATCTATAATTCTTTTAGCAATTTTTCAAACTCCTCATCGGATTCATCGCCAGGCCATTTGCCTGCGATTTCATTCATCCAATTCTTAGTTTGCCGTTTTGTAGTTTGTTTTTGTACTTGCAGAATAGTATTCTCAGAAAAAGGAATTTTAGAAAAATATTTATCTTCTTGGGAAGACTCGAAAATTCTTTCAATTTCTACATAGGACAATTTACCGTTGGGTTTGAAATGTCCGATCCCATAAATGGTGGCTTCTTTTCCCCAAAAATCTTTTAGAGCTTCCTGTTGTAAGTCACTCTTAAAGTTTCCAAGTAAATTTCCTTGGTCTGTTTTTACTGTAATCTTGGACTTGCTATGTTCCAAAATGTCAATAATGCCATTAATAACAACATTTTGAGGCTCAGGTATCGCATCCTCAAGCTCCTTTATTTTGCTGAAATCTGACTTTTTTAAATGTAATTCTGGTAGAGAACCTCTATTAGAAAAAATTAATTCTTCCTTGTTCGAACGGAAAAACGACTTTAGCTCTTTTAGATTTTTTACAAGAGCTTTATCTAATAAATTTTTTTCAAAATCATCATCATTTAAAGCTTCCTGAAATGAAAGCATAAATAAAGACATAGGAGTTTGAGTAGGTAATTCGGCTGCAATTTCTGGTTGAAACGCATTAACTTGGATGGATCTGATTGAACTAGCGAAAGTTGTAGACTCTAGTTCTAGTAAAGTACTACTTTCCTTAATTCCTTTTAATCTGATGTTCAGAGCCTTATCTAGAAAACTAGGTTTTTTACCTTGTTTATTAGAAATTCCAGCAAGTCTTATTTGTAATGCTCCTTTTGCAATATTAGAGATGCTATTGGCTAGAAAAGCAATCCTATCCAAATCTATAGTGCCTTTTTCCTGAAGGTCACTTTTTAAAGTAATATCATATTCAATAATATTTTCTTTCAAGTGAAATTAATTATATAACAAATGTATGACATATTTATGAATGTTTTTTTTAGCTTGTTGCCAACTTATCTATAACTGCACCTATTACAGTTATTTAAAAATTTTCTAATATAAACGTACTGGTACAATTATATCTCTCACACCGGAATAAACAGTTTCCAATAAAGTTGTAGGGATGGGTTAAAAATAGGATAATTTCCTGCAAAATAGCATTCTGAAGTCAAAAGTTTTTCTACCCATTACCAAACCCACAACTTCAGCAATAATAATCATTAAAAGTGTTGGCAGGTAATCATTTGCAGGCATTACTTCTTGTAACATCCTCTCCCGCAGCCTTTGCGCAGGAGGAAGAAAAAAAGGACGATGAAGGACAGAATTTCAAAACTCCATAATTCCTTTTTATACTGTTCTTTATATTGTGCTTTATTTATTCAAATATTCTGTATTCAAATAATTCTTTTAGTTCATCAAATGTGTATTTAGGCCCTTTACATATGTATATGTGCTGGTGCAATTCTTCTTCATTCTGCGAATATGGATTATAAATAGTCTTCACTTTAATTACTTCGGCAAAATATTCATAAAAGAAGTCACCCACATTGTATCCCAGGCATATGGTAGTTTCTGGCATCTTTCCTTCTGGCATCCAATTGTAGAAACTTCCGTGCAATGAAAATGCCTTTGGCAACTCATACCGGTCTTTTAGCAAATTAACTGCTCCTGCCTGTGCATAATGTTTTCCCCAAATAAGGGTGTTGTCTTTTTCTGATTTTGGAAGGCTGTCATAAACAGTTTTTAATTCCTTCATTGTAATAGCCCATTTCTCTTCTGAATATCTTTCATCAAACCTGATATTGAATTGTCCACCCTTTACAACTTCTCTATTTTCATAGGGATAATCGTGTTTCAAATAACTTTCCAACGTAAAAACAGGCATTCCAAAGGAAATTAAAGGAACGCCGCATAAAAGCAAGATCCCGATTGGATAAAACAACCATTTCCTTTTTGGTAGAATGATGTGCTCCCAAAAAACCCCTCCAAATGGTAAAATTGTTAGTACAATAGGATAGAAATAGTATCCTTTTCCCTGACTGCATGCTAAAAAGATGATCGATAAAAAAATTGATATGGTTAACGGTCTATAGCCTTTCATTGAATGATGGAACATTGAAAGTATTGCTGGAAAAGTTATGAGCAGTGTGAAAGGGTTCAATGCCATAAGAAGACCTTGTAAAACTTCTATAGGAGTTTGTACTTCCAGCTGAGTCTCATATAGCCTATCAAACATTTTCAAAACAGGAAAGTCATTGACGATTTGCCATAACACATTTGGGCTTATCAAAAGGAGAAAACCAATTATGTTCCACCAGAATTGATTTTTTATTAATGCCTGTCTTGTGGATTTAAAAAGCAGTAAAGAGGAAAGCCCAAAAATAAAAAACACAGCATCGTATTTGGTCAAAAATCCTAATGCAGCCCCAAATGTCAGCAACCATAAATATTTTTGGTCGAGAGTTTTAACATATTTCGTAAGAAAGAAGAAATTCAAGACCCAAAACAATTGGCTAAAAACTACGGGTTGAAATAATTGTTGCGAACGCCCAAAGGCTGGGGCAATAAGTATACACAATAGCACCAAAAAAACGGCTTTGGTCTTTCCTCCTAATTCGATGGTGATTTTAGAAACAAAAATGAGAATAAGAATCGCAGCAATATGAGCAAAAATGTGATGTACGAAAACGGAGGTGGACTGGAGCAGGTTTTGGATAAAGGCCAGCAAACTTATCATGGGCGGAAACTCCATAAATCCAAATGCCAGGTTATTTCCAGTTTCTATATGAAGCAGTTCATCTCCTTGAAACCCTGAATTGCTATCTGCAATTACGTGTAACGCTAATTTGACGATGCAAAAACCAAAGATCACCAATTTCGTCTGTCTATTCATTCTTTCGGGTTTTCTCAATTGGTGCACAACGCCCCAATTAAAGCAAGTCATGGTTGGAGACGCAAATTTCAATCAGTTACTGCTTTTGAAAGATAGTCAAAAATGCCATTTCTGAGAGGTATTCTACAATTAGTGTTATTGATTGGGGACACAGTTATTATGCAGAAAATGTTGAACCTCCATTTTTGATTAAATAGCTGCCATTGATGGATGATATACTTCATGTGGCATATTTTCAAAGAAAAGCAAAATAGTATATTAAAATTACGCTTATCGAAAAATGCGAGAGTAAGGACACGGACGAGTCGGATTAGTTATTTTTCTTCCTGTTACGAGAAATACTATATTTCGACTTAACTCCTTATTTGCGCTGAACCTTGTTTTACAAAGTTTTTTATCTTTAACTACTTTTCACTTGATTTTACGAATTAAGGGAATCTTTCGAACCATTATTCACTACTATGTCTAAGTTACTCTTCCTGGTCTTACTTATTTCATTTTTTTCATTTACTGATTCATTGGCTCAAAGCAATGAAATATTCATAAAAGCCGGTTCATTTTATGACAGTGAACAAAATATTATTCTAAAAGATAAAATAATTCATATAGAAGGAAATAAAATTTCTAATGTTGGAGACAATATTAAAATTCCCGATAATACTAAAATTATTGACTTAACTAGTTATACTGTTCTACCAGGGTTTATTGATGCGCATACGCATATATTATTCGATCAGGAACCTCAAGATGATTTTGCAGAACATAGTATCACCACATTAGTTTTAGAAAGCCAGGCATTGAGAACTTTAAGAGGTGCCAAAAGAGCTCAATCTTATCTTGATATTGGAATTACCTCTATTAAAGATCTGGGGAATTCGGGGGAATTTTTGGATGTGGCATTACGAGATGCAAATAATGAAGGTTCTATTCAAGGACCCAGGATTTTTGCAGCTGGCAAAATTATGTCTGGGCCTGGCGGCCAGATTTATGGGGTACAAGAAAAATATCAGGATATCATAGATGAAGAGTATCGAATCATTAAAAATCCTGAAGATGCTATCAATGCAGTTCGTGAACATATTAATCAGAGGGTAGACCTCATTAAATTTTGTGCAGACAATCTACCCAACAATACAAGATTAACCTTGCCGGAAATGGAAGCCATTGTAAAAACCGCACATAAACATGGTTTAACGGTTACAGCACATTCAATTACAAATGAATCTGCATGGGATGCAATAAAAGCTGGAGTAGATGGTATTGAACATGGTTTTTTCTTAGCTGATTCTACTCTAAATTTAATGGCAGAAAAGAATGTTTTTTTAGTTCCTACGGAAAATAGCCGAAGCTACATGAATCGTTATTATGAAATTGCTGGTACCAGCCCAGACGAACTAACCTGGATTGATGGATATATGTCTAATATCTAAGAAAGATTGATGAAAGCTATAGAAATGGGTGTACCCATTGTAGCGGGTTCAGATAATTATCCAGATATAGGAGTTTCTCGTGGACTTTCTTCTCAGGATATGTTTAGAACGTATTATGAATCTGGTATGAGTCCCTTAAATATCCTTCAGTCTGCCACCTATCTATCAGCTAAAAATCTAAATATGGACAATGAAATTGGTGTCTTAAAGCCGGGAGCATTTGCCGACATCATTGCCATACAAGGCAATATTGAAAACAATTTTATAGAATCTGTTGAAAATGTGAAATTCGTAATGAAAGATGGAAAAGTTTATATGGACAAAACTTTATAATGCTTTGGACTCTATCTCCAATACATGCTGTTCCCAGCTGGGTTCTTCTACATCTGAGTTTCCAGCATTGCATTTTCAAATTCAAAAATTACTTCATTATGATCTTTAGCAATCAAATTGAACTTAACTTTTGTAACAATTTCCCCACTATTTAACTGCTGTCTCTCTAAAATTTCAAAATTACCTGAAGTCTCATACCTCAACCATTCTTCAGGAATTATTGAATAAATAAATGCTCTTGGAACACCTGTAAACTTTCTCAAATCAATACGAGGGGACGTTGAATTTTCATCAAAAGAATAAACGCCCAGTGGCAAATTCCTTAAAGTTTCATTTAAATTTTTAAACTCAATTTGATAACCATTATTAGTATAAGCTAAATATCTAATATCAGTTCCTTGTTGAGTCCTGGTTACAGAATGAAAGTTTAAATCATTGTTGCTTGTTAATTTGCTTGAGAACGAACTACAAGTACAATTATTAAAATCTTTTATTTCAACTTCAGCTTTAATGTTTACAGATTCAGGCTCAGCATAAAAATTATAAGTGTCTTTAACTATTTGCCCATTAATTCTAAACTTCAAAATTTCATTTTCTACAAATTCAAAGTCAGTCACCTTTAAAGTTGAGGTAGGAGTAAAATATGGACTCACATATTCCTCGTTTGGGTTATAAGAATTGTAAGATAAACCTATTAGATTCCCATTTACATCTAATGACAAACTAAGCCCATTACCTCCATACGCGTCTGATTCTCCATAATTTACCAAATGCTCAAAACTTACGTTTATTTTCCTGTCGCAACAAAGTGTCGCAGATAAACCTCTTATCGAATTTTCAGGTGGAACTCCATCAATTTTTAATTCAATCTTATTTTTAATTTGTTCTTCGGGAATTGATTCTGCATCTATGTCGTCAGAACTACAGCTATAAATTAAAGCCAAAACTAATACAAGAAATGTAAAATTAATTTTCATTATTAAACACCTGCCTTTTAAACCTTTATTCATCATTGTCTTATATTGTTATGTTTTAACCTTGCCATTCCCGAATAACGTTAGTTGCGGTTTTATAGACTTGAAATTTTCAGTTAAACCTTAATTTCAAAAGGTAGTCAAAAAAGATCATTTTTGACTGGTTCCGCCGTATTCATGTTAATTATTGTCACCCACAGTTTTATTAATGATCAAACAGAATGTACAAATATTTTATGCATGTTACTTTCCATTCGTCCTTCTCCTTAACAAGAACGAACAAGGTTTCTGCACTATCCTTATTGGTCCGGTAAACAACTGCTTTATTATTGTAGACTAGAGGAAGTGTAATAGCAGTATAAATATTTTCAGGATCTTTTTTTATTTGAATTTTATCCGAGATCCATTTTGGATCAATTCTTCTGAATTCTTCAAAATCACTTATTTGATTAGTCATTTGCAAAATTTCTTCCTGATTTAAGAGCTCGAAATAGGAGTATTCTTTTCTTGTTTTAAAATCTCTACAAGTTCCGATCAGGGTTTCCATCAATTCTTTATCACTGATTAAGGAGCCTAAGCCCAGAAAAGGGAAAAAATTTCTGTCTAACGTTATTCGACCACGTTTTTCGTTGTTGAAATCTTTATAAAGGGCATTTATAACTTCATAGCGTTCTTTTTGAAGAGAATCATTCTGGGCAAAAGTCTGACAATTAATCGAACAGAATAAAAGCAGGATAATTTTTTTCATTGGTGGTTTAAATGTTGCAAGGTCCCGTTTATAAAACAGAGCTGGCGAGCTTGATTGTCCGCATAACAATCTGGCGTTGCAAATAGGCAGGGAGTTCTTATTTGAGACTGATTCATGCAGTGCTGCCAACAGACTTAATTCCAGATTTCATTTCTCACAATATCTTCAATCTTGGTGTAAACAGCAGACAAGCCGAAGGTTCCAATTGAACCGTAATCATTAATAGTTTTCTGGGTGTTGTCCGAAAAGGTAATTCTAAGAAAACCGGTTTTCGCGTGGAACCAGGGAACATTATATTTATCATTTAATTCTTTAACTCGTATATAACCAAGTAATTTTTCCATTTCCTTAAATTTTGTCTGATTTATTTTAAGGGTCCTCGCTCCGTGTACTTCTGCGTAATATTTCCCGTTGTAATAAGCAGTTCCATCTGATTTCATCTTGAATGAAAAAACAGGACATCCGTCAGAACAGCCTGTACTGTATTCAATCGCCTTAATTTTATATTTGGCGGGATTCTCTTGTTTCTCCACAATTTCGTCAAATTTAAATGTAAGAGTATCATTCACAACAAATTCCTCATATTCCATGAGACCTATCTCCTTTTGTTTTAAAATATAAGATTTTAAATAAACATTTTCTCCTATTTGTGTAGGTTTAAATAATTCACATTTCTCAAAGCTATTTTTTGATAAGCTAATATTTTTAAAACCCTTTAATCCTTTGTCAATAATTAAAAATGTGTAAGGATCCCCATTTTTACTGGAGATAATAAAAAGCAGATCCGTTTTCCCATCGTTATTAATATCAGTTTTCTCCCAATTTTTTATTCCCCACTGTTCAAAAATTCCGTTACAATTTAATTTATAAGCTAAATCCTCTGTTGATAGCATTCTATATTTAGAGTGTTTGTATTTGGTAAACAATGGTTCGACTTCTTTGACAAATTTCTCTACTTCTTCTGTAGTTTGCAATCGGTCAATTTTATTAGCGTGAGTGGAATTAGCTAACAGAGATATCAATATTAAAAGATAAATTTTCATATTATATTGTTGGCAAGGGTTATTGTTATCGAAAGTTGCAGGAGTAAGGACACGGACTAGTTGTAATAGTCTTTTCCTTTCCTGGTTTCAAAATACACATTTTCGGCAATACCCGTTGTTGCTTACTGTTTTATTGTAGAAAACTATTTGTATTTACTAATTCAAATTCAGGAGAACTTTCAAATAATATGTTGAGTACATTTATATGACCTGAACCATAAATAACAAGAATTCTGTCTGTTGGACTTACCTCGATCCTTTGAATATTTCTAAAGATTTTTAAGTTCCTGTTAAACCAACGACCAGTTTCAAAATTAACACCAAAAAAATCTCTTTCGTTACTCTCGTATTTAAACGGGCCAATCAAATAATTACCTAAGCTTTTTCTAATATTTTCCTCATCATTTAATTTAATAAGCTCTGCCAGAATACCTTCTTTTTGAAAGATATTTTCTGGAACATATTTTAAATCGGCATCAGTATTTTTTTCATAATAATCGCTGAACTTCTCTTGTTCTAAAGAATCTTTACCAAAAAGCACTTTATCAACTTGTTGATTGAATTCTCCCCATTCATCAACGCAATATAACTTTTGGATTCCAATTTTCTTTGCTAATCTAAATCCAATTTGCTGGGATTCATCTCTTTTTAATTGATACTCTCCCTTTAAATAAGAGTTGAATAATGAATCAATGAACGTTTGTTTTGAAGATTTTCGTTCAATAACAATGATAGTAGGTTTAAATTTTTCTAGTTTTTCTACGATCACTTTGATTTCCTCTTGATACTTAGGTTCAAGTACATCAATTTGATTTGATTTTTCTGTTTGTACAAAATCATTATTTGGAAAATTAAAATGAAATGAACCTAATGTTAGGACTTCTGTTTTATTAGTCTGAGCGTTAAATTGTAAAGTAAATAATAGGGTGAAAAGTAATGGTTGAATTCTCATTATTGTTTTCCAATAATGACAAAACATCTTGTGAAATGTTACACTTCAAATAAATTTTAGGCAAGGCTTTGGCGATGAGTAGATGCGGGGTTTAGCATTTAACTTTGTAAGTACTCACCTGACTGAAAACCGGGAAAATTGTAAGCATTAGGCGAGAACAGGCAATTACTGACAACCATTAGTAGCAACGGCTCTTATTTTTCTGACTCCACATATTTTTTAAAATTTTCTAAAATTGCTTGCCATCCTGCTCGTTGTTGTTCGTTTGAATTAGTTCCTTCCGCCTCAAAAGTTTCACTTATGGTGACTTCATTTTCATTTTCTGAAAATTTAATTTTCACAAGTCTCCCATCAGACATTTTGTAAGTGATCAATTCCTTTTCGATTATTTTTTCATATTCTCCGGTAAAATCAAATCCCATACTTTCATCTTTAGCTTCCATTCTCCAGGAAAATTTACCTTTTGGTTTTAAATCATTTTCAGCTTTTGGACAGCACCAGTCATCTGTGGCGAAATTCCAATTCTTGATGTGTTCAGGTTTGGTCCAGAATTCCCAAACTTTATTAATGTCTGCTTTTACAGTAGTTTGAACAGCTATTATAGAGGGTTTTGATTCCATCTGAAATGTTTGATTTTTATAGTTGATTTTAAACTATTCCTCAATTAGGATTACGTATGATGTTATTGATTTTACTTTCGTTCCTTTTGCTCCACTAAATGAATAAAAGTCCGAAAACGCATATTTTTCACCATTCTGCATTGTCATGATCCCGTTCAAAGCACCTTCTTTTCCGTGAGTTAAAATTCGGTCGAGTCTTAATTCCGATGCTTTTATTGCTTTCATCTTTTCCAGTTCTTCGGTAAACCTTTCTTTTCCTTCAATTTTTCTGTCTCCCATTATATTCCAAACAATGTCATCTGTCACACTTGCAGTAATAAATTCCACGTTTCCTTTTGCAAAGGCAATGTTAAATTCCTTTAGAAATTCCATTTTAGGTGAATTTCCACAATTAGGACTTGAACTTATTTTTGTCATTTTAAGAATTGTTCATTTTACCACAATATTTTTTCAGCTTGTTGCCAAGGGTTAGCGGCTAAGGAGACACCAATTTATCAATTAAAACTGCTTTTTAATGATAGTCAAAAATGTCATTTTCGACAAGTATTCTGCAATTTAGATCAATTGTTGTACCTGTTGCACAAGATACTATAAAACGCTAAATCTCTGACATGCAGTACAATAAAATTTTTTATAAAAAACTTTTTATTTCCTTCCGTTTCAGTAACCGAATCCAAATAGAAAATTTTTACCGACGCTTAAAAGAAGCCCTGAACCTGGAATTCCTTTATCCCCTTACCCAGAAGTTCTACGGGGAGAGCAGACAAAAAGCATTGATCCTTTCATCCAATAACATTGTACAGGAAGCCCATAGTTCAATTTTAGGGAACCTGGATTTTGCTCACAACCGACCTAATCTATAAAAGAAAAACCGCTTAAAGCGGCTTATTTGTATCAGGAAATTTCAGAATTAACGGCTTGCGCAACGGTTACCATTGTTGCCGGCAGTTATGCTAAAGCAAATGCTGAGTTAGAAAACTCGTGTTGTTCTCTTTGTCTTTGTAATAATTAATTTCAAATAAAATTTTATTGCTTTTTGGAACTATATTTCTCTCTCCGTTATAATAGCTTTGCCATTCTAAGCTTTTTAAGATTTTCATTAATTTCTTATTTAAAACATCTTCATAACCTGTTATAGTTTTTACATTCCTCACTTTTAAACCTGAAGAGAATTCAATTTCAAAAATTGCAAAATCTTTCTCTAATTCTATTCCCTTAAACTTTTCTAATTCTTGATTTAGAGAACTGTAATTAGAAACATGAACTTTATTGGTTAACCTTATTTTTTTCTTTTTCAAAACAGAGAGCATCTTTTTCTCTCTGGTTATTCTCTCCTCGTTAATAAAGTAATGGTTATTTGTATATGTTAATCCTGAGCACATTCCAATAACTACCTTACCATCTTTGTTTTTATAGCCATACGCTATTAGTTCTGTTTCTTTAGGAATCTTAATCGCACAAGAACTACCCATTTTTTTATCGCTTCTACCGGCTACATATATTGATTTTAAAGAATCACCCTTATATATGTTTAATATTTCAATGTCTGATTTATATATTTCATCCGCACCTTCATTTTCATAGAGTTTTGTAATTTTTATTTCTGCTACAAAATCAGATCGCATAAATTTTTGAGTGAAATTTGACATCACACAATCACAAGCCATTGATGTTGTAACTGTAAAGAATATTATTATTTGGATTATTTTCTTCATAACTGGTGGCAACGGTCCCGGCTATCGCAAGTTGGGGAGTAGGGACGCGGATTAGTCGGCTTAGTTATTTTGTTTCTTGGTTTCGAAAATTACAGTTTTTCTTCAAGTACCCGTAATTTGAGATAAACCGCTGTTAGCTGCAGTTATTTATTTTTTCTGATAAACAGTGCCCAATCCTTATAAAAAGAGTCTACAGGTAAATTTTCAGCGTATAAGTTATAATTTGATTTTTTTAAAAAAAACTCAAAATCTTTATTAAAATGATTAGATTTTTTATCTGCAATATGTTTTATATAATCGGGTTTCCATAAAATTGGATTCGTCCCTAACTGATATTTTTCTTTTTTCAATAATTTAGTATAAACTAAAAAAGCTATTGATTTAATTGTGTTCATTGAATATCCACCATTACCTAAATATTCACAAATATCTAAAAGAGACCATCTGTCTTTTTCTCTCCATTCTTTTGATGGTTTAATAAGTTCTTTGCATTTAGGGCAAATCCAAGTTTGACAATTCATTTTTTTACCACATGTATGGGTTTTTTTTCCTTTTCGATTAATAAAATATGAGGCAAGTGCTCCTAGAGTACCTAGTCCTCCGAGAAGTACCAAATCCATTGTTGTGCTTAGTGCAATTGCAGCTATTATTCCTGCTGTCGAAATACCAGCGGTTGCTCCTCCCGACATCTTACTTAAAAGACTCTTTATGCTTGGTTTGCCACAAATACTGTCTAAATTATTGACAGCCATTAAATTTAATCCACCATAAATAAAGTAAATTGGAATTTCTGATATATTAGCACCATTTGTAAATACATTGGTATTTAATCCAAGAAAAGATGTCAATGCTATAACAATAACCGTTGAAGTTAAATTTTGTCCAATTTTCTCATCTTTTGGAACTGATATCTCATCAGATTTTTTTCGTGACTCTTCATGTATGATTTTTAATATATCATTTGTTGTCATCAAATAAAAATTTGAAATTATGTATCTTCTTCTAACAATAATCCACTGAGAATAATAAAAATGAATTTATTGTTTAACCTTCTACAACTAGACTACTAAAAGTTTAGAAATATTAATAATATAAATATATAATCATCTGTTTAATAGTGTTTTATAAAAATAATAAAAAAATTAAATACTACGAAACTTTGTAAAATAATTGCAGCTAACGGTTACGGTTATGGACAAGTAGCGGGAGTATGGACGTGAATTTGTCAGCTTAACCTTTTGTTTCTTGGTTTTCTAAATTACATTTTTTTGGCAAAACCCGCTATTTGCTATAACCGATGTTGCGAGCTGTTATTCTTTTATATCCTCTTCTTTAATTTCTGGAACTTTAAATATCATAGGTACATTGGACTTCAAGGCTTTACCAGCAACAATAGCTTGTCTAAATTTTAATTTAGGAAGAGATTTAGTAATTTCTTGTCCAAAGTAGTTTGATAAAAAGTCACTACTTGTTTTGTCAAATTCTTGAAATGAAATTATAGTATTGCATTGAGTTAGAATTGTCTTAGACACGTTTGCGGTTCTTTGTGCAATTACTAAAAGGCCAACATTATATTTTCTTCCTTGTAGGGCAATTTGAGCAATACTATTTAATAACGGCTGAGAAACTTTATCCGAAACACCTGAAAAGTTCCATTCTGGAATAACTGTATGGGCTTCCTCTAAAACTATACAAACTCTTTTTCCAAAACTTTTTTCAGTTTTAGCAATATGAAATAATAGCCTGAAAAATGTTTTGGTATAAGTTAAAACACCAGATGTGTTTGCCACGTGAGGTAATTCAAAAATTGATATTTGTTTATCTCCCTTTAAAAAATTTTCAATTTGTTTATTAATTTCCTTGGCGACTACTTGTTTTCTTTGTCTTGAATTATCGTTGTCTTTATTGTAGTTATCCGCTATTTGTTGCTCAATGTAATCTATATCTTTAAATAGTTTACTACTTACCGTGTCGTCAATAGTTTTAACGGGGTCTAAATCGGTAAATTTTCCAATATATTCTCCAGTAAAATCAACACATATTACTTTTGTATTTTCATCTTTTAAATATTGCCGAATAAGGTTTCTAGAAAAAACTGACTTTCCTGTTCCGGTTACACCTACTACAGCCATATGATGTGACATAGCTGTGTCTTTATTTAAAACTACTGGATAATTTGTATCAGGAATCTCACCAATTTTATATTCGTATTCTTCAATTTTAGGTTCTAAAATTTTTGAAGCTATATAAATTGGAGTATTAATTTCAGGTACCCAACCAAATTGTTCAAACTGAAATTTTTCTTCATTCCAGGTCCCAAGTTGCAAGGCTTCACCTAAAATTAGGCCCGTTTGATTTTTATTTTCTAATTGCTCAATTTTAGTTATTCCCTCTACGATTTGATAGAGTACCTTTTGCCCTTGAATTGAAACTTCTAATAGTTGTCCTTCACTAATTTTGATTTTGGAATTATAGATAAATCGAATTTTAAAAATAGTACTGTTTTCAGTTACGATTCCTACAAATCTTTTCAGATAATCGTTTTCAGGAATATTATCTAACCTATAAACCACATCTGATTTGTGATTTTGAAAAATATCTGAATCAAAAATTTTCTCAATTTCATTGTTTGATAATACTTTAACCCATTGTTGTTGATTCAATAAGTAAGTATCTAATAATAATCCTTTTCTTATTTTTTTATCTGTTGAATATTTAAATTCTACAAAATCAAATATTCTAGTATTGATTACTCTATCTGATGCATCATAAAGTTTGACCAAGAATGTATTTTTAGATTGCACTCCAAATATCTGACCTAGAGCCAATTTGTTACTTTTATCCTTACTTATGATAAATAAATCTTCGATTGATCTTGCTAAGGATGGGATATTAAGGATTATAAAAATTGCCCAGAATAGAAGTAGACCATTGAATTCATTGTTCCCAGTCCCAAATTGTTTAAAAACTCCCCAAATAAAAAAGCTTGAAAAAAGTGTTTCCGGCTTTCCTATCTCTCTGTTGAACCTTGCAACTAATCGAATTAGCTTATTTTCTTGACCTAAACTCTTTTGTCTCAACCATAATAAAGCATAACTAGTGAATATTAAGTATACGATTACGCCTAAAAAAATCCAGAAAATAAAATCTCTATTCTCTTTTTGAACAATTAGAAGCGATATTCCGGCAGTTATCGCATTTATAAAAATATTGGAATCTTTAGAAAAATGGGGTTGATCGATTAAAGAAAGTAAAATAAGGAGTAAGAGGCCAGATGTAAACCAAAAATCATCCAGTAAAAAATTGTAATTTCCTGTTAGAAATCTTCCTAGGATTACTAGAATTATAAGTGAAATTCCTAAAAATGATAGTCTATAGTTTTTACTCATATTTTCCTGAATAATTGCGGGCAACATGCCTATAGCTGCACCTATTACAGCTATTTTAATTTTTTCTAATATAAACGTACTGGTACATTTATATCTCTCACACCGGAATAAACCGGTTCCAATAAAGTTGTAGGGATGGTTAAAAATAGGATAATTTCCTACAAAATAGCATTTTGAAGTCAAAAGTTTTTCTAAGGGTTTCCAAACCCGCAACTTCAGGGATAAAAACTTTGAAAAAGACTATATTGAGCCATCTTTAAAAATTCATAGTATTTATGTTTAGAAATCAGCTGCTGGCATTGCTTCTTGTAATGTCCTCTTCCGCAGTCTTTGCGCAGGAAGAAGAAAAGAAAGACGATAAAAAAGATGACAAATGGGATGTTTCAGATCCTTATTCCGATGACTGGAACATCAAGGAAGTTGCATTAAACACCAGTGAAGGTACCTGGATGAACCTGGACGTAAGCCCCGATGGTTCCCAGATCGTGTTTGACCTGCTGGGCGATATTTATATCATGCCAATCCAGGGCGGGACAGCCACAGCACTCCGCAGCGGGATGGCCTATGAAGTGCAGCCAAGGTTCAGCCCCAACGGCGAAAGGATCTCCTTTACCAGCGATGCCGGCGGCGGCGATAACATCTGGATCATGGATACCAATGGTGAAAATGCCAAACAACTCACCAAGGAGAATTTTCGCCTGCTCAACAACGGCGTGTGGACGCCCGACGGGAATTCGATCGTGGCGCGAAAACACTTTACCTCGGGCCGCTCCCTGGGCGCCGGCGAAATGTGGCTGTACCATATTGGCGCAGGAGATGCGGGAATTCAGCTCACCGAGCGCAAGAACGACCAGCAGGACGTGAATGAGCCCAGTATCTCACCCGATGGGCGTTACCTCTATTACAGCGAAGACATGTACCCCGGCGGCGCTTTTCAGTATAACAAAGACCCTAACAAACAGATCTACGTGATCAACCGCTACGATTTCCAGACCGGAGAAATTGACCGTGTGACCGGCGGACCGGGTGGTGCCGCCAGGCCGCAGGTCTCACCAGACGGTAAGAAACTTGCTTTTGTAAAGCGGGTGCGCACGAATTCGGTTTTGTTCATCCACGACCTGGAAACCGGCGAAGAATGGCCGGTGTACGACCAGTTAAGCAAAGATCAGCAGGAAGCCTGGGCGATCTTTGGGGTGTATCCCGGCTTTAGCTGGATGCCAAATGGTGAGGAACTTGTTTTCTGGAGTGAAGGAAAGATCAAAAAAGTAAATGTTGGAACTACCGAAGCTTCAGAAATTCCGTTTGAGGTGAACAATACCATCAAGATCGCGGAAACACACCAGGTAGATCACCCCGTATTTTCGGAAGAATTCAATCCGAAGGTAATTCGGCACGCGATCACTTCTCCCGATGGAAACACGCTTGTTTTCAATGCCGTGGGTTACCTGTGGAAGAAAGAACTTCCGAATGGAACTCCTGAACGTATCACCAAGGCTTCAGAATTTGAATTTGAACCTTCTTTTTCCCCCGACGGAAAGAGCATTGTTTATGTGACCTGGAGCGATGACGAAATGGGCGCCGTAAGAACGGTGCGTCTTAACGGAAGAAACGGGAAAAAATTAACTTCCGAAAAGGGCATTTTCAGGAACCCTTCCTATTCGCAGGACGGGAAAAAAGTGGTTTTTAACAAAGAAGACGGAAACTCTGATCTGGGAAGCACTTTCAGCAAGAATCCGGGGATCTACATGGTGGATGCTTCCGGAGAAAACCTAAGAAAGATCTACGATGAAGGCGAATTTGCCATGTTTAATAAAGACGATTCCAGGATCCTTTTTCAAACCGGTGGCTATCTCTTTGGGAGCCTTACCAAGAAACTGAAAAGTATTGACCTCAACGGGCAGGACGAGCGCACGCATTTAGAATCTAAGTACGGCGGAAGGCTGGTGCCAAGCCCCGATAATAAATGGGTGGCATTCTCCAACCTGCACAAGGCTTACGTAGCGCCACTTTCTATGCTGGGACAGCCGGTGGAACTCGGCCCCGACTCGAAAACCGTTCCTGTGACGCAGCTGGCCAAAGATGCCGGAATCAACCTGCACTGGAGCAACAACAGTAAAAATGTACACTGGACGTTGGGCGATGAGTATTTCACCAATAAAATCACCGACAGATTTACCTTTTTGGAGGGTTCAGTAGATTCGATCCCGCCAATGACCGAAGAAGGAACCAGGATTGGACTAAAAGTAGCAACCGATGTTCCTGGCGGAAAAATCGCCTTCACCAACGCCCGTATCATCACGATGAACGAGCAGGAGGAAGTGATCGAAAACGGAACCATTGTTATTGAAAACAACATGATCGTGCAGCTAGGGAGTTCTCCCGAAGTGACGGTTCCTAAAGACGCCAAAGTCTATGACGCGGCAGGAAAGACCATCATGCCGGGCATGGTAGACGCGCACGCGCATATTGGTGCTTTCAGGTATGGATTGACGCCACAGCAGCACTGGCCGTTTTTCGCGAACCTGGCTTTTGGGGTGACCACCGCACACGATCCATCTGCCTTAAGTGAAACCGTCTTTGGGATGGCCGAACTTATTAAAAGTGGCGAAATGGTTGGACCGCGCCTCTACTCCACCGGGATCATTTTATATGGTGCCGAGGGAGATTTTAAAGCAGAGATCAACAGCCTCGAAGATGCAAGGTCTGCCTTGAGAAGAACCAAGGCCTTTGGGGCAACTTCGGTTAAAAGTTACAATCAGCCGCGCCGCGAGCAGCGACAGCAGGTGCTTCAGGCAGCTAAAGAGCTTGACATCAACGTAGTCCCTGAAGGCGGAAGTACTTTTTTCCACAACATGAACATGATCGTGGACGGCCACACCGGGATCGAGCACAACATCCCGATTGCGCCGGTGTACAAAGATGTGAAGACGCTGTGGGGCAACAGCGATGTGGGATATACGCCCACGCTTATCGTGAATTACGGCGGAATCAACGGGGAATATTATTTCTATGACAAAACCAACGTGTGGGAAAATGAAAAACTGCTGAATTTCACGCCACGGCATATCATTGATGCACGTTCCAGGCACCGCACCACGCTTCCTGATGAGGAATACGAGAACGGTCCCATCCTGGTTTCTGAAACAGCAAAAGAACTTTCAGACCTTGGGGTGAAGGTGAATATGGGCGCCCACGGCCAGTTACAGGGACTTGGCGCTCACTGGGAACTGTGGCTGATCCAGATGGGCGGCATGAGCAATTTGGAAGCCTTGAAAACGGCGACTATTAACTCGGCGGAATACATTGGAATGGACAAAGAAATTGGTTCTCTGGAAGAAGGAAAACTGGCTGATCTTTTGGTGCTGGAGGAAAATCCGCTGGAAGACATTCGCAACACCAACAGCATAATTTACACCATGGTAAACGGAAGATTGTACGATGCTGAAACCATGAACGAGATTGGAAACCACCCTGAGCAGCGCGGCAATTTCTATTGGGAAAACAACCGCTACAATGCCATTTTTGACTGGCATGAGGAAAGTCTGCTGCATGGCTGCATGGCGCATTGATTTACTGCAGTGAACAGGTTCTTTTGTATAGTGTATAATGTAAGATTTGCACATTGCGGATTGCGAGAAGCCGAATTTGCTCATTTGATAATTTTAAAAGCCGGGACTAAATGAGTTCCGGCTTTTTCTTTTTTCAGTTTTTTTTAAATACTTAAAGTTTCAAAAAGGCCATTTTGAAGAGGGCTTTTTGCACCGTCACCCTGAACTTGTTTCAGGGTCTACACGATTCAGAACTAAAAGCAACCCTATATTCACAACTAATAGATGCTGAAATAAATTCAGCATGACGTATGATGAACAACTCTTTCGCATCGTCACCCTGAACTTGTTTCAGGGTCTACACGATTCAGAACTAAAAGCAACATTATATTCACAACTAATAGATGCTGAAATAAATTCAGCATGACGTGCTGACAAAATTTATATTTTTACATCGTCAATAATTCCCTCATGCTCCAGACTTTCGTCCATTACTTTTTACACTTCATTTTCATAGGAGCGATCGCATACTGGTACGACAAAAAAAACTGGAAGCGTAACTGGCTTATCCTGCTCGCCACGATGCTGGTAGATCTTGACCATCTGCTGGCAACTCCTGTTTTCGCAGCCAACCGCTGCAGCATCGGCTTCCATTTACTGCATTTGGAATATGTGATCCCGTTATACTTCCTGGGAGCGATCTTTCTGAAAAACTATCTGCTTCGGCTTATCGCCATTGGGCTGGTGTTTCACATGATCACCGACTTTATCGACTGCCTCTGGATGTATTTTAAATGTAATTGCGATTTTTTTGAGATCTTCCGCGGGTTAGAATAACTTCAAAAATATAATGTCCCGAAAATGCCATTTTTGGATCCTCATTCTGAAAAGTTTCCGAAGCAAGCAGTGCAATTTCCCATTTCCCAAAGCCACAAAAATTTTGAAAGGCTTTTATTTGACCCCTGAATTACTTTATCTTTACGGCTCGAAATAATTCACAATCCCAGATCGCAAGTTCTAAATTCAGGAAATATGCACGTAGCCATTGCAGGAAACATAGGTGCGGGTAAAACCACGCTCACAAAATCATTAGCAAAACATTTTAGTTGGGAACCACAGTTTGAGGATGTATTGGAAAACCCGTACCTCGAGGACTTTTACAACAAAATGGAACGCTGGTCTTTTAACCTGCAGATCTATTTCCTTAACAGCCGCTTTCGGCAGATCATGGATATTCGCGAAAGCGGGAAATCTGTCATTCAGGATAGAACGATCTATGAGGATGCGCATATTTTTGCCCCCAACCTTCATGCAATGGGGCTTATGACCAACAGAGATTTTGAGAACTACAGCTCTCTTTTTGAATTGATGGAAAAAGTGGTTGCCGGGCCAGATCTCCTCATCTACCTGCGCAGCAGCATTCCAAACCTTGTGGCTCAAATTCACAAACGTGGCCGCGATTATGAGAACTCCATTTCCATTGATTATTTGAGCCGACTTAACGAAAGATATGAAGCCTGGGTGCACAAATACGACAAAGGCAATCTTTTGATCATTGACGTTGACAATATCAATTTCGTTGACAATCCCGAAGATCTTGGGAATATTATTACTCGTGTGGACGGCGAACTTAATGGCCTTTTCCAATAGATTTTTGATTTAGACGGGAGACGGGAGATTAGAAAATCTTTTCTAAAAACCTCCCAAAACACCTTTTTTGAGAACTGTTAATTAATAATTGTTAATTGCAGATAAGTGTGTTATATTAGTAAGGATCAACCAGTTGCATCCTGACAAAACACGTTTATGGAATCTCAAAAGTTAAAAAGGCCAAAGCACAAAGGTTCTCCCAGGCTTTTTAATAATCCGCTTCTGGAAAGCCTGACTCATACTCATATTTCTGCACCACTTATCATCTTTGGTGTAATTGCTGCCGCCCTGCTTTACTTCGGAATTTTTGAAAAAGGATTTCAAGTGCCATTTATGGTGCTCCTGTTTTTTGGCGGACTCCTGTTTTTCACCCTCGTAGAATACCTCATGCACCGGTACCTCTACCACCTCCCCGCCACCACTCCCCGAAAGGAAAAAATTGCCTATACCATGCATGGCGTACACCACGATTATCCGAAAGATAAATCGAGACTTGCCATGCCTCCCATCTTAAGTCTGACCATTGCCACTATCTTATTTATTCTCTACAGGGCAATTTTAGGAGATCTCGTCTTCGGATTTCTCGCCGGATTCCTGATTGGTTACGCTGCGTACCTCGCAATACATTATTCGGTTCATGCTTTTCGAGTGCCCCATAATTTCCTGAAAATACTATGGCACCATCACAGCATTCATCACTACAGGGAACCAGACAGGGCTTTTGGCGTCTCTTCACCTTTATGGGATATCATCTTCAGGACTATGCCGCGGAAAGCGCCTGTAGAACGACAGAAAGGATTTATTGATGAAAAGGTGTAGAAACAACAGGAACCCTGCTTCCACCAATCGCCTAAGAAGGCGGCTTAGCATGACGTAATATCAGAAATAAACTTTTTCTGTTTTAATATAATTTATTTAAAGAGCTTTTGTATTTTAGAAGGAATGATTCTTTATCCATAAGCACTTTAATTTTGAACATTTCCATTGAAGAATTAGCAAAGACTTTAAAAAAACTCACCCCTGAAGAGCAACAAAAATTAAAATCTCTTTTAGGTGAAGAATGGTTTTCTACAAATTCTATTTCCCGTACTATTCAGGAACTCTTAGACAAGAGTATAAAGGAACATGAGAATAGTGAATCGCAGAATTATGAGAATATTCTTAAAGATTCCAAAGAAAAGTATGGACTGTGAAAATATTCTGGTCTCGTTTAGCTGAAAAGACTTATTATGATAATCTTGAATATTTAGATGAAAATTGGCCTCTTTCCGTAGTTCATGATTTTATCCTTGAAGTCGAAAAAACAATGATTAAACTTAAGCAGAATCCTCAAATGTTCACCTGGTGGGATCGTAGTAGAAGAATCAAAGTTGGAAACATAAACAAACATATCTCTTTTTTCTACAGCTTTACCAATGAAGAGATTCAACTTCATTTCTTCTGGAACAATCATCAGGATCCGGAAAAGATCAGAAAGTATCTAAGAGAATAAAATGAAGGTTTTTATACGGTGAAGCAACAGTTTTAATTCAGTCTATAAATCCTTGCTCCCGCGCATGTTCCTCGGCTTCTTTAGATTTCTCCACAGAAACTACCGGAACCGTGGTGAATTCATCGACAATAGAATGTACCCGCTCCATTTTCTTACGATGTTTTACGCTGCGAAGATAAATCGCCAGGATCCTGTCGGGGAATTGGGCGGCGATATCTGTGTAAATTCTTGGATCATGTTCGCCGCTGTCTCCAATCAAGATAAAGTTGAGATTGGGATAGGTCTTCAGGATATTTAAAATCTCCTTCTGCTTATGCGGCTTTTCAGGCTTTAAAGACCTATCAAAGGGCGTCCTGAAATCCCGAAGCAAAACAGGTCCCTTCGGAAAATCATTGATCTCAAGAAAAGTTTTGAGGTACATATAAAGATTCCACGGACTGTTACTCAGGTAGAACACGGGATTCTGTTCACTACCAGTTTTGCCATCGTGAAGCTGCCGGTAAAATTGCGGTGCTCCTTCCAAAGAGATACGATTATGAGCATTTTTGAACAGCGAATTATGAACAACCCGCCACTTCAGGAAGGAGGTCACCCCTGTTTTAAGGATCGTGTCATCAATATCGCTGATAACTCCGAATTTTGCCGTTGCCGGCGGTATAAGCAATTCTGTATTAAAACGATTGTTTGAAGCAATGGTGCTGTTCCTTACCTCGTTCACGAAAGAGAGTTGCAGCGGCACCCAGCCCTCATCATCGGCATATGCCTGCAGGTTTGCTGAAGTTCTTTTATCAAATAGAAAATAGCCTTCTTTATTGGTTGTTGCCGTCGAAATGGCCTTATTAGGCAGTTTCAGTGCCACCTCGGCACCACGAACCTCATCGGTATCAAATTGTTTATAAGTATTGATGAGGGTTCTTCTAAAAGATTGATCTTCCTCCATTACAAGATCATCATCGTCCAGTGCTCTTCCCAGTTGATAAAGATGATCTCTTGTACCGTAGCTGCGGTATGCGGTAATTCTTATATCCTGTTTTGCGGTGATAGCTTTGATGATCTTTCTAAAGAAGTTCGCCATAGAAGGGGCCTGAAAATGCCATTTTTGAAGGTTCTTTTCCAAGATACATTTAAAATGAAAAATCCCGGCAAACGAGCCGGGATTTTAAAATTATTTTAGCACTTCAAAATGCCATTTTTGGAACCTTATTTTTTCTGAACCTGTGTTGCTTCGGAAGATGTTCCTGTTATTTCTTTATTCTCTTTAGCAGCAAACCCTTTTGTCACTACAGCTTCTGAAATCCGCTTTTCAGTCAGCATTTCTTCAGAAACAGCAAGAGTTGTTTCTTCCGTTTCTATTTCCGCCTGGATAGTGACTTCATCAACTTCCGGAGTTTCGGCAATGGCCATCTCCTGCCCTAAAATTGGCGCAATTACAAGTCCTATCAAACAGGTAAGCTTGATTAAAATGTTCATAGAAGGCCCGGAAGTATCCTTGAACGGGTCTCCCACCGTATCTCCCGTTACGGCAGCTTTATGGGCGTCAGATCCTTTATAGGTCATCTCTCCGTTGATCATCACCCCGGCTTCAAAAGATTTCTTGGCATTGTCCCAGGCACCACCGGCGTTATTTTGAAAGATCGCCCAAAGCACACCGCTCACGGTCACTCCGGCCATATAACCGCCCAGCATTTCGGCAATTAATCTGTTCTCGTATCCAAACAACATGGGCACCAGTACGATCACAATTGGGAAGCCAATGGTAAGCAGCCCCGGAAGTACCATTTCCCGAAGTGCAGCTTTTGTAGAGATCTCAACACATTTATCATATTGAGGTTTTGCGGTGCCCTCCATAATTCCGGGGATTTCCCTGAACTGTCGGCGCACCTCAAAAACCATTTCCATCGCAGCTTTTCCAACAGAATTCATTGCGAGCGCCGAAAAAACAACCGGGATCATTCCTCCTATAAACAACATGGCGAGTACAGGAGCTTTAAAAATGTTGATCCCATCAATACCCGTAAAAGTAACATAAGCTGCGAAAAGTGCCAGAGAAGTCAAGGCCGCAGAAGCGATCGCAAAACCTTTTCCGGTGGCTGCAGTAGTGTTTCCTACAGAATCCAAAATATCTGTCCGTTCCCGCACTTCAGAAGGTAATTCGCTCATTTCGGCAATTCCCCCGGCGTTATCGGCAATCGGGCCAAAGGCATCAATGGCCAGTTGCATTGCAGTAGTCGCCATCATGGCTGAAGCTGCGAGTGCTACTCCGTAAAATCCTGCGAAGGCATAAGAAGCCCAGATCGCAATTGCGAAAAGTAAGACCGAACCAAATGTAGAGATCATTCCTGTGGCAAGCCCGGCGATAATATTCGTTCCTGCTCCCGTACTGGATTTCTGAACGATGGAAAGTACCGGTTTTTTACCAAGCCCGGTGTAATATTCGGTTACGGCAGAAATTACTCCGCCCACTACAAGCCCCACGAGGGTTGCATAGAACACTCTCCACGAAGAAATTTGCTGTAAACCTTCCCCGAAGAATTCCATTTGCATGGTTTCGGGAAGCATCCATCTTACCAAAAACAGGGAACTAACAGCCACCAATATTATAGAGATCCAGTTTCCTTTATTAAGCGCAGCTTGCACTTCAGGCTCTTTGGCGTCATTATTCTTTATACTTACGAGTAAAGTCCCGATAATAGAAATGATGATTCCTACACCTGCGATTGCCATTGGGAGCAGCACAGGGCCTATTCCTCCGAAACCTTCGCCAATGATGTTTCCGCCCATATCCTTAATCACATAATTTCCTAAAACCATGGCCGCAAGAACCGTAGCGACATAACTTCCGAAGAGATCGGCACCCATTCCTGCAACATCCCCTACGTTATCACCTACGTTATCTGCAATCGTTGCAGGATTACGCGGATCATCCTCCGGAATTCCCGCTTCTACTTTTCCAACGAGATCGGCCCCCACATCGGCCGCCTTAGTATAAATCCCGCCGCCAACACGGGCAAAAAGTGCGATAGATTCGGCTCCCAGCGAGAAACCGGCCAGGGTTTCCAGTACTACGGTCATAGAGTGAATATCTGTCCACTCCCCGCCCATAAAATAGTGGAAAAAGATGATGAAAAAGCCTGTGAGACCAAGAACTGCTAAACCGGCAACGCCCAGCCCCATAACGGTACCACCCCCAAAAGAGACCTTTAGAGCTTTCGGCAGACTTGTTCTCGCGGCCTGGGTGGTGCGAACATTTGTTTGCGTTGCGATCTTCATTCCAATATTTCCTGCGAAAGCTGAAAAAACAGCTCCAAAAATAAAGGCAACAACAATAAGGATATGCGTAGTTGGAACTATAAAGGATATTGCCGCCAATGCGATACTGGCGCCAATCACAAAAAATGTAAGCAGTTTATATTCGGCATTGAGAAAAGCTAGGGCTCCTTCGTAGATGTGAGAAGATATGTCTCTCATTTTTCCGTCGCCGGTATCCTGCTTTAAAACCCAGGAGCGTTTCGCCCACATAAAAATAAGTCCCAGTACAGAAAGAACTGCCGGGACCCATATCATTATTGATTCCATAATTTTTTGTTAAAAAGTTAGTATTGCTAAAGTTAGGAAAATCCTGAAATAAAAAACATTAAAATAAATGTTTCTCAGCAACTTACTACTTAACAACACAATTTTTTAAACAAAAAATTCATATAAAAGGTAAAATCCTCACTATTGAAAAATGGGATTTTTGTTAAACATTTTAAAAAATGTAAATCCGCCTCTGCAAATCATCGTGTTTGCAATAACGGAAAGCTCCTAAACCCCGTCTATCGCATTTGCACCTGCTTGTGCTACGGCGTGATCGTTATCAACAGTGCTACCACTCACTCCCACGGCACCCAGAATTTCCCCTGTACCATTTTTAATCGGAATTCCGCCGGGAAAAGTAATAAGTCCGTTATTGGAATGTTCTATATTGAATAATGGCTGCCCGGGTTGGGAAAGTTTTCCAATTTCCCCTGTATTCATATCAAAATAACGTGCTGTTTTGGCTTTTTTGACAGCTATGTCCACAGAACCCAGCCAGGCACCGTCCATACGTTGAAATGCTACTAAATTGGCGCCTCCGTCGACCACTGCAATGTTCATTTTGGTATCTAAAGCCTGCGCCTTCTCTTTTGCCGCTTTAATAATTTTTTCTGCCTGTAATAGAGTAATATTCATAGATCTTTTTTTTAGGAATTAAACACGGTACGAGTCGTCCGTTCCAGCCCAAGGTACAGTTTATGTTCTATATAATCAGATGATTATGACATTTTTAGCACTCGATTATATATCTGTATGTTGCTTTCCTAAAAATATTCTAAAACAAAAAAGCAGCAACTTTAAAAGTTACTGCTTTCGTAAAAAATCATCTTCACTTCAGAGATTATTTTATCCCAAAATTGCCTTTTTTGCCACCATCATCTTTGTAACGCTTAATGCATTCATCAATGATCTTATTTGCTTCCGCAAGGTTCCCCCAGCCTTCAACATCTACTTTCTTTTGCTCTAAATCCTTATATACTTTAAAGAAATGTTCGATCTCCTTTACAAGATGCCCATTAATATCTGCAAGGTCATTATACTTGTTCCAGATAGGATCGGAAACCGGCACACAAATTACCTTCTCATCCGGCCCTTTTTCATCGGCCATGTGGAAAACCCCGATTGGTTTCACTTCCATCACACAACCTGGAAACGTAGGTTCTGTCACTAAAACAAGTACATCAAGCGGGTCACCATCCAGCGCAAGAGTCTCCGGAATAAAGCCGTAATCTGCAGGATACATCATAGATGAAAAGATCATCCTGTCGTATCTTACTTTTTTCAGGTCAAAATCATATTCATATTTATTTCGGCTTCCTTTCGGAATTTCAATTAAAACATCAAAAGTCTTACTCATTTTTATGTATTTAAAATATTTTATTCAGAATTAAGGGCGGCAAATATACACATTCTTAAAAATTAAAATGACCTACGGGTGGTGAAAATCAAATACTCAGCACGGTTTAAGACATTTTTCACACTATTCAACAAAAAACCCTTCAGATCTCCTGAAGGGTTTTTCTAATTTATTTATTCAACCTCCTACTGAAGTCGGTAACGATCTTGCATTCTTCAATCCCGGAAAGCACCGGAACAGAATCTTACTTGTACATTACCTTTTTGACTGCTTTTACCACATCTTCATGATTTGGTAACCATTCCTTTAATAAAACAGGAGAGTATGGCGCAGGCGTATCGGCTGTGTTTATTTTGATGATTGGTGCATCAAGGAAGTCAAAGGCTTTTTCCTGAACCTGGTAAGTAATTTCGGTTGCGATGTTTCCGAAAGGCCATGCCTCTTCAAGAATCACCAAACGATTGGTCTTTTTAACCGATTCCAGAATAGTTTCATGATCCATAGGACGAATGGTTCGTAAATCTATGATCTCACAGGAGATGTTTTCTTTCTCAAGCTCGTCGGCCGCTTTGTAAGCTTCCTTAATGATCTTTCCAAAAGATACAATGGTTACATCGCTACCTTCCCTTTTAATATCTGCTTTTCCAATTGGCAACACATATTCTTCCTCGGGCACTTCTCCTTTATCACCATACATTTGCTCACTCTCCATAAAAATTACCGGATCGTCATCACGAATGGCAGCTTTTAAAAGTCCTTTCGCATCATAAGGATTTGAAGGAACTATCACTTTAAGTCCGGGAGTATTTGCATACCAGCTTTCAAAAGCCTGAGAATGCGTCGCACCCAATTGACCTGCAGAAGCTGTTGGCCCACGAAAAACAATAGGTATATTAAACTGGCCACCGCTCATTTGGCGCATCTTGGCCGCATTGTTTATAATCTGGTCAATTCCTACAAGAGAAAAATTGAACGTCATGAATTCAATGATAGGACGGTTGCCATTCATGGCGCTTCCCACCCCAATACCTGAAAAACCTAATTCAGAAATAGGCGTGTCAATTACGCGGTCAGGGCCAAATTCATCCAGCATTCCCTTAGAAGCCTTGTAAGCACCATTATATTCAGCTACCTCTTCTCCCATTAAATAAATGGTGTCATCCCTGCGCATTTCTTCGCTCATCGCCTGGGCTATTGCTTCCCTAAATTGGATAGTCTTCATTATGAGTATATGATTTTTGTAAAAATTAAAGACAAAAATAGTAATTCATATAAGGATAAACGACTACTTCGGAATAAAAAATTTCTTATGCATGCATAGTAAATTTCGTCTGATTTTATGTATCTTCGTAATCAATTATTTCAATTTTTATCACAAAAAATCAATTATATGAAAATATTAGTGTGCATTAGCCACGTACCGGACACTACTTCAAAAATTAATTTTTCTGAAGGAGACACAAAATTTGATACGAACGGCGTACAGTTTGTCATAAATCCAAATGACGAATTCGGTCTTACCCGCGCAATGTGGTTCAAAGAAAAACAGGGAGCAACTGTAGACGTAGTGAACGTAGGAGGAGCCGAAACAGAACCAACTTTGAGAAAAGCACTTGCTATTGGAGCCGACACTGCAATAAGAGTTGACACCTCGGCCACAGACGGTATTTACGTTGCCAAACAAATTGCAAAAGTGGTGAAAGACGGCGAATATGATCTAGTTATTGCAGGACGTGAATCTATTGATTACAACGGCGGGATGGTTCCCGGGATGGTAGCGGCCCTTACTGGTGCCAATTTCATCAATACCTGTATTAGCCTGGAGGTTGAAGGAAATGAAGCTACAGCCATTCGCGAAATCGATGGAGGAAAAGAAACTTTAAAAGCAAGCCTTCCATTAGTAGTTGGAGGTCAAAAAGGAATTGTGGAAGAAAGTGATCTTAAGATCCCGAACATGAGAGGGATCATGCAGGCAAGAAAAAAGCCGCTAAACGTTGTACAACCGGTAGAAACCAATCCTGAAACTGAAGCCGTAAGATTTGAGAAGCCGGCTCCAAAAGGAAATATTACAATGATAGACCCTGAAGAACTGGATAAACTGGTAGACCTGCTTCACAATGAGGCAAAAGTGATCTAATGTTCAAGGTGTAAAATTCAAAATCCCTTTATTTAGGATTTGGAATTTTAGGTTTTAAAATTAAAATAACTTCCCGAACGTTTTTAAAGAACGGGAGTAACATAAAAAGATAAATCATGTCAGTTTTAGTATATACAGAATCAGAAGAAGGAAAGTTTAAGAAAACGGCTTTTGAAGTCGCTTCCTATGCCAAAGGTGTTGCCGATAAAATGGGCACTACGGTTACTGCAGTTGCTTTTAACGCAGACGACACTTCAGAACTTGCAAAATACGGTGTGAGCAAAGTCCTGAAAATCAACAACGACAAGCTTTCCAAATTTAACGCCGAGGCTTACGCAGATGCGCTAAAGCAAGCCACCGAAAAAGAAGGTGCCAAAGTTGTGGTGCTTAGCCAAAGCGCAAACGCAAAATATCTTGCACCTCTATTAGCAGTTCATTTGGGAGCAGGTTATGCTTCAAACGTGGTTGCCTTACCAGAAAACACCGATCCATTACAGGTGAAAAGAACGGCTTTTACAAATAAAGCCTTCAATATCACCCAGATCTCCACCGATGTTAAAATCATAGGAGTATCCAAAAATGCCTTTGGATTAAAAGAAGATCAAACAGAGCTTTCAGAAGAAGAGTTTAGCCCTTCTTTGGCTTCCGAAGATTTTTCTGTAAACGTGGTTTCCGTAGACAAGGCAGCAGATAAAGTGACTATTGCCGATGCAGAAATTGTAGTTTCGGGAGGCCGTGGACTCAAAGGCCCCGAGAACTGGGGAATGATTGAAGATTTGGCCGAAACCTTAGGCGCCGCGACTGCATGTTCAAAGCCTGTGAGTGATATGGGCTGGAGACCGCATAGTGAACACGTAGGCCAGACAGGTAAGCCGGTGGCAGCGAATCTCTATATCGCCGTAGGAATTTCTGGAGCGATTCAACATCTGGCGGGAATCAACGCTTCTAAAACGAAAGTGGTAATCAACAATGATCCTGAAGCTCCTTTCTTTAAGGCTGCAGACTACGGTATCGTGGGTGATGCCTTCGAGATCGTACCAAAGCTTACCGAAAAATTAAAGGAATTTAAGGCGAATAACGCATAATTTTTATAAATTGCGAGCCGATTTAAAGGGCTGTCTAAATTAGGTTTATCGCCCTATTTAGACAGCTTTTTTTTATTTTTGCAGTATGAGTTTAGTGCGCCTTAACATTAAAGGAATATCTTACAGTCAAACCCAGAATGGAGCTTATGCCCTTATTTTGAGTGAGGTAGACGGAGAACGAAAATTACCCATTGTAATAGGAGCTTTTGAAGCACAATCCATTGCCATTGCGCTGGAGAAAGAAATTCGTCCGCCGCGGCCCCTTACCCACGATTTATTTAAAAATTTCTCAGATAGATTCGAAATTGTAGTAAAGCAGGTGATCATCCACAAACTTGTGGACGGGGTATTTTATTCCAGCCTCATTTGTGAAAGGGACAAAATAGAAGAGATCATAGATGCCAGAACGAGCGATGCCATTGCACTCGCTCTGCGTTTCCAGGCACCAATTTTCACTTATAAAAACATACTTGACAAAGCAGGTATTTATTTAAAAGGCGACGCCAAACAAGAGGAAGAGGAAAAAGAAAGCATCATAGCCGATGAACTTTTTTCTGATGAAATTGAAATTAAATCAACCGATACAGATTACAAGAAGCTATCATTAAGCGAACTCAATAATATGCTTGACAACGCCGTAAAGAGTGAAGACTACGAAAAAGCGGCACGCATAAGAGATGAAATCTCTAAACGAAAATAATTTCTATTTCATGAAAAAATATTGGTGTTGCCTCCTTCTGATCTTATTCGGAACAACCTCCAAAATCCTGGACTCCGGAATCTGTCGAAGACAGCACAAATCTGGCACTTTTCAACATCGATGAGGAAAACGATTTCCTAAACTTACAGGATGGTAGTTTTGAATACTCCCTGCATGGAGAAAACATACAAAATGCTTCGGGAGATTACGTTTACCAAAATGATGTACTCATATTCTTTTACGATTCTCCCCGGGACAGCGTTCAAAATTTTAGAGTAACCGAATTAACCGATAGCACTCTTGCGCTTTCAGGCAATAACCGTTTTTATAGTTTTAGGGCAATGCCACAGGAGATGAGTGTGGAAGAAGCGATACCTGCCGAAGTGGGAAAAAATCTTATCCCAAACCAGGGGATTTCTTTTACCAGTATCTGGAGAGGAGCCCTGGGCATGATCTCCCTTATTTTTATTGCTTTCATCTTTAGCAGTAACCGAAGAGCAATCAACTGGAAAACCATAGGAGTGGGAATACTCGCTCAGCTCCTGCTGGCCGTAGGGGTCTTAAAAGTGGAATTTATTCAGAACATTTTTGAATTTGTGGGAGGTATTTTTGTGCTTATCCTGAATTTTACTGCAGAAGGTAGTGAATTTCTTTTAGGCGGTATGATGGATGTGGAAAGCTTTGGCTTCATCTTCTTGTTTCAGGTTTTACCCACCATAATCTTCTTTTCTGCTTTAACATCTGTCCTCTTCTACCTGGGAGTGATCCAGATTGTGGTAAAAGGAATGGCCTGGGTTCTCACAAAATTAATGGGTATTTCAGGTCCTGAAAGTTTAAGTGTCGCAGGAAACATTTTTCTGGGACAAACAGAAGCCCCGCTAATGATCAAGGCTTACCTTGAGCGAATGACACGCTCAGAAATCCTGCTGGTAATGGTGGGTGGTATGGCCACGGTTGCCGGCGGAGTTTTAGCTGCCTATATCGGTTTTCTGGGAGGTGACGATCCTGAGCTGCGTTTGCAGTTTGCAGAACACCTTTTGGCAGCATCTGTAATGGCCGCACCGGGAGCCATCGTGGTTTCCAAAATATTATATCCACAACAGGAAAAAGTAAATTCAGATGTTGAAGTTTCTTCGGAAAATATTGGTTCAAATTTCCTGGATGCCATTGCAAACGGAACTACCGAAGGACTAAAACTTGCCGCCAATGTGGCCGCAATGCTGCTTGTTTTCATCGCCTTTATCGCCATGATCAATTACGTGCTTGGTGTGATTGGAGATGTTACAACCTTAAGTGCAGTGATTGCAGAACACACACCCTATGCCGGGCTATCCCTGGAATCCATCTTGGGAACCATTTTTGCCCCACTTATGTGGCTAATTGGTGTAGCTACGGAAGATATGATGCTCATGGGACAACTCCTGGGAATCAAACTCGCCGCAAGTGAATTCGTGGGATATGTTCAATTAGCCGAATTAAAAAATCCTGCCAACTTGCTTAGCTTCAACTATCAGAAATCGGTAATTATGGCGACTTATATGCTCTGCGGATTTGCAAATTTTGCCTCTATTGGGATACAAATTGGCGGGATTGGTTCGCTTGCTCCGGGCCAGCGAAAAACCCTTTCCGAATTTGGGATGAAAGCCGTTCTTGGCGGTACAATCGCCTCGCTTCTTTCTGCTACGATCGCAGGAATGATCATTGGTTAAAAAGGTGCTTTTACCGGTTCGTTTTCAACTTTAATAAACGGATAAATCGACCGTATCGCTACCAGGATTAGCTTCTTGTATATTTGAGTAAAACCACGTCCTAACGACTGTAATACTATCATTAAGGGTTTGGAGTTTCAGCATTTTATAATGGAAATTATCAATGAAAGTACTTAAAGATCGCTAGGCTTACTTTTTCATGAATAACTCTTTAAAATGCTATTTTTGAAGTAAAATATTCTTTATTGTCCTTCAGTTTTCTATTTTAGCAGCTTTAGAACCGGTAAAATTTTCTTCTGAAAATGCCGTTTTTATGTATTAATTTGTCTCCGGAATTTCTTCCTCTTAAGCATAATAATTATGAAACAATACCACGACCTTATAAAGCACGTACTTGAAAATGGGAATGAAAAAGGCGACCGCACCGGCACCGGGACGAAAAGTGTTTTTGGTTACCAGATGCGGTTTGATCTTAGCGAAGGATTTCCAATGGTCACTACCAAAAAACTGCATTTAAAATCTATTATTTATGAGCTCTTATGGTTCCTGAAAGGTGACACCAACATTAAATACCTTCAGGAAAACGGCGTGCGTATCTGGAATGAATGGGCAGACGAAAATGGGGATCTTGGCCCTGTTTACGGAAAGCAGTGGAGAAATTGGAACAGTGAAGAAATTGACCAGATCTCTGAAATTATAGAGACGCTTAAAAAGAACCCAAATAGTCGAAGAATGTTGGTTTCGGCATGGAATCCTTCAGTCCTGCCAGATACTTCTAAATCATTTTCAGAAAATGTTGCGAACAACAAAGCGGCTTTACCGCCATGCCATGCATTTTTTCAGTTTTATGTAGCAAATGGAAAACTCTCCTGCCAGCTTTACCAGCGCAGCGCTGATATTTTCCTCGGCGTACCGTTCAATATTGCTTCTTATGCCTTGCTTACGATGATGATCGCGCAGGTTTGCGGTTATGAAGCGGGAGATTTCATCCACACTTTTGGAGATGCACACATCTACAACAACCACATGGATCAGGTACAATTGCAACTTTCAAGGGAGCCGCGGGAATTGCCAACCATGAAAATAAATCCGGAGGTGAAAAGCATTTTTGATTTTACTTTTGAAGATTTCAGCCTTGAGAATTACGATCCGCATCCTGCTATTAAAGGCCAAGTTGCCATTTAAAAATTCTAATCATGAAGAAACCCACAACATTTAAACGCGATCAATTGTTAATCCTTTTTCTCTTTTTCTCCTGCTTTACGTTATCCTTAAGTGGACAGGAACATGAAATTGCTTCAAACGAAGTTGATTCTAATGCCTATGTAACAGACTTTGACACACCCGCATATCTTACAAAATGTGAAGGAAAGAAAAATGTTAGAGAATGCACTTCAAAAAGGATCATGAATTATGTGTTCAGGGAAATAAAAAGTAGAAAGTTTATCAAGAACAGCGGCTTTTATACTACCGAAGTAAATTTCATTATCGGTAGTGATGGTACCGTTAGTAATATACAAAGTAGTGGCACGAATACCGAATTTAACCGTGAAGCGGAAAGAGTTGCATCAGTACTGCCTTCTTTTGTTCCTGCTACCAAAGATGGTGAAAATGTATCGGTAAAATATGTACTCCCCATTAGCATGCAAATCAATAAATAAAATTTATTAATAATACCTTGTAGAATGCTGCGAAATTTATCTCGGCATCTCCAGGTCTATAGTTCAGGAACCTGAAAAAAGTTTAGGCTCCTGAACTCTCGTTTAAAACAGGGTGCTATCCCAATCTTTTTCTCTTAAAAAATTACTTCTTCCAAATTTTTTGTACATAAATCCTCTTCTAATTTACAGAAGGAACAGGTTTTTTTTGAATTCTCCAATTAACCTCTTAAATTGGGAAATCTAAGGCACCTCAAGCTCTTTCGATGGTGTGAAAAATCATTTATTAATTAAATTTTTAACCGAATTATGAAAAGGATTTTACTAATTGCCTGCTTTTTAATTGGCGGAATTGGAATGACGAACGCACAGCAAACTTCTCCCGTATGGCCGGGTTGTGAAGATGCTGAAGACGTAGGCGATTGCTTTAACCAAAAACTTTCAGCTCATGTGAGTCAAAATTACCAGTATCCCATGAATGACAATAATGAGTACGTTCGTGGCGAAGTCAAAATCTCTTTTGATGTCACTGAAGAAGGCAAAATCAAAATAAATTCTATTGAAGGTGACAAGCCCGAGGTAAAACAGGCAGCACGCGAAATGATCAACAAAATCCCCAAAATGAAGCCGGGAACCCTTAATGGTGAACCCGATGCCCGAACCTTTACTTCTACCTATAGATTTTAGAGCATCTTCTTAATAATGTTTTAACTAGAGGATCTCGTTAAAATCGTAAATTTGAAGGAAACACGATGTTGTTTCCTTTTTTTATGTTCGGTTTTTAAATCGTCAAGACCAGGATTCAGGCTCAATTGTAGTAGAAAACTTTTTTCCATGAATAAAAACGCCCAGTCACCAACTCTCAGCGGATTTCATAATGATGTGCTTGAAGGTCTTTCAGCTTTTCCGAAGAAATTAAGTTCCAAATATTTTTATGACCAGAAAGGGGATAAATTATTCCAGGAAATCATGAACCTGCCCGAATATTATCTCACCAACCTGGAGTATGATATTCTGGAGCAGAATAAAGAAGAAATTGCAGCAGCATTTATGGCCGAGGAAGGCTTTGACCTTATTGAACTCGGCGCGGGCGATGGAAAAAAAACCAAGGTCCTGCTCAGGTACCTTCAAAAGGCAAAGATGAATTTTCAATATGTGCCTGTAGACATTAGCCATAACGTCCTGCAGGAACTTTCCGAAAGTCTGACTGAGGAATTTCCTCAACTTTCTGTCGCACCACAGCAGGGAACCTATACCGAGGTATTGGAGCGCCTAAAAGAATATAACAGCCGAAAAAAAGTAATTATGTTCCTTGGTTCTAACCTGGGAAATCTTGTGCCCGAAATGGCAGTAAAATTCCTGAAAAAGATAAAAGATTCCATGCACCAGGATGACATCTTTTTTGTGGGGCTGGACCAGAAAAAACATCCGCAGAAAATTCTGAACGCTTATAACGATCCTTCGGGGGTGACAGAAGCTTTTAACAAAAACCTCCTTAGCAGGATCAACAGGGAACTTGATGCCGACTTTGATGTAGATAGTTTTTTGCACTGGCCGGTTTACAATCCCGAATCTGGCACTACAGAAAGTTTTTTAGTAAGTAAGAAAGAGCAAACAGTCCAGATAAATTCTCTAAATTTAGAAGTACATTTTGATGCCTGGGAGAGCATTCACACCGAAGTTTCCCAAAAGTACGATACCCATTCTGTCAAATGGCTCGCAAAAGAATCTGGACTGGAAATCACCGGAAGCTTTTCGGACAGCAAAGAATATTTTAAAAATTTCTTATTCACTAAAAGCAGTTAAAATGAAAGCGATTTGGAACGGAACAGTCTTAGCAGAAAGCAATAACACCAAAGTAGTGGAAGGAAATCATTATTTTCCGCCCGAAGCCATCCACGACAAATATTTTCAGTTAAGTGAAACGCATACCACCTGCCCCTGGAAAGGAAGAGCTTCTTATTTTACTATCCAGGTGGGAGACGAGAAGAACGAAGATGCAGCCTGGTATTATCATCATCCCAAAGATGCTGCAAAAGAGATCAAGGATCATGTGGCATTTTGGAATGGCGTAAAGGTGGAAGAATAAAATATTAAAAAAAATCTTCCTGAAAATCTATTTTCTGAAGCTTTTGATGGCTTTTAAAAGCTTTTGCAGCTCTTCGGAAGTATTAAAATAGTGAAAACTTACTCTTATCCCTTCCCCGCGCTGGGAACAAATGATCTTTTTACTCCTTAAATGCTGAAATAGCGCTTCATCGCCTTTAATATTAAAAATCGAGGAATGAAATGCCCTTTTTGACACCTCAGGTTGCAAAAGGTTCTCCTTTTCAAAGGCTTCTTTTGCTTCAGAAGCGATTGCTTTTACACTTTTTTCTATTTCCTTTATTCCTATTTTCTGAATAAATTTAATTGCCGCCATTAAACTCCCGAAATTAAGGGTATCCTGATGTCCCGGTTCAAACCTGCCAATAAAATTCCCTTCCTGCGGCTTGTACTTTCCCTGAAGCGATCCAAAACCTGCATTTTTAGGATGAACTTTGCCGGTCACAGATTCCTTGAAAAGAAAAAAAGCATTTCCGTATCCCGCATTCATCCATTTATAGGTACTGGCGCCTAAAACGTCAATACCCGAGGCTGCAAAATCAAATTCCTCTGTCCCGCAATATTGTGTTCCATCGGCTACAATAAGAAGTTCAGGATGCTCATTTTTGAGCTTTTTCAGAAATTCGAGGTCAATTTTAATTCCGTTGATCCATTGCACAATACTAAGAGCGAAAACATCTGGTTTTTCAGATTTTACCACTTCCGCAATGTTCTCTTCCAGGTGCTCATTGATCTTTGCATAACAGGTTTTAAAATCTCTTGCTTCTATCGCCCAGTTGATGGACGGGTAATCATTCTCCAGCAAAAGCACCTTTTTTCCCGGCGGAAGGCCTTCTGCCAGAATATTGAAACCATAGGAGAAATTTGGCGTGAGCGCCACGTGGTTTGGCTGACAATTAAAGAACGAACCTACGGTTTTTCTAACATCGGCAAGAAATGCATCCTGATTTTCTTTAAAAATGCTTCCGGAGATCAGGAAATCGAGATCATGATTCTGCCGAAAGTCAAGCAGATCTTCAGAAATCAAACCTGAAGCAGCCGTATTCAAGTAAGTATACTGCTCTAAAAGGGGGAATGGTTTTCTAAAATTATTCATAAGCACTGAGGATTCCGAAGTAAAAACAATAAATTTGAATGAATTTCATCTAAAATACTCCTTTATTATGTCTTATAAAAAGAATAAAAACTCCATTGATCCTGAACAGCGGGAGATGATAGAAAAGGCCCAGGAACGTGCGAAACAGAAGAAAAGGCTTATTCAGCATTTTATATTTTTCCTAATAGGTTCTGTCATTTTTATTATTCTAAATGCTTTCCTGGAATATGGAAAAGATATTCAACCCTTCGGAATTGACTGGTTTGTATGGGCAATCATTATCTGGGGAGTGATTCTACTCCTGCACGCCTACAATGTTTTTGTGACCAACCGGTTTTTAGGCAAGGACTGGGAGAACCGGCAAATTGAAAAGCTGGTGGCAAAACAAAGAAAAAAAATAGATGAACTTCAGCAAAAAGTCGAAAGAGAACATCCGCTTACAAAAAATACCGGTACGAACACAACGACTCCCACTTCGCCAAAACCCGGAATTGATCCCGATAAGCCTATAAATTCTTAGAAATGCCTGAAGTAACCCTCATAGCCGCAGCCGGCGAAAAAAACGAATTAGGAAAAGACAAGGATTTGGTGTGGCACCTGCCAGATGATTTCAAGCGCTTTAAATCTTTAACCACCGGGCACTATATTATTATGGGAAGAAAGACTTTTGAAACCTTCCCAAAACCCCTGCCCAACCGCACCCATGTGGTGATTACCCGTAAAGAAGACTACAATCCAGAAGCTGCTATTGTGGTGCATTCGCTGGAGGAAGCCTTGGAAACTACTAAAGAAGATGCGCAGCCGTTTGTAATTGGCGGCGGCGAGATCTACAAACTTTCTATGGAAAAGGCCGACAAAATCGAACTTACGCGCGTCCACGGCAGCTTTGATGCAGACACCTTTTTCCCTGAAATTGATGCTGAAAAATGGAAATTGGTTTCCTCTACTTTTCACGAAAAAGACGAGCGCCACGATTTCTCATTTACGTATGAAACTTATGAGCGAAAAAGGGGATCTTAGAAGCATTTTCTCCGGAATTGAAACAAAGGAAAATTTCAGGATTTCCGGAGCTAACTCACTTGCCGGCGGAAGCATCAATGAGGTGTATCTTCTAAAAACAACTGCCGGAGAAAGAGTGCTCAAGATCAACGACAGCGATAAATTCCCGGAGATGTTTAAAGCAGAAAAAGAAGGTTTGACAGCCCTCAAAAACAGCAAAACAATTGATGTTCCTAAGGTATATTCCTGCGGAAAAAGCGGCAAATACTCGTATCTTTTGCTTGAATACAAAGCAAAAGGCTCTAAAGCACCCGATTTCTGGGAAAAATTTGCTAAAAACCTGGCAGCGCTGCACCAAACGACTTCAGGAGAATTCGGGTTTTATGCTTCCAATTATATTGGGAGCCTTCCGCAGTATAACGGGAGAGAAAAATCGGCAGCAGATTTTTACATCAATCAGCGGCTGGAACCACAGCTAAAAATGGCATCTCAGCGTGGATTTTCTTTTAAAAACACCAACAGAATCTTTAAAAATATTTCCAAAGAGATCCCTGCAGAACCCCCGGCATTGATCCACGGTGACCTTTGGGGCGGCAATTACCTGGTAAACGAGCAGGGTGAGCCTTGTCTTATTGACCCGGCGGTTTGTTACGGCCCAAGAGAAATGGACCTGGCCATGATGAAACTTATTGGAGGGTTTTCAGAAGAAGTTTTTGAAAGATACAATGAGTATTACCCTTTAAAAATGGGGTTTCAGGAGCGAATTCCGTTGTGGCAATTGTATTATTTACTGGTGCACCTAAATATTTTTGGCAGCAGTTACCATTCTCGCGTCAAAAGTATTCTTGACTCCTATTCCTAAGAAAACTTAACACAAGAACCTTTTTCTTTAGCAGTTCTTTAGCTCATATCGCAATATAATCCTCTTATATTTAATTGGATAACTAAAAAATGAATTATGAGTACAGAAAATTATAGTAATACTGAAGCTAAAGAAAAATTGAAATCCCTCGCAGAAGATATAAAGTTTGCCATGATGGTAACAGGATTTCAGGATAAGCCACTTGATGCCATTCCAATGTCTACGAAGAAGGTAGACGATGCGGGAAACATTTGGTTTCTTAGTTTACGAAGCAGCGAACATAACCAAAATATAGAAAGAACGGGTGCGATACAGTTGTTGTACAGTAAACCATCAGACATGGAATTTTTGAGCGTTTACGGTACCGGGGAAATAGTTACTGAAAAAGAAAAGATCAAAGAATTATATGACAGCGCCGATGACAGCTGGTTTGACGGCGCAGATGATCCGCAGGCAACCGCCATTAAATTCACCCCTTCTGAAGCTTATTACTGGGACACCAAAGACAATAAGTATGTTTCCCTCTTGAAAATGGGAGCCGCTGCCATTACCGGTAAAGATCAGGATGTTGGTAAAAAAGGGAAACTGAATCTATAAACCGGGTGAAACATTGAAAAGACCTTGTAACCCACCATGGTTATAAGGTCTTTTTATTTTTTTAATTTAGCCGAATAAAATATTTCATGATGAAAGCATTTATTTTTCCCGGCCAGGGAGCACAGTTTAAAGGCATGGGGCAAGATCTTTATGAACAATCTCCGCTTGCCAAAGAGCTCTTTGAGAGAGCGAATGAGATCCTGGAATTCTCCATTACAGATATTATGTTTACAGGATCTCTTGATGACCTGAAGCAAACCAAAGTTACCCAACCTGCAGTATTCTTGCATTCGGTAATTTTAAGCAAGGTTTTAGGAGATTCTTTTAAACCAGATATGGTAGCCGGTCATTCGCTGGGGGAAATTTCGGCACTGGTTGCAAACGGTACCCTCGAGTTTGAAGACGGATTGAAAATGGTTTCTAAAAGGGCAAAGGCGATGCAGAAAGCCTGCGAACTTGAAGAATCTACCATGGCAGCCGTTCTTGGGCTTGAAGACCATATAGTGGAAGCGATTTGCGCAGACACTCGTGGGGTGGTAGTTGCTGCAAATTATAACTGCCCGGGACAGCTTGTTATTTCCGGAGACCTGTTAGCAGTGGAAAAAGCCTGTGAGGAATTAAAAGAAAGAGGAGCACGCCGTGCCATGATCCTTCCGGTTGGAGGTGCATTTCATTCTCCCTTAATGGAACCGGCAAGAGAGGAACTGGCAGCAGCTATTGAAGAGACAGAGTTCAAAAATCCCTCCTGCCCCATTTATCAAAATGTAAGCACCTTTGCGGTCACAGACCCTTCAAAAATCAAGGAAAACCTGATGTTCCAGCTTACAGCACCCGTGAAGTGGACACAAAGTGTTCAAAATATGATCAAAGACGGCGCGACAGAATTTATAGAAGTGGGACCAGGTAAAGTCCTTCAAGGCCTTGTAAAGAAAATTGACCGTAATGCGCAAGTTTCTTCTGCAGAAGTTTAGATTTCTGGTTATAAAAAATTAAAAATCCGGTGAAGGAGAACTTCACCGGATTTTTAATGCATTATTTTCTGGCTTTTCTAGTTTATAAAACTTCCCCTCTTTCATGACAAAAATGGCATTTTTCGAGGGGCCTAATAATTTCTGCATGCACTCTTACTGATTAACAAAAGCTATAACCTCTGAAGTAATGTAATTAATTTGCTCGTCATCAAGTTCTGTGTGCATAGGTAAAGAAATTACCTCCTTTACAAGTTGATTGGTCACGGGAAAATCACTTTCATTATATCTCTCATCCTTGTAAGCATTCTGGCTATGGAGTGGAATTGGATAGTACACTCCGCAAGGAATTCCTTTTGCATTTAAATGCTGTACCAGCGCGTCTCTTTTCCCGTTTAGGATTTTTAGGGTATACTGGTGGTAAACATGTGTATCCGCGCTACTTTGGGTAAAAGGAGTAACGATATACTCCTGGTCTTTAAATGCTTCTGAATATTTTTTGGCTGCCTCTTGCCGCGCCTTATTGTAACTATCAAGCTTTGGAAGTTTTGCTCTCAATACCGCCGCCTGAATACTGTCAAGTCGGCTGTTGACACCTACTACATCGTGGTGGTAACGCTCGTACATCCCGTGGTTCACAATCCCGCGGATGCTGTGTGCCAGCTCGTCATCATTCGTAAAGATGGCACCACCGTCTCCATAACAGCCCAAATTTTTCGAAGGGAAGAAGGAAGTAGAGGCAACATGCCCTAAAACTCCTGCTTTTGCTTTCTTACCGTCTTTAAAATGGTAATTGGCACCAATCGCCTGCGCATTGTCTTCAATGACATACAGGTTGTGTTCTGCAGCAATTTCCAGAATTGCATCCATGTTAGCAGTCTGCCCGAAAAGATGCACCGGTACTATGGCCTTGGTTTTAGAGGTGATGGCTTTTTTAATTGCTTCAGGATCAATATTAAAGGTATCGGGTTCTACATCAACCAAAACAGGAGTTAGCTGCAAGAGTGCAATAACTTCTACGGTTGCTGCAAAAGTGAAATCGGCAGTAATGACCTCATCTCCGGGTTTTAGACCCAATCCCATCATCGCAATTTGAAGGGCATCGGTACCGTTGGCACATGGAATCACGTTCTTTACATCAAGATAATCTTCCATTTCCTTCTGAAATTGCTGTACTTCAGGACCATTGATAAATGCAGTGGAATCTATAACTTCTAAAATCGAAGAATTCACCTGCTCTTTTATTTCTTCGTATTGACCCTTAAGATCAACCATTTGTATTTTCTTCATTCCATGTTTTTATAGGACCACGAAAATACGAAATATCACTCCTTTCGCCAATGCAATTTTTCTAATTTAGCAGTCAAATAACAGCCTGTGCATTTTCTTTACAATATAGCAATTAACACTGCAGAAAGACTACTTCCGGTAAGCGGATGGTTTAGTGATAAAATGAAACTTTTCGTGAGCGGCAGGAAAAATGTGTTCTCCATTTTAAGAGAAGAGATCTCGCCGGCAGATAAAACCATCTGGTTCCACGCAGCTTCTCTTGGGGAATACGAGCAGGCAGTGCCCGTAATAGAGCGCGTAAAAGACCATTTTCCGAAGAAAAAGATAATTGTTACCTTCTTCTCCCCTTCGGGTTATGAGGTAAAGAAAAATAAATCGTTGGGAGATGTAACGATCTATCTTCCCCTAGATACTACGCGAAATGTGCAGAAATTTTTAGATATAGTTCACCCGGAATGGGCACTTTTTATTAAATATGAATTCTGGCCCAATTATTTACAGAAACTGAAGCAAAGAAATGTCAAAACATTGCTGGTTTCTGGTGCATTTAGAGAAGATCAGGCATTTTTTAAGCCGTACGGAAGCTGGATGCGTTCCTATTTAAAAACATTTGATCATTTCTTTGTTCAGAATCAAAAATCTGTAGCATTGCTGAATAAAATAGGCTTCAAAAATGTCACTTTGAGTGGGGATACGAGATTTGACAGGGTCGCTCAACAAATTCACTACAACAACCACCTTAATTTTATTGAAGAATTTAAGAACAATAATCTCTGCGTGGTTGCCGGAAGCACCTGGCCTGAAGATGAAGAGCTTTTACTGGGTTTTATTAACACCGCTCCCAAAGGTCTAAAATTCATTATAGCACCACACACTATTAAAGAGGCTAAAATTCAACAGCTACAACAAAACCTGAAACGAAAGACGCTATTATTTTCCGAAAAACAACATAAAAATCTTTCAGCATACGACGTCCTTATTATAGATACGATTGGTTTGTTAACCAAAATTTACAGTGCTGCAGATATCGCGTACGTTGGGGGAGCAGCAGGCACTACGGGACTACACAACATATTGGAGCCGGCAACTTTTGGCCTCCCGATCATCATTGGAAAGAATTATTCAAAGTTTCCGGAAGCACAGCAGCTACGTCAACTGGCGGGCTTATTTTCGGTCGCAAACAAAGAAGAACTGGAGCAAGCCATGTTAAAGTTAGTAGGAGATGAAGAGTTTCGAAGAAAAACAGGTAGGATATCTGGACACTTTGTAAATAACAACACGGGTGCAACAAAGATGATTGCTGATTACATTTGCCTCAATTCCTAAAGTTTTGTGAAGTCTATTCTAAGAACTTATAAAATCCCCGGTGCTATCATACATAATGGAGTATTAGCCTTTGGTTATTTAAAAATTAGTTTAAATTTGTCCTTACTAATCAAACATTTTGAACATGAAAAAATTATCTTTAGCACTACTAGCAGCTGTTTTCACACTATCTGTATATTCTTGTAGAGAAACTTCAAATGAGGCAGAAGAAGTTGAAACAGAATTCGAAAATTCTACTGAAGAAGTAGAGAGAGATCTTGAAGAAGCAGGTGAAGAAATCGAAGGAGAAGTAGAGGAAGCAGGTCAGGAACTTGAAGAAGAAATCGACGAAGAAGGAGAAATGTAATATCTCTTTCGAGTTTGTAATTTAAGCCACAAGAAATCTTGTGGCTTTTTTATTTTAAGGAGGACCCAAAAACAAAGAACATTTTCAATCAATTTCCCGGCTCGACTTTCTTTACCCAAAATCCTAAGTAACATAAAATTAATTACAAGTGGAAGCGTTATAACTTTATAAATTAGTTGAGATAACCGAAAAAATCTTTTTTATTTGTAACCAGGTACAGAACTGAACAACATGAAAAAATATATATACTCCCTTTTCTTCATTTTAGGAGCAATTTTCACAAGCACAGCGCAGGAAATAAGTTATGGTCTCAAAGGTGGAATCAATTACACCATGGGCGGTCAAATTACAGGAACACAAGCTCGTTTCTATGATGGCACAGTTGAGGCCAACGGCGAAGTAGGTTTTCATGGCGGCGCTTTTGGTCAAATTAACTTCGGTAAATTTTTTCTCAGACCCGAGGTGGTTTATTCCTCACTGGAAAGCACTTTTGAATTTCCGAATCAGCCTTCCACCTATTCGATAGAAACCGTCACTGTACCTTTACTGGTAGGTTATAATGTATGGGGACCCCTAGATGTTTATGCTGGTCCTGTTTATTCCAACATCTTATCTGCCACCCTAGAAGGAGAAGAATTCCGCAACCCTATAACTTTGCAGAATTCCCCTATAAATGCACAAATTGGCGCCAAAGTAGAATATGGGCGTTTTGGTATAGATGTTCGTTATGAACGCTCACTTTCCACTGTCGAACCTCTTAGTTTAGATATCCTAAATGCCGAATACGGTATAAACGAAGCAATTTTTGACGATCCTCGTGTACATCAGGTAATCGTTAGCCTTATCTTCAAAATTGGAGGTCCGGGACTTAACGAAAGAAGAAGGCGTCCCTGTTATTAAGCCAAAAAGATTTACAAGCCACTTTCTAGAGTGGCTTTTTTTATTCTTCATTCCACCATACAAAAACTATTTATAAAAAAATCTGTGCTCCTTGTAACATTTGCAATATGGCACTGTCTTTAACAAAAGACCATTGATGAAAGTTTTAATTGGAAGTATTCTTCTTCTCTTTTCCTGTTCAATCTTACATGCACAGGAAATCGATAGCATCTCACGAAAAAGCCTTACCGTAAAAAGAATTTCAGAATCCCCAAAAATTGATGGTGTCCTTGATGACGCTGCCTGGGAAGATGCGCCTGTTGCCGGTGATTTTGTAGAGAGAATGCCCAATAACGGGAAAAGAATTCCGGACAGCCTAAAAACCGAAGTTAAGATTATCTATGATTACCTGGGCATATATTTTGGAGCCACCATGCAGGATCCAGATCCCTCTAAAATTTTGAAAGAGCTTACGGAACGTGACCAAATTGGAAACGATGATTTCTTTTTTGTGCTACTAAACGGTTATAACGATCGTCAACAAAGCATGCAATTCATTGTCACTGCAGCCGGTGTGCAATATGACGCCAAAATGACTAATGGCAACGAAGATTCTTCCTGGAATGCAGTATGGTACAGTGCGGTAAAAACTAATGGCAACAACTGGGTTGCAGAGATGTTCATTCCTTATTCAGAACTTCGCTTTCCGAAGAAAGACATACAAGAATGGGGGCTAAACATGGAGCGGGAATTTCGCCGCACTCGCACTCGATATACATGGAGCCCCGTAGACAATTCGAAAGGCTCCTACTCTATTTATGATGGAGAGCTTTACGGTATAGAAAATATTAAAACTCCCGTTCGCCTCTCCTTTCAGCCCTACCTGTCTTCTTATGTGAACAATTATGATGGTGAAACTACCGTAAACTTCAATGGAGGAATGGACCTAAAATATGGGATCAATGATGCTTTTACACTGGATATGATTCTTGTACCAGATTTTGGACAGACAAAATTTGATGACGCTGTTCTAAATTTGTCGGCTTTTGAAGTGCAGTATGATGAACAACGGCCTTTCTTTACCGAAGGTACAGAATTATTCACCAAAGGCAACCTCTTCTATTCACGTCGGGTTGGAGGCGCTCCAACAGGAAGAATTGAGCTTGCTCAAAATGAAGAATTTCTTGAATACCCTTCTTCTGTAGATTTGATTAATGCTTTGAAAATTTCAGGCAGGACCAATGAAGGACTGGGAATTGGATTTTTTAATGCGATTACTGAAAATACCTACGCCACCATAAGGAATATTGAAACTAACGATTCCAGAAGAGTGGTGACCGAGCCATTTACCAATTATAACATCCTCGTCCTGGATCAACGATTTGGAGACAATTCCTCTGTTTCAATGGTGAATACAAATGTGGTACGAGAAGGTCATTTTCGAGATGCCAATGCCACAGGTCTTTACCTCAACCTTACAAATAAGGCCAACACCTTTGAATATTTTGCCAGCGCCGAAGGCAGCTGGGTATTGGAAGAAGAGACAAAATTTGGAACTGAAGCAGGTGCCGGACTTGCAAAAATTAGCGGTAAGAATCGATTTTCTGGAGAAATTGAATTAAGAACAAATGATTATGACATAAATGATCTGGGATATTCCAGCTCCACGAATTATGTAAACTACGTTGGCTACTATGGGTACCGGTATTTACAGCCCAAAGGATTCCTGAACAACCTGTTTCTTAATTTCAACCTGGTCCACCAGCGCAGGCTGGAGCCAGATCTCTTCAGTAATTTAATTTTCAATTTTAATTCCAGCTTCACCACTAAAACTTTTTTCACCTTTGGAGGTGGTTTTGAAACCACTCCTTTAGGCACACAAGATATTTATGAGCCACGGGTTGATAACAGACATTTTGACATTCCAACCTATTACGACGTGTGGACCTGGTTTTCTACAGATTACCGTAAAAAACTTGCTGCGGAAGTGGTGCTTGATTGGTATAAGTATGATGAAAAAGGACGCGGTAGGCTCATTTTTGAGTTTAGTCCTACTTATCGGCTTTCAGACCGGGTGAACATTAATCTTAATTCCAGCATTGTTTCTTCAGATAAAGAAGAGGGCTTTGTAGATTTTATGGATGAAGAAATTATCTTCGGAAAACGCAACAGGACCACGGTGGTGAATTCATTAGGATCCGGATATATTTTCAACAACAAAATGGCAGTAAATCTTGCTTTTAGACATTACTTTTCAGAAGTAGATTATTCAGCATTTTATAACCTTGAGCAGGATGGAAGTCTGCAATACAATTCTTCTTATAATGAAAACCAAAATACCACCTATAATAGCTGGAATGTAGATCTACGCTTTTCCTGGTGGTTTGCTCCCGGCAGTCAACTCAGCCTGCTCTATCGCAATGCTATAGAAAATTATGTACAGCAAGCAAGAATTCCCATTGCAGATAATTTTGACCAGCTTTTTGCGCAACCACAGATTAACAATATATCTTTGAGAGTAAATTATTATTTGGATTACAACCGCATCAAAAACTGGTTCAAGTCCTCTCCTGCACCAACAACAACGGCCACCCGCTTAAGCATTCTGGACCAAAAAACATACGGAAGAGGCCAAGGACTTTACAGTAGATAATTTTAAAAAAGCTTTCAAAAAGGGCATTTTTGGAACTTCATTAATCTGAAGAAGTTTTTTTGCTGAATAAAAATCCGAAGGGTTCTAAAGGAGAAATATGTAGAAAAACCACTGTAATAATGGCCATTAAAGGAATCGCCAGGATCATACCTATTACTCCCCATAAAGCGCTACCTGCTACCACCACTGCTATTACCACAAATGGATGTAAGCCTACTTTATCACCAACTATATAAGGTTGCAGAACATAACTTTCCACAAATTGCGCCACTGTGAAAGTTACCACCACACCCACCAAAACGCTGAAATCACCCGATGTCAAATATCCAAATCCCATTGCCAATGCTAACCCAATGATGTTCCCTACGTAAGGTATTAAGGTGACCAAAGCAGCAATAAGACTTATCAAAATGTAATTGTTCACCCCCGAAATTCCTAAACCAATAGAATACACCACAGCCAATAGAGCCATAAGAATAAGTTTCCCTATAAGATATTGCTGGGTTACACGTGCCGATTCCTTCATGATTTTATTCACCTTTCCCTTCCTTTCATCGGGGAAAAGGCGCAGTAAAAATTTCCGAAAACGACTCCTGTAGTTAAGAATGAAGAATATATATATAAAGGTCAATATGTAAATCCCAAGAAAATTCATAGTTTTTGCAAAAACCCCAATTGCACGTTTCCTGTGGTTCATATCATCCCAAAAAGGCATTTTTCCCTCTTCATTATATCTATATCTTTTAAAATCGGCTTTAGTTAAGGGCGTATGCTCAAAAATAAAGGTTTGCAATTCTTCCATCTTGGGTTCCATTGTTCTTTGAATGAGCGACCATTCGGCAACAAAACTTTTCACCTGAAAGGAAATAAGTGCCATAAAAGCAATAGAAAAAAGGAAAAGAAGGAAGGTGTTCAATAGAGAGGCGACAATTCTTGGCATCCCCGCTCTTTCCAGTTTCGAAGAAAGTGGTACAACCACCAGGGCAAGGATGAAAGCCGTTGATAAAGGTGCTAGAAATCCCTTTGCCTCTGCAATGGCCAAGAAACAGAAATAGGTTCCCAGTACAGCTAAAGTCGTATTAAGAAGTATTCTTGCGCCTGTATTCATTTAAAAAAGTATTTTCAGGAAATTACAAAAAAATTATTCTTAGCTCCTTAAGCTCCCGTTAAAGCATATCCCTCTAAAAAGCTGTTTTCATAAAAGATTCTCAAATTATTGACGTTCTGATATTTAACTACTGTAAAGAAATATCGATTCGGTAAATCTTACTTGTATGGGAGAAAAAGCACAGCTAAAAGTCATTCTTTTTTAAAACTTCTTTCCTCGAGAAAGTTTAAGAGTGGATTTTGATTCATGCAAATGTGAGCCGTTTTTATTATTTTAGTGCAAAATAAACCTAACCCTCCAGGCCAGCATCTTATGACAGTACCGGAATTGATTGTAGCTTTTTTTGATGTCTTAATGTTAATTCCTACGCTGGCTTCTTTATCAAGATATGATCAATGGTGGGTGCGAGGATTCGATTTTCCACGTTTACAGATTTGCTTTCTTATTCTAGTGGTTTTAGCTTTTTCTGCATATATTTTTCCCTTTGACGCCTCCTGGCAATACATCTTGGTGAGCCTGTTAATTGCAAGCCTTCTTTACCAGGCGGCTAAAATCTATCCCTACACCATTCTCGCACAAAAACAGGTAATGAGATACAAGGGAGATAAACCAGAAAATCATATTTCTGTACTGGTAAGCAATGTTCTCACGCCAAACGATAAATACTCCAAACTTCTAGCGAGGATTCACAAGAAACAACCGGATATTGTTCTTACGCTGGAAACTGACAAGCGCTGGGAAAAAGCATTGGAAGAAATTGAAGAGGATTATCCATTTTGCGTTAAAATTCCCAAGGATAATCTTTATGGAATGCACCTTTACTCCAGGCTGGAGCTGGAGGATATCGAAGTTAAATACCTCATCACTTCAGAAATTCCTTCCATACACGGCTACGTCAAGCTTCGAAATGGCGAAAGAGTGCGAATTCACTGCCTTCATCCTAAGCCACCCAGCCCCACCGAAGATGACACTTCTACCAACCGGGATGCTGAACTATTATTAATTGGGCGCGAAATCAAGCCAAAAAATGAACCTGTACTGGTTTTTGGAGACCTTAATGACGTGGCATGGTCCCGGACGACCAAACTGTTTCAACAAATAAGTGGATTACTGGATCCTAGGATTGGCAGGGGCTTTTATAACACCTATCATACCGGTTATTCTTTCTTTAGATGGCCCTTAGATCACATTTTTCACACAGAAGATTTTTGCCTTGTAGAAATACAGCGGTTAAAAAGCATTGGCTCAGACCACTTTCCCATGTTCGCCAAACTTAATTTTGAACCACGGGTAGAACATCTACAGGAGGAACCTGTTGAAGCGGACGAAGAAGAAAAAGAGTGGGCTGAAGAAAAAATTGACAAGGGGCATCCCAAAGACCAAGTTTGAGATACCAAAATCCCATAATCTCACTTCATCAACTTCCCGCGAATAACTTTAGCTTAAAACTGTTTTAGGTATTCCATTATGTGTTGTGGATTGATCTGTTAACATAATTATTTGTTGCAGCCATTTGTATATGATTATATTTGAATATAACACTAATTACCTGAGAGTTATGAACAAATTAAAATGTGAAGTCTGTATGGGCTTTGGGATGGAAAAGGCACATTTGGTCCTCCATGAAGAAACTTGTTCCTCCTGCAATGGTAAAGGTTTTTTTGACTCACCCGAAGATGCGGTAGATCATTCTGTAGAATCATTTACCTACAGTAGTCCGGACTGGAAAAAAGTCTCAAAAGAATTTATAAAATATCAAAAAATAAGAATAAGAAGCAATTTTTAAAGATTAAAAGACAAGACTCAACAACTAAATAGGATATAACAAAGGAAAAGGAACTTTAAAATTTCTGAAGAAGTCTTCACGAGTTGTAAAACACGATATTTGGTATATGCTCTTAATTAGACTTTCCCGAATAACCTGTCCAGCTGCTTTTTGGAAAGAAAGAACCAGCCATTAAGTCCATTTTCCCGAAGCACCTCTACTAAAATTGAGGAGTAAGCAAAACTTACGGCCATTTTGTGCCCTTCTCCCAAATTTTTCAGTCGCCTTTCCCTGGAGGAAAAGCCTTTTTTCAGAAATTCGTAGAGCATATCCAAGTCTTGATTTGTTCCATAAAAGGAAATGTTCTCTGCTTCGTACATATTGGGTGCATCTGGATTGTAGAAGGTGAGGATGAAAAGCTTCTGACTTTCCCTTTGAACCGAATATAATTTCGCCGAACCGTGAAGTTTGCTGGAAACCCCAATAAGTGCAGCGTTCTCAATATCGCGACCATCTACTTGTAGTGCCTGCGCACAACTTCCTGCACTAAGTACCAGAAAAAAAAGGAGTACGCCTAAGGTTTTCATATGGAGCAGATTTGAGCAACAAGTTATAAAAATTTTGTTTGTCTATCACTCCCCCAATGCCATGTGGAACAAATTACAGCCCAGAAAAGGATCCAAAAATGTCATTTTTTAAACCTTTTTAAATAAATAACGCCCGACTTGAAATACGGGCGTTGTTTATTTAAAAACATTACTGAAGAAGGAAATCAGAAAAATATCATATGGATCGCTCAACTGAATATAATTCTAAAGCTCAGCCTGTTGTTTCTTATTTTTAGGAGTTTTCTTCATTTTATTAAGCCAAATCAATGTACCTGTAATAGGTAAACTGGTCGCGATGAGACAGGCAAGAAAATAAATTATCTTTGAAAAAGTCCCAAAGATTTCCCCGGTATGAATGGGTTTTATAAGCGAAGCTATTTGAACATTAAGAGGTTTTTCATTAAAAATTTCTTTATGCAGCACCGTGCCGTCAAGATCAAGCACAAGCTTATCTACAGTCACAGGAGACCAGCCGTTATCACTTGTTTTTCTAATATTATAAACCTGGTCTTTATCTCCTGGAAATGAAATGGAAGTAGTTCCATCATAATCCAGCTCACTTGAGGAGATTCTGTAAATTGAAGCAAGGGAAATTGCATCTACCGAAGAAATGTCTCTATTCGAACTAAAATCGGTTCCACCACCCCTGTTTCCAAAAATTTTAGTTCCCAGCACTTCGCTTCCTGCGTCACGATACCACTCAAAACTCCAGCACAGGCCTGTTAATGTCATTATTACCAGGAAAATACATGCATAAAAACCGAGAGTATTGTGAAGATCGTGGTTTATACGTTTCCAATTGGCTGATGTTTTGATTTTGAAGCCACTTTTCATATTCTTCCACTTCAGTTTCTTTGGAAACCACAGAAATACACCACTCAAGGCCAGGAAAAAGAAAATAATGGTAGCTGTTCCCACAATAGGTCTTCCAATGGATGAATCTAACAGTAACCAACGGTGCATTCTGAAATTCCACATGAAGAATTCGTCAAGGGGAGATTCCCTGGTTTTCTTATATTCTCCTGTATATTGGTTTACATAAAAAGTTGTTCCCCGTCGATCTTCAGGACTAGTTTTGACCCGGAATTCATAAGGCTTTCCCTTTTGTGCAGGTATGCTCACAGAAGATACTTCACCTTCTTCCTGCAATAATTCGGTTAAAGTTTCAACAGGCATAACCTTTGTTCCGGAAACGGCAAAATCCTGAGCAAAAACACTTTTTATTTCTTTTTCAAAAGTGAGTATGGTTCCGGATAGACAAACAAGAAAAAGGATAATTCCACTTCCAAGGCCAAGCCATAGATGGACATCGTTTATAAACCTTCTAAGTCCGTACTTTTTCTTTTTTTTCTTCATATTTGAAAATTTAAAGTTCCGGTTGTAACCATGGCTACAACCGGAACTAGTTTATCTTGCTTATGACCTAAGGTTAAAGGTTATCTAAAAGGCCCCGATGAAATGATTCCCAGGCTCATTAATTAATTTGGCTCCTTTTGTCACTTCTCCTGTCTGGCTGTTAAGAATATAGATATTCCCATCTTTTCCTACGGGAGAAATAGTGACATAAACCTTATCCCCGTCTACTACAAATCCCTGGTACTGGAAGAAATACATATCAGGTTCATAAGGAAGGTCTACTTGTTGAGCCGTCTTGGAATTAAGATCTAATCTTGCCAGGAAACTTTGCTGGGTACCAGGATTGAAATTTGTGTTTGCTGAACCATCATGGGTATACATCACATATGCAATACCATTCCCTACGTACCTCCAACTTTCAATATAAGAGTTATTAACGCCCAAAGCTTCGTCTAAGCTGAAATTATACGAATTATCATATTCGTTGTCTGCACCAATCCTTAATATATGAGAGCCATTGGGATCTCTTTGTGTTGCCTGATAGATGTTTCCATCTTCGGCCAAAAAGCTGTTAAAACTACGGTAACCACTGGTATCACCAAACCCTACACTGGAAGTAATTAAAGTTGGGTTCTCTAAAGATGGATAATCAACCACTAGAGCTTTGGAACCTAGTCTTTCGTATTCATTTGTGTCACGTTCTCCCGTGGCAGGATCAGTTTTACCCATCCAGGTACCTATGATTAATTTATCCCCGGCAGCATTTAAAACAGGAGTATCTAATCGAAAGATATAATACCCGGCCGCCTCTTCTTCTTCTGAAAGAGGAATCTCAAAAGAATTGTTGTTTGAAATAAGGACTTCATTCATATCAATAGTAACTATGGTAGCGGTCCCTCTGGTGTATTCGTAAGTATCACCTTCATTTACCTGCGGACTTGTCACGCTCACCGCCGCGCCGGTTTGATCACCATCAAATAATTTCACCCATCTTGGTGAAGTCCCGGCATACTGAGAAATATTTACCACCCCACCGGTTTGCTCAAAGTCTCCACCTCCATTGATATGATATTTGGAGAATTCACCTCCAATATCTCCTCCATATGCAATATTAAACATTGTAGAACCATCTACAGATGATTGAAGTCTCGCAGTACGTTGTGATCTCACAGAAAAACCATTTTCAAATACATTTACCTCAAAATCAGGATCTTCAGCATTTTCCTGAGAGATAGAGTAAAGTACAGTTCCTCCATTCCCGTTTCCCGGAGTTTCATCCATGATAGCTCCCGCTACGGTTATCCACCTACCTTCAACTGGATTGGGTTCGGGAGTTATCATATTCCCGTCGTCACTACTGCAACTCATCGCCAGGTTTATTACACCAACTACAGCAGCATAATTAAATAATTTTGTAAATCTATTTTTCATATCGGATCTATTTAGAAGTTATTAATTGAATAATTTAATTTGAGATAAAAAGCCCTACCCGGTTTCTGCACCGCAAAATTGTCGTAAACCTGCTCGTTTAAGATGTTATTTACATCAAAACTTACAATAAGGTTCTTGTCTGGAAATACATAGCTCAACCCAAGATCCTGCACCGTTTGTTCCGGAACTTTAAAATCTTCCAGCCCTCTCCTGTTCTTTCTGGTCCACACGTTGTAAAAAGAATCAACATATCCCAGGTTGTAATAAATTTTAAATAAAGAACCAGGTTGAATGGTGTTCCTAAAGGTATATCCTGCGGAAACATTGGCCGTGAGAAAAGGTTCGCTGGGAAGTTGTTCATTATAGTTATACAAAACATTCCCGTTGTTATCATACTTGGTTTTAAACCTGGTATTGAATTTGGACATGTTGAACAAAACATTCAAGTTCTCCTTGAAACTATAAACAAGTTCAGCATCAAAACCTTTCGATTGCGTTTTGCTCAGGTTTTCAAAAGGAGCAGTTTGAATAGCATCATTTAGATTGGTTTGCGTTTGCCTTACGATCTTATCCTGTGTATTCCTTATAAAGCCTGAGGCGTAGACTGAAACTTTATGCCTTTTAATCTTGTAAGGTCCTAATTTTACACCCAGGTTATAATTGTTACTTCTTTCGGGCTGCAGGCCTGGATTTTCTACAATGTTTTCTCCCGCATCTCCAAAAGTTTCATTATCTGAGGGCAGCCGAATAGCTTTTTCTGCCGAACCTAAAAAAGAGATTCCGGAATCTAACAGGTAAGAGATCGCCAATCCATATCCAGATTCTTCAGTTTTTCGATCAAAATGCTGCTCCCGTCTAACTTCTTCTCCATCTACACTAACCACAACGGGATCCATCTTTTCAATTTCCTGCTGATAGTATTTACCAAAAACAGTAGTTTTTAAGTGTTCATTGAACCATCTGGACTCATAGGACAAGGAGGTTACATTTTTTTCCAGAGCGCGCGTTTCCACGAAATTCCTTCTAATGCCATTCCATAGTTCATCATTTTCTTCCCTGGAAATTGTATAGAAAACATGGTTGAGACTCAGCATGTGATGATTGTCAAAAGAGTAACTTAAACCTCCTCGAAAGGAATATATATCTCTAAAAATATTTAAAATGGTAGGTGGACCCTGTTGTGCTCCTCTTTGCGAGGGAATGGGATTCCCCTTACGATCCCTGCTCAATTCGCCAGACCAGTTGTAATTCCACTTAACAGTGTCATTTATTGTTCTTTGCCGTTCACTGTACAAACCGTGAAAGTTTATATCAAGTCCGTTTATGAACAGATTCTTTTTATTATAAGTAATGTTTACTATGCCCGCATCTGCTTCCAGAAACCTACCTTTATAGGGAACCGTCATATACGTGCCGTGCTGTATTTCATTATAAGAACTGGAAGCTGTGTAACCAATAGAAAAATTATTCGCCCAACTCACATTTTTGAAACCTGCTTCCAGGATACCTCCGTACGAATAAAAGGTGTCATTGAACCTTTTTACTTTGACATAATCATATTTTCCATTTGGTAAAATGTTGTACACATTCCTTCCCCAAACCTCATAATCATTATCAGAATGGTTATAGAAACCGGAACCTTTAATAAAAAAACCTGAGCTTTCTGAATGATAAATAGCATTGAAGTTGGCCTGAGTGGTGTTAAAGGAACCGTAGGACAGCGAGGCATTGATCTGGTTACTCACCTGTTTTTTAAGAACAACGTTAATTGCACCCCCAAGCGCATCAAACGCGAGTTCGGCAGGAACCACTCCCTTGTAAACTTCAATCCTTTCAATCATATTAGGAGTAATACTGTTTAAATCAAAAGAAGAACCATAAGAGGAGATTGGTATGCCGTCAATGAAAATTTGAATAGAATTGCCAGACATTCCATTAAGGTTGTAATCTACAGAGGAGCCTAAACCTCCATCCTGTCTAATCTTTACCCCAACACTCCTATTCAAAAGCTCATTGGTTTGAACGTTTCGAGCCGCAGCTTCCTCCGTTTCAATAACATTTACTGCAAAACCTTTTTTTTCGATTTCAGATTTCACAGATTCTATGTTCAGATAAACTTCTTCCAGTTCGTAATCTTTTTTATTGTTTATCTGAAAATTTGAAACTACATCTTTACCCTTAACTATTATTTCTTTGAAATCAATATAATCTCCTTTTTGAAGTTCAAGAATATATACTCCGGAAGTAATTCCCTGTATCTCATAATTGCCTTTTGCATTCGTCAAGGTCTTATACTCCTCAACTGCATTAGAAAGAATAATCTGCACATCAGAAGAAGAATATCCATTCTGATCTATTATACGGCCCGAAAATGAAAATTTTTCACCCGCTTTAGACTGCGCATCCAATAAATGTGGTAAGAGAGACAACATTATCAAGAAAAAAAATTTCTTTTTCAGGCCCAAAACGCTTTCCTTATTTAGATTTAATTAAAATAACTATCTTTGGGCAAAAATAGCAGAGCAACAGGGCCACTTGCTAACGTAAAAGGAATTTTTAGTTACGCAAAAGGAAGAATGTGCCGGTTTGGTTTCCTGCTAAATATCTCTTTCTATTCAAAAACAGATATGCCCCATGGAATTTAGGATTGAAAATCCCCATTTTGAAGAAAAAGCTTTTGTTAAAAGGCTTAGCCTGGATTTTCGAACCTACACCTTTGAGGAAGAGATCATAGTTATTGATAATGGTCAGGCAAAAGGGAATATTCGGCACCTACAGCTCAACGGCTTCTGCTTACTCATACAGGATCTTGAGGTATCGGGCGTTCATTCACTGAAAATTTCCGGAAACACTTCTTTTTTTAAACTACACTTTGAACTTGAAGGTGATTATATCGTAGAAGATGCCACGAACCCAGTACTGTCTATACCCGCGGGACATTTCAACATTTTCTACGTGCCCAAGCCCGAAGGTTATTTAAGTACCCAAACGACTAATAGGAAGACACTGGATATTCTGTTTACTGAAGAATTTATTGCAAAAACTTTTGGAGGAGAATACAGCTTATTCCGCACCAGATTAACTGAGGTACTACAAAAGAAAAACTCTTCCCTTCTATGGGAAAAGAGTAGGCCTATTGGCATTGAACTACAGCAACAAATTCAGGATATTATAACGTGCAGCTATTGCGGGCATATAAAAAAGATCTACCTCGAAGCCAGAATTACGGCTTTACTGGTGAACTTACTTGTTGAGGACAGTAGTCATACTGCTGAAAACCATGCAAAAGAACTTTCTAAAATTGAACATGCAGGAATTCTGCGGGTTGAAAAATACATAAGAAAAAATTACAGAGAAAATATCACCATTGCCGGACTTGCACCTATCGCTGGCCTCAACACCTCAAAACTTAAGCAAAGCTTTAAAAAAGTATATTCTACCACTATTTTTAAATACATTACCAAAATCCGGATGGAAAAGGCGAAAGAATTTATTAAAAATGAAGGCATGTCTATTTCAGAAGCCTCTTACCAGGTAGGTTACAAGAATCCGCAGCATTTCACCGTTGCCTTTAAAAAATATTACGGCTTTCTGCCAAGCTTTCTTTCCTAAGTTAACTTATTCTTCCCCCAGGATCACCTATAATAGCAGAAATCTACTCCTACCGGAATTCAATTCAATCCAATCTACTACCAGAAAGCTGGACATAAAAAAACCCTCTAAATCAATAAGATAAAGAGGGTTTCTGTACTCGGAGCGGGACTTGAACCCGCACGACCGTTGCTGGTCATTGGATTTTAAGTCCAACGTGTCTACCAATTCCACCATCCGAGCATGGAAAATTTTTAAAGAGCGAAAAACGGGATTCGAACCCGCGACCTCCACCTTGGCAAGGTGGCGCTCTACCAACTGAGCTATTTTCGCAAATTTTAATGAACTTTACTCTCTCGAGTAGTTTTGCAACTGTTAATTCGGATGCAAATTTAGTATAAATCTTATAATCTCAAAGTCTTTTCTAAAAAATAAAATGGATTTTTTCCGTTGAAATTCAACTCTTATTGAGACGCATTGGGTTTTCCTTTCTTAACCTACTGGATGTCAAATCTTCTAAATTCCACTTATTAATCCTGTTAGTATCACATTAATTCTCCTCGCAAACTGAGGAGCTCAAAACTGCCCGCTTAAAATCACGCTCTTGCTTTCTGACTTTTGCCCGCTAGCATGCGCTTGATCTCATTGAGCTTCATTAAGGCCTCTACCGGTGTAAGCGTATCTATATCGATATGCAGGATCTCATCCTTAATATCTTCCAAAATTGGGTCATCAAGATTAAAAAAGCTCAACTGCATTTCTTCTTCGGCCGACTTTTTTAAAACTTCAGTATTCTCCTGCATTCCGTGAGATTCTTCCAGCTTTTTCAAGATCTTATTTGCACGATGCAGCACCTGTTTAGGCATTCCCGCCATCTTGGCGACATGAATTCCGAAGCTGTGTTCTGATCCACCGGCCACCAGTTTCCGAAGAAATAACACGTTATCCTTTAGCTCTTTTACCGAAACATTGTAGTTCTTGATTCGACCAAAAGTTTCACTCATATCATTCAATTCATGATAATGGGTAGCGAACAAAGTTTTTGCCCTTGCTGGATGTTCGTGTAAATACTCCGTAATTGCCCATGCGATGGAAATTCCGTCATAGGTACTGGTTCCGCGGCCTATTTCGTCCAGTAGGACGAGGCTGCGATCTGAAAGGTTGTTCAGGATACTGGCGGTTTCATTCATCTCCACCATAAAAGTAGATTCACCCATAGAAATATTGTCACTGGCTCCTACCCTGGTAAAAATCTTGTCTACAATTCCCATTTTTACCTCCTCTGCCGGCACAAAACTCCCCATCTGTGCAAGTAAAACAATAAGAGCCGTTTGACGTAAAATAGCCGATTTACCACTCATATTAGGTCCGGTGATCATAATGATCTGCTGCTCTTCCCGGTCGAGAAAAACATCATTAGCAACATAGGTTTCGCTCGCTGGTAATTGCTTTTCAATTACAGGATGCCTCCCGTTTCTAATAACCAGTTCATGCGAATCTTCAATTTCCGGCTTACAGTAATTTTCTGTCATCGCGTGTTCTGCGAAAGAGCAAAGGCAATCCAGCTGACCTATAACCTGGGCATTTTGCTGCACCGGCTGAATATAATCTGAGATCCACAGCACTAGCTTTTGAAAGATCTCCTGCTCCAGCTGCAGTATCTTTTCTTCCGCACCCAGAATTTTCGCTTCGTACTCTTTGAGCTCTTCTGTAATATAGCGCTCGGCATTGACAAGTGTTTGCTTTCGAATCCAATTTTCAGGAACCTTGTCTTTATGTGAATTTCGCACTTCTATGTAGTAGCCGAAAACATTATTGCTGGCAATCTTTAAAGAAGTAATACCCGTGGCGGCAGATTCCCTCTTCAACATTTCATCAAGGTAATCTTTCCCCGAAAATGCAATATTTCTTAATTCATCGAGCTCTGCTGAAAAGCCTTCTGCAATACTCTTCCCTTTCAGAATATTGACAGGCGCATCTTCAAAAAGGGTTTCCTTGATCTTATTTCTCAGCATCTCACAACTGTGGAGATTGTCACCGAGAATTTTCAACGCCTCCTCCTCTGCTCCCGAAGCCAGCGATTTTACCGGCACAATAGCCTCCAGCGAATTTTTCAACTGGACGATCTCCCTCGGATTCACCTTTCCCGTCGCGACTTTAGAGATAAGACGCTCCAAATCGCTGATCTGTTTTACATGCTGCTGAATCTTCCGCAGATCTTCTGAATGCTTTATAAGGTAATTCACCACCCTGTGGCGGTTTTCGATCTTTTGCACATTTTTGAGCGGCAGGGCCAGCCAGCGTTTCAGCATTCGCCCACCCATGGGCGAGGTCGTTTTATCAATTACATCCAGCAAAGTAACAGCATTGGCAGCCGTGGAATGATACAATTCGAGGTTACGCGTGGTAAACCTGTCCATCCACACATATTCCTCTTCTGCAATCCGGCTAATGCCCGTGATATGTTCCAGTTTATGGTGCTGCGTCTCACCAAGATAATACAGCACCGCGCCCGATGCCACAATTCCCTCCTGCAATTCTTCCACCCCAAAGCCTTTCAGGGAATTGGTGTTAAAATGATTATTTAGTGTTTCGTAGGCGTAATCTTTTTTGAAAACCCAATCCTCCAGGTAAAAACTATGATATTCCTCTCCAAAAGTTTTCAGGAATTCTTTTTTCTTATTCTTCGGAACCAGGACTTCACTGGGCCCAAAATTCTGAAGCAACTTGTCCAGGTATTCGAGCGAACCTTCGGCGGTTAAAAATTCCCCTGTGGAAACATCCAAAAATGCGATTCCGTGGTCTCTTTTTCCGAAGTGAATAGCACACAAAAAATTGTTCGATTTACTTTGAAGCACCTCATCGCTGAGTGCAACTCCCGGCGTCACCAGCTCGGTCACTCCCCTTTTGACGATCTTTTTCGTCATTTTCGGGTCTTCCAGCTGGTCACAGATCGCCACCCGCTCTCCCGCTTTCACAAGCTTTGGCAGGTACGTATTTAAAGAATGATGAGGAAAACCGGCCAACGCAGTTTCCTGTTCACTGCCATTTCCTCTTTTGGTAAGTACAATATTGAGTATGCGTGCGGTTTTTATCGCATCTTCGCCAAAGGTTTCGTAAAAATCTCCTACCCTAAACAACAGCAAAGCATCAGGATATTTCTTCTTGATGGCGTTGTACTGCTTCATTAAAGGCGTTACCTTCTTCTCTTGTTTTGCTGACACAGATCGGGATTTTTATTCCCTGCTAAAATACTTATTCCTGCCTTGCATTTAAAACTTTCTGGTTTCATTTATTCACAGTTTCAAAATTTTCAAAAGCTTGAAATACTGCAGAAAAGCGAGCCGTAAAACCCCTCAAAAATGTCATTTTTTGATAACTTTCTTGGCTTTTCTTCTTCTGAAGATTTCAACCTGACTTTTTCCTCGGAAAGAAATTGCCGCAAATATTCCTATTTTTGCGCCTATGGAAAACCGGAAGCTCAAAAACAGCGAACTCGACCGCAAATCTATTTCAGAATTTAAGGAAGCAAAAAAGACGCCCATTATTGTCATTTTAGACAATGTACGCAGCCTTAATAATATTGGCTCTATTTTTCGCACCGCCGATGCTTTCCTCATAGAGAAGATCTACCTCTGCGGAATAACCGCTACCCCGCCGCACAAAGACATCCAAAAAACGGCTTTGGGAGCCACCGAAACCGTAAATTGGGAATATGTGGAAAATTCACTTGAGGTCGTAGAAAAACTGAAAGCTGCCGGAGTTAAAACTTTTGCTGTAGAACAAGCTGAAAATGCCACTATGCTGAACGATTTTCAACCCACAGAATCTCAAACCTACGCTCTTATCTTCGGAAATGAAGTAAAAGGCGTGCAGCAAAAAGTGGTTTCCCAAAGTGACGGAGTTCTGGAAATCCCGCAGCTGGGCAGCAAACATTCTCTGAACATTTCGGTAAGCGCCGGTGTCGTGCTCTGGGATGTGTTCTCTAAGATTTTATATGAAAAAAGTATATTGTAAAATGTAGATTGTATACTGTAGGAGCGCCACCATTATTTGATCTAAAAAATTTCTATTTAGAATTTCCCAAATTCTAATTCCCCCTTTGGGGGTTAGGGGGCTTGAATTTCCGAAAGCAACTTCAAATAATCCTTCCGTTCGTTCACAAAATCCAGTTCAGAAATATCAATGATCTTCACGTTTAGGTTGGGTTGTGATTTTATAAAAGTAAGGTAACTCTTATTAATCTCTGTCAGGTAATCCTGCTGAATGTTCTGTTCATAATCGCGGCCGCGCTTTTTGATGTTGGCGAGCAGGCGATCAGTATTCTGGTAGAGATAAATATAAAGATCTGGCTTTACCAGTTCCTTGTACATGAGGTTAAACAGCTTGTGGTACAGCATATATTCATCTTCCTGCAGCGTGATCTTTGCAAAAATGAGCGACTTAAAAACATCATAATCTGAAATCACAAAATCCTTGAACAAATCGTACTGCGCCAGGTCATCTGATAGCTGCTGGTAACGATCTGCCAGAAATGACATTTCCAGCGAAAAAGCATAACGCGATTGGTCTTCATAGAACTTCGGAAGAAAAGGGTTGTCCTTGAAACGTTCCAGAATAAGCTTTGCATTGAAATCCTGGGAAACCATGGTCGAAAAACTGGTTTTTCCTGCCCCAATGTTCCCTTCCACCGCAATATAGTTGTAACGGGAAAAAGTAAAACTTTCAGGTTTTATCAACCGCTCCGGAATTTTAGTTATTTCCGAGGTATCTTCAGAAGCAGCCAGAAACTCTTTTATCTTTTGCTTTTTTACGGGATGTTTTACTTCCGCAGCGATTTCTGCCAGTGGTAAAAGCACAAATTTCCTGCTTTCCATCTGCGGGTGCGGCACCATCAGTTTTTCAGAAGCAATGATCTCCTCTTCAAAAAGAAGAATATCAAGATCTATCGTACGATTTTGATAACCACTTCCTGAACTCCGTTCTCTGCCCAGGAAGGCCTCTATTTTCAGAAGTTCATCAAGAATTTCTTCCGCAGAAAATCTGCTGTAGACCGAAGCACATGCATTCAAAAATGCATTTCCTTCAAATCCCCATGCAGGGGTCTCAAAAATGGCAGAAATTGATGCGATTTCTCCTATATTCTCATGGATCTTAAAGATGGCCTGCTGTAGAAAATCCAGGCGGTCCCCCTGGTTACTTCCAAGAGCGATATGTACTAAACGAGGCGGATTCAAGGGATTTTAAGAAAAATTTATGGTGGTGTAACGGCAATTTCCCGGCAAATTAAATAAAACAAAATCATATACTCTTAACTTTGTGACAAAGAGTTTTCAAAATTGCAGCTAAAAGACAAATTTTTCGCACAGCAGGTATATTTCGTTTTGGGAGGATTGTTCATTACTGCACTGGTAGTTTCAAACCTCATTTTTCAGAAGTTCTTTTATTGGGATTTCTTCGGAATTTACACATTTGAAATCTCTGTAGGAATCCTGCCATATCCCGCCACCTTTTTAATTACTGACATTGTGAGCGAGATCTATGGCAGAAAAAAAGCAAACAGGATGGTTACCACCGGAATTTTTGCCTCCTTTTTCTCGTTGCTTATCGTTTACACCGCCGCTGCCGTACCGGCCACCGCCTGGTCTCCTGTAGATAATGCGCTTTTTGACACAGTATTTGGCGCCACGGCCATTGCCGTGACGGCTTCAATGATGGCATACCTTTTGGCGCAGTATATTGACATTCAATTATTCCATTTTTGGAAAAAGCTTACAAAAGGAAAACACCTGTGGCTGCGGAATAACTTTTCCACTTTTTTATCACAGTTCGTCGACACCTTTGCTGTGTTGTTTCTTTTGTGCAGCTTTAACAAAATCGAATGGTCCTTGTTTGGCGGATTGTTGGTAAGCGGATTTTTATTTAAGGTCCTGGTTGCCGTTCTCGATACGCCACTTTTATATTTGGCTGTATACGCTTTGAGGAAGCGCTTTGGCCTTAAAACAGGAGAAGAATTAATTTTAGAAAAAACAACTTTATGAAAAAGTTTTTAAAAATAACAGGAATTGTAATTGGAGTGATCCTCCTTCTTTTATTTCTCACTCCAATTTTATTTGAAAGCCAGATCAAAGACCTGGTTCGCAAAACCATTAATGAAAATTTAAATGCACAGGTAGATTTCGCAGATATTGATCTTAGTCTCTTCAGGAATTTTCCAGATGCCACGCTGGCGATTGAAGACCTGCAAGTGATCAACAATGCGCCTTTTGAAGGAGACACGCTGGCCCGCGGGGAAGAAGTAATCCTGGAGATGTCTATTGGGGAATTGTTCAAAGGCAGTGATGAACCCAAAAAGATCGACGCTTTGGCATTGAACAATATGCTACTTAATATTAAAGTAGATTCTCTTGGTAACGCGAACTATGATATCGCGATAGAAAGTGATGCGCCGGTTACAGATTCTACCCAGGCCGCCAGCGGTTTCAGCTTTGATGTACAGCATTACGAGATAAACAATTCTGAAGTAAATTATTTTGATGAGGCTTCAAAAATGACACTTTTGGTGGAAGATCTAAACCATGAGGGAACGGGTGATTTTTCTGCAGAAACCTCCAACCTCAGCACTTATTCCACTGCGTTGGTGAGCTTCACTATGGACAGCACCAATTACTTAAACCGCAACAAAGTTGAACTGGAAGCCGACTTTAAAATGGACCTGGAAAATATGAGGTTCACTTTTCTCGAGAACGAAGCAAAAATTAATCAGTTGCCGTTAACTTTTGACGGCTATGTGCAGGTAAATGAAGATAATAACGAACTGGACCTCACTTTCACAACGCCTTCTTCCTCTTTCAAAAATTTTCTGGCAGTAATTCCTGAAGAATATTCCAAGAACATTGAAGACGTGCAAACCAGTGGAGATTTTGTGCTGAACGGGACAATTCAAGGAATTGTGGATGAAACGCACATCCCAATGATGGACATCAATATTTCTTCTGAAAATGCTTCTTTTAAATATCCCGATCTTCCGAAGAGCATGGAAGATATTAGCATCGCAGTGGAGATTAAAAATGAAACCGGACTTCCCGAAGACACCTATGTTGATATCAACAACCTTAACTTCAGGATAGACCAGGATGTTTTCAACGCAAGCGGAAGCATTCGCAACCTCACTGAAAATATGCTGGTGAACCTTTCTGCCCGCGGAACCATAAATCTGGCGAATATAGAGAGAGCTTATCCGCTGGAACTTGAGCACGATCTAAACGGTATTGTCACTGCAGATCTTACCACGAGTTTTGACATGAATTCTGTAGAACAAGAACAATATCAAAATGTAAAAAGCAGCGGGACCGCCACGATTCGGGACTTTAGCTATGCTTCGCCCGAAATTCCAAATGAAATAAAAATAGCTACCGCTCAGCTCAACTTTCAGCCGGGAACCGTAAGTCTGGAAAACTTTAGGGCTACTACAGGTGAAACAGATATTAATGTCACCGGAAGCCTTGACAATCTTATGGGCTATTTATTTACGGACCAGAAGCTAAAAGGACGGTTCAACGTAAATTCTGATACTTTTAATGTCAACGACTTTATGGTTGCCCAGGCAGAACCTGCTCCGGAAGAGACTGCGGAAAACGACACTTCCGAAGCGACAGAGGCTACATCTGAAGATGCCATTAAAATACCCTCATTTTTGGATGCACAGCTGGATTTTACTGCCAATCGTGTGCTCTACGACAATCTTGTACTGGAAAACACCCGCGGAAATCTTCAAATAGTTAATGAAACCGCTTCTTTAAGCAATGTTACCGCCTCTATTTTTGGCGGAAATATTGTTCTGAATGGAAATGTTTCTACACAGGAAGCCACTCCAAATTTTGAAATGGATCTCAGCCTTAAGGCCATTGATATCGCACGTGCTTTCGCCGACATGGAGCTGCTGCAAAGTCTGGCACCTATTGCCCGCGCACTTGAAGGAAATCTTACAACAAACATTGATTTACGTGGCGATCTCAACCAGGATCTTACTCCGCAGCTGCAGACCCTCGCCGGAAATGCACTGGCAGAAGTTTTAGGCGCCAGAGTAAATCCCACAGAAACACCATTGCTTGCAAACCTTGACAGCAGACTTACCTTCATCGATTTGAATAACCTCAACCTAAACGATTTGAAAACACAGCTTACTTTTAACAATGGAAGAGTCGAGGTACAACCTTTTAATTTTAACATCAAAGGCATCAATGCAACGGCTTCGGGAAGTCACGGGTTTGATATGTCAATGGATTATAATGTAAGCCTGGATATACCTGCGAAATATTTGGGTGGTGAGGTTGGAAATACTCTTTCAAGATTAACTTCCCAACAAATGGAAAATACTACCGTTAGTCTTCCTGTAGGCATCACAGGCAGCTTTCAAAACCCGAACATAAACCTGAACCTTCAAAAAGCAGTGACCAGTCTTTCTCAAAAGATTATAGACGAACAAAAAGATGATCTTAAGGAAAAAGGGCGCGATATTCTTGGAAATATCCTTGGCGGTAAAAAGCAGCCTCAGGACACCACAGCAGCTGAACAAGGCCAGCAAAGAGATACTACTACGACCAGGGAAGAAACCGTCAAAGATGCTGCACGAAAAGTCCTCGGTGGAATTTTAGGCGGACAAAGAAAAAAACAGGATACAACGGGGAATAATTAAAAGGCGCTTAAAACGTTTATTTGAAAAGGATTCAAAAATGACATTTTTGAATCCTTTTTTTATGATGTAAACCAGAAGATTTCTCTGATCACAGGAACGCCAATAAAATAAAACTGGTGCTTATTTTACCGCTAAACTAACCTCATAGCCTTCATGGTTTCGAACATTAAAGACCATACCATCTTCAAAAATGAGGTACTGGCCTTTAATTCCTTTAAGCACTCCTTCGTAATACGGAGTTTTCTTTAATGTAAGACTTTTGATCTTTTGCGGATATTCCTCCACGGGATACGCGATTTCCAGCTCGGTGGAATTGGCGAGGTAATAATCTTTCACTTCCTCGGGAAGATGCTCTTTCAGTTGTTCTTTAGTTTCTGCGAGATTGAGATCTTTCAGGTCATTGGTAAGCATTTTCCTCCAGTTGGTTTTATCAGAAACGTGGCTTTTAAGAGCTACTTCAGAAATCCCTGCGAGATAACGATTGGGCACCTCTACCACCTCGATCGCCTCATGCGCGCCCTGATCTATCCAGCGCGTGGGTATCTGGCTTTTCCTGGTCACCCCAACTTTCACGTTACTGGAATTTGCCAGGTAGACCACATGCGGCTGCAGTTGTGCCTTTTGCTCATACTCAAGATCCCTGTCCTGCTCCCCAAGGTGTGCTTTACTCAATTCGGGGCGCATCACCCAGTCGCCCATTTCGGGCAGAGCCATCAAGCAGTTATAGCAAACGCCATTTCTAAAGATCTTTTTTTGACGATGACAATGAAGGCATTGAAATCTTAAGAAGTTAATAGAAATTTTCTTCCCTAATAATTGATTCACATTCAGGAAATCATGTTCAAAAATGAGATAATACTGCACCCTTGTGCTTAATTCGGTTTTCATTTTTGTGAGGACTCCATGGTAATTCATAAACGGGGAATTTTTTTATCTGTTTTGGCTTTTGTAAGCTACAAGAATAGTTTTAATTTTAACCGGCCAACCAACCTGTGCCGCGGTTTAAAAAGCCGGCCGTAAAGATACTAGAAAAATGCCAATTCCATTAGTTCACTCCATAGCTTCCTGGTTTCTTAAGAAGCGCATTCATCAAATGGAGTTATTCCTAAAGTATCCGCACGATGTGCAGTTTGAGCTGCTGAAAAAGCTTTTGGCAAAAGCTAAAGATACAGAAATTGGCAGAAAATATGATTTTGCATCCATCAGGAGTTATGATCATTTTGCAGCCCGTGTTCCGGTTCGGCAATATGAAGATTATGAACCCGAAATTGAGCGCAGCCGAAGAGGGGAGGTAAATATTTTCTGGCCTACTCCCATAAAATGGTTTGCGAAATCCAGCGGGACTACCAATGCTAAAAGTAAGTTTATTCCGGTTAGCGAAGATTCGCTGGAGAAATGCCATTATGCAGCCGGTAAAGACATGCTGTGCATGTACCTCAACAATAATCCCAATTCCCAAATGTTCAGCGGAAAGAGCCTGCGCCTGGGCGGGAGCAAAGAACTTTACTGCGAAAATGGAACCCAGTACGGCGACCTTTCGGCTATTTTGATCGACAACATGCCTTTTTGGGCAGAATTCAGCAGTACCCCGGGCAATGAAGTTTCGCTTATGAGCAACTGGGAAGAAAAGATGCCCGCGATTGTGAAGGAAAGCAGGAAGGAAAAGGTGACGAGCCTGGCGGGGGTTCCTTCATGGATGCTGGTGCTGCTCAACAACGTGCTCGAAGCCTCGGGCAAAGACAACCTTTTTGACGTGTGGCCTTCGCTGGAAGTGTATTTTCATGGCGGCGTGAATTTTCAGCCTTATGAAGAACAATATCGCAAGATCCTGCCAGATGAAGATTTCAGGTTCTATGAGATCTACAATGCTTCGGAAGGATTTTTCGCCATTCAGGATCAAAATAATTCCAAAGAAATGCTGTTAATGCTTGACTACGGAATTTTCTACGAGTTCATTCCGATGGAAACCTATGGCAGTCACAACGAAAAGATCATTCCTCTTGCTGAAGTAGAAAAAGACAAGAATTACGCGATCCTCATTACTACCAACGCAGGATTGTGGCGTTACAAAATTGGCGACACCATTCGGTTTACTTCAACAAACCCTTACAGGATAAAGGTCACCGGAAGAACAAAACATCACATCAACGTATTTGGGGAAGAAGTGATCATTGAAAATGCAGAGGAAGCATTAAAAAAGGCTTCTGAGCGTACAGGAGCAGAAATTGTAGATTACACCGCGGCACCCATTTTTATGGAAGGAAAAGAGAAAGGTGCCCATGAATGGATCATAGAGTTTAAAACTCCGCCACAAGATCTGAATACCTTCACCGAAACTTTTGACAAGACGCTTCAAAGCATTAACAGTGATTATGAAGCGAAACGCTTTAATAGCATGACCCTGAATAAGCCGAAGATCCACCAGGCAAGGGAAAAGTTATTTTACGATTGGCTCAAAAAGAACGACAAACTCGGTGGGCAGCACAAGATCCCCAGACTTTCCAACTCTCGTGTTTATGTGGAAGAATTACTCGGAATGAATGCTTAGGAAATAGGCTTTAGGCTTTAGACAAAAAATAATTAAAAAGTTTTTCGAAAAATTTTATTATTCGGCAACCTGAACTTGTTTCAGGTTCTACCTAAATAGAAACGAAACTTAAGTTTCTGAAACAAATTATCCTTAATAGCCTTGTTCTCCTGCTGCCAGGAAAATTTGTATCTAAATGCTCATTTTAACCCCAGACAAAGCGAAAATTACCTGCTCCAAAATTTGGAGCGGCCTATCGAAAATTGATCGTGAAATTTGAGGTGAGATGGCGTTAAATTTTCTGCTGTTTGAGCGCCGAGGCCCTTTCTCGTTGTTCACATTTCTCTCGCGAGTTCAGAAAATTTAGACAGCGAGCGAAAAATTTAGATCCATTTTCGTAAGCCTAGATTTTTTGGTTCTTTTTCATCAATGGAAAAAGAACAAAAAGCTCTTACTCTAGGCTCACTAAGAAATTCAATTTATCTGTCTTTGCCCGCCAGACAAAACTGTTCAGTTTTCAGAATGACGTAATCTTCTTTTTTAGCCTCAGCTTATATCCAAAAAAGCCAGATTTACTTCAACTTCTTCGCTACCCGGTCTACCGCAGCCACAGTTTCATTAAGATCTTCGTAAGATAAAGCATCGGTGATGAACCAGGTTTCAAAAGCACTCGGCGCAATGTAAACACCGTTATCCAGCATTCCGTGGAAGAACTTTTTAAAGGTGTCGTTATTTGCTCTGGCAGCCGATTCAAAATCTACCACAGGTTCTTTTGAAAAATGAACAGAAATCATGGATCCAATCCGGTTGATCGTATGTGGTACCTTGTTTTCATTCAGCACCTTCTCTATTCCCATATGCAGGAATTCAGTTTTGCTGGCAATACTGTCATAGATCTCTCCATTTTTGTTTAGTTGTGTTAGCATTGCAAGCCCAGCGGCCATTGCCAACGGATTTCCACTTAGAGTCCCCGCCTGGTACACCGGCCCATCAGGAGCAAGGTGATCCATGATTTCGCTTCGGCCGGCAAATGCACCAACCGGCAAGCCGCCACCTACTACTTTTCCGAAGCAAACAATATCGGCCTTAATGTTTTTCAATTCCTGAACTCCGCCTTTTGCCTGGCGGAATCCCGTCATGACCTCATCAAAGATCAACAGGGCGTTGTATTGATTACACAATTCCCGAAGCCCTTCCAAAAACCCCTTTTTTGGAGGGATACATCCCATATTTCCCGCAATAGGCTCGAGAATGATACAGGCAACTTCATCTTGATTGGCTTTTAGAAGCTCCTCGACGCTTTCCAAATCGTTGAATCGGGCCAGCAAGGTATCTTTTGCTGTTCCCTTTGTGACTCCCGGGCTGTTGGGGGTTCCAAAAGTAACTGCGCCGCTTCCCGCTTGTATCAAGAAGGAATCACTGTGCCCGTGATAACAGCCGGCAAATTTGATGATCTTTTCTTTTGAAGTAAATCCGCGGGCGAGACGTACAGCGCTCATACAGGCTTCTGTACCCGAATTCACAAACCTAATTTTTTCAATATTTGGCACCATGGAGACGGCAAGTTCTGCAATGGCAGTTTCAATTTCTGTAGGAGTTCCAAAAGAGGTTCCTTTTTTAGCCTTTTCAATAACCGCATCAACAACTGGTTGATAGGCATGACCTAATATCAAAGGCCCCCAGGAATTTATGTAATCAATGTATTTATTACCGTCTTCGTCAAAAAGGTAAGCACCTCTGGCTTCTTTTATAAAAACAGGCTCCCCGCCTACCGCACTAAAGGCCCGTACAGGAGAATTCACTCCTCCAGGAATTACTTTTTTTGCCGATGTAAATAATGCACTGCTCCTCTTATAATTCATAAAACTGATTTTTCGTTTATTAAAGCGGGGTCACGTAAAGTGTTTGACCAATAGAGATGGTTGATCCCGTTAAATTATTACTTCTTTGTAGTTGCTCAACGCTGGTGTTATACCTCTTCGCAATGGAATATAAAGTATCCCCTTTTTGCACCACATGCTTTTCCACCCCGCCTCGCTGTGTTTCATAACCGGCAACAGGTTTTCCCAAGACTTCGGCATCATACCGGTAAAGCGCGTAGCGTTCAATGAGACTTATGAGTTTGGTGGGGTATGCCCTGTCTGTAGCATATCCGGCGGCTTTTAAACCTTTGGCCCAACCTTCGTAGTCATCTTGATCTAGGTCAAACAGGGCTGCATATCTTTTTCTTTCAGTGAGAAAGAGAGAGTGATCCCGAAACGAATATTTCGCGTCCTTGTATTTCCTGAAACACTCCTGCCGGCGGTCATCATCGTGAAAAACCTCACCGCCTTTCCAGCCGTGACATTTTATTCCGAAGTGGTTGTTTGCTTTTCTTGTCAGCTCTCCCTCCCCTGCACCAGATTCTAATATTCCCTGTGCCAGGGTAATACTTGCCGGGATTTTGTAGTTCCTCATTTCCTCCTGTGCTATTGGCGCATAGGTGTCGATATAATATAGAACTTTATCTGTATAACTGTTGCGTGGCAAATTTTCCCTCACGTCATTTTCTACTGCTGCAGGTACATTACGCGCATCAGATTTTTTCATGACCACACCGTTTTGCCCCTTGATTGGCCTTTCGGTTTTAGACTTCTCCTTCCCAAAAATCTTGCGGGTTACATTACAAGAGCTCACTGCAAACAGTAGCAACAGTGCAAAAAGCGTATAACAAATTCTCATTTTAAATATCAATTTGAGGTAATCCCTTCTTTTTCAACAGCCGATTCATTCCCGGAATGCCCTGGAGTCCTCCCGTATGGACGGCTAAAATACGAGTATTTTCAGAAAAATGGCCTTTAGAAATAAGATCCAGAACACCGTACATCATTTTTCCTGTGTAAACAGGATCTAGCCTAACGTTGTATTGCATCTTAAAATTATTGATGAAATTCACCAAATCCTCGTTTACCTTAGCATAACCCCCAAAATGGTAATCTATTGCCAATTCCCAGTTCTTTTTGCAGGTAAATTTTTCCACTTCTGAAGCTAAAAAATCTCCTTTTAAAGCCGGAAATCCAATGATTTTTTGCGCTTCGAAAGAAGAATTTACGATTCCGGAAATCGTTCCGCAGGTTCCCACCGGGCAGCAAACCACATGAAACTTCTTGTCTTCATCAGAAAGTATTTCCTCGCAGCCTTTTATCGCCAGGTCATTCGTGCCGCCTTCAGGAATGAGATAAAACAAGCCGAATTTCTTCTGAAGCCTTTCCAGCATTTCATCTGAATCCTTGAGCCTGTAATCTTCCCTGGAAATGAAGTCGAACTCCATTCCGCAGGAAGATGCAAATTTTAAGGTTGCATTTTCATGAATTGTCTTCTCAATATCCCTTCCCAGTTCCTCTCCCCGAATGATCCCTATTGTTTTTAGTCCGTAGAGCTTACCTGCAGCAGCCGTCGCGGCGATGTGATTTGAATAAGCCCCTCCAAAAGTGACAATTTTAGAATACTTTTCAAAAATGGCATTTTGGAGGTTATATTTCAGCTTCCGGAATTTATTCCCGGAGACTTCAGGATGCAGGAGATCTTCCCGTTTCAGGAATAACGAAACTCCGTTCTTTTCGGTAATAAACTGGTTGGGAATTGATCGTTCCTGTTGTAGCATTCTTTAGATTCAGAAAAATTCAGAAAATATTTTATGTGAGCCTCAAAGATACTTGAAGAAGCTCCAAAACCTGCGTTTTTCAAGGTACTGCAAATTCCTCTCATTAGAATAGGCTTCCCGTTCAAAACTTATTGCACTGTAAGCTTTGAAGGAATCCCGGTACTGTATGAGGCGTATGAGATATTCCAAAAGGTACCAAATAAAGAAAAAGACCAACAAGAGCTCCATTTGCTGCCTCAAATGAATACGTTCATGATTCATAAAAACCGGCTTTCCTTTGAGTTCCCGGCGTCTTATAAATATAATTGGCCATAAAGTTACGCCGTCAAACCGGCGCGCCAGAATGTATTTATTTACGACCACGAACATGGCAACAATATAAGAAATGCTACTTTTGTGATATGAGTTTTCCAAAGAAAAAAATTCCGCTGGAGGACGGCGATTATTATCTTACCCCTGAAGGTTACCGGTGCTTTACTGCACAATATCACCTTAAGCGCGGCTACTGCTGCCAAAGCGGCTGCCGTCACTGCCCTTACGGATACGATTCAAAAACAAACCAACAGAAGAAAAATTAACATATGAGCTTCAAAAATGACATTTTAGAAGGCATTCCCGCGGAGCTTCCTCCTCCAAAAGCTTATGACAAGCACGTAAACCATGCACCCAAACGCAAGGATATTTTAACTTCTGAAGAGAAAAAGCTCGCCCTTAAAAACGCGCTGCGGTATTTTGACTCCCGGCAACACTCTATTCTCTTACCCGAGTTTCTTGAGGAACTCAACACCTACGGGAGAATTTACATGTACAGGTTGCGCCCCGATTATGAGATGTATGCGCGGCCCCTGGATGAATATCCCGGTAATAGTGTGCAGGCAAAGGGAATCATGCTCATGATACAAAACAATCTGGATCCAAAAGTGGCGCAGCATCCGCATGAATTGATCACCTACGGCGGAAATGGTGCTGTTTTTCAGAATTGGGCACAATACCGGCTGGTGATGAAATATTTGGCCGAAATGACCGATAAGCAAACGCTGGTTATAAATTCCGGGCATCCCCTAGGGCTCTTTCCCTCACACGCCGATGCACCACGCGTGGTCGTCACCAACGGAATGATGATCCCCAATTATTCCAAACCCGACGACTGGGAGAAATATAATGCCTTGGGAGTCACGCAATATGGCCAGATGACCGCGGGAAGTTATATGTACATTGGCCCCCAGGGAATTGTTCACGGCACCACGATCACTGTTTTAAATGCACTTCGGAAGATTTCAAAAGATCCCGCAGGTGCCCTTTTTGCAACCTCCGGACTCGGTGGCATGAGCGGTGCACAACCAAAAGCGGGGAATATTGCGGGCTGTATAACCGTTTGCGCCGAAATAAATCCTAAAGCTGCCCGCACAAGATATGAACAAGGCTGGGTAGACGAGATGATCAGTGATCTTGGCGCCCTCGTATCACGCGTAAAAAAAGCAAAAAAGGAGCAGGAAACAATTTCTCTGGCTTATCTTGGAAACGTAGTGGACGTTTGGGAAAAGTTTGCCAATGAAAATATTAAGATCGATCTGGGAAGTGACCAAACCTCCCTTCACAATCCCTGGGCAGGAGGTTATTATCCCGCCGGATTGTCTTTTGAAGAATCCAACAAATTAATGGCCGAAGATCCTGCTGCTTTCAAGGTTAAAGTACAGGAAAGTCTGCGTCGCCATGTAAAAGGCATTAACACGCACACCAAAAATGGCACTTATTTCTTCGATTATGGAAACGCCTTTCTCCTGGAAGCCTCCAGAGCGGGCGCTGCGATTCATAAGGATGAAAAAGGGAATTTCGTAAAAGCATCTTCAGCAGAAGAAGAACTGAATTTCGCTTACCCGAGTTATGTCCAGGATATTATGGGACCCTTGTGTTTTGATTATGGGTTTGGACCATTCCGCTGGGTTTGTGCATCAGGAAAAGAAGAAGATCTTCAGAAAACAGATGAAATTGCTACGGAAGTTCTCGCCCGACTCAAAGAAAATGCTCCGGAAGAAATTCAGCAGCAAATGGAGGATAATATCCGATGGATTAAAGGTGCGCAGGAGAACAAATTAGTAGTTGGGTCACAAGCCCGCATTTTATATGCAGATGCACAGGGTCGTATGGCCATTGCTAAAGCATTTAATAATGCGATATCAAAAAATGAGATTGGAAATATCATTTTAGGAAGGGATCACCACGATGTTTCAGGAACGGATTCCCCTTACCGGGAAACCTCCCATATTTACGACGGTTCAAGATTCACGGCAGATATGGCTATTCAAAATGTAATTGGCGACAGCTTTAGAGGCGCTACCTGGGTAAGCATTCATAATGGCGGCGGCGTTGGTTGGGGAGAAGTTATAAATGGCGGTTTCGGTATGATTCTTGATGGTAGTAAAGAAGCCGAAAGGCGACTTAACTCTATGCTATTCTGGGATGTAAACAACGGGATTGCAAGAAGATCATGGGCGCGAAATGACAGGGCCATATTTGCAATTAAAAGAGCAATGGAAACAGAACCTCTTCTAAGAGTCACTCTTCCAAATACGGTAGAAGAAAGTTTACTAAAGACATTGTAGAACTTAAAAGAACTTACATTATGAGATTTTTAAAAATTACTCCTGTACTGTTCCTGTTGGCGGTTGTTTTCTCCTCCTGCAACAGCGTGAAAGTAGCGACCGATTATGATCGGGAAGTGAATTTCAACCAGTATGAAACTTTCGCTTTCTTTAAGCCGGGAATCGACAAGGCTGAAATTTCTGATCTTGATAAGAAAAGGATCCTTAGAGCCATAGAAGCCGAACTTCTTGCGCAGGGCCTTACAAAATCTGACAATCCAGATCTTCTTGTGAGCATATTTACAAAAACGAAAGAAAACATCAATATCTATAACAACAACTTTGGATACGGTTATGGCTGGGGATGGCACCCATGGTATTGGGGAGCCGGTGCAAATACAGTAAACTCTACTACTGAAGGTACGCTGTACATAGACCTCATTGATGCTGAAGACAAAGAACTTGTGTGGCAGGGAATGGGTACTGCTGCCTTAGCACGAGACGTTGACAAAAAACAGGAAAGGATCAATAAGATTGTTTCCAAAATCATGGAAAAATATCCACCGGCAATATCCAGATAAAATTTTAGCCCCTCACCAAAGAAGCCACTAATTTAGAAGTTTAGAATTAGTGGCTTTTTATTTCTTCACAGCCTTACAGAAAACGATTTCGTAAATCTCAATTTTGTATATTTAGAGCAAGGTTTAGACAAATATTTTATGGAAAAGGAATTTGAATCAAATGAGATCATAGATCGTCTTCCGGCGCATCTTAAGCAGTTCATAAAACCTCAGAATTATGAAGATTATACTGCCATAAACCAGGCGGTTTGGCGATATGTGATGAGGAAGAACGTGGAATACCTGAGTCAGGTGGCACATTCCTCCTATCTCGACGGACTAAAAAAAACGGGGATTTCCATTGATCATATTCCAAATATGTACGGGATGAACCGTATCCTGAAAGAAATTGGCTGGGCAGCAGTCGCCGTGGACGGTTTCATTCCGCCGGCCGCTTTTATGGAATTCCAGGCATTTAACGTACTCGTGATTGCAAGTGATATTCGGCAGCTCGAACATATTGAATACACTCCGGCGCCCGATATTATCCACGAAGGAGCCGGCCACGCCCCCATTATTGCAAATCCTGAATATGCCGAATATCTTCGCCGCTTTGGGGAGATTGGCTGTAAAGCTATCTCAAGTGCTAAAGACCACGAAATTTACGAAGCAATAAGGCATTTATCCATCATTAAAGAAGCCGAAGACACTCCCGAAGATGAAATCGAAGCTGCTGAAAAAAAGGTAGATGAGCTGCAGAATGACGTGAGAGAGCAAAGCGAGATGGCACAAATAAGAAACCTGCACTGGTGGACTGTAGAATACGGACTTATTGGAACACCCGAGAATCCGAAGATCTATGGTGCCGGATTGTTATCTTCCATAGGAGAAAGCGCCTGGTGTATGACAGATAAAGTAAAGAAGCGTCCCTACACTATTGAAGCAGCACAGCAGGATTTCGATATTACCAAACCTCAGCCTCAATTATACGTCACTCCGGATTTTGCACATCTAAGCCTCGTTTTGGAGGAGTTTGCCAATAAAATGGCACTTCGTGTAGGCGGACTTGAAGGAATAAAAAAATTAATCAATTCCGGAAGTTTAGGAACGATAGAATTAAGCACGGGAATTCAAATTTCGGGGGATTTCACAAAGGTGATCGAGCACAAGGGGAAGCCGGTTTATTTCCAAACCACCGGAAAAACGGCGCTGGCTTCACGCGAAAAAGAACTTGTTGGTCATGGCACAGAAAATCACCCCGAAAGTTTTGGCTCACCCCTTGGAAAGCTAAAAGGTATTAATCTGGCGATTGAGGATATGAGTCCGCGGGACCTCAGGGCCTACGACATCTATGAAGGTGAAAAAGTGAAATTTGAATTTGAAGGTGGCGTAGTGGTTTCCGGGGAAATTATCACCGGAACAAGAAACCTGCACGGCAAGATCATTCTCATCAGCCTTCAGAATTGTACGGTCACCTATCAGGATGAAATTTTGTTTAAACCCGAATGGGGAAATTATGATATGGCCGTTGGAAAAGAAATTATTTCAGCTTTTGCAGGCCCTGCAGATGCAAAATCCTTTAACCTAATCACCCACAAAACCTCTTCCACCACCATAAAAAGCCAAAAAACTCCTGAAAGAGAAGAGCTGGAATCCCTGTATAGATCTGTAAGGAACATAAGGGAAGGTAACAGCACAAAATTTTCCCTGGAAGCTGCATTTGAGCTGGTTCAGAAATATCATTCAAAAGACTGGTTACTTTCCGTAGAAATTTATGAACTGGTCCACGATCATGATGAAAAATTTGCTCAAAATATCCTGGCGCACCTTGAAGACGTCAAAGCAAGCCGACCTGAAGTGGCGCATTTAATTAATGGCGGCATTAGTCTCATTCAATCCAAAATGGCAACGCAGTAATGGTCTTGAAAATAGCATTGTTGGTTGCAGTTCTTGTTCTCATTCGTGCCTACAACTATGAGAAAAAACGGATAGACAAAAAGAAGAAGTAAAAAATTATTTCAGGAAAGGATAAATAGTTGTCTTAATTTCAAATTCAGTAACTGTATTTCTTCTTTTCTTAATTCACCAATTTTGCCGGTAATTAGATCAATTTCCAAGGTCGCTATTTTGCTCGTCCTTACCAGGGATGGTACTTTTAGATTATTTGAAGAGGGATCAGGTTCTAAATAAAGATCTGTATCTTCTCCTGAATTCATTTTGGAAGTGATGAAACAAACCACAACGTCTATTTCACCTTTATAAAGTATAACCGCCGGCCTTCTTTTCTTTCCTTTTAGATTGGTGAACGGAAAAGAAATTAATACGAGGTCACCCTTTTTCATGAAATCTCTCGGTCAAATCAGAATCATGATATAATTCTTCTTCCTCTTCTAAAAAGTCAAAGGACTTGCCTTGTGAAACAACCTTTTGGATATCACTTCTTATACCTTGATCTTCATTTTTTTTCAGTAGAAAATCAACATAATCCTCCACCTCTTTTAACCTCCAATCGGGAAGCTGAGAAATTTTTTTAACTGTTTTATTGATTATGATTTGCCTGTCCATACCTCGATATTGATAGACTAATTTACAAAATATAATTCTTCAGGAATCAGGGAGTTAGAAAAAATTCCATTTCAATTTTATTTCCTCAAAATTCCCGGGATTCTGAAATTCTTCATTATCGTACTGCAGCGTCCAACCCAGAGAATTGGTGAGAATATAGATCTTCTGAAGTTCGCTTATCAGTCGGTTTTCGGCGTTTGATTTGAGGCTGGATTTCTCCACTTTTTCTCTCATAGATTTGTTGATGCGCTGCTTGATCTTATTAAAATCTGAAGCTTCGAACTGGTTTAAATAATCCTGCGTAACATCGTAGTATTTGATATCAGGATTGATCGAGATCTCCTCCTCCGGAATATGCTTTATGATCACCGTTTTATTCTCTTCATCCAGCTCCACCTCCATTTTGCTAAGGTCGTAAGCCACGGTGGCGGTTGCATTTACCACAATCAAAGCCTTTTTCCTCGCAAAAAGCACGTCGAGATAAAACTTTTTGGAATCATTATAGGTGTACACCTGTGAGAACGTCCCTTCGGTCACCACTAGTTTCCCAACATTTTTTATCTGTTCCTGGATAAGGGATGTGCTTTCTTCCAGCCGGTCCCGTTCATCATTTCGATTGTCAAAATATCGAATTCCGAAAACGACCAGCAAGACCAGCAATGCTCCAATAAGGAAATTTCTCATAAATAGATTTTAAGGCGAAACAGACTTTTCAAAAATGGCATTTTTGTTAGCTTTTTTCCTAATATACAAATAACAGGCCTTTCCTGAAAAAGAAGTCTAAAATGTCATTTTTGGATACTTTTCCTGCAGAACTTTCATTTTTAGTTGCAGCTGCTGAAGAAATTGTTGGTGCGCTTCAGAATTTTCATTGAAAGGCCGGTGCAAAAGACCTTTTTGGATCTTTTCCACTTCTGCCATTGTCTTTTGGGTTTCTGAAGTCATCCAGGTCTCCTTGAATTTCGCCCAAATATAATTGATAGCCGTGGCATTGGGATGGATCATATCTTCCTTATAAAACCGGTAATCCCGAAGCTCATCTATCATGATCTCGTAAGACGGAAAGTAGGAAATTCGTGAGGCTTTTTGTTTATTTATCAGGTCATGAATGGCTGAAATAAGCGCCGCCTTGCTTCGCTGATTTTCTATAAATCCGTCCTTTAAATGACGTACCGGCGAAACCGTGAAGATCACCTGAATTTCAGGATTTAGCTGTTCAAGAACCTCCAGGCATCCAAAAATGTCATTTTTGACCGGCATTAATTCCTTGCTGAAATTCTTCTGAGGAACCTTATGACAATTCGCAACAGTCTTTCCCGTTTCGTTTAGACTGTAACCCCAAGCCGTGCCGGGAGTGATCACTACATGTGTCGCCTCCTTCAGAAACTCGTGTGTCTGCTGAATTCCAGCGTTCAATTTCTTCAGGATGTCTTCTTTTTCCCTGCTGTTAAGGTCTGAATGTGCTTCGTAGCATTTCCAAGTCTCGTTATAATGGAAAATATCCTCTTCGCCGTAAATTTTTTGCTCCTGAAGCCTTTTTAAGAAGTTAAGGATTGCCGCGGGATGAAAAAGAATTCCGAAGGGATTTTGCAGTGTTTGAAACTTATAAAATTCCAGTTTCTCCCCAATGTTTTCCACAAAACAGGATCCCAATAATAGAATCTTTGAGTCAAATCCTATTTTTGGATCCTGTGGTGTCACCGGTATTTTAGTACGGAATTCCATTGTACCCTTCTGTTTCAGTGCTTCATTTCCAGCAATTCTTGAACATTTGCTAGATCTGGTAATAAAACCGTCATTCTGAACTCGTTTCAGAATCTTATCGTGCGAATTGCTGTAATGATTAGAACCTGAAACATCCCAATAGGTATCGGGACAGGATGACTTAAATCATTTACTTTGCAAAATTCACCGCTTTCTGAAGCGCTTCATTCAATCCCTCCGGATTTTTACCACCTGCAGTGGCGAAAAAGGGCTGTCCGCCACCGCCACCCTGGATGTATTTCCCGAGCTCTTTCACCACTTTCCCCGCATTGAGATCTTTCTCCTTTGCCAGGTCTTTTGAAATATAGCAGGATAAAAGTGCTTTTCCGTTTTGTTCGGTTCCAAAAAGCAGGAATAGATTATCCATTTCATCCCCAAGTTGGAAAGAAAGATCCTTAATTCCGCCGGCATCAAGATCTACTTTTTTAGCCAGGAAATTGATTCCATTGATCTCCTGAAGTTCGTTTTTGAGTTCGCCTTTCAAATTTTTTGCCTTTTCCCGCAAAAGAACTTCGATCTGTTTCTTGAGTTCGTTATTTTCATCCTGAAGGTTAGAAATTGCCTTTACAGGATCTTTTGTATTTTTCAAAACAGCTTTTACCTCCTGGAAAGCTTCGGCCTGTTCGGTAAAGTATGCTTTCGCGGCATTGGATGTAATGGCTTCAATCCTGCGGATTCCCGACGCAACCGCAGCTTCAGAAACTATTTTAAAATGCCAGATATCGCCGGTATTTGCCACGTGCGTTCCACCACAAAGCTCTGTAGATTCACCAAAATTGACCGTTCTCACCGCATCACCGTATTTCTCACCAAAAAGTGCGATCGCACCACTGTCAATCGCCTCCTGGTATGGCACCGCACGTTTATCAACCAGCGGAATCTTTTCAGAGATCCTTTCGTTTACGAAATCTTCCACCTGCTTTAATTCTTCTGAATTTACTTTGCTGAAATGTGAAAAATCAAAGCGCAAATAATCACTTTGCACCATAGAACCTTTTTGTTCTACGTGCGTCCCAAGGATCTTTCTAAGCGCCTGGTGCAGTAAATGTGTCGCCGAATGATTGGCTGCAGTCTTCGCTCTTTCAGTTGAATTTACCACAGCGTTAAACGTTTCTGCCGGTTCCTGCGGCAATTTTTTCAGAAGGTGAATGATAAGATTGTTTTCCTTACGGGTATCGATTACAGAAAATTTATCTCCTTTAGAATTCTGCAGAAAACCTTTATCTCCCACCTGTCCGCCGCCTTCAGGATAGAACGGCGTTTGATTGAGCACAACCTGGAACAATGTTCCTTCTTTTTTAGATTCCACTTTTCTATACCGGGTGATCTTCACCTCAGCTTCGAGCATGTCATAACCCACAAAGCCTTTATTCTCTTCTTCTGAAAGTATTTCCCAGTCTCCCGAAGTCACTTTTGAAGCACTCCTGGAACGGTCTTTTTGCTTCTGGAGTTCTTTTTCAAACTCTTTTTCATTCAGGTTGTAACCCTGCTCATCGAGGATGAGGGCGGTGAGATCTATCGGGAATCCGTACGTATCATAAAGTTCAAAAGCTTTTTTTCCTGAAACCGTCTTTCCTTCAGTTTCCTTTACGATTTGATCCAGCAGTACAAGGCCCTGATCCAGGGTTCGTAAAAAGCTGTTTTCTTCTTCCTTTATAACATTTTCAATAAGCGACCGCTGCGAATGCAGTTCAGGAAATGCCTCTCCCATTTGATCACTAAGCGTCCCGACCAGTTTGAAAATAAAAGGTTCTTTCTGGTTCAGGAAAGTAAACCCGTAGCGGATGGCGCGGCGCAAAATACGGCGTATTACATAACCTGCACCTGTATTTCCGGGAAGTTGCCCATCGGCAATGGCGAAGGCTACTGCCCTAATGTGATCGGCAATTACCCGGACGGCAATGTCCACCTGCTCCTCTTTTGCGTAAGAAGCACCGGTTATTTTTTGGATTTCATTGATGAGCGGCGTAAAGACATCGGTATCATAGTTTGATTTCACATCCTGTAGTACCATACACAGGCGCTCAAATCCCATTCCTGTGTCTACATGTTGCTGCGGAAGTTTTTCTAATGACCCATCGGCTTTCCTGTTAAACTGGATAAATACCAGGTTCCAGATTTCCACCACCAAAGGATGATCTTTATTTACCAGTTCCCTTCCGGAGACTTTCGCTTTTTCTTCAGCAGAACGTATGTCCACATGAATTTCAGAAGACGGGCCGCAAGGTCCCTGATCTCCCATTTCCCAGAAGTTGTCTTTTTTATTTCCGAAGATAATTCGATCTTCAGGAACGATTTCTTTCCAAAGGTCCAATGCCTCCTGGTCTACAGGAATCCCTTCAGCTTCATTGCCTTCAAAAACCGTCACGTACAGAATATCCTTATCTATCTTGTAAACCTCTGTCAATAATTCCCACGCCCAGGAGATGGCTTCTTTCTTGAAATAATCTCCAAAACTCCAGTTTCCAAGCATTTCAAACATGGTATGATGATAGGTGTCTTTCCCTACCTCTTCCAGGTCATTGTGCTTTCCGCTCACTCTAAGACATTTTTGAGTATCGGTCACTCTTGGACTCTTGGGGGTTCCGTTCCCCAGGAAAAATTCCTTGAACTGGTTCATTCCTGCGTTGGTGAACATAAGTGTGGGATCGTTCTTGATCACCATAGGAGCAGAGGGAACTATCGTATGGGATTTATCTTTAAAAAATTCGAGGAAGTTATTTCTTATTTCCTTAGATTTCATGAACTATACTATTAAAAGGTCTGAGGTTATTATTATGACAGTGAGAAAACAATTTTTATCTTTGTTCGTTTCTCAATCTAATGTTGCATTGTTTTTGCAACCCTAAATGATAAGCAAAAATAGCATAATTTAACTTATGGCGAAGGTTAAATATTATTACGATAGCGAGACACTTAGCTACAAAAAGATTGAGCGAAAGAAAGGTCGGCGTATAGGCATTGCCCTGGTAAGCATTATGGGATCATTTCTGGCAGGATTCCTTCTATTGGTCATCTATCTCAACATTCCTCAAATTGAAACACCTAAAGAAAAGGCGCTAAAAAGAGAACTCGAGAACATGAAGCTCCAGTATGGGCTGCTCAATCGGAAAATGGAGCAGGCCCAGCAAGTATTGGCAGATGTTGAAGAAAGGGATAACAACATTTACCGGCTCTATTTTGAAGCAAATCCAATTCCCGAAGAACAACGCATGGCAGGTTTTGGAGGAATAAACCGCTACAAGAATCTCGAAGGTTTTGATAACTCAAAGCTTATCATTGACAGCAACAAAAAACTGGATGTGCTTACTAAGAGAATCGTGGTACAATCCCGTTCCCTGGACGAGATCGCTACCCTTGCCGAAGACAAAGAAAACCTCCTGGCTTCCATTCCTGCCATTATGCCCGTGAAAAATGAAGATCTTAAAAGAATGGCGTCGGGTTATGGCTGGCGAACAGATCCTTTTACAAAGGTGAGAAAATTTCATTACGGAATGGATTTTACCGCTCCACGGGGCACTCCCGTCTATGCTACCGGCGATGCTATAGTAGAACGTGCCGATAACCGCTCCAGCGGCTACGGCAAACATATAAGATTAAACCACGGCTATGGTTATGTTAGTTTATATGCGCATCTTTACAAATACAATGTGAAAGTAGGTCAGAAGGTTCAACGTGGCGACCTTATAGGCTTTGTAGGAAGCACGGGGCGTTCACAGGCACCTCACGTTCACTATGAAATTTTCAAGGATGGTGAAAAGATCAATCCTCTTAATTTCTATTATGGACAACTTTCACCTGCCGAGTTTGACGAAATTTTGGAACAGGCACAACAGGAAAACCAATCATTGGATTAATGCACGTAGAACTGCCTGAAAAATTATATTATGGAATAGGCGAAGTTGCCGATGCTTTTGGCGTAAAAACTTCCCTTATCCGGTTTTGGGAAAAGGAATTTGATGTTATCAAACCAAAGAAAAATGCGAAAGGAAACAGAAAATTCACTCCCGAAGACATCAAGAACCTGGAACTCATTTACCACCTTGTAAAGGAAAGAGGCTTCACTCTTGAGGGTGCAAAAACACACCTAAAAGAAGAAAGCCATAAAACGCTTAGCAATTTCGAGATCATACGAAAACTTGAAACTATAAAATCAACTTTAATACAACTCAAAAATCAATTATAATTATGAAAAAATGGCTTGTTCCCTTGTTAGTTATTGGTGCGATCGTACTAATAGTGTACTGGATGTTTGCAGGAAAATATAATACAGCTGTACAAAAAGAAGAATCTGCAAAAACAGCCTGGGCACAGGTAGAAAATGCCTACCAGCGAAGAAATGATCTTATACCGAATTTGGTAAGTACAGTAAGAGGTGCAGCCGATTTTGAGAGAGAAACACTTTCAGAAGTGATTGAAGCCCGTTCTCGTGCAACTTCCATCAATGTGGATGCCGAGAATCTAAATGAAGCACAGCTGGAACAATTTCAGCAGGCCCAGCAACAGGTTTCCTCTTCCCTTTCCAGATTACTGGTTACTGTAGAACGATATCCCGAGCTGCGTGCTACCCAAAACTTTCAGCAGTTACAGTCACAGCTGGAAGGCACCGAGAACAGGATAAATGTTGAAAGAAACCGGTACAATGAATCTGTTAATGATTACAACATCTATATCAAACAGTTTCCTAATAACATCATCCTTGGAATGTACGGCTTTGACGACATGCCGCGATATACAGCAGATCCCGGTGCAGAAACAGCTCCTGAAGTAGATTTTGATTTTAATTAAACCTGTCAAAAATGGCTAAAGTAGACGAGTTTCTTTCCAAACAGGAAGAAGAGGAAGTGGTGGAAGCCATAAGAACTGCCGAGTTAAAAACTTCGGGAGAAATACGGGTGCACCTTGAAAAATCCAGCAAAGGAGATATTTGGAAACGCGCTATGGAAGTTTTCCACCTTCTTAAGATGGACAACACCAAAGAAGCCAATGGCGTGCTTATCTACGTTGCTGTAGAAGACAGAAACTTTATCATTTACGGCGACAAAGGGATCAACGATGTGGTGCCCCAAGATTTCTGGGAAAGCACCAAAGATGCGATCGTCTCCCAATTCAAAAAGGGCAATTTCAAACAGGGTTTAGTGGACGGCATTTTAAAGGCCGGCCACCAGCTACAGGAACATTTTCCCTGGGAAGAAGGGGACAAAAATGAACTTTCTGACAAAATATCAAGGTAAGGAATGCTATATATTCAGCGGTTTTTAAGTGTACTTTTAATTTTAACTGCCTTTGCAGTCAATGCACAACGGGACATTCCTCCCCGCCCGTCGAGTCAGACAAGTGTCTATGACGAAGCCGACGTGTTGAGCGACTCCGAAGAAAGAAGCCTGGAACAAAAGCTGATCAACTACGCAGATACCACCTCAACACAAATCGTCATCGTCACCATTGAATCTTTGCAGGGAGAATATATAGGCACCTACGCTGCAGACTGGGGTGATAAATGGGGAATTGGGCAGGAAGATAAAGATAACGGCGTCCTGATCATGCTTGCTGAAGAAGACCGCAAAATACAGATAAGTACAGGCTACGGCGTGGAAAGTTATATTACCGATGCCATTTCCTGGGACATTACTGAAAATATTATTTTACCTGAATTTAGAAAGGGCGACTACTATAGCGGACTCGACCAGGGCACCACAGCTATTTTTCAGGCGCTGAGCGGTGCTTTTGAAGGCTCCGGAAGAAATCGTAGCAGAGAAGGCTCTTCGCCGGGCTTTATCGTCCTGGCCATTCTCTTTATCATCTTCCTGGTTATCTTAAGCAACCGTAATAAAAGAGGCGGAGGCCGTGGCGGCTTCCGAAGAGGCGGTTCCTTGCTGGATATCATCGTATTAAGCAGCCTGGGCCGTGGAGGTTTTGGCGGCGGCGGTGGCTTTGGTGGTGGAGGCGGCTTCGGTGGAGGCGGCGGATTTGGCGGTGGCTTCGGTGGCGGTGGTTTTGGCGGCGGCGGTGCCGGCGGGGGATGGTAAGAGTAGAGGTTAGAGGTTCTTGGTTCAAAGTTCAAGGTTTGCGATTCAAACACGCTCAATTATATAGAATATATGTAAAAAGAAAGCCTCTCAAAAATGGCATTTTTGAGAGGCTTTCTTTTCTCTTTTACTTCTACTTTCTACCCTCGTACCTGGAATTACATTCTAATAACCCCGCCGCGACGTCTGTTGGGATCTTTTCCTCCAAACTTGCTTAACTTCAGTGTGAAACTTAGCATAAAATACTGTTCCAGGATAAGCTCCTGGGTATCCTGCACATAATTATCTCCCGTAGTTCTGGAGGTGCTTACGTTTTCATTCAGCAGGTCGTAGACTTTCAGCTTTAGGGTGGCATCTTCATCAAGAAACTGGTAACCAAGACTCATGTTCCATAAAATTGCGGTTGGATCGAATCCAGGGGCTACATTTCCGAAGTAATTGTACGAAAAATCATTCCCAAAAACCACATTTTCGGGCCAGTAGGAAGTAGCCTCAACGCCTATTGTGTGGTTAGTGTACTCCTCTTCTCTGTTCATGTTAATGTCATAATTAGTTAAAACATAGTTGAGTTCATACCGCGGATTCAATTCAATAATTTCATTTAGGGTATATCCTAACCGAATACTTGGGCGGAAACCATAACGATCTGCATTGAACTTTCTTGTGTTAGAAAAACCTACCTGGCGACTATAGTTTACATTTGCTCCCAGCCTGTAACTAAACTCCCGCTCCTGCTTTTTATATCTTTTACTGTAGGATGCACCAAGGTTTGCGTCTACACCTCCATCTACATTTGTGTATGTAGTAACACTTAAGAGATCTTCTCCTGTAATGGTATAAGGGACTACGTCATCCTCGGTAAAGGAAACAGATGCATAGGTACTTATCCCGCTTCGGGTGGCAAAATCAAAATTATGGTATCCCAGATTGAAACGGTGTGAAAAAGCAGGGTCAAGATCTGGATTTCCAATAATAATATTTGTAGGATTCGTAATATCTTCCACGGGTTGTAATTGCCTCACTGAAGGAATGTCTGTATCATTTCGATAGTAGAGGTACAAACTGCTCCCTCTTTTTATCTCATAACGCACATTGGAACTCACGTAAAGGTTGTTGTAGTTCTTATCCAAAGAGGTTTCTGCAATAAAATTTTCGGTTTTAAGAGAAGTATTTAGCAAACCAACGTTTAAAGAGGTACGCCATTTGCTGCCCTCATAATTAAGTCCGGCATTAGGAATATGCTTGATACTTTTTACTTCAAAAGCGTTACTTAGATCCTGGTTAAAATTGGAGTACTCACCGGTACTTTCATCGAAATCATAGACCGCTCGCTCGTTATTGGAATTTTCAGTATTAAATTCGTAAGAAAGGTCAAGGAACAATTTATCTGCCAGCACAGAACGTTGGGTAAGGCCCAGGGAATATTCATCTGTTTGGTTTTCTTCTTCAATAAACTGATTTCGAATATCTGTACTCTCCAAAATGCCATTTTCATAGGTCATTCTTTCAGAAAAGAACCTGTTTTCATTTTCCTGGAGGTTGTTTGTGTTTTCGAAATCCAGTTGAAGGTAGGCTCCGCGGCCCCCAAATCTTCTAATTATGTCTATCCTGTTGCTAAAGTTGCTGCTGTAAATATCCTCATTATCCTGGGTTGCTGAATTGTTAATCAAATTGCCATTTTCAAGACTCTCGGAAACCTGAGATCTCACAGAAAACCCGTCGTTGATTTGAATTGCAGGCCTTACCGAAATTCGGGTAAGAGTATCTGGTTCGAATTCAAATCTTAGATTTGCCCTATGGCTGTCATTCACCACATTTCCTTCGGAAACAGAATTTGTAAAGAAATTCCTGTCTGGCAAAAAGGTTTCGCGTTCTACAATTGAACTGGTTTCAGTGTCATTCTTTCCGAAGAAATAATTGGCATTTACTTCAAATTTTTCATCCCATTCATTAGTGAAATTTAATCCTGCTGTTTCACTTTTCGTAATTCCGCCGCCTGTACCAAAACTCTGGCCGTTGATGCTGAAACCGCCGTTGCCGTTAAATGACATCCTGTTCACTCCCCCGCGCCCCATCATATCATAGACTTCATCAAAACTAAAACCCGAACTGTTGATGTTGTTGGAACTTGCCAGGGCGCTTACCCTTAGTTCATCCTGAAAGTAATTCCCTATTCCGCTTAGTTCATAGCGTTCATCGGTCCCGCCACCAGCAGTTGCCCGCGCAAAATAGCCCCGGTTCTTATCTTCCTGTATGGTTATATTGATAGTTTTATCATCGGGATTCCCGGCTTTCCCGGTGAATTCTTCGGTTTTGGTCTTAGTATCGACCACCTGTATCTTATCAATTATTTCCTTCGGAAGGTTTTTGGTGGCTATTTTAGGATCGTCTCCAAAAAATTCTTTTCCATTTACGAGAATTCTCGAAACAGGTTTTCCGTTCACGGTAATATTTCCCTGTGAATCTACCTCCACCCCCGGGAGCTTTTTCATGACATCCTCCAGGTTGGCATTTTGCCGGGTGTTAAACGATGCGGCGTTGAATTCCAGTGTATCAGACTTTACAGTTACGGGAGCCCTATTGGAAACAACGGTAACTTCTCCCAGAAGATTGGTAGCCACCTGCATTTCTACAGGTCCCAAATCAATTATACGGCGATCAAGGGAGATGACGCGGTTAAGAGGCATGTAGCCTGCATAACTACCTGCAAGGCGCAAGGAATCTACATTTTCTGAACCCTCAATACTAAAATTTCCTTCCTTATCTGAGATTGTATATGCAACAAGAGAACTGTCTGCAATCCTTTCTACAAATATGGTAGCCGACTCCAGCGGAAAGCCTTCCTCCTGATCTACGATTTTACCGGTTATTTCAAATTGTTGTGCGGCAGCTGCATATGAAAGCAGGCCAAGGAAGAGGGATAGAAAGAATTTCATTAAAAGGTTTTGTTAAGATGAGGTTATAAAACTATAAAAATAGTTGCAACTACTTTATAGTTTGACCTAATCTTTTCAAAAAAGTTTAATGCTTCTTATTTTTTTCTGAAATAAACTGAAACCGGCACTCCGGTGAAATTAAATTCCTTCCTAAGTTTGTTCTCCAGGAACCGCTGATAGGGTTCCTTGACATATTGAGGCAAATTACAGAAAAAAGCAAATTGCGGCTGCGGGGTAGGCAATTGCATACAGAACTTGATCTTTACATATTTTCCTTTGTAAGCCGGCGGCGGATAAGCCTCAATAATAGGCAACATGATATCATTGAGTTCGCTGGTCTTGATCTTTTTGCTCCTGTTCTGGTACACCTCAACAGCAGTTTCAATTGCCTTGAAAATGCGCTGTTTTGTTAGCACTGACATGAAAATGATAGGAACATCCACAAAAGGCTCCATCTCCCGGCGAATAGTTTTTTCATATTCCTTCATGGTGTTGGTCTCCTTATCGATCAAATCCCATTTGTTTACCAGGATCACAATTCCCTTGCGGTTTCGCTGCGCCAGCCAGAAAATATTCTGAACCTGGCCGTCAAATCCACGTGTAGCATCCATAACGATCAAACAAACATCACAGTGCTCAATTGCACGAACAGATCGCATGACAGAATAAAATTCCAGGTCTTCCTTCACCTTAGACTTTCTCCTGATTCCCGCAGTGTCCACAAGATTAAATTCAAAACCAAAGCGATTGTATTTTGTATCAATGGAATCTCTTGTAGTTCCCGCAATATCTGTTACAATATAGCGGTCTTCTCCAATAAGAGCATTTATGAATGAAGATTTCCCGGCATTAGGGCGACCCACCACAGCAAAGCGGGGCAATTCTGTTTCCTCCTCTTCAGGCTTTTCAGGCAACCCGTCTATTAAGGCATCCAGAAGATCACCGGTACCACTTCCACTGGTACTTGCAATGGGATAATATTTCCCAAGTCCCAGAGAATAGAATTCAACGGCGTTTTCAAGTCTTTTGGAGTTGTCAACCTTGTTCACTGCAAGAAAAACAGGTTTCCGTGATTTTCTCAACAACTGCGCCACCTCTTCATCCATAGGTGTTACACCCGCTTCCACATCAACCATAAAAATAATAGCATCTGCCTCTTCAATGGCAAGTTCTACCTGCTTATCTATTTCGGCTTCAAAAACGTCATCACTTCCCACAACATATCCACCGGTATCAATGACAGAAAAATTTCTTCCATTCCAGTCCGTTTTACCGTAATGACGGTCCCGGGTTACCCCGCTTACAGAATCCACAATGGCTTCCCTTCGCTGAATCAACCTGTTAAAAAATGTTGATTTCCCTACATTTGGCCTTCCTACAATGGCAACAATGCTACTCATATTCCTTTACTTAAATTACGGCGCAAAATTAGGCTTTTTTAATTTAAGATATAAGGCTTGAGATGTGAGACTTAAAATGATTTTATTTATGCTGAAATCGGTCGTGGATAATCCTCGTAATAGAGATCCAAAAATGGCATTTTCTATCCTATTTTCGGAATCTTCTTCTCTAAGCCTTGCGGTCGTTATAGCCAAACCTTCTTAACTGTCGCGAATCACTGCGCCAGTTCTTGTTGACTTTTACATACAGTTCCAGGTGCACCTGTTTTCCGAAGAATTTTTCAAGATCGCCACGGGCTTCCACTCCCACTCTTTTTAAAGCGGCACCTTTGTGCCCAATAATGATCCCCTTCTGGGTTTCCCGCTCTACCATGATCACACTTCGCATCCTTATGATCTCTTCTTCCTCAAAAAATTCTTCAGTTTCGATTTCTACACTGTAAGGAATTTCCTTCTTGTAGTGCATCAGGATCTTTTCGCGAATGATCTCGTTCACAAAGAAACGTTCGGGCTTATCGGTCAGCGTGTCCTTGGGATAAAAAGCAGGAGATTCTGGCAAAAGTTCTACAATACGGCTAAAAACTTCGGAAACATTAAAACCTTCCAAAGCAGAAACCGGATAAATTTCGGCATTGGGAACTTTATCCTTCCACAGCTGCACCTGCTCTTCAAGCTGTTCCTGATGAGATTTGTCGATCTTGTTCAGCAGTAAAAGAACCGGTATTTCAGAATGTATGATCTTATTAAAAAACGCCTCGTCTTTTAAGGCTTTTTCACCAATTTCTACCATATAGACCAGCACATCTGCATCTTCAAAAGCAGATTTTACGAAGTCCATCATCGATTCCTGCAGCTGGTAGGCCGGTTTGATGATTCCCGGCGTATCACTTAAGATCACCTGGAAATCGTCCCCGTTCACAATTCCTAAAATTCTATGACGGGTAGTTTGTGCTTTGGAAGTGATAATGGAAAGTTTCTCTCCCACAAAAGCATTCATAAGGGTGGATTTCCCCACATTGGGATTCCCAATAATGTTTACAAAACCGGCTTTATGCGACATAATCTCATTTTTTACAAAGATATTCCATTTAAAAAGGCTCTCCTAAACCTTTTCGAAATTAATATTGTTTTTAATCTTTTTGAAATACCCACTGATACATTACCTTCAATTTCCTAATTTGAACCAAATTTTACGCATGATAGAAAGCTGCCCCCTATGCAACGGATTGGCTCAACATTTCTTTTCTACGAAAAACCGGGAATTCCTGGAATGTGAAATCTGCAAAGGCATTTTTGTACCTACAGCATTTTTGCCCCCTCCCAAAAAGGAACTGGCGAGATATAAACTTCATCATAATGATGTAAATGATAAAAGTTACCAAAGATTTGTCTCCCCTCTTGTAAATGCTGTTGCAAAAGATTTTAAGGGCAAAAAACCTTCAGGGCTTGATTATGGTGCCGGTCCCGGCCCAGTAATCACAAAAATGTTACGAGAGAGAAATTTTAATATTTCACCGTATGATCCCTTTTTTAAGAATGATGAAAATCTTCTTGAGCAGCAGTATGATTTTATAGTTTGTTGCGAGGTGATTGAACATTTTCACCATCCTCGGCAGGAATTTGAGAAGTTGAAAGACCTGCTTCTACCCAACGGAAAGATTTATTGCATGACAAATCTCTATTCCCCCGAACTTGACTTCGCAAAATGGAATTACAAAAATGATCTCACGCACGTTTTTTTCTACAAAGTGGAAACCCTGGAATACATTGTTCGAAAAATGGGTTTTTCAGGTATGTTTCTAAAAAACAGGCTTATCGTACTATCTTCAGAAGAAAAAAACTGAGCGCAAAAATAGATTATTGAAGTTTCTATTTGAGCTGAAAAATATTAAATAAGATCAGCTTTATTCTGAAAAGGAATCCACAGGTTTTAAAAATATTTTTATACTTTTGCCCGCTCTTATGAAGCACGGAAGCAATATATTATCATCTTTGATTACTCCGCCCTGAAAGTCCGGCTGCTTCCCTTACCCAAATTTCCCAATAACCGTTTAATATCAACTGAAGACAGGTCACCTCTGTTCTCACACATTTTATAATAACTCAAAAAGATGAAAAAGTATTTAAACCTTTTCGATTTCTCTCAAAAAGTAGATTACAAGCTGGAAATCATGGCCGGGCTTACCGTGGCACTCGCTTTAATTCCCGAAGCTGTCGCTTTTGCAATGATCGCAGGTCTTTCTCCACTTACAGGCCTATATGCTGCTTTTGTAATGGGGCTTGTAACCTCTATTTTAGGAGGACGGCCGGGAATGATCTCGGGCGCAACAGGAGCCGTTGCTGTCGTCATTGTTGGCTTATCAATTTCACATGGCCCTGAGTATATTTTCGCCACCGTCATCCTGGCTGGGTTAATCCAGTTACTGGCCGGCGTACTGCGGCTGGGAAAATTAATACGGCTGGTACCACATTCGGTGATCTTTGGATTTGTAAATGGTTTGGCTATCATCATTTTTATGTCTCAGCTCGATCAGTTTAAGACCACCAATGCTGCCGGCGAACTGGTATGGATGACGGGAGAACCGCTTTACATTCTACTTGGGTTAGTAGCGATCACCATTGTTATTATTGTTGGGCTTCCTAGATTAACCAAAGCAGTTCCCGCAAATTTAGTTGCCATACTTACAGTATTCGCACTGGTAGCTTTTTTAGGAATAGATACCAAATCTGTAGGCGATATGGCCTCTATAAAGGGAGGCTTTCCTCCATTCCACATTCCCATGGTTCCAGTAAGCTGGGAAACGCTGGCACTCATTTTTCCCTATGCAGCCATTATGGCCGGAGTTGGATTGATAGAAAGTTTGCTTACGCTTAATATTGTTGATGAAATCACTGAATCTCGCGGGCGAGGCAATAAAGAATGTGTCGCTCAGGGAACTGCAAATGTGCTTTCGGGCTTCTTTTCGGGAATGGGTGGTTGCGCCATGCTGGGACAAAGTTTGATCAATGTTTCTTCGGGAGCACGGGCAAGACTTTCGGGCATTGTAGCGGCCGTTATGCTCCTGGTATTTATCATGTTTGCTGCAGATGTTATTGAACTTTTACCAATGGCCGCACTTACCGGTGTTATGATCATGGTTGCCGTAGGAACCTTTGAGTGGGCGAGTCTAAAAACCTTCCGAAGAATGCCAAAGTCCGATGTACTGGTAATGGTACTCGTGACCCTGGTAACGATCTTCCTTCACAATCTTGCATTGGCAGTATTGGTTGGGGTGATCATTTCGGCGCTGGTATTCGCCTGGGACAATGCAAAAAGAATTCGTGCGCGTAAAAACTTAGATGCAGACGGAATAAAACATTATGAAATGTACGGGCCGCTCTTCTTCGGAAGTGTACAGGCCTTCAATGACAAATTTGATGTCCTTAACGATCCAGATGAAGTAATCATCGATTTTTCTGAAAGCCGTATCGTAGACATGTCTGGCATTGAAGCGGTAAACAAATTGACAGAACGCTACGCCAAACAAGGTAAAAAACTACATTTAAGACACTTAAGTGAAGATTGCCGAAGATTGTTAAGCAAAGCCGACGCTATTATTGAAGTAAACATTTTAGAGGATCCAAGCTACAAAGTCGCGGTAGATAAGCTGTAAGTTTTTAACTTTACATTTCTAACAACAAACCCCTTTTATGCCTAGAAACTTACATGGAGACCAGGATTTTGACACCACTCCTTCCATTAAAAATAAAGCACTTCGAATAAACCTTAATGAAAGTATTTACGGCACCTTTGCCGAGATAGGCGCAGGACAGGAAACGGTTCGGAATTTTTTTCGTGCCGGAGGAGCTTCAGGCACCATTGCTAAAACTCTGAGCGCTTACGACAAGGACTTCAGTGACGCGATTTACGGCCTGGAACCACAGGGAAGATACGTTACCGAAGCACGATTGCTTAGCATGCTTTCTACTGAAACCCGCCTGATAGAAGAAAGGCTAAAACGAGATAAACATCCCGATAAATTATTTTTTAGCTATGCCAATACTGTAGCCACCATAGATTTCGCCAAGAAGTACAAAGGTCACGGCTGGCTGGGCATAAGATTCCAGGTACACCCAGAACAGGAATACAGTGAAATCCTGCTCCATATTCAGTTTCATGAAAATTCGGCTGCCCAGCAGCAGGACACACTGGGAAAACTGGGAGTAAACCTCATTTATGAGGCCTTTTACAATTACGATAACCCAAAGCAGCTGCTAAGGAATCTTTACGACCACATCAATCATGATGATCTTGAAATAGATACCATCAACTTTACCGGTCCTCTTTTCGAAAAGGTAGACAACAGGCTCATGAGCCTGCAACTAGTGAAAAATGGCATGACCGAAGCTGTAATGTTCGCACCAGATGGCAATAACGTACTGCCGGCCAGTGTACTTTACAAGAAAAATATACTCACTCTACGCGGAAGCTTTCGGCCGGTAACCAAGGTGAACATGAGCATGTATAAAAAGTCTCTGGAACTTTTCCTGAATGAAAGAAAAGTTGAAAAAGACAGAACAGTGGTGATTTTCGAGATTACGCTTTCAAATCTTAAAGCGGAAGGTGAAATTGATGAAAAAGATTTCCTTGACCGCGCAGATCTTTTAGGTTCTTTGGGGCAAACTGTCATGATCTCCAACTTCCAGGAATATTATAAGGTAGTTGAATATTTCTCGCAGCACACCAAGGAGCGAATGGGACTCACCATGGGAGTGAACACTTTTATTGACATTTTTGATGAAAAATACTACCGACACCTGAGCGGCGGAATTTTGGAAGCTTTTGGGAAACTGTTCTTCAAGAGTCTTAAAATTTATCTGTACCCGCTCAAAAACCCTGACACAGGAGAAATAACCACCAGCGATAATCTTAAAGTTCATCCAAGGATGAAAGAACTCTTTCAGTATTTTAAAGATAACGGGCGCGTGGTAGACATTACAGATTTTGATCCCGAGATCCTGGACATCTATTCAAGAGAGGTCCATCAAATGATCGTGGAAGGAAAATCGGGCTGGGAAAATATGCTTCCGGAGACCACCACGGCCATGATCAAGGAAAAGCAACTTTTTCGGAATTAAAAAAATATTTACAAAAAAAAGGGAGCCAAAAATGACATTTTTGGCTCCCTTCTTATTTTCACTTTCTGATTTTTTTAATCCTGATACTGGGAATTTGGCCAGGAATCATTAGAGAAATTTACATCGGGAAGGATTTTTTCAGGATCCATCTCTACGCTTTGCACCTGCTTATCGGTTCTTAGTAAATGATGCCAGGTATCTCCACGCTGCCATATCTCTACCGGAAGTCTTAACGTTTCCTGAGAGCCATCGTCATAAGTAACTTCCAGCACCACCGGCATAGGCATATCTCCATTATTCGTGACGCTTATCACATAATTGCCCTGGTACGGCTGCACGTTATCTACAGAAATGTCAATATTTCCTGTTCCGTAGAACCAGCCCTGCCAGAACCATGACAGGTTTTCTCCTCCCACATTTTCCATGTGATTGAAGAAATCTTTTGGTTGCGGGTGTTTAAAAGCCCATGTGGCAATATAACTTCGGAAAGCATTATCAAATCGCTCCTCCCCAAGAATATATTCGCGCAGTAAGAACAAACCTACAGCAGGCTTATAATACGCTACCATTCCTAAATTGCGAAGGTTGGTAACATCGGGATATGTATTTATCCCTTCACGGCTTGGATTTTCATACCAGGTATTCATCCTTCTGGTCTCGTTCAAACGGGAAGGATATTCTCCATTATTGAAATCTAAGGTACTGTAATGATTAATAAAGGTATTAAAACCTTCATCCATCCAGGCGTAGCGACGCTCATTGCTGCCCACGATCATTGGAAACCAGTTGTGCCCAAATTCATGATCTGTCACGCCCCATAGGCCTTCACCTGTACTTTTCCAGGAGCAAAAGTTGAGCCCCGGGTATTCCATTCCACCTATTTCCGCAGCGACATTCACCGCAGAAGGCCAGGGATATTCAAACCATTTTTCTGAATAATATTCTATAGATGCCTTTGAATACTCTGTAGACCTGCCCCAGGCGCTATCACCATCACTTTCCTTTGGATAAGCAGATTGCGCTATGGCTTTTTTACCGCTGGGAAGGTCAATCTTTGCAGCATCCCAGATAAATGCACTGGAAGAACCGAAAGCAACGTCTCTTGAATTTTCTATTTTATAATGCCAGGTAAGGGTTCCCTCCTGTTTCGCCCGAATGGAAGGATCATTTACCTCTTCTGGCTTAATAAGATAAACTGTAGTATCGCTTTTTGAAGCCATTTCCATTCGCTCACGGACTTTACTGGAAAGCACCTGCCGAGGATTCTGCAACTCTCCAGATCCTACCACGATATGATCCCATGGCGCAGTGACTTTATAATCAAACGTTCCATAGTCATAGTAAAACTCGCCGGCTCCCAGGTAAGGCTCCACATTCCAGCCTTCCACGTCATCAAAAACAGCTACCTGCGGAAACCATTGTGCCATGGCATAAATAGTTCCATCTTCCACCTCCAGGCGGCCCATGCGATCCATTCCTTCTACCGGAATTTTATAGGTAAAATCCATAGAAACGCTTGCTTTTCCTCCCTTTGCAGGAATAGGTCTGTCAAAAAAGACCTGCATGCGCGTATCGCTTATTAAATATTTTGAAGAAGTACTGCGCTTTACCTTGGCCTGTAAATTCGAGATTTCATATCCGCCATCAATATCACCATTGTAACGGTTTCCTCCAATAGGTGTGGTGAGCGTTCCGCGGGAAGTTTCGGTAAAGCGGTTTTGCTCGAGATACATCCAGATGAATTCAAGTTCTTGGGGAGAATTGTTGGTGTATTCCACCGTGATGCTACCGGTAATGGTGTGCGCCTCATCATCCAGAGTCACCTCAATATCATAATCGGCTTCGTTTTGCCAGTATGCGGGACCTGGTTTTCCAGATGCAGCCCTGTACATGTTTCCGCTGCGATCCATGAATTCGGAAAAATCCTGTTGATTGTTTTGTGTTACCTCCTGTGCGTTTACTTTGGGAGAAATTATTCCCACAAGCAATAATGCAAAGAGTACTTTTGAAATTTGAGTCATAGGTTGTCGTTTTAGGATCGCTAATTTAAATAATCTGTTTAAAATTTCCTGAAGCGACTCAATTACTTTAATTCCGTGTCTATTTTTATCAAAAAGATATAGTTCATCCTGGTTTTTGGATCTTTAGATTTAAATGAATTCGAAAGTTTTGCGCACAAAAAAAGGTGACATAAAGCCACCTTTTTTAAAATCTTATATCAGGATCTTTCTTATCCCTGGAAAATTGCTTTTAGTCTTTCCTGAAGTTCGGGGTCATTTTGTAGTCCCATAGCAATTTGCTCATATCTTTGAAGCGTTAAATCCTGCTCTTCGATCACCTCCTGCATTTGCTCCTGGTATCCCATTTGCATATCTTCAAGCTCTGCAGCTATTTCTTTATGTTTTGCTTTTTCTTCAGAAGTCGCCTCCACTGTTGTTTCCGGATTCATGGAAGCCTGCTGAATTTTGTTGAATTTTTCCACATTCATCCCACTTTTCTGCACAACTGTCATCATTTCCTGTTGCGCTTGTTGCGTGATCATTCTAATTCCCTGAAAAGCATTTGCAAACTTCTCTAATTCACCGTCGCTTACTTCAACCTTTTGTTGCTGCTGTGGCTGTGGCTGCGAGATTTGCGCCGAAGCTGCAACAGTTCCTAAAATGGTGAAAAATAGTAGAAAACTTGCGAATTTTTTCATCTTAAGCATAATAGTCTTTTTATTGTTAGTCTATACCCGGACAAACACCTTGCCACAAATCTCGAATCAGAAAAAGCATGGAAAATGTCCTTTTTCGACAGGCAGCGGGAAAATTTCAAGCCCAAATTCGATTTTATAATAACTAAGAAATTAAGATTTACCGATAAACCGGTATTTTAGGAGTGCAATATTTCCAGAAAGATCAAATAAGTAACTCTTGAAGTCATTTTTCGAACTTCTGAAGAGAGAAAACCTGGGAAATTATGTATTCTAGGTTTTATTCTTTAGAAAGTCGTGCTAAAATGTCATTTTTGAATACTTACTTCAGAAATACTTTCAGAAGAACCTGAAAAAGCAGTTAAAAACTCATTTCTGAAATCTCTACCACAGCACTTCCTTCTACCATCACATTTATAATCAAATGGCTTTGTGCAGGAAGGATCTCATCAATTCTGAAAGTGTTTAAGTGCCCCGAAAGAAGAACCGCATCTGCCACTTGTAACCGGTTAGCCAGTTTATTATTTACCTGTTCCAGCTGCTTGCTAATAAGTGGGTCAAAATCAAAATTCATCTTTTTCTTTAGCTTTTCGTATAAAAAAGTATTCGCTAAAGCCTGCAGTGATTTGTTGATAAACCAGTTTTTACCGGTGCCTTCCAGTTTATAATCTATTATCTCAATTGCCTGCTCTTTTCTATCAAAACCAATAATGAGATAGACCAGGAAACTGCTTTTTTTATTCTTAAAGAGCGAAGTGAGGGTTTTAAATTCTACGTTGAGAACCAAATCATAATTTTCATCCTGAGATCTTCCCAAGGAAGCTCCTAAAATCTCGGCATAATTGGTAACATCGCCAGCTTTATCCGCGGTCTTGATCTTTTCGCCAACAAGCTTCTCCTGAAGGTATTTTTGAAGCACTTCATACCTAATTCTTACAGGAACTTTTAGCAACACATTGTTCTGTGGTGATTTTTTCCCTTTTTCCATAACCGGCTGTTTTGTTCTTTAAAGTAAGAAAAAATTGGGAACCTTTACTCATAATCTAATTCCGATCAACTTACTTTCACATTCAGGCTCTCTATAATTTTGTAGTATATTGTTTCCTGGAGCCCTCAACCCCTCCTGGTAAGATCAACCTTTTTCATTTGGAAGGGAAACAGTGAAAGTGGTTCCTTTCCCCACTTCACTTTCCACATGCACAGAACCGTTCATGGCTTCTATTTGATTTTTACTTATAAATAGTCCTATTCCCCGAGAATCTTTATGTTTATGGAAGGTTTTATACATTTGAAATAATCCTTTCCCATGACGCTGCAAATCGATTCCCAATCCATTATCCTCAAATTTGAGGATGGTCAACTTCCCTTTTCTGGCCCCGGTTATTTTTACAAAGCTTGTACTGTGCGGGGAGCGATATTTTATGCCGTTCGTAACGAAATTAAGAATAATACTTTCCAGATAAGATCGCACTCCCATGATTTTTAGATCTGGCTCAAGATCAATTTTAACAGAGGTCTCATTGGCCCCCGCGAGGGCGTAAACACTTTCAATGGTATTTTCTACAACCGGCCCTACTTCTATCTCACGTAACTGGACGCTTTCTGATAAATTAACTTCAACAACTTCATTTAAATCGTCAATTGTAGCATTTAGATTTTGCGTGGCATTTTGCAGGTGTTTAAAAGTTTCATTGTCTTGAAGAGAGGCATTTTCCTCTTCTAAAAAGTTTACCAGCATCCCAATCGCACCGGAATGGGACCTGAGGTTGTGAGAAACGATATGAGCAAAATTCTTCAGGCGTTCATTTTGCCCATTGGTTACACTTAAAAGTTCTTCAATTCGTTTAAGTCTCTTAGTTTTAATTTGTTCATCCTTTTTTCGTTCAGAAATATCTTCTATAAAGCTCCATATCTTTTTATTTCCGTCTATATCTTTTACTAATATTCCGCTGAGAACCACAGGATATCTTTCCCCGTTCTTTTTCACATATTCCTTCTCATAAGGTCCATATGAGCCAGTTTCATTAAGTGATTCAATTTGTTCCGCTTCTTCTACCTCATAATCTTTTGGAGTGACATCCCAGTAACTAAGGCTTAAAAATTCCTCCCTGGTATAACCTGTAGGTTCCAACAGCTTTTCATTTACCTCAAGGAAAGCTCCTGTTTCAAAATCATTGAGCGAAATTCCTATTGGGGATAGTTCATAAAGAGCATCCAGAAGCTTTTTTCTATACAAAATTTCATACTCCTTCTTTTTAGTATCGGTTATTTCCTGAAGGATTCCATACATACGCGTAGATTTTTGATTCTCCTCGGGTAAGGAAAACCTTCCTCTAACATTGATCCATATATAGTGGCCTTTAAAATGTCTTAGCCGAAATTGAAATTTAAATCGTTTTCTGTTTTCAAAATTCTGCGCCAGACTTTTGTACAGTTTCTCAAGATCCTCTTTGTGCACCCGTTTTTTCCAGAATTGGATGTCTTCCTCCTCCTCGCCGTTTCCTGAATATCCGGTGATATTCCACCATTCCTTGTTAAAACTGATAGAATTACTGAGCGTGTCCCATTCAAAAATTCCGGTTTCTGTTCCTGCAGTCACATATTGGAACCTGTTATTAATACGATTAAGGCTTTTGTTGGTATCCTCCAAAGATTTAGTTTTCCGGCGCAGCTCAAGCAGCTTTATCACCTGCCTGGCCAGCAGTTGAAGTTTATTTTCCTGCTCCTTATTTAATTGTTTAGGCTTGCTGTCTATGGCACAAATAGTACCCAGGGCATATCCATTACTGTTAACTAAAGGAACTCCCGAATAAAATATAACGGGATCTTCAGCCGTGACAAAAGGATTATGTTTAAAACGTTCATCATTCCTGGCATCCGGAACTACTGTAACTTCCTGCGGATTATTTATGGTGTGGGCACAAAAGGTGAATTCCCTCGGGAACTCCCGCACCTCTAATTTCATTCCATAAGAAGATTTAATCCATTGTTTTTCTTTAGCAATGAGAGTAATTAATGCACTGTTGGTATTGCAGATTTCTGCCGCCATGGCACTCAAAAAATCAAGATCTGATTCTTCTAAGGTGTTATCAGAATCATATTTATAGACTTCATGAATACGCTCCAGATCGTTTTCAGGAATAGGTGGTTTTTTCATGGTAATGAGGGGGTTTGAATGCAAAGTACTATCAAATTTTAGCTTTGACAAGTTTTGGTAATTCAAATAAGAAGAGGCTCTGAAAAATATAGCATTTGCGCCACAGCCATCATAAAATAAAAAAGGCTTCACATTTCTGTGAAGCCTTGTCTTTGCTAGTAGCGGGTACTTTTATGATATCGAACCAATTCTTAGAGGATATAAATACGATAGCTAATCTTACAAGTGAGATATAAAGGACTGATATACAACGAATAAATATCCTGATGGATAGATTTACAAAAAAAACACTAATTTTTTTTAGTGGGTAATATATTGTTACTCAGGTATTTATGCTTAAAAAAACTCATTTTTTCATTGTCTGTTATAAGAAGATGTAACATATTTGAATAAATAAAATTATAAAATATGTTTAATTTAAAGATAGGAATATGGTGGATTGAGGACGGGTTAATCCGCTGCGTAAAAGATAAAAATGTTGACCGTTACATTAATGGCACTGATGTGAATGAGAAGAGGACTATAAGTAATACTACCTTCTGGGCATTACCCATTCATCTTGCTTTGAAAGAATGGACCACCTTAGATGAAATGAAGGATTTATTACAGATTATGGCAATTATGAGATGTAACCTTAATCTTCCACAGAACCACACCATGGATTTACAAACTTGGACTATTGTTCAGGCTATTATCCTAAACAAAGAGAAAGGGCTTGTTTAAATCTAAGGATACTTACAATCTATACAGTAAGGTCAGCAGATGCTGGCTTTGCTGTATATCTTAAAAATTTACTTGGAAATGTATTCTCTTTTCTCCAATACTTTCTTCACCTTGGCTATGGTGGCTGTACTTTTCCCCGTAATACCTGATATTTCCCTATAGGAAAGACCCTTTTTTAATTTCTGAACAATTATAGGATGCCGTTCAAGGAGGCGTTTTTCACTTTGTTGTGACCCTGGTTTTCTTCCCTTGAACTTACCCTTAGCTTTAGCTATTTCAATCCCTTCTTTTGTACGTTCTTTAATCCTATTTCTCTCCATCTCCGCAATAGAACCCATTACACTTACTACCACCTTCGCAATAGGATTCTCTTTACCACCAATAAGAGTTTGAAAGCCTTCCTTTAGAGATTGAATGTTGATATTGTTCTCAGTGAACCTCTCAATTGTATGGAGTACATCGATTAAATTCCTTCCCAGCCTATCGATACTATCAATAACGACCGTAATTTCTTCCTCACCTTGGCGGGTCGTTACCAAGTCAAATAGCTTTTGGGCCTCAGGTCTCTCCAGAAATGGAACGTTCCCCTGCACCTTATCAATATATACCGCTCCAGAATCATATCCTGGAACCTTTTTAAAATTATTTAACTGCCTATTAGCACTTTGGGTCACTGATGAAATGCGGGAATAAAAAAATAGTTTCATTGTCTTTAAGAGTTATAAGACAAATATAATGTTTTATTTTTAGGGTCTTGTTTATTTTAAAACATTACCACGGAAAATGGGGGCTTTGGGGACCTCATATACGATTTAATAATTAAGTATACCCTAAAAGTAAAACATGATTACATGTTTTAGAGGATGGGAAATGTTTCATCAATTTATGCTGCGGATAGTAATCTGAGATTCTCCTCAGTATTTCGCTCGGTCCACAAAATATATTCGGCATCTCTTGAAGTCAGTGCATCCAAAAACTCCTTTTTAACTTCCTTTGCAACATCATTTATAAAGGCAATGGCCTTTACCTCTTTTTTCGTAACCTTTTCTCTAACGGGTTTTATGTCATCCCAAGAGAAAAGAAAGTTGGGTAAATTGGACTTGTTAATTGTATTAAATGATTTAATCACAACCTCTTTATTCCTTTGAGCGATTTGAAAGTCAAAAGTAAACTCCAAACCTGTAGTACCCTTGGAGATAAAATCAGGAGTGTAAATCAATCCATTTTTATCAAGGAAGGCACGAACATCTTCTTTAAAGATTCCCGCAACGTTATGCTGCGATAAAACGTACAAATCATTGATTTCAATAATGGCATTTAGGAAGTTATGTTTCGACTGGGAGAAGTTATCGAAATGGGTTTCCAACAGTAATTCATCCTCGACTAATTTAACACCATGGTTAACCAAAATAGAATCCAAAATACTTCTTCTTTTTTTGGAGCCTTGGAAATGAAGGCCTTGAAGCTCTAAATTATTAAGAGTTTCCCCATTATCGCTCAAAGTAATGTATGCACCGTTTTTTTTAGCGTAAATCTCTATCGTATCATTGAAAGCACCAAGGAAAGGGGTATCAATTAGAACCCATTCAGAATAATCACCCTCCTGAATTACGGTTTTCTGACGTAACCAGCGATAGTACTCATCGACATATGTATTTACCCAGTTCACAGTATTGCTTGTTGTATAAACAGCTCAGAAGTTAAATTTATTTCTTTAGCGAAATTACGTATTAAATCACATATGTCAGACATTTCTTTGATTTCCTGAATCCCAAAATTAGTTTCACTAAGAGGAACCGCCCAGGCCAAGTCGGAATAATCTTCAACGAATACGTGCATATGAGGTTCATCAATATCAAACCATTTGCCTCTAAAACGTTTCAACTTTTCAGGTAAAGTATCGAGTACTTCTTCTGGGTTTTTATGCCTACCACGAAAGTCAATCCGCATAAGCCCCAAATAGGAATTGGTTTCAAAATGATGAATAGTAGCCTTCAGTACTATTTTTGGATTAGTAGTGATGTCCATTCTGAATTTATGGTCCCTATCTTGTATGGAAATTAGTTCCAAACGATTCCTTTTCTGGCTTAAATCAACAAGTATATTCGGGTCCTCTAATACTTTATTCAGTTTTAAAAAATAGTGTACTTCTTCACTTGATAACATAAGGCCAATGAGATTACTATGGAATTAAATAATTGTTCTCTTCTTAAAATTCTCTGCCTGTTCAAAGATTTCCTGGTACACCTCATCACGGTCCACAGGCGGGTAATCATGTTCTGCCAATAGCATTATCAAATCTACTTTTAGCTCTGCTTTGATGTCGGCTCTTTTACTCCAATCTGTATACTTGGTAAGGTCATCAACCACGTCCTTGACGGCTTTAGATAAGGTAATTAATCTATCTTCAGGATATTTGAAGTCATACTTATTTGCAAGGGACTTTAGGATATCGTAGAAGGCTTTTTCCTCGAAATCTATACCCAAACCTTTAAATGATTGTTGCTCCTCTCTTAGGGCGTTATATAGCGCTAAAATTTCATCAGTAAATTCGTCCAACACTTCGCTTCTCAACACATCATCTTCCTTACGTTCGTTGTATCTATCCACCAACGATTTGAACTTATTTGAGAAATCTACTCCCTGGGCTTTGTTCACTTTACCAAAATCGTCAATGGCTTTCTTGAGTAACTTCTGAAGTAGTTTTATCCTGGTATTTGGGAGTTTAATCTTCTCCACCTTTGCCAGATAATCCTCATCAAAAATATTCACCTGGTCTTTCTCACCCATAGCGTAGATTTCCTCTACTCCATCACTATCAAGAGCCTCCTGAATCATCTCACGAACCTTGGCATTCATTTGTGCAGTATCGGGTGCATCGCCTTTGGTAAGCTTATGAACAATGGATTTAACAGCCAGATAAAAATGAATCTCATCCCGTTCCTTGGTGCCGAATTCATCGCTTGCACAACATATATCATAGGCTGCTTTAAGACGTTTCACAATATTCATAAACCGTCTTTCCAGGTCTTGGGTAATCTGAACGAATTCCACAGCCTGGTTAAGACACTCCAGCTGCTCAGCAGAAGTACCTATAAAATACTTGGTAGAATCAAACTTGTAGAAGATTTTAGATAGCAAGTTTAGATTATCTTTAACCACAGTGATGCTTTGGTCAATATCTTCAAACTTGTCACGGTCTATAGCAGAATACTGCTTTAAAGCAAGGTTCATCTGCTTCTTTATCCCGATATAATCAACCACTAAACCTTTATCCTTACCCTTAAAGTTTCGGTTAACTCTTGAAATAGTTTGGATTAAATTATGCTTTTGAAGTGGCTTATCTATATATATTGAATCAAGAAACGGCACATCAAAACCAGTAAGCCACATATCCACCACAATGGCTATTTTAAAATTAGATTTCTCATTCTTGAACTGCCTGTCGAGTTCCTTACGGTCTTCTTTTGTTCCTAAGGCATTATACATTTCTTCATGGTCATCCTTCCCACGGGTCATTACCATCTCAATCATTTTGGTAGGCTTTAATTCCCGCTTATCCTTATCTGAAAGTTTGGCTCCTGGTTCGTGTTTTCTTTCTTCAGCCCAATGGGGTCTTATATCTGTAATATTCGTATAAAGTTGAAACGCTATCGGTCTACTTGAAGCAACAAACATGGCTTTTCCCTTCACTGTAGCCCCTTCAGTGACTCTTTTCTCATAGTGATAAACGAAGTCTTCAGCAATTGCCTTAATGCGATGAGGGTCTCCTAAAATGGCATTCATGTTAGCCATTTGTTTCTTACTTTCCTCTACCTGGTATTCATTAGCACCTTCATCTGCAACCCTCGAATAATATTCTTCAATTTCTTCCAGCTTTCGGTTATCGAGTATTACTTTTGCTGCTCTACCTTCATAAACTATCTTCTTTGTAATACCATCCTTCTCACTTTCAGTCATGGTGTATGAGTCTACCACATCACCAAAAACATCCAAAGTGGCATCTACAGGCGTTCCTGTGAATCCAACATAAGTTGCATTAGGTAAAGAATCATGGAGGTATTTAGCAAAACCATAGGTTTTCTTCACACCATCCTTAGTAATTTTTATTTTCTGGTCCAGGTTTATCTGGGAACGGTGAGCTTCATCACTAATACAAATTACATTTGTACGGTTGGTGAGTAAATCTGTATCTTCAGTGAACTTATGGATAGTGGTTAAAAATACACCTCCACTATTTCTGTTTTTAAGCAATTCTTTAAGTTGCTCCCTGCTCTCTACACTTTTAATCTCATTATCCCCCACATACTGCTTCGCGTTGGTAAACTGCTCCGATAACTGGTCATCTAAATCGGTACGGTCGGTAATTAAAATAATGGTGGGACTGGAGAAATGAACCGATTTCATCAACAGCCTTGTGAGAAATAACATTGTGAAGCTCTTACCACAACCTGTCGCTCCAAAATAGGTTCCACCCTTACCATCTCCATTGGGTTTTTGATGTTCTTTGATATTATCAAACAACTTACGGGTAGCATAGTATTGTGGGTACCTACAAACAATCTTTTCATCTTTCTTGGATGAATCTGGTAAATAAATGAAATTGTGCACCACATCACGAAGACGTTTACGGTTAAGCATGCCTTTTACCATAGTGTATAAAGAACTTATACCATCTACTTCTCGTTTATCCTCTGGTCCTACTTTACGCCAGGAATAATAATATTCGTATCCAGCAAAAAAAGAACCTGCACGGGTGTTCACTCCATCACTGATGATACAGAATGCATTATACTTGAATAACTCTGGGATATCTCGATTATATCGGACAGTTAATTGGGTGAACGCATTATGAACTGTTGTGTTCTCCTGAATAGCAGTTTTAAATTCCAACACCACCAGGGGAATCCCATTAACGTAAATAATTCCATCGGGTATACGTTTTTGATATCCAACAATCTCCAATTGGTTTACTACTTTGTAAATGTTGCTATCAATGGGAGAATAATCTATGAGTTGAATATATAGGTCTTTCTCGTTACGGTCTTCTCGTTTAAGTAAAAATCCATCACTGATTAACCTGGAAATAGCTTTATTGGATTCATATAAATCTGAAGCTGGATACATCTCAAGTTTACGAATAACTGACTCCACTTCGTTTCGGGTAATATCATTACCCTCGTATTGACTAAAAAGAAAAGCTTTGAGGTCATCCTTTAATAACACCTGAGATTCTTCTCGTTGTATATCTTTTCCAGAAACATACGTGTACCTCTCTTCCTTAAGATGAGTTATAAAAGCCTGTTCCAAGTTTTCTTCAGTGAATTTCATTAGCCATGATAGATTTGGATACGGTAGACATCTTACCTAAGATAACCTCTCGAAGTTGAACCAGACATTTTATTTCATCTGAATATGATTTTATACTATCAAATAGTGGTGCTACTAAGTTTTCGAATTTACTCATTTCACCTCCTTCCACTTTGCTCACTTTGAAGGACTTGAGATAGTCTGTATGAACTCTCTGACGACCAGAGGTACCTGTCATACTACTAATCGCATAATCTCTAAAGTTTATATTGCGAGCTAAACAATATACCCAAAATTTACTTGTTCCAATTTTGGGTCTCATAACAATAAATTCCGTTGAACCAAAAGCTATCTCATCCCTGGGTAAAATTTGGACGAAGCCAGTCTTACCATTCTCTAAGCAAGGAGTAATTCGTGCAAACAAAGTATCCCCATTCTGAAATTTAGTACCAGATTTATAGGGACGATATCTATATGAATCAATGGACATATGAGTTTCGTTGAGAACGCTCATTTCGATATACGGAGCTTTTCGACCTTTAGGGATAGTTTCTTTTGGATTGAATTGGATATATTTACTGAGGTCAACTGGAATCGAAGAATTTTCCTCACCAACACCAAACCACCTGGAAAATAATGTATGGGCAGTTTCTTCAAGTTTTAGATTAAGTTCTTCATTAAGTTTGATTCGGTTTACCACCGTGTTATATTCATTAACTATTTCACGTTGTTTTGCTGGGGATGGGATAGGGAGTACTACCTCACATAACTCATCCCAGCCAAATCCTCCACGAATAGCACTATCGCATTTAAAATCAGCATACCTATCAAACTCTGACCTCCTAAACCACATCATTAAATATTCAGGTATCAGTTCATTCTCATCAATCACTTCAAATACAGTATAGGCTGGAGAAACTATTACAGCATTTTCTTCGGTGTTTAATACAACTGGTAACTTATGGACTCGAATAACTGACATAAAATCACAGGCAAACTTTCCTGGTTCAACAATCTTATAACGTGACATATCAGTTCCTACAATATTCGAGGTGGATTTACGGAACTCTTTAGTCATACTAAGTCCCCTCAAGTCATCAACCTGCAAGTTCCTATTTCGTATATCAACCTTCTGAATATAAGAACCAAGCGTTTTAGAATTTGACCTCATATCCCAGCTCCTTAAATACGTTCAACAAAGCGGCTTTAGATTTTTCTTCTTTTTTAAGTAAGTCAGAAAATTCAGTTTTCAACTCGGTCATTTTCTCATCAAAATCTATAGATTCATCTCTGTTAATGAATTCGATATATTTACTGGGAACCAAAGAATAGTCTTTTTTTCTTACCTCCTGAATATCTGCTGAATAACAGAATTCAGCCACATCTTGATAATCGGTTTCATGTCGTGCTTCCTGCCAGGCATGGTAAGTATCAGTGATATTTTTTATATCATCTTCAGAGAACTGGATATACTTTTTTTCAAATGGAATACCACGCTGGCGGAGGTCCATAAACAGTATTTCATCCCTACGATTTCGGTAATATCTTTGCGTATCACCTTTGTCAACTGTTCGTTCGGTTTTATTATTATTTAAAATCCATAAGGTAACACTAATATCAGTGGTATAGAACATATTACGAGGGAGAATAATAATAGCTTCAACTAATCTGTTCTCAATTAGTTTCTTTCTAATCTTGTACTCTTCACCACCGCCAGATATAGCACCATTGGCAAGAATAAACCCAGCTACACCATTATGCGATAACTTGGATACCATATTTAGAATCCAGGCATAATTAGCATTACTTACTGGTGGCACTTCGTAACCAGCCCAGCGTGGGTCATCTATTAATTCGTTCTCCGCACGCCATTTAGATTGGTTAAATGGTGGGTTGGCCATAATAAAATCAGCTTTTAGGTCTGGGTGTTGGTCACGGGCAAAGGTATCGGCTGGAACATCACCAAGATTAGCAGATATACCTCGTATAGCCAGATTCATCTTTGCAAGCTTATAAGTGGTCGAGGTATATTCCTGACCATAGATACTCACCTCTTTTTTGTCTCCATGGTGAGATTCAATGAATTTAACGGATTGTACGAACATACCACCAGAACCACATGCAGGGTCATATATCTTTCCCTGGTAAGGTTCTATCATTTCGGTAATAAGATTAACTATACTTTTTGGGGTATAATACTCACCCTTACCCTTTCCTTCCTTTAAAGCGAATTTAGACAAGAAATACTCATAAACTCGTCCAACAATGTCTTCAGACTTGTCCTTTTGTGTGTCAATGTTGTTGATGGTATCAATAAGAGAACTAAGCTTACTCACATCCATATTAAGACGGGAGAAATAATTATCTGGTAACGCACCTTTGAGAGATGGGTTATTCTTCTCAATAGTAAACAAAGCAGTATCAATCTTAATAGCGATATCATCCTGCTTACTATTGTCTTTGATATAACTCCAACGAGAATCTGGAGGAAGATAAAATACGTTCTTCATGGTGTAGAACTCCGTCATATCCACAAATTTCTCCTTACCCTCACTGATAAGCTCCTGCTTTCGATTTTCGAATTTATCGCTTGCGAACTTCAGGAAGATTAATCCAAGTACTACGTGTTTGTATTCTGAAGACTCTACAGTTCCCCTTAAACTGTTGGCTGAATCCCATAAGGATTCCTCCATGCTCTTTTCTTTTTTGGCCTTAGCTTTTTTAGCCATAAATATATGGTTGGTTCGATAATTAATAATAAGTTGTTAAATATAAAAAACTTTACTGACTACAAACTACGGTTAACCTTATCAAAAGTGATTATATTTCATGTACTATTTCCTCTTACTATGACAAGTAAAAGGGTATATATTTTTAAGGTTTTAATTTTGACTAAAGAGTTGAAAACACCCATGAATGCTGGTTTAGACACCCTTTATTAACTATCCTCAATATCCATATTAAGGCCTTCAGGTTACTTCCCATTCAAAGTCAATAACATTAGGACACTCTATTTCTTTTACAAGCACACCCCTCTCCCCCCTGGGGTATCATCAAACCAATAACGACCCACCCTACATTGCATGAAAAATTTTTAATCAAAATATCTGGTGGGGGCATGTAAGTGCCTCAAAAATGACACAATATTTTTTTTTACCTGAATGAGGCTAAAACTATTCACTTTGCTCAAAAGTGAAGTATATATAAAGTAGTTAGAGGGTTATTCGCCCTTTAAATCCTTTATGTATGTATAAGATATATAGGATTCAAATAACAATGAAAAGAGAATTAGTATGGATGAAGTATTACACAATGAATGAATTTATAGTTAAAGTAAAATCAAGTAGAAGCACAATTCAGCGATTTTATAAAAAACACAAAACAATTGGAAAAGAGCGTAAACAGGAAGGCCGAAATAAAGTAATACCTGAATCCCACATTAAGTATTTCTCATTAGAATCTATGATAGAGAACGAGATTAGGCTTCAGCGGAAATTGGAACAGATGAGTAAGCTATTAGAGTGCATAAGGAAGGGAGATGATATGCAGAACTTTCTTTGGGGAATGGAATGGGATATCTTTGGAACAGTTTCTTATCGAAGCATAATGGGTGCAATTACCTGTTTTGATAAGATGACAAAACTATATGACACCCTTAAGGCTTTGACTGGTGATGCTGAAATCAAGTTTTATTTCACTACGGAATCCTATGATGTAAGGGATGGGCACCATAACCATTTTGTGTGTTTTTGTAGTGATAAAAGCTTACTCCCACAGATACGGCTGTTTATTAAGAAATTTTTCAAATCTGACCAATTAGACTTACAGGAATATGACCCAACTGATACGGGTGTGTTCTACATTAGCAAGCAAGGAATCCAAGGAACAGACTGGGATTTACTTCTGTAAATCCAATATCCCTTATTGTGTTTTAACCTCTACGATAATAGAGGTTTTTTTTTATATAAAAACTTCAGCTGCAAGTATTCTTCATTTGAGAAAAGTCCATCCCCCTATTGTCGATTACCAATAAATGTAACATATTTGAAAGAGTCGAAGGTAGCCACCAATTGAAATTTGCTCCATCGATTGGTCTTACCGAAGGCAGACCTTAAAGAAATAACCCCCACCGAGGGGACGATTTCTCTCTCCGCCAAGGAAAAAATAAATAGAGAAGATAATAGCGGAGAAGATTTTAATGCCGAATTCCAAATTTGAAGACAATCATCCCTACAGATTGTCATTAGAGGAACTAAGAAAATTACCATCATACAACTCCGTTAATGATGAAGAAGGCGAAGCCATTATAGATGATGCTCTTGCCTTGGCCAGAATGATTCTGGAAATAATAGATTAACCACCAAACACAAGAAGGAAATGAATTTAAATAAGTTTAATAAATATAAGAAAGCTGGAAAGACTCAAGAGATTATTAAGAAAAGTAAAGAGCTATGGATGTATACCAGGGTAAGCAGTAAAGAACAAACCAAAAAAAAGTATAGCATCGATGGCCAAATAAGCAGTATAAAATCCTACGCTAAAGAACATGGCTATACCATAACTAAAGAGCATGGGGGAACCTATGAAAGTGCTAAAGGAGATTTAACCAGAAAAGAATTCTTGAAGCTTCTGGAAAGCGTTAAAAAGGCAAAACGCAAACCTTATGCTATAGCAATAAAGTTCATAAGCCGATTCTCTCGCTCTGGTGGAGGTGCCATTGGGCTTGTTGAAGAGCTGGTCAATAATGTGGGTGTGCATCTTATTGAAACCAGCACTGGATTGTCAACCGAAGATGAAAAGGACCGCCTGGAAATATATGACAAGTTACTTGATTCCAGACGTGAAAATATGGTTCGTTTAGAACGGACTTTACCTGCATTAAAAGAATTCTTAGACGAAGGAAATTGGCTGGGCCGTCCACCCAAAGGGTATACCATGTATGGGGAAAGGGTTTCTAATTTCGGCAATCGAATAGAAGGTCAAAAAATAGTAATTAACAAAGAAGGAAAATTACTTCGTAAAGCATGGCACTGGAAAGCAGAAGGCATGACCGATGCCGATATAAGATACAAGCTATTGGACAAATACCATTATAAAATAAGCAAACAGAATTTATCCGCTATGTGGAGGAGGCCATTTTATGTAGGCGTTAATACGAACGCAATGCTTGATGCTCCAGTAAAGGGTAACTGGCCACCCCTTATAAGTGAAAAGATATGGGATGCGGTCCAAATGAGATTGGATAAGGCTACACGCAAATCAGGTTATGACATTGCTCCTGTAAGCGAACATAGACCTCTGACAGGTTTCATTTATTGCTCCCAATGTGGTTCAGCCATCACAAGTTACATAGCCAAGAAAAAGCAGGTTCACTACTACAAATGTCAGCATGGAAAAGGAGGAAATATGAATGCTTATACTACTCCTCGAAGTTTAAAGCCTGGGGTGAATGATTCATTCATTAAGTTCCTTTCCAAGTTTGAATTAAATGACTGCAATAGAAGGCTTATCCAGTTACAAATTGAACAGCTGACACAAGAACACCATGAGGAGAAAAAAAGGAGCAGAGACACTCTTAAAAAGGAGAAGAGAAAGCTTCAAAAACAATTGGAGAAGGTAAATGAAAAGTTCTTATTGAATGACAGTGTGGATGAAACCAGCTACAACAATGTTAAAGGTAAGCTTGAAGAGGAAATAAGACAAATCGAAGACCAAGTGAGAAGTACTCCTGAAAAATTATCGAACCAAGAAAATTTGTTGGAAAGAGCTTTATCTTTTTGTCAGAACATGAGTAACCACTGGGCTTCTGGAGACATCCATCAAAAACTTAAGATTCAAAAAACCCTTTTTCCTGATGGTTTAGTAATAAATCCAGAAACAAGAGAATATCGAACCAAAAAAATGAATTCATTATTGACTGCAATTGCAGATATATCAAGGGATTCGAAAGAGAAAAGCAATAAAAAAAGCCACCGAAATGGTGGCTTGTCTTCTTTAGTAGCGGGAACAGGACTCGAACCTGTGACCTTCGGGTTATGAGCTTGACACTTAACATCATCAAACTTGACCAAAAGCCATTATAATCAACTGTTTTCAAGGTCATTAATATTTTTGGAAATCAAATAATATCATCTAAAATAAAATTATTCTGTACTTATTCTGTACTAGTTTTTATTATCTTTATACTCTCCTAATAAGATGGTTATGGCAAGTATCAAAATTGTATTGCGCAAAAATATGATGAAAAAGGACGGCACTATTCCTTTGGCTCTTAGAATTAGCGAAAATTATAAGACAAATTACAAGTGGCTGGGTCAATATATTTCCGAAAAGGACTGGGATAAAGTTGCAGGAAAAGCCAAGAGAACCTATCCTAATCATAAAAAGCTGAACAACTTTTTGATGAAGAAGTTGACAGAGGCAAATGATCTTTACTTTGATTCTAAAGATGAAAACATGACACCAAAACAGGCTAAACAAAAATTGAAAGGACCAGGTGGCTCTAAGTCATTCTTTGCAGTTGCAGCAGAACGAATTAAGAGTAAACATGATCGTGGAACTTTTTCGGTTGCTAAATCAGAGCTTTCCATTTTATATAATATTGAAGAGTTTCTTACTCTTAAATCCTCGTCCTCCAAAAATGATGTAATTAAAGCTATAAAACAAAGAAGAAAGGATAGGGTGAGTAAAGCACGGAAATCTCAATACTCTTTTATGGATGGCATAGATCATTTTAAGAAAAATAAGACTTTGAAGTTCCGGGATATCGATCAAGCATTTATAGAGAGATATAAAACTTTCTGTTCTACCTACTTGAATCAGAAAACACGTACTATATCAAATCAACTAATTTTCATTAGAACGCTTTTTAATATTGCTATTAAAGATGGAACTGTAGCTTCGAAATTTTATCCATTTGCGGGAGAAAAGGAAAAGATACGAATCGGTTCGGGTAACAAAATTGGCCTTACAACTAAGGAAGTTGAAAAAATAGAATCCCTACAATTTGAGCCTCAATCATCAATCTGGCATACGCACAACGTATGGTTGATTGCCTTTTACTTTGCTGGCATACGTATTTCAGATGTGGTCAAATTAAAATGGGCTAATTTTAAGGATAACCGACTTTATTATGTTATGAATAAAAACGAAAAACCCTTAAGTCTTAAAATTCCTGATAAAGCTAATGTCATATTGAATTTTTACAGAAAAAATCAAAAAGAAAATAATGGGTATGTATTTCCCTTTCTAAAGGATTCAAAGAGTGACAACGCAGAGGATATTTTTATAAAAACTAGAAATTCAACAAAACTGTTTAATAAATATTTGAAACGAATTGCCAGCCAATGTGAAATTGATAAGAATTTATCAAATCATATTGCACGTCATAGTTTCGGGAATATAGCTGGGGATAAAATACATCCTTTAATGCTTCAGAAATTATATCGACATAGTGACTTAAAAACAACTTTGAACTATCAGGCAAATTTTATTCATAAAGATGCCGATGATGCTTTAGACAAAGTTATTAATTTCTCCGTTAACGGGTAAATACAAAGCGAGCGCCGTTTCTGCAATAGGGATACTTTGGTCGTTTTGAAGTACGGAAATAGAAAAATTTTTGGATTTCATCTGTTGCTGCCATGGTTTTTCAACGGCTATGGTTGAAAATATCTACATCTTCGGTTACAACGATTAATTTTATTAATGAAGATAGGTTCATAATCCGGAGGTCGGGGGATCGTGCCCCCTCTCGCTACCAATAAAAATAAGGCCTTCGAGAAATCGAAAGCCTTTTTTCTTTTATCAAGTACAGAATAAGTACAGAACTTTGATATTTTCAGGGTTGGCATTTGAATTGTTACTTTTTGATCTTTATTGTAGGTAAATTTTATTTTTTCCGGGAAAAACGAGCACATATAATATCTAACCAATTTTGAAAAATTGTACGTTTTGAATTTTTCGTAATAATTCACCGAAACCACATGGCCTGCCGCCTTTTGCTTTTGTATAGCCAAGCAATTCAGAAATTGGGCGACTAAGAATTCTATGAACGCTGAATGCTACTCTCAATAACCTAAACATAAACGCTCTTCACCTTAAACATTTATAGCAGAACGTGCATGCAGGTTGTGTATTAAACAGAAAGTTAAAATATGCTAAAAATGTGATAAACCCATAATAACTAAGGTTTTATATTTAAAATCAAAAGGTCTTTTACATCGTTAAACTGTAATTTCGAAATAAACTTAAAAAATATAACGATGAGAAATGAAGAATTAGTTAAAGGCATGTCAAACTGCGTAAATCACTGCAACTGGTGTGCGGACGCTTGTTTAAATGAAGAAAACCTAAAGGATATGGTTGAGTGCATAAGACTGGACAAAGCTTGTGCAGCAGTATGCAGGGCATTAAACGACATTCTTGTTACAGAATACAAGGATGTTCAAAATTTGGTGGATTACTGTATTGAAATGTGTGAAAAATGTGCGGAAGAGTGTGAGAAATTTGATTCCAAGCATTGTAAAGACTGCGCAGAAGCCTGTAGGGAATGTGCTAAAAATCTCAGAAATTTTAGAGCTTAATCCTTGTAAACTTAAACTATTTAAAGGCTGCTAAAAAAAAGCAGCCTTTCTTTTTCTACCCGTTATATCTGATACAGAAACTTTTTCGCGCCCCCGGTAATTTCAATAATTTGAAATCTACGTTTGATCCCAATAAACAGCTACAATTCGAATTCAGAACGCTCCGTTCCGGTCTTAGGATTCAAAAATTTAGCTTTCACCGCTTTTTTGTGTAGCGCAATATTTCCTTCCTTCCGACAACTATTCCCGAAACTCCAATTCATGTGGTGGTGGTGGGCAGAAGCTACCTAAGCTGCAATACAATTTTATGACTCAGGGGCTGTAGACCTGGAACAGATTATTTAGATTATGATTGTCACAGGAACAAAACCGGCCTACAGTACATAAATGATTTACCAGGACCCACTACAACAATTGTATGGGAAACTGCTCCCCAATAGTTAAAATTAAAAAGATGAAGGTAAAATATAGAATTATAATTCTCTTTGCTATTCTGATGGGATTCCAAAGTTGTTATCGTATAATGCCTTCCAAAGGCGGCGGCCAGCTGGATGATGTTCCTGAAAAGCGAAATGTAGTAAATTAATTACCACCTCAAAGACCTGTTTTATTTCTATCTCTTCCGCATTAACACAAAAGCACTCTATTGGCTTACAGACACGGGTCCGCTTGATTATTCAGCTTATTATACTTGTCCTAAAAAGAAAAGCAAAAAAGAACGCGGCGTACTCATATAAAATGAAGTTTGCCCTATTTTGAAAAAGCTTATTGAGCCGGGAGGTCAGGCCTATTTCACTCTTGGAAAACTATTAATTCAAGGGCTACAGCTCTTTAAAGTTTACCGTAAAGAAATCATCCTGAAAATCACTTCCAAAGACAAAAATTACATTTAACACAATTTTTATGTAATTAAATTTTCAAGCTATTTAATTTGTAAAAGCGTTTAATACTCAATCAAATTAAGCTTAAATCAGAAATAACTTCTAACCAAATAATCTAAAAATGGAAAATAATCAAAACAACAAAAAGCCTTACATAAAGTTTTTTTTAATGATAGCAACTTCAATGATTGCCATGTTCTTTCTGATGTATGTACATTCTTACCAAATTATAGATCATTTTTGGTATAGTGAAACCAGATTGTTTATGACAATGATCATGGGAGGGGCAATGATCATTATTATGTTATTGTATATGCTCAACATGTACAAAAACAAAAAAGCTAATATGCTCACTCTTGCTTTCGGAGTTTTACTAATAGGTGGTTCGATATGGCTGGTACGAAGCCAGGTAACTGTTTCAGATACAGATTACATGGAAGGCATGATACCTCACCATTCAATCGCAATTTTAACCAGCGAACGTTCTCAAATAGAAGATGTTAGGGTAAGAGAGCTTGCAGATAAAATCATTAAGGCGCAGCGTAGGGAGATCATGGAAATGCAATGGCTAATAAATGACATAAGAGAAAACGGCATAGTAGAAACAGAGGAAGAAAAAAAGGAACGTCCGGTTCCAGATTTTGAAGGTACGGTCGAGAAAGAGACCATAGATCTATATGAATAACTAAATTCTTGCTAAATCGGCTAATCTTCTTAAATCACGTTTATAACTTTAAATGAGAACCTCCAGCACCTTGTGGGGCGAAGCTGACTAATGTTCAAAACCAACTTTTCGTGAAAATAGCCAATGGATTTTTTGCAGTAATTTTTCTTGTTTCTGCCGCTATACAACACAACGACCCGGATCCACTTTTATGGATGTCAATATATGGCTACGGTGCACTGATCTGTACCCTGGCGATTTTCCGGAAGGATAGTAGGATTTTACATTATGCAGGCCTGGCCGTTTTCGTTTCTTACGCTGTGTATTTGTTTTTTATTCATAACGGCGTCTACACCTGGTTCAGCTTGCATTCTGCAGAAAATATCACCGGATCAATGTCAGATGAAAAACCATGGATTGAAGCCACCCGGGAATTTTTCGGGCTTCTTATTCTCAGTTTTGCCCTTTTATTAAACCTGATCTTTCGAAAACAGAGAAAAGGCTCTACCTCTTCCTATAGCTGAAATTAAGATAAATACAACAGAGGATGAAGATTAGATTTCTTATATTAAAAAGGCATTGGCACATCGAACTGCAACCAAAAATTTAATCACAATGAAACAGCCACAAAAACTACTGCTAGATTGGATCGCTGAGGTTTGTTCTTCAGAAGAAGTAAAATGGCTTGAGGAGGAAGAAAAAAAGTTCAGATCTCAAGGAAATGAGAGGGATCTGGTATTAGCTTTTTCTAAGGTTCCTCGAAAAATTACCCGAAAAGATCTGAATATTGGGCCTGAAGAAACCTTTAAGGCGCAAACGCTGAAAAAGAATTGGCATCCGGAGAATCTTGATTCAGAGCAGGCGGCAAGAATTCTGCTTCTGCTTTCTTTTGCGTCAGAGAAGCCGGAAGAATTTTCAGGTACAGTTGAAAAATTGTTGGAAACTGCAGATCTAAATGAACAAATCACTATTTATTCAGCTCTACCATTGTTTCCTAATCCTGAAAGATTTCTCCAAATAGCTTACAGCGGTACCCGTTCTAATGCTACCTCTGTCTTTGACACCATTACATTGGAAAATCCTTATCCTTATGAACATTTTTCAGAAGAAGCTTATAATCGGCTGGTACTTAAAGCCGCTTTTATGGAGAGGCCTTTTTGGAAAATTGTCGGCATCCCCGAACGTGCCAATCCGGTACTTGCTGAGTTACTGCTGGATTTGGTCTCAGAAAGATGGTCTGCCGGCAGGGAGTTTAATCCACTCGTCTGGCGATTAATTACTCCTGCCTTAACTGAAAATCGCTTTCGGGAATTTAAAACAAGGGCAAAACAAATGGATCCCATAAATGAAGAAGCTGTTGTTCTTGCTTATGAGCAACATAAAAATTCTTCAACTCCGGATTCCCGAAAGTGGGAAGAATTACTTGAAAAATGGGAAACTCAAAAACACACCTAAATATTGACATATGAAATTTATAGATCCACACATTCACATGACATCCCGAACTACAGATGACTACAGCCGTATGCGCGAGGCAGGAATTGTAGCTATAATTGAACCTTCTTTTTGGCTTGGCCAGTTACGAACAAATGTTGGCACATTTAAAGACTATTACAGTAGCCTTATAGGCTGGGAAAGGTTCAGGGCGAGTCAGTTCGGGATCAAACACTATTGCACCATCGGCCTTAATTCAAAGGAAGCCAATAATGAAGAACTGGCAGAACAAGTGATGGATCTGCTGCCCCGGTTTGCTCTCAAGGAAGGTGTTGTGGGAATAGGGGAAATAGGATTTGACGAACAAACAAAAGCAGAAGAAAAATACTTCAGAAAACAGCTGGACCTGGCAAAAGAGCTGGAACTACCGGTGCAGATCCATACACCGCACAGGGACAAGAAAAAAGGTACCTCTTTAAGCATGGATATATGCCTGGAGCATGGACTTGACCCGGAATGGGTAGTAATAGACCACAACAACGAAGAGACAGTCAAAGAAGTTCTGGACAGAGGTTTTTGGGCAGGGTTTACTATATATCCCAACACCAAAATGGGAAATGAACGTATGGTGGAGGTTGTGAAGCAATACGGTTCAAAGAATATATTCATAAACAGTGCCGCCGACTGGGGGATTAGTGATCCTCTCGCAGTCCCAAAAACAGCTGCCCTAATGCAAAGAAGAGGTATTGATCAAAAGGATATTGAAAAGGTAACCTACGGCAATGCACTGGTTGCATTTGGACGCAGCGGACAAATGAAAGAAGAGGACTGGGAAACGGAAAAAGAAATTGATCTCAATGCCAAATTCTCGGGGAATTCGGTTCTACGTGGGGAACAAATTCCGACTTCTCAATCAAACGAAGAGGACATCCTAATAAAGTAGAATAAATGTTGCCATACCTGAAGCTAATGAGGCCTGCAAATATCATAACCGCCTTTGCAGATATACTTGCGGGATCATCAATTGTTGCCGGGGGTTTAGTCGTATTTTATAGTGCAGATCTCTACCTGTTATTGTTGGCGACAGCAGGCTTGTATGGTGGCGGGGTAGTCCTGAACGATTATTTTGATGCCGAAATAGATCAACAGGAACGACCGGAACGGCCTATTCCAAGTGGACAGGTGACCAAAAAGGAGGCTTTGAGCCTGGGAGTGGTGCTTTTTCTGATTGGAATAGCAGCTTCTTTTGTGGTTAATGTAGTTTCAGGGTTTTTGGCAGTGGCTATTGCAGTTTTAGCCACCGCTTATGACGCCAAAGGGAAACATATTGACTGGATAGGCCCCATAAATATGGGGCTTTGCAGGGGTTTAAATCTCCTCCTGGGAATGTCAATACTTCCTGCTATCACTGGGGAAAACTGGTACCTGCTATTCATTCCGGTAATTTACATTGCAGCCATAACCTCCATTAGCAAAGGTGAGGTAACAGGTTCTACCCGGAAACCCTTATATGTGGCAGCTTTTTTTTATCTTTTGGTCATTACAGCTATTGCATATTTGGGATATGAATCAGAAGCCAGCGACTTCTTTTCTACTGTTCTGTTTGTAATCCTGTTTGCAGCTCTTATCCTGCCTCCCCTTGTTCGGGCTATTAAAGAACCTTCAGCTAAGAAAATACGCCTGGCTGTAAAAGTGGGGATCATCTCCCTGATTGTTATGAACGCAGCCATTGCGGCTTCCTCAGCAGGTCTTGTTTTTGGGCTTGTGGTGTTGACTCTTTTACCCTTTTCTTTCCTGACCGGAAAATTGTTCCCGGTCACTTAAAACCTTGTTATGAATTCCAAAATAAGTGCTCAAAAAACAAACATCCGGCAAAGCTTCACTCTACCTGTAGCGTATGACGTGTATTTTACCGAAGATCTTTTTGCCCCTGCAAATCCCACTTTTAAGCAGGTATTCAGTCGAAAGACAGAAAAAAAATTAAAGCTCTTATTTGTGGTTGACAGTGGTTTACTTGAAAAAACACCGGGCCTTCAGGAAAAAATCAGGACTTACTGCGAAGATATTTTACAACTCGAGGATTTTCCCGATCCCATCATTCTACCGGGTGGCGAAGAGAGCAAGAACTATTTAGATCACGTTACTTCTGTTCTGGATCAAATTAATAAATATGGCATTTCCAGGCATTCGTTCGTAGTAGCTATTGGAGGAGGCGCCGTGCTCGATGCCGCAGGATTTGCAGCAGGCATTGCGCATCGCGGAGTAAGACTGATAAGAGTTCCCACCACTGTTTTATCCCAGAATGATTCGGGCGTGGGCGTCAAAAATGGAATAAACTGGTACAACAAAAAGAATTTCCTGGGAACCTTCACCCCTCCCTTCGCTGTCATCAATGATCAGCAGTTTTTACGAACTTTAGAAGAAAGAGACTGGCGAGGCGGCATTTCTGAAGCCGTGAAAGTGGCCCTTATTAAAGACAGGAATTTTTTTGACTGGATTAAGAATGACACCGAAAGACTGGTCAACCGGGATAATGAAAGTATGCAGTACCTCATTTACAGATGTGCAGAGCTTCATTTAGAACATATCTCTTCGGGAGATGCATTTGAAACAGGCTCCTCCCGGCCTCTTGATTTTGGCCACTGGGCAGCTCATAAACTGGAACAGTTCACCAATTACTCCTTAAGACACGGGGAAGCTGTTGCTATAGGAATCTCTCTGGATTGCGTCTATTCATGGAAGACCGGCTTGATAAAAAAATCTACTTGTGACAAGGTGCTTCAACTACTTTGGAATCTGGGTTTCAGATTATATACGCCGGAATTACTTCGATTGGAAGAAAAAGAATTTGAGGTGCTCGAAGGCCTTCAGGAATTTCGGGAACATTTAGGCGGGGACCTCACTATTATGCTACTTGAAGAAATTGGCAAGGGGAAAGAGGTACATCAAATAGATCAGGATAAAATGAAGGAATCCATCCTTTTTCTTGAGAAGGAAGATCAAAAAATTGGTGCATCTTGAAATACAAAAACTATCATCTTACCTACTGTACCAATGTGCATCCCGGGGAAGACTGGGCAACCACTTTCACTCAGCTTAAGAAGTATATCCTGCCTTTAAAGGAAAAATTGGCACCTGAGACACCCTTTGGCATCGGCTTGAGATTGTCGGCAAAAGCTGCAGCCGGTCTCCTGGAAAATAACGGGCTGGACAAATTTCAAAAATGGCTTGAACAAAACGACCTGTACGTATTCACCATGAATGGCTTCCCTTACGGCACTTTTCACGCCACGCATGTTAAAGAAAAGGTACATGACCCCGACTGGAGCACTAAGGAAAGACTAAAATACACCGGGGACCTTATTGAAATTTTGGGCAAGCTTATACCGGCGGAAATTAGTTCAGGCAGCATTTCAACATCTCCCGTATCTTATAGGTTTACTCAGAAAAATATTAAAAATGATAAGGAGACTGAACAGAAGATCACTGAAAATTTCGCTGCTGTTGTGGAGCTGCTTTTTCAGCTGAAGGAAAGTACAGGTACAGAGATTCATCTGGATATAGAACCCGAACCGGATGGAATGGTAGAAAGTTCAGCCGAGGCGGTAGCATTCTTTGAATATTTAGTACAGGATGTTGGGGTACTTCTACAAAAAAAGCTCAGGGTTCCGGCGGAAAAAGCACATGCCATCATTTTGGATCATCTTAGGATCTGCTATGATGTTTGCCATTCTGCCCTTCTTTATGAGGAACCATCTGAAGTCATGGCAAATTTTGAGAAAGCAGGAATAAAGATTGGAAAAATCCAAATAAGTTCAGCCTTGAAGATCGCTATTCCCCTGGAGCAACCTGAGCGGAAAAGAATTCAGGACCGTTTGACAGCTTTTGCAGATTCTGTTTATTTACATCAGGTAGTGGGTTTACTACCCGACGGTTCTTTTGAACGCTATAAAGATCTTCCGGCTGCCTTAGAAAGTTTGCCCGTGACCCATTCCACCGAATGGCGAATTCATTTCCACGTTCCCATTTTTGCTGCGGAATATGATGAGATCTGCTCTACCCGGCAACAAATAGAAAAGGTTTTTTCCCTACCAAACCTGAAGGAGATCACTTCTCATCTTGAGATAGAGACCTACACCTGGGATGTATTGCCCGAAAAGAATCAAAGCTCTTTAACCGAATCTATTGCCCATGAATATCGGTGGGTGCTAAGTAACCTTTAAAAAATGAAAAAAACAGTCGTTATTAATGTAGTTGGACTTTCAAAGAATTTAGTGGGAGACAAAACACCTTTCTTAAAAGGGTGGGCAGGAAAAAAACAGGTAAGAGCTATAGATCCGGTACTTCCCGCTGTTACGTGTAGCGCCCAGGCTACTTACCTTACAGGGAAATATCCTGAAGAGACAGGGATTGTAGGCAATGGCTGGTTTTTTAAAGAGGAAAGTGAAGTGAAATTCTGGAGGCAACCCAACCAGCTTGTACAAAGCGAAAAGATCTGGGAAACGCTGAAGAAAAGTAATCCGGATTTCACCTGTGCAAATTTTTTCTGGTGGTACAATATGTATTCCTCTGTGGACTATTCGATCACCCCTCGCCCAATGTATCCGGCAGACGGCAGGAAAATTCCTGATATCTATACCTTCCCCTCCCATTTAAGAGATGATCTGCAGAGGGAATTAGGACAATTTCCTCTGTTCAAATTCTGGGGCCCTGCCACTTCAATTGAGGCTTCAACATGGATTGCTCGGGCCTCGAAGATGGTCGATGCACAAAATGATCCCACTTTGACTCTCATTTATATTCCACACCTGGATTATAATTTTCAGCGCCTGGATTCACATCATCCCAATATTGACAAAGACCTGAAACAGGTGGACGAAATTTGTCAGGACCTTATCAACTACTATGAATCTAAAGGTGCTGAAGTAATTTTACTTTCTGAATATGGAATAACTGAAGTAGAACGTCCTGTTTATATCAACAAACTGCTAAGGGAAAAAAACTGTATCGCTGTCAGGGAGGAACTGGGTTATGATGTTTTTGATGCTGGCGCCAGTGAAGCTTTTGCTGTTTGTGATCACCAGCTCGCCCACATTTACGTCAGGGACAAAAGCAGGATTTCTGAAATAGGAAAACTGCTAGGGGAGCTACCCGGAATTGAAAAGTTAATTACAGGAGAAGAGAAAAAGGAGTATCACCTGGATCATGAACGTGCCGGAGATATTATTGCTATTGCCGACAAGGATTCCTGGTTTTGTTACTATTACTGGCTGGATGACAAAAAAGCTCCTGACTACGCCCGAACAGTCGACATTCACCGGAAGCCGGGATATGACCCTGCCGAGCTTTTTATCGATCCTGACATAAAATTCCCCAAGCTGAAAATAGGTCTGAAATTACTACGGAAAAAGCTGGGCTTCCGGACACTCATGGATGTAGTTCCGTTAAAGCCTGAGCTGGTAAAAGGTTCCCACGGCCGCCGTCCTGAATCAACCGGGGATTGGCCGATCTTCATTTCTTCTTCTAAGGGAAAAGAAGCAACCTTAAAACCTGTGGCTGTCTTTGACGAGATTAGATCCGCGGTACTTTCAGAATGAACTAGCTCATCACATAAAGCTAACTTTATTTAAGGAGCAACCATTTTAAAAACCTTGCCGGTAGTACCTATAGGGCCTTCTTCATCGGTTGTAAGAATAAACATTTCTCCTTCCTTGTTCTGACCGAAAGACAGTAAATAATGGCCGATTGAAGTAGAGTTGGTCTGAGCAATTTTCAGCTCTTGAAAATCCCACATGCCGGTCTCTTTTGGAGTTGAAACGAACACGGCTCCCGCAGGTTTTCCATGATGCTGCGTCCAGGTGCCAAAAATGTACTTTCCGTCCATATTTCTAAGGTCTTCACCCCTGTAAACATAACCTCCTATGACGACCAGGCCTTTGCCTCCATGGTCGGTCCCGCCTTGTTTAAATTCAATCACAGGACTTATTAAAGGGTTGCCCATCTTATCTTTTTCGGGACATTTCTCCTTCTCTTTATCGTTATTATAGGCATTGAAGCAGTGTGTTCCTTCCATCACGTTCCATCCATAATTGCCACCTTTTGTGATCACACTTACTTCTTCCCAAAGTACCTGTCCTGCATCTCCCGCAATGAGATCATTGGTTCCTTTCATGTCAAACGAGAACCTGTACGGATTTCTGAGCCCGTAGGCGTAGATCTCGTCCATTCCCTCCTTATCTACAAAAGGATTGTCATCAGGAATATTATAAGGAGCATCTCCATTTACGTCAATTCTCAGGATACTGCCCAGCAGGTTTTGCTCTACATCCTGCCCATTACCACCGGCATTTTCCCCATACCAATCAGGTACATGTCCCATGTCGATATCGTTTGCTCCTCCTCCATCACCAAGGGCAATGTAGAGGTAATTGTCGGGTCCGAAGGCCAAAGTCCCTGCATTGTGATTATCCTGTGGCTGATCGACCTTCAGAATGATCTTTTCTGAAGCTTTGTCAGCCATATTGGGGTTATCCGGAGAGACCCTAAATTCTGAAATATAGCTGGTATGATCCCAGTTCTCGGGACCATCTTGACTAAGGGGTGCGCTATAATAGACAAAGAACTTGCCGTTTTCCCTGTAATCGGGGTGAAAAGCAAGTCCTAACAAACCTCGTTCTTCATGGGCTTCTTTTAATTCAACTATCTTATTTTTCAGATTTAAAAATGGCTCTTCCAAAAGCCCTTTTTGGGGAGTATGAATTCGGATCACCCCTACCTGGTCAACGATGAAATACCTTCCAGATTCATCAGGAGATTCAACAAATGCCACAGGGGAAACTAGATTATCTGCTACAACCTCCAGTCCTACCGATTCCTGCGAAAAAGTTGCGAAGGATATAGTTAATAAGCAGATTAAAGAGAAAAAGGATTTGATTTTCATAATGGTCTATTTTTAGTGGAATTCCTTGTTATCAATCTGTTAGCAAGGTACACAAAACCATATACAGCAGTGGTTAACAGGCTGTTAAAGACTGACATATGACTGTTAAGTCTATAAATACTAAATCGACATTTAACCGCTCTATTTAACTATGATTTAAACTTATCCTCTTATTAACTTTAAAGAGAGTAAAGTATTAGTTCTTCAATAGTATTTCTATCATTTTATTTTAAAAAAAAGAAGAATATTTGAATGTAATTTTATCCATGGCTATCTATAGTAAAAATCGATTCCGCTAGGAGAGACATTTTATTTTTAAGTTTTTTATTCAGAATAGAGGATATAATTGTTAATTATGACATATTTTTTAGCTTTCTTGATCCTGTTCCACGACCTGGTGCCAGCTAAGGCCCTCGCTTCTAAGCAAGCTCCCCAAAATACGCCTACGCTCAACCAACTCTTGTGAGTTTCTTTGAGTCAAACTGCGCGGTAAATCTTCATTGCCTGGGGAAACTTCAGCTTTAGGCAAGCTGCGGGAGAAATTTTTATCTAGATTTCGAAGAAAATCTGACAGAGAAGAACGCAAAATTTTCAATTCCTCCCGAAAATTTTCTCCCTTGTTAGATTTAAGAAGAATTGATAAAGCCTCATCTAATCTTGTGATATTAATACTGAACGAGTCTTTCACTTGGGACCGACTGTAGTAATGAACAACAGGATAAGCCTGATGACTTACGGAATGTTCGTCTACCTTCTCCTGAAGGTCAAGGATCTGTAGGTAACTATAGGGGGAATCTAGTCTAAGTAACTTATTTGCTATGGCCTGGGGGCTATTACCCAAATTATGGATGCTTTTCGCCAGGGTTCTTTTCTTTACCACAGCAGATGAAACTGAAAGAAAATAAGTCATCGAGCTGGTGAAAAAAATGAATCCAAAGAAGGAAAAGCAGCTCGTAACCAGTTCAAAAAAAGGCGATATAGGTTTAAAATTTCCCATCCCCAGAGTAGAAAGTATATATCCAGTAAAATAGAGACGTTCCCAGAAATTTGCTACTCTGCCGCTACTGTTAGTAATATCCTCGGGGTTGGAAGAATAAACCAGGAAAAGTCCAAACCAAATCATAGAAAGCCATACTGCGAGGATCATGAGATTTATGAATAGCCCGTGATAGTTATAAAGCTTTCTCCCAAAAATCCCCACACAGAACTGTAGTATCCTATCTGATAAAATTGCCACATTTTCAGAAATAAAACCCGCCCCACTGGCGGAAAGAGTAGTGTAAAAGAAATCATGTATAGCTATTAATAGTATAATGAATCCAAGGATTAGCAATGTTTCTGACATTTTATTATTTATTTGTTTTTATCTATGTTATAATTTTTGAGAAGCCAATATAAATAGACCCTGAAATTCATCCTGAAATCCTACAAAAAAAAGAATCATTAGGTGAAATTTCTTTCTCTCCTTTAGAATCAACCTCTATTACAGGCTCACAGAAAACTTCTTCTGCTATCCACCATCCCAACTCTACAATTACTATTGAAGCGAAAATCAGACACCATAGCCGCTTATTCGCATCTCTCTCTCTTTTGAAATCCATAACGTAATTTGTATCAATTTTGAACAAATTGGTTATTATGGATTTCGCCCTGTTCTATTATTTTAGAAAATACATTCACTATCCCAGGATAATGGTAATTTAGATTGTAATGTCTTTGTCAAGGAACCATAGATTTTCATTATATGCTAAACCTTTGCAGCTCTAAGACGCCAAGCATTTGCTATTACCGCAACAGGGCTGCAATAGCCAAGGCAGCAATTATAGGTGAAAGAAGTATTACTAAAAATGACTACGGCAATCCTGCTGCAACTGGAATACCCAGGGTCTTGTTTTCAATAAGCTCGTTCAAAAAACATCCAGGTGGCATAAAAAACAACAGGAACAGATAGCCCTAAATGAACCCATTTCCGGTACTTTCAATCCATTAGCTCTAACAGTGGATTATCTGAAAACATTTCCTCAGACATCGCTGCTATTAAATTAGGAACGGTGAAGACAGTAGCAGTCAAGAACTTCTTCAGCAGTTTCTTAAGTCTTATCATCTCCATCCACACCTCCTTCCATAGGCACAAGATCCATCCCGCAAATTGGGCAGGAACCCATTTCATCCTCTACTGTTTTAGGATGCATGAGGGAGGTAAATCACTGAGGCATCTTTTGCGAAAACGGTACTTCCACAAGATTCACCCTACACACCGTGCAATCCCCGGGTTTGTTGTAGGTTTTTTCCTCCTCGCAGTACATTGGATAATAAAAGGTTCCAGATCCTCCCGTCGCTTTTTATGTATTTTCTTTAGACGGTTTTTTGGGTTTCTCTCCCGGCACAGTGATAGAATAAGTTCCTCCATCTTCCTCCAGCTTTTTCTGAAAGGTTTTAAGTGGAATATGTTTATCCATCTCTATCATCGCCTCTTCCTTTTCTAGGTCTACCGAAGCCTTTGTGACTCCTTCTACTTCATTTAAGGTTTTTTCGACACGGCTACGGCAGCCGTTGCAGGTCATCCCGTGAACAGCATAGGTATGCGTCATATTGTTTGAGAACTACCTTCATCCTCAAGTGGTAGAGCAATAGAATAGCTTCCTTTCGTTTCTTCCAGTGCCTGCTGTAGCTTTGCCACGGGCACATGCTGCTTCATCTCAATAACTGCCTGTTCATTCTGAAGGTTTACTTCAACATTAGATACTCCTTCAACTCCCTGCAAAGCTTTCTCCACCGTACTTCGGCAGCCGTTGCAGGTCATTCCTGATATTTTATATTTATGGGTCATTTAATTACGTTTTTAGTTAAAATAATTTACGCTACTATTCTGTAAAAGTAGAATTTGTATTTACTCATGGGAATGCATATCAGCTTCCCCTTCGTCAAACCTGTTTTTCAGAAAGAAAAATTCAGCAATAAAAATTAGAATAATAGAAGGAACCGCGACATAAATTATAAATATGTCAGTTTGAGATTTTACAATCAAGAAGGCAAGAAGAACAACAACATCAAGAATAATTGCTGTAATCAAAATAGCTGATTTTGCTTTTACTTCCTTTCTCAGATATCTCAAAACCCCCACATGAACGATTATATCCATGACCAGGTAGAAAATAGCACCCAAAGAAGCAATTCGGCTTAGGTCAAAGAATATGGTCAAGATAATTGCAATTACTACTATATATATCAGCATATGCCTTTGGATAGTTCCAGACATTCCAAGATGGCTATGGGGGATTAAATGCATATCTGTGAGCATTCCTGTCATCCGGGAAACTGCAAAAATACTGGCGATCACCCCGGAAACCGTTGCTATAATAGCAATTCCAACGGTAAAGATTAATCCAAAATCCCCGAACAGGGGCCGAGCAGCTTCCGCAAGCGAGTAATCTTTTGCTTCTATTATTTGAGTAATAGAAAGATTCGATCCTACAGCCAGAGCTACTAAAAAATAGATTACCACACAAGTTGATAAAGAAATTACTATGGCCCTACTAACATTTTTGTGAGGCTTTTCAATTTCACTCCCGCTATTGGTTATAGTAGTAAAACCTTTATATGCCAAAATAGATAAGGCAAGTGCAGCAACATAATCAACAATGCTGTTTTTGCGTTCTTCAGAAGGAACAGCCGCATCCAGATCCACCCCGGAAGCCCAAAGGGCTCCAGCTGCAAAAATAATTAAACCTCCAATTTTTAAAGCTGCCATATAAAGGGAGATTTTTCCAATTGCTTTATTTCCAAGAATATTTACAACAAAGGCTGTTATAAGCAATCCTACCCCTAAGGCTGGAACCCAGAAGCTTCTTTCCCCAGCATCAAATAGCTGCAAGGTGTAACTCCCAAATGTCCTGGCGACCAGGCTTTCATTAATAATCATAGAAAAGGCCATGAGCAAAGATGCGGCAGCTGTAATAGTTCCTTTGCCATACGCTTTTTGCAGGTACATAGCTATCCCTCCTGCTGAAGGATAAGCATTGGACATTTTAATATAAGAGTAGGCACTAAAACCGGAAATAATTCCTCCCAGGATAAAAGCATATGCAAAGTATTCCCCGGAGAGTTCGGCCACCTGCCCAAGGAGCGCAAAAATCCCTGCACCAATCATTACACCTGTTCCCATTGCCACCGCACCGGTAAGGGAAAGGCTGTTCTTTTTATATTCAGACATATAATTCTTTAAAAAAAATCAATCAACCTTCAATATAACTTCAAAAAAAGGAAATTCCGGGCTTTCATTTAATAAGCTGAATTCCTTTGACTATAAGTAGACCTGCATTTCCTCATTCTTCATCAGAACCGAAAAACGTCCTTTCATTGAAATCCTCCTGGTTGTAAAAATTCCCTTGCGTATAACTGATTTCCTCCTTTTGTTTTGCGGAAAAAATTAGCAGAGTCTTCTTTTCATCTTCAATAGCGAGACTTTTTAAGTTTTTATAGGTGGGCAATGTTTTTAGTTTCTCAGCACTTACTTGTTCCTGAACAACAATTTTTTGTTTCTCTTGATTTAGTTCTGCTCTTCCTATGGGAATTAAAACATCCTTATCCTCTTTTACATTTATCTCTAATCCCACAACGAGGTATCTTATTCTTTTCTGGGTTTTGTCGAACAAAAAATCCTTCAGCTTTCCCACTCTTGTTCCAGTAGCATCAACTATCTGCCTTCCATAAATCCTGGAAAAATGATCATCAATTTTGTAGTCGCTGTTCTTAAGCTCTTCCAAATGTTCAAGTGGTGCAGAAATCTCATTAGGATCTCTTGAGGTACTTCTTTTTATATCCTGACCAACCTCATCATATTTCCACTTCTGTATCATTATTCTGTGTCTCGTCATATCCTAATTTTAATCGGGTTTAATTATTTCAAAACATATCATTAAAAACTAAACATATTATTTTTCAAAGTAAAAATTGGACCCTTGATTTCCCTTTATAATTCTAATCAGTGAGAAAGAAATATTTTAGCCTTTGCAAGTGTCTCCATTGCACAATTTTTCATGAAAATTAAATGAAATTTTCCAAGAACTTTTTCTCCTATTTTCCAATCTTTTTCTTCAGTAACTGCGCATTAATTGCAACAATAACTGTACTCAAACTCATAAACACGGCCCCAACGGCAGGTCCTAACACAAAACCTGTGGAATAAAGTACTCCGGCAGCTAATGGAATGGCTACAACGTTATAACCCGTTGCCCATACCAGGTTCTGAATCATCTTATCATAAGTAGCTTTTCCAAAAAGGATTAGATTGGCAATATCCTGAGGATTACTGTTGACCAGGATGATATCGGCAGTTTCTGCAGCCACATCTGTTCCCGAACCTACTGCAATACCAACGTTCGCCTGAGCCAAAGCCGGCGCATCATTAACCCCGTCACCGGTCATGGCCACAAATTCTCCCTTACTTTCCAATTCTTTAACTATTTCCACTTTTTGATGGGGTAAGACTTCTGCATAATATCCATCCAGACCGAGTTTGTCACTAACTGCTTTAGCGGTCCTCTCATTATCCCCTGTTGCCATAAAAACTTTAATATTGTTCTCTTTAAATATCCTGATGGCGTCTGCAGACTCGGGTCTAATCTCATCGGCAAGCGCGATATACCCGGCTAATTCACCGTTGATCAATACAAAAACCACAGTTTCGGCTGCATCGCTATAGGCATCTTCGGGGATGTTGATATTTTCATCCCGCAAGTATCCAGGACTTACTACTTTCACCTCTTTTCCCTCTACAGTGGCCTCGACTCCTTTGCCGGTAATGGCATTAAAGTTTTCTGGTTTTGGAATAGGGACTTTATCATCTTTTACTTTTTTGATGATCCCAACAGCAATAGGGTGTTCAGAACTCTGTTCTAACGCGCTGGAAAGCCTTAGAATCTCTTCCTTGGAGAATTTATCATTCACAGATTCGATACGGGTGACGCCGAAGTCCCCTTTAGTAAGGGTTCCGGTTTTATCAAAAAGTAAGGCGGTAATTTTTCGGGATTCTTCAAAAGCCGTTCGGTTACGAATTAACAATCCATTTTGGGCAGATACTGCTGTAGAAATTGCGACTACAAGTGGAATTGCCAGTCCTAGCGCATGGGGGCAGGCAATGACCATAACCGTCACCATTCTCTCAAGTGCGTACACAAAAGGAAAGCCTAAGATCAACCAAACCGCAAGAGTGCCAAAACCAATACCCAATGCTATGTAGGTCAACCATTTTGCGGCCCTGTCGGAAAGGTTTTGCATTTTGGATTTGGATTTTTGCGCTTCCTCCACCATAGTGATCACCTTATTGAGATAACTATCCTTCCCGGTATGTTCGACTTTAGCCTTTAAGGATCCATTGCCGTTAATAGATCCACCAATTATTTTTTGATCTGTACTTTTCTTTACCGGTTTTGATTCCCCGGTAAGCATCGACTCATTCAGGTAGCTTTCACCCTCCACGATTATAGCATCTGCAGGCACTTTTTCACCAGGTTTAACAAGAATTATATCTCCTTTTTTTAGCGTATCCAGCTTTACATCTTCAATCTGATCTCCGTTTACCCGATGCGCTTCCGCAGGCATCATACTCACCAAAAGCTGTAAAGCTTTGGAAGCACCCAAAACAGATTTCATTTCAATCCAATGCCCTACCAGCATAATAGCAATAAGCGTAGCGAGTTCCCAGAAAAAGTCAACACCCTCGAGACCAAAGACCGTGGCAGAACTGTAGAGATAAGCCACTGTAATTGCCATAGAAATGAGGGTCATCATCCCTGGGGCAGCTTTTTTCACTTCAGACCAAAAGCCTTTCAAAAATGGCCAGCCTCCATAGAAGTAAACAACAGTCGAGAGGGCAAAAAGGATGTACTTATTTCCTGGTAGAAGATATTTGTACCCAAAGAAATCCTGGATCATTGGCGACAGAAAGAGGATTGGGATAGTTAAAACAAGAGTTACCCAAAAACGCTTCTTAAAATCTTCAATCATCATTTTATGGTGATCATGACCTGCATGGCCATGAGCGGGTTCATCATCGTCATGTTTCCCCCTGTCATGATCCATCATGTCCCGGTCCATCGCCTTATTGTGCCCATGTTTTGTTTTTTCAGCAAGGTCATCCTTTAAGTTAGCTTCTTCTTTTCTTGCTTCCCGCTTCGCTGAATTCTTTGACTCCTCCTTGTGTTCGTCGTGATGTTCCATAATTCCTGAATTTACTGGTTAATTTGTCTTAGTTTGGTTCGCATTGTTTCCGAAATATTTTCTGAATAGATACCGTATGCATCTACCAAAATCCCCCTGACCCCATAACGGGAAGAGATAGCAAATAATATACTGTTGTCATCTGTACTGCTCATTCCTTCAAATCTATATACTTCATTGACCAAAAAATCCTGTGGGTGTATCTCCAGCTTTAAAGAGGGGCACTCAAGACAGTGAGGCTTTAAATTAAAATCATATTTGTAACCTCTGGCCTGGAGGCCATTCACAGCTTCTGAAAGGGTGTCATAATTATTCATTTTCTTTTATTTATAAGTCATTGTAAAATAACTGTTGTCTTCTTCGATAAATTCTTGAAAGTTCAATAGACCTTGTCCATTTAATTTCTCGTTAACAGTATAATTTAGTTGCTTAATGCGAATCCCCCACGCATAGGTCTTAATATTGATCTTTGAATTAATAGTTTTTTTGTTGTCATTGAACTTTCGGTCATATATCTTTATAATACTTTTGGAACCAAAAAAATCGAGCAGTCCCGAATCAAAAGTCATTTCCAATTCTATATTTTCAAGGTTGTCCAAATCGTAAAGCCTTTTAAATTTTTCAGAGGTGGTATTAACCTTGGTCTGCCTTGATTTTGGGTTGGAAAACGGCAAAGCCATTATTATAATACTGGCTTCATCAGGCTTACAGAGATAGGTCGTGGTGTATTTATCGGTCAATTTTTTGTCTTTATCCAACAATTCTGTAACTACCTCAATTTCATAATATCCATTTTTCTTTATTGTTTCACCCGCTTCAAATATTTGTTTATTGAGAAAAGCACCTTTTTCATCAAAATTCTCACGAATGACCACTCTGCCTGAAATCTGCCCTATAAGCATTTCCGTTTGTCCAGTCATTGTGATGCTGAATAAGATAAATAGTACTATAAATCCTTGTTTTCTCATATATGGTGCATTAATTTCTTTACCTCTTTTGCAATAATATTGCTTAAATCTATGCCATTGGATGGATGCGGAATGGTATTGCAGGTAACTATCTTTTCTACTCCGGAATCCAATAAATCTTGATAGGCATTTCCTGAAAAAACGGCGTGAATGCCTACGCAGATAGGGGGTTTCATTCCTGCTTTTTTCAGATGTTGTACGGTTTCAATCATTGTTCGCGCGGTGGAAATAATATCATCTACCAAAATGGGTGTGGCATTCTTGTACTTATCCATATCAGGAACAGAGACTTCCACGTCACGGTCGCCGTGACGTACTTTCTGTAATACCGTAAAAGGTGCGCCAGCATTTTTAGCGACTTCGGAAACCCATTGTTCACTTTCCAAATCGGGCCCGATAAGTACCGGGTTTTTGATGTATTTCTTGATCCATTCTGAAATGGCATCAGCAGCGTGAATTACTTTATTTGGAATTTGATACACTTCTCCCAAAGAACTAATTCTATGCAAATGAGGGTCAACTGTGATAATGCTATCGGCAAAACCTGAAATCAATTTTCCAAAAAAACCGGAATTCACTCCTTCACCTTCATTAAATACTTTGTCCTGACGCATATACGCCAAATAGGGTGCTACCAAGCAGATGCACATTGCTCCCAAGGATTTGGCTGTGTGGCTTAAAAAATATAGAGGCAGCAGTTTCTCGTCCGGTTCGTGCAAGGTGCATACCAGTACCACACATTTATCTTTAACATCAGATAATATACGCGTGTATGACTCCCCGTCAGGGAATTTACGCACGTTGGCTTTCCCTATTTCAGCATCCATTTTTTTTGCTAAAAGCTCTGTAAGTTTTTCATTTCCGGGAAGGCTAAATAATATTGTTTTCATAGCACGTTTAAATTATGGTTATGATGTCGTTATGGTTATTTTTATATTCCAATGCATAGTTAAGTTCGCCTTTGGATTCAGCATATAAAGTATATAGCAATTGATTCTTTTCTATTTGTTCTCCCAAATGGATATTTAATAGAATTCCTGCCGAAATAGATTGAGGTGCTCCTGAAAGCTTTGCGAGCTTCGCTATTTTTCTGTTATCAATTCTTTTTAAAATTCCGGATCTTTCGGCTGTAATTTCCATCTTATGAGGTGCTAAAACAGGTTTTGAAAAGCGTCCTTGTGCTTTGCAAATGGCCACAAATTTTTCATAAGCTTTTCCAGATTTGAGAATTTGACGTGCTGTTTCCAGTCCCTTTCCTTTTTCTTCTTTTCCAGAAAGCTCAAATAGTTCAGCGGCTAAAAGCAATGCTCTTTCTGTTAGGTCTTTAGGTGCATCAGCTTCATTTTTCAAAACTTTTAATATATCAATAGCTTCTAAAGTGGGACCGATACCCCTTCCAACAGGCTGCGTTCCATCAGTAACCACAGCTTTTGCCTTCAACCCAACAGCAGTGCCAACGGTTTCCATATGATTTTTTAATTTTAGAGCCATTTCAGTACTGCGAACCTTGGCGGTTTCACCAATTGGAATATCAATGACAACGTGAGTAGAACCTGCCGCCGCTTTTTTAGAAAGTACAGAAGCGATGAGCTGACCTTCACTATCGATATCCAAAGCTTTTTCAACTTTAATGAGCACATCGTCGGCAGGACTTAATTGCGCTGTACCTCCCCAGACAAAACATCCTCCTTCTTTTTCGACTACAGCTTTTATTTCTTCGGAAGAGAGCGTTACATTGGTCAATACTTCCATCGTATCTGCTGTACCAGCTGGTGAAGTGATGGCACGTGACGAAGTTTTAGGCATTGTAAGTCCATAAGCGGCAACAATAGCTACTACCAATGGGGTTGTTCTATTGCCTGGTAAACCACCAATACAATGTTTATCGACCACAATATCTTTACTCCAGTCCAACTGTCTTCCTGAAGCTATCATTGCTTTAGTAAGGTCGCATATCTCATCAATATCCATTCGGTCGCCCGCACAGGCTGTAATAAATGCCGATAGGTGAATGTTAGAATAATTGCCTTCTACGATATCGTTGATGATGTTGTTATAGGCTTTAAAATCCAGTTTTTGATTATAGATTTTAGCTCTTACGTGGCTTAACGATTCAATAGGCTCCAAATGGGAAACATACAGCATTTCATTTTGGGAAACATTCAGTTTTTTTGCTGCAGCATCCGAAAGGCCTATTTCATTTGGTAAAAGAAGGCCGGAACTCAAAACGTTCAAGCTTGCGACGATTGAGGTGGTTGCATTTGATATCCTGATCCTTGTTAGTGCTACAAACCCTTCAGAACTACAGACGTGGCAATCCTCACGCATATACACTACATATTCGTTTTGGGTGTAAATCCCGAGATGTTTATATTTTAGTATGTTTGAGTGTGGGTCCATTATTTTATTGATTGCTGGGATTTATTCTATTTCTTCGATGGTGTATAATTGCGGAATTTCTGTATTCCATCCATAGGTTTCCTTGATACCTTTTTGTAATGCTTCTGCACTTTCTTTTTCACCGTGGACAATGAATATACGTTCGGGCTTATTTTTAATGTCGCCCATCCATTCTATAAGTTCTGCGTGGTCTGCGTGTGCCGAGAGACCTTCAATTTCAGCGACCTGCATATTGAAAGGCACCCATATTCCATAGACTTTTAGTTCTTTCTCACCTTCCAACAGCTTTCTACCACGTGTGCCTTCAGCTTGATAGCCTACAAAAAGCAAGGTGTTATTTGGATTTTGTGCCTGTGTTTCAAGATAGTTGAGCATTCTTCCGCCTGTGAGCATTCCACTCCCTGCAATTACAATTTTTGGTCTGTTATCAGTTCTTAATTCCATTGTTTCGCGATAACTGCTAACAAGTGTAAAATGTGAACACATTTCGTCACATTCGTTGTCTTCCAATCTGTGCCAATCCCGAGTTCTATGAAACAGTTCCAATACGTTGGCACCCATTGGGCTATCCATAATCATTTGAACTTTAGGGATTTTGTTCTCCTTGAGTAATTTCCAAAAGATAAGCATCATTAGTTGGGCACGCTCTACCGAAAAACTGGGAATAAATAAGCTGCCACCTCTATTGATGGTATCGTTGATTAATTTTTCGATTTTTGGAAGCGCTTCTACTTCATCAGGATGAAACCTTCCTCCGTAAGTGGATTCAACGAAAAGTATATCCGCTTTTTTTGGTTTAAGGGGTGGATAGAGCAATAAATCATTGGTTCTACCAATGTCTCCAGAGAAGACAAAGCGTTTTCCATAAATATCCAACTCAATATAAGTTGCACCCAGAATATGCCCGCTGTACTGGAACCGAGCCCTGATACCATCAAATAACGGAATCCATTGTGCTTGTGGAATGCCCTTAAAATGCGGAATGGTTTTTTCTACATCCTTTAAATCGTAAAGCGGTTCTGCGAGACTGTGTTTGGAATAGCCTTCTTTATTGGCACGTTCTGCTTCCTGTTCCTGAATTTTTGCACTATCGTTCAATATGATTTTTGCAATGTCCAAAGTAGGATTCGTACCATAGATGGAACCATTGAAGCCTTGTTTCACCAACCTCGGCAGATAACCTGTATGGTCCATATGGCCGTGGGTGAGCAAAACAGCATCAATATTTGCAACATTAACAGGTGGGTACTCCCAGTTTTTAAGGCGTAATTCCTTTAGCCCTTGAAAAAGTCTGCAGTCTATGAGTATCTTTTTATCTCCTGTATCCACTAAATATTTTGAGCCGGTTACTGTACCTGCTGCCCCCAAAAAGTGAATGTTTATTTGATTAGTTTTCATCGGTTGTTCTAGGATTAGATTTTGCATAGTTCAAGTGAATCTTCCAGAATTCTTTTGTGTCGGGAGTTGGGAATCCCTACTTTATCCAACAAGTTCGGACTTTCGTGGAGTTCTTTACAGAGAACAATGCCTTCATCCAATAATTTTGTTTTCTCAGCTTTCGTTAAACTTGTTAAGGCTGTTAAGGGGTGCAATCCCGCCTGGTCAATTCTATCTTTGAGTCCACTCTCCTTTGGATAATCCCAACTGGTCATTAGCAGGCCAACACAATTGCCATAGTTTATGGCATCAGATGTAAAACGTGTATTGGTATATAAACCTCCTTTGTGGATTTTGTTCTGGTGACCCTTTTTACGTCTCCACTGTTTTTCCACATCTAAAAAACGGGAATGGATGTACAAAGGAATTTTTACATTGCAAAACCTGCCTTGATCACTATGGTATTTACATTCAATCATATAATGTTTTTCACCTTTTTGCGCTATCACATCCACTTCATGCTGAACGCAATTGCCTTGTACAATCACACCAACCTTTGTTTCAAATCCTTCGTGTGCCAATAATTTGCCTACCAACTTTTCAAATGGGAAGCCAGAAGGGCCTAATTCCATCAATGCCTTTTTAAGCTTGTATTTAAAGGCACTTACTCTCGATTTTGCCTTAAGCATTTTAAACGCTGCCTCATAGATCCTTTTAGTGGTCATCCCTTCTTCAAGCTGTTCATACACCTTATGAGCTATATCCTTAACAATAACCTCATTTGCTCCCGCCCGCCTAAGGGAATTGATGAGTTTTTCAATTTGGAAATCCTCATACTCACCCGAAGACTTTTTAACCAGGACTGATCTTTTCATAGTCACATTTTAATTGTCATAACGGGCAATTCAGAATGGTTGGTTACCTTTTCAACGGTGCTACTGGAGAAGAGACTTAAAAATCCCGTGCGACCGTGCGTACACATGGCAATAAGATCCACATTTTTGTAGATCAAAAAATCATTTATTCCTTCCTCTACACCCGATTCGTTATAGACATTCATTGAGTAAGTTGTGAGCCCTGGGAAATTTTCAAGGAAATCTTTTATAGGTTGCAGACTCTTTTCAATACTATTATAATCTGTTGTAGTATTCACCTTTAATAAATGGATACGTGCATCACATTTTTCAGCAAGTGATTTTACGTGTTGAAATTCTTCTGTCACATCTTCTTTAAAATCTGAGACAAACAAAATGTCTTTAAAAGGAAAAGAAACATCCTTATCTTTAACTACGATGACAGGCACCTCGGCTTTTCTCACTATTTCTTCTACATTGCTTCCCAGTAATTCACGAATTCCTCCTTTTGTGCCACTACTACCGGTAACTATAAAATCATGTTCAAAATGACCGCAGTGGCTTAGGATGTTGCTTATTTCACCATTATATTCCAAAAAGGTTCTGCATTTAAGTCCAAGGCCCTCTGCTTTTTTTTCTAATTCTCTCAAATCTGCCTTCGCGCTGCCAATCTTTAATTTTGTTTCGGGGTATAGATCTTCCTTCTGTTTGTCCAGTCGAACCCAGTCAACCGGGGTTTTTACGTAATGGAAGAAATGGATTTCCGAATTGTAAAATTTAGCCATTTTGAGCCCCAGCTCCTCTGCTTTTTGACAATTTTCAGAAAAATTGGTAGGTACAAGTATATTGTTCATAATTTAAAATTATTAGTTATTTCACATTATCGTTTTTGGTATTTTTTATCTTAAATATATCCTGGACATCAGAAACATATATGAGACCATCACCACTTTTTCCTGTTTTGCCATTTTGACGAACGATGTCACAAATAGCCGCCACTTTACTGTCCTCACAGACGATTTCCAGTTTATAGATCTTGCTGTGGAGGAATGGTAGTTTGAGGGAAGGCCAATCTTCTCCAGGATCTGTGTAATCGCCGGTTCCTTCTCCCTCAAAGACTGTTAAACAGCAATGGCCCTCTCTCCTCAAGGAAGAAATCACCTCCTTAATTTTATTTGGCCGTATGAATGCTTTTATTTCTTTCATAACCTCTTATTTATTGTTATTGATAAATCATATTCCTAACGTGCGGTTGGTTTTAAGTATGGATACGTGCCCATCTTCTATGATACCTGTGAGTGCTCTTATCGCATCAATAGTTTCGGGGATTACAATAGCCTGGTTGTCTACCACATAGGCATAGAAGAGTTCGTCTCCCTGTACTTTCAACATATCCTCCCAAAGTGCAACTTCGTACATGTCCCCCCAGGGTCTTCCCATATCCAGGAACATTTCTTTTATAGTATTGTTTGAAACCAAACCCTGCTCGTACCGAATCATCTTAATTCTTGTCGACGTTTTAAAAGCATTTAAAACTTCATCTTTTGAGGCCTTTTTTGTCAGTCGCACATTCCAGTAGTGCATATGGCTCAGGGTTTCAGGTACTTTTACTGCAGCAGTAATAACATCCAGTTCGGGATCTACACTTTGAGCATCGGGACCCTGATGACTGGGAATATCTTTTTCAGGAACCATTGTATTCATGATTCCCCCCATATGGCTTTCCCAGGGATCTGTTGCTCTTCGTAAAAGAGTACCGCGGGCACTTTGTAACAGATTTGCCCTTTTTAGAGCCGTAAGAGTTCTTAAAATGGAGGTGGTGTTGCACGAAACCACCCGCGTAGCATCTATGTTTAGAGCGGTTTGGTAATTGTTTTCGGCACTGAAGGAATGGCCCGCAGTTTCATGCTTTTCACCTCCTTGTACAATAAATTTTTTACCTTGACTTTTGTATCGTTCTACGTTTTTTGCGGCAACTTTTTTAGGGGTGCAATCCACAACCAGGTCCACCTGATCTAAAAGCTCTGTCATTCCGCCTTTAACGGAGAATCCGGCGTTTTTCATTTCCTTTTCTGCTTCTTGTGTCGCGCTGTAAATATTGTAGTTTTTTCTTACCGCATTTTCTATGCGCCAGTCACTTATGATATCACAAATGCCGGTTAACTCCATATCATGTTGTTTGTCAATGGCATCGGCAACTCTTTTGCCGATGACTCCATAACCTACTACTGCTATTTTTTTCATGACTTCCAATTTTTTAATTTGATCTTGTTCCTTTGTTTCACATTACTTTCGTGTTTAAAGTAACCTGATTATGCTTTGGATGTACCAGGCGAGTGGCTTATCTCGATTAAAAGTGTATTTCAAGTAGATCCTTAATTACAAAAGCATTAAATGCAGCAGTATCCTTTAACCTTTTACTTGAGCATTATAAAATGCCGCTACACAAGCACCGATTAGCCAGCTTAAGATGAAAACCTGGATAATTCCAAAGAACACCTCCAGTACAGGCACATCCATTCTTATTATACTACTTGTGTCCAGTCCGTGTAAAAGACTGTTAAAGAACTTTACTGTTCCTTCCCGCCCCACTGTGGCCATCACCAGTACACACCCCACATAAAGGAGAGCTCCGGTAAGACCGAGTGCCAAACCAAATTTTTTTATGTTTAATCGATACATATTTTCAGATTTTAAAATTATTTATCCGATTCTAATAGCTTCTTTTGTTCTTCGAACTGTTCCTTCGAAATTTCGCCACGTGCAAATCGCTTTCTTAGGATGTCCAGTGGTTCTTCTCTTCTTGTTTTTTTTCCCCATTGTGTTGGTATCATGAAAACCCAGATAAGAAAAACTATCCAGATGAACCACCAGATGAGGTGCATTCCAAAAAATCCATCATAATTGTGCATGTCTTTATTTTTTTTGATGTTGGTTTGTTACTTGATCTTTGCTTTTTTTCTTTAAATTCTCATCGGTTAACCCGTGAGTATGATCTCCATGCCGCATAGGCATCATTAGATGTATGGCAAACATTATGATGATAAATGTGAAAAGCCAGACATCACCACCCAATCCAATTGATGGGGCCAAAAAGATGAGCAAAAGAGGTAAAACACATCCGATGATCATCCATAACCAGTGATTTTTCATTTTAATTTATTTTAATGATTAAACAATTTTTTTAGATAGTATATCAATAAGTTAACTTAAAGGTTATTTTTTAAATATGATAATGCTCACTCATGTTGAAAATTCAATATTTTTTTCTACCTGTGAAGTTTTTGTGTTTTCATCTGTTTACCTTTAGTTTTACTGATACTCAATTACTTTAGTTGATTTATCGGAAACTGTAATAGATTGTTTCTTAAATTGAATCTTGATGTCGGATTCAACTTCATCCAGAGGCTATTGTTCATCGATGAAATGCATCTCCCTCCTCAGGATTCCTGCAGAGATATCAAGTTCCTGAACATAATTCAAGACCTGTTTTTTTCTAACTGGAACCAGTCCTTATCTCCTTCCAGCCTGAAGCTTAAGTGCAGCCAGTTAGGCCAATTAACCAGATCTTCATTTTCAATGGTCTTTCCTGCTATTTGTGATTTAAGCCTGTTGTAACCACCTGCCAGGTAGGTGCCCGGGTAATGAGTGCCATCAGCTTCTGATTCTTCTGCTGCTCCCCTGGTGGCGAAATAGCCATTGCCAAGGGTACAAAGGGCTTCCCGGAGTCCCTCTTCTTCTTTTCTTAAACCGTGATATTCCAGTTTCGAGTTTTGCATGGCTACTATTTTTTTGATGATCTTCATGAAAATGTAGGACACATCTTTTTATTTTTTCTTAGCTGTCAACTTCTATTTTACAAAATGACCATCTGGTTACTACTACCATTTTAGGTCATGTTTATATTCTTTCTAAAGTTGAAATTCCAATTATGTCTTTAAAATATTTACTGTGTAACCTTTGTATGTTAATGACTTATTCCGACAATCATAGCTGCAGTCATTCCCAGCACCATTACAATCCCGCTTATGGGTGCCCAGCCCATGTGCATACCGTTTGTAGACCTTCTTTTCTGTTGAGTGTTCTGGAACTTTTCCGGATTTTTTCTGAATACTGTCAGGCATTGTTCGGAATCAAAATAATACGTGTTTTCCATATAATTGTAGTTTATAGCACTTTGCTCGCTAACGACTATCCCACATACAGGATCCACGTGTTGACCTTGAGCTAAATCTATACGGCTGCTGCTACAAGAGGTGAAGGTGAGCAGGGCGGTAATCCAAATCAAGAGTATGATTAGAAAATTTCTTTTTCTGAGGGTGCTCGCAAAAATCGATTTCATTTTTTTGATTTTTTTTTAATTTTTTTATTCAACCACTACAAGTACCAGTCTCTCAAAAATGCCATGGACAGAGCTAGAAGAAAGAGTATTACAAAAGCACATATTGCCAGAAATTTATCAATCTTTTTGGCCTTGGAACGATGCCGCTCTTTCTTTTTCGTTTTCTTACTTGATTTTCTCCTTTGTTCCCTGTAAGATCTCATGAAAGATTTTTACGGTACTTATGATTCTAGACAGTTTCTAGTTTTAAATATTCCACCGGAATTGAACTATAATAAAACTCCGGTAATTCACGCATCGTGCCTGCCAATGGGCCGGTAAATAATGTGGGGGAGGGGTACGGTTAATTTACCGGCCCATATATGCAGGGCTTAATCTCTTATCTAACTTTTAACTTTTCCTGCTTCCAAAGCTCTTTTGTACGTAGCTTCCGATTTGTAATAGGCTACTGTGCCATTTTTGTTTAGCAAGACGATAAAAGCTTCAGATTTGTCAACTGCCTCGCCGGTTATAGGATCAACAGCCATACGGGCGGTTTTTTTTTCGTTAAGGGTTTCAACGCACATATTACAACAGCCATAGTAGATCTTACCATTTACACCTATTGGAATTTGAGCTTTGGCCATGTAAGCATCGTTGACCATACATACCAGGTCATTGGGTACCTGATCTCCAATTCTATAATTATGCTCTGCTTTCACAGCACTTTCTGCTACTGAATTAACCTCTGTTTGCGTTGTTTGCACTTTTTCTTTCTCTCCCGTATTACAACCGGAAAGAAACCCTATACCTATTACCGCAATTGCGAAAAATTTTATTTTAGCTTTCATATTTGTTGTGCCTGCTTTATGGACCGGATAAGTCATGAGGGGGGAGTAGGGGAAACCACCGGTCCACTTACGCAGGTCTTTTTTATTTTATTGTTTCTTGTATACTACCACACTTCAGCATTTTTCCTCCAAAAAATGGATTTTGAATTGCCTCTTCGTGGCTTAGCCAAAAACCTCCTGAGTTATTATTAGCCATTGGACAGCGCGCAAAATACAATTGGTTTTCCGCAACTTTGCCCTTTAGAAAATCAGCAAATTCACTGGAAAAATCCGAAAATGCAGCCTTTTGCGATTCCAGATTACGATTAGCAGCCAACTTTGTTGCGACTTTCTGTAATCCATCGGTCCCTTCTAACTTTGCAATAGAGTTGAGAAGTTGCTCTGCTTCCTTCTTTGCCAGTTCTTGATCAGACTTGAGTATTGCGGCTTTAAGGGTTAAATAGTCTTCATAAGCTGTAGTTATTTTTTCGTTATTAAATTTTGGGATTTTACTGTCCATCATTTTCATCTCACCCGACTCCATATTTTCGTGATCGTGGTGCATCATTTTCTTCTCCTGGCTATAACCCAGACTAACGGCTAATAGCAGTACTACTGCAGTTTTTACTTTTAAAGTTTTCATAGTTTTTAATTTTAGATATTCATATTTGATTTTCATTTATTACTTAATTCTTAGTTTATTACGGATTTCACTTCACCGCAGGTAAGCATAGCTTCTCCAAAAAACGGGTTCCTAATTTCTTCGCTGTTACTTAGCCAGTAGGCACCTTTGTTGTTATTGGCCATAGGGCAAAAGTTCACATACAACTTCTGGTTAGCTCCAAAAGCCTCGACAATCTTTATTAGTGGCTGTGAAAGGAAAATAAAGTTTTCACGTTTCCCTTCTATTGTAGTAGCCTCCTTACACAACCTCGTGTGTTTGAATAAGAAAGCCTTTTTTTCTTCCCAGAAATTCTTGGCATGACCAGAAAGGGAATTGCCATCAAGTTTATCAAGAGCAGCCAATAGCTCAGTACTCGATTCCTGTGTCTCATCTATATTAGCCCTTACCAGCCCTTCTTTAAGTTCCAGATAGGCTTCGATTACTTCATTAAGTTGGTTTTTGAAAGCTTTGGGGACATCTTTGCTCATGTCCATCACATCTTCCTGAACAAATTTTGAAGTTTTTGTTTGCTCCGGCATGTCGTTACCCTCTTCCATTTCCATTCCACCATGATTGTGTCCTGTCATGGCAGGACCACCTTCCGGGCTCATCATGCTCCGTTTCCCTTGCAGTTGCGCGGCAGCATCTACCTTAAATACGCCATTGGCCACAACTTCATCACCTGCTTCCAAGCCTTTAGTGACCACATACAAGTCCCCTGCCTCGGGTCCTAGAACTACTTCCCTAAACTCGAAGGTGGGCTCTTCAAACTCGGGCCTCCTTAAGTAGACAATGGCTCTTTTACCGGTCCACAGGATGGAAGATTTTGGTATAACGAGAGCGTTTTCTAAATTATCCAACTCACTGTTAATTACTCCCTGAGCAAACATATCCGGTTTGAGTTTTCCTTTAGGATTATCTACTTCAGTTCGCACCAAAGCTACCCTCGTTTGGGGGTTAATAACAGGATCAATAAAAGTAACAGTACTGGAAAAGGATTGTCCAGGCATCGAGGGTACAGAAAAAGTAACTTTATCTCCTTCTTTGATCCATGCAAGATCGCTTTCATAGGCATCATAAAGGACCCATACTTTATTTAAATTAGCGATATCAAAAAGCGGCTGACCTTCGCCCACATAATCTCCTTCACTTACATTTCTACTGGTAACGGTTCCAGACTGTGTAGAATAAATATCAAAATTATATTGCACCTTTCCATTCTCCTTAATATTCTGGATTTGCGTATCTGTTAAATCCCACTGTTTTAATTTCCTTACCGCAGCTTCTAAAAAAGAAGGATTAGTCTCTTTAAACCGTACAGCCTCCAGGAGTTCCTTTTGTGCCTGTACTAACTCCGGGGAATAGATAGAGGCTAACCTTTCTCCTCTTCTTACTTCTTGTCCCGTGAAGTTCACAAATAACTTCTCAATACGTCCCGGAAAACGTGCAGTCACAGCCGAAACATTGCGCTCATCTGCGGTCACCCTCCCCGTAAGATATATCTCTTTAGTAGGTGACCCTGCCTTTACAGTCACGGTTTGAATATCGGCAATTCTGGCTGCGGCTTCACTCATTTGTATCTCAGAGTCATTGACAGCTGCAGACGCTTTCACGGGTATTAATTCCATACCGCATATAGGACAATTTCCCGGTTCCTCCTGTCTAATCTGTGGATGCATTGAACAAGTCCAGATTTCTGATTCTCCTTCCTCATGAGCATGTGCTTCCTCCAGCTGATTTTCGGTGGTGGCTGAACTTTCTGATGTTCCACCAAAAAAAAGCCACCCCAAGAGTAGGCCTGCTGCTAAAAAGCCCAGCCCAACGTATATCATTTTTTTATTTATTTTATTCATAACCTTCTCCTATTAAGTAGTTTATTCTATACACATTGTTATTTCGTTCTGTTTTGGCCCTTGCCAGTTCCAAACCGTAGTTTAAAAGTTGGCGTTCCATTCGAATTATTTCCAAAACATTGTTTCTACCTGTAGATAGTTCTGTCTGGTAAAGCTCCAGTGATTGTTTGGCAATTGTTGTCAACCGATTGTAGAGTTCAACGTTTCGTACTGCGTCCACGTAATCGCGATACAACTGCTCAAGCTTTGTCTCCAATTCATTCTCCAGGTTTTCCTTTTTCAACTGCACTGCCTCTTGCTGCAGAATAGCTTCCTGGCGCATGGCTTTATACTTATTTCTGTAAAGCGGCACCCGTATTCCTACTTGTGGAAAAATAAATGCGTCCTGACCATTGTCTGGCAGTGCCATAGCCGGGTCTAAATCTGTTCTTGAAGCAATATTGGTATAGGTCCCCCCAAGAGTAAAAGATGGTAAACCCATTTTTTTGGCTACAGTGAGCTGCTCTTCGAAACTCCTCGCCTGATGTTCGAGTTGTTCCAGGCGAGGGTTCTCAGCTAAGATCATTTCCAGAAGTATACTCTTTTCATTTAGAAGCTGTTCCTCCCAAAGACTGTCAGGGAACCCAAGAGGCTCTTGTAGTTCTTCATTTAGTAACTCCTCGAACTCTGTAAGCAGGGGAATCCTGCTGTCCTTTAAATATGCTAGTCTGCTTTCCAACTCTTCCTCTTCCAGTTCAACTTGTAGAACAGAAGAAAAACCCGTTTTCCCGCTTTCGAACTGCACCTCAGCGATGCTCTTAAAGGAACTAAGCAGCGCCAGGTTCTCTTCTGTTACTTGTATCGCCATTTCAAGGTAATACAACTCTGTATAGGTAATTTTCACATCCCTAAAAAGTTCCAGTTTCGCATCTTCAAAAAGCTGTAGCCGTGCCTGCGCTCTTTCAGCCGCGACCCGCTCCTGGGCATCAAGGGTCCCAAACCAGGGGAACATTTGGCTAAAGGAAGCTGTAGCCTGTTGAGCTCCAACACGGGTTTCTACTGGTTGGATGAAATAGCCAAAACTTATCTGTGGATCTGGTAATGTTCCTTCCTGGACTACTTTTTCAAGCGCAGCGAGATATTCCTTGTAAAGGGATCTTATCTGCGGATTGTTTTCAGCAGCCAGTACCAGGTATTTATCTAAATACCCGATTCTTATTTCTTCTTTCTGGGCGTGGGAGTTAGTCGTCCACAAAGCGAGAAAAAACATGATTAAAGCGCCTATATTTATGATATTTTTTTTCATTACTTGTCTAATTCATTTATTTGTTGCTCCTGTAATTTAGGATTTGACCATTTCTTCTCTTGCCACATACTATATAGGACGGGAACTACGAACATAGTTATTGTCTGGAACAACATTCCTCCAAATGTCGGGATGGCCATAGGGATCATAATATCAGACCCCTTCCCTGTGGATGTTAAAATTGGCATTAAAGCGATGAGAGTAGTTGCAGTGGTCATTACAGCGGGTCTTACCCTTTTGCTCCCTGCCATTACAACAGCTCTTCGAATGGAATTTTTGTCCGTCGTCTTTTCTTCAGCAAAAACCTGCTTTAGATAGGTTCCCATAAGTACACCGTCGTCTGTTGCCACCCCAAAAAGGGCAATAAAACCTACCCAGACAGCAACACTTAAGTTTATAGGCCCTATTTGAAAAACCTCCCGCATATTTTCTCCAAGAAGATTGAAATCCAGGAACCACGTCTGGTTATACAACCAGAGCAGGATAAACCCTCCCGACAATGCCACGAAGACACCTGAAAAGGCCATTAATGTGGTCTGAAAATTGCCAAACTGGAAGTAAAGCAGCAGAAAAATAGCTAACAAGCTGATAGGAATAACAATAGACAAAGTTTTTGCAGCCCTTAATTGATTTTCGTAGTTCCCTGCAAACTTGTAGCTCACTCCGGGAGGTACTACAAATTCTCCTGATTCAATTTTCTCATTGATCAGAGCTTGTGCATTTTCTACTACATCTACCTCTGCAACATCAGCCTCTTTATCAAAAATCACATAAGAGAGCAGGAAGGTATCCTCACTCTTTATGACCTGAGGGCCCTGTACATATTGTACTTCTACTAAATCTCCCAAGGGGATTTGTACTCCCGTGGGAGTAGGCACGAGTATTTCTCTAACGTCTTCTGGGTTATCCCTGAATTCCCTTGCATACCTAAGTCTAACGCCATATCTTTCACGACCTTCCACTGTGGTAGTCATTGACATCCCACCAACAGCAGCACTTATGATTCGCTGAACATCACCTATTGAAAGTCCGTATCGTGCAATGGCGCGCCTGTCGATTTCCAGCTCCATGTATGGTTTTCCCACAACTCTGTCGGCAAAAACAGATGGGGCTTTTACTCCAGGTACCTCCCGAAGAATATTCTCCATTTGTAACCCAACTTCTTCAATAGTCTCGAGATCTGGTCCAAAAATTTTCATCCCCATGGGGGCCCTCATTCCGGTAGATAGCATGATTAACCGAGTTGCAATTGGTTGCAGTTTAGGTGCAGAAGTCACTCCCGGCAAGCTGGTGGTTCCTACTATCTCATCCCAAATATCGTCAGGTGATTTAATATGGTCACGCCATTGTCGGAAGTATTCACCCCCGGGATCACCTATCAATTGAGAAACATCCAAATCCTCTCTTTCCATGGTTTCAGGATCAAAAACTTCCCCGTTCTTTAAAACGTATTGATCCTCATCGTTCACTTCAAATCGTTTACGACGTCCATTCTGATCCAGTACATATTCAGATTTATAATTTATAACATTCTCGAACATTGAAATTGGCGCAGGATCCAATGCTGTCGAAGCCCGACCCCATTTTCCCACCGTCATATCGACCTCGGGAATTGCAGTTACTCTCCTGTCAAGAATCCGAATGGTTTCAACATTTTCCTCTACACCGGAGTGAGGCATAGTTGTGGGCATCAATAAGAAAGATCCTTCTTCTAATGGGGGCATAAATTCTTCCCCCGCACCCGGGAAGGTCTCACTTATTCCCAGCCAAACCTCAGTTTGCCTTACGTTATATCCAAGTTTATCGAAACCTGTAGCAACAGGACTGAATATCTTATCAAAACCCTGCCAGGAAAAAAGCCCAAAGAGAATTATCATAATTGGCAGCGATAGAAATTTCCATTTATTTTCCAAAGCCCATCTTAGGATGGGTTGGTAATATTTTACCATCGCCATTAATAATCCCAGCACTATCAATATAATCCCTCCTACAAAAATTAAATTTGTAAATTCAGATTGATCTGCACCAAGTGGCAACCACTCTCTGTTTAAGAAATACAGGACCCCAACTAGTACAATTCCAATGTTGATATAGGTTGGGTATTTTCGCTTTTTCTCGGGCCATCGCGGCTCGAGAAGATTGTTCAGTCCCAGAGCTATAAACATGATTCCTACCCAGGCTACCTTAAACAACAGTAAAACTCCTAAAGCAATAAGGGCAAAATTCCAAATTCTCCGGGTTCTCTTTTTCCCAAAGTTCATGGAAAAGAGTCCATGCGCCAAGGCGGGGATCACAACGAGTCCCACAAACATCGCAGCAATTAGGGCAAAGGTTTTTGTGAAGGCAAGTGGTCCAAATAACTTTCCTTCCTGTCCTGTCATAGCAAAAACGGGAATAAAACTAATGACCGTTGTTGCCAGTGCAGTTAACACGGCTGAGGCAATTTCAACCGTTCCTTCGTAGATGACGGGCAATATAGGACGACCTTTATTATCAGGTAATTCAAGATGTCGCAGTATGTTCTCTGTGAAGATCACTCCAACGTCAAGCATGACTCCAATAGCAATGGCAATCCCGGAAAGGGCCACGATATTGGCATCTACTCCTGCATACTGCATGACTATAAATGTCATGAGTACCCCAATAGGAAGTAGACCTGAAATCATAATAGCTGCCCTTAAATTTAGAACGAGTACTATGACCACTATAATGCTAATCAAGATCTCCAGGATAAGTGCTTCCTCCAGAGTTCCTAAAGTCTCATAAATTAATCCGGAGCGATCGTAAAAAGGCACGATTGTAACTTTGGAGACAGTTCCGTCTGCCAGCGTCTTACTTGGCAATCCGGGAGCAATATTCTCTATTTCCTTTTTTACATTATCAATAACTGCGAGAGGGTTCGAGCCATATCTTGCGACAACCACCGCTCCTGTTGCCTCCGCGCCCCCTTTGTCCAGCCCGCCGCGCCTGGTAGCTGGCCCCATCTGTATCCTGGCCACATCTTTGAGGCGAATAGGAGTATTCTCATTGACAGCAACAACAGCTTCTTCGAGATCCTCCAGGCTTTCTATATAGCCCAATCCACGAACCAGATATTCTGCCCGGTTAAACTCAATGGTGCGTGCTCCTACATCCAGGTTACTTTCACGCACAGCCTCCATTATTTGTTTGACATTTACGCCGTAGCTTTTCATCGCGGTAGGATCAATTTCCACCTGATACTCCTTGACAAATCCTCCTATTGAAGCTACTTCAGATACACCTTCGGCAGCAGATAAAGAGTACTTGACATAAAAATCCTGAATAGTACGAAGCTCCTGAGGATCCCACCCCCCGGTTGGCTCACCGGTTTTTGGGTCTCTTCCCTCCAGAGTGTACCAAAACACCTGTCCCAATGCTGTAGCATCAGGACCCAGGGCGGGCTGGACGTCTGCTGGGAGTGTTCCGGCGGGCAGAGAATTTAACTTCTCAAGAATTCTCGAGCGGCTCCAGTAAAATTCCACATCCTCTTCAAAAATTATATAGATGCTTGAAAGACCAAAAAGGGAACTACTTCGAATAGTTTTTACGCCTGGCACTCCCAAGAGTGAAGTAGTAAGGGGATAGGTTATTTGGTCCTCGATGTCCTGAGGAGATTTCCCCATCCATTCGGTATAGACGATTTGTTGGTTTTCACCAATGTCTGGTATGGCATCCACTGGCACGGGATCCCTTGGCATCCAGTCTAAGTCCCAGTTAAACGGTGCTGTAGCTACTCCCCAGGCCATTAAGGCAACCGTAAGTAAAGCGGTCACCAATTTGTTCTCTAAAAAGAACTTTATAGTTTTATTAAGCATTTGGTTTTAATTCTGAATTAATACTCTTTTGAAGCTGCACGTTTGCAACATCAAAAAAACTCTGCTCCGGCGGTAAAGCACCAGAGCCTAAATATTAATTCAGAATCAAATTAAGAAGGTCTCGTTCAATATGTGGATTTCCTGAACGATTAAGGGAGGTATATACTTGACAAAAGGAATATCTTTCGCAGGCAGTTCTTCAAAAAGCCCGTTAAATGAATAAGCAAAACTTACAAGAAATACTTGCTGATCAAAGTTGAGATCATAAAAGGATATCTTCAAATCTTTCTGACCATCAATAGCTATAGAATCGTCAGAACAACCTTTCTCATCAGCTACTCCGGAATCATGTTCCATTCCGCAGGTATCAGCTTCAAAAAAGACTGATTGGTCCACAAGAAAATCACCGCAAAAGTGTTTATTCACAGTAAAGGACATTGTCGATAGGAACATTAAAAATGCCAGGACCAAAGATGATATTTTTAATAGGAAGGCTTTCATAACACTCTTCTAATTTCCTCTATTCATTAGCTAATTACCACTGAAATAAGGTTGAAATTATATTTGGAGCATTTTAATAATTCAATAACAAAAATAATTAATTGCTCTTTTTTCAAATATGATCAAAGTCATATTTTCCCTTTTCTCTCAGAATTCTAAACATAGGACGCATTTTCCTTATCCAGAATAAAGATAGCTCAAAAGGTTCAAAAGCACTTTTAATATAACAGAAAAAACATTCACTATTAAGGGTTTGTAATTATTTAACAGTAAAGACTACGAAAAATGGTCATGAAAAGATTATAAAATATAGAAGAATCATATGACGTTTAGAAAAGAGAATATTTACTTTACCTAAATTACCAGTATCTAAAAATTGAGACAATATAGGCGGCCAAACCTTCTATTTTCCCATGGCTTTCAACAAAAAACTTATTGTAATGTTTCTTTTCACAAAAGATCAATTCCTTACTATCTCAGAACCTATTGAGATCTGTTTTACGTTTTTCTTCTTTATTTTTATAATCCGAAGGAGTTACACCAGTAGCTTTTTTAAAGTGGGTTGATAGGTAGGTAGCACTGCTGTACCCGTTTCATGAGCAATCTCTAAAACAGTTAGCTCGTTATACTCCAATAACTCCTTTATTCTTTCTATCTTTACTTCACTATAAAACTTCTGAATATTTTTCCCTTCAAGTTTTGTAAAAATATGGGTAAGATGGCTATAGTCGTAGTGTAGACGGCTGGTCAACAGATCTGAAATCTTCTGTTTCCCAAAATCTTCCTCCTTGTAAACCCGCGCAATGATTATTGATTTTATCTGGTTCACCAGGCGTTCATTTTTTTCGAAAATGAGCTCAAATCCCACTTTACGTAACTCTTCCTGAAACAATGTGAACTCAAAATCTGAGAGACTCCTTTCCAACTCTGCCTCTCCCAAAGACACTCTTTTGAAAGGAATTTTTAATGTAGTCAGTATTTCTCTTACGCTCCTTTTGCATCGCTGGCAAACTACATTTTTAATCTGAATAACTCTATGATTTTCAATATTCATAGAATTCCTGTCAATTAAAATTTCCTTTTTCATGGTTGATGGTTGGTTAGTTCTTTAGGTTTTATACTTAGTCATTCATCCTTTGTTCATCTGCACTGACTTGAAAAGGAATACTAATTTTCTTTCTTTCCCAAGTGAGAGAAATTACTCCTTCATCATTTTCTATTTTTTGAACTTCATAAGTCAGTGCCTCCTGGACATTCTCCAGCGTCTCAGAATGAACTTCCAAAACAACTACATTTTCTTTTTCATCATATTCATCCTTTCCATGCTGATCCCAACGGGAATTGAACATGACTTTCCAATTTTCTTTACCGGGAACTGTAAAAAAAGCATACTTCCCGGCAGGCAATATTTCATCACCAATTACCAAATCCTTATTGGTTTCTATCCAGGTCGCTTTATGAGCTCCGGCCTGCCAAACTGTGTTGTAGCCTACCAGTCCGCCAAAAATTATCCTGTCACGCACGCGTGGTGAAGAATAATCTATATGAATATGAGCCCCATCAATTATGGCCATGGTACTGGTATGCGGACTTAACACCTCTTTGTTTTGTGTTGTCACCTTTTCGGCCTGGTGGTTTTCATGTTGCGCCTGCATCCCACTTGTGGAAAATAATACAAGCAGCACGTAAATAATATATTTTGTGGTTTTCATGGAAAATGTTGTGTTTAATTAATTGTTTTTATTAATGCTTACGCTAATATTTTCAGTTTGGATATCAGAGAAAAATTCCAGTTTTCCTGCTTCATATAGGGAGTCCAAATCACGTAACGGTGTGGAAAACTCTTTGGCTTTATAGTTTTGGTAATCTACGAACCTGATTCCTTCTACCACCCTGGGATTCAACGCTTTCCTGAACCTTATTCCCCCGTCATTGGTAAAAAACCTATAAGCTAAATAATCTACCGTGAAATTTTCCTTGTGGATCCAGTATAAGAACTCATCCTCAAAATCTGTCCCTCCACCTTCCTCACGAAAGGTAACTTTAACTTCGTAATAGGTCTCCCCTTCCACCTCATCTTCCCCCAACAGTTCTTTGTTGGCCGCAGGCGAATTGAGCACAAAAGGCACCTGGACAAAATAATGAACAGAATTTACCCCATCACTTATCCGGGTGACCATCGAATCTGGAACAGTAGCAGCTTTGCTGTTTACAAAACGTTTCAGACCCTCATTGCTTAGAACATCATGTGTGGTGTTACCGGCGGAATCCTTTACAATACGCTCCAACCGGAAGATGTCCCCATTGCGTTTACTCTTATATCTCCTGTTCCTAAAAGTGAAATCGATTTCAGCATTTACATAGTTTTCTCCACCGGAGGCCTCAATACTTTTCTCTATAATTTTCTCACCTTCTGATTTTTTTTCGGAAGTGCCACAAGACAGCGATAATACTGAAACCAGTATAGCAGTTAGAACTGTATTTTTGTGAAAGGTGTTCATTTTGATTTCTCCCATTTTAAAGTACTTAAATTCGATCCCTATGAAAAGTCCCAGATAACGATGGGCTTTCCTCAATTTTACCCCTGTTTTTCTTTTGACCAATAATTATAATTTTTATTTGTTGCTGAAAACTTTTTATAAAGACCCTGCACCTGAAGTGTTAACTAATTAAACAGACAATTTCCAGGCACAGGGCCGGGGGATTATTTTCTTTTACCTTACTTCCATGGCCAAAGAATCCATCCAAACTGTGAATTCTTCCTTCTCCTTGTCAGAAAGTTTCGCATCCCAATGCACCAGGGTATATGATTGCAAAGGCATTTCCCCATCTTTCACCTGGCTGCTTATAGAGCGCAACTTACTTCTTTGCCGCCGGGAGGAATATTCCCCAAATTCACTAAAATTCAAATCTGCCTTGCCTTTTTCAATATGGTCGTTCAAATACCAGGTAAACGGCTGGATCTTATTATACCATGGATAATTGGTATTATTGCTATGGCAGTCATAACAAGAGGTTTGCAGGATGGTATTGATGTTTTCGGGTACCTCGTAAATCTCCGTAAAATCTGATTTAGGAATATAATCACTATGATTGCGGTTTGTGGGGATAAACTGTATCCCCACAAAGGCAACCAATAAAATCAGACCGATGATCTTTAGGAACTTCATTCCTTAAATTTCCTTCTGGACTTCTCCACAGCTAAGCATATTTTGTCCAAAGTAAGGGTTCCTTATTTCCTCACTGGTGCTTAGCCAAATCGCGCCTTTCTTGTTGTTGTACATAGGGCAAAACTGCTGATAAAGCCTTTCGGGGGAACCGGTAATAGCCAGCATATCAACCATATCAATGCTCATTAGTTCAAAATGTTCCCTTTGGTGTGCCATATCGCTATAGGAAATATGATCGGCGTGTTCCTTGGCACTTTCAATAATTTCGGTCAGTTCCTGCCGTTCGGCAGCTTCATAACCGCTCATATTAAAGTTTTCAAAAGCTGCTACGAGGCTTTCACCGGCTTGCGCAGCCCCTTCGGAATTATCGGCTACCAGGGCATTTTTTAGTTCCATATAATCATTAACGATAATTCCCGTCTGTGAATCCTGGTTTTCACTGCCAGACATATTTTCGGAAGTTTGTTCCCCACCTTCCATCATTTCTGAACCTTCGCTCATATTTTCATGGTCCATTCCTGAACGGTCAACGTTTCCTTCTTCATTGTTGTTTTTACAGGATACTGCTGTTAAGCTCACAATTACTAGCATTGCAATTCCTAAGTTAACTTTTAGATTTTTCATTTTTGAATTGTTTAAACTGATATTAATTGATATTGATACTTCACTAAAATCTTATGCTAAGTCCACCCCCCGCACCAAACCGGTTGTCATAACTTCCCATTACAGAAAAATTCCTGGAAAGGAAGTATTCGGCACCCACATTGTACACTTGTTCTTTTTCAAAGTCAGTGCCTTGGGGCAATTCATTTACCCAGCCAAAATCGGCCTGGAATTCATATTCCCCGAATATGACGAACCTTGGAAATAACATAATTTCCCGGCTTAAACTTATTTGCGGTCTTAGCTTATGGTCCAACCGTACATCCAGGTTGAACATATATGGCGTAAAATAGCGTACTCCGGCAACGGCAGTAGTGCTCAGTTCATCCAGGTTACCTTTCATTTCATTTTCCACGTTCACCCCACCAAATACCCGAAACCAATCGTTCAGGTAATATTCATAAGAAACCTCAGCTTCTAAATTTTCGTTCCAGCCATATTCTGCAATTAAATTGAACTGGTTCCTTATATTGCTGGAAACCACATTCACTTCGGTCATGTGAGAGGCTACATCTGCTAAGCCCCAGGTAAAAAAGTGATTCCCTTCCTGAAAGAGAATTTCTCTGGGATGTTCTTTCATTAGTGGATTGCGCTCGGTCTGGTAGGTTACTGCCCTGGCCATGCCACCAACCATGTGATACAGCACATGGCAGTGTAAAAACCAATCACTGTCCTCATTGGCCTCAAATTCAATGATGGTCTTTTGCATAGGTGCTACATTTACTGTGTGCTTGAGCGGAGAATAGGCTCCATGCTTATTAAGAACACGGAAGAAATGGCCGTGAAAATGCATGGGATGGTGCATCATGGTGAGGTTGTTGAATATTATTCGCACTTTTTCACCTTTTTCAATTTTAATCATTTCGGCTTCGGCCAGAGGTACTCCATTCATACTCCAGATGTAGCGCCACATATTACCGGTAAGGTTCAGCAAAATCTCTCTTTCAGATTTTGTCTCATCAATGGTAGTAGGAACAGGAGCCTGTAGAAAATCATAATTATAATCTGCAAACATTCCCATTTTTGACGTATCAGCTCCCCCCTTCTGCTGTCCTTTTTCTGAAGTTTTGGTATTCTCTGAAGAAGAACGCTCTGCCTGAAGGCTGTCAGTCTTAGGTGCATGTACATCGTGATCCATATCTATATCCTCTTCCATTTTTTCATCAGGTTCCATGTCCATTCCCCATTCTTTCATAAGCTCGTAAGGCTCTACTTTACCTGGATTGAATTTCATGGCGGGAGCTCCCATTCTCATTTCCATTTCTGCCATCTGCATCATCATACCTATTTTATCCGGCCTTGGAAGTACCTCTGCCGATAGTACCTCTCCACTTCCGAAATAGGCATGTGTAGCCCCTGACCCATCTTGGGCCACGGCCCGCACTTCAATCTGTCTGTCTTCAGGAATAGTAATGATTAGGTCATAGGTTTCTGCGATGGAAATAAAAAGTTTTTCCTTGTTCACCGGAACCACATCCAGGCCATCGGCCGAAACTAAAAGAGGCGGAGTGCCTCCGAAGGTAAGCCAAAATTGCGTTGATGCGGCTGCATTTATAATGCGTAGCCTTACCTTATCCCCGGCTTCATATTTGGTGTAATGTTGTACTGTATCCCCGTTAGTCAAAAAAGCAGGATAATATATGTCCGCGATATCTGCACCTTCCATGCGCTGACGCCAGAAATCCAGCTGGGCACCCAAAGCGCCCCTGGCAATTACACGGTTCAAGGGAGTCGCAGTTCCTTTTTTAATGCTGTACCATTCGTTGCCGCGCTTTAGGTTCCGCAGGACATTCCGCGGTTTCTCAAAAGTCCAATCCGATAGAACCAGTACTTCGTCGTGATCATAATTATAAGCGGCCGATGGTATTTGTGGTTCTATGACAATTGAACCGTATACGCCACTTTGTTCCTGCAGCATGGTGTGAGAGTGATACCAGTAAGTCCCAGCCTGAATGAGGGGAAATTCATACTTCTGTATCTTACCGGGCTCTATGGGTGGTGTAGTGAGGTAAGGCACTCCGTCGTAAAAATTGGGTAGCAGGAGGCCGTGCCAATGAATTGAAGTTTCCTCTTCCATTTCATTCTTAACGTATATAACGGCATATTCCCCCTCTTTAAAGTTTAAAGTTGGACCGGGAATGCTGCCGTTAATCGTCATGCCCATGCTTTCCTCTCCTGCAATATGGACCATTTCTTCATCTAGGGTTAAATGGTACTCCCGTACAGGTAAATTATCCACATTCCCTTCTAATGAGGGGGTTTGTTGGGCATTAGTAAGATTTATTGATACAACTATTAATAATACTGCAAAAAGATGTTTTTCCATTTCCTATTAATTTAATTAATATTTGAACATGAAGTCATTTGTAGTGGCTATTTCAAATAAAGTATAATCTCAATGAATATTTAATTCACTCCTAAAACAGATATACCTTACCAGTAGTAAGTAACTGGTATTGACAAAAATATTAAATCAAATAAGAAACACCTGATCCCGAAGATAAATACTATGGATCAGCAAAGGAGGAGAATAAAATGTGTAAGCCGGCACCTGCCGAGGTATATAATTAAATAGAGACACATAGGAATTCGCAAAAGCACCTAAAAACACCTGTTGTTTAAAATCCAGCGATAAAAACGAATTTTTCAACTCGTCCTGACCTTCAACTAAAATTTTTTCATTACTACAACAATGATCCTTCTTCATGGAAGTGGCCATATTGTAATGATCATGAATTCCCATTACGCAACTTTTAGCTTCAGAAAAGACAGCCAGATCCATTAAAAGACCTCCACAGAAATGTTTTTCTACAGTAAAAGATAAAGTAGACAACAACACCACAAGTGCCATCAAAATAGAGACAATATTACGCAATGTACTTTTCATCGTCAATGGAGAAAACATTCCCATAATAGAATGATCTCCTAATTTTTTCGCTTAAAAAGCGAAATTAAATATAAAATAGCAGCTAGTGTTATACTATTATGGAAAAATGTTGTACTAATTGGCTAAGCGAAATAAGCTTTCTTAATTTCATTATATAAAACTCTTTTGAGCGGCATCTCGGCGAACCTCAATATACCGTCAAGACTACGACAATTCTTCTCCCTCTTAAGAACTATATTAATGCTCTGTAGCCGGGTTTTTTTGGGTAACAGCTAAAATCCCTGATGAATGAGGCATTGAAGAGTATTTTCAATTATACAGCTTGCTTTTAAAGCATTATAAATTCTGCTGATAATTAGCCTGTTGTAAAAAATATTTACGCTATAACCATCTGTTTATCAGATAATTAAAACCTAGTCTTACTTCCTCTCTCTTGCCGTTTTGCCTTTGGCGGAACGATCTTGATTTTTTACCGGAGACTATTAATTTTAAAAACATATCCCCGGGTGGAAATCAAATTATAAAAGGGAATTTAACAGCAACTTTTATTCTCCTGAATAGGAGGACAGGGAATACTTCCAAATGAACAGAACACACAACAATCACCCTCTTTGGGCCTTAAAACCTCTTTACATTGCTCACATTGATAAAAAAACTGGCAGGCATCTGTTGGCATTTCTTCTTGCTTGGAGTGGCCGCAATTAGAACACGTCAAAACAGATTTTAAAATAGTTTCCATAGGTATGTTTATAACATTGATGTGATATCCGAGCCCATTGTCGGATAGGCATAAATCATTTTCTTTAAGTCTCGTACTGGCACCTCTTTGTACATCGCAAGTGAGAAAAAGTTAATCGTTTCTTCTACCCCCGGACCAATGAGATGAGCTCCCACCAAAGTACTTTTATCAGTGTCTATTATGGTTTTATAAGCATATTCCTGAACGTTAAGACGTTTAGCATTGAACCACCCTGGAACTGCCTTACTGTTCACTTTGATATTTAACCCAGCTTTCTCCGCTTCCACTTCAGTCAGACCTACCGAAGCCATAGGTGGTAGGGTAAAGACAACTGACGGCATAGGTGGATATTCCGGTTTCTTATTTTTACCCTTTAATATGTTGGAAGCAATGATATTACCTTCATAAACAGCTACCGGGGTTAATGGAAGCCCATCAGTATCGGCAGCGTCACCAGCAGCATATATGGATGGATTGGAGGTACTTTGTAAGTACTTATTGACCTCAATTCCTTTCTTGTTATAATTTACAGAAGCCTTCTTCAAGTTCAAGTCATCAATATGGGGTACTCTTCCCGCACTGTTGAAAACAGCTTCAGCTGTAAACTCTGTTTCGGAACCATTTGTTTCACCAATTACCGTATAACCTTTTGCATCTTGCTTGATTCCCGTGACGTTTGTTTCGAGCATCAATCTTACTCCAAGTTTTCTGGTGGCCTCCGACAAATGGTGAACTATATCCTTATCAAAATTCTCCAAAGGCTGAGGTCCCCGATGTATGATGGTAACTTCTGCTCCACATCGCTTAGCTATATGTGCAAACTCAAAGGCAATGTATCCACCACCTATAAAGATTAATGAGTTAGGAAGTTCCTGAAGATTTAAAAAATCTGTACTTGTCAATGCAAGGTGACCACCGTCAAATTTCAACTGGCGTGGACGTGCTCCAGTTGCAATAACAATCTTGCTTCCCTTTAAAACTTCCGATGCAATTTCGACTGCATCACTGCCGATGAAGCGAGCGGCACCATGATAGGTGTCGATATCATTGTGTTTATATCCTTTTTCAATTTTAGGCGGCATAGCATCCACAAAATCCTGTTTAAATTTCATTGCTTCCTGCCAGTAGATAGCTGGTACTTCAGAAATTTGCTTCTCGTGTAGATTATCAGCCAAATGTTTTACTTCAGTAGGGCCGAGCATGATCTTTTTGGGATCACATCCACGAAGAGCGCAGGTACCACCATAGGGCAATTTATCTGTGATTCCCACCCTAAGCCCTTTAGAAGCACATTTATTGGCAATATTCATTCCTGCCATTCCGGAACCTATCACAAAAACATCATAATTTTTCATCTGGTTCTTTTTAAGTTACTTATCAACTACCTTATAACCGGTACTGCTTATAGCACTAATAATTGCAGCCTTATCTACTTTTGTTTTGTCATATTCGACTACCGTATTGGCATTTTCATAATTTGCCTTTACCGAAATAATGCCATCAAGTTTATTGACTTCATTTTCCACAGGGGCTTCACATCCTGCGCAGGTCATTCCTTCTACAACAAATACCTCCTTAACAATATTTGATTGTGAAACATAGACTATTTCCTTGGTAGGTTGGCTGTAAAATACTTCGGAGTAAGTGGGAAAAGCCAGCATGAGCCCTGCAAATAATGTTACAATCAGTAAAAACTTCTTTGACTGCAGAAATGTTGGTTTTTCATCTTCTGCACATCCGCAATCACTTTCAGCTTCTTTTTTAGATCTTAGTTTTTGATACCAGGCCAGGCCCAGAACTAAAACCGTGAGCGCAATTAAATACGGCCGGAAAGGTTCCATCCACGAAAAGGTAGTAGCCATTCCACTCGTGCCCACGACCAAAGCAAGAACTGGTGCAATACAACATAAAGATGCTGCTGTTGCCGCTACTACACCGCTTAAAGCAGCTTTATTGGATCTATTTTGAGATGCATCCATTTTAAGCGGATTTTCTTGATGATTTAATTGAACTCAAAATGTTATCCAGAACCTGGGTTTCAGAATTTACCAGCGAATAATATAAAGTTTGCCCCTCCCTTCTGGAGACAATAAAGCCGGCGTCTTTAATTTTTCGAATATGTTGCGAAATCGCCGGCATACTCATTTTTAAAATGTCTGCTATATCACAGGGACATAATTCCTTCTCCATGTTTAAAAGGAAGAGAATCTTTAAACGCACCTCATTACCGGCAATAGAAAGGAGTTTTGTCATCTGCTGGAAACCGTTGTCCAAACTTTCAATTGTTGCCTGACAATTCAATAGCTGTGTATGGTTAGCTTCAGCACGTGTACAGATTATTTCAAGTTTCATAAAAAATTTTAAAGCTGCTAAGATATAAATTATTTATTATTTAAGCAACTTATTAAATATGATAGAGAAATAGTGTATTATGTTGATATTCATCCCGCCAAATTTCTTCCAGGAATTACCTCAGTTTAATCCATTCTAAAAACTGGTTTAATATCTGATTTCTTCCGCTCAAATGGCCGCAGGCATCGGTTTTAAATTTTCATTTCAATTCGCTAAATATTAGAAGTTCTACTTTTGCACTTCTGTTGCATTTAAATTTTTTATCTTTGTAATGTGAAAATTCTAGCAACCACTTTTTTATCCGTCATTTTCTTGTTCCAATCTTCGGGACCAGTAACGGATTGGTGCTGTGAACTACTGAAAATACCAAATCTTGTTGAGCATTATAAAGAACAATCGGCAGATACCGGTATTACTTTTTTTGATTTCATAGATTATCATTATGGGGATCAGAAAAAATTTCCGGGCCACGAGAAGGATAATCATGATGGTGAACTTCCATTACAAGGCAACCACTCGTGTTATCATGGCATGGCCTATGTTGATTCGCCGAATCTTGAAACCTATTCCTTAGGAATTCCAGAAGCAAAAACTAATTCTTTATTCTACCAACCTCCATTTTCCTCGGCCAGTTTAGGTACTATCTTTCAACCACCCCAAGTTTAATTTAACTTTTGTGATAGGATAATTATATCCTGACGCCATTGACTTCTTTAATGGCCATCTCATCTATTTACGTTGAATTAAATTCTATTATTAATGATTAACAAAATTATAGCATTCTCTATAAACAACAAGTTTATAGTAGGACTGCTAACATTGGCACTTATAGGAGCCGGAATATGGTCGATGATGACCGTGAACCTGGGTTCAGTTCCTGATATTACAAATAACCAGGTACAGGTGATTACCCAATCTCCCAGCTTAGGTACTGAAGATATTGAACAGTTTGTCACTTATCCGGTCGAACTGGCAATGGGTAATCTCCCCGGGGTGACTGAATTACGATCTGTTTCCCGCTTTGGACTATCCGTGGTAACCATCGTCTTTGAAGATGACATGGGAACTTATTTGCCCCGGCAGCTGGTTCAGGAAAAATTGACAGAGCTGCAGGAAACCATTCCCGAAAACTTTGGTAGCCCAACTATGGGGCCTATTTCCACCGGGCTGGGACAGATTTATGAATATACCATCCAGCCACAACCAGATTATGAAGAGGAGTATACTCCTACGGAGCTCCGAAGTATTCAGGACTGGATTATTAAGAGACAGCTGACACTCCTTGAAGGTGTTGTAGAAGTGAATTCCTTTGGAGGATACATCAAACAGTACGAAGTAGCTATTAGTCCTGAGAAATTAAATGCGCTGGATGTAAGCATCTCCCAGGTTTACGAGGCCCTGGCCCGGAACAATGTAAATACCGGGGGAGCCTACATTGAAAGGAACAGAATGTCCAACTTCATTCGGGGAGAAGGCCTGATCCAGTCTTTAGATGACATCAGGAAAATAGTGGTTACCAATGAAAACGGGATTCCTGTTACAGTTGGAAATATTGCCGAAAAAGTGAGTTTCGGAAGTCAGGTGCGTTATGGTGCTTTTACTCAGGATGGAGAGGAAGCTGTGGGCGGTATTATTATGATGCTGAGGGGCTCAAACCCCAATGCGGTAATACAGAGGGTCCAGGAAAGGATGGCGGAGGTAGAAGAATCCTTGCCGGAAGGACTTGAAATAAGGCCCATCATTGACCAAAGCGCCCTTATTGGAAGAACAACCGATACCGTGACTAAAAACCTGTTGGAAGGTGCTTTAATCGTAATCTTTGCATTGGTATTCCTATTGGGGAGTTTGCGTGGGGGCCTCATTACAGCCACTACCATTCCGCTGTCCTTGCTCTTTGCCTTCATCCTGATGAAGCAGTTTGGGGTTTGGGCAAATTTAATGAGCCTGGGGGCCATTGACTTCGGGATAATTATTGATGGGGCGGTTATTATTATAGAAGGTGCCGTTTATGAAATCCATAAAAGGATCAAAGCCGGAAAAGTCAAATTTAATCAGGCGGTCATGGATGAGGTCGCTTACGATTCCGGAAGCACTATGATGGGGTCGGCATTTTTCGGCCAGGTTATCATCCTTATTGTGTTTACACCCATCTTGTTCCTAACAGGAGTGGAAGGCAAAATGTTCAAGCCAATGGCCTATACTTTTGGTTTTGCAATGATAGGTGCCATTATCTTGTGCCTTACCTACGTTCCTATGATGACGGCATTGTTTATGAAGCCGATTGAAAACAAGAAAAACTGGTATGGCAAGTTAGAACGCTGGCTGGAAAGAGTCAGTGATAAAATCATTGGTGGCATTCACCGTGCTTACCTTCCGCTCTTAAAAGCTTCCCTCCGCCTCAAAGCTGCGGTGATCATAGGATCTATTGTTTTATTGGGGGCTGCAGGCTATGTTTTTTCCGCGATGGGGGGAGAATTTATTCCGCAGCTGGATGAAGGGGACATTGCCATGCAAGCTTTAATCCGTCCAGGTAGTTCATTAAATGAATCTATTGAAGTCTCTAAAAAAATTGAGACCTTACTTTTGGACAACTTCCCGGAAATAGAGACAGCAACAGCCCGAATTGGGGTGGCCGATATTCCTACTGATCCCATGCCGATGGATATAGCAGATATGTACATCATACTCGAAAAAGACAGGGACAAATGGGTTTCTGCTGACACAAAAGAGGAACTCATTGAACAAATCCAGGACCTACTCAATAAAAACCTCACAGGTGTCAACCTTGTTTTTACCCAACCTATAGAGCTAAGGTTTAATGAGCTATTGGAAGGGGTAAGAGAAGATATTGCGGTAAAACTCTATGGCGAGGATTTGGAAGTTCTATCCACTAAGGTTCAGGAAATGGCAGAGATTATTCAAACTGTACCCGGAACAGGAGATGTAAATGCAGAGAGAACTTCTGGTCTCCCACAAATGACGGTACGCTACAATCGTGACAAGTTAGCACAGTACGGGCTGGAAATCGAAAAAATAAATGAATATATAAATACCGCTTTTGCAGGTGGAGTGGCAGGAGTGGTTTTTGAAGGAGAAAGACGTTTCGACCTGGTAGTGCGCTTTGATGAAGAGCACCGACAGAGTATTGAAGATATACGGACTTTATACATTGATCTGCCTAATGGTACCCAAGTCCCGATTAATGAAGTAGCTGATATCAGCTTTGTTCCCGGGCCAATGCAAATTTCCAGAGACGACACCTATCGCAGAACATACGTTGGGGTAAATGTGAGGGGCCGTGACGTAGAGTCGGTTGTGAATGATATTCAGGCAAAACTGGGTGCCGAACTGGATTTACCTCCAGGTTACTACATTTCTTATGGCGGTGAGTTTGAGAACCTTCAAAATGCCAAAGACCGCCTGATTATTGTGGTGCCTATCGCTCTCTTGCTGATATTCGTGCTGCTGTATTTTGCCCTGGGCTCATTCTCGCAGTCTATCATGATTTATATGGCCATTCCATTAGCGGCCATTGGGGGTGTTTTCGCCCTGTGGCTCCGGGACATGCCCTTTAGTATCTCTGCAGGTGTAGGCTTTATCGTGCTCTTTGGAGTGGCAGTACTTAACGGTCTGGTCCTGGTGAATCGCTTTAATTCATTAAAAGAAGAAGGCGTAACCAGTATCAAAGACCGGATTTTTATGGGTACGAAAGAACGAATCAGGCCGATCATGCTTACAGCGGTAACAGATATTTTAGGATTTATGCCAATGGCATTTTCTTCTTCGGCCGGTGCAGAGGTGCAGCGCCCTTTAGCAACCGTGGTTATTGGAGGTATGCTTACAGCTACCCTTCTCACCCTTGTGGTGTTGCCAGTCCTTTATACTTTAATAGAAAATATGAAAAACAGAAGAAATAGTAATAACAATAATGGCTTTGCACCAGCCCCTGCAATAGTGGTGGCATTGCTTTCTGTCGGAAGCCTCTTAGGATTTAGCACCCCTGCAGAGGCACAGGAAAACAGTTCTTCACAGAAAAATTCTCCGGCTCAGGCTGAAATAATTGTCCAACAGGATTCTTTGCCAGTCCTCTCGTTAGAAGAGGCCAAGGAACGGGCAATAGAGGCTTTTCCGAGAATAAGAGCTGCTGCCCTGGAGATAGAAAGTCAGCAGGCTTTAAAGAAAACGGCCTGGGACCTTGGTAATACCCAGATATTCACCGGCGCAGAAGAAATTAGCGGTGGTTCGAGTAATGCTGATCTTGGTGTCTATACACAAATTGGGGTTCAGCAACAGAATATCGACATCTTTGGTATTGCGCCACGCCTGAAGTTGCAGAAGGAAAGGGTGGCCCTGGCAGAAGAAGCCCTTGATCTTTCCATTCTTGAAGTAGAACTGGAGGTAAGTCAGGCCTGGGCGTCGGTATATGCTGCTAAAAATGAGTATGAGACCTTATACAGTCTGGATTCAGCCTTTACCGATATTGAGAGAGCTGCACAGATCAGGTTGGAAACAGAGACAATCTCGAGACTTGAATACCTGGCTACGGTAAACCAGGGCAATGAAGTTGAAATACAAAAAGAGCAGGCCTATAGGGATTATCTTGGAGCCTTGCAGCGATTCAACCTGTGGTTTGCCAGTGACACACTTTACACGGTACCTAATGTTCCTGCCGATCAGTTTGATGAGCCCATTAGCGGATTACTGCAACCCCTTGGGAACCATCCCCTGCTCAATGTGTATGAACAAAGGATAGAGGTGGCTGATGCAACCCTAAGGGAGAGGCGATCGCAGTTTCTTCCGAAATTTCAGGCGCAGTACGGCAGGCAGAAAATTGACGGCCAAACCGGCTTTTATCAATATCAGGTAGGGATCAGCATTCCTTTGTTCTTTGGACCTGAATTGGGCAGAACACAATCAGCAAAAATAAACCGCGAAATAGCTGAAGCTAATTTACAGCAGACGCAGTTTGAGCTAAAGACAGCTTATGCTGAGGCACGCGAAGAATACCTGAAGTGGCTTAATTCCTGGACATACTATCAGGAAGAAGCGCTACCCTTGGCCAGAGAACAGCGGGCAGGGGCCATCATCGCTTATCGGGAAGGAGCAATTGACTATGTGACTTTCCTGCAAAACATACGCGATGCCGTACGCATAGAAGTGAATGCCTGGCAGGCATTGGGCAGCTATCTTGATAGCCGCTCCCAACTCGAATATTATATAAATACTTCAGAATAAGATAATTAATTAATAGACAAAGATATAAAAATGAAAAAGCACATTATAAAACTGTTCACATTGCTCATTACGGTAAGCTTTCTTTCAGCCTGCAATGGCGGAGAAGGCAAAGGTACGGAAGAAGCGTCCCCTGAAGCTCAGGAAGAACATTCTGCAGAAGAAGAAGGAGGTCATGAAGAAGGAGAAGAAGGAGGAGGAATGGGTGAAGTGCATCTTTCCAGTCTCAAGTTCAACAGTTTGGAAATAAAAGTGGACACCCTGCCCACAAGGCCCATTTCCGATATAGTAGAAGCTACCGGACAACTGGAAGTCCCACCACAATATGAAGCTACAGTAACTGCTTTTATAGGAGCCAATATAACTTCTATTGAGGTCATTGAGGGGGATCAAGTAAGCAAAGGTAAGGTACTGGCATATCTATCCCATCCTAACCTCACCAGGTTACAAACCGATTATATGACAGCTTACAGCCGTTTGCAGAACCTGGAGCAAGAATTTAATCGTCAACAAAGGCTTTATGAACAAGAAGTAGGTTCAGGCAAACTTTTTCAACAGGCACAGGCCGATTATCGTGTTGTGCAGGCAGAGGTTCAAGGGTTTGAATCACAGCTCAGGCAGTTAAACCTTAATGTTGCTGGCATACGAGAAGGAAATATTGTCGAGAATGTTCCTGTAGTCAGTCCAATAAAAGGGAGCATTGAAGATGTAAGTGTGCAGGTAGGACAATATGTTGATCCCCAAACCGAGCTATTCGAAGTGATCAACGCCGAACATGTGCATGCAGATTTAATGGTCTTTGCCAAAGATGTATATAAAGTCAAGGAGGGACAAAAGGTCCTGTTACAAATGGAATCAGTGCCCGGCCAGACTTATACTGCTGAAATTTATTCTATCGGCAAGAAATTTGAACAGAATCCCAGGGCTGTCCACGTGCATGCAGAGATACAGGAAGATTCAGAAAACCTGGTACCGGGCATGTACATCAACGGCAGGATCGTTACGGGCACAGGAACAGAAGTAACAGCCTTACCGAAAGAAGCAATTATTGAGGAAGAAGACAAATCCTACATCTTTATTGCTGAAGAGCACGAGGAGGACGGGGAAACCGAGTGGTCTTTTAAGCCGGTGGAAGTGGTGACAGGAGAAGAAAATGAAGGATGGGTGGAAATTAAATTATTGCAACCTTTACCTGAAGGTGCAAAGGTGGCGTGGAACAATGCTTATTATTTGATAGCAGAAATGAAGAAGAGCCAGACTTCTCACGGTCATTAAATTAAAAACTTAAATGGATGGGCTCTCTGTATAATGTTTGTCTTAATTAGTTAACCCAGAGGGTTCATCCTTAATACAAACTATAGCGATGAAAGAAATAAAAGCATTTATAAAACCAAAAAGAGTACAAAAAGTAGTTGAAGCCCTTAGTGATAGTGGCTTTAATAGCATGACCCTTTCGCAAGGGGAAGGGACCGGTGCATTCAAAGCCAAAGGTGCCAGCCCCTCCCTTGATTTTCGCATTACAGATAGTCCCGTAGTGAAACTGGAACTGGTGTGCCAAAATGAAGAAGCACGAAAAGCAATAGACATCATAGTCGAAAATGGAAAGACAACGGATCCTGGCGACGGAATTATTTATGTTTCAGATATTGAAGATGCGTTTCAAATAAAGACGGGAAAATCCATAAAGAAATTTGATTGACGGGGAGCAACAACAATAAAATAAGTCCTGTAAAGGAAGTTCTAACTGTTTGTCTTACTAATGGGATTTCCTTTTCAGGCATAATTTTTTGTAGCTCGAAATTAAAAATACAGGAAGTAATAAAGGAGACATATAGATGCCATAAGGAAAGTTGTAACTTATAACTGAAAAGAAGAAATGATCTATGAATGATTTTTTGACTGTTCTATTGTTTGCAGCCATGCCTGCCTTAGGAAATTTTGGCGGAGGTATGTTGGCAGAATTTATAAATGTTTCGGGCAAAACCGTTAATCTATACCAGAACCGCCTTTTTTCTCAACCTGACCTTTACGGTAGTCGAATTGATTGGTGGTTTTCTTTCGGGCAGTATTGCCATAATGGCTGGTTCACTGCATGATTTTGCCGATTGCCTTTCTTTAGGGGAACCTGAAAAAAAGACAAGAAATTATGAGGAGGCGAAAAATTTTTATAGCGATTCTAACAGGTGTGGTCTTTGGAATATTGATCATGCAACCGCTGGTTCTTTCCCTACAAATGAATTATTTACAGGGAGATGAAAATTGGTGGAAGTACCTCCCTGAGAGTTACCAGGAAATATTCAATTTTAGTGATAAAAATCAAATCTTGATGAACCTTCTTTTTGCATTGCTGGGGATAGCTCTTGCTTTCATGGTCGCTGTAAGAAAAAGGATATTTAAACTTAAAAAACAAAGTAGAAGTTCAAGGAGGTGAAGGCGCATTAATTAAAAGATCATCGCCAATTTAAAGATTTCAGCGAGAGTTTACCGGACAAGAATCGAAAAACCGATAGAAAAAATGAAAAAAACGCAAGTAAAACTGCCAATACTCCTGCCGGAAGTTCCCGATGAGAACGATCAATGTGTGCAGAGGCTAATGGATCACCTGCAAAACAGGGAAGGTATTGAAAAGGTGCATATTGTTTCTGAAAAAGAGGATGATACCCCTCAGCTTTGTTTTCATTACGATCCCGACATTATTTCCATTGCCCATATTACAAAACTCGCAAAACAGGCAGGGGCATCATTGACCAATGAATTTGGACATACCCTGTTGGAGGTTGAGGGAATACGACATGCAAGGCATGCGAGGAAAATTCAAAATGCCCTGAGAGGATTGGAGGAGATAATGGAAGCCTCGGTATCCGAATCGGGAATCGTAAGGCTGGAATTCATAAAGGCTAAAACTGATGAAGAAGATTTTCGTCAAATCCTGAGGAACGAAGGCCTGAAAATCAAGACTGCCAAAAAGAATAAAAAAGTGCCTCCTGAAACGGCTGAAACCCATAAACATTCCAACAAAGAGGCAGAGCTTAAAGATGAAGGCCACGCTCATGACCACGGGGGTATTTTAGGAAAAAATACTGAGATGTACTTTTCCATTATTTGCGGGGTGTTATTGGGCACCGGTTTTGGCCTTTCCTACCTGGAAACTGTGCCCGAATGGGCAAGTTTGGCCTTGTACATAGGCGCCTATTTCTTTGGGGGCTATTACACGGCAAAAGAAGCCATTGAAACGGTTGCCAAAGGAGGTTTCGAAATTGATTTCCTTATGCTGGTCGCGGCCATCGGGGCAGCCATTCTGGGAGAATGGGCAGAAGGGGCTTTGCTCCTCTTCCTATTTAGCCTGGGCCATGCACTGGAAAATTACGCCATGAACAAGGCGCGAAAATCTATTGCAGCTTTAGCAGACCTTGCACCTAAAACTGCTCTGATAAAACGAGATGGAAAGACGCAGGAAGTAAAAATAGAAGAGCTTCAGATAGGTGATATTGTTGTAGTGAGATCCAACACCAAAATTTCTGCCGATGGTGTTGTTGTTAATGGCAATAGTAGTGTGAACCAGGCACCCATCACCGGTGAGAGCGTCCCTGTGGATAAGTCCCCCGTACCCGATCCTGACAGGGACTATTCAAAAGAAAGCGAAATAAAAGAAGAACATCGGGTTTTTGCGGGAACCATCAACGGCAATAGTACCCTGGAAGTAAAGGTGATAAAAACCTCTCAGGATTCTACACTGTCAAGACTGGTGACATTAGTGAATGAAGCCCAGACACAGAAATCACCTACCCAATTATTGACTGATAAGTTTGAAAAATATTTTGTGCCATCGGTTTTGGCCCTGGTGGTTTTGCTGAATTTCGCCTTTCTGGTCATTGATGAACCTTTTAGTGAGAGTTTCTACAGGGCTATGGCAGTTTTAGTGGCTGCCAGTCCCTGTGCCCTGGCCATTTCCACACCCAGTGCTGTACTTAGCGGAGTGGCTCGTGCAGCCAGGGGTGGTGTTCTGGTAAAGGGAGGGCGGCCCCTGGAAGACCTTGGCGTGCTCACCGCTATTGCTTTTGACAAAACCGGTACCCTTACTGAAGGCAAACCAAAGCTCACCAAAGTTATCACTTTAACGGACGTAAGTGAAGAGGAACTGCTAAAAACAGCTGTAGCTGTAGAGGCTTTAAGCAACCACCCCCTTGCAAAAGCAGTGGTACGGGACGGCAAAGAACGCCTGGGAAATGCACAATTTCCGGAAGCAAGTAATATGGAAGCTGTTTTAGGAAAAGGTATAAAAGCCAGCCTCGGGGAAGATAAGGTGTATATGGGGAATCTTGAGCTCTTTGAAGCCCTCGATGATCAAAAGCCTTCAGAAGAAATCGTTGAAAAAGTAAGGGAACAGGAAGCCGCAGGGAACACGACAATGTTGATACGCAGGAATGAGGAGTATATTGGAATTATTTCCCTTATGGACACTCCACGGGAAGAAGCTAAAGCCACCTTGGAGGAGCTTAAAAAAATCGGTATTAAACGTATGATCATGCTCACCGGGGATAACCAAAAAGTGGCTGATGCGGTGGCCAAAGAAATTGGCCTTACCGATGCCTGGGGAAGCCTGCTTCCCGAGGAAAAGGTAGATGCTATTAAAAAATTAAAGAAACAGGAGGACAAAGTAGCCATGGTGGGCGATGGAGTGAATGATGCTCCCGCTATGGCACATAGTACCGTGGGTATTGCAATGGGGGCAGCAGGATCTGATGTAGCTCTGGAAACCGCCGATATAGCCCTGATGGCCGATAAACTGGAAACGCTGCCCTTTGCAATAGGTTTGAGCCGGAAAGCCAAAAGCATCATCAAACAAAACCTTTGGGTAAGCCTGGGGATTGTAGCTTTATTAATTCCGGCCACTATCTTCGGGTTTGCCAACATTGGTATAGCAGTACTGGTTCACGAAGGTTCTACATTATTGGTAGTGGGCAATGCTTTGAGATTATTAGCTTATAACAATAAGAAAACTGCCTTTCCCGGAGGCCGTATAAAACAAATTCATGAATTAAAACAAGAAAATAATGTCAGAATTTAAAGTTAAACTAGAATGGAAATCCGATTCCGAGGATTTCTCCTATAAGAATTATACACGTACCCATCAATGGATCTTTGGAGGAGGCTCGCAAATTACTGCATCTGCAGCTCCAGAGTATTTGGGGAAAGCTGAATTTGTCAATCCTGAAGAAGCCTTCGCTGCTTCCCTCTCCAGCTGCCACTTATTGACTTTTCTGGCTATTGCCTCCTTTAAAAAGTATATTATAAAGAGTTACAAAGATGAAACCGTTGCTGTGGTTGAGAAAAACAAGGATGGTAAACAGGCTGTGACCAGGGTTTTTTTACGGCCCAAAGTAGAATTCTCGGGGGAACATATACCTGATGAAGAAGAAATGAAAAAAATGCACCATAAAGCACATGCTGAGTGTTTTATCTCTAACTCTGTAATAACAGAGATTGTGTTGGAACCTGTTTTATAATTTTCTTCAGGTAGATTTAGTGTGTAAGGGTTTTAGTTTGAATTTTGAACTAGCCGATAAAATATAGTTGATATGAAAAATCTCATGGTTGCCCCTTCCATTCTTTCGACAGATTTTGCCCACCTGGGCAAAACCCTCGAAACTATTAATAGAAGTGAAGCAGACTGGCTGCATGTGGATGTAATGGACGGTATGTTTGTTCCCAATATCTCCTTCGGAACCCCTGTTTTACAAGCTATTCATAAGCACAACAAGAAACCGGTCGAGTTGCACTTAATGATTGCTCAACCTGAAAGGTATTTGGAAGTTTTTTCTAAATATGGGGAGCAAATTACGGTGCACGCCGAGGCCTGCCTTCATTTGCACAGCGTGGTGCAACAAATAAAAAACCTAGGTTGTAAAGCAGGGGTAGCTTTAAATCCGCATACCTCTTTAGGAAGCCTGGAATACGTCATCAAAGATTTAGATACAGTTTGCCTAATGGCTGTAAATCCGGGTTTTGGCGGACAAGATTTTATTCCCGATACACTGGAAAAAATAAAGGAATTAAAGCAATTGATACAAAGAAAAGATGCAAAGGCCTTTATTGAAGTAGATGGAGGGGTTAACAGGAATAACGTGAAGGAAATTTTGAATTCAGGAGCTGATGCTGTTATAGCAGGAAGTAGTATTTTCAATTCCAATGATCCCCTTAGGGCAATTCAGGAGCTTAGAAACCCCCTAATAAGGTAACTAATGTTGTAAAAAGGAATAAATTAAATAATAATTAAAAGAGGAGTTATGCTACAAATATTGGGACAAACAGAAGGGAATTTAATAGCCACAAGGGCAACAGGAAATTTGACTGAAGCCGATTACGATAAGCTATTGCCCCTGCTGAACAACATAGTGGAGAAACATAAAAAAATTCGCTGGTATTTTGAAATGGAGGGTTTTGAAGGATGGAAACCAAAAGCCTTTTGGGAAGATTTGAAATTCGATGTCCAACATGCCAACAAATTTGAAAAAGTGGCCATGGTAGGGGATGAAAAATGGGAAGATTGGATGACGGATTTGATGAAACCTTTTACCTCTGCCGAAGTAAAATTTTTTGAAATAAACCATGCAAGCGAAGGACAAAAATGGATAGAGAAGTAAAAAAGGAATCTACCCCTATAAGCTACATGAAGGAAACTGGCCGAAAATTCCTTGACCGGGAAACCGCAGGCGGCCTTCTGCTCATTTTTGCTACTTTGGTCGCTTTGGTATTGGCCAATACCGGTGTGGCCGATATATACCACCATTACCTGACTGATGAAATTGTTATAGGGGCATCGGAGCACCTGGAAATTTCCCTTTCGGTGGAAGAATGGATCAACGACGGCCTGATGGTAATCTTCTTTCTGGTGGCCGGTCTCGAATTGAAAAGAGAAGTAATGGTAGGAGAGTTGTCTAATTTCAAAAAAGCTTCCATGCCTATATTTGCTGCCCTGGGTGGCATGCTCGTACCGGCTTTACTTTTTTTCCTATTCAACCTTAACATGCCTACAGCCAAAGGCTGGGGTATTCCCATGGCTACCGATATTGCCTATTCCCTTGGAATACTGGGTCTCTTAGGAAAGCGGGTGCCTGTGCAGTTAAAGATATTTCTGGTAGCTTTGGCCATTGCCGATGATATCGGTGCGATTCTGGTCATTGCCATTTTTTACAGCAGTCAAATAGCCTGGATGAACCTGCTGATTGCAGGAGGGGCTCTGCTAATACTGGCCATATTGAACAAGACAGGGATAAAACACCTGTCTTTGTATATTTTACTGGGAATTGTATTATGGCTGGCTTTCCTTGACTCCGGAATACATCCCACCCTGGCCGGGGTGCTGTTTTCCCTTACCATTCCCATTAAACCGAAATTAGAAAGTGGGGATTTTCAACAACGGACAAAGTCCCATGTGCAGGAGTTGGAAAAAATTGACCTGGTAAACACCCATCTGCTCACTGATAAGAAGCAACAGAATATTCTGGAAACAATTCGAAATGACACGAAGCACACCCACCCTCCCCTGCTGCGGCTGGAAAATGCGCTTACCGGTTTCAATGCCTTCTTTATCATTCCGGTCTTTGCGTTGGCCAATGCAGGAGTAGAACTCAGTCTTGGAATTTCAGAAGTACTATCAAGTCCTTTGGGTCTCGGAATTTTAACAGGATTGGTGCTGGGGAAAGTATGCGGCATTACCGCCTTCTCCTATTTAGGTGCTAAACTGGGCTTTGCCCGCCTGCCGGTAGGCCTCCGCTGGAAACATATTGTAGGAGTCGGGCTGATAGCCGGTATCGGGTTCACCATGTCCCTGTTTATCACGAACCTGGCATTTGCAGATGAAAACCTTGTTCAGGTAGCGAAAATAAGTATCCTGCTTGCTTCACTTGTAGCAGCCATAGCCGGTGTGCTTGTGCTTAGTCTGGGGAAGACCCGGAGCGCTAAGCAACAAGAGCTGGGAGAAGTTTTTTAAGGTTTTTTGTGAAAGCCAGAGCATTGTCAAAACAAAAACCGGAAGGAGTTGGTCATTTTAAGAACTTTAAAAGGAACTAAAATGCAACTAATATTAACATTGAGTCCTATGGGAACTGCTCTAGTTGGAGAGGCTAAGTATATGTCACAGTAATTTTGAAGATTTTACTGTGGTAGACAAATTAGAAGTATTTTTAAGTAAAATATTAAAAATTATGATAAACCTTTTAAATTCAGATAGAGACAACCTTATAGCCGTGGAAGTGAGCGGTAAGGTTTCAAAAGAGGAAGTGGAAAATTTGCATCCGCTTATCGATAAAATTATTGCTAAAAACAATAAAGTGGATTTTTATTTTGAACTGCACGATTTCTACGGTTACGATTTGGAAGGATTGTGGGCAGATCTAAAAATAGATGCTGCACATATTTCCGACTACGGAAATATGGCTATTGTTGGAGATAAAATATGGCAGGAAAAGACTACAAAGGTTTTAAATTTCTTTTCAGGCTCTCAAATAAAATACTTTGATTTAAACGAAAAGGATACGGCCAAAGCCTGGATTGGTTTAGTAAAGGCGTAGTCTTCAGCAAAAATCCTTCTTGAGATAGAAAACTGTCAACAAACAGGAAAAAATTGTTCAACAAAAATAACTCATTATGGAATGGCTATTTGAAGATTTTAAAACAGATTTGGAATCCCTGAACCCGCCAGTCAGGGAAAAAGCTCTTGAAATAGCTAACGAGCTTGTGAAAGAGGAAAAGTATACAAAAAAAGAAGCGATAACCGAAGCCATTAAACAGGCGGAAGAATGGTTTTATGATCTGGAAGGATGAAATCTAAGGCATAAGCCAATAACTTTCCTGTGAACCCTATCAGAAAGTATTGGTCAAAGTGGAATGTAATCGCTGTTTCCTAAAAAGTAGACCTAATCTTTGGGTTGTTGTGAACAATATTAAAACTTAAATTTCAAAAAATGGAAAAATTTGATGTAACTATTATAGGATCTGGCCCGGGCGGAAAATTTGAAAACGTGTTCAATTAAAATTTTCCGTGGGCTTTCCCCGGAGAATTTTGCCATTTGAAGAACAAACATTAGACAAACGATTCTGATAGGGAACAAAGAATGGCAGGGATGGTGAAAAACCTGACGGAGCCGCTTTTTACCCCTGGGATCTGCTTCTTTAAATCACCTATGAGAATAAAGTCCATAGGTGGCTCAGAAGCTAAGCTTACAGAATTTAAACATAAAATAAAATTATGGCAGACAAGGAAAGAAAAAAATATTTAAGAAAAGCAGAGACAGTTCAAAAGTACAATGTGTTTTATGATACCATTGAAGTAGGTGTGTCCTTAACGGCTGGATTTACGTCCGGTAGTGCAGCCTTGATTGGCTGGGGGCTCGACAGTGTTATTGAAGTTATTTCGGCAAGTACCCTCTGGTGGAGGTTACATGGTGAAATTCATGATATTAGTGATAAACGGGTAAAGAAAAGAGAAAAAATCACCCTCTACGTAATTGCTACTTCTTTTTTAATTGTTAGTACTTTTATTACCTACGACTCTATAACAAAGTTACTCAACAAAGAAACTCCTTCCTGGAGTACTTTGGGATTAATAATTTTATTGGTTTCACTCGTGGTTAACCCTATCCTGATTTGGTACAAATTCAGGTACGGTAAAAAGCTGGACAGCCAGGAATTAATAGCCGACTCCAAAGATACCTTTGTGTGTTTGTATCAAACCATTGCTGTATTGGGAGGTTTACTGGCGGTTCAGTATCTAGATTGGTGGTGGGCCGATCCGGTGGCTGCTCTTCTGATTGTTCCTTATGCCCTTAAAGAAGGATGGGAGGCTTTACAAAATGGAAGAAAGGTTGAATATTAAGGATTAAATAATGGATCTCCACTCTTTCATTAATTAATTATAATGCGGAAAAGTGCTCCACGATTATTTTTTTCTAATTTATAGGAGTGAAGCTTTCAGTAACTTTTGATAGCAAAAAAATAAAACAATGAAAGGAGCAGAACAATTTGAGGAATTTCACCAGCGGCTTAGTGTTCTTGATGAAGAAGTGCGGGAAGCAGTCTTAAACTATGCTGTCTCTTTCTACCAAGACAGAAATTGCACTAAAGAGGAAGCATTGGAAATGGGAATTGCAAAAGCTGAATTAGAGAAAAGGAATCTATAAAACGAGAAAACGTTGACGAATGTTCAAAATATTGGAAGAAGCCTTGTTCTTAAGGAGAGGAAGCCTTTGCGATAAAAGAAACGGGCATAAAAACATTTGTTTTTCCAGGCAATTTTCTTTACTAGCAAAAGTAACATCAAAAATGCCGTTGGTGTTTAGTTTTGACATTTTAAGTAAAATGCTATTGGAGGATTTAAATTAACCTTAAACATATCAGTGACATTTAAACAATCCTTGAGTGGGTAAAAAGCGTAAAACAGATAATATTTTACTGAAGTTTTTTTACCTCGACAGATTTTGATTTCCTGATTATTTAAAAGAATTAGCATTTAAATGAATTTAAAAAGTTAAAGTATGGCTGAACTAAAAAAATCATTAGGAACTTTAAGGCTCACCTTTTATGGTGTGGGCACGATTGTAGGCGCAGGAATTTATACTGTTATTGGTGCCGCAGCCGGGCAGGCGGGTTATGACCTTTGGCTCAGTTTTATTTTGGCCGCAGTTGCCGCAAGTTTCTCTGCGGTATCTTATGCGGAACTATCCTCAACTTTTCCCAATGCAGGTGCCGAATTCATCTTTTTAAAAAAGGCTTTTCCTAAGATCCACATCCCCTCGTTTCTTACCGGCTGGACCATTGCTTTTCATAGTTCTGCTACCATTGCAGCAGTATTACTGGCTTTTTCGGGATATCTTAATGTGTTCTTTCAATTTCCTTCATTGTTGATTAGCTACGGGGCTTTAATTTTACTTGCTTTAATCAGCATCACAGGAATAAAGAAATCCTCTACCGCCAATATTTTTATGGTGAGTATTCAATTACTCGGGCTGTTGATTCTAATAGTAGTAGGACTAACAAGCACAGGTGCACCGGAAAAAGAGTTTTTTCAAATTGAATCCTTTGAAAATACCCTGGCAGCAACCGCCACACTCTTTTTTATTTATACCGGTTTTGAGCATATGGCGGCTTTGGGCTCGGAAGTAAAAAATCCCGGAAAGACAATCCCCAGGGCTTTTTTATTGACAATGCTCATTACTACAATTATTTATTTGTTTATTTCTTTTACGGTTTTGAACATCAGCAATCCCTCTAAATTGGCCAATGAGGACTCCCCCCTTTCAGTTGCTGCATCGAATTTGAATTCCTGGCTCCCTGTTGTATTGGCGGTTGCTGCACTGTTTGCAACTGCCAATGCTGCCTTTAGTGGAATTATCTCTATAAGCAGGTTATTGTTTGGGATGGCAAAAACCGGCGAACTTCCGACATTTATAGAAAAAACCAACAAGCAAAAAGTGCCCTGGGCGGCAACATTGATTGTTCTTGTGGCAGTTGGCGCTTTCCTCCTCCTTGGAGACATAAAAACAGTGGCAGGAATGTCTTCTTTAGGAGCTTTACTAGTCTTTATAGCAGTCAATATTGCACTTATAGTTTTGAGGTATAAGGCCCCCGAGCAGGAAAGACCGTTTAAAGTACCATTATCCCTTGGTAAATTGCCTGTTTTGCCCATTTTGGCCATTTTAATAAGTGCAAGTCTGACAATCCAGTATCAATGGCAGGTATATGCTGCTTTTGGGGGGGCTATAGTAGTGGGTGTTGTACTACATTATTTTTTGGACAGGAAACCCAAAAAAGAATTAAAACCGGAGGAAGAGAAGGAGCTGTTCGGCCATTAAAACTTCTAAAGCGAATTACTATGGTGTGGACATTGGGAGATTTTCAAACTGAATTTGGAATCCAAAAATAAAGAAGAAGGCACTCGAAATTACCAGTCAACTAATAAAAAACGGAAATTTTTCAGAAAAGGTATACGGGTGAAGCTATAAAAGGAGCTGCAGAACGGTTTTATGATTTAGCAAAATGAAAACAAGAACACAAGAAGGTAACAAAATGACCCTTGATTAATAAAGAATGAAAGATCAAAAACAAAAAGATTATTTGAAAAACAGCGAGAAAAGTACAGAATATCAATGTTGTTTCCATTTCGGTAGAGACAGTAGTATCTTTAGGAGTGAGTTTTTGAAAATAATTTTGTGGTACTAAATAGAATTTAAATGAAAAGATCAAATTTTACCATTCAGAAAATGGATTGTCCTTCTGAAGAGCAAATGATCCGGATGAAATTAGAGGCTTACCCTCAAGTAAAATACCTCGATTTTGATATACCCAATAGAAAATTGCAAGTGTATCATTTGGATGGCATTGAGGATATACAAACATCAATAGCCAGTTTAAAGCTTGGGGATACACTTCAGGGAACCGAAGAAGCCGAGCCTCCCGTATGGGAAGACCAATCTAAACAAAAAAATATTCTTTGGTGGGTCCTGGGAATCAATTTTGGTTTTTTCATTATCGAAATGACCACGGGGTGGATTTCGTCTTCTATGGGTCTTATTGCAGATTCCCTGGATATGCTGGCAGACTCCATAGTGTACGCACTAAGTCTGTTCGCGGTTGGTGGTGCTATTTCAAGAAAGAAGAAAGTGGCAAAGTTTAGCGGGTACTTCCAAATGGCACTGGCGACATTTGGATTTATGGAAATTTTAAGAAGATTCTTTAGTGAAAGTGAAATACCAATGTTTCAATGGATGATCATTGTTTCCATTTTTGCCTTACTGGGCAATCTTATTTCGCTTTGGTTGATCAACCAAGCCAAAAGTAAGGAAGCGCATATGCAGGCGAGCGCGATTTTTACTTCTAACGATATTATTGTAAATGGCGGGGTAATCCTGGCCGGTGTGCTGGTATATTTTCTCGATAGTAAATGGCCCGATTTGGTGATTGGTGGAATCGTGTTCACTTTTGTAATGCGCGGTGCCCTTAGAATTTTAAAAATATCCAAGTGACGGGGCAAGATGTATTTGAGATTATAAGAAGAGACTTAAAATACTCTTTGAACATGTAAGATTATCTGCCAAACAATATACCGATATATTCACAGATAAAAACCCATGATAGAATAGGTATTTTCCAAAGAACGCATATTGTGAAGAAACTATGAATTAAAATTGAAGCAATTGCTCTGTTTTCCGAAGAAAATCATTTAAAAAAGCCAGTTTCAAGAAAAAAGAAAGCCAAATGACTGTAGATCCAAAAACCAGAAGGAAAATAAAAAAGATAAAGAATAAAAAATCCCCGAAAAGTAAAATTACCAGAAAGGACAGAATAAATGGAATTTTAATGCTTATAGGCTTATTTGTATTAGCATTTTTATTTTTTTGGTTTGTTTTGAAAGACTTACAAGGCTAATTTTTCTTGGAATTTGTTTTTAAGGTTTGGAAGAAGAGAAATAAAAAAGGTTCTAACAGAAGTTTAGGAGAAAGTTCCTTTATCTTTTTTTAAACTGGGATAATTCTCTATTCGGTTTTAATTAAGGCTAAGATAAGTCTGAGAAACTATTTCGCAAGAAAGGATGTTCATCAGCTAGAAAAACGAAATTTATTTTGAGAACTTAAAAAAATCTTTAAAAGCAGATATGAGTACATGGATCTGGGCATTGGTTTTGCTTGCTGCCGTATGGCTGGCAAATTGGGGCGCAGAACATTTAGCAACACCTTTAAAAAAACTAAGGAAGCAATGGGGCTTTTCTGTGGCTGCCGGAGGAGCCCTCGTAGGGATAGCTTCGGCAAGCCCTGAAATAGGAGTTAACATTGCCAGCGCTGTTACAGGTGTAGGCGATATAGGTTTAGGGACAATGCTGGGCTCCAATGTTATTGCCATTCCTCTAATGGTCATCACGGCTTATATAGCTACAAGGAATCTGAAGAAAAAGAAGGCTGAAAAAAACCATGGACAACATATCAAAGAGCAGCTGCTAAAAGTAGACCCAACCGCTGTCACCGTACAGGCTATCCCTTATTTGGTAATTGTGGCGGTAGTGGCGATACTCACCGTTCCTAAGCAGTGGCGGGGTTTACAGCCTGTGGATGGTTGGATCATGCTGGGTTTGTATGTAATTTTTCTTACCCAGGCCCTTTTAAGGGGAAGAAAAGAAAAGGAAAAAATAGAATGGAAAAAAAAAGAAATCTGGCTGGCAGTGGCAGGTGTAGCTGCTCTGGGGCTGGGGGCCTTTTTTACTGTTCGAGCTACGGAGAATTTAGTTGCCGCCTTTGGTATTTCTAAAGTGGTAGGTGGTTTATTTATAACAGCGCCTATGGCTGCGCTTCCTGAAATCTTTGCCACCTGGAGTGTAGCCAAAAGCGGGCAGATAACCTCTGCCGTCACTAGTGTAATAGGCGATCATGCGGCTACTTTAGCAGTAGCATTTTTGCCCCTTGCCCTGGTAACGGTACCGGTTGAAAATTTCCCTTTGTTCATTACCGTCCTAAGTTTTGTGGGCCTTGTAGCTATACTTTATGCTGCTTTTATTCACTGGGGAAGTAGTGAAGGAGAGCATGGCTTTAAACGCTGGCAGGTTTATACCTTGGGTGCTGTTTTATTTGTTTACGTGGCGGTTGTTCTCTTTTGGGTGCTGAACTATTTTTAGCAGTGGGCAAAGTAGTATTTAAGCCTATAGACCATTCTATTAACCGTTTGTTTTTTCAGAGATATGCTAAAGATTACAAGTTACCCACAAAAGAACTTAATCGAAACAGTTGCCATAGCAAAGTTGACTGAAGCCGATTGGGTACGGGTAAAAAAAGGGAAAGGATCACCCTGTAAAGAGTAAGTATCTTATCTTTAGTACGTAAAATCCCAAATCTTACAATTTTGATACATATACTTACCACAGGAGGCACCATCGAAGGCCTGGATTATAATCAAAAACAAAGCGCCAGAAAAATTTCATTAAGTAATTTTCTGGAATCAGCAAATGTTTCATTTCCTTTTACCTTGGAGGAAGTCTTCAAAAAAGACAGTCGTTTCATAACTCAGGAAGACCGGGAATTTTTAGCAGAGAGAATTAAAGCAACCGGTTCTTCTAAAATATTGATCACCCACGGCACTTTCACTATGGAAGATACTGCGGCGCATATAGGAAAACTTAACCTTGATAAAACAATTGTTCTCGTAGGTTCATTTATCTTAGGTTCATCAAAGAACACGGATGCACCTTTTAATTTAGGTTATGCGATATGCTCCTTGCAATTTTTAAAACCTGATGTATATGTTGCTATGAACGGCAGGATTTTTCATTGGAGCAATGTGACTAAAAATTTAAAGACAAATAAATTCGAGCCTAAAGATGAAAAACAATGATGTTTGGCACTTCAATCCATTGGACGACCTTTTTCTATCTTTTGATTGACACCATTATTGTACTTATTGCTGTCATTCAAAATGCAAAGCTAAAACGCCTGAGCCTAAGAAGGTATATAATTCTAGGGTTGCTGTATATTGCTTACAACTTAACCGGGGGATTCCTCCCAACAGAAAGTTTTCCTGATCCAATAATTGTTCAATACATCATTACTTATGGCGTAGCAATAGCACTATGTGTATACATAATTTATTATTTGTATAAGGACTATGATATTGAATTTTTAAAATTCGGTTCCACTATTCCCAATATTGCTATACTGGTAGGTTGTAGTTTTATTCTGTTATTCTTAATTCCCTACTTCCTTACAAATTCTTTAGATTCAGCAAGGCTTCTTTTCACGATCCCGGTTTCAATTATAGCATTTATTTTTCTCGGCTTATTTTACAGAAGGATTTCAAACATCGACAATCCAAATTCATTTGTTTCTAAAAAAAACAGATTAGCCATCATAAGTATCTCTTGCATAGCCCTTTTGCCCATACTAACAGTTATAGGTGATTATCAATGGTTAACATTCACTGTAATGAACCTGGCTTTCTATGCAATAACAGTTATTGAAGTAAATAGATACCTTCGTTTTCTGAAGAATAAGCCTGAAGCCTTCGAAGTCTTTGCTTTTCAAAAAGTAGAAGGAAATGAAGCCCTGAAAAACAAAATAATTTATGGAGATCTGACAAGAAGGGAAGTTGAAATTGCATTATCCATTTTACGAGGATTATCCTATAAAGAAATTGCCAAAGATTTTTTCATAGCAGAAAGCACTGTTTCTAAACATGCCTCAAATATTTTTAAAAAAACTGCGGTCAAGAATAGAGGTCAATTCATATCCCGCTTCAAGCCAAAGAATGAATAGCTTCAATACTATTTTGGGTTTCTAGCTCGTATTCCGTAGGAAAATACGGGCTTTTCCGTAATAAAATACGGCATCAATTACTGACAGTAAAGGTATTTGTGATTATCTTCAAGGAGGTTCTTTAGCTGTAAGGAAAGTACCTCCCAATTTCCTTTTTGATCATTCGTAGTCGATAGACTCGAATGGACTATCTAACCATTTATATAAAAAAGTGTATGATGCTTTACAGTAAAATTGTTACAGATGGATACAGAATTGCTCTCATACAAGCTATTGGAAGATCTGAAGGAAATCAAACTTCACAGTAAGAATATCCTTAAACAATCCTATCGCTCTATTGAAGTCTGTCGTAACCTACTCATTACACTCAAAAGAGAAGTCATAGCTAAAGGCTTTGACTCAATTGAAGCCGAAATTGAATTCTTTAAAACTATAAAACAGGCTCCCCTAGTTCAACTCATTTATTTCTCAGAAATCCATTCCTTTGAAATCCAGTTTCCAAAAGCGGATAAAAACTCCCAGCTTAAATTCATAAAAAAGAAAATTGGTAAGCTAAATCGTTTCTTTCTGTACAATATGGATTTCGGGCAGTATGTCAATTCCGGGGCCACCCATTTCGACAAAGAATATTACACCCGGGATTACCTGGATAGCTTTCATATAACCACTTCAAAATTCTATTTTCAGGACCCTGATTTTTGCACGCCCAGGGACATGCTCCTAGGTAAATTCAAAGCCTACAATACATTGGTTATTTATCTGGATGAACGAATGTCCAATGTTGAAAATAATCTTAATGGAAAAGAGGTAAAGCTCCATGCCACCGAAAAAATACATTGGCCATTTACGAATTCGGATTGGGTGGAATTGGTTTATGCCCTATGGTATAATGGACTTCGAAACCAAAATGGCCTTAGCATTATGAAGGTTTCACAAAAGCTTCAGGAAATCTTTGATTATACACCAAGGGACATCTACAAAACCAATCAGGACATCAAGGGCAGAAAAAATAGCAGGACGTTATTTCTTGACCAATTAGCGACCTCACTACTTTCCGAAATGGATAAGAGTGAAGACTAAAATTTTTGGATTTTTTGATCTTCCAGAATTGATAAAAAAAGACCGTACTACGGTTGACCTACCGAAATCGATATTTTTTTCAAACCTCCATTTAATTTAATGTTATTTGAAGATTTAAGTTTAAAATTTATAGGATAAAAACAGCCAAAGTTCATCAAATTTCAAAATGTTAAACTTTGACCGTACTACGGTCGTACTGGGGAATAAAATCCAGTAATCCCTCCCAATTTTGTAGAACGAAAGTCAAATTCAGTCAGGGGCTATCAATTTAAAAAGTTTAACCCTTTGGTAGTCCCTTTCTTCTAAAAAATTCTATTATGCCAACAAGTATAATTACCACAGACGATCTTCGGGAATTCAAAATGGAATTGCTCGATGAGATTAAAGACCTTCTTGCCAAACAAACTTCAGGAAGAATTAAAAAATACCTTAAATCTTCCGAAGTGATGGACCTGCTCCAGGTAAGTCCGGGAACCCTTCAAAATTTACGAATAAATGGTACGCTCCCATACACAAAAGTGGGCGGAATCATATATTACGATGCAGAGGAAATCCAGAACGTGATGGATACCAATCGTGTGCAGCATGGTTTAAATTCCTAAGCGATGAATTATATAAAGCTTCTTAATGCGGCTTTTGAAAAATTTTTTTTTGATGACCGCCTAAATCCAACGCACATCAGCCTGTATATGGCTTTGTTTCAGGAATGGAACAGTAGCCGGTTTGCCGATGAATTTTTCGTTAACCGCAGAGAGTTGATGCGTGTAGCCAAAATCGGCTCCAAATCCACATACCATAGGTGTGTCACGGATCTTGATACCTGGAGATACCTCTGCTATTTTCCGTCGAATAACCCTTACAAAGGCAGTAAGATCAAGATGTCCATTATCGGGACAAGTGATGAATCGGAGACGGGACAGTACAATCCCAGATTAGAACATCTTGCGGAACGCTACCATCCCAAAAATGAACCAGTGGTGTACCAGCACCGTCCCACCAATGGACAAGCTGTGGACTCGCACCGTCCCGTGAGTGGACAAGCATTGGTATCTTATATAAACAATACTAAACAAGTAAACATTAATAAACAGCCAAAGGACAGGCAGGCTGTTTTATTTTTTTTTGAGGAAAAAGATTTTTCTGCTGATGAAGGAAAAAAATTCTATGAACATTATCAGGCAGATGATTGGAAAACCAGTGACGGAAAAGCGATAAGGGATTGGCGTGCCCTGGCCAAAAACTGGATGGACCGAATAGAATTATTCGGAGAGGAAAACAAACAAAACAAAAAGCGAGCGTCCCAAAATCAGGACAACCTCAGAACCACTAAAGCAAAAGATTATGGACAACCCCTCTAAAATTATCGAAGGTGGTATGGAATATTCCCTGGGAAAGTTTGATGGGAAAACCGTTGTTTACGATTTTCCAAAAATGCTCATCTACCTAAATGCCAAAGGAAAACTTCTATTCGGACAAAAATTCCGGATCTATGAGGACGACCGTGATATTTTACTGAAGCTGTGCTCTTATTTTATAAAGGAAAAAGATAACTGCCAGAAATTTGGGATAGATCTTGAAAAAGGTATTTTGCTGTCCGGCCCGGTCGGATGCGGCAAAACAAGTTTGATGAAGTTATTACACCATCTGGTTCCTTTGCAGCGGCCTTACGAAATGATTCCCTGCCGGAATGTGACCTTCAGCTTCAACCATTTGGGCTATAAAACGATTGAAGAATACGGGAACACCAAATTCTTTTGTTTTGATGATCTGGGTGTTGAACCACCCGGTCGCTATTACGGCAAAGACTGTAACGTAATGGGCGAAGTCCTTTTATCGCGATATGAATTTTTTCTACAGACAAAGCAACACATAAAAACCCACGCAACGACCAACCTTAACGCTGAGGAGCTGGAAGAACGTTACGGAAACAGAGTCCGAAGCCGTATGCGGGAATTATTCAATCTTGTTGCTTTTGATGAAACCGTGGGGGATAAGCGGAAATAGAAATGGGCATCTATGATATAAATTTGAAGAGATAATAACAACTTATCATCAAGCCATGGTTCATTTTTTTAAGTCCGAAAGTTGCTTTAAAGTTTCTGAAACGAAAGCTTTTACAACATCCCCAATACTTTTAATAATTTCTAAAAATGCTTCTTTCATTATTTCGATTTTAAATGATTATTTATTCCTGATAAAATAGCCAATGCTATTGCTGTAATACCTGATGGTCTGGAAAAATACACTGCCTCAACCGGATTATTCAAAAAGCCTACTTCAATTAGAATAGCAGGATAAAACTTAATCATTTCCCTGAGTACTTGAAAATTGGCAAATTTCATCCCCCTGTTTTCAATGTTTAAATTAAGAGTAGACTCTTTTAGAATTTCATTTCCAAGAGCGATTGAAGTCCTGGTGTTATAGTCATTTTTTATGGATTCAGAATTAAATGTAAAAATTTCCATTCCCTTGGCATCGCTATAAAATGAATTGCAATGCAAGGAAATACATATATCTCCCCTTAATGATTTTGCTAAGTTGATCCTTTCTGAAAGGGTGAAAAAACTATCATCATATCTTGTAAGATAAATGTCGTACACATCTCCAAATATTGTTTTATTGAGCCTGATCATTTCTTTTGCTATGGCCAGGACAACATCTTTTTCCTGGATTCCGTTTATTCCGATCGCACCAGGGTCTTTTCCTCCATGACCAACATCGACAATAATTCTTTTTCGATGTTCTTTTCCCTGCCCAAAAATGAAACACATTTTCAGGAGCAAAACCAGAAAAATGACGTTTTTCAGCTTCATGAGCATTTAAAATTTTCAGGTTGTTACCAGTTCTCCTGGTGATTTCAATTCAGTTTGACATCATTTAATATCAAACTAAACTATTAAAAATCAAATATTATTTTTTATTTATTATGCTGATTTTCAACGTATTATATTGAAATATATGTATTTTTTCCATAACAAAAACAACACAAAATTTTAAACTGTGCTTTATGAAAAAACCAATCTATCCCACGCTCTTTTTGTCCCTGGTTTCTTTACCGCTTTTTGCACAAATCGGGGGAATTGAAAATTCGGTTAATGATATTGCCGATACGATCCGGACCATCTTCCCAATCCTCCTTGGAGTGATCTTTCTTGTCGGCTTCCTGTTTAACGCAGGCCACTTCTTTGGGGAAAATGCAGACCTTAAAAAGGGGATTACCCGGGTGCTCGTCTTTGTCCTTATTGCAGGAGCAGTAGTGGGCATCTTCACCTATTTGATTTCAATCGTGGTCTAATGAAACAGTTTGAAGTCTATAGAAACATTAGGAAAGGGGCTGTCATTTTTGGGCTGCCCATCTCCTCCTTTGCTTTAATGATGATTTGCGTAGTAGCTTCATTACTGGTCATCATTTTCTCTTTCAGCTTCTGGATCATCATTAGTGCTTTGATCCTCAATTGTATCCTTTATTTAGTACTAATCAGAATAACCAGAACATCACAGCTCTTTCAGGTTTCGGTAAAATTTCCAGAAATCATCAGCAACAGAAGAAATTCAAATTTTAATTATGAACAAGATTAATCTTTCGGACTTTACGCCCATAATCGATATTCAGGACAATATCATTTTTGCCAATAATGGTAACGTAGTTCTTTGCTATGAGGGGATGTTACCTGAAATCTACTCTTTATCTGAAAAGGACTTTAAAGATATTCATGGGGTTTGGTTCCAGGCCCTAAAATCTTTGCCCAATGGAAGTGTTGTACACAAACAGGACATTTATTTAAAAAAATCTTATTCTGCGGAGTTATTGCCAAATACTACCTTTTTAGAAAAGGCAACACACGAACATTTCAAAGGCAGGGAATATATGGAACATCGCTGCTATCTGTTTTTTATCCTCACCAAAAACAAAGCATTAAATAACCCGAAGTATGTCAATCCATTTCGAAAGGTCTCTAAAGGGATGTGCCAGGAACTGGATGATAATCTCAAAAGTTTTATCAGCTCTGTGAGCGATTCCGTTTCCTTTATCAATAATAGCCGTAGGATGTCTTTTCTACCTCTGGGCGCCGTGGAAATTCAGGCTTTAACCAATAGCTTTTTTAATGGTTTTTCTGAAGGTTTTGATACAGATATGCTGCTAAATAAATCCAATATTCAGGTTGGCGACAATTATTTTGATGCCCTGGCTATCAACAGCGAACGCTGTTTTGGAGAAACTGTTCAGAGCAGTAAGGTCAATGAAAGGTTTACTTCCGATGAGTTTATATTCCACCAGGGCTTTATTGACGGCCTCGGCTTGACCCTTAATGAAAATCATATGGTAAACCAGATTCTCTACCTGGATGACAAACAAAAATGGCGGAAGCTCCTTGATAACAAAATCGAAGAACTTCATAAAAGTTCAAATTTCGGATCTCAGAATAAGGTTGTGCTGGGTAAAATTCAGCATATCCTTGATCAGATAAATGCGGATGATACGTCCAGAATTATCCGTGGCCATTTCAATGTCATCTATTGGGCTAAGGAAGCCGGAGAGCTGGCCCAGATAGCTTCGAAGGTAAAGACTGAATTTAAGGAACTTGATATTACGCCGTACTACCCGCGGGGGGAAGAACGTAAAAATTATGTGCTGAATAGCTACTGTTGTTTCTCTTCCAATTTTTCCAATTCAGATCTATATGTGACCGATTTAAAACATGCGCTGTGCCTGCTGATTAATAATACCAATTATAAATCTGATCCCACAGGAATCATCTTCAATGACCGGGAACACAACATCCCGGTGCTAAAGGATGTATGGGACGAGGGAAAGAAGCGGATTAAAGCCCGGAACTTTGCCATTTTTGCCCCTACAGGGGAAGGAAAATCTTTTCTGGCCAATAATATTTTGCGCCAGTACTTTGAGAGCGGAGTGCGCCTGGTGATCATTGATCTTGGTGGCTCCTATACAAAATTCGCAAAATTATATCCTGAAAAGTATACTGTTCTGAGATATGAAAGCGGGAAAAATTTGGGTATTAATCCGTTTTACATCAGTAATTCAGAAGATGTCACGCCAGAACGGCTGGAGGATTTGTCAATGTTCCTGTTTGAACTCTTCGGCTCAGATTTAAAAGTCACCAAAGCACAATCAGTTTCGATCAGAAAAATATTGCTCCACTACTATTCGAATGTTCCTGAAAAGCATTCCCTGGATAATTTTTATCGGTTTGTAGAAACCAATCAGAAGGATCTCCTGCAAAAACTGAAGATCCATGCGGATTACTTCAACATAGTGAACTTCCTGCACGTGATGTCAGAATATGTTGGAGATGGCCTGTACAGTTTCCTTTTTGAGATTAGCGAGGACCAGACCTATAAAATTGAAGATAAAAGATTGATTGTTTTTGAGCTTGATGAAGTAAAGGATAACAAGGAAGTTCTTTCAGTAATGCTTAAGCTGATTAAATCCGCTATCCAACGAACCATTTGGAAAAATCGTGCCGAGAAAGGAATTATCCTTTTTGATGAATTTGCGAAGCAGTTGAAATTTGAGAACGTACTGGAAAGCGTGGAATTCTACTATCAGGCAATTCGGAAACAGAACGGGGCAATCGGTATCATCTTACAATCTATTAACCAGCTGCCGAACAATTCCATCTCGGCAAGTATCCTGGAGAACACTCAGGTCATTTACAGCCTGCATAATGAAAAGGGGTATAACGAGCTGGCCAAGCGGTTAAACCTTTCCAGCCACGATCTTAACCAGCTAAAATCCATCAGGAACAATCTTTCCGGGGAACGGAAGTACACTGAAATGTTTATCAAGATTGGAAAGGAAAGCAATGTCTTCCGTCTGGAAGTGCCAAGGGAAGTTTATGCAGCATATTTAACCGATGGATACGAGAATGAAGAAATAATGAAGCTTTATGAAAAGCATCAGGATATGGAGAAAGCAATTACAGAGTATTCATCCAAAAAAATAAAAATATGAGAACAAAAATTTTAATTCTTGGAATGGCTATCTTTTTTAGTCTAAACACCCGGGCCCAGGGAATGCCGGTTTACGATAATACGAACTTTATCAGCCTGGTGAAGTCGCTGGTCGAATCTGCCAAGCAAACCTCACAACTTTTAAAAACTGCTGAATTCCTGAAACAGCAGAAAGAAAATCTTGAGAAGGTGAATACGGTCGTGAAGCAACTGAAGGCAGTCCGCGAAATAGGCCGAAACAATCAACGTCTTATCGGGATAATGCAAAACGATCTAAGAGAAATCCTAAACTCGCCCTATATCAAACCGGAAGAAGTTACGCGGGTATTGGAATCTTTTAATGCCATTGTAGATAATTCTTTGGAAACAATGGATTTCATAGATGAAATCTTGTCCAGCGATTATCTAAAAATGAGTGACGGGGAGCGTACAGAAATGCTTCAGGAAAAGGAAATGCAGTCCAGGGAAATGGTTATGGAGATCAATATGAAAACCAAACGCTATCGGAATATCATTTCTTTCAGAAAGATGCAGGATAAGATCAACAATCGTGAAACAAATTTTTAGAGATGAGTGCTAACATCATTTTAGGAATTGGACTGGAATATGTCGATACGGTTTTCCAGACCATCCAGAACAGTGAATTTTCACAGTACACCTTAGTGGGAATGAAAACGCTCGCTGTGCTCTTTTTCCTTGTGAACATCCTTAAGAAATACAATGAAGGTATTGCCGATAAGGACGGTTATACATGGGGATTGAGTCCCGGGGAACTTGCAAAGAATTTTGCAGTAGTGCTACTGGTAATTTTCTCCACACAAATTTTAGGATTTTTTGATGGAATTCTAGTGGCCATTGAAGATCGTTATCGGGATACGGCTCCTGCTTTGCTTCCCTTGCAGATGCAGGACATCCCCATTGAAGAAGATGTAAGCATCGTGGATGCGGCAAGAAAAGCTATGGCATTACTTTACGAAGCATTAGTAACTCCACTTTATGGATTTAAATTCTTTGCATTTATAATTAGCTTGTTTCTCTGGTTATTGGACCTGTTCATTTACCCCTTATTTTTGGCTGAACGTTACTTTTTATTGGGATTGATGCAGGCTTTTTTTCCACTGGTCATAAGCCTGGCGGTGTTTGAGAAGTTTCGTTCCCTGGCATATAATTTCTTCAAGTTATATGCCGCAGTCTATATGCTTGTACCTGCATTTTTCCTGGTAAACGTTTTTATCAATGCAATTTACACAGAAATTAATACCAACTTATGGACAAACCTGTTCGGTACTGACGTGGGTAGTGGTTTTTTTGCCCCGGTAGTTGAACTGGGATCTATCGGGTTTATAGTTTTTCTCAAGTTTAAACTTTACAGGCGAGCAACTTCTTTCACCCTAAGACTGTTCACATCATGAAAACACCTTATCAAAATATATGTGCCGTGTTAAAGCTAAATAGGTTTGTAGTTATTGCTGTAGTTATTTGCGCATTCTCTTCGAGCATCTTTTCAGGATGGATAGCATTTTCAATTCATAAAAGAGCACTGAACAGTGCCTTTGCGGTTAATACAAACGGAGAGGTAATCCCGTTAAAACTGGTTTCCCAAAAAGAAAACTTCAGGGTGGAAGCACTGGCACATTTGGAGTTGTTTCATAATTACTTCTATAACATCGATGCCAGCAATTATGAAAAAAACCTGGAAAAAGCGCTTTGGCTGGGAAACAGCTCTGTCGACAACCTATACCGGCAGAAGAAAGCTGATGGTGTTTACAACAGGTTGATTCAATATTCCCTGGTGCAAAAGGTACTTAGTATAAATTCTGAGGTAGCCGAACAAGCAGGAACTTACAGCTTTAAAAGCACTACCATTTTTGAAATCAACCGCGGATCTGTAATCGATACTTATGAGCTGGTTTCCACAGGAAACTTGATCACTGTAGACCGGAACTTTCCCAACAACCCTCACGGGTTGCTTATCACTAATTACTTTGAAAACACTTTAAAGAAACTAAATAATGAAAATTGAAAAGAATAAAATAGTGTTTGGGGCTGTAATCGCAGTAATACTCCTATTTCTAATTTCCTATTCGCTAATGATTATGGGCGATGACGAAAGTGAGAGCCAAAATTTGAAACAAACTTTGGTTCCTGAACTGGAACAGGAATCAAAGGAATACGATTCCAAACTTGATGCTATAAATGATTTGAGGGAAGTACGGGAAACCAATGCTCCCAGTATTTACGATGAGAAGCTGATAGATTCCCTGGGTTTCTATGACAGAGAATTAACCGAAAAGGAAAAGGAAAGGATTGTTGACAGTATCTATGAATCTGGACGTATAAAATATTCAGAAGGAATAGACCAGGAATTCACGCCAGAACAAAAGCTTTCCACTCCCACTCCTCAATTAGAAATTGAGGAGATAAAGCAGGAACATAAAATTGAAGCTAAGGAAATGGGACTGGAGCATCAACTGTTCTTTGCCTCCTCCCCTACTTCAGACAATAGGCTTGTTGCAGCGGATAGCCATTCGGTTGTATATGCTGTGGTCGATGGGAACCAGGTCGTAAAGACCAATTCTCGCCTCCGAATGCGCCTGACATCGACAGCTAAGATCAATGATCAATGGATTCCTAAAAATACTATTGTCTATGGCTTTATCAATTTTAAACCTAACAGGACATTGGTCGAAGTTAAAAATATAGACCATCATCCGGTAAACCTGAAGGCTTTCGACCTCCAGGATGGCAGCGAAGGTATTTATGTGGTAAACAGTTTCCGGGCTGAGGCAACCAGTGAGGTTCTGGATGATATCATACAGGACATAAATATTCCAAGTGTGCCACAAATTAGTGGAATAACCAAGGTTCTTAGGCGCAATAACCGGAACGTCAAAGTAACCGTCCTTAATGATTACAAACTAATTTTAAAATCTGAACTATGAAAACTAATATTTTATTCCTCCTGTTTTTCACCTCTTTTGCATTTCGTCCTTGTTTGGCTCAAGAAAGAAAAATCCTCGACACCATTTTTGCAAATGACCAAAAAAATGTGGCCCTGTTCTTTCCGAAACCTATACGGCAGGGAATAACAGGTTCTGACAATTTTGTTTTTACTTATAACCGGGAAGCGGAACAACATTTCGGACTCTTACAGGCCACGCCTGGAAAAGAAAGTAATCTTCTGGTAGTCAGTTCAAATGGTTCGGTTTTTTCGTATATTGTAAAGTATAAGGAACAGCTTAATCAGCTGAATTATTTTGTTTTAACATCTGATACTATCGGCAATGAAAAGCCTGTGGTCATTGATGAATCGGAGGTAAATAAGGAAGAGCTTAAAGAAAGGGACAAGACCTACTATTATGACAAATTTTGTTCCTTTCTGGTTAATCGAACACAAAGAATAGGACGATTAAAAAAGCGAGATCAGAATATTGTGTTAAGCGTTGAAAATATAGTATTTGATAAAGAAGAGCTCTATTTCGTTATCCAGATCGAAAACAAATCATCCCTGGATTATGATGTGAATTTCCTGAATTTCGGAATTGAGACCAGGCAAAAAGGAAAAAGGAAATCCTCCCAGACCATTTATCAAGAACCTGTATTTAGATATGGTATGCCCGCTAGAATAAAAGAAGGTGAAACAGAAAAAATGGTCTATGTGCTACCTAAATTTTCTTTGGGAGATGACCGCAGGGTCATTCTTGAACTGAGCGAAAAAAACGGTGGGAGAAATATTAAATTAAAAGTACCACATAAATATATCAATAACCCTAATTAAAAATGTCATGAAAAAAGTTCTTCTATTTTCTGTCATTATAGCCCTGGTAGCGTGTAGTGATAAAGAAATGACCCATACCGAAACTGCAAAAATTGTTGCGGAAAGTTTTTACCACAACGACACTGCTACCCTGGAAAAACACACAACCACCGAAAGTTATGCTATTTTATCAAGCCTCCAGGGATTGTTTGCAGAAAATGAAAGCTCCGAAATCAATTTTGCAGTCATTGAGGATACCATTGATGGTGACGCAGCCTGGGTTCGCTATTCCACTTCGTTCGAAGAAAAACCGAGCGTATTCAAATTGGTTAAAGAAGATGGGCAGTGGAAGGTAACAGAGCAGAAACCACGGGAGGAAGTGCCTTTTTAATTTTAACCTTTGCTATCCGATTTTCGATTGCTATGATTTTAAATTACATTAGTGGACCTAAATATTAGAAACCCTCCACTTTATGGAATTAGAAATCCGACCTTATTAATCTGTTTAAATATTCTTCAAGCGATATACCCTGATAACCGATTGTAAATAAAACTGTACTTTCCTCAATAGCACGCGCTGACAAAGCTTTTTCAAAAAATTTCTCAGGAAGAATTTTTTCGGCTATTACACTCTTAGTGGCATAGTAAGGAAAATTGAGGTAAGTATGTTTTGTAATCACCTCTGTATTCATTTTACCGTAAAGTTCAAAAGTTTCATTGACAAGTTCTTGGTCGCTTGCTTTCAACTCCTTATAGTAATTCTTATTGATATTAAGAGTATAACTTTTTTCGGCTGTAACCAACCAGTTATGCTTAACCATTGCAACAAGATCCGCTTTTAAAGAATAAGAATAACAACCAAATCTATAAGGCATAAATTCGTAGTCGGGTTCTTTTTGCATTTGAGTCAACAAAAACATAAGTTTCTGAAGACGTGTACTTTCCAATCCTTCTTTGAACTTCTCCAACAACGCAAAAACTATTTTTCTTCTATAAAACATCTTGTAAAATTACCGAATATAAAAACCTTGTAATAATTTTTTCGCACTTATCCACAATACAATCATCAAATCTACTGTCTTCTCATTAAGCTAGATAATTTTGGGTTATTTTTTTAATCAAAAATAGATCTTGCTTCACCATAGATCCTGTCAAAGTTAGCTTCTAAATCAGCTTTGGCAAACATCTTTGTCTCTTGTGGAAGCTCCCTTTCAATTTCTGATAACTTAAACTGTACCTTTTTATCCTCCCCATCCGCATAGGTAATAAATTCCCCCTGCCTTAATCGGAAAAAGGCATCAGCCCGTATTTTTGGGATTTCCCGTTCCCCGGTGGTAATGCGAGTATCAAAATCAAGACTGTAACCACGGTTGATACTGGTTGTTTCCTTTTTGACGATCTCAAAAAAGCGTTCATAATATTTAGCGGTGTCCGGGTCATTGACCTTCCCAAAGAACTGATATGAAAGGTTACTTAAAATAGCTTTACTGGCCTTATCACCATACATCATATCATTCTGAATCTTGTCCTGCATTACATAAACAGTTGCTATATCATAACTTCTTAATGTCGCCGGAATGCGGTGCATATTTAACAACCGAATGGTTGGTGCTTCTTCCATTAAAAGAAAGGAAGAATTTGAGTTACGCACACTCATTTGCTTTATAATCGTGTGGATTATAGTGGCAATCACAGGTGAATAAGAGGTCTCAAATTTAGGATTGTTCACTACTGAAATCACAGCAGGATTTTCCGGATTATTAATATTTAATGGCACTTCATCTGCAGAAAGGGCCATAAAAATATTTTGTGTGCTTATGCGTTTCAGAGCATTGGCCAGGGTACTTTTCACTCCTGCGGTCTGTCTTTCGGAATCTTTGCCGCTAATGAAAGCATCTGCCATGGCTCTGGAGGTGGTATTGGTCTCTAAAAACTTTATGAGACTATCCGTATCCAAATATTGATAGATGGCGATTAGATGGGGTAAGGTGCAGAATTTAGGATAGGATGTTTTCAGTTTCCAAATCAATCCGCCTATCAAACCTTCAGCTGCATCGTTAAAAAATTTCGAGGTTCCCGTGGTTCCCGATTCCCGCTGTTCCAGAAGATTTTCAATAAGTACCCGGGAAATTTCATTTACACTTTCTTCGTTTTCGAGATACCGGGGTGCAATGGGGTTTACCCTATGAATAATTTTGTCAAAGGAGATTATACGAAAAGGAATATCCGAATTTTTAAATAACGGGTACGCCATTTCGGTAAGTTCAAAATCCTTATAATCGTGAATAACCCCACAGAAATCATGTTCCTGGAAATGTTTTAAAAATCCGTAAACGACGCTTTCGGTTTTTCCACTTCCGGCAGACCCAATAATGGATGCACCACGTTTGATGTTTTCAATTTTAAAACTTTTCTTGTCTGTTTTAAAAGTTACCCGATATTTTTCAGAGGTATTTTGCTTTAAATCCGGTTTATGCAGAAAAACGTAAAATACCGTATTGACCAACAATAAAGGACAACCTAAATAAAGTAGTGCTTTTATCGTATTATGCGGATAATACAAATAGGCTATCAGTCCCAAAAGCAGCACAGTATTTATGAAAAAGGCATATTTGGAAATCCGATATAGTCCATAAAATACTGAAGCTGTCAAAACGATAATTAAGAGTATATGTAGGGGATTGGTTAGTTGCATCATTGTTTTTCCTTTAGATACCTATTGAACTTGATTTAATAGCCACTTCCACACCACGGCGCAGGCGGTTGAATACTTTCATTGCCAGTTGTGCCTGTGTAACCGGAATACTTGGTAGCATTGGAACACCACTTTCCTTCATAATTTTAAAAGCAATCGCCCTTTCATTGGTGGGCAATTTCATCAGCGATGCAAAATATATTTTAGGATTTTTGATGAAATCCTTTCGGGCCTTATAGGTCTCGGCAAAGTTTCTTTGATAGACAAAAGTCCTGTCAAAGGTCTTTTCTGCCCGGTCAAAAAATTGATCACGGTCAAAGCCCCGTTTTACATTCTTACCATGCATCTGGACTTCCGAGGCCTTATGCTTGCTCCCAGGAGAAAGACTGAAAGTATTGGATGCATCCTTTCTGCTTACGATGATATGGATATGGCTTTGATTTCCTGCCTTTGGCATCCCCTGGACAATTCGCTTCCCGTCCTGTTGGTGCGGAGCTTCCTTTTCCAATCGGTCAATTTTATTCTGCAATAGTTTGATATTGCCTTCAGCTCGCCCCTCTTTAATGTTTCTGATTTCTGTTTTGAGCTGCAATATTTTGGTAGCAAAGGGTTGGTTTTCCCTAATCTGCCAGTCCGTTCCCTTAAAAGTTCGTTGGTGTTCTATTTTGGCGTAATATTTAATATCATCGATGCTAATCGGTCTTCCGTTGATTTCCCGATTGAAGGTAGCCACGTAGTCCTTCATCAGTTCTCGGGTGTATCTTTTTAGATCCTCGCTGTTGTTCTGTAACCGGTTCAGTTCGTATTTGGAAGGGCTGACCGTAATCGAATAGAATTTCGGTTCTGTCTTTTTGAGTTTGGCACCATTTCCATCAATTTCCTTTACAACTTCATCCGCTGATATTTCAACATCATATTGATTGAAAAAATGTTCCATACCTGCCTTGCCGGCAGGCAGGGCTCCCTGTTCCAGATCCTGGTTTTCCTTCTCCAGGTAGCCCACAAAATCCGCTGAACTTTGCGAGTAATTGTTCCCTAATTTTTGAGGTGTGATGGTAATGTACATAGCTCAAAAATTTACAGTTCATTCTTATTATTTTGCTTTTCCTGAAAACGTACCTCCTTCTTCTCTTCAATAATTTTCTTTTCCAAAATCAACGGTTTCTTTTTAGGTTCTTCGGTTTGAAAAAGGGATTCCAACATTGCGACGGTGGGTTTGGTCTGGCTCTTTTCCATATCCCTCATAATGGCAATCACCGCATTTATACGTTTCTTTAAAGAAGCTTCGATTGTCCTTCCCGTAGGCCCCAATTTTTCCTTTGGGGAAATTTCGTTGTAGAAGAAAAAATCGAGCATTGTTGCCATTGCCTCGGTGTGCGATTTGAAGTGTGTCCTTGAAAATTCCTGAAAACGTTTTGCCGTTTCCTTTTTGAACCTGATGCCGATAAATGAGTCCATAATTGGCCGATTTGTCGCAAATCCTCCCCTAAAAATGGGCGTTCACAGGGCATTTGTCGCAAATTGTGAAAGGTCGGGAATTTTTTATTTTTTCAAGTTGCTGAATATCAGCATTTTGAAAATGAAAAGGAGTGCTTAACATCGCATCGCGTGTTACCCTCTTGCTACTCCTTTTCGTTCGCCACAGGCGAACAAAAATTCCGTACAATTTGGTCAAAAGCCAATTGCCAGTTTCAGGGAAATAATTTCCTGTTATGTATTTTTTTGATGGGTACGGTTATCAGCGAAAGTCAAAAAATGGATAACCCTACGTAAAATTAAATGCTGGAATTCAGCATAATAAAGATAATGATTTTTATTGAACTGAAGACAATTGAACAGAAAAACACCTCCAAAAATTTGGAGGTGCTGGACTATAAAGTTTAGATAATCAGATGTTGAATATGAAAGTATAGGAATATAAATTTCGCAATGTTTCTTCCTCTACCATCGTCTCAAAGCAGGTATAATTTTCTCTTACGTACGTGCGGATATCATTCCCAAATTTTCGTTCCACATCCTTTTTGGAATTCTCCAAAAGTCGGTTTTGGGCTTCTTCGGTCAGGTCTGAAAAATTAAGATAAATCATAAGCTTTCCATTTAAAGGATTCCTTCATCTGCAAAACTGAAATAATTTCCATCAGGTATCAGGATCAAATGGTCCAATACCTTAATATCAAATAATTCCCCTGCCTTTTTAATTTTTTGGGTCAGCCGTTTATCGGGTTCACTCGGTGTCAAGGTTCCGCTCGGGTGATTGTGGACCAAAATAACTGCCGTTGTCAAGCTCTTTAACAGTACGGCAAATAAGATGCGGACATCCACTAAAGTTCCTGTTATTCCTCCGTTAGAGGTTTCATATATTCCTTTTACCTTATTGGCATTGTTGAGCAGCATTATTTTAAAAGTCTCGTGCAGTTCAATAGTATCTTTGTTCCATTGGCTGTAGGCTAAATCTGCAGCACTTTGGGAACAGGTTATCTTGGGAAGCAAATTTGCTTTTAAACTTCCACTATAACTTATCGCGATTTCATTAACTTTGGTTTCCATTATGATCTGATTTAAAAGGTGAATAATGAAAGAGGGCGAGACTTTCGACCGTACCGCCCTCTTTGTTTTTAATTTACTCAATTGAATTATTGCCGTTCTTTACGCCTAACAAAAGGATTTCGTTGGCTTCCACTTCGGTAACATAGCGCTTAATGCCATCGTTATCCTCGTAACTACGGGATTTCAATTTTCCGCTAACTCCAATTTCCTTACCCTTTCCTGCATACTTCTCAATGATTTCTGCAGTTTTTCCCCAGGCGACTACGGTATGCCATTCCGTATTTTGCACTTTTTCGCCCTTGTCGTTTTTGTAATACTCATTGGTGGCAAGTGAAAAACGGGCTACTTTTTTACCGTTTTCGAGGTTGGTAATGGTTGGTTCCTGACCAACGTTTCCAATTAGCTGTACGTGATTTTTGATAGTACTCATAATAAAAGAATTAAAGATTACTTAATAGACTACCTGAACCTTTCAGGCAGTTTCCGTTTATATTTTTTTGAAGCGATTTACTTATTGTATCCTGAGCGTTTTCCTTTTTTTGTTTTTTTGGCCCCGCTTCCTTTCTGATGTTCTTGTACGATTTCATAATGTTCATTTTAGATTTACTTCCCGTAGTGCCGTCGCTGTTACCTTTTTTTGTTGCTTATACATTTTCAATATTTGGAATTGATAAAGACTTATAAAAGGGAGGCACGACCGGTTATGCAGTCTGTTCAACTTCCAAATGTTGGTATTTTGCTTACAAAAAAAGGGAAGGGACAGTGACGGCGCGGAAGTGCGTCTAAAGTCTTTATGTGAAGTACAAAAACATTGGAAGCGGGGCCAAAAGCAAGGATGGAAATCCGATTAAGCGGACTCCATTCCCGATTTGGAATTGGAATGAAGTGCGCTTCCCAGCATAGCGGGAAGCGCTAACGAAATGGAAAGGAGAAATTGGGGATGGTGTCCAAGACTTTTATAGTGAAGCTCTTTCCCCGCAATGGAGCTTTTTCTGCGGAATGAAGTGGGAATGTGCTGAACGGGCTATGAAAAACCGAAATTCTATTCTTAGCAGGGTTTAAAGCGGACTTAATTTTAAAGATGGAGATTGGGAATGTAGCGTTCCTGCCTTTTCGGCAGGGGTAGCGAAATGGAAATCGGAAGCTTTGAAGTTGTGTCCAAGATTTTTTGAATGATCCCGTATTTCCCGTAATGGAGCTTTTTCTGCGGAATTTAGGGGAATGGGCTGAGTGGTTTATGAAAATGAATTATCCTCTTGTAGTAAGATTTATGTCAGATTTGACTCAGAAGAATTGAGAAATGAGAACGGAATACCATCCTAACGATTATATTTCAGAAGAAAACATGTAGGGCAATTGTTTGGTCCTCTAGCAAATCAATAGAATATAGCATCAAATGAATTCAGTTGATAGTAAAAGATATAAAGTTTTTAAAAAAGCCAAATTCTGTACTTATTCTGTACTATATGAAATAAAAAAAGGCTTCACATTTCTGTGAAGCCTTGTCTTTGCTAGTAGCGGGAACAGGACTCGAACCTGTGACCTTCGGGTTATGAGCCCGACGAGCTACCTACTGCTCTATCCCGCGATATTGGACTGCAAATATACAACGGATTTCCTCTCTACCAAAGAAAAAATGAAAAAAATTAATAGGAAATCCAGCTAAGTGCATCGAGTCTATTTTCACTATCGAATACTTTAATCTCCGCCGCGGTTATAAGATCCTTAAAATCAAATGCATTCTTAACCCAGCTTTGATCTGTCACCACCGCAACCTTATTAAATTCTCCTTCGTGATTCAGATTAAATTTTAAATTTCTCAGGAAAGCTCTAAAGGAAAGCTTGTTTCCTTCCTTAAGTTCGAAAAACAAGCTCACCTTACCATGCGCTTCCATTTTAACAGAAACAACAGAGATTAATTTTTTCATTAGGGCGTCGTCAACATCTGTATTAACTGTTACTCCAATGACATTATCTGCAAATTCAAAAGTTGATATCATTCTTTATGTAGATTTGGTTCTCTAATTTAGAGAAAATCTACCTGAGGAGCTACAGGAATATTTCCTAATTACAACTTTCCTTACTGCTCTATACTCTGTACTTGAAACTCCTGCAATTCGTAATTTTCAAATTGTACATAAACTTCTATGGGATTGCAACAAATTTCGCAATCCTCAACATAAGTCTGACGTCTCACTGAAGAATCCAGCAACATGGAAATTTCTTCCCAGCAATAAGGACATTGAAAAAAGTGTTCTATCATAAAGATTATGAAATACTTTCCAGTTCTTCCTGTAGTTTTTCCCAGGAAGACATTAAGTTATCAAGCTCTTTCCTTTTCCTTTGATAATTCTTCAGGTAGTTTGGATCTGACACTGCCTTTTCATAATCTGCAGCCATTTCCGCATCTTTGGTTTTTAATTCCTTTTCCAGCCTGCTAATTTGCGCTTCTGTATTACTAAGCTTGTTTTGAAGGGACTTTGCTTTTTTCTGATCATTATATGCCTGCTTACTGTCGGCATTTTTCGTCTCCACCTTTTGTACCTTATCTCTTTTTTCTATAGCGCGCATATCTTCCACATTGCGCTGCTCAAGATAGAAATCTATATCTCCAAGATATTCTTTGATCTTATGGTTTTTAAACTCATACACCTTGTTCGTAAGCCCCTGCAGAAAATCCCTGTCGTGAGAAACGAGAATGAGCGTACCTTCAAAACTTATCAAGGCGTCTTTGAGAACGTTCTTTGATTTTATATCCAGGTGGTTTGTGGGCTCATCCATTACCAGCACGTTGAAAGGCTGCAACATTAGTTTTGCTAGCGCGAGACGGTTACGTTCTCCTCCGGAAAGTACCCTTACATACTTATCAACTTCATCACCTCTAAATAAAAAGGATCCCAGGATATCGCGCACCTTACTTCTGTTCTTCTCATTTGCGGCATCTATCATTGTGTCGAGCACAGTCTTTGAACCGTCCAAATATTCGGCCTGGTTTTGCGCAAAATATCCTATTTGTACATTATGGCCTAATTTTAAACTTCCCTTATGACTCAAATCCCCCACTATAATTTTAGCCAGGGTAGATTTCCCCTGTCCATTCTGCCCCACAAATGCGGTTTTTGAATCTCTTTCTATGAGAAGATCAATGCCCTGTAGCACATTTTTATCTCCGTAGGATTTACTAATATTTTCTGCTTCCACAACTACCTTCCCGGGCACTACAGACACCGGAAATTTGAGGGTCATTACGCTATTATCATCTTCATCTACCTCAATTCTATCAATCTTATCCAGTTTTTTAATCAGAGACTGCGCCATACTGGCTTTAGAAGCCTTAGCACGAAACTTCTCAATAAGTTTTTCTGTCTGCTGAATCTGCTTTTCCTGATTTTTTTGAGAGGCTAATTGCTGTTCTCTCAATTCTTCCCGTAGAACCAGGTATTTTGAATAGGGTTTATTGTAGTCGTAGATTCTTCCCAGCGAGATTTCAATGGTGCGATTTGTAACATTATCCAGAAACATTTTGTCATGCGAAACAATGACCACCGCACCGGGATAGTTATTCAGAAAAGATTCAAGCCAAATAATAGATTCAATATCGAGGTGGTTCGTAGGCTCATCCAGTAACAGGATATCATTGGACTGAAGCAGGAGTTTGGCCAGCTCGATCCTCATGCGCCATCCTCCTGAAAAAGTATCTGTAAGTTTATCGAAATCTTCTCGGTTAAAACCTAAACCCTGCAATATCCTTTCTGTCTCTCCCTGGTAATTATAGCCGCCGTGAATCTCATATTGATGCTGCACATCATTTAGATCTACCATCAACTGGTGGTAACCATCACTTTCATAATCTGTTCTTTCTGCCAGTTGTGTATTTATCTCCTCCAGTTTCTTTTCCAGCTTTTTAATTTCTTCAAAAGCCTGGTAAGATTCTTCCAGCACAGTCCGGCCTTCAACAAAATCTATATCCTGCTTCAAAAATCCTATTTTGAGGTCTTTATCTGCCGCGATTTGGCCGGTATCGGGTTCCATTTCTTTGGAAAGGATCTTCAGCAAAGTTGATTTGCCCGCACCATTTTTACCAATTAAACCTACCCTGTCTCCTGCTCCCAATCTAAAGGTGATTTCTTCAAAAAGATACTCGCCCTGAAAGGAAACAGATAAGTTATGTATATTTAGCATTCTTCTTCTTTCTTTTTGCAAAGATGCTTAATTTTACTTCGGAAAAAAAGCCATCATGAAGATATTGAATATCCTGAAAGGCAATAAATTGCATAGCATTTTGACAGGCTCCTGCCCCGTTTGCCAGGAGGAAAATATGTATAAAGAAGCAAATCCTTATAAGATTTCCAGGATTTTCGATATGCATGAGCGATGCCCAAACTGCGGCACAAAATTTAAAATGGAACCTTCCTTTTTCTTTGGAGCGATGTATGTTAGCTATGCTGTAGGCGTTGCTTTTGCTGTTCCCGTCTTTATCATAGCCTATTATTTCCTTAACAGCTCCCTGCTAAATTCCTTCTTTGCCATTGTTGCCGCTCTATTCATTTTCATGCCGGTCATCATTAGGTTAAGCCGAAATATATGGGTGAATTTCTTCTTTTCTTACAATAAGAATTATAAACAAACTAAGCCTTAGGATAATGCTTTCTTGTAAAGCGGGCGAGGTCCATTTCCACGGAAATCTCCTTTCCTTCTTCAATCAAAGCCAGTAATTCTGCGGAAGCTGCCGGGGCTGTCAGTACTCCTCTGCTTCCAAAACCATTGCAGCAGTACATATTTTGATGCTCAGGATGCCGCCCTACAACAGGACGCCGATCAATGGTGGATGGTCTTATTCCCACCACCTGATCTACCACTCTAAAAGGCACTGTAATTAGTTTTTCCAGCTTGCTTACCAGTTCCTGTCTTGCTTCGGCAGTTGTCCCTACCGTTTTATCCTTGTTGTTGTACGTCGCGCCAATTTTATAACAATTGTTCCCTAATGGAGATATGAAGATCGAAGCTTTTACCGTCACGTCAAGATCAAGGCCGGGAGCTTCAATGATGATATATTCCCCTTTATTTCCGGGTATTGGAAGATAGTTGAAAAAGGGATTTTTCAGCACCCCAAAACCTTCGGCAAAAATGACATTTTTGGCCCTGATTCCTCTGTACTGAATGTAATCTTCAAAAACCTCTAGATCATTATATGCAAATCTGGACTTCCTGAGTTGCCCATTGCTTTCCAGGTATTCAGCGTAAGAATCCAGCATCTTACGAGTATCAACTCTCGCCGTTCCTACTACCTTTCCAAAGGAATAATCTGCCGGAAGTGCGTCTGCAACATGATTCCTTAGGTTAGTATCGAGAAAGGGGGCGAGACCGGGTTTATCGGCGGCATTAAACCAGTCGTTTTGTTCTTCTACTGAAAAGAATTTTCTGTAGAGTTCGATAGAACTTAAAAAGTTGGTTTTTAGATGAAATTCAAGTTTTCTGTAAAATTGCTTACTCTCCTTTAGTTGTTCATCTGCATTCCAGGCGAGGGTAAACCTTTTTAGAATCACCGGGTTCATCACTCCGCCGGCAACTTTTGAAGAGTTAACAGATGAATCTTCAAAAATGACAAATTTCCTGTTCATTTCTTCCAGCCTGAAAGCTGTACTTGCTCCTCCAAGGCCAAACCCTACAATTATATAATCCAGCATTCCACAAAATTAAAAAATAAAAAAACGCCCTTCCGAAGAAAGGCGTTTATTATTTATGAATGGGAATCTATTAATAATTCCACATATCCTGTTCAAAGTTCCTGATCTGCTCCTTGATTCGCTCTGATTCCAGAAGCTGCATAAACGCATTGTTGCTAATATATTCATTGACACTACGGTCTCCCTGCACATTATCTTCAGCATAAATGGTTCCATGAAACCTGCGGGCATTTAGCAGGTGATCAAAGGAAATGGACTGCGATGAGTTGTTTGGATTAAAAGCATAGGCTTCATTCAACACTTCCCGTGCATCGGGGAACCACACCCAAAATAACTCTACAGGTTGAGCATCGGGGCTGTCAATAAAATTAACATCTGGCGCGACCGGTGCAATACCAAGCAATCTATATTTCAATTCTGCCTGCCGTTTGTCAAAATACCAGTAACCGCGAATGTGATAAGCAACAAGATCTGCCGAAGAAATATCTCTTCTGCTAATAAACTGTTGATCGATCTCTTCTCCCGCGTTGTACTGCTCGATACCAAGATCTGTAGTATCCACTTTTGAAAGAGCGGCCTGTATATCTTTCAGAGTCCTTTTATCATTAAAGTAAGAATCTGCATAAATGTTCTCAATATTACCATTTTTGATATTGGTCACTAAAACATCATACAGCGATCTTCTGGAACCACCTATCTGGCTTGTATCAATTGGATAGTACAACGGAAAATTCACCCGTTCATCAAGGTCTACGACCTCCCATGTTGTTTTCGCCCATAAAACATCTCTTTCATCCACATATCCATACTCTAATGGATCATTCTTACCATACGTTTCCTCTGCCACGGTTGGTGCTCCAATATCTTCTGGCGATTTCGCATTTAAAATGTTTGTTTGACCAAAAGATGATACCGACACAAGCACTCCACACAATCCAATAAATAATCGGTTCCAGTTCATAATTTCATTTTTTAATTTGTTAACTCCACAACCACTGGAGAAACCTGCTTAAGCTTATAATTAGTACCACCGGCAAGCTGCGCTTCTACATCAAATATTTGTACCGTCTCACCGCGACCCGCTCTTCGTAAAGCAGCTTTAGCCGAAGCATCCAGTTGCTGACCTCTCACCTGTACGGTAGGTTGCCCTGGAACTCTAAATTTAAAGCCGGTTACCCTAAGGTCTACATCAAAGTCAAAATCTGGTAATGCAGCACCAATGGTTGCAATTTCCAAAGTGTTACGTTGCATTCTTACAGTTCCCGATTCACCTCTAACAGTTCCTACAGGTCTTGGAATATCTTTTACCCTAAAGGTTTTACTATCACTTACTGGCTCTCCTCCAGGCAATTGACCACTTACATTTATAGTAACCTCACGTGCCTGCAAAGTAGTTACATCCATCACATATTGCCCTGCTCCACCAACAGATCGAAGTCCGGGCGCGTTAGCAGACACATTCCCAACTCCAGGAATGGAAATAGTCATAGGGTTCGCTACCCCACGGTAAACTACATTCATTTTGTCTGCTGATATTACAGCTGAATTAGGCTTTGGAATTACCGCATAAGAACTGGTAACCGGAATCCTTACTATAGAATCTCCCTCCTGAAATTGCAGTTCCCCTGTGATTTTCTGTTCTCCAACATTTCCCGCAGGAAAATCAAGCTGCACCTGTCCTGCAGAAGTGGTTTCCACTTCTCTTCCGTTTATAATAACATTTTCAAACTGTAAACTTTCATCCACACGTCCCAACATTACTCTTCCGGTAAAATTCTCTCCACTGAAAAAAGCAGTTTTATCAGGGATCACAATTGCTGTATAATTCGTCAAAGACACTTCACTTTCTAATTGACCAGAAAGCAACCTGGATAGGATTTCACTTTCCACTGTCTTTACATCATTTTGAATTTGAGTAAATTTTGTCATGGACGCCACCATAGGATATCCTTCAAAATTATAACTCAGCCATGATTTGGTCACACCTTCACTATCCTCAACAGGTTCTGTGCTAAATTTGGTTCTCACCTGTGCGGCAATATCAGGAAATTGTTCCCCTATAAGGGCAATAATATTTTCTCTATATGTATCGATTTGATCCACAAATTCCTTTCCTGCAGCACTGGGGTCTCCACTTTGAAAGAAATATTCATCAAGAGCATCGGTTTTATCCATCGCCTCGTAATCTCTTGGATCATCCACGCTGTTTTCTAACCTCGTCTTAAGCTCTTGCAGATTACTGTTCAGATCATCTGACAATACATCAACCTGCTGAGCTCTTTCGAGTAAAGGTTGAAATTTTGCGGGTTGATCCTGTGCTTTGGTATTTAAACTGGCCAGCAAAGCCGCATTTCGCTCTGTGGTTCTTTCATTTGTTTCTGCAAGACTTTCATTTACCATTCCAAAAGCAGTAAGCACTTCTTTGGACATGTTCAATGCCATCATTGCGATGAAAACCAGGTACATTAGGTTAATCATCTTTTGTCTTGGGGTTTGTTTTCCAGACGCCATTCTTTAGTTTCGTTTAATTTTTAATAAATAGGTTTATTTAATCTTAAACCAACTAAGCTTTTACATGCATCGCAGATAACATTCCACCATATACTCCATTCAGGGAAGAAAGGTTATTTGTCAAAGATTCCATTTGCTCTTTTAATCTTCCGGCATTTTCGGCAACAGCTTCGTTAATTTCCGCCTGACGCGAAGCCGATTCTACCTGAACTTTATACAAGTTATTCAATGATTCCATTTGGTTTGCAGCCAAAGACATTTCTTCGCTGTACTTCTTTTGAGAGGCCATTGCATCTACTGTAGGAGATATGTTCTTAGCGGCACCTTCAAAGTTACGGATGCTTTCACCAAGACTGCTCATCAAACCTGCATCAATTTTTGCTTCTCTTAATAGATCATCAAGTTTTTTTGATAACATACCTTCAGATTGCGTGTCTTCAACAACAACTTCGCTTCTTTTCACAGAAGATTCCCCTCCGGCAAGCTCGGGGTAAACAAGAGACCAGTCTACCTCATCATCCACAGGTTCAAATGCTGAAACTGCAAATACAAGTGCTTCTACAACAAGTCCCAAAATAAGCATCTCGTTACCAAAAGGCCAGTGCATAATTTTGAAAAGTGCTCCAAGAATAACTACGGATGCACCCAAACCGTACACCATGTTCATTAATTTTTTACTTGACCTTGATTGTGCCATAATAATTTAGTTTAGTTCTTTTTGTAATAGGTTATTGATAAATAAATAGAATTGGAAAATTTACCTGGATTGATTTAGGGTTACATCTGTTCCTAAATAATCCTGCACAGTTCTAAAGCCAATGTAACTTCTGGCAGAATCTGCATACTCGTAATCACGGGAGCTCACCTGCAAAAAGTAAGCTACATCTTTCCAGGAACCTCCGCGAACAACTTTTTTCATGTTTGATTCGTCATTCACCGATGGGTTCATTGAAGAAGAATATTCATAAGAAGCCGGGTCGTAGGAAGAGAAAACCCATTCCGCAACATTTCCTGCCATATTATACAATCCATAGTCATTTGGATCGTATGATTTTGCCTCTACAGTATATAAAGCCTGGTCAGCTGCATAATCACCTCTTAAAGGTTTAAAGTTGGCCATGAAACATCCACGATCATTTTTCGTGTAAGGTCCACCCCAGGGATAAGTTGCAGATTCAAGACCGCCCCTGGCAGCATATTCCCATTCAGCCTCTGTTGGAAGCCTGTAAGAGTTCACATTGTGCGTCCCCCTTTTTTTCCTGTATGCATTATGATATAAGGTTCTCCATTGAGCAAAAGCTCTTGCCTGCTTCCAGGAAACGCCCACTACCGGATAATCGCTATAAGCATCATGCCAAAAATAATCGTTATGCATGGGTTCGTTATAGGAATAAGTAAAATCCTTGATCCATACTGTAGTATCTGGATAGATAAGAATTTCTTCCGTCTGAATATAATCTGCTCTTTTACCAGGTTCGTCTCTAGCAGCAGATGAAACATCCATCCAGGTGTATCTGAATTTCAAATGATTCACATCAATAGAGCGCTGTCCATTATATGCCTCCTCTGGGCTAATATACATGGTATCCATAATAGCTGCATAATACTCATCTGGATAATCACGGGTATCCCAAATAATTGGAACATCCTTGTTTATTTTTCGGTTTTCAAAACCTTCTCCCAGACTATAATAATTGTCGTACATGTATTTTTCATATACAGACATGCTTTCAGGATCTGTATCAGCAAATGCATATTCCCCAATGCCGCCGTCGGCTGCAGTCATACCTTGGAATTCGGCTTCCTCAGCCAATTTGATCCTTACAATAGAATCTTTCACCCAGTTTACGAATTGGCGGTATTCCGAATTGGTAATTTCTGTTTCATCCATATAAAAAGAACGTACAGTAACTGTTTTTGGCGGTGCATTTTTAAGGGCTGCGATATCATCATCAGACTTACCCATAATAAAAGAACCCCCAGGAACAAGGGTCATTCCTAAAGGTTTCTCTGGATGCCACTCTTTTCCTTCTGCACCCACCAACTGCCCCTGGTCTCCTCTACCACAACCAACTAGAAAAGTAACAACAGCAACAAGCGAAACAATTTTCCTCATAATTTCTCTCAAAGTTAGGACACTTTAGCTTTAAGGCAGTAAACCTATTTATTTATTTCCTAATAAACAATAATTCACTCTAAATACCTCCTGCTAATTCTGTGCAAATATATATTTAAATTTCGTTTTTCCTCTTCGTTTTGTACCAGCGTTCAGGTAAAATTTGATTGCAGGCATCTATATAATCCTCTTTTGTGCAAGGTAATAACGTATGTCTTTTCAATTTATTATTGAAATTTGAACTATACGGAATTTCAATCCACCACCTTCCGCTTAGCGGACTTTTGTAAAAAATCAATACCTCATCGTCTATGGGTACCTGGTACTTTATAAACTCCTGTTTAGCCGAAATAGTATTTTCATTTGTACGGTAATTCACCCCTTCCACAAAGTACCATAACGTTTGGGCTATGAGCATATTGCAGGAAGGATAATTACTTTTAGCCGAAATCTCATAGATACCGAAAGAAGAGACTTTATCACTTATTCCCGCATATCGTGCCAATGCACAAATCTCTTTTCCATCGAATCCATTTGGAGAATTGTGACGGTAATTTCCTACAGCCGCCGTACTTACCGAATTTATATCTATACCTACCAAATTCGCATCCCTCATCACTGGTTCAACCATACTTATATCTCCGGTAACTTCACCAAGACGATAAGCATCAAAAAACAGCTTTTCCATAAGCTCTATCTCATCTTGAGAATTAAAGTACGTCTGGTAACCTAAATTTGAGTAATTAAATAAATTGTAAGGCTTATTTATCACGATCTTCCCTACGTAAGACCTGTTGGAAATAGGTTTTTCTGCATCCCCAAGGTCAAATCGTGGGTCTACGTTGACCAAATTGACCATTTGATCCAGATTATCATAGGCCCTGTATTGCGCATAAATCAAATCCTGACTGCCTCCTAAAATCACCGGAATAATGTCATTTTTGACTAGTTCAGCCACAACAGATTGAACAGCAAAATAGGTGTCTTCTACTGTTTCCCCCTTTTGGATATCTCCAAGATCAGCCACAGAAACGCCCCAATTCCCGGGATATAGCTGATAAAAATTCTGTCTTACTCCATCAAAATTAAAGGGTTCTTCACTTCTCTCAACATCCAGCCTATCCTCCAAAACTCCGAAAAGTGCAACCCGAATTCCTTCAAGATTGGGAAAATTACCCGAAGTATGAATCCTCGTCTGTCCACCAATAGTGTGCAGAGATACTGTAAATTCATCGACTAAAACCTCATTTACCGGGGTAAAGAATTCAAAATCCATTAATTATTTCTTTTTAGTCGTCTTCTTTTTAGAAGTTTTTGCGGTGGTCTTCTTCTTTGTAGTTTTCTTGGCGGCCTTTTTCTTAGGCGCTTTTTTCTCAATAATATCTTTTACCTCTTCCAAACTAAGCTTTGCAGCATCTACAGTTTTCGGTAATTCAATTTTTGTTTTGCCCTTTATAATGTTTGACCTTCCCCATCGCGCTTTCTCAACACGAATTCCTTCATCTTCCCAGTTATGAATCACCTTTTCACGTTCTTTCCTCAACTTATCTTCAATAAGTGTCTCAATATCTTCCGCCGAAAGATCATCAAAATCATACTTTTTGTTCACATTAATGAACATATTATTCCATTTGAGGTATGGACCAAACCTTCCCACTCCTTTTTGAACAGGAAGATCTTTGTATTCATAAATTGGAGCATCGGCCTTTTCTTTTTCCTTAACAAGCTCCATAGCGCGATCGAAATCTACACTTAATGGATCTTCTCCCTTCGACAGGGAGACATATTTTTTACCAAATTTTACATAGGGTCCAAAACGACCGTTGTTCACCTCAACATCCTCTCCTTTATATTCTCCTAACTTCTTCGGAAGCTGAAAAAGATCCATTGCTTCTTCATAAGTTACAGAGTCTAAAGTTTGATCTGGACCCAGGCTGGCAAATTTTGGCTTTTCCTCATCCTCAACAGATCCTATCTGGACCATTGGCCCAAATTTTCCAAGCCTCACACTTACCGGTTTTCCTGTTTCAGGATCTTTTCCCAGTACCCGCTCGCCTACTTCCCTTTCGGCATTTTCAGCAACATCTTTGACATGCGGATGAAAGTCTTTATAAAAGTCTCTCATCATCTTTGTCCACTCCTCATTCCCTTCAGCAATATCATCAAAATCCTGCTCTACCTTAGCTGTAAAGTTATAATCCAGAATGTTTGAAAAATGATTTACAAGAAAATCATTCACCACCATCCCAACATCTGTAGGAACCAGTTTGCCCTTGTCACTCCCTACGGTTTCGGTTAATTTTTTCTCGTCGATCTTATTTTTACTAAGGCTAAGCTGCACATAGCTACGCTCTGTCCCATCTACAGAACCTTTCTCAATATAATTTCTATTCTGGATCGTGGAGATCGTTGGCGCATACGTAGATGGTCTACCAATTCCCAGTTCCTCCAGTTTTTTAACCAAAGAAGCTTCAGTATACCTGTATGGCGGCCGCGTAAATCTTTCTGTAGCAGTGATAAAATTATTTTCTAATTTCTCGTTCACTTTAAGAGCCGGCAGCATTCCATCTCTTTCCTCATCTTCCTCATCACTCCCTTCAAGATAAACTTTAAGAAATCCATCAAATTTCAAAACCTCTCCATTTGCAGTAAACTGCTTCTCATGTTTATCTGCCTCAATTTTCACATTGGTTCGTTCCAACTGTGCTTCGCTCATTTGAGAAGCAATGGCTCTTTTCCAGATCAATTCATACAAACGCTGCTCATCACGCTCTGCATTTACCGTATGGTTTTCAAAGTTTGTAGGACGAATAGCTTCGTGAGCCTCCTGCGCCCCCTTGGTTTTTCCTTTAAACTGCCTAGACTTGGCGTACTTCTCACCATAGGCCTTCAAAATCTCATTTTTAGCACCTTTTCTTGCATCATCAGATAAATTAACACTATCGGTTCTCATATAGGTAATATGCCCGGCCTCGTAAAGCCGCTGCGCCATTGTCATGGTCTTACTAACCGAAAAATAAAGTTTTCTTGCCGCTTCCTGTTGTAAAGTGGAAGTTGTAAATGGTGGTGCCGGTGATTTTTTCGCCGGTTTGGTAGTAAGGTCTGCTACCTTGAAATTTGCATCGAGATTTTGAGACAGGAATTGTTCTGCTTCGGCTTTGGTATCGAAATTTCTCGGAAGTTTTGCCTTAAATGACTTTCCTTCTTCCGTAGTAAATTCAGCGTCTATTCTAAAAGAGGCTTCTGCTTTAAAATTCTGGATCTCTCTTTCTCTCTCTACAATCAATCGCACCGAAACAGATTGCACTCTTCCTGCAGAAAGTCCGCCTTTTACTTTCCTCCATAAAACAGGAGAAAGTTCATATCCCACTAGGCGATCCAACACTCTTCTGGCCTGTTGCGCATTTACCAGATTATAATTGATCCCGCGAGGATTTTCTATTGCACGTAAGATTGCAGATTTCGTGATCTCATGAAAAACAATACGTTTAGTTTTGTCTTTATTTAGTTTCAGCTCCTCGGCAAGGTGCCATGCAATTGCTTCTCCTTCCCGGTCTTCATCACTTGCCAACCACACCATTTCTGCATCTTTCGCCAGTCCTTTCAGCTTGCGCACCACATCCATCTTGTCTTTCGAGACAATATATTTAGGCGTAAAATCTCCATCTGTATCAACCCCTAATTCTTTGGTTGGCAAATCGGCAATATGACCAAAACTGGAAGCGACCTTGTAGTCCTTTCCAAGAAATTTTTCAATAGTCTTTGCCTTTGCAGGAGACTCCACAATCACTAAATTCTTCGCCATAGGTGTTATTTTTGTATCTGCAAAAGTATAGGAATTTTTAAATATCCTGCTTTAATTTCTGAAAATGCACTTTTTACATCAGATTAAAACCTAATTTTTCACTGTCACTTTGTCATTGTCATAAGTTATAATGTATCTTTGCAGGTTCAATTACCTAATGGTATTTTTTTGATTATGGAGAAGATAATAGACGAACAACAACAGGGAGATTCTTTGGTAATGGAGCCAAAGTCTGGCAACGGGCGAAAGCTTATGATTGAGAGCTATGGCTGCCAAATGAATTTTAGCGATAGCGAAATAGTAGCTTCCATTCTTGCAAAGGAAGGATTCAATACCACCCAAAGCCTGGAAGAGGCAGACTTGGTACTCATCAACACTTGCTCAATTAGGGACAAAGCCGAACAAACCGTTCGAAAAAGGCTGGAAAAATATAATGCAGTAAAAAAGATCAACCCAAAAATGAAAGTGGGTGTTCTTGGCTGCATGGCCGAGCGGCTAAAAAGCCAATTTCTTGAAGAGGAAAAGATCGTGGACCTCGTAGTGGGACCAGATGCATATAAAGACCTGCCGGGCCTTATCGCCGAGGTGGAAGAAGGAAGAAATGCAGTGAATGTCATACTTTCCAAAGACGAAACGTATGGTGATATTTCACCTGTAAGACTTCAAAGCAATGGTGTTTCAGCTTTCGTTTCGATCACCCGTGGCTGTGATAACATGTGTACTTTTTGCGTGGTTCCTTTCACCCGCGGAAGAGAACGCAGTCGAGACCCGCAGAGTATTTTAGAGGAAGTGAACAACCTGGCCGCAAGAGGTTTTAAGGAGATCACTCTTTTAGGCCAAAATGTAGACAGCTATTTATGGTATGGTGGCGGACTCAAAAAAGATTTTAAAAATGCTTCTGAAATTCAGAAAGCAACAGCCACCAATTTCGCCGGACTTTTAAAACTTGTTGCTGAAGCTCATCCAAAAATGAGGATTAGGTTCTCTACTTCAAATCCGCAGGATATGACGCTTGATGTTATAGAAGTCATGGCGTCTTATAGAAATATTTGCAAATATATTCACCTGCCGGTACAAAGCGGAAGCGATCGCATCCTGCAAAAGATGAACAGGCTTCACACCCGCGAAGAATATTTTGAATTGATCGATAACATCAAAAAAATCATTCCAGATTGTGCCATTTCTCAGGATATGATCACCGGTTTCCCTACCGAAACTGAAGAAGATCACCAGGACACCCTCTCTTTAATGGAATATGTGAAATATGACTTTGGGTTTATGTTCGCTTATTCTGAAAGGCCGGGAACCATGGCGGCGAGAAAGTTTGAAGACGATGTTCCTGAAGAAGTAAAGAAACGAAGGTTGACAGAAATTGTGAATCTTCAGCAGAAACACAGCGGTTTTAGAACAAAACAATTTCTTGGTAAAACGGTGGAAGTTTTGATCGAAAAAGAATCTAAGAAGTCTGATGCCCACTGGAGCGGAAGAACCACGCAGAATACAGTCGCCGTTTTTCCGAAGAAAAATTACAAAGTAGGAGATTTCGTCAACGTAAAGATAGAAGATTGCACCACTGCTACTTTAATAGGAGAAGCGGTTGGGTACAGCGACAACAATTAGTGTCAGTGGTCATTTAACAAAAAAAACAAATTTTGAATCTTGTATTCTATGAACAAATCAGGATTATTTGAAAATATAAAATCTCCCTTCGGGGGCTAGGGGGCTATGGAATCAGTACAAGCAATTAAACAACGTTTCGGAATTCTGGGAAATGACCAGAAGTTAAACCGGGCAGTCGAAAAGGCTATCCAGGTAGCACCTACAGATATTTCGGTATTGGTAACGGGAGAAAGCGGGGTTGGTAAGGAAAGTATTCCAAAGATCATCCACGCGCTCTCACATAGAAAACATGGCAAATATATCGCAGTGAACTGCGGTGCGATCCCAGAGGGAACCATAGATTCTGAATTATTTGGGCACGAAAAAGGTGCTTTTACGGGCGCAACCCAAACCCGCAGCGGTTATTTCGAAGTGGCCGATGGCGGTACTATTTTCCTGGATGAAGTTGGAGAACTTCCACTCACCACGCAGGTGCGTTTACTTCGTGTACTCGAAAATGGGGAATTCATCAAAGTAGGTTCTTCTAAGGTTCAGAAAACAAATGTGCGCATTGTCGCAGCAACCAACCTCAACATGTTTAAGGCCATCAAAAAGGAAAAATTCAGGGAAGATCTTTATTACAGGTTAAGCACGGTAGAAATCCAGCTACCACCACTTCGGGAGCGAAAAGAAGATATTCATTTACTGTTCAGGAAATTTGCTTCAGATTTTGCGATGAAGTACAAAATGCCTACAATTCGACTCGAAGATGATGCCGTGAATCTACTTCAGAAGTACAGGTGGAACGGTAACGTGCGCCAGCTTCGGAATATTGCTGAACAAATTTCAGTCTTAGAGCAGGAACGCAGCATTAACGCCGAAAATCTTAAAAGCTACCTTCCGGGGATTGGTGACAATCTTCCTGCAGTCATTAATGACAAAAAGAAAGAAGGGGACTTTAGCAACGAGCGGGAAATTCTTTATAAAGTGCTTTTTGACATGAAGAGCGATCTTAATGACCTGAAAAAGCTCACGCTTAAATTGATGGAAGACGGCAACAGCAAGCAGGTACAGGAAGACAACGAAGGACTCATTCAGAAAATCTACGGCGAAAATGACGAAGAAGAGGTGGAACCTGAAGAAATTTCTGAAGAAAAGCTGGAACTCCTACAAATTCCGGAGAACAACCCTATTGACAAGCAGGATAAATATTATTTTGCCGAAGAAATCGAGGAAGAAGAAACCCTTTCCCTGCAAGATAAGGAGTTGGAACTTATCAAGAAATCTCTTGAGCGTCATAACGGTAAACGAAAGGCCGCGGCAGATGAGCTGGGTATAAGTGAACGCACCCTTTACAGAAAAATCAAGCAGTACGATTTGTAATTATGAAGAAAAGAAATCAACTTACATATGTCATTTTTGGATTGCTACTTTTAACGCTGCAATCCTGCAAAATTTATTCCTTCTCGGGTGCCGATACCGGTGCAGCCGAAACTTTCCAGGTGAACACTTTTCAGAATGCAGCCGATATTGTGGAGCCTGGAATTGCAAGAACCTTCACCCTCCAACTGGAAGATCTCATTCAAAGCCAGACAAATCTCAACCTCACAAATACCAATGGAGATCTTATTTATGAAGGTGAAATTATTGATTATTATGTGGCACCCATGTCTGCCACCGCACAAAGCACGGCAGCTCAAAACCGCCTTACTATAGTGATCCAGGTGAGATTCTTCAACACCCTCGAGCCCGAAAAAGATTTTGACAGGAGGTTTTCCTTCTACTATGATTACCCGGCAGCAGGCCAGCTCAACGGCGCACTACTGGCAACAGCCCTTGAAGAAATCTTTACAAGAATTACCCAGGATATTTTTAATGCTTCATTAGCAAACTGGTAATGAAAAAAAAGGAACTCACAGCACTTCTTCAGGAACCGTCTTCTATAAACACGGCACATACTCCCGCCTTAAAGGCTGTGATAGAGGAATATCCATATTTCCAGGCTGCCCGTGCAGTACGGTTAAAAGCATTGAAGAATGAGAACAGCCTGCATTATAATAAGGAGTTAAAGATTACGGCTGCCTACACAGTAGATCGCAGCGTCCTTTTTGATTTTATTACTTCTGAAGCATTTAATCAAAACGAAATCGCCAATCAAATTAGGCAACAGGAGCATTATCAAGAGAATATTCCTGTTTTTGACCCTGAAGAAGTAAGACCTGAAACAAATCTTTCCCTGGACCAGGCTTTAAAAATGAAAGTAAGGGAATCTGAACAGGTTTTCGATCCTGAGCTTTTCTCAAGACAGGAGAATGCAAAGGAAGGTGCTATTGATGAGGAAGCAAATGACAAAAAAGCTGAAGAAGATACGCTTCACCTTGGTTCCCCATTGTCATTTGACAGGAACGAAAACCATTCATTTACAGAATGGCTAAAGCTCACCACTGCCAAACCGGTGGCACGGGAGGAAGATGAAATTGAGGATGAAGACAAATCCAGAAAATTTGAACTTATTGATGAGTTCATCTCCAAGAATCCTAAGATCACTCCTTCAAAATCTGCTAAGAAAGCGAACCTTGCCCACGAAAATTTGGCAGCTCCCGAAGCCTTAATGACAGAGACTTTAGCAAGGGTTTACCTGGAACAGAAAAACTACAAAAAAGCCATCCAGGCCTATAAAATTTTAATTTTGAAAAATCCCGAAAAAAGTGGTTTCTTTGCAGACCAAATTCGGGCAATCGAGAAATTACAAGAACAATAACAGTTAGAAAATGAGCACGTTCACAATCTTTTTAGCACTCATCATCATCGTAGCATTTTTGCTAGTGGTAGTAATTATGGTACAGAATCCAAAAGGAGGAGGATTATCTTCTTCATTTGGCGGCGGCGGAGCCAACCAACTTGGTGGGGTTCAAAAAACGACCGATTTCCTGGATAAAAGCACCTGGACTTTGGCAACTTTATTACTTGCCCTTATTCTTCTTTCTAATGTTACTATTATGGACGGTAATGGAGTTGGAGAATCTAAGATCATTGACGGGGAAACAGAAGTTGAAACGAATGTTCCTGCTCCTGTAGAAACACCGGTTGAAAACCCTGCACAGAACAACTAGAAAAGATTTCTTTTATATATGAAATGCCAGCTTATGACAAGCTGGCATTTTTTTTTGCTAAATGGCAGCTTTTCTGAGCTGGCACAATTTTCGTCTTAATGCCTACTCAAAACAAAATTTAATTAACTAAAATACATTTGTAAAATGGCACTAAACATTAAACCTCTTTCAGACAGAGTACTTGTTGAGCCTGAAGCAGCAGAAACTCAAACTGCCTCAGGAATTTACATTCCGGAAACTGCAAAAGAAAAACCACAAAAAGGAAAAGTAGTTGCAGTTGGTGGCGGTAAAAAAGACCATGACATGACCGTAAAAGTTGGTGACACGGTTCTTTACGGAAAGTATTCGGGTACCGAACTTAAGCTGGAAGGTAAAGATTACCTTATGATGAGAGAGGATGACATTCTTGCTGTCGTATAAATTCATCGCGTCCTGCAACCGCAGGAGGATTTTGAAAAAATAATTAACTAACAAGCAGATTTCCGCTTTCGCGGAAATGATTAAAAATTTAAAAAATGGCAAAAGACATACGATTTGACATTGAAGCACGTGACGGTATTAAACGGGGTGTGGATGCATTGGCAAACGCAGTAAAAGTAACTTTAGGGCCTAAAGGCCGTAATGTCATCATCAGTAAATCTTTTGGTGCTCCTGTAGTGACAAAAGATGGTGTTACTGTTGCAAAAGAAATTGAACTTGAAGACGCTCTTGAGAACATGGGCGCACAGATGGTGAAGGAAGTTGCTTCCAAAACCAATGACCTTGCTGGTGACGGTACAACTACCGCTACAGTTTTAGCACAAGCGATCGTAAAAGAAGGACTTAAAAACGTTGCTGCGGGTGCAAACCCAATGGATCTTAAAAGAGGAATTGACAAAGCGGTAGAGGCTTTGGTAGCAAACCTAAAAGACCAGACTCAGCAAGTTGGAGATTCTTCAGAAAAAATAAAGCAGGTTGCTTCAATTTCTGCTAACAACGATGACCAAATTGGAGATCTTATCGCTCAGGCCTTCGGAAAAGTTGGAAAAGAAGGAGTAATTACTGTAGAAGAAGCTAAAGGAACTGAAACTTATGTAGATGTTGTGGAAGGAATGCAGTTTGACCGCGGTTACCTTTCTCCTTACTTCGTGACCAACAGTGAGAAAATGACTGCAGATCTTGAAGATCCTTACATCCTTATTTATGATAAGAAGATCTCTGCGATGAAAGACCTTTTACCGGTACTTGAGCCTGTTGCTCAATCTGGAAAGCCTCTTTTGATCATTGCTGAAGACGTTGACGGGGAAGCTCTTGCAACTTTGGTTGTAAATAAACTTAGAGGATCTCTTAAAATTGCTGCTGTGAAGGCACCAGGATTTGGTGACCGAAGAAAAGCAATGCTTGAAGATATCGCAATCTTGACAGGTGGTACAGTAATTTCTGAAGAAAGAGGATTTACTTTAGAAAACGCGACTATTGATCAATTAGGTACTGCAGAAAAGGTAGCTATTGACAAAGACAATACTACTGTTGTAAATGGCGCCGGTGACAATGAGCAAATTAAAGGCCGTGTAAACCAGATCAAAGCGCAGATTGAAACTACCACTTCAGATTATGATAAGGAAAAACTTCAGGAGCGATTGGCTAAACTAGCCGGTGGAGTTGCCGTACTTTATGTAGGTGCCGCTTCAGAAGTAGAAATGAAAGAGAAGAAAGACCGTGTAGATGATGCACTTCATGCAACACGAGCTGCAGTTGAAGAAGGAATTGTTGCCGGTGGTGGTGTAGCCCTTGTTCGCGCAAAAGCTGTACTTGCTAGCCTTGAGGCTACCAATGCCGATGAAGGCACAGGTATACAAATCGTGAATCGTGCAATCGAAGCTCCGCTTAGAACCATCGTTGAAAATGCCGGTGGTGAAGGTTCTGTTGTAATCAATAAAGTTCTGGAAGGTAAGGACAACTATGGTTATGACGCCAAAACAGATTCTTTTGTAGATATGTTGAAAGCAGGTATTATTGATCCTAAGAAAGTAACGAGAGTAGCATTGGAAAATGCAGCTTCAGTTTCAGGAATGATTCTTACTACCGAATGTGCTTTGACAGACATTAAAGAAGACAACGCTGGTGGCGGTGGAATGCCTCCAATGGGCGGCGGTGGAATGCCAGGAATGATGTAATCTATTCTGGTGGTACAACCTTTAAAAACCCGCTTCTGCATTGAAGCGGGTTTTTTTGTTCTTTCAGTTAGCCAGGCTTCTAAAATGGCATTTTTCAACCTCTTTTTCAAAAGCTTCTCACGGCAGAGCTTTCAGATCTTTTCAGAAAAATTATTTTACAATGCTTGCTCACAACATCATTTTTGGATGCTATACTTAATTTTCCCTCATAAAATCAAAGGCGCCTTTGCGAAGATTGACACCGTACTCGAGGTAAGCTTTTAGACAGGCGAGAAAGTTCGCCCAACCTTCAGTATTCTGACCCAGCCATTTTAATCCCGCTTCATCATCTTCCATTTTCCCTTCGGTGATCCTTAAAAGAGTAGATTCATTAGGCATTTCCAAAAAGGTCATTTCCACCAGCAGTTTCTTATTTTTAGCTCCTTCCCAAAGAAAAGAGACATACTCCTGCGGAATCAATTCCACCACTTTAATTTCAGCGGAATCTTCAAATTCAGGGAATTTCCATTCAAGGGTTCTCCCCTCCTCCATTCTGCCGCTGCTTTCAGAAATAAAATAGTTAGACATTTGCTTGGGGTCAACCACAGCTTCAAATACTTCTTGTGGTGACCGGGAGATTTGCAAGGCAGTTTTTATCTGTAATTCTCTCATAACAAAGATTTTCAGGAAAAATTATTTAATGAAGTTCTAAGATAGAAAATTTGAAATTCATTTTATGTTCTGAAAATCAGAAAGTTTATCTCAAGTTTTTAAGATAAAAGTCAATGTAACTCTTGATTTACCAGGACAAGAATGCCCTCCAAATCCCTCATTAATGGCATGTAATGGGCATTTTCTGTAGCATGACTTGTAATGATGAACATGAGAATGTTGTTCTCAAATTCTTTGGAAGATAAAAGATCAAGGTTGCCAACCTGGCCTTCCTGCTTTGGCAAGTTCATTTCATCAATTATCCCAGCATGCTCCAAAATTGTACTTAAACTGCTGTTATTGGAGCGAAACATGTCCAAAATCTTTTCTCTCTGAATTGCCAGTTCTCGTTCCTGTCTTGTAATATCTTCTAAAGTAGCGAACCAATTGGTTAATTCAATTCTCAACCGCGTGCTGGATATTTTTTGAAGATTCCCTGAATTTATCATCTCTCTTAAAAGAGAATTGTTCGGGTTAAATGCTACATCTGAAGAGAAGCTATGATACAACAATAAAGAAAACTCCTTTTCGGAAGGTAATTTTTCATTAGCAGTAATTTTGAGAATCTTCCTGGCTCCATTGTAGCTCTTTCTGTTCACAGAAATTAGTTCCTGTAGCTTCAATCGGCTTACCTCAAATTCTTCTCTTAAACCCGCTAAATAAGAACGCTCAGTTTCCCTGTTAATGCGGTTTTGATTCCAATTATTAATGGCAAGAGCAATCAAAATTCCAATTACTACCAGGAATATTTCCCCAAAGGCATACACCAGGTATTTCCTGAACCTGTTTTCGGCAAGTAAGTTTTGCCTTATTCTCCTGAAGAATTTTATCATTTGATGCAATTTTCAGTAAAATCAATAGCGTCTAAAATTGCGCACCCGAGAAGCCTGAAGAACTACAAAGCTCGAAACTCCAATAAAGACATATAAATTTTATGCTAAATTACTAATTTTCAGCGGCTCATGTTTTTTTTATTTTAGATATTTTATGAAGTCATTGTTCAATCTCCGACGATAATTTTTGGTTAATGGACGCGAGAAAAGTTCTTGAATCCATTGTTATGAATAAAGAAAGTTTAGTATAATCCTATTTTTCTTTGTTGAATTTAGAAGCAAAAAAAACCATCCGAAGCTTCGGATGGTTTTTAAATATTGCTCCAAAAATGTCATTTTTGAAGCTATTTCCTTTCAGTTTCTTTTAAGAAGCCGCACGCAGTTTCTTAATACCTGATTTGTCGAGTTTCTGCTCTGCATATTCCCTATCGACTTCCAGTTTGTTGTTGTTGCTCTCAGGCAGCTCAAACATGGCATCTGTAAGGATCGCTTCACACAGGGATCTTAATCCACGGGCACCTAGTTTATATTCTATTGCTTTCTCTACAATAAAATCTAAAGCTTCATCGGTAATAGTGAATTCAATATCATCCATTTCAAACAACTTTTGATATTGTTTAATAATGGCATTTTTAGGTTCTGTCAAAATAGATCGAAGTGTTTCTTTATCCAGCGGATTCATATGCGTCAATACCGGAAGACGACCAATAATTTCAGGGATCAATCCGAAATCTTTTAAATCTTTCGGAATAATGTATTTCAAGAGGTTATCGCGTTCTACCTTATCGTCACTCTTGGAAGCACTAAAGCCAACAGCCTGCATGTTTAGACGTTTACTGATGTTTCGCTCAATTCCATCAAAAGCCCCACCGGTCACAAAAAGGATGTTTTCGGTATCCACTTCAATGAACTTTTGATCTGGATGTTTTCTTCCTCCTTTTGGCGGCACATTCACCGTAGTACCCTCAAGCAACTTCAATAGTGCCTGCTGCACTCCTTCCCCGGAAACGTCTCTTGTAATAGAAGGATTGTCGCTCTTACGTGCGATCTTGTCTATCTCATCAATAAAAACGATCCCATGCTGTGCTTTTTCGAGATTATAATCTGCAGCCTGAAGAAGTCGGGTTAAAATGCTTTCCACATCTTCCCCCACGTAACCAGCTTCGGTCAAAACCGTTGCATCTACAATGGCCAGCGGCACATTAAGCATCTTTGCAATGGTTTTGGCCATGAGAGTCTTACCGGTTCCGGTTTCTCCCACCATAACGATATTACTTTTCTGGATCTCGATCTCATCATCTGATGCCGGTTGCAGCAATCTTTTATAATGATTGTAAACTGCTACAGAAAGCACCTTTTTCGTGTGCTCCTGACCAATTACGTAATTATCCAAAAAGGCCTTTATAGCCTGAGGTTTTCTCAGCTTCAGTTCTGAAGTAAGCTCACTGGTGTCTTCCTGCTTTGATTCTTCTAAAACAATACCGTGTGCCTGCTCAATACAGCGATCGCAAATATGTGCGTCCAATCCTGCAATAAGAAGGTTGGTTTCGGGTTTTTTCCTTCCGCAGAAAGAACATTCTAATTCATCTTTTGCCATAGCAATTCAATATATGTCCCAAAAATGGGATTCTTTTTCATCTTTTTTAGAGCACTAAAACTAGCTCCTTTTTAGAACCTCATCAATCATACCATATTCCAAAGCCTTATCAGCTTTCATCCAGTAATCTCTGTCACTATCTTCCTCAATCTTTTCGTAAGGCTGCCCTGAATGTTTGGCAATGATCTCATACAATTCCTTCTTAAGCGTAATAATCTCACGTGCTGTGATTTCAATATCACTCGCCTGTCCCTGCGCACCACCAAGAGGCTGGTGAATCATCACTCGGGAATGTGGTAATCCGCTGCGCTTTCCTTTCTCTCCTGCGCAAAGCAGAACTGCTCCCATAGAAGCTGCCATCCCGGTACAAATAGTTGCCACATCTGGCTTGATGAACTGCATGGTATCGTAGATTCCCAATCCTGCATAAACGCTTCCGCCGGGAGAATTTATATAGATTTGTATGTCTTTTGATGCATCTGTACTTTCCAGAAATAATAGCTGCGCCTGGATAATATTTGCTACCTGATCATTTATTCCTGTACCCAAAAAGATAATGCGGTCCATCATCAATCTGGAAAAAACATCAAAGATCGCAATGTTCATCTGGCGTTCTTCAATAATATTAGGGGTCATCCCCTGTGGCATCATGCTGCTTACTATCTGGTTATAATAATTACTATTGATGCCGTGGTGCTTGGTCGCGTATTTTTCAAATTCTTTACCGTAATCCATAAATTTTTCCATTTGATCTCCTTTCCCGATACATTGCCGGGCCAGGATTTCATTGTTATTATTTGCTAAAAAAGGCGTTAACCAGATTTGGTATAACGCCTTAAAGATAAGTATTTATTTACGAAAAGTTTATTGATAAACCTCTTTAACAAATTCTTCGTATGTTACTTCTTTTGGCTCCAGATTTACTTTCTCCTTGTACAGGTTAAGCAACTTCTGGTTCATCAACTGCTCTGACAAACGCTTTACCTCATCCTGGTTTGAAAGTACTCTTTTAGCGATATCTTCAAGTTCCTTATCTTCTGGGTTCATTTGGCCGAATTGTGCCATTTGCTCCTTAATGCGATCTTTTGCAAAAGTCATAAGATCTTCGAACTGCACCTGAAGGTCATTCTCCTTGATCAATTTTCCCTCTATCAATTGGAAACGTAGTCCTTTTTCACTCTTTTCATATTCTTCTTTGGCTTCTTCAGCATTCATTGGCTTCTCGCCTGCTGTTTGAATCCATTTTTGAAGAAATTCCTTTGGAAGGTCGAACTGTGTATTTTCGATCAACATTTCGGTCACATCGTTGAGTAATTGCTGATCGCTTTGCTGCTCAAACTGCTTTCCTGCGTCTTCTTTGATCTTTTCTTTAAGCTCAGTCACAGAAGTTACTTCTCCTTTTCCGAAGAGCTTGTCAAACAATTCCTGGTCAAGATCTGCAAGTTCCTGTTGGTTGATTTCAGAAATAGTAAATTCTACTTCAACCTCCAAACCGTGTACTTTATCGTGATCTACCTTAAGCACTTCCATAAGATCGTGCTCATCTTCAAAAAGGTCTTTGGTGTTAAGTGTTACAACGTCACCTACTTTTTTCCCAATGAACTTCTTTTGATCATCTTCGTTCTTTAGCTTGTCAAGAGACAAAGTAGTGCTATTATCGATTCCTTCAGCTTCATTTTTGAAGGTACCGGCAACCTGGTCTTCTTTTCTTTCCACTTCCTCTTTAGAAACCAGTTTTCCGTATTGCTTCTGAATAGTTTTTATTTGGTTGTCGATCATTTCCTCACCGGCCACGATCTTATAATGAGTGATGGCTTTTTCATTGTTGAGATCCACATCAAATTCCGGAGAAAGGCCAAGCTCAAACTCAAAAGAGTAGTTATCACTATCCCAATCAAAATTATCCTGCTCCTTTGGAAGCGGATTTCCAAGAACATCCAGCTTCTCTTCGGTAAGATATTTATTAAGGGCATCTTGAAGCATCTTATTCACCTCATCTACCAATACAGCTTTCCCGTACTGCTTCTTCACCATTCCCATTGGCACATGGCCTTTTCTAAAACCTGGAATGTTCGCATTTTTACGGTAATCTTTAAGTACTTTTTCAACTTTACCGCTGTAGTCTTCTCTGGCGATATCTACCTTTACAACAGCATTCAGCTCGTCAATGTTCTCTCTCGTTATATTCATTATAAACTCTTATAAAAATTGGTGTGCAAAAGTACAACTTTTTTAAGAGCATTACAAAGTTTCAAATTACTGAATTTCAGAAGTCTCTCAATCCTTTTCTATAAGAGAAAACACGACCGACTGAAAAAGAGATAGAAGTATGCTGAATAACAATGCAATCCAGAATCCCGAGACATCAAAACCACCTACAAAAGAATCTGCAAGCAGCACTATAATGGCGTTAATCACAAATAGAAATAAGCCAAGGGTAACAATTGTAACGGGAAGGGTAAAAAGAATAAGAATTGGCTTTACGATTAGATTTAGCAACGCGAGCACGAGGGCAACTATGATAGCGGTCCAGTAGCCATCTACCACCACTCCCGGAAGAAACTTAGACAGCAACACCACTAAAATACCGGTCAATAAAATTCTGAAGATAAATATCATTTTTGAATAGTTTTTAACCGAAGATAAGAAATATTTGTGATGCTGTTATGGAGTGATGCAGTGATTTAGGTTTATCCCGCTCCATAAAAAAAGCGCCGGGAGACGGCGCCTTTGTATATTCAAAAATGGTGTTTTATACCTAGTTTACATTATTACTAGGTGTAACTGTGGGATAATTTCCAATGTTCACTTTAGGTACCGTTGCATTGTAAGTTTCATTTACTTCCTCAATAATTTTATTGGCAACCAAAGCATATCCTCTTGGGGTCAAATGAACTCCATCAAGAGAAAAAGCGCCACCAGTAACATAAGTAGAAGTTACCATACCCGCATCAAAAGCGATCCCGCCACCGGCAACGTCGCTCAACATGGCAGCTGCATCAACAAAAACCAGATTATTAGCCTGGGCAAGATCCTGTATCGTTTGATTGTATGCGGAAGTAGCCACGGCCACCTTTGCCTGCTCATCCATTGTTAAAACATGCTGATCTTCCAAAGGATAGGAAACTCCATTCACAGAAAGCATTCCTGCAGTTTCCTGCGGCACTCCCATTGCCATTAAGGCCTGCATTCTGTCTTCATTTAAAACCCCAATAGCTCCTGAGCTGGTTAAAGGAATAAGATCTTCTGCAGTGGCCTGTCTTGCCTGCCCAAACTGCATTCCGTAAATAGTTGCAGTCGCCTGGTCAAGTCCGCCGCCCATAAGTACCCGAGTGATATCTTCAGAAAGGTTCTGCAAAGATTCATCTTTAACAACCACAGCACTGGCAGCAGTTTCAGAAAACACAATCGATCTCTCTGGCACACCTAAAACAGCAAACGCCTGATTTAAAGATCCAAAAGTGGCATTTAAGGTTGGGATTTGCGGACCGAAATCAGGATTGGTTGGATCAAGCGGCGCGTAAGGCACCGTTGTAAAGAATGGAACATCGGTCACGTCTGGAATATTAATTAAAACTCCTTCTGCTCCGCCTTCGGTAAGTGCAGTTACTAAACCTGAATAAGCAGAAGCAAAAACAATAGGGTTTGTAATATCATTGGATCCATACATCGTAGGACTCACTGTTGGATCCTCCTGATAAATTCCTACACCACCCGAAGTAGCATAACCCAGCACATCATTATTTCCAATCCAAAGGCTGAAAAAAGTTGGGTTTTGAGCTACCGCATCAGCTATGATCGAAGCATTTGGTGAGGAGGCAAAACGTGCAAAATATGGATTTGCCATTCCCGTTGCCACACCCTCTACATTACCATAACCTTCAAATCCAAGATGGTACACTTTTGCTCCCGGTGCACCAAGGTTATTAAATGGTCCTTCCAATGTATTGGTAATCTCTGTGGTAGCAGTTCCGGCGTATACGGCAGGCATAGGGTTACCTCGCGCATCAAAGGAAAGAACTCTCCTATTGGCCGTAATTTGCTGACCTCCCAAAAGCAATCCTCCGGCATTATCTGCCATGTAAGGAATCCGGAATTCATTGGTTGCCTGCACTTTCGCGAATTGCATCGCCAAGATGTTTGGATACGAATTTTCCTGTCCGGTGATATAAAGTGCATTATCTGCATAACCCGCCGTAAGGGAATTTCCCAAAGCCACGTAATTAGAGAAATCTGCTTCCCCACTGGTGTACGCATCCTGCTCATCTACAGGATTTTCAAATTCAGGCTCACAGGCCACCATTCCCAAAGCCAAAATTCCTAAATATTTTATATAGTTTCTCATGATATCGAGTTCTGTTTATTAAAGTTTGTAAGTAACACCAAGCCCAGGAATGAAAGCACTGGATTTATAAGATCCCCCAAAAGGCACAGAAACATCCTGCCCATTTACCTCTTCCGTATAATAATTATAAGAAGCATCTACTTCACTAAATCTAATGTAAGCGAAGGAAGCGTCTATAGCAAGATTTGAAGTTACGTTAAGCGAAAGTCCCGCAGTAAAGCCCATGGAATCGTTTCTAGGGGTTTCCGGAGCAAAATATCCTTCCTGCACAGGGGATTCATCATAATAGTATCCTGCACGCAGCACAAATTTATCGGTTGCTGCATATTCAGCGCCAAATCTCCAGATGTTTGAATCTTCATACTGTCTTGGGTTTTCAGAAACAACTCCATTTCCAAACTGGATATCAAGCGACTCATATACTCCCCAAAAGTTCCTGTTGAAATCAAAGGCAAAAAGCCATTTTTCATTCATTTGGTAAGAGGCTCCCACGGTAAGCTCTGCTGGTAATGGCAAAGACGCGTCAAAAGTAGTATCACTGAAAGGCGCTAATGGACTGTTAGGAATATTTTCAAAATCTGCATCCCCTCCTTCAGCATTCATGATGATTTCTGAACGATAGTTTATTCCCAGTCGGAAATCCTCCCATGGCGTATACATTGCTCCTACAGACCATCCCCATTCATTCACTCCTGAGGCATCTATGGTCACATTTGCACGATTTCCATCAATATCAGTTAACGTACGGTTAAGGTTACGATTAAAGTTAACTGCTCCCGTAACGAAGATGGGTCCACCTCCAATACTAAGTTGTTCAGAAATTTTAACCGAGGCTAACGGCTGGATGTATATAGCCTGTAACTCGATATTGTTCACAAGGTGAGATCCTGCCCAATCATCTTCCCACTTCACTGTACTTCCATAAGGGGTGTACACACTCAGTCCTACAGAAAGCCAGTCGGTAGCTTTGTAAGAAGCGTAAAAATAGAATGGTGTTCCCGCAGGATTATCTGTCCTTGCAATCTCTCCAAACTCTTCATTTTGCCACGCAACATCAGAGAACACAGCACTTACCCCGGCAGAAACCGTGAGCCTGTTTTCAAGATAAACAAGTCCTGCGGGATTAAAAAATCCCAACTCTGCACTGTTCACAACAGCAACGCCGGTGTGCCCCATCGCCAATGCTCTTTGCCCCTGCACGCTAACACGGTACCCTCCAGCATAAGTAACAGCACTTGCCAGGACAAATGCCATTAGAAATAAAATTTTTTTCATAATCTAAAAAGTAAAATTGTAGGTTATCTTTTAAAGAATCAATGCCTCAAAATTAGCATAAATTAGATATTGCGCAAGAAAAAAGCCACTTTTATTATGCATACATAATAAAAGCTACTGAAAATTACAAAAATCTCATAACAGCATCATAAAATGCCGTCTTATTTTCGGCATGAACCCAATGTCCTGCTTTAGGAATTACTAAAATTTCTGAAGATGGAAAGTGGCGCTTGATAAGAGCTTCATCTTCTTTCTGAATATATTTTGAACTTTCCCCTTTTATAAATAAAGTGGGTTTGTCGTATTTCTGATCCTGCGGCAATGCTTCACCAATCGCTTCAATATTGTTGACCAGGGCATCTAAATTAAGCCGTAGACCTAAATGTTCTTTTGTTTTCCAGTGAAGGTTTTTCAGAAGAAATAATCGTACCGCAGGTTCTTTAACATATTCCGCCAGTAATTCTTCGGCTTCTCCACGCGAAGATAGCTCAGCTTTATTCACCGCCTGCAGCCCTTCCAGGATTTGCTGATGATGCGGCGCATAATATTTTGGAGCAATATCAACGACGATTAATTCTTCGATTACATGCGGAAAAAGTGACGCAGCGAGCATGGCTGTTTTACCTCCCATGGAATGTCCCAATAAAATGCTATTTTTGAGACCTTGGGTGTCAATATATTCCTTTACATCTTTCGCCAAAAGCAAATAACTGAATTCTTCACTATGCGGACTTCTCCCGTGATTGCGCTGATCAATTAAATGAACCTGGTAACCAGCATCGGCAAATTTCCTCCCCAAAGTTTTCCAGTTATCACTCATTCCCAGGAAACCATGAAGAATTAATAGAGGCTTTCCTTCTCCTATTATATTTGCGTGTAATTTCATGTATTTAGAAGTTTAAGGTACTGTTCGATCACATTTTTGAATCCGGAATAAAGGGATTCGGCAATAAGAGCATGCCCTATGGAAACTTCCAGCAATCCCGGGATATTTTTTTTAAAAAACCTGATATTATCAAGAGAAAGGTCGTGCCCGGCATTAATCCCCAGTCCTAATTCATTCGCAAGTTTCGCACATTCCACGTAAGGTTTGATGGCATTCTTGTTTCCCAAAGCATATTGGGTGGCATATTCTTCGGTATATAATTCTATCCTGTCGGTTCCCGTTTTTAACGCACCTTCCACCATTTCTCGCACAGGGTCCACAAAAATAGACGTGCGAATACCATTTCTCTTAAATTCTGTGATCACCTCCTTTAGAAAATCCTTATTTTTTCTTGTATCCCAACCGGCATTTGAAGTAATGGCATCCTCGGCATCGGGCACTAATGTAACCTGTGCCGGTTTTGCTTCAAGTACCAGGTCTATGAATTTAGAGATAGGATTTCCCTCTATATTAAATTCTGTAGTAACAACAGGCTTAAGATCATAAACGTCCTGATATCTAATATGCCGCTCATCGGGACGCGGGTGGATCGTTATTCCTTCTCCTCCAAATTCCTGCACATCTTTTGCTACCTGCACCAGGTTTGGAACATCTCCTCCCCTGCTATTTCTAAGAGTTGCAATCTTATTTATATTAACACTTAATTTTGTCATTTTTTAGGCTTATTTATTGCAAAAATACAAAGTTGAAGATGCAAAAAAGTACATAAATTTGATTAATTTGCAGAAAATTGCTGTTGCTATGAGCATTCAAACCTACATCATCAACGACGTTAAAATACGCCCGATTTCGGAAAAGATTCAGAATATTCAGGATCTTTTTAGCCAATTTACCTATTCCCATATTCCGGTGGAAAAAGAAGATATTTACATTGGCTGTATTTCCGAAAATGACGCTCGTTGTTTTGACCCCGGTAAAACCCTCGAAGATTACCAATATTCCATGGAAGGCTTTTATGCTCGGGAAGAAGATAACTGGCTGGACGCACTGGATACTTTTGCTCAGAACCAGGCAAACATTCTCCCGGTGCTGGACGAAAATAACGTGTACCTGGGGTACGTAGAATTGCACGACATTATAAATATCTTTACCGAAAGCCCATTTTTGAATGGTCCTGGCGGAATTCTTATTGTAGAAAAGGGTTTCAAAGATTATTCCTTTAGCGAAATTAGCCAGATTGCAGAATCAAATGGTGCTCATATTTTAGGGGCTTTTGTTTCAAAACTGGAAAATGATGTCGCACAAATTACCGTAAAAATAGGGCAGACTGGCCTTAATACCATTTTGCAGGCTTTTAGAAGATACGGCTATAATGTGATAAGCAGTCACCAGGAAGACACCTTTAAATCAAACCTGCGCGACCGCTCCAGGTACCTTGACAAATATCTGAACGTTTAAGTTATGAAGATAGGCATCTATGGCCAGTTTTATCATCCCAACTCAAGTCAATATGTTGAAGAATTACTTGATGCGCTGGGTTATGAAGATATTGAAGTATGTATTGAAGAAGAATTCCTGAAACTCATCCAGGAAAATAAATCCATTCAAAAGAATTACAACGATTACAGCACTTTTACAGAAATAGATTCCTCTTATGATCTTTTCATTAGTGTGGGTGGTGATGGAACTATTCTAAAATCTGTAAACTATGTCAAAGATTTAAATATTCCTATTGCAGGGATCAATACGGGGAGACTGGGTTTCCTGGCCACGATCAATAAAGAGGAAATTAAAAGCACGATCACAAAATTACTTCAAAAGGAATATTCCATTTCAGAAAGATCGGTTTTATGCATTTACACCAATCCGGAAGATCCCAATATCTGCACCAATAATTTTGCATTAAACGAGATCGCCCTTAGCCGAAAAAATACCACCTCGATGATTACCATTGAGACCTGGTTAGATGATGAGTACCTTACGGCCTACTGGGCAGATGGTCTAATTGTTTCCACTCCCACAGGTTCTACCGGTTACTCCTTAAGCTGTGGCGGCCCGGTGATCACTCCGGCAACAAAGGCCATTGCAATTACACCAATTGCACCCCACAACCTGAATGCACGACCGCTCATCTTAAAAGACAACACCAAGATCACTCTTAAAGTTTCGGGGCGGGAGAATGAATTCCTGGTATCTATGGATTCCAGAATTGCGACACTTCAAAAGAATACAGTGGTCACTATCAAAAAAGCCCATTTTAAGATAAAAATGATAGAAATTAAAGGTGATTCTTTTCTTCAAACGCTTCGCAAAAAACTTTTATGGGGAGAAGATAAGCGCAATTAGGCAATATTTTCCTTCAAAAGCTGTTAATGAATAGTACAAATTTGCTTTGCTTATGGTGAAGCAAACATAATTGCTATATTTGCAAACTTTTGAAAACCTATGAGGTATATAGTTGTCATTTCCCTAATCTTGATTTGCAGTACTAAGGCATTCTCCCAAAGATTTGAAGTTGGTCCCTTTGTTGGAGGCGCTAATTATATTGGAGACGTTGGGAACACAACTTATATTAGGCCCCAAAACCCTGTTTTTGGAGGACTTTTCAAATGGAACCAGAGTACGAGGTATGCATACCGGTTCTCCATTCTTTTTGCTGAAATTGAGGCTGATGACGCAAGATCTAATGATACACGACGGCAACAAAGAGGGTATTCTTTTACTAATAATATTACCGAAGCTTCATTAGGATTGGAATTCAATTTCTGGGATTGGGATCTACATTCGCACACCTATCAATCTACACCATACCTGTATAGTGGTGTGAATTATTATTTTGCCAACCATTTCAGGTTACAGAATGGCGAATTGGAAAAAGCAGGCAACAACTGGGAATTTTCCATCCCTATGGTCATGGGTTATAAACAAACCCTTACTACCTGGATGACTGGAGGCGTTGAACTGGGAGCACGATATACTTTTACTGATAACCTTGACGGGAGCAGACCTTCAGAAGTGGACGGAAATTTTCGCGATGACGATTTTGGAAATCCAAATACGACAGACTGGTATGTTTTTACAGGTATTTACTTAACTTTCAACTTTGGAAGAAATCCCTGTTACACCCACTTTTAATATGAGTTTTAAAGAAAAAATAAATCCTGAAAAATTACCCCAGCACATTGCCATCATCATGGACGGGAATGGTAGATGGGCAAAAAAACAAGGATTTTTAAGAGCTGTTGGTCACGAAAAAGGCACGAAAGCAGTACGAGATGTTGTAGAAGGCTGTGCAGAAATAGGTGTCAAAAATCTAACATTATATGCATTTTCTACTGAAAATTGGAACAGACCTAAAGTAGAAGTCGACACTTTAATGAAACTCCTGGTTTCTTCTCTAAAGAAGGAAATCAAAACCCTGCAGGACAATGACATTAAACTGAATGCCATCGGCTTACTTTCCAGTTTACCTGAAAAAGCAAAAAAAGAACTCTCAGAAGTTATTGAAAAAACCAGTAATAATTCCCGAATGACCCTAACACTTGCTCTAAGTTATGGATCAAGAGAAGAATTACTCCATGCGGTGAAAAGTATTGCCGAAAAGGTCAAAAACGACGAGTTTTCTATAAAAGCTATTGATGAATCAGTTATAAATAAGCATCTTTACACCCAAAATCTGCCAGATGTGGATCTATTGATTAGAACCAGTGGCGAAAAACGCATAAGTAATTTCCTTTTGTGGCAAATCGCTTATGCGGAACTATTTTTTACAGAAATACTATGGCCCGATTACCGAAGAGAAAATCTTTTTGAGGCCATTTATAATTATCAAAACAGAGAAAGACGATTTGGAAAAACAAGTGAGCAACTTAGTTAGTGCATTTACAGCCAAAGGAATTTTAGCACTAGTGGCAATCTGCCTATTTTTTACTACTACTTCACAAGCCCAGGACCTGCCACTTGCCAATGGCAAAGAATATACAATTGGTGAAATAACTGTTAGCGGCACGACTTCCTATAACGATCAAACGGTTTTGGCCTACGCCGGACTGCGGCCAGGAGAAAGAATTTTTCTTCCAGGTGACAGAATAAGCAAAGTGCTTAAGAAACTTTGGGATTCCAACCTTTTTAGCGATATCAATATCTATGTAACAAGCATAGAAGGAGATACCGCCAACCTTGAACTGGAAATAGTTGAAGTTCCCGCTTTAGCCGAAGTAAGACTGCAGGGAGTAAAAAGAAAGGACAGAGAAGAAATCATCAAGGAGAGTAAGCTCACGCCGGGCACCAAAGTAACTGAAAACCTTGTCACCACTACCCGTAACTATATCAAGAACAGGTATCAGGAAAAAGGATATCTTAATTCTAAAGTCGCTATTAACACCATTCCTGTTGAAGATACTACGGGAACAAATTTGGTAAATATGGTCGTTAATATTGACAGAGGGGAAAGAGTAAAGGTAGAAGAAATTGTGTTTGAAGGTAATGAAAAATTCTCTGACGGGAAGCTGAGAAGAGCCATGAAAAACACCAAGGAACAAAACTTCTTAAGGTTCTGGAAAAGGTCAAAATATATTGAGGAAGATTATGAGGCCGATAAGGAACGAATTGTTAGCAAGTATAAAGAAAAAGGTTTTAGAGATGCGAGAATAGTTTCAGATACTTTGATAAGGAGAGACGAAGACGACGTGGCCCTAAAGCTTGAAGTAGAAGAAGGAAACCGTTATTACTTCGGAAATATAAATTTCCTTGGTAACAGCGTTTATACAGACGCTCAACTTCACCGAATTTTGGGAATCAGCAAAGGAGATATTTACAACGGGGTGCTACTTGAAAAGCAAATTGCAGATCCTACAAAACCAGATGCCAATGATCTTACAAACCTTTATCAAAACAACGGGTATTTGTTCTCTAACATCAGCCCTGTAGAGGTTAAAGTTTACAACGATACCATTGATTTTGAAATACGTATTAGAGAAGGTAAAATTGCTTATTTTGATGAAATAAGCGTAGTTGGAAATGACAGAACTAAAGACCATGTCATTTACCGGGAGTTGCGCACGAAACCCGGAAATAAGTACAGCAAACAGGATGTAGTAAGGACAATTAGAGAGCTGGGACAACTCGGTTTCTTTGACCCTGAACAATTAGAGCCACAATTTAAGGATGTTGACGGCAACGCCGGGACATTGGATCTTGAATACAATGTCGTGGAGAGCGGTGCCAGCCAAATTGAGCTACAAGGTGGTTATGGTGGAGGTGGTTTCGTAGGAACCCTTGGGCTTTCCTTCAACAACTTCTCTCTGCGAGGGATATTTGACAAAGAAGCTTATAAGCCACTACCCATGGGAGATGGACAAACGCTTTCATTAAGAGCCCAGGCAAGTACCTTCTACCAAACCTACAGCCTTTCATTTTCTGAACCCTGGTGGGGAGGAAGAAAACCGGTAAGACTCTCTACCTCCTTTCAGCACACAGAGCAATATTTCTATGATTATCGTTCAAGACGTGCAGACAGAGATCGAAAATTCTCTATTACAGGAGTAACTTTTGGGCTGGCAAAGCAACTTAGAGTGCCAGATGATTACTTTGTATTATCTCACGCTATAGGTTTCCAGCACTATAACCTAAGCAACTATAATACAGGTCTTTTCACCTTTGGAGATGGTTACTCTAATAACTTATCGTACACCATTGGATTGACCAGGAACAATACTTCTGTAAACCCGATTTTCCCTACAGGTGGTTCAAAATTTGAGGTTATCGCTAAACTCACCCCTCCCTACTCCCTTTTCAACGATGTTGATTATGGCAACTTAGGAGATGAGCGGGAATTCCAGCTAGAAAATGAGAACGGAACCCTCATCAACAGTGAAGGAAGACCTCTAAGACCGGGAGAAGATCCAATTGCCGATCAATCTAAGATTGACCAGGAAAAATACAAATGGCTGGAATTTTACAAGATCAAATTCAGCGGAACCTGGTATACAAACCTGTATGAAAAACTGGTAATGAAAACTCATGCCGAATACGGTTTTTTGGGTGCTTATAATAACGACCGCGGAATTCCACCTTTTGAAAGATTCTTCCTGGGTGGAGACGGAATGGGTACTTACAGCCTGGATGGTCGGGAAGCAGTTTCTCTTAGAGGTTATCCAAACCAATCTGTTGTGCCGGAAAGTAGAAATGCAGCAAACGCAGCCAGCAGCAATGATGGCGCCACAATTTACAACAAATATTCCCTGGAGCTAAGATATCCAATCACGCTGAAGCCTTCGGCCTCTATTTTCGCCCTGACCTTTCTTGAAGCAGGAGCTTCTTATGATAATTTCAGGAACTTCAATCCTTTTGAGTTGAAACGGGCAGCCGGTGCAGGATTACGAATCTTTATGCCTGCCTTTGGTCTTCTTGGAATTGACTTTGGGTATGGATTTGACTCCGTACCTGGCGAAGAACCTGGATGGCAAACACACTTTATCATTGGACAGCAATTTTAATTTGGCACGGTATTTTCAATAATCAGGTCATGACAAAAGTTTTCAACCTTCTTTACGTTGTAATTTTCCTTACGGGTGCAGCCACACAGGCGCAACAACCTTCGAGGGTGGCTTTTGTAGACATGGATTATATTCTTCAAAATATCCCTGAGTATCAACAGGCTTCCACACAGCTTGATGAAAAAGTAAAAAAATGGAAATCTGAAATTGATACTGAACTCAATAAGATCGAATCTATGAAAAGGAACCTCGAGAACGAACGTGCCCTCCTCACCGAAGAACTTATTGAAGAACGTGAAGAAGAAATCGCTTTTGAAGAAGAAAAACTGTACAATTATCAGCAAAGAAGATTTGGCCCCAATGGAGATTTGATGACTCAAAAATTACAGCTGGTAAAGCCAATCCAGGACCAGGTTTTTATAGCCGTTCAGGAAATTGCCAGTCAGCGTAAATATGATCTCATCTTTGATAAATCTGCCGATGTTGGCACCTTATACGTTTCCGAAGATCTTGACGTAAGCGAGCAAGTGTTAAGGATCATCACGAGAGCTTCTAACAGGCAACAAATAAATTCTGCCGAAGAAAAGCAGGAGCTTTTAAGAGAAGAATCATTAACAGCTGAACAAAGCGAGCAAATTGATGCCAGACAAACTGAAAAGGATCAACGCCAGCAGGAAAGAAGAGAATTACTCGAAGAACGTAAGCGTGTTAGGGATTCAATAAGAACGGCACGACAATTGGAGTACGAAAAAAGAAGGAACGAAATTCTGGAAGAACGTAAAAGAAAAAAAGATTCTATTGCCAAGGCAAGGGAAGAGAACAATAACTAAGGAAGTATACCCAGTAATAAATTCAGAAACTATAAATCAACAATTAATACTTTAAAAATGAAACAATTCAAGACCCTTTTAATAGCTGTAGCCTTAACTCTAGGAGCAACTACTTTTACAAATGCCCAATCAAAAGTAGCACATATCGCTTCCCAGGAGTTGATTGAACAAATGCCAGAATACACTTCTGCCATGAACCAGCTGGAAAAACTTCAGAAGACCTATGATACCGAAATTAAAGACATGGTAACTGAAGCTCAGGCTACAATGAAAAGGTATGAAGCTGAAGCTCAAACCAAGACTGATGAAGAAAATGCTAAAAGAGCAAATGAACTTCAGCAAACACAAAGAACTATTGGTGAATATCGTCAAAATGCCATGCAGGAGCTTCAAACTAAAGAAATGGAGCTGCTAAGACCTGTAATGGAAAAAGCACGTAATACCATCCAAAAAGTGGCTCGTGACAAAGGATATGATTATGTTCTTGATTCCACAACAGGAACAGGACTTATCATGGCAGATGGATATGATCTTATGCCCGATGTAAAGTCAGCATTAGGTATCTAAACCTACAGATCAAAAATAATTTTGGGAAACTGCGCATCATTGATGCGCAGTTTCTATTTTTACACCTATGAGCAAGAAACAACCCATCGGTATTTTTGACTCCGGCGTGGGAGGAACCTCCATCTGGAAAGAAATCCATCAACTCCTCCCCTATGAACACACCATCTATCTCGCCGATAGTATTAATGCACCCTACGGAGAGAAGCCCAAAGAGGAAATTGTGCGGCTAAGCTTTAAGAATACCAAAAAACTTCTTGAAATGGGCGCTAAAATTATTGTGGTCGCCTGTAATACGGCTACTACAAATGCTATCCAACAACTTCGCTCCAGTTTTACTGTTCCCATTATTGGAATAGAACCCGCCATAAAACCCGCCGCCACCAAAAGTAGGGCTAAGGTTATAGGAATTTTAGCTACCAAAGGAACACTTTCCAGCGAGCTTTTCGCAAGAACTTCAGATCTTTACAGTAAAAACACCAAAGTCATTGAAGTTATTGGAAATGGATTAGTACCGGCCATTGAAAACGGACAAAAAGATTCAGAGAAAATGGACCGTTTACTCCGCGATTTACTGCAGCCTATGCTTCAAGAAGGTATAGATTACCTGGTTCTGGGGTGCAGCCACTACCCATATCTTATTCCAAATTTAAAGAGGTTATTACCAGATTCTGTCACCATAATAGATTCAGGAGAAGCTGTTGCAAGACAGACTCAGGCAGTATTAGGAAGTCAGGATTTGCTTTGCGACCAGCCCAATAAAGCCCCGGAATTTTTCACCAATGGAAATCCGCAAGTGCTAAAAAATCTCATCAATGCCTCAGAACAGACTTTTAATGTCACCTACTTAGACTTTTAGATTTCATAGTTGCTCTGAAAAGAAGCTGGTTATAATTAAATGCTCTTGATATGTTTTTGTAATTTTGCAGAAATTTTACCCCATGGAAGAAATCATAATCAATATACAGCCCACAACAAAACCGACGATCGTAAAGTTTGAAGCAAACAAGTTCTTGACAAAACATGAGAATTTTGAATTTCACAACATCGAGGAAGCCAAACGTTCTCCTTTAGCACAGCAGCTATTCCACCTTCCGTTTGTAAAGACCGTTTATATCGCACAAAACTTTGTGGCCATTGAAAAATACAACATTGTTCACTGGAAAGATATTCAGGAGGAAATTGCAGACCAACTTCGGAATTACCTCAATAGCGGGGCAGATGTCATCACCCCGAGTGATGAAGACAACAACAAAAAAATTCCGGTTACAGTTTATGCCGAAAGTACACCAAACCCCGGTGTGATGAAATTCGTCTCCAACCGCAAATTAGTTCTTGATATTGTCGAATTCAAGAACATTGATGAAGCAAAAAATGCACCTATTGCCCAAGCTTTGTTTCATTTTCCTTTCGTAAAGGAGGTTTTTATGGATGAAAATTATATCTCCATTAGCAAATATGATATCGCAGAATGGGAAGAGATCACGCTTGAACTTCGGGAATTCATAAGAAATTATCTGGAAGAAGGAAAAGATATCATCAACGGTGAAACGACCAAAGCAAAGCAGGATGCAGCTGTTGAAGAAGCTCCTGTAAAGCGGGTAAAACTTGATGATACTTCCGAAGAGATTATCGCTATTCTGGACGAATATGTGAAACCGGCGGTAGCAAGTGACGGCGGAAACATCCTTTTTGAATCATATGACGCTAATGAAAAGGTGGTAAAGGTTATTTTACAAGGGGCCTGCAGCGGATGTCCTTCAAGTACATTTACACTCAAAAACGGTATTGAAAATATGCTTAAGGAAATGATGCACGGTAAAGTGAATCGTGTAGAAGCCATCAACGGCTAAAAATAACAGTAGGACAAAATTCAAATGCCGCAAAATCCATCCAAAAATGGCTTTTTGCGGCATTTTTTTATAAGACCTTCGGGTAAATCTACAGGAGTTTTTTCATTTGCACATGAAATTCTTCAAACAGTTGCAGGAGACCCATGGTCGATGAAATAAGATCTTTTGTTTCAAGAAGCAATCCAAAATAAAGCTGTGCATTCTTAGGGCTGGTTTCCGAAGTACGAATGCGCTCAATTTGATTTTCAATAAGAATGGAGACGTCTTCCATCAACTGTTGCTTTTCATCTACTATCTTACTAATCTCTTCAAATGCCTGATTTTCAAATAAATCTTGAATATCATCAAATAATACCTGCAGTTTCTCGTCAATCTTCTTCAGATCTTTGACCTGATTAAATTTGAGGTTCTTGTGATTATTATTGACATGGTTGTAACTGTTTCGGGTTATAAAACCAATGGACTGCACCATATCCTGAAGGTAATCAAGATTGAGAATATAAAATTTACTGCTGTCCAGGTTACTATCATCCACAGATTTGATAAAGTAGAAAACATTGGATTTTAATTCATCAATCTCCTTTTCCAGCTTTTTTATTGCTTTCTTATTCTTCTTCAGTTTACCCCTGTCGTGATAACCAAGATTATCTACTGTTTTGGAGTACATATTATTTACTCCCTTGATGATGCTGGAAATATTTTTTGAAGTCTCCTGAACAATCCCTTGAATGCTCACAATTTCTGTAGGGTCAAAAGGTACTTTTTCAGCCTTTTCCTTTTCCTTCCTTTTATGTATGAAGGCACTGCGTGTAATTAGAACAATAGCGAGACCAATTAAAATGCTTATGGCTACAACTCCGCCAAAGTATATTACGGCCGCAAAGGATGCAGCTGCTACAAAAGCGACTATTGCTGTCACAAACCAGCCACCTATTACATTCACCACTCCAGCGACTCGATAAACTGCACTTTCCCGGTCCCAGGCTCTGTCTGCGAGTGAAGTCCCCATAGCTACCATAAAAGTAACATAGGTTGTTGAAAGTGGCAGCTTATAATTTGTTCCAATAGAAATAAGAATACTTGCTACCACAAGATTAACCGCTGCCCTAACCATGTCAAAGGCAGGCATGTCCTTTCTCCTGCTTTTAAGGAGATATTCGGGTTTTTTAAATTTATCTTCCACGTAATTACGCACTCTTCCCGGCGTGACTGCAGACACCATATTTCCAAAAAATATGGAGTACCGCACGATACTCCTGGAGACAATATTAGGTTCAAATCTTTCGGCGCCGTCACCCTGCCGTGAAAGATTTACGCCGGTTTCCACCACAGAACGTGCTTTTGCCGAAAACCAGATCGTAGCCACCATTACACCACCAGCCAATACTAAAAGAAGCGTTGGCGATGGCACCTCCCCTGCAAGCCCTGTCATCAAAAACTCTGAAGGCATTGCACCCGTGGCAGCATGTGCACTCTGCCACAATTCAAAAGATTGCCAGGCGGCAATAGGCACGCCTATAAAATTTACAAGGTCATTTCCGGCAAAAGCAAGCGCCAAAGCAAAAGTTCCCACAACTATAATCGCCTTTAATATATTCACCTTAAAAACGCTCATTAATAATTGAGACAATAAGGTGAAGAATACAAGAGCAATTGCAATGATCAAGAGCGTATTACCATTGACAAATGCAACAAATTCATCTGAAATAAATGAAACAGATTTTAGTCCTTTTATTAAAATAAAGTAGAGGATTGAAGTGAGTGATAAACCTCCAAAAATGGCACCTATATACTTAATTTTTTCTTCGTACTGAAAGGAAAATACAAGCCTGGAGCAATATTGAACTATGGCTCCTACTATAAAGGCTATGACCACCGCCATGAGAATACCCACCACGATCTCAGTCGCTTTTTCTGTATTGATATAGTTATAGAGCATTGAAAGATCGCCGGTCTCTCCATATGTCTTTATAACAGCTATACTCACTGCAGCTCCTAAAAGTTCAAAAACAATGGAAACCGTCGTAGAAGTAGGGAGTCCCATCGAATTGAAGAAATCCAGAAGCAGGACATCTGTGATCATCACAGCCATAAAGATGATCATGATTTCCTCAAAATAAAATTCGCCAGGGACAAATATGCCTTTACGTGCAACCTCCATTAATCCACTGGAGAAAACAGCTCCCACACCCACTCCAATACTCGCAACAATTAAAATATTGCGCATGGAAATAGCCTTTGAACCAATTGCCGAATTAAGGAAATTAATAGCATCGTTACTTACACCAACCACCAAATCTGTTACAGCGAGGGCAAATAATGCAACCAGCATTACTACATAAGCATCTTCCATTCGGGATTAAAACTTTAGGTTTTGTACAAAATACAGCATTTTTTCTTATTGGATGAAATGCCAATGTTATAATAATATTAAGACCTAGTTTAACAAACCTTTACCGGTCTGGAAATATACTTTTTGTAACTTAATATTCAGCATCTTAAATGTTTTATTAACCAAATAATATAAGTTATTATGGCAGTATTAAAAGTTATTGAAGTAATGTCTAATTCTGACAAAAGTTGGGAGGACGCCATCAGGAAATCGGTTAAGACAGCCGCGAAGTCTGTTGACAATATACGATCCGTTTACGTGAAGGAGCAGACCGCAAACGTGGAAGGTGATGAAATTACAGATTTTAGAGTGAATGTAAAAATCACTTTTGAGGTTAAAAGTTAGCTTTAGCTATTTGCAAGATAAGAGATGCTTCCATACCGGAAGCATTTTTTATTTATCCCTTCCGTTGGTGTGGCCTCTCAACTTTAACATGGCGTTAACAGAAACCCACAACTTGAACTCACAACTTTGCACCAAAACAATAGAATGGACAGAATAGAAGATTTCCAGGAATGGTCTGCAGAGTACATTGAAAGATTTATTTCCTATTTACCCACCCTTGTTGGAGCCATCGTTTTTTTCATTGTTGGCTGGTGGGCCATCAGGTTAGTTCTAGGATCCTTAAAACGCCTTTTTGCCAAACGAGAATACGACCCTGCACTTCAAAATTTTCTTCTAACTATTCTTGAATGGGGGTTAAAAATTCTTCTCATTATCACCGTCATTGGCCAATTGGGTATAACTACCACCTCTTTTGTAGCCATGATTGGTGCTGCAGGACTTGCAATAGGATTAGCTTTACAGGGTTCTCTCGCTAACTTCGCAGGAGGGGTATTGATTATACTTCTAAAACCTTTTAAAATTGGAGATTGGATTGAAGTTCAGGGCATTTCGGGAAGTGTGAAGGAAGTATCCCTTTTCTATACTAAGCTGGACACCTTTGGGAACCAACTAGCAATTATTCCTAACGGAGAACTTTCTAATGACAACATTGTTAATTATTCAGGAAATCCTACTCGTAGAGATGCCATTACCATAGGGGTTTCTTACGACAGTAATATAAAAAAGGCCAAAGAAGTACTTCTTGAACTTCTAAATGAGCAGGAAGGAATCCTGAAAGACCCTGCACCGGCAGTTGTTGTAACAGAACTAGCAGATAGTTCTGTCAATTTTTCTGTGCGCTTCTGGGCCCCAAACGAGGTATTCTGGGACTGCCACTGGTATACGATTGAAGAGGCAAAAACCAGGCTTGAAGCCGCAGGAATTAGCATTCCGTTTCCTCAAAGAGATATTCATTTCTTTGATCACAGTAAAAACCAGCCATCAGTTGAGCCACAACAGGATGTAAGCAAGTAGTAAAAACTAGAAAAGCCGCAGAAATGCGGCTTTTTAATGGTTTATTATATTCAGGACTGTTTTATCCGGCTATAAAATCTTTCAAATAGTATGGTTCAAAATAAGCTACATCCTCAAAATCTTTGTTTCGGAATTTTTCATCTGCCAAAGCCGTCATTTGAGCTGCTGAAGGCATTTCTTCTTCCAGAAACCGAGCATTTTCATGGCTGCATAGCTCTTTAAACTTCTTAACTCCGCTGCCAATAAAAGTTACCCTCCCATTTTTTAGATTTTCCTGAAATGAAGATGTATCAAGAATTTGGGAACGTGTCTCAAAAACCGCCTTTTTGGAACCTGTAAATCCTGCGGTATAAACCTCCATTCTACGGGCATCCAGCATGGGAATGATATAATCACCCTCACCATCATTTACCTGGTGCGCTAGAGATTCTAAAGTAGGCACAGAAATTAATGGCACATCAAGTGAGAAACACAAGCCTTTTGCTGCAGAAACCCCAATTCTAAGTCCCGTATATGATCCAGGACCCTTACTTACAGCTATAGCGTCAAGCTCTTCTGCAGAAAGCCTATTTTCCTTTAGAATTTCTTCAATAAACAAATGCAGGCGCTCCGCATGAGAATAACTATTGCTGTTATCTTCCTTTAGAGCCAGCAATTTACCATCGCGGGCTAAAGCCACAGAGCAGTTCGTTGTTGCTGTTTCAATACAAAGTATTATTGCCACTTCCTTAGATTTAGTTCCTGGTAGATGCTGCGAGTTCTTTCGTTTCTGTTACCTCTATCTTATCTCCAGATTTCAACGTTTTTGTCACGGTAGAATAAGGGCCGGTAATCACCATTTCTCCTTCTTCCAGTCCGCTGGTGATTTCGATGTTCTGATCATCCTGAATACCGGTTTCAACATATATAAGTTCTGCTTCTTCACCTTGTTTTACAAAAACTGCTTCCAGTCTCTCTGCTGATTCCGAAGCCGCGGAAGAAGTGTCATTTTTAATTACTATTGCACTAATAGGAACTCCAACTACATTATCCATTCGATTAGTAATAATATCTACGGTAGCGGTCATTCCCGGGCGAAAAGGGGAATAATTCTCTGCTTTTCCTTCGGTAAGATGACTGTAGGATTCCTCAAGGATTCTTACCTTCACCTTGAAATTAGTCACTTGATCTGCAGTTAAAGCAGAATTGGCCGAGTTTGAAATTTCTGTCACCAGTCCTTTGAATTCCTGCCCCAGGTAAGCGTCAACCTCAACAATTGTAGAATCTCCAATAGAAACTTTTACAATGTCATTTTCATTAACATCTACTTCTACTTCCATTTCTGAAAGATCTGCCACCCGAAGGATCTCGGTTCCTGCCATTTGCTGTGTTCCAACCACCCTTTCTCCCAATTCTGCAGAAAGAGAAGAAATCGTACCTGTCATGGGGGCATAGATATTGGTACGCCCCAGGTTTTCCCTTGCCTCGTTTACACTGGCAGCAGCACTTTGTACATTGTAATATGCCGACTGTTGATTTGCCTGTGCGACTTCATAGGCCGATACAATTCGATCCCATTCAGCTTTTGAAATGATCCCTTTTTCAAACAATTGATGATTTCTTTCGTAGTTTGATTTTGCTTCTCTAAGACTGGCTTCGGCCTGTGATAATCCTGCACGAACATTTTGAAGTCCGGCCTGCGATCGTGCCAGGTTGGATTCATAAATATCTGGATTAACACGAACCAGCAGATCGCCTTTTTGTACTTGCTGCCCTTCTTTAACAGGAAGTTCAATGATCTCGCCAGAAACCTCAGAAGAAAGCATTACTTCTACCTCGGGCTGAATTTTCCCGGTTGCAGATACAGTCTCTACGATATCGATAAGTGCAATCTCGGTGACTTCAACTTCTTTAAAATTACCAGTCTTCCCAAACCAGCCGGCTTTTTTTCCAACTATCAGGAGAACAATAACAACTAAAGCAATACCTATAATAATATATAAGGTCTTTTTATTCATGGTCTAAAATTTAAGTTCGGTGACGGGTACACCAAAATACAGTTCCAAAACTTTTAATTTAAAAATATAATCGAATTTTGCTCGAATTACTTCACTCCTTGCATTCGCCAGATTGAAGGTGGCCTGACTAAAATCGAAGGCATTAGTAAGCCCCACATTGTACCTTTCGGTAGCATAGTCGTAAGCCAATTCCTGAGCCTCTTGTGCAACTAATGCTGCTTCATATGCTTTTAATGCTCCTTCGGCATCAACATAGGCCTGGTACACATTGGCCTCAAGATCCAGCTTGGTTTGCTCAAGGCGATATTCTGCCATTTCTACTGCTATCTCATTTCTTTTCACATTATTTCTTGCAGAAAAGCCATTTAAAACAGGAATATTGAGCTGCACGCCATAACTTATACCATCGTTCAATTGAAGTTGCTCGAAAAATGGCAACGGATTTCCTATTTCTGTTACATTATTAGGCGCTACTACAATTTCTTCAGTTCCTTCTACAAAACCAATCTGCCTGTAAGGTTCATTAGGATCAAGACCTCCCGATCTTAGCCTTCCGGCACCAGATTCCCTGGTATTATAGTTGAAAAATGCCCCTAATGTGGGGTAATATGCACCGCGTGCAATCTCCACATCTTTTTCAGCAATTCCCAGATTTTGTTCTGCAACTTTCACCTCAAATCTTTCTTCTTCTGCACGATCTATAATTTGATCTACAGAATTCATAAGCACCTCATTGCCAATAACATCATAATCTCGGTCTACAACGTCAAAATTCTCGTAATCTTCAATGAGAAGTGTTTGTGCCAGGGCAATAAGAGATATTCTCACTGCATTTTGAGCGACAATGATGCTTTGTTCTTCGTTTGCAGCAGTGGCTTTTAATTCTAAAAGATCTCCTTCGGGGAGCGATCCCGCTTCAACAAGATCTTCAGTTCTCTCTAATTGCTCCATGGTTACTTCATGTTGTGCCAGCAACAATTTGACTGTTTCTTTATTAAAAAGCACTTCGAGGTACGAATTAGCTACAAATAATGCGATATCATCTTTCATCAATTCCAGGGAATACTGGCTTGCGAGGCGGGACATCTTTGCCCTTTGATACTGCTTGAAATTTCGCAGACCATCAAAAAGAGTCATACTGGCGATAACCCCTGCAGAAAAGTTCCTGGTAGTTTGGGTTTGAAGAACACCCGTAGTAATATTTGTTGTTAAACCTGTATTCCAGGAATTAGATGCTGAAGCATTAATGTTCGGAAGAAAGTTACCTATGGCATCAAGTTTCTCAACATCCGCCAATTGGGTTTCCAGTTCAGATTGTTTTATAGAAATGTTGTGCTCGAGGGCATATTCTATACATTCCCGGAGGGTCCATTCTTTATCTTGTGCATTTAAAACAATTCCGAAGGAAAGAAAAAATGCTGACAATATAATTTTTCTCATAATAGTGGTTGTGAAAGATATGTCTAACAAAGGTTGAAGTTGTTACAGATTAATTTTAGAACTAGTTCGAAAGTGCAACTGCAGGCTTGATCTGATTCCATACTTTTATTTTATCTTCTTTAGAAATGCCATTTTTAACCTCTACATAAATTCCATCACTTATTCCTAATTCAATATCCCGGCGTTCAAAATTCTGATCTCCGTTTTCTATTTCCACATAAGGTTGCTGGGTTTTAGGGTCAAATTGAATCAATGCCTCGCTAATAGCAAGTACTTCGTCTGCCCTTGCCAAAATTATTGAGGCGTTGGCACTAAGCCCTGCTCTAATAAAAGTAGTATCAGCCTTATCGAGAGTTCCTTTGATTTCAAACTGAATGGCGCCGTTTTCATCCACTCCTTTTGGAGCAATATAATCTAGTACCGCATTAAAGGTTTTGTTCTCAATAGCTCCTACAGTTACTTCCAATGGAAGGTTTTCTTTAATTTTCCCTACTTCGCTTTCATCTACTTTTCCTTCAAAAATCATTTCATTCACATCTGCCAGGGTGGCTAAAGTAGTACCATCATTAAAGTTATTACTTTCAATCACCTGGTTACCTTCCTTTACAGGCACGTCGAGCACCATTCCCTCGACGGTAGATCTAATAAGGGTATTGGCTGCACTTCCAATGCCGCTTGTTGTACCCGTTTGTACAATTTCGAAGTTTTGCTCCGCCGACCTGTGGTTTTGTTGAGCTCTTCTAAAAGCAGCTTCCGCATTGTCATAGTCATTTGCTGAAATCACTCCTTTATCATACAAAGACTTTTGTCTTTCAAAATTCTTCTGCTCATTATCCAGATTAATTTTAGCGGTAAGAACTGCGTCCTTTGCACTTTGAAGAGAAGAAACATTAGGAATAACCCTGATCTTTGCAATCAAATCACCGGCTTTCACCCTATTTCCTGCTTCAATATATATTTCGTCGATGATTCCTGAAATATTTGGTTTAATAAGAACTTCCTCCTTTGGAACAATGTTTCCTGTGGCTACCGTCTTCTTAACAATAGTATGTACTGCGGCCTGTTCGGTTTCATACACTGTAGGGTCCTCCTGATTTTTTTGATACAGGTAATAAAGTGCCCCTACAAAGGAAACTGCTATTAGCACTAGCACAATAATGGTTACAGCTTTTTTCATTTCTTGATGGTATTAATTTTTCGTTTTTTGATTTCTTAATTATTCTGTTCTAAGGGCATCTACAGGTTTAATCTTTATGGCATTTTGCGCCGGAATTAATCCTGCCAGCAATCCGGAGAAAACTAGAATTCCGAGAGCGGTTAGCACTACCCCAAGATCAACACTTGGATTAGCAAACATCATTTCTGAAGTGTCCATGCCGCTCATTGCATAATTGATAAGATAAATAACTCCCGTGGCCAGGACGATGCCTGCCATTCCCGAAATAATCGTAAGGAAAATGGATTCCATAAGGATCTGCCCCCTAATTGACCACGGACTTGCCCCAAGGGCTCTTCTCACACCAATTTCATTAGTTCTTTCCTTTACAACAATAAGCATGATATTACTAATTCCAATAATACCGGAAAGTAATACCAATACGCCTACAAAATAAGCCACCGCCTTTAATGCTATAAAAAGGCCATTCACTTTGTTGAACTCTTCATAAAGATCAAAATTTCCTACTGCCCTGTCATCCTCAGGGTGAATTGAGTGACGGGATTTCATTAGATCAAGAATTTTCCCTTTAAGGCTGGTAATGGAAGAGCCATCTTGTGCAGTAATTGCCATCCAGCCCACATTATTTCCGCGGTTGAAAGCCTGGGAAAAAGAGGTAAAGGGTACATAAATTTCCTTTTGAGCTTCCTCTGCGTTTCCACCATTGTTACCCACTTTTTTATAAGTACCAATTACCATGAAGTTCACTCCATTGATCTTGATATAGGTTCCAAGAACTTCTTCCCCTTTATCATACATGGTGCTGCGAACACCCTCTCCTATGACCGCTACTTTCCTCTTATCCTTAATGTCTGAGTAATTTACAAACCTCCCGGAAGTAATGTCCATTGGTTCCTGCTGAATAATTTCAGGATAATCTCCGTAGACATTAAATGCACCGGTATACAATCCTCTTACCACATTATTTGTCCCTCCAAAACCACCTAACTGGTTGCGGGGAGAAACGAAGCGCAAATTCGGAACAGCTTCTTTAATCGCCGTTACATCATCTGTCTTAAAATTATAGCGTCTTCCTTTAGGTAAACCTTTGTAAGGTTTTGATGCGGTTTGACTCCACATAAACATGGTATTTGTTGCAATCCCTCCAAATCCCTGTTTCACACCGTTTTCCAGACCTTTTCCTGCAGCAAGCAGAATAACAAGAATAAAGATACCCCAAAGCACACCAAAAGCAGTGAGCAGAGTCCTGAACCAGTTTGAGCTCAGCGCTTCAATTATTTCACTCCATTTATCTCTGCTAAACATATTACTCGTCTCTAAGTGCTACAATAGGTTTAATACGGGCCGCTCTCCAGGCAGGAAAAAAGCCTGCAAGCGCACCTGCTATAATCAGGATAAAAACAGTGGTGACCGCAACCCTAAAATCAATGGAAGGGTTGGCGATATATTGGGTTTCAATTAGCGGACCTACAAATTCCAACAGGGCAAGGCTAAAAATAAGTCCGGCAAAACCGGCGATTGCTGTTACAAAAATTGATTCATGCAACACCATTCCCACGATAGAAAGAGGTTCTGCCCCCAGGGCTTTTCGAACCCCTATTTCTCGCGTACGTTCCTTCACGATGATCAACATAATATTACTCACGCCAACGATTCCCGCGATGATCGTACAAATACCTACCCCCCAGAAAAAGAATTTAATCATATCCATCAGGTCATAAAACCTTTTGGCATTTTCAAGAGAATTGTTCACCGTTACCGCACTATTATCATCTGGTGCAATGGTGTGACGCTCTTTTAAATATTGCTCAAGTTCTGCGGAAAATTTTTCCGAAGCAGCAAGTGCGGCCTCAAAATTATCTTCCTTTTGGAGGGTAAAAGCAAGGTTCCCTATATTATTAGCGCCGCTAAAGACGCGTTGAGCAGCAGACAGCGGAAGGTACACACGCGTCTCTTCTCTTTCTCCTCCCGGATCTGTAAAAACCCCTACGACCTTGAAGTTAATGTCTGAAACCTGAATATATTCACCAATAGGATTATTATCTTTAAAAAGGTCGGTTTTCACCTTATTTCCTATAACCACCACCTTTTCAAAATTCTCCTGATCTTTATAATTGATAAACCTTCCCGCCACCATATTGCTATTCTCCAGGAACTGGTAATCTGGAAGCACTCCTTCTACACGATAAGAACCGGTTTCTTTTTTATAAGTGACTATACCATTCCAAATTCTGAATACCGAAGATTTATATTCCAGCTCATCCTGGTGTTTTTCGGTAGCGAAATTAAAATCCTCATTTTTCATCTGGATTCTTCGCCCGGGATTAAGCCCTTTAAATTCTTTAGATGTAACCCCAGTCCATACATAAAGAATATTCGCAGCATCTCCTTCAAATTCTGAAGAAATGCCATTTTTCATACCCTCTCCTATCCCCAGTAATACAACCAGAATAAAAATACCGGAGGCCACCGAAAGACCGGTTAAAAAAGTACGCAACTTGTTCTTACCAATGGTATCAAAAATTTCCTGCCAACGTTCAAGATCAAACATTCTCCAGCGCTCTTACCTGATTAACTTTAGAATCATCTATAATTAAACCATCCTTCAGGTTCACAATACGTTTGGTCATTTGGGCGATGTCATGCTCGTGTGTTACCACCAAAATGGTTCGTCCTTCATCATTTATTCCCTGGATAAGGTCCATTACTTCATAAGAAGTTTTGGTGTCCAAAGCTCCCGTAGGTTCATCGGCCAAAAGGACTTTGGGGTCGCTGGCCAGTGCTCTTGCAATGGCCACCCGTTGTTTTTGCCCTCCTGAAAGTTCGTTCGGCAAATGGCCGGCCCAATCTGCAAGACCCACTTTTTCAAGATAGTTCATGGCCTTGTCAATTCGTTCGTTTCGTTTTGTTCCCTGGTAATAAAGTGGCAAAGCCACATTGTCTAAAGCACTTTTATAAGAAATAAGATTGAACGACTGAAAGATGAAGCCCAGAAACTTATTCCTGTACCGTGCCGCTATTTTCTCATTGAGGTTTTTAATCGGAACCCCATCTAAAATATAAGAACCTTCATCGGCTTCATCCAGCATTCCCAAAATGTTGAGCAGGGTCGATTTCCCAGATCCTGAAGAACCCATAATAGAAACAAGCTCTCCCTCGGCCACACTAAAGTTGATCCCTTTTAGTACATGGAGCGAATTAGCTCCCATCTTGTAAGATTTATGCAAGTCTTTGATTTCTATCATAGTGTGAGAATATGAAAGTTTCCAAACCCAACTGCGGGCCTATTCATAAGACTAGGAAATCAAATAAATGTTACACCAAAAAGCAGGTAATTTGAAATTACCTTTAAATTTAAAATGAAATAATACGGAAGATACATCCCAAAAATTCAAAAATTTAGCTTTACTAATCTATTTTTAAGAACTTTGAGGGTTTTTACCCTTATTTTGAAAGGATCGCCATACGAAATAAGCAACACCACCCATCAATAAATACGGAAAGACCATTAGGTACATGATTCCATCGTTGATTCCTTTCGCTGCATTTTGGGAGGTTTCAGTTTCCAGGACGGCACGACACATAGAACATTGGGCTTCTGAAGCTATTGGAAGCAGCATAATTATCAGCAACAAAAAGATAAATTTCTTTTTCATTATTTCCAGTAGTCTAACCAACTTCTACCCATCTTCAGAAAAGTGGTGCAAAAACCCCATTTTTAAATCCTAATAGTAGGGAGCCATAAGGACATATACCAATACTCCTGTAATTGCTACATAAAGCCATATGGGAAACGTCCAGCGGGCAATAGCCGCATGTTTTTTATTTTCCCCCGTAAGTCCGCGGTACATAGTGAAAAGCACTAAGGGAACAATAATAGCCGACAATGCAATATGAGAGATTAAAATAAAGAAATAGACTGGGCGTACCAGTCCTTCTCCACCAAAAGGCACAGGATCATTACTTATTTTGGATATCACATAACTTATAAGGAAAATTGACGATAGAACGAATGCTCCAATCATAGCATTACGATGCCATTTGTAGGCTTTTACCCTCATAAAGAAATATCCGGAAAGCAGTAAAAGAGCGGTCGAAAAATTTAATATTGCGTGAAAAAATGGAAATGTTCCCACTTGAGCTCCCACAAAATTATAGCGCTCGGGCAGGTACATAAGTACGAGTACCAGTAACGGCACAACCACAGAAAGGCCAATAATTGTTGGCACCATTACGCTATCTTTGGATTTCATTCTCATCTTATATTAATTTTTTTACATCTTCAATTAAGATGTCAGTTTGCGGTTCTTCTTCACCAGGCTCAACAACTGTTCCCTGCTCTATAGAACCTCTGTAATAAATAATGGGATTCCCAAATTTATCGACCCTAGATCTAACATAACCTTCCTGGTCAATCAATGCGAAATAACCGGAATGTGCAAAACCACCGGCCGCATCTGGATCTTCTCCTGCATAAATATTAAAACCCGAATTCGCTAAATCATAAATTTCCTTCCTGTCTCCTGTAAGCAGATTCCAGTTGGGGTGGTCAATGCCATGTACTTCAGCATACCTTGAAAGGACCTGCGGAGTATCATGTTGAGGATCTATAGTAAAGGAAACAATTCCAAAATTATCCTCATTTTTAAATTCATTTTGGACCTTTACCAAATTCTCATTCATAATAGGACAAATGGTGGGGCAGGTTGTAAAGAAAAATTCAGCTATATAAACTTTTCCTTCGTAATCTTTATTTGTAATGGTATCCCCTTCCTGATTTATAAATTTAAAGGGGGGTATTTTCTTCCTTTTCCCATTTACTTCTATATATGCCAGTGATTCCCCAGAAATTTTTTCCTTTACTTTTTCCTCGGCAGAATTGGATCTACTTGAGGAAACCACATCCCCTTCACTTACACGATCTATAATTCTTGGAATAAAAATAATACCGAAGATTAAAATGATAAGTGAAATGCCTATATATGAGTAGTTTTTCATTCTAAATTATTTATTGTATTTCTTCAATGCCAGCCGATATTCTGCGAGGATCACCTTCACATCATCCTCCATTTTATTATTAAGCTCGGCTACAGAACCGGTATCATAACCATATAATTTCCCTTCTTCTCCATCATCACTTCTACCTCTTAGATTTTCGTTTTTATCTATAATAAAAACATGAGGAGTCGATAGATCATCATGGAGTTTCATGTTGGTATTTAAACTCGAAAAGAGAGATTTTATTTCCTTAGGTTCCCCCACGACAAATTTCCAACTGCTAAGATCTGCCACCTCTCCAATTTCCATCTTCACTTTCCTTAGTTCTTCTGCTGCCTCTTCTGGTGCCACAACCACTAACTGAAAGTCATTAAATTCATAATAAGTATTATAAATTTTTTCTGCAAGATTGAACGCATTTCCCACGTATTGGGAAGGTTCGTTTCCATAAAACCCGAGAAGTGTGATTTTTTCCTGGAAAACCAGCTTTTCACCTTCCAGCGTTCTAAAATCCTCCAGATCCCCAATGTTTTCTTCAAGCACAGGAAGTTTTGCAAAGTTGTTGACCCCTGAAGCGAAGAAAAGATAAGCCACAATTGGTAGCGCAAAGAGGACGATAATAACAAAAAACTTCTTCATAACCTGAAGGTGAATTTAAGACGGCACAAAAATAAAAAAAGGCGGTTTTAAAACCGCCTTTTTCAAGTTATATTTTCTGTTTTAGAAATCCCAGGCTACATGCCCGCGATTCAAAACCTCGTAAACATAATCTCCTTCAGTAAGAAGAATAAACACAAGATATATGATAAGAAAAATTGAGGTCCAGACTACTGCTCTTCTTAAACCTTTTGTTTCTCCTTCCATGTGCATGAAAGCCCAGGTAATAAGATAAGCTTTATAAATAGTAAGAACAATAAAGATCCAGTTGATAAGCTTAAGACTTATGAAATAGGTATGCATCAAAAAATCTGGTTTGATGATCCCCAGGATAACTTCTACTAAAGTAACTACCGAAAGAATGATAAATACAGACCAGATTCTTTTAGCATTCGATTCGTGTGCGTGTGTATGTACTGAATTATTTGCCATTGCTGTTATTTCTCTTTGTTAAACCAGGTAAAAGAAGGTAAATACAAATACCCAAACCAAATCTACGAAGTGCCAGTATAATCCTACTTTTTCTACCATTTCATAACTTCCTCTTCGCTCATAAGTTCCTAGAAGAACATTGAAAAAGATAATGATATTGATCATTACCCCGGTAAAAACGTGAAATCCGTGGAAACCGGTAATAAAGAAGAAAAAGTCTCCAAAAAGAGGATTCCCATATTCATTATTATGAAGGTTTGCTCCTTCAATAATTCCAATTCCGTCGTTTTCAAGTTTTGCTAAAGAAGCCTGCCTTGTAAGCACCACTTTTTCACCAGTTTCAGTCAACTCCTGGGTTCTAACTAAAAGATCGGGATGTGCAAGAAATCCTCTCTGCACATCTTCCATAGTAAAACGGGGCAATGGTGGCTCATCTGTAAACCAAAGAGCATTATTTCTTTGCTGCTGCACACGTTCACGAGGCATCGCTTCCACAAACTCGTCTAGAGCAACACGCTCCCCATCTGTATTCACAAACTGAAGCACATTTCCACCATGTGTTTGTACCGCACCGTATGTACCGCTAATAAAATTCTTCCACTCCCAGGCTTGAGAACCAAGGAAAATAATACCACCAATGATGGTCAGCAACATATATAAAGTCACTTTAGACTTCTTCATTTGGTGCCCGGCATCTACCGCCAAGACCATCGTTACCGATGAAAAGATAAGAATAAAGGTCATTAAAGCCACGTAATACATAGGCGCATCTACGCCATGTAAAAACGGGAAGTGATTAAAAACCTCATCTGCAATAGGCCAGGTATCTGCCCACTTGTATCTTGCAAAACCATAAGCCGCTAAAAATCCGGAGAAAGTAAGTGCATCAGAAAGGATGAAAAACCACATCATCAATTTCCCGTAGCTCACTTTTAAAGGCTGATTGCCTCCGCCCCAGGTTTTTCCTTCGGTACCTGTTCTGGTAACAGTAGTTTCCATAGAAAGAATTGAAATTTAAGTATTGGGCAAAAATACGTTTTTTTTTATCTAATAGAAATATAAAAACAAAAACAGGTAGACCCACAGTGCGTCAACGAAGTGCCAGTATGTCGCACCAAGTTCTAATCCAAGTGTTTGCCCTGAATGATAGCGTTGTTTAAAATGGTTATAAATTAACACCAAAAGCACGATGATACCCCCCGCCAAATGAGCAAGATGCGCCAAAACGACTACATAAATAAAAGATGTTGTAATTGTGCTTTCACTGCCCGTAAAGAAATAACCCGCAGACATAATTTCTCCAAAACTTTTAAACTGAAGAAAAACAAATAGTCCTGCCAGGGCCAAAGTTGCAACTAAGAAGATCCCTCCCTTTTTCAGTTGATCTCTTGAAATGTAGCGGTGTGCCAGCCAAAGGCTCACACTGCTTAGCACTATCACTAAAGTACTCCAGTAAAATGAAACCGGAAGATCGAAATCCTGAATCCAGTCTGGCCTGCTTGAGCTTACTACATAAGCACTGGTCAGTCCACCAAACATCATTACCATACTCACAATACCAAACCAGAGCATCATCTTTTTGGCGCGCCCTTTCTTATATTGTTCGGTTCCGTAGGTTAAATCCATACACGAATAAATTTATCTAATACATATATTATTTGAAGCAGCGTGATATAAGTAACGCTTGCAAACATCAATTGCTTTGCAACCTTTGTCTCTCTTGTGCGATAAAGCTTTACAGCATACCGCAGCATAAAAAGACCTAAGATCAACACCAGCACTCCGGAAACTGGGGTTAAATATAATTTCCCGGTCACCCCAAACACTGGAATAAGAGACACCAGGATGGTCCAAACGGTATACACCACGATTTGCACCGCAGTTCCTTTATCCTTTTTTCCGGTAGGAAGCATAAAAAAACCTCCTTTTTTGTAGTCGTCATAAAGCCACCAGCCCAAAGCCCAAAAATGAGGAAATTGCCAGAAAAACTGGATCATAAATAAAGTTCCCGGCTCAATGCTGAAATCTCCTGTTGCCGCTACCCAGCCAAGCATAAAAGGTATTGCACCCGGGAATGCTCCCACGAAAACCGACAGCGGAGTCTTAGTCTTCAACGGCGTATAAACGCTCACATAAAGAAAGATACTTATCGCTCCAAACATAGAAGTCACAGGATTAATAAGATATAAAATCACCAACCCAAGCACCGTCAAAACACTCGCGACTAAAAAGGCAAAATTGACCGACATTCTTCCCGCAGGAACAGGCCTGTTGGCCGTTCTGCCCATGAGCGCATCAAGATCCTTCTCAATGATCTGGTTATAGGCATTAGAGGCTCCAACGAGGCAGTAACCGCCAATTCCCAGCATGATAACCGTCACAAAATCTAACGTATCGGCACCCAAAAAGTATCCCGCGACAGAAGAAAATACCACACTCACCGCAAGGCGAACTTTAGTTAATTCCTTTAAATCTGAGATTATTGAAACGGAAGAAGTATGTACCTGTGTCTTATCCAAAAAGCACAATTTTTAATTGGCGCAAAGATACTCCTTAATTGTTTTTTCACAAGGGGGCGCCAGTGTTAATTTTTTAAAGAACAGAAAATCGGGAGTTTGAAAATCAAGTGGTTAAAGATCAATAATCATAATACCAGTTGAAGATATCTGTCCTTATTCCAAAATTCAGCCAGAAAGTGTCATTTTGGAAGACTGTAGAAGTATTTACTTCAGGATTGAAACTTCGGAAAATAAAATTTCCGTAGAGCTTCAGGTTGGTTGCAGGGTTGATAATATAACCTGCTTCAGTTTCAGAAAAGAAAGAATTAGTCGTATTCCCCTGCCCTATTTCTACGCCGGTCTCATAAGCTCTTTCATATTCTGAAGTATAAATATCGCCGCCGTAAGCGAGATCATCACCAGCTGTGTTAAAATCAAAGCCGCGCTTTCCATAAATCAGTTTTGAGTGCCCATAGAACCGCCCATACCTGTAACGCGAAATTGCCACGATCTCACGAAAATTAGCACCCCACAAATGCGCCATAGATTGATTGTTGTGGCCGTAATTGAGCGTGATAGTATTATGGGAATACGTGTAAGGCCTCACCTGGTTATACTCCAGCTGAAAATAAAGATTTTCCACGTTGAAAGCATTGAAATATTTCATCCCAAATTGAAATCCGAGTTTATTCTTCCAGCTCCCTTCGCCACCAAAAATATCTCCGGAAGAAAATTCATCAATTAAGAACTGGGTATAGAGATTCAGGTGATCACTCCACTTGTACTTTCCACTGAGGCCAATAATGGCATTCCCCGCACGGGCACCGGTAGAAAATTCTATGGCCCGGTAAAAAATTACAGGATTCAGGTAATTAAGATCAAAGCCGCGGTTGTTATCATCTTCCCACATTACAGATTCAAAAAAGCCTAGATTCAGCCGCTTTGTGACATTATAACTCAGGTAATGATTGGCCATGTATTTTGTCCTGAAGGAGCCTTCGCCCGTAACTTTCTGCCGCACATCACGCAAAGACATCCAGGTGTTGGTGTATTTGAGCTTCCAAAAGGTGGTATTCAACTTGAAATATGGATAAGGAGTCGCGTTATCACTTAAGAGAAGCGAACGATAACCATCACCAATAAAATTCTTGCCATGCCCAAACTGAAGGTTGAAAAATTTGCCGGGGCTGTAAGAAAGATATCCTTCAGCTACAGGATAGTCATAGGCGTCGCCCATAAATTCCTTCGCAATTCCTCTACCAGGGATGGTCGCCGGCTCTCTGTTTTCGGGGCGTATAGATTCAGCAAAGCGATTATAATAATCTGCAAATCTTCCCTGGTTTTCATAAAGAACTGTGTAGAAGTTAAAATTCTTTCCAAGGCCGCCCTGGAAAATCGCGGCCCGCGTGTTGTTGTAAGTGACATCATGTTCGCCGCCAAAATCTTTTCCAAGCTGCAGGTCCAGCGCAAAATCGGCAGTGAACCAGTAATCCTCACCTTTAAAAGTGATCAAATGTTCATTCCACAACTTTCTGCCAAACCATGACTTAACAGGCTTTCTTAATTTTTCGGTTTCTGAAACAAAATCATAATACGGCTGCACCTGGCTGAATAAAAATGGCTTAGAAGAGGTATGAAAATTAGTTCCAATACGGTTCACCTCGTCATCAAACCGGTTATACCATTCGTGTGAAAGCGGAATATTCAATTCACTTTCCACCCGCTCATCATTATAACCCAATGATTCTATTTGATCATATTCTGTCAAAATGCCATCCTGTTCTTCCTCTACAGTGGGTTTAACCTGAACTAATTCAGCAGAATTTACGTTATTCTCAAAATCAGTTTTCATCGGAATTTCCACAGAAACCCTGAACTGCATATTCACAGGCCTGCCGTTATAGGTGGGCGGGGCTATTGCGGGTAACTCTGCAAAAACCCTCCTCATTTCCTTATCGATCTGCGGAAGCGGTGCATTTATATAATTGACCGTAAAAACACCATTTTTGGAAATTCCAAAGAGGATGATCACATTGCCGGCAAAATTTTCCTGCGCCAAAGATTCAGGCAAAATAAATTCTTCGGAAATGCGCTTTTTAAGAGTGGTTTTAAAGCAGTTTTCTTCCTGCTCCAATGTTACCGCATTACATTCCGGAAAGATGGGAAATCTTTCAGCATCAAGCTCGGGTGTTTGAGAAAATCCCGAAATAAAGGATAAAAAGATCAGAAGCCGGAAGTATTTCATCGAGGGTGTCCTGGATATATTTAAACTGGACGAAAGATACATTTTTTTGCAGAAGTGCTTAAATTTCTCTTCCAATCCCGCTTTTTCTATTGCCAAATCAGTCCTTGAAAAATTTTTGTTCTATAAAAAAAAGAAAAGGCCTTTAAAAAGGCCTTTTTTGACGATCCATACAAATGGATCCCTTAGAAAAAGTAGTATTTATTCATTCCATAAGAGATAACTGTATTAATTCTCTACTTTAAAAATTATAGGAAGAGAATATAAAACCCCCACAGCTTTACCCGCCTGTCTCCCCGGTTGCATTTCGGGAAGCGACTTAGCTACACGTATGGCTTCTTCTTCCAGGCGAGGGTGAGGACCACGCGCACCAATTACCGAAATACTTCCATCGGGTTCAATTTTAAATTGCACATAGGTTCGATGAATTCCGGTTAGACCTAACTCACTACCAATTTTTGTATCAAATTTCCGGTTCACAAACTGGTTGACTTTCCTACTCATGCATTCTTTCCGCTCTTCATTAGAATCAAGATTTTCACATCCCGGGTAAACCGGCACTTCTTCTACCGCCATGATGGAATAACTTTCGATGTCTTCCTCTTTTTCAACCTCCACAATATCATCTACATCAATAATTTCGTTGGGCAGGGTTTCCGTAGATTTAATAACTGTCTCCACCACATCCTTGTCATCATCTACGATGTTCGGTTCCTTCACAATGTCTTTAGGCGGTGGTGGCGGTGTTGGCTGTTTAAGTGCCGTAATGGGAATTTCTTCCTCGTCAAAATCATCCATTTCCAAAATCGAAGTATCCGAAGTTTCATTTCCATAGGTTTTCCATTCAATTGTCTGCCAGGTTAAGAACAGGACAAGAATGAGTGCAAGCTGAAAGAAAAGGGTACTTTTTCTCGATAGATCTACATTTTTGTTCTTTTTGTATTCCATAATTCCACATATTTAAAGGTTAATGATTCGAAATTTGAACCGGACCTTGGTTAGAAGTCCCGAATGTGGAAGGTTAGTTATAACTATATCTCAACTAATGTGCCGAAGCAGCATAAATCATCGAAAAAGACCTTTTTGAGTGATGTTTACGCATTTTTTTTATAATTTTCTACGGTTTTAAACATACAAAAGAAAAAATGTGAGGAATAAATATCACTTCTGAAACACCTGAAATTCGTATCCTCATTACTTTTAAAACAAAAAAATCCCGCACCTAAGTGCGGGATTTTCATTCTATAAAGATATAATTCTTAGTCCTGAACCCTAAAGGTAATTGGAAGAGAGTAAAGTACCCCAACTGCTTGCCCTCTCTGTTTTCCAGGTTGCATTTTTGGAAGTTGATTCACTACACGCTCAGCTTCCTGTTGTAGTCTTGGGTGCGGTGCACGTGCTCCAAGAACGGTAATTGAACCATTTTTTTCAATTCTGAACTGAACGTAAATCCTGTTAATTCCAGAAAGCCCAAGTTCACTACCAAGATCTGTATCAAACCTGCGGTTCACAAACTGCTGGATTTTTTCACTCATACAGTTTTTACGAGCCTCATTATTTCTTTCTCCTTCACATCCAGGAAAAATTGGCACATCTTCAATTACAGCAAAAGGAACGTCCCCAATCTCTTCTTCTTCTTCAACCTCTTGTACTTCTTCTACTTCAACAATCTCTTCCTGGTTTGTCTCTGTTGATTCAATAATGGTTTCTTCCACCTCTTCCTCATCTTCAACAACTTCAATTACTTCGGGAGCCGGTGGCGGTGGTGGCGGTGGTGGTGGTGTATTTTGAAGCTCGGTAATTGGTACATCTTCTTCTTCAAAATCATCCATGTTTACCATACCGGTATCAATGGCTTCCTTGTCATAAGTTTTCCACTCAATTGCCCTCCAGGTAATGAGCAGTATCAGGATCATTCCAACCTGGAAGAACAAGACACTCCTTCTTGACAAATCAGCTTTTGGGTTTTTCTTCGGTTCCATATTTCCGTTTTAGTTATAGGTTGGCTAAAATAATTAATTTTTTATTAAAAATAAATTTATCTTAGTTTTTAACCTGATTAGATATTCTTTTAATAGCCACACTAACATTCCCGCGAAGAAAACTCCAACACTATTTGCGATTACATCATAAAAATCAAGCTCGCGGTAATTTGTCAACGTACCTTGTAAAACCTCAATAAATATACCAAATCCTATGGTTAATCCGCAGATGACAAGGATCTTTATTAAAAGGTTTTTCGGATTATACCCAAAAAGAGCGAAAAGCAACCATAAGATCCCCATTACAAAATAGGCACCTGCATGAAGAATTTTATCACTCAACCCTAATCCGCTCACTGGTGTATTAGTAAGGTTAATAAGGGAAAGGTATGTTATTGCCAGCGTATATGCCAGGGCAGGTAATAGAAAGAGGAGCTTAGCCTTCAACTACTTTGGTATAATCCTCGGCACTTAAAAGATCATTTACCTCTGCCGCTTCAGTAAACCTGATCTTCACCATCCATCCATCTCCATAAGGATCGGTATTTACTTTTTCAGGTTCATCTTCCAGACTCTCATTGAATTCAATGATTTCTCCTGAAAGCGGTGAAAACAAGTCAGAAACTGTTTTTACTGCCTCAACAGTTCCAAAAACCTCTTCCCGGTCCAGGGTTTCATCTACAGTTTCAACTTCTACGTAAACGATGTCTCCCAGTTCTCCCTGGGCAAAATCTGTAATACCTACAGTGGCTACATCACCTTCAATTTTTACCCATTCGTGATCTTTGGTGTACTTTAAGTCTTGTGGAATCTTCATCAGTTAATTTTTAGATAATGGCAAAGTTAATTTTTTAATGCTTTCGGTCAAACCCGTTGTGATTAATTTCCGAAATTGTAACGAAGCGTAACTCCCGAACGAATTGTTGTTTGTGGAAAGGCTGTAGAAACGGCATATTCAGAAAAACTGTGATCGTAATAAACCATAGCTGTCAAATTTCTGGAAACAGCATAATCGGCTTTAAAACTAATCGCCCAAATATCCTGCCCCGCCGTCACCTGCGTATTTTCAATATCAAGATACCTAATAATGGTCTCGTTGTGACGATAAGAGACATCGGCCTTAAAATTAAGGTCGCTGCTTAGAACACGCGTTCTTCCGCCAAATTTCGTATCAATTTTAAGATCTTTGATCCTGTAGCCCAGCCCAACAGTGTATTGGTTTCCGTTTATTTCGGTAAGTAAATTGTTGTCGAAGCTCAGGGAAAGTGCCCGGTCTTTCTGAATTTCGGCCAGTACCTTTACTGAATTAACCATTTCCATGTCAACCTTGATCAAAGGACTGAACTGCTCTGTAAGATTGATATTCGAAAATAATATTTTATTCCTGAAATTTCCTCCCTGGTCTGTCTGCAGGGGCTCTTCAGGATTATAATTCAGGTTTGTCTGGAACTGGTTGATAGTATAACCTGCCTGGTACCCGTGTAGAACCGAAAATCGTCTGAATCTTTCTTTGAACCAGGCAAATCTCATTAATCCCGTGTATTTGATGTTCCAGTTAGGCAGCGGAAAATTCCTGAAAGCTCCCAGCGGCGCATCTTCTGCAGAACTGCCCGAATAGGCAGCCAAAAATGCTGGTAAAAGAACACTTTGATTCGTTTTTCCATAACCTACAGGAAAACCATCAGAATCTGTCACGTTTGGATCTCTTCCTGCCTTTAGTGCGAGCCTTCTTGCCACTTCGATCCTGTTCTCCCTGAACTGATCAAAAGTAGCCGATGACTCTGCCGTACTTTGATTAAAAGCCGTCTTAATGAGAACGGTAGAAATATTAAAATTCCCATAGGTAAGCGGCGTAAGCGGAATGTACTGCGAATTCTCTACCCGAAAATTCTCATTAAAGGTTTCAGAATACATTCTTCGGCCACTAAGGTCTATTGTAAGATCAGGAAACAGGGAAAGATTGGCCTGGTAATTAAGCTGCGTATTTTCAACTTCGGAATACTGCTGATTGAATTCCTGGTATAATGTAAGCCATCCTTTACGTGCGGCGTAGTAACGAACGTCGTCCTGACTTCCCAACGTAAACCCGGGAGTAGGATTCCAGGTTCCCAAAAAGCCGATATTATTGGTATACCCCGGAAGAAAAATACCATTGTTCTCCTGGTAATTAACCTGAATTTGCTTGATAGAGGTAAGTAAACCAACCGCTGTATTATATGTTTTTTCACCACGGCTTAATCTGTTTCCCGCTCCCGCAGCTGCAGGCTTTTGAGGTTGCGAAGTCCCATCTAATGTTGGAACTCCTTTGCTGCGTTCTTCGATGGTACTGCCGGCGCGTGCAGGCGTTCTTTTCGTTAAACCTACATAATCATACAGCGCCTGCATTCCCAGATTGGCATTGATTTGATGTGTGTTTGAATTCTGAACCGTATTTCCCAAATCGGGAATTCCTTCCAGCGTCTGAAACATTTGCGATCCTCGCTGCCATTCAAAATTCCCGGTATAAGAATAGGTGGTTTTAATGAAATTTAGCACCGGAATTTTGGAAAATGGTAAATCATAATTAACCTGCAGCGACTGGTAATGTTGATTTGGTTCTCCAACATTAAAAAAGCCATCCCAAATATCGGTAGTCGTATCGGGGCGGTTTTCCTCGTCAAGATAGTTTCGTACGATCCTGTTGGTGGAAGAATTGAAATTAAACCTCAGCGATTTTGTAAGATTATAATTAATGGTATATTGCCAGTCAAAAAGGAAGTTTCGTTGATACAAAGTTGGAATACCGTTTATAAAACCCGGTGGCAAATTGATCTCCCGGAATTTCTGCTCATTGTACTGCCTGAAAATATTTGAACTCGCTGAAATATTGGTCGGCAACGGATTAAAATTAAAATCCCTTAGAAGGGCAAAATAAGCACTACTATCTAGCGCCTTTACATTTCTTAAGGGTTCTATATTTACAGGCGCAAAATTATAATCGTACGTAGCTCCCAGCCGCACATTTTGATCAAAAGCCTCCTCAATTTCAAAATCCCTGTGATCCACCTGATTGTAACTTGTTGACACGGTAAAGTTCTCAATATCATAAGGCATGGGTTTATCATCCTCTCCTGTCCTCTCCTTTCGCAGGCCAATTACATTGACACTTTGCCTTTTCGTATAATTTTCGGCACGTTCCTGCAGGTCATCCTTAATTTCAGGAGTGGCGGCATTTTCTAGAACAGTGCTCAACTCGAGATCAAGAAATTCGGGATCGTACTTTGGAGTAATAAGCTCTTCCCCAATACTGTAACTCAAAGGTATTTTCACTCCCCATTTCCGCGGAAGAAGTTGCCCCATATTAAGGCTGCTCACCACGTCATATTGCTTCAAAGCTTCGCGGCTGCGCTCATTTGGGCCTTCTTCTAAAGAACCAAATCCTACAGTACTGCGCCTCCCAGTGGCAGAAACGTTTGCAAAATCGGCTACATTGGCATCCATGTTTACAATAGCCGCCCAGCCGCCTTCATTATCAAGATCGGCAAGTCTAAGTTCGTTGAACCACACCTCCCCGCACAGGTCCTGAGAACCTGTCTCTGAAATGCCATTTTTGACACCTAACATTAAAATTCGTATGTCTCCAAAACTTGGGTTTCCCTTTACACCTACGCGCGTTCTTCCTGCTTCGTAAGGAGTTCTTTCAGATACAGGGTTTCCATCTCCATCAAAGAAATTCAATTCTGTCGAGAGGTAATTTGGATTTCCTATTACTGCGGCTTTCACCTCCTGAAGAAGTTCCAGAGGTAAATTAAGGCGGTTTTCTTCAGGCCAGATTTCCGAAGCAGAAGTAGCTCCAAAGTCTGTCGGCTTCAGCGGAATTTCTATTTGGTAAAAGTTATTGGTGAAATCTGTTCCCATTCTTATAAATGCCACCAGTTCCCCATCCTGAAGTTTCCTGCGGTTCAGCAAGGATTCAGCATGTACAAAAAGTTCGAGGTTTTTGTACTGGCGCATATCCACCTGGAAATTTTTATAAACAGCGCGGGCGTCCTGTGGTTCAAGTTCACACACCCTTAAAGAAAGTGACTGCTCATTTTGCCGGACACGTGTATTGTTGTTGAGCAGTTCTTCGCGATACACTCCCGGCGGAAGCACGTATGGAATTGGCTGCCTGTTCTCATTTTCCTCGATACTAACCGCGGCAACTTCAAACAGGGTGTTGTCTGTAGAAGGATCTGACTTATCTGGATCCAGGGTTTGTGTATAGCGTCGATAGTCTCCTCTAACGAGTTCCAAGGTTCCAAAGCGCAGCAGGGTAGGATCTTCAAAACCGGTAAGGAACATTCTCATAAATCTAATAGACCTGAAATCGGCTATCCCTCCCTTAGCAGCAGTTGGTTCATAAATGGGCACTTTAAATTGCAACCATCTCACCGGCATTTCACGGCCGTTGGATAAAGTTGTATTAAATTGCTTTACATCTGTAATGTAATCACTGTTGTCAATATTCATCCCGGGGAACACAGGTACTTCATACTCAAAGTAACTGTTTACCGTATTCATGGTATTATCCCGGTTGAGATCTTCTACCGTGGGTAAAGTTGAATTCCCCCTGCTTTCATTGGTCACATTGGCCGGAGAGTTTCCCTGGGTTCCATTGTAGTCAATATAACGTTCTCTTATCCCTCCAGAAGACTCCAGGAAATATTGATAATTATCGGCCGAAGGATCTTCCAGACCTGCAAAAGCAGGAAATCGCACAGCTTCTTCAGCATCATTAAGTCCGTCAAAACCTACATCCTGGTTGGCTCTTTGCTCACCTTCGGTATTAAAGGCGTAGATGAGCGACTGGTTAGAGGGAACCTGCCCGTAAGCCGTAGAAGTTACATCAAGGTTTCCTCCGGAAGGCGGCAAACCGTTCTCGTATTGTTTTCTACCGTCTTTTAGAACATCTTCAGAAATGCTTCCCAGATTAAATTTCAGCAATCCTCCAGTGTTACTTTCGTTTTCAGAATAAATGAAAGGATCCATCATCCAGAATTCAATAAACTCCACGTTGCTTTGCTCAAAATTCGTTGCATTAAGCGCACGGGAAATACCACCAAAATTCTGCTCTGGGTTTGGCAGGGTATTACTTCCTGCTGCAAGCGGATTGTAATTATACGGCCCCCGAACAGAAGGATAATAAGCAAGATCCATCGTGTATAGCACCTGCGACTGTCCCTGGACAACATCTACATTGGGAAAAATTTCATCCAGAAATACCCTTCTGGTGGCATAACTTGAAAGATCTGAATCTGTTACTCCAGATGGCCGCTGACTTCCGTAAAAAATAGGATCAATGCTATACCAGGCGAGTTTTGCACGACGATATCCCGCCGCAAGATCACCATTCGCCCTGTCACCACCAAACTCAAGCGGCACGCTTGAAAGTTCCCAACCCAGAGGATTTAAAATTGAAATTGCTGTTTGAGCAGCTTCAAAATCATCAATATAAGTGGTGGTTTTACCATCAAAATCATTCCCCTGGGGAGAACCAGGATGCAAAAATGCTATTTCCCCCCGCACCGAAAGATTCGAGGGGACATCTGTATCAATATTTGGTAATTTATTTACCCAGCGTGTCAAAAAGGGCAGTTCGGTTGAATAATTTAGGTTAAGACCAAAAATGGAATTGTTGATGGGCTCATAACCGTAATTTGCTTTTTGGGTAATGGGTCGCTCATTTAGATTGAGATAGGTCCCTCCAACTAGGAAATTCTCATTGATTTGATGCTCCACGTTAATCCCCGTAAACCTTTTGGTTTGCTGCCCAAAAAGGGCATTATTTTCGGTAGAAACCTGGATAGGGATATTTGATGCCAGCAGCGCTTCATCCAGAATCTGCACCCGCCCAAATTGATAATTCACCACATAATCAACTCCTTCCTGCAGGACTCTTCCTCCCGCCGTCACCGTTACAGATCCCTGCGGAACATTAAAAGCACCAATTGGAATTCCTTCCATATTAGAAGATCTGTACCGTCCTCTTAACTGAAATTTATTCCGGTCGGCCTGTAGCTGTTCTGCCTGTGTCTTAGTAGTCTCGTAAAGTGCCCTGAAGACATATTTCTCCTGGTTTGCATTATAAGTAGAAGGAACATCATACAACTCATTCCCACTATTAGGATCTGGATCGAGTTTATTAAAAAGATATTCCCCAAAGGGTTCAACTGTAGTGAAAATAATGTTACCGGCTTCGGGATCTATGGTTAAGTTTGGTACAAAATCGAAAAATCCGTCTCCGCCAATAATAGGATCTCCATTGACATTCAGATTATCCAGGTTAAAGACCTTCAAAAGAGTGGTTTGCTCAACATCTTCTGGCAAGGCTGTTCCTTCAACGCCGGTGATATAATTCAACGGCTGCGGATCTGTATAAACAATATTCATCCTGAAATCATCTCTGTCTAACTGATATGCCCCCAGGTTATAGATATTCTTCATCATAAGATCCCAAACGGGCTCTTCCACGCTTATTAAGGAACTCTTAAGCAGCTTCACAACGAGATTTTGACTTACTGCAGTCTCACCTGCCGGTACGCTACTGGTACCATCCACGCCGTCATTTGCAAACTCCCCCACCTGGTACACCTCCCCATTGATGGTATATTGAAATGCCACTGCCAGTATCTCGTCATTGGCAAGCCGCTGGTTAAGGGAAATATATCCCAATTGGCTGTTTAACCTGTATTCATTGGGCTGCAACTGACGTGCATTTTCCAGTTTCACGTAATCTGTCCCTTCAGAAACCCTCAAAGATCCAAAGCCGCTCTCCACCGTAGCAATATCCCGAATTGCGGAATTCAGAATCGATTCTTCAGCGCCGGTAATTCCAAAAGGATTGAGATCATTGTTACCATTATCAGCATAAGAACCTGGCGGCCGATTAAAAAATCCTGCTGGAACATCTTCCAGTCCAATATTACCGGGAACCGCTGTTTCACCAAGATCCTGGATCGCCACGATGTTTCTGGCATTTGTAATGTTCCGTACATTGTTTGACCGATTCGTAACCCACACCTGCACTCTCGTAATCTGGATATTACTATTGATAAAAGGGTAATCTTTCAGCGCTTGGTTATAATGATCTCTAAAGTAGTGCGCCAGGAAAAAATGTTTATCCTCATCATATTCCAAAGCAAATTTGTCAAAATCCTGTACAGCAGCACCGCCTTCCACATTTACTGTACGCCTTTCTGATTTTTGTTCAGAAAAGACCCCGGTAATTGTTGTTTTGCCAAATTGCAGTTCGGTTTTTAGACCAAAAAGACTCTGAGCTCCCTGGATCAAAGCCGAATTAAGCGGCATACTAATATTCCCTACTTCAATTTTACGAACAATATCATCTTCGGTAGGAGTATATTCCAGCTTTAACTGGTTCTGAAAATCAAAAGTAGATTCGGTATCGTAGTTTGCCGTTACCTGCAGGCGTTCTCCCACATGGCCAAGCAAACTCAGCTGGATTCTTTGATCAAAATCAAAAGTGAACGTGCTTCGGTTGCGAGGAGAAAAAGCGGGGTTATCTCTCTTGGAGTACAATACTCCCAGATCTAAAGCTACCGATCCCTGCGGAATCAATTCAATTTCACCTCCTCCAAAAATATTCTCAAAAAAGCTGGAATTGACATAAAATCCTGGCAAAAGGTTTTTTTGATCTTCTTCACTGCCTTCCAACCTCCCTGAAAGTGCATTGGATTTTTGCCGAAAATAAAGCTGCATTTCCTCTTCCATTACCAGGCGCTCATATTCTTCAGGAGTGAGCATTAATGGTGTGGAAATATTAAAATCTCCAAGCTTTTTCGTGTAGATATACCTGTCGATTACAGGGTCGTACTCATAGGAATTCCTTATGCTGGCTGGTTCGGGAAGCTCGATCTTTCCCGTGAAGGGCCTTGTTTGTGTCGTATCCTGTGGCGTTTCTGTTTCCTGGGCAACACCTGAAACAGAAAGAACCAGTAAAAACAAAGTGCAAAGGGTTCCTGATAGTGAAAACCTAAAATTATGGTTCTGCCTCAAAGGTATTATAGATTTTTTAATGCAAGCTTAATCAAAGATTCCACCGTAGCATCTGGCTCGTTTTTAATGATCTTATTAATCACCTTTTCAGACTGTTTACGAGTGTAACCAAGGGTTTCTAAAGCAGATAACGCTTCTTCACGGTTTGTATTGCTTTGAGGGACTGAAACTTCATCCAAACCAAAGACCTTCATGATCTTGTCCTTCAAATCAAGAATAACCCTTTGGGCTGTTTTTGCACCAATCCCTTTTATACTCTGGATCGTTGCCACATCTCCTGAAGCAATTGCTTCCATGATCTGTCTTGGATCAAGCGATGAAAGCATTGTTCTCGCAGTGCTCGCACCAACCCCCGAAACAGAGATTAATAAGCGAAAGATCTCCCGTTCACTCTTTTCCCTAAACCCGAAGAGCGTATGAGAATCCTCTTTTACCTGTAAATGTGTGTACAACTCCACTGCTTCTGATGTAGGAAGAAGCGAAAAAGTATGCAGCGAGATATGAATGAAATATCCAACGCCGTTGCATTCTATCACAACATTTGTCGGATTTTTTTCTACCAGTTTTCCTTTGAGGTGGTGGATCATTTTAAAGAAATGTTAATCTCCTCAAAAGTAATAAAATAAACGGGATGCAGAAATAGCTATATCGCTATAAACATTCAGAAATTTAGAATTTGAACCACTAAAAAAGCCCCTTTAAAAAAGAGGCTTTCAAATAGCATTTTTGATGCATCTACGCTTCCTGCTTTGCCTTACGTTCTTTTTCCTGAGCATCCACGACGGCTACGGCAGCCATATTCACCATTTCTTCTACGCTGGCTCCAAGTTGAAGGATATGTACGGGTTTATTCATGCCCATCATTATGGGCCCTACAGATTCTGCTTTATTCAATTCCTTCAACAGCTTATAAGTACTGTTGCCGGAATCCAGATTTGGAAAAATAAGGGTATTCACCTTTTTTCCTGCAAGTTTTGAAAAAGGAAATTTCTTCTGAAGCATTTCCTTATTTAAAGCAAAATCCGTTTGCATTTCGCCATCCACCACAAGTTCCGGATAAAATTTATGTAAATAATCAACAGCCTCTTTCACTTTTTGCGCCTTTTCATTATTTGAAGAACCAAAATTGGCGTAAGAAATCATAGCCATTACAGGATCCATTCCAAAAAGTTTCACCGTTCTTGCGGTCATTTGCGCAATCTTCGCCAGCTCTTTGGCTGTAGGATCAATATTTACAGAAGTATCACTAATAAAAATAGGTCCTCTGGCCGTATTCATAAGGTTGGTTGCTGCCACCCTGGAAACACCTTTGGCCTTTCCAATCAATTCCAGCATGGGTTTTAAAACCGTAGGATAAGAACGTGAATAACCCGATAGCAATGCATCTGCATCTCCTTCATTCACCATCATAGCCGCAAAATAATTACGCTGGCGCATTAACAGCTGTGCATCATATAATGTTACACCTTTGCGATTTCTGGAATTCCAGAAGACTTCTGCATAACGATTACGTCGCTCTTTTTCTTCATTGGATTTTGAATCAATGATCATCACTTCATCCGTATGAAAATCGATTTCCCGCATCAACTCCTCAATCACTTCCCTGTTACCAAGCAACACCGGGATTGCGATCCCTTCGTCATGCACAATTTGGGCGGCTTTTAAAACATCCAGGTGATCTGCTTCTGCAAAGACCACCTTTTTAGGGTCCATCTTCGCACGGTTCATCAACAAACGGGTAATCTTATTGTCGTTCCCCATTCGCTCCAGCAGCTCATCCTCATATTTTGACCAGTCCAAAATAGGGTTTTTTGCCACCCCTGTTTCCATCGCTGCTCTCGCAACTGCCGGTGGTACTTCAGAAATTAACCTTGGATCAAACGGCTTCGGAATAATATAATCGCGACCAAAATTAAGCCGTGTTTACCCGTAAGCGATATTCACCTGCTCTGGCACCGGTTCCTTTGCCAGCCTTGCAAGCGCTTTAACCGCAGCCATTTTCATTTCTTCATTGATCTTCGTCGCCCTTACATCTAGCGCTCCCCGGAAGATGAACGGAAAGCCGAGCACATTATTCACCTGATTTGGATGGTCACTTCTACCGGTGGCCATGATAATGTCTTTTCGTGCAGAAACAGCGAGATCATAACCTATCTCAGGGTCGGGGTTTGCCATGGCAAAAACAATGGGATTTTTTGCCATTTTCTTTAGCATTTGTGGCGTCACAATATTTCCCACGGAAAGTCCGAGGAAAACATCAGCACCGTCCATGGCATCTGCCAAAGACTTGTATTCTTTTTTAACCGCAAAAATTCGTTGTAGATCAGAAAGGTCTTCTCGCTTTTCGTGCAGTACGCCATTCACGTCAAACATGACGATGTTCTTCCTCTTCACACCCAGCAAAACATAAAGATTGGCACAGGCAATAGCCGCCGAACCAGCGCCGGAAATCACCACACGCACTTTTTCGATCTTCTTTTTGGCCAGTTCCAGCGCATTCAACAAAGCTGCAGAGGAAATGATTGCCGTGCCGTGTTGATCATCGTGCATCACAGGAATATCAAGCTCCTCCTTTAACCTCTTCTCAATTTCAAAAGCTTCGGGAGCTGCAATATCTTCCAGGTTAATACCGCCAAAAGTGGGGGAAATTTTCTTGACTGTTTCCACAAAACCTTCGACATCTTTGGCATCTACTTCAATGTCAAAAACATCAATATCGGCAAAAATCTTAAAAAGTAAGCCTTTTCCTTCCATGACCGGTTTTGAAGCTTCGGGTCCTATATCGCCCAGTCCTAAGACCGCGGTTCCGTTGGAAATAACGGCTACCAGATTTCCTTTTGTAGTATATTTATAAGCGTTTTCCTTATCTTTTTTTATTTCCAGGCAGGGCTCAGCAACTCCCGGTGAATAAGCTAAGGAAAGATCTCTTTGTGTAGAATATTTTTTGGTTGGCACCACCTGTATTTTCCCTGGGTGCGGTTTTGCGTGGTAGACAAGCGCTTCACGTCTTTTTCTTTCGTTCCTCATATTTCCCGTATTTTTCAGGAGGGACAAAGATAATTAGTTTACGCCTGAAAGTAGTATGAATAAACCCTTTTTTGAAACCCTCAACAGCAGGCTTTGACTAAAAAATGTTTCAAAAATGGCATTTTAAAAGATCTTTTCAGGAGGGACAAGTTTATCCAGCTTTTCCCGATTTCCGGAGTTTAAAAGTTCCAGTCCATATTGGTAAGAAGCATTCATCCATCCAAAGCCTGAAGTGGTGATATAATCAAATTCTGTCCCCACATTACCATATTCTGCATATACCTTATGGGTCGCATCTACCACGTCATATTTCTCGGGAATTGTGCCGTTATAATCCACTGCATTTCGTGTGATCATCCACAACCAGCGATAGATCAATTCCTGCGCTTCCTCTTCATAGCCATAGTTCAAAAGGCCTTTCCAAAGCAGCATTTGGTGCGGCGCCCAGCCATTGGGATAATCCCACTGCCGCTGCACGTCATTCGTGGCTTCCATTTCAACAGATTCTTTTGCGCTGGAAAGAATTCCGCCGGTCGCTTTAAGATCAGCCATTAAATTTTCAACCATCTCCTCTGCCTGCTCTTCGGAAGCCATCTTTGACCACAGCGGATAAAAATTTGTGGCTGAAACATACCGGGTTTGTTCCCCTTTTTCGAAATTATAGTCAAAAAAGCTTCCTTTTTCTTCATTCCAAAGATATTCGTTCATAAGCTCTTTCCTTTTTTCAGCTTTTTCTTCAAAATATTCTGAAGTGTAGGTTTTTCCGGAGGAATGAACGAATTCATCCTCAAAATACTTTTCTATGAGGTATTCAAAATCCTTTTCATATTTGTACAACAGCGAATTAAGGTCTACTACATTAAGATCGGCAGTTCGGTTCTCCAGTCTCCAGGAGGTATCGTGGCCGCTTTCCCTCAGGCTGCGGTCGTGAAGAAAATACTCATCCAAAGATGCGTCCTGAATTTCCCCTTTTTGATACTTTTCCTCGAATTCCCTCACCGGCATGTTGTGTTTGGCTGCGTATTCCTTCAGAACTTCTTTAAAATGTCCTTCTTCAGTTTCGGGTGGGATTCCTATTCCGCTGGCGAAATAGCGGTTGAGACCGTTGCCTGTCAAACGCTTTCCTTCTTCCATCCATACCTGTTCATATTCTGTAATTGCCGCGGAAAGAGATTTTCTTAGCCATTCTCTGTCTTGTTCTTCCATGGCCTCATAGACTTCGCGAACAAAAGAAGACATGAACGGCGGTTGCGTGCGGGTGAGGTAATAACTGCGGTTGGCGTTAAGGATCTTTCCATAGTGGTTGATTTGGTACACGAAATTGTCAACCATAGCTTTTGCGAGATCTATTCGGCCGTCCACCAGCAATCCTATGCCCTCAAAATAACTGTCCCAGCCGTACATTTCATTAAACCTCCCGCCGGGAACCACAAATGGCACCCCTTTGCCATCCTCAAGCGCGAGCGCTAGAATCCCCGGTTCGTTATTAATAGATTTTACATATTCGGGAGTGACATTCGCAGGAAGCACCACCACTTCAAAATCCTGAAATTCCTGCTGAAGATCTTTATAATAAGCTATTCCCGCGGAATCGCCTGCCGGCACATATAGTCGTTGCACTCCACCCGAAGCCTTATCATCCTGAAGAATTTTACTGATCCCTTCCCTGTCGATGGTTCTTGTAAGGTCATCCCAGAAAATGTTTTCAATCCTGTCTGAAATTCTTTCAGAAGGAGCCTGCTTGATATCCGCTTCAGAAATGCGAAGGCTGTGTTTATTTTGTTTATCGGCCAGCGCCAGCTCCTGCAAAAGATTTGATAGGTAATAAATTTTCCGGAGTTTAAGAGTATCACCCGAGGTACTTACCATCCAAAAAGGTGCTTTTGGAGCGTCTTCTATGGTGATCTTCCGGTCGCCGTCGGTATCGGCTACAGAAACCAGTCTCTGAAAAGCAGGTTCGACTTCAACTTCAAAAATCCTCTCCTGAGCCACGCCGGACACTCCGCAAAACATGAAAAAGAATGTACCTAATAACTTAATTCTTCGCATAATTGTTATTTTAAAAAAAATATCTAATATGACTCCTTATCTTTTAATTGTTATCCTCTGCATCATTTCCACTTCCAAAATTACTGCCCAGGAAGCACTACCCATATTTGCCGTTGATAGCGCACCGGTTCTCACCGCCTGCGCTGAACCTAAAGATACTAAAGATTGCTTTAATGAAGGCATGAGCGATTTCGCAAAAAGAAATTTTGTCACCCGCAAGACAATGGAAGCCGGGGGAACTGCATATGTGCAATTCGTGGTTTCTAAAGAAGGAGAAGTTGGCAATATTCGGGTGCGTTCCAACAGCAAAGACCAAAAGAAAGACATCATTAGAATTTTATCTACTCTAAAATTCAATTCGCCGGCCCTTCTGGACGGAGAACCGGTGGCTATGAAACATTCTATGCCAATCGTGTTCACCACAACTATTATGGATAGTTATGAGGACTTTTTCAAAAGCAAGGCGAAAGATCTTCCTTTGGCTAGTGAACTCGCATTTCCTCCCCTGTACAAAGAGTGCACTTCACAAAAGAACCCGAGAAAATGTTTTGAGAGAACTACAGAAGAAAAGATCAAGGATGCGGCGGGTGATGCTAAACGAGGTTCCGTTTTCAATTATTTCTTTGAAATTGACGAAAACGGCAAAACTACAAATGTGATAGTGCTTAGCCACAATGCCGCTGAGGCAAGGAAGAAAGTTTTATCCTCTCTTGAAAAATTGAATTTCCAGGCCGCGGCAAAGAATCAAACCGGAGAGTTTGTAAAAAGTTATTTCTCAGGGAAATTAGTCCTTTAAGAATTTAATATTTCGGGTCAATCCGCTGTATTTGGTTCTCTTTACAGCCGATTTCTTAAAAACCTTCCGAAATGTTTCTTCCGTGATTTCTTCCCAGTCCTTTTTGGTCATGCTCAATAAATCTGGGTGCGGGTCAAAAAGTGGTTCGCTGTGAGGCTTTGAAAAACGGTTCCAGGGGCACACATCCTGGCAAATATCACAGCCAAAAGCCCAGTCGTGAAACTTGCCTTTCATTTCCTGCGGAAGCTCGTCTTTTAGCTCGATCGTGAAATAGGAAATGCACTTGCTGCCATCCACTTTATAAGGTTCTACGATTGCCTGCGTGGGGCAGGCGTCAATACAAGCGGTACAGCTTCCGCAGTGGTCGGTTGCGGGGGTGTCATAATCCAGTTCAAGATCCACAATTAATTCGGCAACAAAAAAGAAGGAGCCTTTTTGTTTTGACAACAACAGTGTGTGTTTTCCAACCCAGCCAAGACCTGCCTTAGCCGCCCAGGCTTTGTCCATGACCGGCGCCGAATCTACAAATGCCCTGCCTTCAACTTCACCAATCTCCGCCTGCATGAATTTTAGCAGACTCTTTAGTTTATCCTTGATCACAAAATGGTAATCCTGACCGTATGCATATTTACTGATCTTGTAAGAATCATCGCGCTGCTCTTCTTCGGGGTAATAATTAAGCAGCAAAGAAATGACACTTTTGGAACCTTCCACCAGTTTTGTGGGATCGAGCCGCTTGTCAAAATAGTTCTCCAGAAATGACATTTTACCATGTCTTTCTTTGGAAAGGTATTCCTCGAGCCGCGGCGCTTCTTCCTCCAGAAATTCAGCTTTTGAAATTCCACAGGAGAGAAACCCAAGACGTTTGGCTTCGGCTTTAATTTGGTTGGTATGTTTTGTTTGCTGCGACTGATTCACTTAAAAAGAAAGTTGCAATTTCCATACCCAAGATTCAGAAAGAACAGGTGTTAAAAATGGCATTTTAGAATACTTATTTATGTTCTGGATTCGAACTGTAAAACGGCATTTTTGGGTTTCAGGGTAATCAATGGCGTGATCTCGATTGGTGCTGTTTTTGGTTCAATTCGATACTTTTTCATCAGCTCGGCGATGGAGATGATCATTTCATACATGGCAAAATTATTTCCAATGCACTTTCTGGGTCCGGCGCCAAAAGGATAATATGCCGTTGCTTTCGTATCCTGGAATCTTGACGGGTTGAATTCTTCAGGATCGTTCCAATATTTATTATGACGGTGGATTTCATACATTGAAAAGAGCAATTCTGAACCCTTCGGAATAAACTTTCCTTCAAACTCATCATCTTCCTTATTCACCCGATCCATAAAATAAGCCGGCGGATACAATCGCATAGCCTCTTCAATAACATGCTGCGTGTAAGAACATTTTCGAAGAAATTCCATTAAATCATTACTTTCTGCCTCTGCTTTCTGAACTTCTGAAAAGATCTTTTCCTGCTCTTCCGGATTCCTTGCTAAAAGTTCAGAGGTAAAAGTGAGGGCATTAGAAGTGGTTTCATGGCCCGCTGTGAACAGGATCAATATTTCGTCAATAAGCTGCTTTTCATCCATGGCCGTACCGTCTTCGTAGCGTGCATCCAGCAACATATCGAGCAAATCATCTTCCCTTTTATGACTCTTTTTTCGTTCCTCGATGAGTCCTTTAAGGATTTCACGGGCTTCCTGCGTAAGCGCGAGGTGTTTTTTTATGGGGCCGCCCCACTTAAAATACCAGGAGAAATATGGTTGCCGAAGTTCCCGCACCAGCATCTTTTGAGCAGCTTCGGTAATGTACTGCAGGCGATTGATCTCGTCTTGCCCCACCGCACTGCTAAAAAGGGATTTCACCACGGTTTGAAAAGCCAGGTCGTTAAAAACCGGGAAAATATCATGTGGTTTATCAGTTTTGATCTTATTCAGTTCGGTAACAACCGCAGCTTTAATGCTGTCCAGCAGGTTCGCCAGTTGTTTTTTATGAAAAGCGGGCTGTACCAGCCGCCGCTGCTTTCGCCATAATTCTCCTTCGGAAGTAAGCAAACCTTTTCCGAGGTACTTTGCCATATCCTGAGTTTGGATAGGCGATTTGTGGTAATTCTTCTGGTTCTTCTGAAGTACATAATCGGCAAATGCAGCATCTCTTGAAAAGATGATTTTTCTTCCCAAACCTACATTCAGTTGAAAAGTGTCTCCCAACTTTTCAAAATTACGATGATGGAACGGCAACGGATTCTTTAAAATTCCCGCTGCGCTCGTGTAAAACTGAATTCGTGAAACTTTGGGTATGCCTTTTATCTCTTTCATGGTTGTCCAAATCGTTTTTAGACCTACCAGGTCTTAATGACCTGTTAGGTCTGGTCCTGCAGGAAATCTCCTAAATATTCAGTATTTAATCTTCTCTCATTATGCCAATGCTGAAAGCTTTCAGCGTTAATAAGAGATAGAACATAACCGGTTTTTATATTAGTTGGTTTGGTACCGGTATATGCCTGAAAAGAAGAAAACTTGTAATCATTATGATCTTCAATAAAACCGTGTTTTACAGGGTTTAAATGAATATAGGCAATTAATTGTATAAGATACTTTTCATCATTCACCCTTTTTCTTTTAAAATTCTCCTGAAATAGGCTACCGGTCCTATTATATTTTTTGTTTATTCCTTTTGTATAGGCATTAAAGAAATTGGAAAAAGGAAGATGAATCTTCCTGTGGTATGCAGAGAAAAGTTCTTCTCTTTCCTTGATCTTTAAAAGTAGGTGAAAATGATTCTTCAACAAACAATAAGCGTAGATATCACAAACAGGTAATAAATGTGTTCGGATTAATTTTAAGAAATAAAAATAGTTTTCCTCCTCCTTGAATATATCCTCTTTATTATTTCCCCGATTGAATATATGATAGGTTACTCCCGGTTCTAAAACATCCTGCTTCATAGTCTTATTTCAAAAACCTAACAGGTCTTGGAGACCTGGTAGGTTCATTATCTAAAACAAACCGCCCTGTATTCCGCCACGGTCTCTCCCGAGGTGTTTGTAAGCAGCATCGGTGACTTCACGGCCGCGTGGTGTACGTTGAATAAACCCCTGTTGAATGAGGAAAGGTTCATAAACCTCTTCTATGGTTTCGGCGCTTTCACTTACTGCGGTTGCAAGCGTAGTAATTCCCACCGGGCCACCTTTGAACTTGTCAATAATGGTGGTAAGGATCTTATTATCCATTTCATCCAAACCATGCGCATCAACATTTAATGCTTTAAGACTGAATTTCGCGATTTCAATATCGATCTTGCCGTTGCCTTTGATCTGAGCGAAATCTCGCACCCGTCTCAAAAGCGCGTTTGCAATCCTCGGAGTTCCGCGGCTGCGACCTGCAATCTCAATAGCAGCATCAAGCGAAATTGGTACTTTAAGGATCTCAGCGCTTCGTTGTACAATATCTGAAAGTAATTCGGTAGTATAATATTGGAGTCGGCTGGAAATTCCAAAACGCGCTCTCATAGGCGCAGTTAGTAAACCAGAACGCGTGGTAGCTCCTACCAACGTAAAAGGATTGAGATTGATTTGAACAGACCGCGCATTGGGACCTGTCTCGATCATGATATCGATCTTGTAATCTTCCATGGCCGAATAAAGATATTCTTCTACCACGGCGCTAAGGCGGTGTATCTCATCAATAAAAAGTACATCCCGCTCATCCAGATTGGTGAGAAGACCCGCAAGGTCACCGGGTTTGTCCAGCACAGGCCCGGAGGTAACTTTTATACCTACGTTAAGCTCATTGGCCAGAATATGCGCTAAAGTAGTTTTTCCCAGTCCTGGAGGACCGTGAAACAAGGTATGATCTAAAGCTTCACCTCGAAGATTGGCAGCCTCCACAAAAACCTTCAGGTTTTCCAACACCTGATCCTGCCCTGCGAAGTCATCAAATTCCAAAGGCCTTAATGCCCTTTCTATATCGAGTTCTTCAGAAGAAAAACTCTCTCCGCTTGGATCCAGGTGTTCGTTCATAGCCACTTTCTTGAGTTCAACAAAGATAAAAGAAAAAGCCTTTTCAATTCCGAATGAATCGGAAGAAAAGGCTTTAATCCTATTTTAGAAATCTATTAGTGATTCAACTCCTCTTCATCTTCCTGAAGCGGTACATTCTGAGGTGCAAAATCCTGTCCTTTGATCACATAGTCTCCATTCTCGTTGGTCTTACTATAATCGTAAGGCCAGCGATAAACCGTTGGAAGTTCTCCAGGCCAGTTTCCATGAATTGCCTCCACAGGAGTTGTCCATTCCAGGGTATTCGCCTTCCATGGGTTTTGCGTGGCTTTCTTTCCGAAGAAAATAGAGTGAAAAAAGTTGTAAAGGAACACCAGCTGTACTGCAGCAGTAATGATTGCAAAAACAGTGATCAGTACGTTGACATTTGCAAGGTCATCAAAGTACGGGAAAGCAGTGTTTGTATAATATCTTCTTGGTAAACCTGCCATTCCAATAAAGTGCATTGGGAAGAAAATACCGTACGCCCCAATAATGGTGATCCAAAAATGGATAAATCCAAGCTTTTTATTCATCATTCGTCCAAACATCTTCGGGAACCAGTGATAAATCCCGGCAAACATTCCGTAGAGTGCAGAGATACCCATTACCAGGTGGAAGTGAGCCACCACGAAGTATGTATCATGAACGTTAATATCTAAAGTACTATCTCCAAGAATGATTCCTGTTAATCCACCTGTAATAAAAGTGGATACAAATCCAATTGAAAACAACATGGAAGGGTTCATTTGCAGGTTCCCTTTCCAAATTGTAGTAATCCAGTTAAAGGCCTTTACTGCGGAAGGAATTGCAATAAGTAATGTTGTAAAGGTAAATACAGATCCAAGGAATGGGTTCATACCTGAAACGAACATATGGTGACCCCAAACGATGGTGGATAAGAAAGCAATTGCAAGAATGGAAGCTACCATTGCACGATATCCAAAAATAGGTTTTCGAGCATTGGTTGCCAGGATTTCTGAAGCAATACCCATGGCAGGAAGAATTACAATGTAAACCTCGGGATGACCAAGGAACCAGAACAGGTGCTCAAACAAAATTGGAGAACCTCCCTGGTAATGCAACACTTCCCCTTTTAAATAAATATCACTTAGGAAAAATGATGTTCCAAAACTCCTGTCCATGATAAGCATGAGCGCAGCAGAAAAAAGTACAGGGAAAGAAACCACCCCGATGATAGCTGTTACGAAAAGTGCCCAAATCGTTAAAGGCAGACGAGTCATAGACAAACCTCTTGTTCTAAGGTTAAGTACCGTCACAATATAGTTTAGGGAACCTAACAGGGAAGAAGCGATAAAGATAGCCATGGAAGTTAACCATAGTGTCATCCCTAGTCCAGATCCACCAATTGCCTGTGGCAGCGCACTAAGAGGAGGATAAATCGTCCACCCTGCAGATGCCGGTCCAGATTCAACAAATAAAGATCCTAACATGATGATACATGACAGGAAGAACAGCCAGTAAGAAAGCATATTCATAAATCCTGAGGCCATATCCCGAGCTCCAATTTGCAAAGGAATCAAAAGGTTACTGAAAGTACCACTAAGACCTTGTGTAAGCACAAAGAACACCATGATGGTACCATGTATTGTCACAAGGGCGAGATACATTTCCTGGCTCATTACTCCTCCCGGAGCCCACTTTCCAAGAAAGATCTCGAATATTTTGAAGGATTCTGCCGGCCAGGCCAGCTGCATCCTAAAGAAAATCGACATTGCGATACCAATAAATCCCATAAATAATGCCGTAAACAGGTACTGTTTAGCGATCATCTTATGGTCCATACTAAAAATATACTTAGTTATGAAAGTCTCTTTATGGTGATGACCGTGGTCATCATGAGCATCATTAACCGGTGCGTGTCCTACTGCTGACATATTTCTAATTCTTAACTTTTAATTTAATCTTCAACTTGTGCTAATTCCTCTCCTCCAGCTACTCCCTCTTGATCCCGAAGTTGTTTTACAGTTTCAATAAACTCCTGCTGTTCGCCTAACCATTCATTAAATTCTTCTTCAGTCTCTACAACTACTTTCATTTGCATGTTGTAATGAGCAACCCCACAAATTTTGTTACATAGGAGGTAATAATCAAACTCTTCATATTCTCCAAGAGTTTCCTCACCAGCGCCACGCAATCTCTCGTTCTCTACTCTCCTAATGTCTTTGATTCTTGCGATCTTGTCTCGCATATATTCTGTGTCCCTGATCTCTTCTGTAGTTTGAGTGGGAGTGAATCCAAACTGGGTGATCATCCCGGGGACAACGTTCATTTGTGCACGGAAATGTGGGAAATATGCAGAGTGAAGCACATCCTGAGACCTCATTTTGAACACTACAGGTCTATTTACCGGCAGGTGAATTTCCGCAGTTACTTTATCATCATAAGCATAGGAATCACTTATGTCTACACCCATGGTATTGGCCCCTTCAATGAAACGTACATTCGCTTTTCCAAGAACATTGTCCTCCCCGGCATAACGTGCATGCCAGCTAAACTGCTTCGCGTAAAGCTCGATAACGATAGGATCTTCTTCTTCTTCAATATCCATAATATCTGACCAGGTGAAAAGACCGTAGATAATCAAACCTGAAAGTACGATCACCGGAATGATAGTCCATACAAATTCCAGCTTATCATTATCTGCAAAGAACAATGCTTTCCTACCTTTCCTCCCCTGATACTTAAATGCAAAATAGTGCAGCAGTCCCTGAGTGATCACCTGAACCACCATGATAAGTGCTACAGATATGAGCAGCAGGTTATCATATTCCGCACCATGCTCCGAAGAGGCTGCAGGTAATGCCCTGTCACTAAAAGCCCAGAAGTTGTAAAGCATGAACAGGTAAAAGGCAATCCCGAATGCTAGCATCAGGTTTCCCTGAGTCTTATTGTCCTTATCACTGGCAACCTCAGAGGAATCTATAGAATTCGTATCTCTTGATAACTGATAAATCTTCGACAATTGCCAAACAGTTATCGCAAAAAGAGCTACTACTACGATGATTAGAAATACTGTCATTTTATAATTTCTTCTTTAAACAATCTTTTAATAATGATAATGCTCACTCTCCTTGTAGTAAGGATTCCTCTTGGCTAATAAAGGTGCCTTCGTAAGTGAGTTGAATACCACAAAAGTAAACAATCCACCAAAGAATAAAAGCGCACTTATTTCCGGAATTCCAATAAACCATGATTCTCCAACCGTTGCAGGCATAATCATCACATAAATATCTATGTAATGGCCCAACAAGATCACTATACCTGTCATTACCACGAACCAGTTAACCCTCTTGAATTCACTATTCATCAATAATAACAATGGGAACACAAAGTTAAGCACGATCATTCCGAAGAAAAGAAGTCCGTAATCTTCGATCCTTGTGACAAAATAAGTTACCTCTTCTGGGATATTTGAATACCAGATCAACATGAACTGTGAGAACCAAAGATAGGTCCAGAAAATACTTATCCCGAACATGAATTTCGCAAGATCATGAATGTGACTGTCATTCACGATTGTAAGATAGCCTCTTGATTTCAAGTAGATCGTTACTAATGCAATCACTGTAATTCCTGAAACAAACATACTGGCAAAAACATACCATCCAAAAAGGGTACTAAACCAGTGTGGATCTACACTCATTATCCAATCCCAAGACATCATGGACTCAGTAACTATGAAAAATACAAGGAATCCTGCAGCAAGCTTAAAATTCTTCTTGAACCAAACATTATCTGTAGCGTCATCCTGCCGGATTGAGTTTCTTCTTAAGAAGTATCTGAAAATATTCCAGCCCGCAATGTAAATGGCAGCCCTTATCAAAAAGAATGGAACGTTAAGATAGGATTGCTTGTTTTGTATGATTTCATCATGCGCCACTACTTCAGGATCCATCCATATAAAAAGATGATTCATATGAAAACCTGATAATAACAACAAAAGAAATACAATTAAACTACCGGGTAAAAGATATCCTGTAATACCTTCCATTACTCTGAAAAGTACAGGCGACCAACCTGCCTGCGCGGCATATTGAACAGCGTAAAAAGCCAGTACCCCCAGCGGGATCATAAAGAAAAAGAACGCAGCCACATATAAAGCCGCCCATGGTTTGTTTTGAAGCTGATGCAAAACATGTTCCAAGTGTTCAATTTCACCTTCCGCTGCAGCATCATTATCATATGCTAATTCGTCTGTACGTTCGGTTTCCAGTTCATGTTCAGAAGGAACATAATCATACCCACGTGCGTCATCTTCTAATTCTTCTCCTGCCTGCTCTGCCGCAGGTGGATGTACTTCATGTCCTTCCCCATGAGAAGCCATCATTTCTTTAACATCTTCAATAGTGTCCGGTGCAGCAATAAACCCGTAGACCAAGCCTAACAGACCTACTACCATAAGAATGATAGAAAATAACTTTAATTTACTTGATAGCGTGTACATATTAAATATATCTATTGCTGTTACTCTTCGTTTTGATTTTGTTGCCGTTGCTCGTCACTAATATCTGTTGCCGTACCTTCTCCAATTGGTCCTTCTGCGTTTACTGCAGGCGTAAGGGTTTCGATATTATCATATTCCCTTTCAGGATTTCCTAAAAGTTCTTCCCTAAGACTCATGACATAATGATCTATTTGCCATCTTTCTTCTATAGACGTTTGAGAGGCGTAAGATCCCATGGCATTTAACCCATAATACATTACGTGATAAGTACTACCTTCTGTAATATCGCGGGTATCATAGCTTGGAATACCAAGAATTTTTTCTCTTTGAGCCAATATCCCCTGGCCATCACCAGAGTCTCCATGACAAACCGCACAATAAATTGTATACAACTGTCTTCCAGCAGCCAGGTTTTCTTCAGTATAAGGAAGTGGGTTTTTTAGATTTGCCTTTGCTGCCGCATAGCCTTCATTTGAATCCTCATATTCATAAGGCATCCAACCCCTAGGTATTGTTCCTTCTACAGGCAACTTTGCTTCCTGCTCATTTGCAAATACATCGTACGCTCCATATGGTTCATAGCTTACCGTTTCATACATGTTTGGCATGTACTGGTAATTGGGTTTTGAGTTCTCCACACAGGATACTGCACTCAACCCTAAAATGAATAGCATGGATTTATTAAATAAACTTTTCATTGGGTTTATTTGTTATCAATTAATTTGATCTCAAGAGCACCGGTTTGGTACAAGAAATCAGTTAGGTCCTTAGTATCGTGGTTCGCCACATCTACTTCCATAAGAAAGTGATCATCTGTAGTTCTTACATCTGGGTTCTCTGCCTGCTTAAATGGCCAAAGTTTACTTCTAAGGAAGAAAGTGATCACCATAAGGTGTGCAGCAAAAAATACTGTCAATTCGAACATAATAGGCACAAATGAAGGCATATTTTGAAGAAAACTGAAACTAGGTTTTCCACCAATATCCATTGGCCAGTCTTCGATCATAATATAGTTCATCATGGCAACAGCCACAGAAAGTCCCACAATTCCGTAAAGAAAAGAAGTTATTGCCAGTCTGGTAGGTGCAAGCCCCATGGCTTTATCTAATCCATGAACGGGAAAAGGAGTATAAACTTCGGCTATATGATAGCGGGCCTCACGCACTTGCTTCACTGCCTGTAAAAGCAAATCGTCATCGGTGTAAATAGCGTGTATAACTTTAGATGCCATTATTATTTATTTTTAAGTTGATTTGCCTGAGCTGCCCAATCTTCACGCTGCTCCCTGAGTGGGAAGGTGTCAATGATCTCATCAAGCAATACATAATCTTCATTTGTCAACCTGCTTACCTGGTCATAAGTATAGACACCCAGCTGATGTAATTTTTGTTCCAATAAAGGACCAATTCCTTTTATCTTCTGAAGATCATCACTGTCCTGAGTTGCAGGGTCAAAAGTGCCAATTCTGGCAAGCATTTCATCTACCCTGTCTTTAGTAACTTCAGAATCAATTAGACCATCGGCATTTACAGTGGGTTCGTGTCGATCCACATTATCTGGTGCTGCAGGCTCGTCTTTTTCCACAAGTCCTTCTTCCGTATTCACAACCGGCTCTCTTACTACTGGATCGTAATGATTCACATGATCCCCATGCTCAGCTCTCAGTCTTTTATACTTATCTCCTGAAGCTTTCAAGATTGTCTTCACTTCCGCCTGTGCAATTACAGGGAATGATCTCGCATATAGAAGGAATAGTACAAAGAAGAAACCAATCGTTCCAATAAATATCCCTATATCTACAAATGTTGGTGAGAACATAGTCCATGAGGATGGCAGGTAATCGCGGTGCAGGGAGGTAACGATAATTACGAAACGCTCGAACCACATCCCGATGTTTACCACGATCGAAATGAAAAAGGAAAACATGATACTTGTACGTAATTTTTTAAACCACATGAACTGTGGAGAAAACACGTTACAGGTCATCATAGACCAGTATGCCCACCAGTAAGGACCTGTTGCCCTGTTAAGGAAAGCGTACTGCTCATACTCCACCCCAGAATACCAGGCGACAAAAAGTTCGGTAATATAAGCCACCCCCACGATAGAACCTGTAATCATGATTACAATGTTCATCAACTCAATGTGCTGAATAGTGATATAATTTTCAAGATTGGAAACCTTTCTCATAATAATAAGTAAGGTGTTTACCATTGCAAACCCAGAGAAAATAGCTCCTGCAACAAAGTAAGGAGGGAAAATAGTGGTATGCCACCCAGGAATTACAGAAGTTGCAAAGTCAAAAGATACAATGGTATGTACAGAAAGTACAAGAGGTGTTGCAAGTCCGGCAAGTACCAATGACACTTCTTCAAAACGCTGCCAGTCCTTTGCACGTCCAGACCAACCAAAACTTAATATTCCATAAATCCGTTTTTGAAAGGGTTTTATTGCCCTGTCACGAATCATCGCAAAGTCAGGAAGTAAACCTGTCCACCAGAATACCAGTGAAACAGAAAGGTATGTAGATATCGCGAAAACGTCCCAAAGCAAAGGAGAGTTAAAATTCACCCATAGGGAACCAAACTGGTTTGGAATTGGCACTACCCAATAAGCTAGCCAGGGCCGTCCCATGTGAATAATAGGGAATAAACCAGCTTGCATTACAGAGAAAATAGTCATGGCTTCCGCAGAACGGTTAATAGCCATTCTCCACTTTTGACGGAACAGTAAAAGTACTGCCGAAATTAAGGTTCCGGCGTGACCAATACCTACCCACCAGACAAAGTTGGTTATATCCCAGGCCCAACCTACGGTCCTGTTCAATCCCCAGACTCCAATTCCTGTAGAAACAGTATATATTATACAACCTAACCCCCAAAGAAAAGCTACAAGCGCGATAGAAAATACTATCCACCAGGTTTTATTTGCCCTTCCTTCAACCGGTGCAGCAACATCAACCGTAACATCATGATAGGTTTTATTGCCGGTTACTAAAGGCTTTCGTATAGGTGCTTCGTAATGAGACATATCCTTTTATAATTGATTCTAAGTTAAATTTTAAGCTTCTGACGTATTTCTCACCTTAGTTTGATACATCACATTTGGTTTTGTTCCAAGATATTCCAACGTGTGGAACATCCTGTCATCTTTCTGCTTACGATAGATAAGGCTTTCCTCGTCATTGACATCTCCAAAGATGATCGCTCCTTTATCACAGGCAAGAGAACAAGCTGTGTTAAATTCACCGTCCTCAATAGCTCTACCTTCGCGTTTGGCATCAAGAATGGTTTTTTGAGTCCTTTGAATACAGAAAGAACATTTTTCCATAACACCACGCGAACGTACTGTAACGTCAGGATTTAGAACCATACGACCAAGGTCGTTGTTCATATGATAATCAAACTCGTCATTTTTGTTATACAAGAACCAGTTGAACCTTCTCACCTTGTACGGACAGTTATTGGCACAGTAACGTGTTCCAACACACCTGTTGTAAACCATCTGGTTTTGTCCCTGACGTCCGTGCATGGTTGCCGCAACAGGACACACAGTCTCACATGGCGCATGGTTACAATGCTGGCACAACATTGGCTGGAATACCACCTGTGGGTTTTCTGCAGGATCTTCAAGATCTGCAAGCCCGGTAACCGCGCCACTAACACCTGTTGCAAGGTCTTTTGTTTCTATATCATCAGAGAAAGTATCTTCTGAAGAATAATAGCGGTCAATTCTAAGCCAGTGCATATCCCTGTACTTACGCACCTCTTCTTTTCCTACTACAGGAACATTATTTTCAGAATGACATGCTATCACACAAGCACCACATCCTGTACAGGCATTTAGGTCAATAGACATATTAAAATGGTGACCAATTGAACGGTCAAAACCATCCCAAAGATCAACATCTGGCGATGTTACAGGAGTTTCAATGTGATTTAAAGACACCTCAGGCATATGATTCCATTCATGTGCATCCTTAGTGTTGAAAATCTCAAGGGTTGTCTCCTTGATGATATCACCTCTTCCCATTAACGTATTGTGCAACTGAAGACATGCAAATTCATGCTCTCCTCCAATCTTCTCAATAGTCACATTCTGGAAAGATCTAAAATCCTTATATAAAGGGTAAGCATTTACACCTACCTGCATTTCCTTTTGTATTCCTTCCTTCTTACCATAACCCAAAGCAAGAGAAACAGATCCCTTTGCCTGGCCCGGCTGAATATAAACAGGCACCTTTTCTACAACGGTATCTCCAACGCGAACATTTACGTAGCTCCCATTGAGCGCACCGTTGGATACATGCCAGTTTTCAAGCCCCATAGCTTCAGCATCTGCCCTAGAAATTTTCAAATAATTATCCCAGGATGCCCGGGTAAGTGGATCTGGTAATTCATGTAACCATGGATTATTAGCCTGTTCTCCAGAACCCATAGCCACAGAAGTATATAATTCCAGTTCAAATTCTCCATTTTCAGAAGCTGAGGATAGATTTCTTGCAGCCACAGCATCGCTGTTCACCTGAGGAACTCCTGCGCTTCCATTGCCCACAGTAGAAATGTTTGCCGGCGCACTACCTTCAAAGACCCCGTCATGCAAAGCATCATTCCAGGCACTGGAACTAAGAACAGAACTCCAGGTTTCTCTGATATAATCATAATATCTTGTCGAATTTCCATTCCATCTTAACAACGTATCCTGAAACTGTCTTGTATCAAACAATGGCCTGATAGTTGGCTGCATCAGAGTAGCCTGGTTTGCAGTGAATTGAATGTCCCCCCAGCTTTCAAGATAATGAGGAGTTGCTGCAACATAGTTACACAACTTAGCAGTTTCATCTTCCTTCATGGAAAAAGCAACAGAAAGCTCAACCTGCTTTAATCCTTCTATAAATTCTTCAGCATTAGGTAAACTGTATGCAGGATTCACATCTGCAATTAAAACAGCTCCTACTCTTCCTGCATTCATGTCTCTCACAAGACCCTGAACATCAGCAATATTCCCCTGCCTAAGAAGTCTAGGATTATTCACATCCATCACCCGACTTCCCAAAGCCTCATTAATTGCTAATACAAGAGATTGCGCATCGCTGTCCGGTATTCCGGAAATTACAACTGCCCGACTTCCTGAGCGGCGCAACTGGCGTGCAGCTTTCACAACTACATCATCCAGACCCGCAGGAAGGTTGCTGGTTGAAGAACCACCGGCAATATATCCATACAAAGCAGCCAATACCGCTTTTTGCTGGGAAGGTTTAACCGGAACACGTTTATCTGCATTCGCTCCACTAAGAGAGAAGTTCGATTCAAACTGGATGTGTCGCGACATCTTCCCATTTTCAGGAATCCTTCCTTTCGCATAGGAAGCATCATGACCTCCACCTGCCCAGTCTCCTAAAAAGTCAGCTCCTACAGAAACAATAGTTTCCGCCTTTCCGAAGTCATAAGACGGTAATGCACGTCTACCATACCTCGCCTGAAAAGCATCTAAAGCATAATCTTCAGAAACAGTATCATATACAACATGCCTTACATTGGCATATTGTTGAGAAAATTCATTTATAAGTTTCGAAGTCGAGGGACTGGCATAAGTACGGGTAAGCAAAACAATATCACCTTCCACTTCGTTTAGCTTTCCGGTAACTTCTCTGTCAAACTGCTCCCAGGAAACCACTTCACCGTTAGCAACCGGTCGCTTTAATCTGTTCTTATCATAAAGAGACAACACTGAAGCCTGCACCCTTGCATTTGCTCCGGTATTAGCCATTGTATTGACTTCAACCTTAATAGGCCTCCCCTCACGGGTTTTCACAAGGATTCCGGCAAAATCAAATCCGTCAGCCATTGTAGTTGCATAATAATTTGCAACACCTGGCACGATTCGCTCAGGTTGCACCACATAAGGAATCGACTTCATTACCGGCCCTTCACAAGCTGCCAAAGAGGCAGCTGCCGTACTAAAACCAACATATTTCAAGAAATCCCTACGCGAAGTAGTAGAATCTTCAAGAGATTGTTTATCTCCCAAAAACTCATCTGTAGGTATTTCTTCTGCAAATTCTTTTTGCTGCAGCGTCTCAACAATAGGGCTGGGTTCTTTTTTCAGCTCTTCAACACTTTGCCAGTATTTCTTGTTTGATGACATATATTTGATATTACTTCTTTAAATTAATTAATAGTGGCATTTCATACACTCAATTCCACCCATTTGAGCCACGGTCAATTCTTCAACCTCATATTTTCTGGACAGCTCCTCATGAACCTTTTCATAGTACTCATTCCCGGCAGTCCTAACGTTTGTTTCACGATGACAGTTTACACACCACCCCATTGTTAGAGGTGCATTCTGATACATGATCTCCATTTCCTCTACAGGGCCATGACAAGTTTGACATGAAATACCACCAACCTCTACGTGCTGCGAGTGATTGAAGTAAGCAAAATCAGGGAGGTTGTGAATTCTCACCCATTTTACAGGCTCGGTTTCTCCACTGTAAGATTGCTCTGCAGGATTCCATCCCACCGCATCATATAATTTCGCAATTTCCCCGTCATAGAATTCTTTACTATACTCTTCTGTCGCAGTTTCTCCAGCAACCTCACCAATGGATTTATGACAGTTCATACAAACATTTAACGAAGGAATACCAGAAGTTTTAGAGACCCTTGCCGAAGAGTGACAGAATTTACATTCTATCTGATTGTCACCCGCATGAATTTTATGAGAAAAATGAATTGGCTGTATTGGCTGATATCCTTGATCAACTCCAACCTGCATTAAAAATCCATATACGAAATAGGCACCAACCAGTAGCAACACAACAGAAGAGGTAATTACTAAAAATTGATTTTCTACAAAGGATTTCCAGATAGGAGTTCTTTTTTGCCTCACCGGAAGCTCTACCCCACTAGCTGTCGCAAATCGACGAAGCGTTCTGTTCACCAGGAACAAAATAGCCAGCAGCATCACAAGAACAAATGCGAGAATCCCAAGAATAACATCTGTAGAAACACCTCCACCACCTGAAGTTGCAGCCCCAGCGTTATTACCGGCTTGCATTTCCTGCGGCACTTCTTTTGGCTGACTCACATAAGCAAGTACATTATCAATATCCTCATCGCTTAACTGCGGAAAAGGAGGCATTGCCGTTTGATTATACTCTTCATAAAGAGCAACTGCTGTCTCATCTCCCGAAGCAATCATCGCTGCACTATTCGAAATCCAGCTATGAAGCCATTCCGTATCTCTTCTTTCTGTTACTCCACGAAGCGGCGGGCCAATAGAATTGTTGTCCAGCTTATGACAGGCTGCACACAACGAATTGAATATCTGCTTCCCGGCAGCTGCGTCCCCTCCAGAAGGCTCTGCCTCTACCGAAGATTCTTCCACTCCCGCAACATCTCCCTGCCTTTCTGAAGTGCCCTGTTGCTCTCCCTCTGCAAGTGGCGATTCCTGAGAATTTACGAGCGTCGAAAATGATAGAAAAAACGAAAAACTTAAAACAAGTAATCGAGCAGCTGAATGGCGGTATTTCACCTTTTTCATATTATAAGTTGAATTAACGTCTTGTTTGGTACGATTTTTAGAGTATCAAAACGTGATTTTTATCATATTTTCGCACCGAAAAATTTACGGACAAAAGTAATACTTAAAGTCGATTTTAGGAATGGAGAGCAGTGTTAATGGGTAATTTATAATTATTCTAAATAGAACTCTAAAGACCTTTTAACATATATTGTTATACTTTTGTTTTTCAGAAATTTATAAAAATAAAAACGTTTTGACTAGAAAGAACATTTGGGCTGCAGCCTTATTAATGGCAACAGCAGCATATTCAGGGTTTGCACAGGAAGGACGGGTGCAGGTAAAGCAGGACAGTTTGATTCCTCACCTACTGGAGATAAAAACCGAGATGGGTAAGGAAAGTAGAATTGGTGACCGCTACAGGATTCAGATATTTTCCGGCGACAATAATAAAGCCAGTGAGGTGATCAAAGAATTCCGAAGCCTCTATACAGAATGGCCCTCTACAATAGTTTACGAAACTCCAAATTATAAAGTATGGGTAGGTAATTTCAGGAACAGCCTTGAAGCAGATCGCGCCCTTCTTAAGGTTAAGAAAAGCTTTCCGGCAGCGTTTAGATTTAAACCCGAAAGGAGTTAAATATTCCCCACTTTTAACGCATAAAAAAAGGACGCCAAAAGCGTCCTTTTTCAATATTTATAACTTAATTATTTCAGCTTCTTCTTAACGGCGACTTCCTGGAATGCCTCTACAACATCTCCTTCTTTAATATCATTGTAGTTCTTGATTTGAAGACCACAATCATATCCTTTAGAAACTTCTTTCACGTCGTCCTTGAAGCGCTTCAGAGAAGCTAGAAGTCCGGTATAAACAACCACACCGTCACGTATCAAGCGCACCTGAGAATTTCTGTAGATTTTTCCATCTGTAACCATACATCCGGCGATACTACCAACTTTAGAAACTTTAAATATTTCCCTTATTTCTGCATTTCCGGTAATTTCTTCCTTCATTAAAGGAGAAAGCATTCCTTCCATAGCGTCTTTAAGGTCATTGATCGCATCATAGATAATAGAATAAGTTCTAATGTCTATTTCCTCTTTTTCAGCAACCATACGAGCATTTCCGGCAGGTCTTACATTAAATCCAATTATAATCGCATCTGAAGCGGAAGCCAGAAGCACATCACTTTCTGTAATCGCACCAACTCCTTTATGGATAATGTTCACCTGAATTTCTTCTGTAGAAAGTTTCTGGAAACTATCTGTAAGTGCTTCCACAGAACCATCCACATCACCTTTAAGGATAATGTTTAGCTCCTTAAAGTCACCAAGCGCAATACGCCTACCAATTTCATCAAGGGTGATATGACGCTGTGTACGTACAGATTGCTCTCTTTGCAACTGTGTTCGTTTTGCAGCAATATCTTTCGCTTCACGCTCATCTGTCATCACCTTGAACTTATCACCCGCCTGTGGCGCGCCATCAAGCCCTAAGATAGAAACCGGTGTTGAAGGACCAGCCTCTTTGACCTCATTTCCACGTTCATCGTGCATTGCTTTGATCTTTCCACTGTTTTTCCCGGCCAATACGTAGTCTCCAATCCTAAGAGTACCTGTTTGCACCAGGATAGTGGAAATATAACCTCTTCCTTTGTCTAGGTACGCTTCTACAACAGTCCCGGTAGCAAGCTTTTTAGGGTTCGCCTGCAATTCCAGAATTTCAGCCTCTAAAAGCACTTTTTCAAGTAACTCTTTTACACCCATTCCTGTTTTCGCAGAAATGTCGTGTGACTGTATTTTTCCTCCCCAGTCTTCTACCAATAAATTCATTGCTGCCAGCTTCTCCTTGATCTTTTCAGGGTTGGCCGTAGGCAAATCAGATTTGTTGATAGCAAATATTATTGGCACACCCGCTGCCTGCGCGTGTGAAATAGCTTCTTTCGTTTGAGGCATCACGTCATCATCTGCCGCGATCACGATAATGGCAAGATCAGTTACCTGGGCACCCCTTGCACGCATCGCGGTAAAGGCTTCGTGACCCGGAGTATCCAAAAATGCGATTTTTTGTCCGCCTTCAAGCTCTACACCGTAGGCTCCAATGTGCTGTGTTATTCCACCACTTTCACCGGCGATTACATTCTCCTTACGAATATAATCCAATAAAGATGTCTTACCGTGGTCAACGTGCCCCATTACCGTAACAATTGGCGCTCTTTCTACAAGATCTTCCGGATTTTCAGGAACTTCTTCTTTGGTTTCTTCAAGATCGGCTGTTACAAACTCAACTTCATAATCAAATTCATCGGCAACAATAGAAAGCGTTTCAGCGTCCAGGCGCTGGTTCATTGTAACCATCATTCCAAGTGACATACAGGCAGAAATAATCTTCGTTACCGGAACGTCCATCATAGTTGCAACCTCACTCACGGTAACAAATTCTGTCACCTTTAATACCTTGTTGCTTTCCTCAAGCTGCGCTTCTTCCGTTCTTTGACGGTGGGTATCCCTCTTGTCTCTTCTGTATTTAGCACCCCGTCCTTTATTAGATTTACCCTGAAGTTTTTCAAGCGTTTCACGCACTTGTTTTTGCACTTCTTCTTCGCTAGGCTCCTCTTTAGTGACAGGTTTAGTTCTTTTTCCGCGCGATTTTCCACCGCCCTGGGCACCACCCGGCGCTCCTTTTACATCTTTGCTTATTCTACGGCGACGTTTCTTTCGCTTATCTTTTTCGGCATCTGCCTTTTTCTCATCTTTCTTCTTGACAGGTTTCTTGAATTGAGAAAGATCAATTTTTTCACCTGTGAAGTTAGGCCCACTAAGTTTTTGATACTTCGTAGTAACCGTAGAAGACTCTTCTTCTTTTGGTTCTTCCTTTTCCTTAACTTCCTCCTTAACCTCTTCAGGTTTAGATTCTTCTTTTTTAAACTCCTCTTTTTTAGGCTCTTCCTTCTTAGGTGTTTCTTTTACTGAAGGCTGCTCCACTTTTTCTTCAGGAGCTTTTTTAGGAGTTTCTTCCTTCTTTTCCTCCTTAGGAGTCGGCGTTTCTTCCTTTTGAACAGGTTCCGCTTTCTCTTTCTCTTTTGGAGTTTCTACCTGTGGCTGTTCAGGTTCTTTTTTCTCCTCTTTTTCAGGTGCTGCAGGCTCTTCTGTTTTTTCAGTGTTCTTATCGAGGTCTATTTTTCCTACCTGTTTTGGGCCTTCCAGGCTGGACTTGGCTCTAATAATATCCTGCTTCTCTTCTTGCTTGCGCTTCTCCTCCTGCTCTTTTTCCCTGGCAAGACGAAGCTCTTCCTTCTCCTTCCTTTTCTCTTCACCCACTTCTTTTGAAGCGACCTTCTTGCTCTTATCGGTTTCAAATTCATCAGAAAGCACCTGATAAATTTCTCCCGATATTTTCGTGGTAGGACGCGCTTCTATCTCGTGGCCCTGGGAATTCAAGAATTCCACAGCACGATCCAGCGAGATATTGAATTCGCGTAGTACCTTATTTAATCGCATTGTTTTTGCTTCAGCCATAAATTGCCCTCTAAATTAACCTCTTTTTATTTCTACTTATTTTCTTCTTCAAATTCTTCTCTAAGAACCTGCATTACATCCCTGATGGTCTCTTCCTCCAGGTCTGTTCTTCGAACAAGATCATCTACATCCTGTTCTAAAATACTTTTTGCCGTATCGAGGCCTATTTTGGAAAATTCTTCGATCACCCAGTCTTCGATCTCATCTGCAAACTCTCTTAATTCAACATCTTCCTCAACACCTTCTCTAAACACATCAATCTCATAACCAGTCAATTGGCCAGCAAGACGTATGTTATGACCTCCACGTCCAATTGCTTTGGAAACCTCTTCAGGCTTCAGCATCACCTCAGCTCTTTTATTCTCTTCATCAATTTTTAATGAAGTAATTTTTGCCGGACTTAAGGCGCGGGTAATCAACAACTGATTATTGGTCGTGAAGTTGATCACATCAATATTTTCGTTTCCAAGCTCCCTCACAATGCTGTGAATTCTAGACCCCTTCATCCCTACACAAGCTCCAACAGGATCTATCCTGTCATCATAAGAATCTACTGCTACCTTAGCTTTCTCCCCAGGAATACGAACCACTTTTTTAACAGTAATCAAACCATCAAAAACTTCCGGAATTTCCTGCTCAAAAAGTTTCTCCAAAAATAATGGAGAAGTTCTTGACATCAAAATCGCAGGCTTATTTCCTTTCAATTCAACACTCTCAATAATTCCCCGAACGTTTTCTCCTTTCCTGAAGAAATCTGAAGGGATTTGCCTGTCTTTTGGTAAGATTATTTCATTCCCCTCGTCATCAAGCAATATGATTGCCCTGTGACGAATGTGATGTACTTCTGCTGTGTATATCTCTCCCTCAAGTTCTTTAAAATGCTTAAAGATATTGGTGTTATCGTGTTCATGGATTTTAGAAATCAGGTTTTGGCGCAACGCTAAAATCGAGCGTCGACCAAGATCAATCAACTTCACCTCTTCAGATACATCTTCACCAACCTCAAAATCGGGTTCAATCTTACGTGCTTCTGTAAGAGAAATTTCCTGGTTTGGATCTTCCACTTCTCCATCAGCTACCACAACCCGGTTCCTCCAGATCTCCAAATCCCCTTTGTCTGGGTTCACAATAATGTCAAAATTGTCATCCTCGCCATACTTCTTCTTCAAAGCATTTCGAAACACATCCTCAAGGATCGCCATTAAGGTCACACGATCAATTAGCTTGTCATCTTTAAACTCCGAAAATGACTCTATTAACGCGATATTTTCCATATCTATATTCTGTTAAAATGTTATTATCACTTTTGCCTCGTTGATTTCTTCAACCGGCAACACAGCTTCCTTGGTTACAGTTACTTTCCCCTTCCCGACGGGCTTAGGCTCTCTCGCCTTCCATTTAAGGGTAATTTTTTCATCTTCCACCTTAACCAATTCTCCTTCTACTTTACCTTCCGCAGTAATTACAGAGAGTTTACGTCCAACATTCTTTTTATACTGCCTAAGCTGGGTTAATGGCTGGGAAACACCGGCAGAAGCAACGTCTAGTGAAAAATCTTCCTCTTCCCGGTCCAGGTTGTGTTCGATCTTTCTGCTTACAGCAATACAATCATTTACTGACACTCCCTCATCTCCATCTATCACTACCGAAATGTGATTTTTGCTGTCCACTTTTAACTCTATTAAAAATAAAGAATTATTTTCTTCAAAAGCTTCCTGCAGCAAATTTTCTACTCTTTCTCTTAACATCACCTATTCTGACTATAAAAAGAGGGGACTTTTCGTCCCCTCGCTATACTTTTTTTGCTTCAACGGTGCAAATATAATAATATTTCTCAAGAAAGAAAACAAGTTCCCAAATGAAAAAATATTTGTAAATTCATAATTCAATCAAACATACATAATTAGCAATTCTCCATGAAAAAAATCCTGGTGCCAACTGACTTTTCTGAATACGCTGAAAATGCCCTGAAAATTGCTGCAAAATTTGCAAAGAAATACGATGCCGAAATCTATCTCCTGCACATGCTGGAATTACCCATGGACATGGTTAATCCCGTAGGAGACACTCGAAGCAGTGATCTCCCGGAGGCTCTTTTCTTCATGAAACTAGCCAAAAAGAGGTTTTCCGAGATTCTTTCCAGGCCTTATTTAAACAATGTGACCGCGCATGAAACAGTACAATTTCACCAGGCCTTTGAAGGCATTATGGAGACCAGCAAAAAACACAACTGTGATTTCATCATAATGGGTTCTCAGGGCGCAACCGGTTTCAAGGAAATGTTTGTAGGCTCCAATACCGAAAAAGTTGTTCGCCGGTCTGATATTCCCGTACTGGTCATAAAAAAGGATCGCCCGGATTTTAAAACTGATAATTTTGTTTTTGCCACAAATTTAAACCCCGAAGGTAAAAAAGCTTTACAGCAAGTTGTTGAATTTGCAGCGCTTGTAAAAGCAAAACTTCATCTCGTCTTCGTTAATACAGCAAATGAATTCCGCACTTCAGAAGACACCGATAATTATCTTCAGGACTACATGAAAGATACGCCTTTTGACAATTACGAGTTCCACGTTTACAACGATTCTTCAGTAGAAGACGGCATCCTGAACTTCGCCAAGAAAATCAATGCCGATCTTGTAGGCATCGCAACGCATGGCCGAAAAGGACTGTCCCATTTCTTCAATGGCAGCATTAGTGAAGATCTTGTAAATCACGCCGGAGTGCCGGTGGTGACCTTTAAGATCTAATAAAACTGGTGACTAGAGGAATGAGGCAAGCGCTCCTTCCCTAATCATTAACCAGGCGTAGTTCCAGAACGATTTTTTCTTATCCCGTGTGACTTCAAGATCTTTGTTCACAACATCTTCGTCTACTGCATTATTAGATATAAAAAGGTTTGCAATACTAGACCAGAAGGAATTTTTCTCCTCACCATCATCCTTCAGGATCACCACCCTGAAATCGCGATATTGTATGCGCACATCCCCAAGGGCTTTGTCATCATTTCCGGAATAAGAGAAAGCAAGATAATCGATATTCCCTTCCACTTCCACATTCATTGCAGGTCTAACAAATTCATTGATCGCCCTCGCTGGGACGGTTCCAAAATTCCCTGAAATGCTAAACGATTCCCATTCATTGCCAATATCAAATTGCCAGTCAACTTCTAGCGGAGTCACATCCATAAAAAGAGCATTGGCATTTATCACTGTTTTTAATTTTGAACCCTGCAACCCCATATTAGAAATATTTGAAATCCCTGCTTCCACTTCATGAAAACTTACCTTTCCCGGCGGCCTGTCTTCCTTCACCTTTTCTTCATATACAATTTTACTGCGCTCTACATGAATGCTGTCAAAATCTATCTTAAATGGCATTTTCCGAATCTTTTCACTGTAGAGGGTTTTGGTTCTCGGGTCATCCTGCACCAGTTTATTTCGATAAACCTCCAGGTCGGCTCCCCGAATTGTCATAAGCGGATTTTCAATATGCAAACTATCACTTTTAAAGCGCCAGCTAAGGCTATCCAGCTGTACACTTTCCACAAGCAGCTCAAACCTGTCCTTTTCATAAGGAATATGCCGCTGAAATTCCACTTTGTCATACTTCGGAAGAATCCTGAACCGTTCCAGGTTGATCCTACCGTTTTCACTGGAAAGATGTCCTACCGAAAAATCATGTTGATCATCCAATGCCATATACACTGAATCGACTCGAAAGCTATAGGAATTATAATCAAACGGAATTTTTCGATCCAGGGTTTCGGGATTAACAACAATATCTGAAAGCCTAAAGCTGTCAAGTAGCGCAAACAAAGGAGTCTCTGAAGTGTCATTTTTGACTGTTCTTATTTCACCATTCTCAATGGAAAAGGAACCAACTTTTATATCCTGCTTGAATTTTTTCGCATCGCCTGAAGTACCGGCTGTATCTTTTGCTTCTGAAAAAGTCACCACAGGACTTGCCAGCTCAATATCATTAATCCTAATTTTCTTGTTCATTAAATATTGGTAGAGCCCAATCCCATTAATCGAAATTTCTTCTGCATTGATCGTATTTCCCGAAAAAATAATTTCCGGGTTTTCAAACTTGATCCTTCTGGAAATAAGGCTTACATCCACTTCTTCATATTGCAGGTTTTCTCCCATTTCCTCTTCAAGCGTTGATGTTATCTTATTTTTAGCATAGTTACTCAGGAGGAATAAAGCGAGAAAAATTCCGGCAACTACAGCCAGGATACTTATGCCAATCTTTTTAGCTTTTTTCAAAATATTATTGTTTATGGTGCATAAATTACAAATCACAGCAGACAGCAGCCACCTGTTTATAGAAGATTTAACCTAATACGAGAAGTCTTTAAAATGGAACACGTTAAATTTTCGTCAAATCATTTCTTACAGGCTTCAAATTATTGGTTTTCAGTGTACCTTTAACCACAAGAATTTTGGTATGTTTTTAAAAGTCAGTTTTCAAATAGCATTTTTAGCGATCGAGCTTATGCTCACTTTTTACAGCGACGTACTGCGTGATAGCCTGATGGTGAAATTTTTATTTTTTATCGTTACCGCGGTATTAATAGCCATGGGTGTAACCAAAATTACTAATAAAATACTCCCTGCAGATAAGGATTATATATCTGTTGAGGAGGAACAAAAAGCATAAATTTCATGTAGTTCAACCCGGAAAGATTGTGTGATAAGGAAATTATGAACAGGTTGATCTACCATGAGGAATCCGGTGAGGTAAAATCTCACCGGATTTTTTTTACCTAAAACTAAAATAGAAGTTTAGAAATTTTTTCCTCATTCTTAAAAAATCAAGACTAGCTTTGTAATTTAGCTGTACTAAGAACAGTTAATTCTCTGCCCATTTCATGTTTGAAAAAAACGAAAACCTTTTTAATGTCCTGTTCGATGCAGCTTCAGAAGGGATCATAGTAGTAAATGAATCTCAAACCATCGTAGAGAGCAATGCAGCTGCAGGGCGAATGTTTGGGTATGAACATGAAGAACTGCTGGGGCAACCTCTGGATATTCTCATCCCCCCGCGGTACAAATCTGCCCACCCAAAGCATTTCAAAGGCTTTATGGAAAACAGTGAAAAACGCCAAATGGGTCATGGTCGTGATTTGTACGGCATAAAAAAAGACGGAACTCAGTTTCCCGTGGAAGCCGGTCTCAATCCCTTCAAAATGGATGGCAAAACCTATGTAATGTCTCTTATCATTGACATTTCGGTAAGGAAAGAAACCCAGCGGCAAATTCATGAACTCAATAACGAGCTGGAGGGGAAGATCAAAGTCCGTACAAGTGAACTGGAGGAAAGTGTGAACAAACTGCAAAAGGTAAATCAAAGCCTGGAGCAGGAAATAAGAAGGCGAAAAGCTGCTGAAAACAAAATGAAGAATGCCCTTCAAAAGGAAATTGAACTAAATGAGCTAAAAACGAAGTTTCTTTCGCTCGTCTCCCACGAATTTAAAACCCCTCTTAGCGGAATCCTTACCTCGGTAGTTTTGGCAGGAAAATATAAGCGCGAGGAACATCAGGAAAAACGAGAGAAGCATTTTAATACCATTAAAAACAAGGTGCATTATCTCGATAATATTCTCAACGATTTCCTTTCGATAGAGCGCCTTGAAAGCGGAAAGGTAAACTACAAGTACACTTCATTTGATCTTAGCAAGCTGGTGAACGAAGTAGTATACAATGCCAACGTCACCTTGAAAAGCGGACAAGAAATTGAATATCCGCAAAACATTGATAACGTCACCCTGATACAGGATGAAAAGATCCTTGAACTTGTACTTTCCAACCTCCTGGGAAATGCCATTAAATATTCTCCCGAGAACACGATCATCAAATTTGAGATAAAAATAGAGGAGAAAAAGATCATTTTTAAAGTCACAGATCAAGGTATAGGAATTCCCGAAAAAGATCAAAAGCATATCTTTGAACGCTATTTTAGAGCAGAGAATGCATTGCTAAATCAGGGAACAGGAATAGGTCTTAACATTGCAAAAGTGCATCTCGAGAACCTTGGCGGATCCATAAGCTTTCAAAGCAAGGAGAATGAAGGCACAGTTTTCACCGTGGAATTACCGCTGATAAAAGAATAATTTACAAAGAATAAAAGACAAAGGAATCAACGTCGCTGCAGACCGGAAAATTCAGAAAGATGAAAAAAATATTATTTATAGAAGATGACACCGTAGTAAGAGAAAATACGGCAGAACTTTTAGAACTTTCAGATTATAAGGTGGTAACTGCCGCCAACGGTAGAGCTGGTGCCGAGCTGGCCAAGAAAGAATTGCCCGATATTGTGGTTTGCGACATCATGATGCCCGAAATGGATGGCTATGGTGTACTTCAAACCCTGTCTAAAGATCCTGAAACACAGAATATCCCATTCATTTTTCTTTCAGCAAAAACCGAGCATAAAGACATTCGCAAAGGAATGGATCTGGGCGCAGACGATTATCTCACCAAGCCTTTTGAGGAAGAAGAATTAATTAGCGCCATAGAAAGCAGGATGGCAAAAATGGCAATCCTCAACAAGCTAAGGGAAAAGAATCAGGCGCCGGCGCAAATAGAGGAAGAGCAGCAAATAACTTCTTTAAATGATCTGCGGGAGTTCGTGAAGAGCTACGAAGAGCAAAATTATAAATCTGGCGAAACCATTTATGAAGAAGGAAAACAAAGCAACCATTTCTTTTTTGTAGACAAAGGAGTAGTGAAAAGCCACCAGATGGACGAGTTCGGAAAGGAGCTTATCACCTCTTTATATAAGGAAGGAGATTTCTTCGGAAACCTTTCTTTCCAAAAAAGCAGTTCTTATAAAGAATATGCAACAGCTATGGAAGACACGCGTGTGTATGCCGTTTCCAAGGAAGAACTGAAGGATATACTTACAAAAAACAGCAAAATAACTTTTGATCTTATAGACGCCATTGGTGAAAATATCTCCGGAATTAAGGAACAGCTGCTGGAAATGGCTTATGGATCTGTTCGAAAGAAAACAGCCCGCACTATCCTGCTCTTTTCACAGAAAATTAGACGATTTCCCACCCAAAGCATCCGCATTTCCAGAAGTGATCTCGCCAGTGTGGCGGGTATGGCTTCAGAAACACTTATTAGAACCCTTTCAGGCTTTAAGAAGGAAGGCCTTATAGAAATAGAAGGGCGAAATATCAAAATCCTTGATGTTGAAGCCTTAAAACGAATAGGTTAAAATAACTCATTTCAGAAAACAACTAGAAAATGCCATTTTTCAAACTGCAGGATTTGCAGATTTCAGAAATAAAGGCTTTAATAGCTGTTTTTTCTTCAGAACTGATTTTCATCATTTTTTCAGCTTTGCTTCCACGCTATTTTTGCAGGGTAAATTAGATGTGACTGATGATGAATATCTTACTACCCACAGATTTTTCTGAAAATTCCAGGAATGCGGCTGTATATGCAATGCAGTTCTTTAAAGACGTTCCCTGCACATTGCACCTGTTGCATGTCGTTCCTGCATCTAGTGCAGAACATGGCAGTGGTTTGAAAGCCGGCTCTCGAGGGGTACAGGAAAAATTCACAAATTTTATTACTACGCTTAAGAGTTGCAAAACCAATCCTGAACACCAAATTACGACCACCTGCAAAGTCAATTTCTTGATTGAAGCAGTACGACAGCAGGTGCTCGAAAAAAGCATTGACCTTATTTTGATGGGCACCAAAGGCTCAGGAAACAAAGCCGGGGCTGTTATTGGAAAGAACACTGCAGATGTTATGACGAAGGTAAAATGCCCGGTGCTTGCCATTTCCGAAAATGCAGTTTACAAACAGCATAAGGAGATTCTTTTCCCTACAGATTATAAGATACAGTACAACACGAAGATGCTGGAAACACTTCTGAATTTAACCTCGCTTTCGAAAGCGCAGGTGAAGATCCTGGAATTGTTCAATACAGAAAAAGAGCCTTCTGAAGAACAACTGGCAAACCGAATTTTTCTTCAGAATTTCTTTTCACCAAAAGTTCCAATGCTGCAAACTTACTATTCGTCTAAAGTGCCCGACAAAACAAGGCTTTTTGCGAAAAACAAAAATGTAGACATGATCGTTATGGTGGCCAAGAACCTCAACATCTGCCAAAAACTGCTGAAAAATCAGCAGAACAATCAAATCCCGTTTATCAACCAGCTTCCACTACTGGTTCTTCACGGGTAGAATAGCCAAATTTTCCATTTCAAAAAGGGACTTTTTAAGCTACTTTTTTTACGGATGATTTTTATTATCTTGTAAAAAAACCGCTTCATAAATCTTATTCCGCTTTCTTAAAATGCGCTAAAGAAGGTTAATTCCTTTCTAAAAATGATTGTTTTATAAATCCGTTGACTGCAGAAAATCTTCCTTTTCTGTAAGTTAATTATATGAAACTATCAGCGACATTTTATATTGCAGTTACAACGATCTTACTCGTGGCAGTTGGAGCAATGGTCTTTTATGATTTTTCATACCCAACCGTTTTGTATACCGTAGTTGCCGGGCAGGCATGGTGGGTCTTCACGGTATATAAGGTTCTTACAGACGACTATACCACCGAGAAAACTTTTGACGACTGGTATGAAGATCGTCCTATCTCCCACTAGTAAAACGAGTACGAAACATTTCTGACTTCTCTTCGGAATTCCAAAGCTGGATTTCTGAATAATTCTCTATAGCATCTATTTTCCGGTTGCGGAGTCGAACAGACATCTCCTGAAGTGTCAAAAATGGCATTTCAGATGCATTTTCTAGAACGGATCTAGTTCTTTTTTTATCTCTATTGCCCTGTGTTGATTAATAAAAACTTCCCTTGTTTTGCGGCCAAGCTTGAGCTTAAGAAAGACATTCCCATAGCCAAAGAGCGGCTTTGTGATCTTCACACCCTGAACTTCATGTACTTCTATCTCATTTCTACCGGTTCGGAAGAAAATTTCTCTTGAAATCACCAGCCCCACTAAAAAAGCCATGATTCCTGCAACAATTAATTCGTAATGCTCCTTTGTTTCCTTATATCTCAGTATAAAAAAGAACGCCTGCATCCCAAAAATTACAACCGCCAGATAAAAAGCGACTTTTGCGGGCTTTTTGCGTTCCACGATTAGAATTCGGCCATTGTCTATGATTATTGAATTTTCAGTATTTGGCATGAATAGCTATATAACTATAATTTTTCCGGGAGCAGTAATAGAACAGTGAACCATCTATCACCTCGGATTATTCCATCCTGCTAAAGCACTTTCGAGTATAAAATCCAAAAAAAGAAGAATCACGATAACTGAGAATACAATTCCTAATATCCTCAAGATTTTCTTTTCATCTTTCATTGTTGGATTTTTAATGAGTGAAATAGTAAAAAGCTTTACCAGCGTAATAGCCTGCCATTCCGAAAAACACAGCAAAACTGATGACTACCAGTAGACCTCCAAAAATCATCTTTTTAAACTGCGGATCTTTAATGTCTAATGGAATCGTGAACTGAGATAAAATGTTTTTCATAACAATAACCGAAATATTAAATATTATTTATTAAACACCTGGAAGAGGTGCTACCTTTCTTTTGCAAAATAGCAAAATGATTTTTATTTCTGAATATAACCGGCATTTCATGAGCATTGTAAATCAGAAAATGCGGTTTTATTTCAGCCAACATTCTTAAGGACTTCAATAAAATTATTCATAAACTCTTCCAGCTTTTCTACAGGTAACAGGTCTATAGAAAGGAATGGATTCAGATCTTCCAGTTCGACCAGCAAGAGCGAATTATCTTTTAACCTGCAGGCATCCACCCGCGTAATTCCATGTTCCATGGCATTCCAGTGGATGAATTTTTCAGCAAACTTTAAGTCGGCTGCAGTGGGTTCATAGGTTTTTAATTCCCAGCGCTTTAGTTTATTTGGGGCATATAAGGCATACTGAAATTGATCATTTAAATAATAAAATGACACTTCATACTCAAAATCTAAAAACGGCTGAATCAGCTTTCCTTCCGGATTACTGCTGAATAATGCCTTTTTTGACAGAATTTCCATCCCAATGGAATCGGCGCCGTTTTTTATTTTAATAACATATTTTTCGGGATCATTCAGTTTGCCGAACTCATCTAAATGCGCTACTGTGGGAATTACAGGAAAACCTTCCTTCGTCAAATCGACCAGGTATTGTTTTCCTTTCATATCGGCTTTCCCGTCGAAAGAATTAAAAGTGAGTATATTTCGCTCTTTTACAGCAGCCGTGAACTCGTTGAAATATTCCTGGTAACCAATCACAGGACCAGTATTTCTAAACACAATGAGATCGGCCACATCAATATATGGCAACACCTGCTGCGGGTGACCAATCAACAGATTGAAGTGGTCTTTCAATCTTGAGGTAATGAACAGGTCTTCTTCATAATAATTTCTTCCGTTGGCTTTGTAATAAAAATCTGTGAGGTATAAAATTTTCTTCATTTGGATTTATTCAGCAGGCATTGATGTCATGGATATTCAAAAAGGGCAAAATGGAAGCACTTTCTTGTCGGCAGTAAAATTAAAGGTATTAGAATTTTTTTAGTAGGATGCGCCCTTCTTTTAACGAATATTAAGATTTTAAAAGCTTATTTTTACTAGGAACAGAACCCGCATTTCAGCATGAATAACAGCATAAAGTACAGTTTACTGGCGGCATTTCCTGTAGTAGCAGGAGCCCTCGCTTATAAAAATTACCCAAAACTCAATATTATTAGCGGCTTTGCTGCAAAAAACGTTTGTTCCTGCACCTTTGAAGCGGGAAGAGAACTACAATCTATCCTGAAAGGGGATAACAGCTTTCTTCCTGTAAATTATGCCGAAAGCAAGATCAATTTTCAGGAAAGATCGGTTACCTCGTCCTTTCTCGGCATGAAAGAGCGGAAAGCGATCTATATTGACGGCGTGGGTTCTGTCCTTTTACCTGAAAAATTAGGGAAATCTACTCCTTCTCTTAATAAACCCAACCGAAAAATAAAACTTGATAATGCAGCCTACCCCTACGGAAACGCGCAGCCTGAAATTTCTTCTTTTTCAAATGTTGATTACGAAAAACTTCAGGAAAACGTGGGAAAGGCTTTTGACGTTGACGGGAAAGAGTTACAGAGAACTAGAGCCGTGGTAGTTCTTCATAAAGACCACCTCATCGCCGAACAATATTCAGCAGGATTCTCTGCAGACACCAAACTGTTGGGATGGTCAATGACTAAAAGCCTTACGAATGCAGCCCTCGGAATTCTGGAAAAACAGGGAAAAGTAAAGCTTGAGCAAAACCACCTTTTTGAAGAGTGGGAAAATGATGAACGCAAAAATATTACGTTAAACAACCTCTTGCAAATGAACAGCGGATTGCAATGGGATGAGGATTACACCAACCTTTCTGATGTCAATAAAATGCTGTTCCTGGAAGAGGATATGCCGCAGGTACCGTTGAATAAACCACTGGCGGGAAAACCTAATGAGAGCTGGAATTATTCTTCGGGCACCACCAACTTACTCTCAAAATTCATTAGAATGCAGTTTGACACACACCAGGAATACCTGGATTTCTGGTATGAGGAATTGATCGACAAGATTGGGATGAACTCAATGACCGTGGAAACAGATCTTGCCGGGAATTACGTGACTTCTTCCTACGGCTGGGCCACTGCGCGGGATTGGGCAAAGTTCGGTTTACTTTACCGCAACAAAGGAAACTGGAAAGGCGAACAGATCTTTAATGAATCCTGGGCAGAATATACCGCCACGCCAACGAATGGCTCAAATGGGGAATATGGAGCACATTTCTGGTTAAATGCAAAAGGAAAATTCCCCAATGTCCCGAAAGATCTCTTTTCCTGCAACGGATTCCAGGGGCAGTTCATATTCGTCATTCCTTCCAAAGACCTGGTAGTGGTTCGATTTGGCCTTACCGAAGACCCGGAATTTAATGTAGACACCTTTCTAAAAGGAATTATAGAGGCGGTGGGATAAATAAAATTTTTTTTAGTTCATTTATTTAATCCTCCTCCCAATCAAATTCTATGGCAATTCCTACCTCACTTTGCGCCAAATCTCCCGCATCGTTCAGTCCGTCACCAACCATGATTACTTTGCGGCCCTCCTCCTGCAAAAATTTGATGTACCCTAGTTTGTCTTCCGGTTTCTGATTAAAAAGCATTTCAGTTTTTTGCGGAAGAAGCTTCTTCAAACGTTTTTTCTCTCCTTCATTGTCCCAGCTGAAAAATGAGGTTTTAAAAACTCTTTCAGAAGTAATCAGAAGGAGATTGATGGAAGAACATCCTTAAAATGGGGAAGAATAGCAATTCTGAAGTGCCAAAAATGGTAAAAAGTATTTTACTCCCTAATTACCTACTATTAAGAGTCTTAAAAATTTTTCTCTTCTGAAACTAGAAAAAAACATCATTTTTGAAGCTTCAGCTTTAGGAACTTTTGTCAACAATCGGAAGTAAATATCTGAATTTTAAATAAATTACCCCCAAACTTTCATAAATTATTTCATCAGCCTTAAAAATAGAGGGCCAGAGGAAAAAATTTTAAAACTCAAATTTTCAATAAGAAATGGATTCTTGAGGCTGTATAACACAATAAATATTATGAGAATAACAGTAAAAGCCCTACCTGTACACGATGTACTTAAAGATATTGCAAAGCAATGGAATGTTTCAATAAAGGAAGACAGCGGCGAACTTTCAATAGCACTGCCAAAAGATCTTGGAGAAGGGTATATTCGTTGTACTAATTTTGAATCGGGCATTGGGGTGATTGAATATAATTGTACGTTTTCAGAAGATTATCAATTCCTTTTTTCCATTAATGAAACCCATCCTTTAAAGTTCATTTTTTGTTCTGAAGGTACTGCCGATCATTGTTTTGAGGAAGAAGATACCCAGCACAAAATTGACACCTATCAAAATGTCATTGTTTCCAGCAGTGGGAATAACGGGCATCTCCTTTCTTTTACCGCAAATCAAAAAGCCCATATAACCAGTATAGAAATCGTAAGATCTACTTTTAGCCGGCGCAACAATCACCATTTTCATGGTCTCGAACCTACTTTAAAAGCACTTTTTGAAGATTCTGTAGCCGAAAAACTTTTTTTTTATCAGGGGAATTACAGCCTGAAGGCCGCCGATATTGTAGATGATATTTCTAATAAAAAGTATCATGGTTTTGTGAGATCAATTCATTTAGAAAGTAAGCTTCTGGATATGCTGGTTCTTCAAATCAATCAATACCACGATGACCAACGGGAGGACAATCAACCTCAAATTCTGCGACGTTTCGATGTAGACAAGGTAGAACGGGCGGCCAATCACATCAACGACAACCTGCAGGAGAATTATTCTGTAGAGGAGCTGGCCAAGGAAGTGGGCACTAACGTAAATAAACTACAGCAGGGATTTAGATATATGTATGACCTTACTGTAAACAAATACAACCAGCAAGTAAAGCTGGAAAAGGCACGTGACCTTTTGGAAACTTCAAATCATAACATTTCTGAAATTGTTAATATGATAGGATTCTCCAACCGCAGTTACTTCTCCAAAATCTTCAAAGAAAAGTATGGCGTGAGCCCAAAGTATTTCCTGCAGTCTTATAAAGAAGCTGGTGGAGAAGACGGAGAAAATTAATACTGCGCTATTTAGGACTCGGCAGAATAGTCATTTCCATTAAAAATAAGGAAAGGCTGCTCACATGTGGACAGCCTTTCCTCATAAAAAACTTAAAAATCACTCAAGTCAATCCATTACTTCCAGGTAAATGGTTCCCTGTCTTCATTATTGACTCCAGCCTCTACTTGCTGATGAACCAGCACACCGTCTTGACCCTTTAAATGGGAACAGCTTCCGAAGTAATTTCCATCATTTTCATCAAAGTCAAATTTCGTTTTGTCCAAACTCCACATTCTGCGGAACAAAGTCACTTCAGCAGGTTTTATACTATAAAATGAAGTTCAGGAAATAATTTCTCCTGGATAAAATTGCCAAAAATGGCATTTCAAGACCAAAAACTGACGAGGGTCATATTTAAAAACGATTCGGTTGAAATCTTGAGCTACGAGCTTCTTTTTTGGGCACTCCAAAAATTTCTAAAACTATCAAAACCTGACTGAGGTCATTCTTTCGGCCGCATTCCTGCCGCATCTTTGTACTGTATTTAAAAACAAACATTATGAGAACCTCAAAACAATTTTTGCTCGTATTAGGAAGCTTTTTGATGATGGTAATTTCAATCCAGACGGCATTTGCTCAAAATTTCAATATCAATAGAACTGCTTCAGAATTAAAGATAGAAGGAACATCAAATATTCACGATTGGGAAATAGAAGCAGAGGAATTTCAGGGAAACATTAATGTGGAAATCCAAGACGGGCAATTGGTAAAAGTGAACGAACTGAATTTTGCAGTGGTTGCCGAAAGCTTGAAAAGCGGTAAAAGAGGAATGGATAAGAACACTTACAAAGCTTTAAAGACAGATGATAACCAGAGGATCACTTTCCAGTTAAGTAAGATAAATGATATCGATTGTACCACAAATAACAAATGTAAAGTTTCCACCAGTGGTTACCTCACCATTGCAGGAACAAAGAAGCCGGTAGACATCATTTTTGACGCTACTGTAAACCAGGACAAAATCGTATTAAGCGGAAACAAAAACATCAATATGACCCATTTTAATGTAGAGCCCCCAACAGCAATGTTTGGAACTATCACTACAGGAGATGAGGTAAAAATCAATTTCAAAACAACATTTTCTAGGTAAAAAAACAATCAATCGTAAAAATTTAAAAATCAAAAAAATGAAAAATCTAATCAAATATTCAGGTGTTGCTTTAATATTGGCCATGGGCTTTCAGGCACAGGCACAAGATGTAGACGTTCTTATCGTCGAAGAGAATGAACAAACTACCCTTTGGGACAGATCTTTACCTAACTTCAGATATCCAGATCAACGCGGCGTTAACACTTTTGAACCAACCAAAGACATCGTATATGGGGAATTTGAAGGCGTACAGGTGAGACTTGGAGGTGCATTTGCGCTTCAATTCCAGGGACTCGATCAGGAAAACGCATCCAGCGCACCCGAGCTCTACGAACTGGGAAGTGATTTTAACCTTGCGACTGCCAACATGACTTTTGATGTTTTACTGGCAAAAGGTATTAGAGTTCACCTCAACACCTACCTTTCTTCACAACACCACCCAGAAGCTTATGTAAAAGGTGGATACCTTCAGGTAGATAATCTTGATTTCATTAGCAAAGGTTTGGCTTCAGGATTAATGGAGCATTTAAGGATCAAATTTGGTCACATGGAAAACAACTATGGTGATGCCCACTTTAGAAGATCTGATAACGCCATGGCCCTTTACAACCCATTTGTAGGTAACTACCTAATGGATAGCTTTACTACCGAAGTAGGCGGTGAATTGTACTACTTCAATAATGGATGGTTAGGTATGGTTGGATTCACCAACGGTAAATTAAATCAAACTACTGTAGGGGAAGGACACACCAGCCCATCATTGCTTGCAAAATTAGGATACGACAAGCAAATCTCTAATGATTTTAGATTTAGATTGACAGGATCTATGTTCCACAGTGCACACAACAATGGTAGAGGTATCTATCTTTACAGTGGAGACCGTGCCGGTTCAAGATATTACAACGTAATGAGCGGACCTGATGGTGGAGACAGCTTTAGAGCTGGTAGAATTAACCCGGGACTTGCAAACGAAATGACTGCTTTCATGATCAACCCTTTCATCAAAGTTGGCGGTCTTGAGTTCTTTGGAATCTATGAAAATGCTACAGGGAAAACCATCGCTGAAAGCGATGACAGAACCTGGAATCAATATGCAGGAGAACTTATCTACCGCTTTGGAAACACAGAAAACTTCTACCTAGGCGGGCGATATAACGCAGTAAATGGTGAACTTATTACAGGGGAAGATGTTTCTGTAAACCGTTTCAACCTTGGTGGAGGATGGTTTATGACTAAGAACATCCTTACAAAAGTGGAATATGTGAACCAGGATTACAACGATTACCCCACAGGAGATTACCACCAGGATGGAAACTTCAACGGCTTCAATATTGAAGCAGTGATAAGCTTCTAAGAAGAACTGTTTGAATTAGCCAGGAGAACGGGGGAATCAAACATTCTCCCGTTTTTCATTATCTATAGATATTTAAATTTGCCATAAATGAAAAATGTTCTGCTTCTTGTGTTATTGTTCTTTAGTGCATTCACAAATGCACAGAACAGCTTTCAAAATAAAACTATTGCCGTTCTCCCTTCCAGTAAGCTTACCATTAAAGGAGACACCAATATCAAAGCCTTTGATTGTGATTTTGACATGCAGTATCTTCAAAAGGAAAACAACATAAAGTATATTATCGATGAGCCCAGGCATGTACGCTTCAAAAATGCCATTCTAACCTTAAATACTAATGGTTTTGACTGCGGAAGCCGTGCGATCAACAAAGATTTTCACAAACTTATCCAGTCAGAAAAGTATCCACAAATCCTAATCGAGTTACTTGAAATACGTCAACAAAAAACCGGAACTGCCAATGCAGTTGTCATTATTACCATAGCAGGAACAAGGAAAGAGCATACTTTTCCCGTAAAATTCAGCAATGGAGACAATGGAGATATTTTGAACATTGAAGGAACCCTGCTGTTAGATATAAAAGACTTTAAGCTGGAACCACCCAGAAAATTATTTGGGATGATCGTAGTAAAAGATGAGATTGAAATTTTGTTCGATCTTCAAGTAAAAATCTAGAAAAGGAGGAAAAATGAAGTTCGTATCAGCCATAGAAGCCGTTTGAAATGTAATTTTTAGCAGGTGTATGGTCGCCGGAAATATTTGCGAGGTACAAATTCTCTAAATCACGCCTGAATTTCCCTAAATGTGCCTTGAACGTAGGATGACAACATTCATACAAGCTAAATTGATGCAGCCGTAGAAGTTCAGAACTCTAATTTCCATTGCTCATCCCAACCATAGGGAAGAACTCGAAAAAGCCGCTTTTGAAGGCTTTTATTGATCCTGAAAGAAAATAAAGTTTCCGCTGCTCCTTTCCACAGAAAATGAAGCCGGAGCTTTAGAAATCTTATGATAATCTGTAATTTTATAGGTGATCAAAAATTGTACACTATGAAAAGCAACTTTAATGAAATCATCAACGGAGATAAACCTGTTCTAATCGATTTTTTTGCCGACTGGTGCGGGCCGTGTAAAGCACTTGCGCCAATCCTTAAAGACGCAAAAGCTGAATTAGGGGAAGACGTGAAGATCGTGAAAATTGATGTTGATAAGAATCAACCCCTCGCCAACAAATACCAGGTGCGTGGTGTGCCAACCCTTATTCTTTTTAAGAACGGGCAACAACTTTGGAGACAATCTGGCGTGGTACAAAAATCTGAGCTCGTTCAACTGGTAAGATCCCATCAGTAAATACCCAATCTAACCGGAACACTGAATCTTGAGAATATTGGGTTTCTTAAAAAGCATGTGCATAAGTTAGAAGGAGGATATTCTTTTAAGGTGGAGATCTTACCCCGCCAGCAAATTGCCGATTTTATAGGGCTAAGGGTAGAAACCCTAATAAGGGCCACAAAGTCTCTCGAGAAAAAGGGAGAATTAAAGATCAAGCAACGCAAGGTCTACCGGTAGGACACATTTTACTGACCCTCAATAACATAAAACACAAAATCCTTCTCAAAAATGGCCTTTTTCATGACTTAGATCATATTTATTCCTTTGCTTTCCCTGTAATTTTACCCCTGAATTTAAAAAGCAAATGTCATGAAACTTTACAAGGTATTATATGAAGATTTTGAGAACTTATTTGTGGGATATGCCGCTTTAGCGATCATCCTCTCCAGTTGTGTGGGAGCTGCAGCAGCCATGTTAATTCTTATGAACGGTCACGACATGGTTCAAATGACGCAGCTGCTAATCGTGGTAGGAGTTTGTATGTGGTACATGGCATCTGTACTTGCGCAAATGAAACCTAAATTCGTCTTCAATTCACTTATAGTTAGCCTTGTGGTAAGCACAATTCTTATTTTTGTAAACGTAATGATGAGATACGTATAAAAAAGTACTGAATGAAACAGGATATACAGAACAGGGAGGATGTTTTCCTCCTTGTTTCTACTTTTTACGTCAGGGTGAAAAAGAACGAAGAGATTGGATATTTCTTCAATGAGATCATCGAAAACTGGGCAGAACACCTGGAGAAATTAACCGATTTCTGGGAGACGAACCTCTTTATGGTAAGTAAGTTTAGAGGAAATCTCATGCGCGCCCATAAAGACGTAGACAAAAAATTTAACCATACTGTTGAACAGAAACATTTTGGGGAATGGCTAAATCTCTGGTTTGCGACCATAGACGATTTGTTTGAAGGAGAAAGAGCAAATATTGCAAAAAACCGGGCCTGGAATATGGCCGGAAATCTTTTTATGAACATGTATCAAAGCCGTCCTCAATTTTAGCTCACAAAAATATTGCGGTACTGCAGCTTAAAAAATGATCCTCATCAGGTTGGATTGAAACTAATGATCCAAAAATGGCATTTTTGGGACCTATTCTAAAAGCACATTTTTTTCGGTGAGATATTTCCAGTATCTCTTCGGAAGATGTTGTACATGAAGCTTTGAATTTGCACGACTTTTAATATTTACACTTTCAAAATACTCTTTCCACAGCACCTGGAAATCATTTTCGGCCTCAGCAAAATATTCTGAAGAACCACCAGAGATATTAATGGAAGGATCGAGGTCAAGCGCAATAAAATCCACCTTTGATAGATCGTAAAACAGCCCAAACCTGCGTTTGAGATCATAGATAATCCAGCGTTGATCTGCATACCTATTTTTAAAATGGTTTTTAATGATTGGGAGCACGTTAAAATCGGGCTCAATAGCAGCGAAATAAATTTCATCTTTCGTAAGCCTGAATCTTACAAAAGCTTCCATACGGTGCTTTTCACGCCCCACTTTCTTGGCCGTCTGGGTCACTTTTATAACAGCGGGATGTGAATAATCAAGATCTACCGGGCCAGTTTCAGAAAAGATATACCTTATCATCAAAAAAAGGTCATTTTCAATCCCTTTTAATTCACTGAGAAAAGCCCATTTTAGACGCTTTAAAGTGATTGCAGAAGTTTTCTTTTGCAGCGATTTCCAAACCCGCTTAGCTTTTGAAGCCTCGGTGATGACTTCCTGCGGACTGTTAAACAGTCCGGCGGAAACATTTCCTTCCGCAGAAATATCGAGCAGCTCCAGTTTCTCTTCGTAAGCGGTAAAAACGCAACAGAGAAAGCCTTCAAAAGTTCCGTCATAGGTTAAAACTGCCTGTCTCATTCTAAAAAAGGCTTAGTTGAGGACTTAAGGTATTTCTGAACTTGGACACAGAATTTTTCAGAATAATCTGTTTAAGATTTTCGCTGGAATATTCTTTCAGTTCATTTTCCCCGGAATTGCATGTGAGGAAATATTTCGCCCGGTTGGAAGCAATTCCAATTCTCTTCAAATGATCCCAGGTTAACTTCCGGAATTTGCGCGCCTGCAGAATCTTGTTGACAGATTTCAAACCAATCCCCGGAACGCGCATCAGTAATTGTTTATCTACTGTGTTTACATCAACGGGAAATAAATGACGGCTTCTAAGTGCCCAGCTTAATTTGGGATCAATATCTAGCTCTAAATTAAGAAAGTCGTTGTTGAGAATTTCGCGCACATCAAAACCATAAAAACGCAGCAGCCAGTCAGTTTGATACAACCTGTTTTCCCGAAGCACCGGAACCGCACTGTCAAGAGAGGGAAGCCGTGGATCCCTGGCCACCGGCACATACCCGGAGTAATACACCCGCCTCATGTCATATTTTTTATAGAAAAAGTTGGCCGAATACATGATATCACGATCACTTTCCCCCGAAGCGCCTACTATCATTTGGGTGCTTTGCCCGGCGGGAGCGTATGTTGGCGTACTTTTAATAAGTCTGCTTTCCTGCTTATATTGAATGATCTCATTTTTTACCTTTTCCATAGGCTTTATGAAATCCTCATGGTTCTTATCTGGTGCCAGCATTTTCAATCCTGATTTTGTCGGAATTTCTATGTTGACACTTAACCTGTCGGCATAAAGTCCTGCTTCCCGCATCAATTCATCACTCGCACCGGGAATAGATTTTAAATGAATATAACCATTGAAGTTTTCCTCCAGCCGAAGTTTCTTCGCCACCTGAATTAATCGCTCCATAGTATAATCGGCATCCTTAAATATTCCAGAACTCAGGAAAAGTCCTTCAATGTAATTGCGGCGATAAAAGTTAATAGTAAGATCTACTACTTCCTGCACTTTAAAAGCAGCGCGTTTGATGTCATTGCTTTTACGGGTTACGCAGTAGGCACAATCAAAAATGCAGTGATTTGTAAGAAGGATCTTCAGCAGGGAAACACATCTTCCATCTTCGGTATATGAATGACAAATCCCCATACCCGAAGAATCACCCAAACCATTATTTGTGTTCTTTCTCTGGCTTCCACTAGAGGAACAGGAGACATCATATTTAGCGGCATCGGCAAGAATGCTGAGCTTCTCTTTGATACGATCAAAATTCATTTATGGATTTTTTCCCAAATTTAGGAATTTATCCTTTATAAAATACACTTATAAAAATTTAACAGGATTCAAAGAGAATGCTTTCTCATCTTTAATCATCTTCGATATGTTAATACAGGATAGAATAGAAACCAAAAAGAGGACGGTTTTATATTAAAGATTTCATAATCGATTAGAAGTCTTGTTAATTATTTACTAATCAATATCCCCTTAGATTTTTATTAACAACTCTTCCAGTAATTTAGCTTCAGAATCTTAAAAATAATAACCTATGACTACATTTCAACCCTCTGTAATTCTTGATGAAGTGAATACGCTTGTATCTAACAGTTGTAATGCTACAGGCATGGGTTCCTCCTTTCAATCTCTTCATAAGGGAATTGTAAAACTTTATTTCCAGGCCAAAGCAGTGGAAATAGATTATGAAAATCACATAATCACAGCTGAAATTCCGGTTTCATTAAACGAATATACCACAGTCTCCTTTGAATGTAAGGACCTGGAACAATTCTTAAAATCCTGTATAAAGAAAGATAAAAGAAGTCTCATGTTCTATCAGAACGTGCTCGCTTATTACAGTCTGCAGGAAGTAGCGTGATACTTTTTCGGTTCTGAAGAGTTCATCCTGAAAATCTCCATTTTTAAGTTCGAAAAGGAATTGACGGGAATAAAAAAAGCGGAAGACAAATCTTCCGCTTCATTTCGTTAATTAATGGGAATATTAGAATTTATAGCCTACTCCTACCATTAAAGTATTTATTCCACTGTCTAGATCTAAACCATATTGTTCTGCATAGTCTATTGATTCACTACTGTATCGGTTTGTAAGTTCTATTGCATATCTCGCTTCAAGAAAAAAGTTCTCTGTTATTTGATATCCTGCTCCAAAAGCAGCATCCAACCCAAAAGCTTTCGTAACCGGATTATCTTCTAAAACAATTGTTCCCTGAGGCCCAGCTTGAAAATAGAAACCAGAATTCTGAATATAATATTGTACAAGCACGGGAATAGATAAGAAGTTACTGTCTTCAGCATTAAAATAATTCACAGAAGGTTGAAGGTGCCAGTTTTCAGTAAATTTAAAATCAGTTAAAAATCCGACATAATAACCCGAGGCATTTTCAGAAAGTTGAGTTCCCTCTGCCGTAGCCTCAATTTCAACATTTGTATATCCCGCCTGAATACCAAAATCAACATTTTGAGCATATGAACTTGCTCCTATAAAAAAGGAAAAAATGAAAAAGAATTTTTTAAACATTTTAAGATGGTTTAGAAGTTATTTCCTGCAAATCTAATTTTTTATAAGAAGCAATTCACGCTCGAACAAAGATTTTCCTACATAAATCAAAGACACACAAAAAAATACTGTCCACAACATTTAGGAATGACCTAGAAAACACCATAAAACAAAAAATCCCAAACTTTCGTTCAGGATCTTTTCATTTCAGTTGGCCTACTAGGGCTCGAACCTAGACTCTTCTGGACCAAAACCAGACGTGTTGCCAGTTACACCATAGGCCATTGCTGTAATGCGGATGCAAATTTAAAACAAAGTTTCTCTTCTACAAATATTTTTTAAAAATAATTTTCAGAAGTTTCGATTTTTATGCTTGAGCCTCCTCTACACCCTTCAAAAACGGCATTTTTCACCATTAATTTTTTAACCAATTTGGAAGAAAAGAAAAGGAATAATGAATCAAGTTGTATTTAGGGGCCCTTTCAGAAACATTCTTTTAAAAAATATTTGCTTTTAAATTTCGTTATCCATTCAATCCTATAAATATTCTTAAATTCGCCACTGTTTTCAATATCAACTCTTATGACAGATTTTAACTTTGCCAAATGGAATAAAATTCTTGGTTGGCTGGTTTTTCTTATTGCTCTTATCACTTACTGGTTGACAGTAGAACCCACGGTAAGTTTTTGGGATGCCGGTGAATATATAGCAACATCTTCCAAGCTAGAAGTGGGCCACCCGCCGGGTGCACCGCTTTATCAAATGATGGGAGCTTTCTTTTCCACCTTTGCGAGTGATCCAAGCCAGGTTGCGCTCATGGTAAATTTAATGTCTGTCTTTGCCAGTGCCTTCACTATACTTTTTATGTTCTGGTCTATTGTGCTGCTGGTTCAAAAAATATCCGGTCCTGCAAAGGTGATTTCCAATGGGAAGAAAATGGCTGTTTTGGGAAGTGCTCTTGTAGGTTCACTTGCCTTCACTTTTACAGACAGTTTCTGGTTTAACGCCGTCGAAGCCGAAGTGTACGCCATGGCCACGCTACTCATGTCCACCCTTTTCTATCTCGCGCTGCTTTGGGAACGAGATATGTTCGAGCCGCGTGGAAATCGCTGGGTAATCCTGATTTCCTTCATTACAGGGCTTTCATTTGGGGTTCATTTTATGGGACTTCTCACCATCCCGGCAATAGGTTTCCTTTACTTTTTTAAAAATTATTCAAAAATTACTATTAAGAACTTTATCGTTGCCAACCTCGTGGTTGTCGCGGTGCTTATGTTCATATTTAAGCTATTGCTACCTTACACGCTTAGCTTCTTTTCTACGGCAGAACTTTTCTTCGTTAATTCCCTCGGAATGCCTTTTAACAGCGGAACCATCATCGCCGGACTTGCCGTAATCGCAGCGTTTTACTTCGGAATAAAGTACACCCGAAAGAAACATTACTACCAGCTTAACACCTTGTTGCTGTGCATTATGTTCATCCTTATAGGTTTCTCCAGCTGGATGATGCTACCCATTCGTGCGAATGCAAACACCGTGATCAATGAAAATAATCCTAACAATGCACGGGAACTTTTAGCATATTACAACCGGGAACAATACCCGGAGACCCATTTATTCTTTGGGCCTCAATTCACAGAAATCTATAGCGGACTTGATGAAGACAATCCTTACCTGGATGATAAACCCAAGTACGAAAAGGACGAAGAAGCAGGAAAATATGTCATTGTCAACAATTATAAAAATGCCAAGCAAAATACAGATGATGCGCATAAAGCCATACTGCCGCGCATGTGGAGTACTGAGCGTGCCGCAAACTATTTAGATTTTACGGGTCCGTTGGATTTCACCATAAAGCCCGAATACCAGCAGGAGGAACAGCTACTGCAAGCGGTAAATGAATTTAAAAGGAATTACAACAGCGGCAATATTGATAATCAGCAATACAACAATTTCCTGAAGCAGTTCCGCGAGTACATTATTGTTGAAAAGCCGTCTTTTGCCTCTAATTTAAATTACCTTTTTAAGTACCAGATGGGCTATATGTACTGGCGCTATTTTATGTGGAATTTCGCCGGAAGACAGGATGACATCCAGGGAAAATATACCGACCAAAATGGTAACTGGCTTAGTGGAATAGATTTTATAGACGAGGCAAGATTAGGCTCGCAAGACAATTTACCGACTGATATTGAAAATAATAAAGCGAGAAATACGTATTACTTCCTTCCGCTTATTTTAGGATTGATTGGATTAATTTTTCAGTTCAATCGAGACAAAAAGAACTTCTGGGTTTTACTGGTATTCTTCCTGTTCACAGGAATTGCACTCAAAATCTACCTCAACGAAAGACCCTTTGAACCTCGCGAGAGAGATTATGCCCTAGTCGGTTCGTTTTACGTGTTTGCCATTTGGATAGGTTTTGGTGCCTATGCGCTGTTTGACATGCTAAAAGATTACCTGAAGCCGAAAATCGCAGCACCCGTGGTGATCGCGGTAAGCCTTTTGGCTGTTCCTACGGTCTTAGCGACAGAAAATTGGGATGACCACGACCGCTCCGGCAAATATACCGCCCTTGCAATGGCAAAAATGTACCTGGATTCAGTAGATGAAAATGCCATTATTTTTACCATTGGGGATAATGATACCTTTGCCTTGTGGTATGCACAGCAAATTGAAGGTTACCGAACTGATGTAAGAGTGGTAAATACCAGCCTTTTCGCTACCGACTGGTACATTGACCAAATGAAGCGGAAAGCCTGGGAAAGCGATCCTATTCCAAGTCAGCTTGAGCACCACCAGTACAGCTACGGGACAAATGATGCGGTTTGGCACCAGCCTTTAACCAAAGATACTATGCAGTTGAAGAGCTGGATCAACTGGATTGCCAGCGATGATCCAAGGACACAGGCCGAACTAATGAGCGAACAAACTGTTAACACTTTCCCTACCAAAAACATCAGGATTCCTGTCAACAAGGAAAATGTGCTTGAATATGGGATTGTAAAACCAGAAAATTCAGATGAGATTGTAGATCATATCAACATTCAAATTGATGGTGAGATCATCTACAAGAATCGTTTACTAATGCTGGACATCATAGCAAACAACGACTGGAAACGACCTATATATTTTACCGGCGGAAGTTTTGGCGATGATGATTACCTGTGGATGAAAGATTACCTCCAGCTGGATGGCGTTGCGTTTAAACTGGTACCAATAAGAACACCCGTGGATGCTCGAAATCCTTTTGACATGGGTCGCATTGATTCTGAAAAAATGTATGATATTGTGATGAACTGGTACTGGGGAAATTCCGGTGATCCTGACATTTATCACGATACCGAAACACGCAAAAATGCCATTACCTACAGAAGCAATCTGGCGCGTCTTGCAAACCAGTTGATCGAAGAAGAAAAATTAGACAAAGCCGAGGATATTCTCGACCTCGCTATGGAAAAAATGCCAGTGGAATACTTTGGATATTACACACTACTTGAACCTTACATTGGAGGATACTATGAAGTTGGCGCCAATACAAAAGCATGGGAACTATGGGAGCAGGTGGTTCAAAAGTACCAGGAGAACCTGGCCTACTACAGTACACTTGATCTTGAAAGGCAGTACGCCCTGGGGAATGAGATCGTATCAGATATTGAGCGATATCGCAGCCTGGTAGATCTTTTAATTATTCATCAGGATGAAGAGATCGTTCAGGAGAAAGCAGATGAATTTAATGATTACCTCCTGTTGTTCAGGCATTTTTATGGAGACGAGCCTGCCGTGAATGAAGGAAGCATGGAGAATGGTCTGGAAAAGAAATTCATTCAGGAACAAACAATAGATACTGTTTTACAGGAATAAGTTTTAAACATTAGTAAAACAGCTCCGGAAATTCCGGAGCTGTTTTTTTTTAATATATTTCCTACTTTTAAGTATCCAAAAAATGGGCAAAATGAATAAAGCAACAAAAGCATTTCTCTATTACTTTTTAATCTTTTTTGCAGTATTTCAACTTCTGTGGTGGTCAATTTATTTGTTGTTCCCCAGCTTAGAAGGAATATATAGAGCAGTAATTTCAGGAGCACTGACTGCTGTGTTAGTTCCGCAGTTCAAAAAGACTGAAGCACGAAATGGTCAAAAAATAGAAGTAAACTGGTTGTTTCTGAAAAAGCCGTTCTTCATCAATTAATCTTCAGGTCCTGAATTTTCGGCATTCCCACTTCATTAAAAAGATCTCATGATCACCAGGATTCCCGGTTTTATCCGAATTCTTTTCCCCAGGAGGTTCTGGAAAGTTGCCACGAAAAAAAAAGTGCTTTATCTCACTTTTGATGATGGCCCTGTCCCCGAAATTACTCCGTGGGTGCTTGAACAGCTAAAAAAATACCAGGCGAAGGCTACGTTCTTCTGTATTGGTGACAACATCAGGAAGCATCCTAATATTTTTCAGCAAATAATTTCTGAAGATCATCGTATTGGAAATCATACGCACAATCATTTGAACGGCTGGAAAACTTCAACAAACTACTATGTCAAAAATGTGCTTTTAGGAGAGGATTTCATTTCTGAAAAACGAGAACAGGAAGCTCCCCGATTATTTCGCCCGCCTTACGGCCGACTCACCAGAAAACAGTCAAAAATACTTCAGAAAAAAAATTTTAAGATCGTGATGTGGGATGTTTTGACTAAGGACTACGATCGTTCCTTAAGTGCCGAAAAATGCCTGAAAAACACCATCAAACATTCTCGTCCAGGGAGCATCATCGTATTCCATGACAGCATAAAGGCATCTGGGAACCTGAAGATTGTTTTACCCAAAGTGCTGGCGCATTTCAGCACGCAGGGTTATCGTTTTGAAAAGCTTTAAAGAGATCAAATATATTCCTGCATGAGGCCGATGAGCGTATTGGCATCCTGTTCGCCACTTTGCCTCCACTTCATTTCGCCTTCTTTGTAGATCATAAGCGTGGGAAGGCCCTTAACACGAAGGGCTTCGGCAAGTTCAGAGTTTTTATCAACATCAATTTTTATGACTTTTGCTTTATCTCCAAGAGCTGCCGCTACATCCTTCAAAACAGGATGCATGGCGATAGACGCATCATTCCATTCGGTATAGAAATCCAGTAAAACGGGAATGCGCAGGTCAATTAATTCACCAAATTTTGACATAGTCCGCGTTGATTATTTGCTTAGCATTTGCACAGAAAAAAACGTTCTTCTGCAACCTCTAAATCAAATATAGTGAATTTGCCGAATTACGCCGGCTTAGGACCTTTTCTTAGTTCAATAACAGATACTTCGGGCCAAATACCCACTCTTCCCGGGTAAGCAAGATATCCAAAGCCACGGTTCACATTGATGTAACGGCCAAATTCCTCGTAAATGCCCGCCCAGTTTTCATACCGGTACTGCACCGGACTCCATTTGAACCAGCCGGGAATTTCAATTCCAAACTGCATTCCATGGGTATGGCCGCTTAGGGTAAGGTGATAGTGCTTAGGGTCATTCTTAATTTTTTGCTGCCAGTAAGAAGGGTCATGAGAAAGAAGCACCTTAAAATCTTTATCATCAACTGCGGCTGCAGCAAGATCAAGATCCCCTGCCTGCTTGAAGCCACCCACTCCCCAGTTCTCTACTCCCACCAACGCAATTCGATCATTTTCTCGTTCCAAAAAAGCGTGTTCGTTAAGCATAAGATTCCAGCCCATTTCTGCGTGCACTTTTTTAAGTGCTTCCAGATTTGCCTTTTTTGCCTCTGGAGATTCCCAATTTACATAGTCGCCGTAATCATGATTCCCAAGCACAGAATAAACACCGTCTTCAGCTTCAATTTTCCCAAAAACTTCTTTCCAGGAATCCATTTCTGAAGCTTTATTATTCACAAGATCACCGGTAAAGAGAACGACATCGCTTTTTTGTTCATTCAAAAGGTCGATCCCATATTTGATTTTTTCAGGATTATCAAAACTCCCGCTATGTATATCGCTAATCTGAGCAATTCTGTACCCGTCAAAAGCTTTCGGCAAATCGTCAAAATAGAGCGTATATTTCAGTACTCTAAAGTTATACCTCCCCTGTACCATTCCGTATAAAAGTGAAGCAAAAGGTATGGCTGCAATTCCCAGCGCCAGCTGACTAATAAATTTTCTTCGTGAAGGAATTGCATCTTCCGAAGCATTATATGAGAAAAGCTTTCTCGCGCCACCAATAATGAGCCGCACGATATCTTCTCCAAAGAGTAGGAAAAAGAAAATAAGTTTAGGCACGAACAGCGCAAGAAAAAAGCCTACAGAGTAACTTCTTGCTCCGGCCCAGCCTTCTTTTTCCGGCACCATATTGAACTGGTAAAGCATAAAAGCCAAGGCGCCAAGGGAAAGTAAAAGGTAGATGTAATAAATCCAGTTATGCCTGCTAACCGTTTTAAAGGCCTGGAAAGCATAAATATCCAGCACCACGTAAATGATCACTAAAATAATCCAACGCATGTTTTCTATAAAATTAAAGGCCGAAGATAATTCATTTGCAGCCCTGTCTGATTTTTCTTTAAGTTTAATTCCAAAAATAAGTCGTAACAAACATTATTCCTTTCAATGCTTTTTTAACTTTACAGCCTAGACTGGCTCACCTAATTTTTTTTTATAACCAGAGCACATGAAAAGACGAAACTTTATCAAGAATACAACCCTTTCTGGGGTGGGGATTATGGCTATTCCTCCCCTTACAGGTTTCCAACTCTACAATCCTGATTTTATGCAAGAAAATTTTCCGTTGACCATCGCCACCTGGAACTTTCCAAACGCGAGTCTTCGTGCCGGTGAAATGTTAGAAAATGGAGCTACCGCACTTGATGCCGTAGAACAAGGCGTGATGATTGAAGAAGCCAATCTTAAAAACACTACTGTAGGTAAGGGTGGCGCACCAGATCGTGAAGGAAATGTCACTTTAGATGCCTGCATTATGTCGCCAAATGGCAATGCCGGTTCTGTGGTTTACCTTAAAAATAACACCCATGCAGTTTCTGTGGCGCGCAAGGTGATGGAAGAAACCCCACATGTTATGCTGGCAGGAGAGGGAGCCGATCAATTTGCACGGGAACATGGTTTTGAAAAAGAGAACCTCTTAACCCCTTCTTCCGAAGAAGCTTATAAAGAGTGGCTGAAAAAAAAGGAATATAAACCCATAATTAATATAGAAAACCACGACACGATTGGCATGTTGTGCATTGACAAAAATGGTGATTTGGCAGGTGCCTGCACCACTTCGGGCTTGTCCTATAAAATGAATGGCCGCGTGGGAGACTCTCCCATAATAGGTTCGGGATTATTTCTTGACAATGAAGTTGGAGGTGCCGTGGCCACGGGTATGGGCGAGGCGATCTTGAAAAACGTGAGCAGCTTTCTGGTCGTGGAATTAATGCGACAAGGCAAATCCCCTCAGGAAGCTTGCGAAACAGCCATTAAACGAATTATCGCCAATAGCCCAAATTATAAAGACTTCCAGGCGGCAATCATTGCCGTGAACAAAAAGGGGGAAGTTGGCTCCTATTGCATCCAGAAAGGTTTTTCATACATGAAATACCAGAACAATGAAAACACGAACATCAGCAGTAAATATTACATATAAATTCAAATGAACCAGAAAAAATCCTACCGTACCGCATTTATCTTTGTAACCATCCTTTTCTTCTTATGGGGTTTACTCACCGTTTTAGTAGATTCACTCATTCCGAGGCTTCGGGAAGTATTCACGCTTACCTACTTCCAGGCAGGAATGGTACAGTTCGCATTTTTTGGTGCTTATTTCCTGCTATCCATTCCTGCAGGTTATATCCTCTCGAAAATAGGATATAAGAAAGGAATTATTTTAGGGCTTTTCACCATGGCCGCGGGTTGCCTTTTATTCTGGCCTGCCGCCTCCTACAGGATCTTCGGAATTTTCATGCTGGGATATTTTATACTTGCAGGGGGAATTACCATTTTACAGGTAGCTGCGAATCCTTACGTAACGATCCTGGGTTCAGAAGAAACTGCCTCCAGCCGACTCAACCTTTCCCAGGCATTTAATTCCCTCGGAACTGCGATAGCACCGTTGCTGGGTGCGCTTTTCATTTTGAGCGATAAAGTAATGACTTCGGAAGAGATCGCTTTCATGACAGAAGCAGAACAAAGAGCATATTATGTTTCTGAAGCTTCTGCTGTCCAAATCCCATTTCTCGGGATTGCACTTTTTATCATTTTGATTGCAATGGTATTCATGTTTGTAAAACTTCCTACGGTGACAGATAAAGAAGCTTCCAACAACTACGGGGAAGTTCTGAAAAATAAAAATCTCGTTTTGGGTGCAATCGGACTCTTCTTTTACGTGGGAGCCGAAGTGGCGCTGGGAAGTTATATGGTAAACTACTTCCTAAGCCTTGATCTTGCCGCGACTATAAGGGAAACAGGATTTATGCGTACAATAGCCGGGTGGCTGCTCAATACAGGAGTTTCAGTCTCTACAGATATGGCCCTGGTGGGAGTATTCGTGACCTTTTACTGGACAGGAGCCATGATTGGAAGATTTATCGGTTCTTATCTCACTAAAATTATTAATCCGGCGAAAGTCCTTAGCTTTTTCGCTGTGTGTGCCATCGGTTTGATCGTTATTTCCAATTTATCCACCGGCTTAATTGCTATGTGGACGATCTTAGCTGTAGGTCTATTCAATTCGATTATGTTTCCAACGATTTTCAGTCTGGCACTGGACGGATTGGGCGATAACAAACCGCAGGGATCGGGAATTTTATGTACAATGATCGTAGGTGGCGCTATTATTCCACCGGCTTTTGGTTTTCTTACAGACAGCTTTAATTTCAACATCGCGCTTATTCTAGTAATGGGTTGTTATGCCTATATCCTCTTTTACGGGTACAGGCATAAGAAAACTGAAGTAAGTATCTAAAAATGCCATTTTTGAAACCTTTTTCAGAAGAAAAAAATGCAAAACATTTTTGATTAAAAACTTTGTAGCTTTATATTTTATACCAAACAATTACCCATGGCAGAACAAAAACGATTATTCCTTCTGGATGCTTACGCATTAATTTTCCGCGGATATTACGCCTTTATTAAAAACCCGCGAATAAATTCAAAAGGGCTGGATACTTCTGCCATTATGGGTTTTACTAATTCTCTTTTTGATGTCATTCGGCGGGAAAAACCAGATCATCTTGCCGTTTGTTTTGACAAAGAAGGAAGTGAAGCGAGAACAGAAATGTTTGAAGCTTACAAAGCGCATCGAGATGCGACGCCAGAACCTATTTTACAGGCAATCCCATATATCCAGAAGATTTTGGAGGCCATGCACATTCCGGTGGTGGTTTTGCCGGGCTGCGAAGCAGATGATATTATAGGAACCCTTGCAAAACAAGCTGAAAAAGAGGGTTACAAGGTTTTTATGGTCACTCCCGATAAAGATTTTGCGCAACTCGTGTCAGAAAACATTTTTATGTACCGCCCGGCAAGAATGGGTAACGGTATAGAGATTTGGGGGATTCCCGAAGTACAGAAGAAATTTGAAGTAGAGCGCCCAGAGCAGGTCATCGATTTCCTGGGAATGATGGGCGATGCCGTAGATAATATCCCGGGATTACCCGGCGTGGGAGAAAAAACCGCAAAAAAATTCCTGAAGCAGTTTGGCAGCATGGAAGCTTTGCTGGCAAATACAGACCAGCTTAAGGGAAAAATGAGGGAAAAAGTAGAAGCCAATGCAGAACTGGGTTTACTTTCAAAAAAACTGGCGGCTATCATGACAGATTGCAGCGTTACTTTTAACGCTGAAGATTATGAACTTTCAATGCCAGACGGAGAAAAAGTTCAGGAAATATTTGAAGAACTGGAATTCCGAAGATTAAAAGAGCAATTCTTAAAATTATTTTCGGGTGAAGAACAGGCCGGGCCGGCACCTACTGCTTATCCAAAAAAGGAAACCGGGGAAACTCCAACGGCAGGAGCCGGACAATTCTCCCTTTTTGGCGGGGAAGCCAAAGAAGGTGTAGAAGCTACCAGCGGCCGCAAAACCATAAAAGATGTGCCGCACGTTTACCAAAGCCTTTCCAGCGGGATGGCGATGGAGCTTTTCTTCAAGAACCTAATGAACCAGAAATGCGTATGCTTCGATATCATTTCTAACAGCAACAATCCTATTACCGCTGAGATTATTGGGATCTCCTTCTCCTGGGAATTAGGAAAAGGTTTCTATCTTCCGGTGCCTGAAGATGCTTCGGAAGCACAAGAGATAATGGAGGACGTAAAGCCCTTTTTTGAATCTTCAGAAATTGAAAAAGTAAGTCAGAATCTAAAGAGCGATATCAAAGTTCTGGCAAAATATGATGTGCAGGTAAACGCGCCGTTGTTCGACACGATGATTGCGCATTACCTTATCAATCCCGACATGCGTCATAGCCTTGATGTACTTTCGGAAACTTACCTCAATTACACGCCGGTTTTTGCAGAAGAAGTGCTGGGAAAAGGAAAGAACCAAAAATCTATGCGCAGCCTTCCGGTAATGGAACAGGCCGAATTTGGTGTGGAAGATGCCGATGTGATTCTGCAGCTAAAACAACATTTTTCGCCGGAACTAAAAGAGGCAAAGACAGAGAAACTGTTCAATGAAATTGAAATTCCGCTATTGCGGGTTCTGGCAGATATGGAACTGGAAGGAATAAAGCTGGATGTAGATTTCCTGAAGAGCCTTTCCGAAGAACTTAATAATGATATTGCCGCCCTGGAGATCGAGATATACAAAACCGCCGGCGAAGAATTCAATATAGGCTCTCCAAAACAGCTTGGAATCATCCTTTTTGAGAAACTTAAACTTGTAGATAAGCCGAAGAAAACGAAAACCGGCCAGTATACAACCAGTGAAGAAGTACTTTCCAACTTGGCACAGGACCATGAGATCGTGCGGCAGGTACTCGATTACCGCGGACTCGTAAAACTGAAAAATACTTACATAGATGCGCTCCCGCTGCAGGTAGAGATAACAACCGGTCGCGTGCATACAGATTATATGCAAACCGTTGCCGCCACAGGAAGGCTGAGCTCCAACAATCCTAACCTGCAGAACATACCAATTCGTACAGAACGCGGGAGACAGGTCAGAAAAGCATTTGTACCCCGCAATGAGGATTACATATTAATGGCTGCAGATTATTCCCAGATCGAATTGAGGATCATCGCAGCACTCAGTCAGGAAGACACCATGATGGAAGCGTTCAAACAAGGACAGGATATTCACGCTTCTACTGCTGCAAATGTTTTCAACGTTCCTTTAGAGGAAGTTACACGAGAACAAAGGAGCAATGCAAAAACCGTCAACTTTGGAATTGTGTACGGAGTTTCGGCTTTTGGGCTGAGCAATCAAACGAATTTGTCACGATCTGAATCGAAAGATTTGATCGAAACCTATTATAAGACCTACCCCAAACTGCGGAACTACATTAGCGAACAGGTAGATTTCGCCAGGGAGAATGGATATGTACAGACAGTCCTGGGCCGTAGACGTTATTTAAAAGATATTAATTCGCAGAACGCGGTAGTACGTGGTGCTGCGGAAAGAAATGCCGTGAATGCACCCATTCAGGGAAGTGCGGCAGATATTATTAAACTGGCGATGATCAATATTCATAAAAAATTAAAAGAAGGAAATTATAAGTCAAAAATGCTGCTGCAGGTACATGATGAACTGGTGTTTGATGTTTACAAACCTGAGCTGGAAGAACTAAAACCCCTCATAAAATCTGAAATGGAAAACGCCTATAAAATGGAAGTGCCGTTAGATGTTGACCTGGGCGTGGGACAGAATTGGCTGGAGGCACATTAATTATTAAGGTTCAGCTTCAGCTTCTTTTTCTAAAAGCAAAAACCCTCCAAAAAATGACATTTTGAAGGGTTTTTTAGTAGGGGGCAAAAAAGTAGGGGGACAATTTATGCTTTGGGGGGCATTAAATTGGGGGCAAAAAATTTATTGTTTCTTATAAACCATTTCAATTTTCTTGATATCTGAAGCAACAGTATTCCCTGGATCATTGTTCACGTATACCGCCGAATCTGTTTCCTGTTCTGTGAGGGTAACTGTTAAATATTCGGCACCGTCTTCGCTGTACCGATAAATGGTTTTCACCTGAGTATACTCTATCCCATCCGCAGTAAAAGTTACCGAAAGATCATTCCCGCTTATTTCATAACCTGCCGTGTATAATCCCGTACCCTGACATTCAAATTTACCGGTTGTGTTATCAAAGAAAAGTCTTGCCTGGTTTGTATACACCGTTCCATTACTTCTAAAATCAAAGGACATGATGTTAAAGCATGTAGACTCTTCCATTAAATCAAAGGTGAAATTGCCATCCTTATTAAAATCTACAGCTACTGCAGGATGCTCCTCATAAGCTACTGAAGTCATCGAAACAATTTTCCATTCTCCTACAAGGTCATTTATACTCAGATCCTGAGAACTCATAGTAGCAGAACTAGCATTTAAAGCAGACATCTCCTCATTTACACCTTCGGCAGAACAGGCTGCAAGAAGTGCTACACCCAATCCGCCAAACAACAATCTTTGCAATAATTTTTTCATTTCAATTTTTCTTTTTCTTTCTTCATTTATTCGGGCACAAATGTAAGATCAGAAAATCTATTTTAATAATTTTTTAACAAAAAAATTGTCCTTAATCGGTGATTGTGTGTAGTTTATCGATTATTTAAGTTTCAATACAGAAACTAAAAATTAGGGTCAGGCGAGCAAACAAAGGAGTTTTCAGCCAAACAATATATAGAAATGAGTAATTTTTTGTTCTTTTTGAAGAATTTCAAAATACAAGCTTTTGCAAAAAACAAATCCTCCTGAAAATCAGAAACTTCAAACCCAATAAATTAATGAAAATGGCATTTGTAATATAAATTTATAATTGTACATTTGCACCCCTGTTTTATGCAGGGAATGGAATGTTTAATTATTAAGTAAATTTAATTAGTGTGGACACATTAAGCTACAAAACGGTTTCTGCCAACAAAGCCACTGTCAATAAGGAGTGGGTTGTTGTAGACGCTGAAGGACAAGCCCTTGGTCGCCTTTCATCTATAGTTGCAAAACTATTGAGAGGAAAGTACAAGGCTATTTTCACCCCACACGTTGATTGCGGAGATAACGTAATTGTTATCAATGCTGAAAAGATCAACTTAACAGGAAAGAAATGGGACTCTAAAGAGTACATTCGCCACACCGGCTATCCTGGGGGTCAAAAAAGTTTAACTGCATCGGAATTATTCGGAAAAGGTCCTGAGAGACTTATCGAAAAAGCAGTTAAAGGAATGCTTCCAAAGAACAAACTTGGCGCAGACCTATTCCGAAATTTAAGAGTTTTTCCAGGATCTGAGCATGATCTTGAGGCGCAAAAACCAAAAACTATTAACTTAAACGATCTTAAGTAATGGAAGTTATTCACAAAATTGGTCGTAGAAAAACGGCAGTTGCACGTGTTTATGTTTCTACAGGAACTGGAAACATCACTGTTAACAAAAAAGATGTTCAGGATTACTTCTCTACAGGTACACTTCAGTACAAAGTAAGACAACCCCTTAACCTTACCGGAAACGGTGAGAACTTTGATATCAAAGTAAACGTTTATGGTGGCGGAATTACAGGACAGGCTGAAGCTATTCGTCTTGCCCTTTCAAGAGCGATGGTAGAGTTGGATGCAGAGAACAGAGGTACTCTTAAACCTGAAGGTTTACTAACAAGAGACCCAAGAATGGTAGAACGTAAGAAATTCGGTCAGAAGAAAGCCCGTAAGAAATTCCAGTTCTCTAAACGTTAATATTTATTTGATGCTCAAAGCATCAAAAAGTTCATTTAAAAAAAGATTTTTGTTGTTATTCCGATGTCACACTGCGCTTGTCGAAGTGTCGGGAGTTAGTTTAGCATCTAAACAGACAAGGCCGGATATATTTAGGTATCGCCACTTGCCTGTTGCTATCTCAACAGAACGTAAACTATTACAAAAATGGCAAACAAAGTAGAAGTAAAAGAATTACTTGATGCAGGTGTACACTTTGGTCACCTCACAAGAAGATGGAATCCAAACATGGCGCCTTACATATATATGGAGCGCAACGGGATTCACATCATCAACCTATACAAGAGTGCTGCTAAAATGCAGGAAGCCGGAGACGCGCTTAGCAAAATCGCAGCCAGTGGTAGAAAAATACTCTTCGTAGCTACCAAGAAACAAGCAAAAGAAATCGTTGCTGAACAAGCCGAAAGAGCTAACATGCCTTTCATCACAGAAAGATGGCCTGGTGGTATGTTAACCAACTTCGTTACTATTCGTAAAGCTGTTAAGAAAATGGCTTCTATTGATAGAATGAAGAAAGACGGCACTTTCAATACGCTTTCTAAAAAAGAACGCTTACAAGTAGATCGTTTAAGAGCTAAGTTAGATAAAAACTTAGGTTCTATTGCAGACATGAGCCGTCTTCCAGGCGCCTTGTTCGTAGTAGATATTACTCGTGAACACATCGCGGTTAAAGAAGCTCAAAAATTAAACATTCCAATTTTTGCAATGGTTGACACCAATTCAGATCCAAGAGATGTGGATTATGTGATTCCTGCAAATGATGATGCTTCAAAATCAATTAGTAAAGTAATTTCTTATGTTGCTGATTCTATTGTAGAAGGTCTTTCTGAAAGAAAAGCCGGAAAAGATTCTAAAGAAGAAGCTGGTGAAGAGAAGCCTAAAAAAGCACCAAAAGCTAAAACTCCAAAGTTAGAAACTGAAGTACCTTCAACAGATCCTCAGGATAAAAAAGACATGAAGGAAGCTCAGGAAGACGTGAAATTAGAGTCTAAAAAAGAGACTTTGGCAAAAGCACGTTCTAACGACGAGGAAGAATAGAAATAATTCAGAGTTAATTTATTGAGTCGTTTAGTTTCTTTCAACGCAAATTAGCTAAACGACTTATTCATTTAAATAAAAACTTTAAGACTATGGCAAAGATAACCGCCGCAGAAGTAAATAAATTGAGAAAAGCAACCGGTGCCGGAATGATGGATTGCAAAAAGGCGTTGGTAGAAGCTGAAGGAGATTACGATAAAGCGATCGAGGTGCTTCGTAAAAAAGGACAAAAAGTTGCTGCAAACCGTGCCGACAGAGAATCATCTGAAGGAGCTGTTATTGCAACCGTAAATGCCGATAACTCTAAAGGAGTAATTGTTTCTCTTAACTGTGAAACCGACTTCGTTGCTAAAAACGATTCTTTCGTACAATTGGCACAGGACTTTGCTCAACTAGCTTTAGATGTGAACTCTAAAGAAGAACTTTTAGCAAAGGACTACAAAGGTATCACTGTTGAAGAAAAACTTACTGAGCAAACAGGTGTTATTGGTGAGAAAATAGAGATTGGAGATTTCAGAACTTTAGAAGCTCCTTTCGTTGGATCTTACATCCACGCAGGTAACAAAATCGCTGTTCTTACAGGTCTTTCAGGAAAGTCTGAAAATGCTGAAGAAGTTGCAAAGAACGTTTCTATGCAGGCTGCTGCAATGAATCCTGTTGCATTGAATGAAGAAGGTGTTGACCAGACTGTGATCGATAAAGAAGTTGAGATCGCAAAAGATCAATTGAGACAGGAAGGAAAGCCTGAAGACATGCTTGATAACATCGCAAAAGGAAAAATCAAGCGCTTTTTCAAAGATAACACTCTTGTAAACCAGCCTTTCATTAAAGACAACAAACAAACTATTGCTGAGTATGTAAAGTCTGAAAACGCTGACTTGCAAGTAGTAAGTTTCGAAAGAGTAGCTTTAGGATAAGTATCCAAAATTGACATTTTTCGGAATTATTATTCTCCGGAAAAGAAAAAACCGCTTCAAAATTTGAAGCGGTTTTTTTATATCTTTCTATAGGAGGTAACTTTTATTCCAATCCAGGTGCATCGGAAATACTGCTGGCTCTTCTAAAGATCATAAATGTGGGTTGATTTTCAGGAATTTCCGGGTAGAGATTTCCAATCTGGAAGGCATCTTCATTAATCTGTCTAAAATACAACGAGGACGTACTGCCATTTTCTCTCTTCAAATAAATGGAGTCACCTTCGATAAAGTAGGTTCTATCCTGTTTTTCACCTGATCGATCAATGAAAACCTGGTCGTCTTTATAGAAGTAAAATTCGGTTCTGTTTTCGTCAGGAGATTCTTCAAGCCAGCTTCCATAGAGCAACATTTCATCATCAACATCTACAGAGCATCCAGCGGCAGTAAGAGCAATTAGGGCAGATACCACCCATTTTACAGTAAAAATCTTCTTTCCTTTCATGACATCTTATCTCATTTCTAACAAAAGTATTTAAAAAACGGCTTAAGACGATAATTATTACCTCAAAAACTAGATATCAATGCTTCACATAATTTTAGTTTTTAGGCATATCGTTCTCACAATTAATTTCCTTAGTTTTGCACAACCATCAAACATCCGGAATGCACTATAAAAGAATATTACTCAAATTATCAGGCGAAGCTTTAATGGGAACCCGTCAATACGGTATCGATCCTCAAAGACTGGCAGAATATGCTCAGGAAATCAAGGAGGTCACAGATACTGGTGTTGAAGTAGCCATAGTAATTGGAGGTGGTAATATTTTTAGAGGAGTTTCGGGTGCCAGCAAAGGGATGGACCGTGTAACCGGAGACCACATGGGAATGCTGGCCACTGTTATTAACGGGCTTGCATTACAAAGTGCACTTGAAGACGCCGGGATACAAACCAGGCTTCAGTCGGCAGTGAAAATAAATGAAGTAGCCGAACCTTTTATCCGAAGAAAAGCGATGCGCCATCTCGAAAAAGGACGCGTGGTTATTTTTGGAGGAGGAACGGGGAATCCATATTTCACTACAGATTCTGCAGCAGTTCTTCGTGCTATAGAAATTCATGCAGATGTGATCCTGAAAGGGACCAGAGTAGACGGCATTTACACTGCCGATCCCGAAAAAGATGCCAAGGCAACCAAATTTGATTTTATAAGTTTCGAGGATGTCCTTTTAAAGGGCCTCAAAGTAATGGATACCACTGCTTTTACCCTTAGCCAGGAAAATAAATTGCCCATCATTGTATTTGACATGAACAAACCCGGTAATTTAATGAAAGTGGTTACAGGCGAAAATGTAGGTACAAAGGTAAATTAGCCTTTCACGTAGATCTTGAAAAAGTTTTTTAAAAATTAAGTTGATAAAAAATGGACGACGAATTAGATTTTATTATTGACAGTGCAAAAGAGGCAATGGACAATGCCATTGTGCACCTTGAGAAACAACTGCTCAACATTCGTGCAGGAAAAGCAAGTCCTTCTATGTTAGGAAGTGTTAGGGTAGATTATTACGGAAGTCAGACGCCGCTCAATCAGGTGGCGAATGTGAACACTCCAGATGCCAGAACGCTTTCAATTCAACCTTTCGAAAAGTCCACGATCCCGGCTATTGTAAAGGGTGTAATGCAAGCTAATCTTGGCTTCAACCCAATGAATAATGGAGATAGCGTGATTATTAGTGTACCACCATTAACCGAAGAACGTCGTCGCGAGCTTGCAAAACAAGCCAAAGCTGAAGCAGAAGACGCAAAAATTGGTGTTCGAAATGACCGGCGAAATGCGAACCAGGAAATAAAGAATCTTGATCTGTCTGAAGACGTTCAAAAAGACGCTGAAGCAGAAATTCAAACTCTTACAGATGCGCACATTGAAAAGATCGAGAAGATCCTTGCGGTGAAAGAAAAAGAAATTATGACGGTTTAATCCAGATCACAAAATAAAATTTTAAGCGGCTCCAAAAAGCCGCTTTTTTTGTGCTTTTCCCACACCCAAACCCAATAGAGGATTTTCTCACAATAGTTAAAGGTTGTCTTCTACAGTTCTTTTGTACCTTTGCAGCCCTTAAAATTTCCGCATGTCTAAGTTTTTAAGTTTTGAATTCTGGAACACGGTTGCTCGTGTTATCCTGCGCAACAGGATATTCATCCTCTTCCTGATCCTAGGTTTTACAATTTTTCTCGGTTTGCAGTGGAAGAATATGCGCTTTTCATATACCGAAGCCAACCTGCTGCCAGATGATGACGAGATCAACATCAAGTATCAGGAATTCCTCGATAAGTTTGGGGAAGAAGGAAGCGTGATCGTTATGGCCGTGAATGATCCTTCCGTTTTTACTCCAGAAGTTTTTAACGCTTGGAATGCTCTGGCTAAACGTACTGAAGATTTTGAAGAAGTTGAATACGCGCTTTCGGTAGGAGACTTGCAGCAGCTTCAGAAGTTTGAAGATCCAAAGCGTTTTGAAATGGTCCCGCTGGTGACAGAAGATTCCCCCGATAGTCTTCAGGTTGAAAATTACCGGAAAGAACTTTTCAAAAATTTGCCATTTTACGAAGGTCTGGTATACAGCACAAAGAGCAACACCATCCAGACCGCTATATATCTTGATAAAGAAATTGTAAATACCGTAGCACGAAAAGATTTTATTGTACAGGATCTTATACCCCTCATCGAGAATTTTGAGAAAGATCACAATGTAAACGTCTATACCTCAGGCATGCCTTACATACGCACGCTTAATTCACAAAATATTATTGATGAGATAAGTTTGTTCATTGGTGCGGCATTGCTGGTGACTTCCCTTATTTTCTTCTTCTTTTTCAGGTCTATTCGGGCGACTGTTATTTCCATGATCACAGTGATCATTGGCGTAATGTGGGCTTTTGGATTTCTTGGTCTCTTACATTATGAGATCACTGTTCTCACCGCAATAATTCCGCCGTTGATCATTGTAATAGGAATACCCAACTGTATCTTTCTTATTAATAAATATCAGCAAGAGATTCAGAAGCATGGAAATCAGGCAAAATCTCTACAGCGTGTTATTACCAAAGTGGGAAATGCCACTTTAATGACCAATTTAACCACAGCTTTGGGATTTGCTACTTTTATTCTCACAGATAGTACCCTACTTAAAGAATTTGGCGTAGTAGCATCATTGAATATCATTGCCATTTTCATCCTTAGCCTGTTAATCATTCCCATAATTTACAGTTATATGTCTCCGCCAAGAGCGAAGCACCTGAAGCACCTTAACAAATCATGGATTGAAGGTTTCGTGAACTGGATGGAAAAAATGGTTAGACACAGGAGAATTACCATCTATATCACTTCCCTCGTGGTCCTGGTGGCAAGTATCATTGGATTGTATACCATCAAAGTTTCGGGAAGCCTCCTCGAAGATATGCCTAAAAAAGCCGGCTTTTTTCAGGATGTAATGTTCTTCGAGGTAGAATTTGAAGGAGTAATGCCATTAGAAATTCTTATTGACACGAAAAGAGAAAATGGAGTCATGAAGCTCTCCAATCTTAAGAGAATGGAAGAGCTGGAAGAACTTCTTGCCGAAGAAAAAGAGCTTTCGCAGCCATTATCTGTAGTACGATTGGTGAAATATGCAAAACAGGCTTATTATAACGGGAATCCGAAATATTTTCAACTACCCACATCTCAGGAACAAAATTTCATTCTCCCTTACACCCGAAATTTATCTTCAGGTGAAAACATTTTGCAGTCATATGTTGACAGCACCGGCCAGTTTGCTCGGGTGTCTGCTTTCATGCAGGATATTGGCACCGAAGAAATGGAAGAAATTGAAGAGGAGCTTTGGCCAAAGATTCATGAAATTTTTCCGGAGGAACGTTATGAAGTCACTATGACCGGCCGGGCACTCATCTTCCAAAAGGGTACAAATTATCTTGTCAAAAACCTAGTAATCTCCCTGGGACTGGCAATTTTTCTTATTGCCATCTTTATGGCCTGGATGTTCAAATCCCTTAGAATGATCTTTGTCTCTCTGGTCCCAAACCTGCTGCCGTTAGTAATTACTGCCGGATTAATGGGTTTCCTTGGAGTTCCCATAAAACCTTCCACAATCCTTGTTTTTAGCATCGCCTTTGGGATATCTGTAGATGACACTATTCATTTCCTCGCTAAGTATAGACAGGAACTTAAAGCCAACAACTGGAAGATCAAAAGATCTGTCTATGCGGCCCTTCGAGAGACCGGGGTAAGTATGTTTTATACCTCGATCGTCCTGTTCTTCGGATTTTCGGTGTTCATGATTAGTAGTTTTGGAGGTACAGTGGCTTTAGGAGGGCTTGTTTCTGCGACATTGCTCTTCGCGATGCTCTCCAATCTTCTTTTATTACCCTCCCTCCTGCTCGCTCTTGAAAAAAACATAGCCAACAAAGATATTTTGAAGGAGCCGGCAGTAAATATTCTTTCAGAATCTGAAGAGGAGGATGATGATAATAGAAACCGGAATGAAACCTGAAAAAACCTTTGACTTTTTTGCCATTTTTGGAACCCATTTTTTTTAAAAATGCGTTCTTGGTAAGCTTGCAGGGATAAATTATCTTTGTGTTCCAAATTCAATAAAATGATAAAAGGCAAAGTTGCTGAGCTTTTGAGCAGCACTCAATATTTACACGAAGTAGAGGTTAAAGGATGGGTTCGTTCTTTTAGAAGTAATCGCTTTATAGCACTAAATGACGGTTCTACCATCAACAATATTCAGTGTGTTATAAACTTTGAAAAAACTCCGGAAGAACTTCTAAAGCGCATCACTGTTGGTGCAGCCATTAAAGTTATTGGAACACTTCATGAAAGCCCCGGAAGCGGCCAAAAGGTGGAAATTCAGGCAACTTCTGTAGAAATTTTAGGTGATGCAGATCCTGAAGAAGTTAAACTCACCATTCTGTCTCCAAAGCGTCATAGCCTTGAAAAGCTGAGGGAGCAAGCTCATTTAAGAGTTCGCACCAATACTTTTGGAGCCGTTATGAGAGTTCGTTCAAAACTGTCTTTTGCCGTGCATAGCTATTTTCAGCAAAATGCCTTTCATTATGTCAATACTCCCATTATCACCGGAAGTGATGCCGAAGGGGCCGGAGAAATGTTCAGAGTAACTTCATTTGATCTTAAAGATGTTTCAAAGAACGAGGACGGCAGCATAAATTATAAAGAAGATTTCTTCGGAAAAGAAACTAATTTAACGGTCTCCGGTCAACTCGAAGGGGAAGCTTATGCCCTCGGACTGGGACAGATTTACACCTTCGGACCTACTTTTAGAGCCGAAAATTCCAATACCTCGCGCCATTTAGCTGAATTCTGGATGATAGAACCCGAAATGGCATTTTGCGATCTTGACGGAAACATGGATCTGGCTGAAGATTTTATCAAATTCGTGCTCAAATATGTCCTAGAAAATTGTGAGGACGATTTGGCATTTTTGAATGACCGGTTAGCTGGTGAAGAAAAAAGTAAACCGGAAGCAGAGCGCAGCCCCATGACCCTGCTAGAAAAACTGCGTTTTGTGGTTGACAACAACTTTAAGCGCGTAAGCTATACCGAAGCTATTGAGATCCTGAAGAACTCAAAGCCAAACAAAAAGAAAAAGTTCAATTATATCATAGAAGAATGGGGAGCAGATCTTCAAAGTGAGCACGAGCGTTATCTTGTTGAGAAACATTTTAAATGCCCTGTAATCCTTTTTGATTACCCGGCAGATATTAAAGCCTTTTACATGCGCCTCAATGAAGATGGAAAAACAGTTCGCGCAATGGATATCCTTTTCCCCGGAATTGGAGAAATTGTTGGAGGCTCACAGCGCGAAGAACGGCTTGATGTTTTAAAGAAAAAGATGGCAGAGCTAGGAATAGAGGAAGAAGAATTGTGGTGGTACCTAGATACACGCAAATTCGGAACCTGTGTTCATAGCGGATTTGGCCTTGGTTTTGAACGCCTTGTACAGTTTACCACAGGAATGTCAAACATTCGTGATGTGATTCCGTTCCCCCGAACTCCTCAAAATGCTGAATTTTAATATTCATTCATAAAGAAGTCTTAAAACAATCTTCATTCTTTCACGATTGGGGATTGTTTTTTTATTTTTATAGAAAGCCGAAACCTCTATGCTAAAACAGCAATTAAATTTTAAACTATCTCAAAAGCTCTCTCCGCAACAGATTCAGCTCATGAAGCTCATCCAGTTGCCAACGCAGGCATTTGAGCAAAGGCTTAAGCAGGAAATGGAGGAAAACCCTGCTCTTGAAGGCGGTAAAGAGGAGAAAGAGGAATATGAAGATGATTTCAGTAACGAGGAATACCAGGAAGAAGATCCAGGTAATGAAACCATCGAGACAGAAATTGACGTAGATGAATACCTGAGTGACGACGAAATTCCTAATTACAGGCTACAGGCCAATAATTACAGTGCAGATGATGAAGACAAGCATGTTCCTTATGCATCTGGAACTTCTTTCACGCAATTCCTGAAAACGCAGCTTAGCACCTTAAGACTTGATGATGATGAAAAAGAAATAGCAGAATTTTTAGTCGGAAGCGTGGATGAGAGTGGATATATCCGCCGCTCTGTACAGGATATTGTAGATGACCTGGCATTTACACAAAATGTTTACACCGAAGAAAAGACGGTTGAAAAAGTCCTGAAATATGTGCAGGAACTGGATCCGCCAGGAGTGGGAGCAAGATCTTTGCAGGAATGCCTTTTAATTCAGTTGGATCGTAAAGAGCCTACAAAGGCTGTAAGCCTGGCAGCAGACATTATGGAGCGGTCTTTTGATCAATTCAGCAAAAAGCATTACCAGAAGTTACTTTCCAAGCACGATATTTCCGAGGAGGAATTACGGGAAGCAATTGATGTCATTGAACATCTTAATCCCAAACCCGGTGGTGCTTACGCCGGAAATACAAGAATTGTAGAGCATGTAATCCCAGATTTCACCATCAAAATTGTTGATGGAGATTTGGAGCTTACCTTAAACGGAAGAAATGCTCCCGAAATGCACGTTTCCAAGGATTACAGTGAGATGCTAAAGGGGTACAAGGAATCCAAGGAAAAATCTAAAGCACAAAAGGATGCGGTAATGTTTATAAAGCAGAAGCTGGACGCGGCTAAATGGTTCATTGAAGCTATAAAACAGCGGCAAACTACTCTTTTTGTAACAATGAGTTCTATCATGAACTATCAAAAAGAGTATTTCTTGACCGGCGATGAACGTAACCTCAAGCCAATGATCTTAAAAGACATTGCAGACGAAATTGGCATGGACGTTTCTACAGTTTCCAGAGTTGCTAACAGCAAGTATGTTGATACTCCGTATGGTACAAAGTTGATCAAAGAGTTTTTTTCCGAATCCATGAAAAATGACCAGGGAGAAGATGTTTCCACTCGTGAGATTAAGAAGATCTTGGAGATGACGATAGAAGAGGAGAACAAAAGGAAACCTCTTACAGATGAAAAATTAGCAAAGATGCTGAAGGAGAAAGGTTACCCTATTGCACGAAGAACCGTAGCCAAATACCGAGAGCAGTTAGATATTCCGGTAGCCCGGTTACGTAAAGTAATTTAATGAACTTTTTGCTAAAGCTCTCCTCCTACCTTTTTCACCCACTTTGGATGCCTTTTGCAGGCACTTTACTCTATTTTCTAACAACACCTCGATTTTTTCCGGAGCCGGTCGTAAAAGCTAAATTGATGGCTATTTCAATTATGACCCTATTCATCCCGCTGGTCTTTCATTTTCTTTTGAAAACCCTTGGAATCGTTTCTTCCCCTTTTCTTAAAGAGGTTAGCGAGCGAAAGTGGCCACTGCTGTTTTACATCGCTATTATTTTGGTAACTCTTCGTTTCGTTCTTGATACTTATGATTACCCGGAGATTTATTATTATTTTGTGGGAATCTTATTTTCAACTTTAACGGCTCTACTTCTGGTATGGGCTAGTTTAAAGATAAGCCTGCACATGATGGGGCTGGCAGGACTCAGTATGTTCATTATTGCACTTAGTGCAAATTACCATCTTGATCTCATTTATATTATTAGTTTCCTTCTTGCCATAACGGGCCTCACAGCTACTTCAAGACTGCACTACAAAGCACACAACACCCTGGAATTAACATTAGGATATTTTGTTGGCCTCATACCTCAAATTATTGTATTAAGGTTCTGGTTATAAGATATAGAACATAAGCCCCACCTGGAAAGTCCTGAGATCAAAAGTTTCGCCATCAATTTGCGCAGCATCGCTAAAGAAAGAATTGAGACTGTAATAAAAATGAAAGTTGAAGGTATTATAGCCAAAGGTAAAGGTCGCTCCCAGCCGTAAACGATCTAATTCCGGCACATCTACCTGATTTACTGAATTACCGGGTTGCTCAAACGAAGAGTGAAAGTAATAGATATAACCCAGGCGCATACCAGTGTATACCCTCCAAAATTTATGGCTGAGTGCATTGGAAGTTCTCCACCTAAACTGCAATGGCAATTCTAAAGACTGTGTCGCAAACCTGTTCTTATCGTAATCAATTACATCTTCATCCATCACCTCAAAAACAGTCTCTTCAGACCCTGGTCCCTCCCCAATAAATAAATTTTGACCATAGGTATCAAGGGCCCAACCCAGGCCGGTACCAATTGCAACATTACGTTGTTGATTTAATGGCCAGTCACGAATAAAACCAATTTTAAATCCACCAGAAAAACCAGACTGCGAAATGTCATTTTCAGAACCTGCTAGAATGTTATAGGTAAATCCAAGATAGAACTGGTCTTCCCTGTACAGGCTATCCACTTCTGGTACTGTACCGAGTTCCACTTCCTGAGCGGCAGAGAGAAACGTACCTGAAAAAAACAGCAGAATAATAATAAAGTAGACCCTAGGCATACAGGAAGATTTTCAACAAATATAAATATTAATGCCTCAACTAATCGAATAAAAAAATCCCCTTTTGAAACTTCAAAAGGGGATTTTTTCAATATGATAAATTACTTACTGCAGGTTTTGGGAAGCGTCTCCCGTTCTCGTTGTATAGTTTATCTTTAGCGCTTCAGCCTTTCTAAGTTCCTGTTTTATATCGGAAACAAGCCCCATGTTTGTTTCCTCGTCCACCTTTAATGCAGTAGTCAAATAAGGAATCAATTCTTCCCTTTTTGACTCTCTTTCTGCAAAGATGAAAGGTTGTATGTCACTTATACTTGCAAAGTTATCATTTAACTGAATACGGGCTTCGGTACCCGCACTGCTTTGATAACGTGCACTGGGTTTTCCTGCGTAGATATACATCACCAAATCCTTTTTATCAAGCTTCTCAACCTGATCGGCATATGGTAAGGTATTCTGGATCTTCAGGGTATTTTGACGCATTACTGTCGCCACCATGAAGAAGAAAAGCAGCATAAAAACAATATCGGGTAACGATGCTGTATTCACCGCAGGTAATTCACCGCTCTTTTTCTTTTTAAATTTAGACATAGCTAAAAATTTTAGATTCCTTAATTACTCTTTGGCTCCGCTTCAGATAATTTCTGAGGCCACATATCCCTTATTTGCTCAATTTGTTCTTTAAGGGTCTCTTTATTGCCGTTATAATTGACATCGTCATAATCGGACTCCATCTTTTGAAATGATTTTCCAAATAAACGTTGTGCCGATCTATCTCGTAGATCATTGTAAGCAGCAACTAACTCGTTTTGTACAGCTATATACGTTCCATATTCTGTACCACGGTCATTTACCAACATTATAACAGCTTTCGTAGGATTATCGGAAGAGCTAGGACTTCCGGCTCCCTGGCAATAATTACAGGCTTCTTCTCCAACACCGCCACCGTTATCAAGAAATTCAATCGCAGCTTGTCTTAAAGTTCCAAGTTCCATCAACTCATCCTCAACCAGAAGCTGATTGTTTTTGTTGACGATAACCTGAAAGATGTTCTTATCTTTAATTACGGGTGGATCAACTTCATCTTCCTGCATTGGTGGTAACTTCCGGCTAATCCCACTATCGGTTTCGATAGTTGTGGTCACCAGGAAGAAAATCAAAAGCAGGAAAGCGATGTCGGCCATAGAACCCGCATTCACTTCAGGTGAAGATCGTCTAGGCATAATTTCGTTTTATTTAATTAATTTTTTCACTCCAGAAATCACCATTGCTCCAATTGCTATTGCAGCAAGAATGTAGAAGGTCCATAATCCGGCACCAATCCAGTGTACTTCGTTGGCAGTAATAACCTCTCCATCGTTGGTGATCACTTCAACCCCACTTGATAACAAGTAGGCGACAACTACAATTAGAGCAAATGCTCCCACTGAAATTAAAGTGTTCTTAATATTACCCCGGAATAATCCTTTAATAACGAAGAATACTACCAGTACAACAATAACAGCAAATACGAAGTAGGCTACAAACATTAATGGATTAACCACGCTCGCCTGTACATCAGCAGAGCTCTCTATAGCATCATCGCCTGTCATAATAAGCCTTCCCAAAAGGATGAGGCCAATTACGCCAATTACGATCGCTAAATATTTTAAAATTTTATGTATGGTCATAATCTAAGATGTTGTTCTTCTATTAAACTCTTCTTTTGTTCTTGTAGTCTACAAGCATATCGATCAAAGTAATGGAAGCATCTTCCATGTCATTTACAATACTGTCAATCTTAGCGATGATATAGTTGTAGAAGATCTGAAGAATAATAGCAACGATCAAACCAAATACCGTAGTAAGAAGTGCAACTTTAATACCACCTGCTACAAGTGAAGGCTGCATATCTCCAGCTGCTTCAATCCTGTCAAATGCCTTAATCATACCAATTACAGTTCCCATGAACCCAAGCATTGGAGCAAGAGCAATAAATAAAGAAACCCATGATACGTTCTTTTCAAGCTGTCCCATTTGCACACCTCCGTAAGCCACTACTGCTTTTTCAGCTGCTTCGGTACTTTCGTCTGCACGGTCAAGCCCCTGGTAATATATAGATGCAACAGGTCCTTTGGTGTTTCTACAAACTTCTTTAGCTGCTTCGATACCTCCACTATGAAGCGCATCTTCCACATCCTGAGCCAACCTTTTTGTATTGGTTGTAGAAAGGTTTAAATAAATGATTCTTTCAATAGCAATTGCCAAACCAAGGATCAAACATAGAAGTACAACTCCCATAAATCCTGCACCACCTTCTATGAACCTTCGTTTAAGCTCCTGATGAAAACCTACAGTTTCTTCCTCCTGTGCCGGAGCAGCCTCCTCATCCTGAACAAAATTCACGATATTATCAGGTAGGGCATTCACGCTATTTGTCGCATTTACGTTCAGGCCACCGAAGACCATAATTGTAGCGATCACCAAAGTTGAAAATAATCTTTTCATTACTGTTTTTCTTAATTTAATTAGTTAACGGGTTAAAGATATAAATATTTATTCAATAAAAACAACTTGCAGAGAGGAAGGGATTCGAACCCTCGATACGCTTTTGGCGTATACACACTTTCCAGGCGTGCGCCTTCGACCACTCGGCCACCTCTCTAAAATAAAAACTATAACATTGTTATAACGATGCGCCAAATAACGAAAAAATAATAAAACGGTCAAAATTATGCCCTTTTATTTTCACAACATCTCCCCTCTCAATGAGGTTTCGAAGATAGTTTTAAAGACCTTTGGAGATAAATCCTGGGCCAGCAAATACATTAGTTTAGCCACAGCAGCTTCTGTAGTAAGGTCTCTTCCAGAAACTACCCCAATTTTTTTTAGCTGACTACTAGTCTCATACTGCCCCATATTAATACTTCCACCTATACATTGGGTCACATTAACTATATATATGCCTTTATTGATAGTCTGCTTTAAAAGATTTATAAACCAATCTTCGGTAGGGGCATTTCCACTTCCATAAGTTTCCAAAATAACACCTTTCAAACCTTCGTATGACAAAATATGCTCCATGAGGGATTGATTTATCCCGGGAAAAATTTTCACCAATGCAATTTGGTCATTTATTCCGGTATGTAGTTTCATCTGCCTTCTCCTGTTCGGCTTCCATAGGGCTTCATGATTTACAGATAAATGCACACCAGATTCTACCAGCGGGGGATAATTAGGAGAATCAAACGCTTCAAAATGTTCAGCATTTACTTTTGTAGTCCTATTAGCCCGGTAAAGTTTGTACTCAAAATACAGGCATACCTCATTAATCACAGGAGTACCATGACGCTGCAACCCCGCAATTTGTATACTGGTAATGAGGTTTTCTTTCGCATCGGTTCGCAAATCTCCAATTGGAAGTTGAGAACCCGTGAAAATGATAGGCTTCGTCAGGTTTTCGAACATAAAGCTTAATGCCGATGCACTATAAGACATAGTATCACTACCGTGGAGCACCACGAATCCATCATATTCTTCGTAATTCCTTTCCACAATCCTGGCGATCTGTAACCAGAATTCTGGTTTCATGTTTGAAGAATCAATAGGACGCTCAAAGCTTACTGTATCAATGTTATTTTCAAGTAGTTTGATTTCCGGAATGTTCTGAAGCAATTCATCGAAATTAAAGGCTTTTAACGCGCCGGTTTCAAAATTCTTAATCATACCAATCGTTCCCCCGGTATAAATTAGAAGAATGTTAGCCTTTGTGGTCATAAAGTCCGTGCTGGTTTATTACAGGATTCGCATACATCAAAAGATAACTATTTATTGCCAGAGGATTTTTCACATCTACCCTTCTGGTAATACGACGTTCAAACTGTCGTTTTTCCTTGGAAGTATACATGTCTTCATATTTGGCAGTACTATTCAGCAGGTCAAAGGCAATATAATTTGATGGCCAGAGCTTATAACCTTTATGGATTTTTTTATCAATAAGCCCTGTCAATTGTTGTAGCTGATCGTTTACAGAGCCCGCCCGCTCTTCAATTTCAAAAAGCGTATCTAAACCTATCGGTTCTGAGGCATGTAGATGAATTCTCCCTTTGCTACCAATGGCACCTTTAAGAATGGATTTAAAATCTTCATTTGCAGATTTGATATAGATCTGCTCCATTCGCTTAGCTAGCAACTCAGGCATTTTTAATACATCAGTAGGATCAAATTCATAAGAAATTGCTACCGGCACAATTTTTAATTTGCTGAAATATTCAATAACAGAATCCTTGCCTTTAGCCATTGCGAGCATCTTGAGAACACCTTGCTGAGTATGATCGCTACCGTCTTTTGTTCTTCCTTCCCGCTGCGCCATCCATACAGATCTCTTCTCCTCCAGAAGCAGATGCCTAATATATTCTGAAAGATTTATAGAACTCTTCAGCATTTCTCTTGGACCTAATCCTCTCTTAACCAGGAAATTGCGATTCACCTTTGAAAGCATCATTAAAAATGGCTTTTGAACCAGATTATCCCCAATTGCCGAAGCCGTCATCACAAGACCGGTCTCGTAAAGAACAGAATTAAGCAGCGAAGTGTCAAGTACTATATCTCTGTGATTAGAGATATACATATAAGCCTCTTTAGGATTTAATTTGTCGAATCCAGAATATGTAAGCCCTTCAGAACTTTTATGGAGCACCTGCTGTACTGTTTGGTAAATAATATTGGCCTGGAAATCCCTTATGGAATGACAGGCCAGCACCTTTTCCTCAATTTCATTAAAATTATCTTCAGGAAAAGTAAACTGCAGCAACGCCTTGATCATGGGATGTCTCAGGTATTGCTGAAGCGCTTCCTGCACCTCGGCATCATTATAAAACCGAATATCTTCAAAGTTTGACACTGTTTTCATGGCTTATGGTTAGCAAAAGAACAAAATTTAATATAAATCCTCTCTTTTAAACATGAAATATATCTTTTGAATTTTTGGTAGTGATCTCAGCCACCTTTGCTTCCGAAACATTATAGATCTCCGCAATTTTTTCTAAAATGTTCTTTACATAAAGACTTTCATTCCGCTTTCCCCGGTATGGTGTAGGCGCAAGGTAAGGAGCATCGGTCTCCAACACGATTTCTGAAAGTGGTATCTCCTTAAGAAAGCGGTCAATTTTGCCATTTTTGAATGTTACAACTCCGCCAATTCCAAGTTTCATATTGTACGACATGGCTTGTTGTGCCTGTTCAAAGGTACCTGTAAAGCAGTGAAAAATTCCGAAGAGATTTTCCCCTTTTTCAGACTCCAGCACCTCAAAAACCTCATCAAAAGCTTCACGGCAATGAATAACAATAGGCAACTTATGTTTTTTTGCCAGGCGAATTTGTTGCCTGAATGCCTCCTGCTGAATTTGTAAGGTCGATTTATCCCAATAAAGATCAATTCCAATTTCCCCGACTGCATAATAGCGCCTTCGCAACAATTCTTCTTCCACAAAAGCCAGTTCTTCTTTATAATTCTCTTTTACATGAGTGGGATGAAGTCCGCTCATAAGAAAAATATTTTCAGGATATTTCTTTTCGAGGTCAAACATGCTTTTGGAATATGTGGAATCAATAGCAGGAATAAAGAACCTGCTTATACCGGCATCCAGGGCACGTTTTATCATGTCATCCCTGTCTTCATCGAATGCTTCACTGTATAAATGGGTGTGCGTATCTGTTATTGTCATATTTGCAAAAATAATTTATTTTGAAGACCTATCTTTGTCAAAAAGAAAAAGAATGTCCTCTCTAAAAAAGTTCCTGAAAGAAAAAGGCTATCAAAGAATTAAACTGAAATATACGGCCACGCAACATTTTGAGCTGAAGGCAAAGATCAATAATATTGAAGGAAGCTTTATCCTAGACACGGGGGCATCAAGTTCATGTGTTGGTTTTGAAGCAATTTCTCATTTTGATCTTTTGGCCGAAGAAAGTGATATTAAAGCAGCGGGCGCCGGCGCAACAGACATGCTAACGCAAATAGCTCAAAAGAACCGTATTGAAATAAAAGGCTGGAAAAAGAAAAAAGTAGACCTGGTTTTGTTCGACCTTACTCATGTCAACAACGCCCTGGTGAAACACAAAGCTGAAAAAGTTCATGGTATTATTGGTGCCGACATTCTTAAAAAGGGCAAAGCTGTAATTGATTATAAATCAAAGACTTTATTCCTTAAATAATCTTTAACTAAAATTATGGGGGTTTTTCCCCATTGTTTGAAATTACATAATTGCCCATTTTTATACTCCAAATCTGGCAGTTATGAATTTTTCATTTATTAAAGACAAATCCGTTGTTCCGGTAATTTTAGGCGCATTTATTATAGCAGTAATTCTTCTGAATATCTATTGTCTTGTGCTGACTATATAATCCGGAAAAACTTATAAAAATAAAAAAGGCAATGATCCATAAGATCATCGCCTTTTTCTATTCAAGTATTTATAAGTTAAAGCTCTAAAGCTCTCTTCACATCATTATCCATAAGTAACTCTTCCGGATTCTCAAGTGCTTCTTTAACCGCAACAAGGAAACCAACAGATTCCTTACCATCGATAATTCTGTGATCGTAAGATAAAGCTACATACATAATAGGTCTAATCTCCACATGTCCATCTATAGCCACAGGTCTTTCAACAATATTATGCATCCCCAAAATAGCACTTTGAGGAGGATTAATAATTGGAGTTGATAACATAGATCCAAAAACACCTCCATTTGTGATAGTAAAGGTACCTCCGGTCATTTCATCTACCGTGATCTTGCCATCACGTGCACGTAACGCAAGACGTTTTACATCATCTTCTGCAGCGCGAAAGCTCATATTTTCAGCATTTCGCATGACTGGCACCATAAGACCTTTTGGTCCTGAAACAGCTATACTAATATCTTTATAATCGTACTTCACCTGGAAATCCCCATCAATCATAGAATTAACATCTGGGTAAAGATCAAGTGCACGCACTACTGCAAGGGTGAAAAATGACATAAAGCCAAGACCTACTCCATGTTTATCTTTAAATTGCTCTTTGTACTGTTTTCTTAAAGAAAATATAGCAGACATATCTACTTCGTTAAAAGTAGTCAGCATAGCAGTATCGTTCTTAGCACTCACCAATCGTTCTGCCACTTTTCGACGAAGCATAGACATTTTTTTCCGATCTTCTCCTCTTTTACCCGGCCCCGGAGTTCCCATTGATGCTTTAGCATTCACGGCATCCTCTTTAGTGACCCTTCCATCACGACCGCTTCCTTTAACGTCCTTAGAATTCATCCCTTTTTCGTCGAGGATCTTTTTAGCTGCAGGAGATGGCGTACCGGTGGCATAGGTTTTATCCTGTTGCTGTTCTGGGGTGCTTGATTTGGAAGGAGTTTCGGTTTTAGCTTCAGCCTTATCAGGACCAGATTGGGAAGCCACCTCATCTTCAGAAGCGCTGGTAGTTTCTTTTCGCTCCTCAACTATTTCTTCAGCTTTTTCATCATTGCTGTCAGCTCCACCAGGTTTAGGGGCATCTGTGTCAATAAGACACACCACCTCTCCCACAGCGACTGCATCTCCTTCTTCAGCTTTAAGGGTAATAATACCACTTGCTTCGGCAGGTAATTCCAAAGTTGCTTTATCACTATCTACTTCAGCGATTGCCTGATCTTTTTCAACGTAATCTCCGTCTTCAACCAGCCATTGCGCGATTTCAACTTCTGTGATGGATTCTCCCGGAGATGGGACTTTCATTTCTAAAGCCATGTTTTCTATTTTTATTTTGTTCCGGTACCTGGCGGTTACTTGGAACGGTAAATTTAACTATTATCTAAATTATATTATTTGACGTATTCAATATCTTTATCGAACACCGTTGCAATTACTTTTTCGTGACGTTTCTTAAATCGAACCGAACTACCTGCAGCCGGGCTTCCATAAAATTTTCGACTACAAACTCTAAATGATTTCGCCTCTTCAAAATGGAGCAATAAGTGCGCATAAGCCCCCATATTTCTTGGTTCTTCCTGTGCCCATACTATATCATCTGCATTCTCATACCTTTTCATCACCTCTTTCATTCTCGCTGCAGGAAGTGGGAACAGCTGCTCAACTCTTACCAACGCCACGTCATCTCTCTCCAATTCCTCCCGTTTTTCCAGAAGATCATAATAGAACTTTCCTGTACAGAATACCAGAGTTTTTATTTTCTTTACATCCGCCCCGTGATCATCAATTAATGTTTGAAAACTTCCTGTAGCGAATTCTTCTTTTGTCGAAATTACCTTTGGATGACGCAGTAAACTTTTTGGAGTAAAAATAATTAAGGGCTTTCTGTAATTCACTTTCATTTGACGTCTTAGCAAATGAAACATGTTAGCAGGGGTGGTACAATCTGCCACGAACATATTATCTTTTGCACATAGCTGAAGATACCGCTCCATTCTTCCCGAAGAATGCTCTGCACCCTGACCTTCATATCCATGCGGAAGAAGCATTACAAGACCATTTTGTAATTTCCACTTATCTTCTGCAGCCGAAATATATTGGTCAATCATTATTTGAGCACCATTACTGAAGTCCCCGAATTGTGCTTCCCAAATGGTCAACGTTTTAGGACTTGCCATAGCATATCCATAATCGAAACCTACCACTCCGTATTCAGATAATAAGGAATTATAAATTCTAAATTGGCTTTTGGTATCCTTCAGGTTATTCAGAAGAATAATTTCTTCCTCACTTTCTTCAACTTTAAGTATCGCATGACGGTGTGAAAACGTTCCACGCTCCACATCCTGACCGCTCATACGCACATCATAACCTTCTTTTAAAAGGGTACCATAGGCAAGTAATTCTGCCATGGCCCAATCAAGCTTATTGGTTTCAAAGAACATTTTATGCCGCAATTCGACCAATTTTTTGATCTTACGCATAAATTTTTTCCCCTCAGGAATTCCCGAAATAACTTCGGCTATTTCAGCAAGATCATCTGGAGCTACGGTTGTATCAACTTCCGCCAGCATTTTGTCTTCGTCTGCATCTTCAAATCCACGCCATTCGTCCTTCATAAAAGGAGTAATCTTGGTGGTTTCTTCTTTCCTTGAATCCGCTAAATCCTCTTCCAGTTTGGTTTTATAATCATCCTCCAGTTTCTTAAGGAAGCCGTCGTCTATAATCCCATCAGACTTTAGTTTTTCTGCATAAAGATCCCTGGTGTTCTTATGATCCCCAATTGCCTTATAAAGTTTAGGTTGGGTAAAACGAGGTTCATCACCCTCGTTATGACCGTATTTTCTATACCCAAGAAGATCTATAAAAACATCTCTTCCAAACTCCATTCTAAAGTCGAGGGCAAACAGTACGGCATGCACCACCGCTTCGGGGTCATCTGCATTGACGTGAAGCACCGGCGATAATGTCACTTTTGCCACATCTGTACAATAGGTAGAGGAACGCCCGTCAAGATAATTCGTCGTAAACCCTATCTGGTTATTTACTACTATATGTATGGTACCACCGGTTTTGTAGCCTTCGAGTTGTGCCATTTGCACAACTTCATATACTACGCCCTGCCCTGAAATGGCTGCATCACCATGTACAATTATTGGCAGTACCTCTTTGATTCTATCTGGGTAGTGCCTGTCCTGCTTCCCCCTTGTGATTCCTTCAACTACTGGTCCTACGGTTTCAAGATGCGAAGGGTTTGGAGCAAGGTTTATATTTATTTCTTTTCCGCTATCGGTTTGCCTGCAGGAAGTCCAGCCCAGGTGGTATTTTACATCACCATCAAAAAATTCTTCATCGTAATCTTTCCCGTCAAACTCCGTAAAGATATCTTTTGCGCTTTTCCCGAAGATATTTGTCAAGGTGTTTAATCTACCACGGTGAGCCATGCCCATCACGAAATCTTTTACACCATAATCTGCAGCTTTTTCTATAATGGTATCAAGTGCAGGAATCAAACTTTCACCTCCTTCAAGGGAAAAACGTTTTTGACCTACGTACTTTGTATGTAAAAAAGCTTCAAAAGAAACAGCCTCGTTGAGCTTACGAAGAATATTTTTCTTTTCGCTAACATTGAATTTAGGTTGATTCTCATTGATGTTAAGCCTGTCTTGAATCCATTGAACCTCCTCAGGCTTTCGAATATACATATATTCCACACCTATTGAATCGCAGTAAACCTTTTCCAGGTGCACAACGATTTCTTTAAGTGTGGCAGGACCAATGCCTAGGATTTCCCCTGCATTAAAACAGGTATCAAGATCGCTTTGTTCAAGGCCAAAATTCTGAATATCCAGCGTAGGGGTATATTTTCTTCTCTCCCTTACAGGATTTGTTCTTGTAAAAAGGTGACCCCTGGTACGGTACCCATCAATTAATTTTACAACCTGAAATTCTTTTACTACAGATTGTGGTATTTCTATTGCTTCGCCATTTTGCGGGCTTTCAATAACATATTCTCCATTCCCGGAGTTCTCCACCCCAAAGTCAAAGCCCTGGAAAAATGCTCTCCAGCTTGGTTCTACACTATCGGGATATTGAAGATATTGATCATAAAGCTCAGCAAAGTAGGCTGTATGCGCGGCATTTAAAAATGAAAATTTATCCATAAGGTGAAACTACTGTTTCTATTTTGTAAAACTTTCCAAAAATACAATTTTTCAAAAAGATAGCCCGATGCAATTCATATATTTATATTTTGAATTATAAGAAGTTTAACATGACCTATCACATATTTGCTAAGAAACTATATCTTTTTATCTGCATCTCATTGATAATAAGCGTCTCTTCCTCTATTTTTGCGCAGAATTCCATTTCGGAAAAAGATGCATTTCTTGAGAACGTTCGCTACGGCGGAAGTTTTGGATTGAGCTTTAGCAACAACTTTTTCAATGCGAATCTTGCTCCAAAGGCAATTTATGACTTCAACAGGCTAGCTTCGGCAGGAGTGGGCTTACTAGGGTCATACACCAATGGATCATTTTATAGCGCCTATACTTTCGGCGGCAGCATGATTGGCATTCTACGGCCAGTACAACAACTGCAGCTTTCCGCAGAATTTGAAGAACTGAATGTCACCCGAATTCGCGAACTCGACGGTGGCAATAGGAAAGACTCCTACTGGTACCCGGCTCTTTTCCTAGGCGCAGGTTATACTACCGGACCTGTTACCGTAGGAGTTCGGTACGATGTTTTATTCAATGACGATAAAAGTATTTATGGAAATGCCCTTATGCCCTTTGTAAGCGTCTACTTTTAAACTTATACTTGGCGCTGCATCAAGTTTTCCCCAAATAAGCGCAGCATTGCTTTTTTATCTTCAGGAATGTCCATTTCCTCAAGTACCGAAAATGCCATTCTTGTATACTTTTCTATTTCTAGCTGGGTAAGTTCTGCCGCCCCGCTTGACAGGAACAGGTTTTTAACCGTTTCTACTTTCCCTGAAGTATCTTTTGGATTAATTGAATACAAATGTTCCAGCTGCAATGATTCCTTTTTTCCAGCCTTGTGCTTTGAGGTTAAATAAAGAAAGGTTTTCTTATTCTCAATAATATCACCTCCCACCTGCTTTCCAAAGGTTTCGGGATCACCAAACACATCCAGGTAATCGTCCTGAAGCTGAAAAGCCAGCCCAAGAAGTTTTCCGTATTCGTAAATTTGATTTCTACATTCTTCGGAAGCATTGGCCACAATCGCACCCATTTTTAAGGAAGCACCAACAAGGACAGCTGTCTTAAATTCTATCATTTTAAGATACTCCTGAATATGAACATCCTCACGGGCTTCAAAATCTATATCATACTGCTGCCCTTCACACACTTCTACGGCAGTTTTGCTGAATAATTTGGCCAGCTCCCTAAAAGTTTCCCCATCATAATTCTCAAAAAGCTGGTATGCATTAATTAACATGGCATCACCCGATAAAATTCCGGTATTAATATCCCATTTTTCATGCACCGTTTCCTCCCCTCTTCGAAGCGGGGCATCATCCATTATATCGTCATGAACCAGGGAAAAGTTATGAAAAACTTCAATGGCCAGGGCAGCATCCAGAGCTTTCCTATAATCTCCTCCGCAAATATCTGCAGCCATCAACACAAGTACCGGCCTTATTCGTTTGCCTCCCAATCCCAGTATATAGACGATGGGGTCATATAGATTTCTGGGTTCCTTGGTCTTTATTTTTTCAACGAGGTAAGCATCAAAGTCTTTCTTGTACCGCTCCATTTTTTGCATCTTCGGTGGAATTTGCAGCTAAATTACCAAAACCGCTGTGGATTTGGAATGTTACCCCCGTGTTAAATTTCAGAAAAAACTACGGAAACTTTTATTGTATTTAAAGTTTCCTTCTTACTTTTGCAGCTTCAAAATTCAAAATATTGAAAGACAAGATCTTAAAGAAGGCTGCTGAAAAGTTCCTCACCCTGGGTGTGAAGAACGTGACAATGGACGAAATTGCTGCAGATCTCGGAATTTCCAAAAAGACGATTTACACACATTTTTCTACAAAAATCAAACTCATTGAAGCCACAACATATCATGTTTATGAGAATATGGAAAAGGGGATCAAAGAAATAGGAAATCGGGATTTGAATGCTATTGAAGAACATTATGTCATTAAAGATTTCGCTTTAAGCTGTTTAAAAGATGAAAACTCTTCCCCCCAGTTTCAGCTTCAAAAATATTACCCAAAAATCTATTCTGAAATAAACAAGAAGCAAAAAAGTCTCATGGAAAATATGCTTCGTAAAAATTTAGAACGCGGGATGAAGCAGGGATTTTACCGGGAAGATATTCCGGTCAACTTTCTTTGCCGCATCTACTTTATCCAAATGCTGGGAATCAAGGACAGAGAACTCTTTCCTGAAACCGAATTTTCGACATCTCAACTTGTAGAAAACCAGCTGGAATATCATTTAAGAGCTATTGTAACAGAAAAAGGGCTCGAGACACTTAAAAGTTATATTCACAACAATGACTAAGGAAATGAAGAAATTAATGCTACTTGTTTTTGGTTTATTTTCGCTGTTTGCAACTGCACAAACTCAGGTCCGCGAAGAAAGCTACTCCCTTTCTTTAGAAGAGGCAGTCGCCTTGGGAATGGAAAATAATTACTCCTCCCAAATTTCAGAAAAAGACGTAGAAAAGGCACTCAAACAAAAATGGGAAATTATTTCACAGGGCTTACCACAAATTGCCGCCAATGTAGATTACCAGAATTACATTGAACAACCAGTGACTCTAATTCCCGGGGAAATTGCCGGCGGAGAGCCAGGTACTTTTTTCCCTGCAAGGTTTGGAACCAAACAAAACATGGCTGCCACGGCAACCTGGTCACAGCTCATTTTTGACGGCTCATATATTGTTGGGGTACAATCTGCCCGTACGCTACTTCAAATATCCAAAAATGCCAAAACCAAGACAGATCTTGAAGTAAGGAAAGCAGTCATTAATGCCTACGGAAATGTTTTGATGGCCGAAGAAAGCGTAGAGATCATCCGAAAAAACCTGAGAAACATCGAAAAGAACCTTAATGACACCAGGCAAATAGTTGCCAACGGTCTTGCTGAAGAAGAGGATGCAGAACAACTGAAGATTACTCAACTAAGCCTTCAGAATAATTTGAGCAGAAGTACACGTATGCTTGAAATTGCTTACCAAATGCTCAATATGGCCATGGGAATACCGGTCGAAACCCCTGTCACTTTAACTGAAAATCTTGATGCCCTGGCAGCAGAATTTATTGATTTGCAGCTCCTGGAAAAAGAGGTTCCCGTAGAAGAAAATATCGATTATCGCATTGCCGAAAATTCAGCAGAATCTGCCGCAATTTTTGTGAGGCTTGAAAAGGCAAAGGCACTTCCCACGCTTACCGGGTTCCTAAATATTGGTGCCACAGGAAACAGCGACAAATTCACCTTTTTAAGTGATGATCAAAAATATTACTCCCAGTCTATTTTAGGAATTAATCTTAGTGTCCCAATTTTCAGCAGTGGAATGCGAAGTGCACGTACTGCACAAAAAGAAATAGAATACGAACAGGCACTTTTGGAACTTGAAGAAACCCGAAATCGCATTTCCTTAGAAAAAGAATCTGCCAGAAGTGATTACAGGTTTAGCCTTGAAAATTTCCAAACAACCCAGGAAAGCCTGGAACTTGCCAGAAGAATTGAACGTAAAAACCAGGTGAAATTCTACGAAGGTCTTGCCAGCAGCTTTGAATTAAATGAAGCACAGCGACAACTGTATAATGCGCAGCAAAATTTGCTACAGGCAATGCTTGATGTTATCAATGCCAAAGTAGAACTAGAAAATATCCTCGCCACCACAACTTATGAAGAAATTAATGATTGATCTCAACCACATTAAAAGTCCAATACATGTCAACTTTAGAAATATGAAAAAATTAAGCTATTTAATCATTGTCCTGTTAACGGTTTATTCCTGCGGAAAATCAGAATCTGTAGAAGATGTGATACAGGAAGGAAATGCTTCAGATATAAGAGCCAAAAAAGCAGAACTCAGTTCTCAACAAAGTGAGATCAATGCAAAAATTGCTAAACTCGATGAAGCCCTGGCAAAAATGGATGTGAGTAATCGTTACGCCCTTGTCAACACAAAGCAGTTGGGAGACACTTTATTTAAGCATTATGTAGAGCTGCCGGGTGATGTAGATACAGATCAAAATATTATCATTTACCCTGAATATTCTGGAGTGCTCACTAATGTACTGGTAGAGGAAGGCCAGGAGGTTCAAAAAGGGCAAATTCTTGCTCGAATTGATGCGGGCGGACTGGAAAGCCAGCTTGCGCAAATGGAGGCACAGGCAGCTTTAGCCAAAACGACTTTTGAACGACAAGAAAGGCTTTGGGAACAGCAAATTGGTTCTGAGATCCAGTATCTCGAGGCACAAACAAATTATGAAGCACTGCAAAATTCGGTTTCGCAGCTAAAATCACAACTGGCAAAAACCGTGGTGAGGGCTCCCTTCAGCGGAACTATAGATGAAATCTTTACCGACCAGGGGGAAGTTGTTGGTCCTGGCCAAAACAGGTTGTTCAGGCTGGTCAACCTTTCCAACATGTATATAACAGCTTCGGTACCTGAATCATACCTGGGAGACATTCGAGTAGGAACCGGAGTTATCGTGGAGATTGGAGCTACCGGAATTGAATTTGAAAGTGAAGTGAGACAGGTGGCCAACTTTATCAATCCCAACAACAGGACCTTTGAAATCAAAGTAGCCGTTCCAGATGAGGTGAACCAGGTGAAACCGAACCAGATTGCTACTGTAAAAATAAACGACTACACTTCTGAAAATGCCGTCATAATACCAGAAAGCGTGGTACAACAAAATGCTGCAGGAGAAAATGTGGCTTTTGTAGTCGAAAGAACTACAGATTCCACCGGTATAGCAAGAAGAAGAGTGATTGAAACTGGATACAATTACGAAGAAAAGATTGAAGTATTGGAAGGAATTAAATCCAATGAAATCATCATCATTGACGGTGCACGTAATGTGCGCGATGGAGAGGAAGTAAAAATAAGAGGTTAAACCTCACAAGTAAGAACTACTTATATGAGCCAGAAAATAGACAAGGAATTCAAACTTTCCTCCTGGGCAATTGACAATAAGATGACGGTATATGTAATCATTGCCATCATTATGATTGGAGGGTTAATGTCCTACTACAGCATGCCGCGGGAGTCTTTTCCGGAAGTTATAGAAACCAAGATTTATGTGAGCAGTATGAATCCGGGAAACTCGGCTGAGGACGTTGAAAAATTCATCACCGAACCACTGGAAGAGGAATTCAACAACATTGCAGGAGTAAGTGACATTAGCTCTACCACGTTTCAGGATTATTCCCTGGTGATTGTAGAATTTGATGAAGACATTTCTGTAGAAGCTGCCAAGCAAAAAGTAAAAGATCGAGTTGACCAGGAAAAGGCAGCTACTACCTGGCCCACTCTGGACAATGGTGCCAAAGTGGAACCCAATGTTTTTGATTTAAATATTTCTGAAGAACAGCCCATTCTTAATGTGAACCTAACAGGTGACTATCCTGTACAGCAGCTTAAAGAATATGCTGAATACCTTCAGGAGAGGATAGAACTGCTTCCGCAAATTAAGGAAGCCTCCATTAGAGGTGCTGAAGAAATGGAAGTTGAGATTGCCGTAGATGTCAATAAAATGACGGCATCTAAGGTTAGTTTTGGTGATATTATAAGCTCGGTAAGCATGGAAAACCAAACCATTTCGGGAGGAAATATTATCACCGGCGGAGTGGAAAAAAACATCCGGATTATTGGGGAAATTACAGATCCTGAAGAGCTCGAAAATATCATTATCAAAAGAGATGAAGGAAATGTCTTTTTGAGAGACATCGCCCAGGTGAGGTTTCAGGAAAAAGAACCCACCACTTTTGCCCGCGAATATGGCCAGCCGGTTGTCATGCTGGATATCAAGAAGCGAAGCGGAAAGAACATGATCGAAGCAATTGAAGATATTAAATCTATAGTTGCAGCCGAGCAGGAAACTTACCTGCCAGATAATCTTCACATTTCTTTTTCCAACGACCAGTCTACCACTACAGAGAACATGGTGAACGACCTTGTGAACAACATCATCTTTGGGGTGATCCTGGTAGTTGTTGTACTCATGTTCTTCTTGGGTTTCAGAAATGCCCTTTTTGTAGGGTTTGCCATTCCACTTTCCATGTTCCTCTCTTTTATTATTTTATCCAGTATAGGCTTTACTCTGAATACCATGGTGCTTTTTGCGCTGGTAATGGGACTGGGAATGCTCGTGGACAATGGGATCGTAGTAGTCGAAAATGTGTACAGCCTTATGGACCAGGGAATGCCCCGGCTAAAAGCAGCCAAACAGGGACTGGGGGAAATCGCATGGCCCATTATTGCCTCTACAGCCACTACCCTGGCAGCATTTTTCCCGCTGGGATTATGGCCGGGAACTATTGGTAAGTTCATGATCTATTTCCCAATTACACTATCAATAGTACTGGGCTCGTCACTCTTTGTAGCCTTGATTATCAATTCAATGCTGACTTCGGAATTCATGAAGACCGAAGAAAAATCCTTATCCAAAAAGAAATTGATACGCTTTAGTGCCATTTTTGGAGGTGTAGGAATCCTGTTGGTTATTGCCGGTTACGTGCTAGATATCCCTGGCATGCGTGGAATAGGAAATTTATCCCTTTTGGCAGCTATTCTAATGTGGATCTACAAATATTTTCTTGTTCGCGGTGTGGATTATTTTCAATTTAAAGCTTTGAAAAAACTGGAGGCCAAGTACGAACAAACTTTAAGGTCTAGCTTGAGAGGGAAAAAGGCGTATATCATTTTCTTCGGAACTTTCCTCCTGTTGATACTATCTTTCTTTCTGGTAGCCGTGGTACAACCAAAGGTGTTGTTCTTCCCAGAGAATGAACCCAATCAAATCATCACGTATATAGAATATCCTGAAGGAACTGATATTCATAAGACCAATGAACTCACAAAAGATATTGAACAACAAATATTTGATGTCATTGAAAAGTATGAGGATGAAGACGGTTATAATTTCATGGTGGAATCTGCCATTTCTCAGGTAGGACAAGGTGCCGGAAACCCTCAAACAGACGGCGGACAACAAAATGACATGCCCCACAAGGCCAAAGTCACCCTTACCATGAGGGAGTTTAAAGATCGCCGCGGAGTGGAAAGTAGTCATGTGCTTTCTGAAGTTAGAGAAGCAGTGGGCGATGTTCCAGGTGCTTCGGTCATTGTGGAGAAAGATCCCGCAGGCCCTCCAACAGGTTATCCTATTAACATTGAAATAAAGGGTGAAGATTACGAGTTAATGCTGGCAGAAGCTGAAGAGCTTAGACAGTATATTCAGGAGCTAAATATCCCGGGAATTGAAGAACTCAATCTGGATGTAAATAAATCCAAACCCGAACTTGATGTGCAGGTAGACAGGGTGAAAGCAGGACAATTTGGTGTCTCTACAGCAACAGTAGGGCAAACCTTGCGACGTGCCATATATGGAGAAGAGATTTCTACTTATAAAGAAGGTGATGATGATTATGAGATCAATGTAAGGTTTAATGAAGATTTTAGGTATAATCAAAGTGCCTTGTTCAATCAACCCATCACTTTTAAAGATCAAAATACAGGAGAGATTGTACAGGTTCCTATTTCGGCAATAACAAGTTCAGAGCTTACCACCTCTTTTAGTTCCATTAAGAGAAAAGACCTTAAGAGAGTGATCACACTTTATTCTAATGTTCTGGAGGGCTATAATGGTAATGAGATCGTACAACAATTACAAATTGAATTGCAGAACTATGAACTGCCCGAGAACGTAAGCCTTCAGTTTACAGGGGAGCAGGAAAAACAACAGGAGAACATGAGCTTTTTATTAAAAGCCCTATTAATTGCTCTTGGAGGTATCCTTTTGATTCTGGTAGCTCAATTCAATTCCATCCCCAAACCCTTGATCATCTTAATGGCGGTATTCCTAAGTCTTGCGGGAGTTTTTCTGGGTCTTGTGGTTTTTCAAATGGATTTTATCATTATAATGACCATGATGGGAATTATCTCCCTGGCGGGAATTGTGGTGAACAATGCCATTGTTTTGGTTGATTATACACAAATCCTGATTGACCGTAAAAAAGAGGAACTTGGTCTTGAAGAAGATGATTTACTGACAAAACAACAATATTTTGAAATGATTGTGGCAGGTGGGAAATCGAGACTACGACCGGTGCTGTTAACTGCCATTACGACAGTTTTAGGTCTTATTCCGTTAGCAGTTGGTTTTAACATTGACTTTTTTTCACTGTTTACAGATTATGACCCACAAATTTATATAGGAGGAGATAATGTTATTTTCTGGGGGCCATTAGCATGGACTGTTATTTTTGGATTGGTCTTCGCAACCTTCCTCACTCTAGTGGTGGTACCGGTTATGTTTTACCTGGTGAACCGCGGAAGGTTAAGATTTTCTAATAAAAGAAAAGCCAGAAGAGAAGCTGGCACAGCTTAGAAAAGAAACCTCGGGAATAAAACCCGAGGTTTTTTTCTTAAATTAGACATTGGCAAAGTGTTTGTCCCAATACTAGAAGTTCAAATAATTTATTAATTAAAAATAAAAGAATGAATACTTTACTTACCATTGAAGAACGCAACGCAGTGCTACTTTCAATGGCAAATCTTGTAGAAAGTAGAAAAGAAGACATTTTAAAAGCCAATAAAATTGACCTGGATAGCTATTCGGGTGATGACTTAGCCATGGAAGACAGGCTAAAAGTGGATGATTCTAAAGTAGAAGGCATGATCCACTCTTTAAAACATTTAGCTTCCCAGGATGACCCTGTAGGTGTTGAAAGGTTCAGTTTTAAACATGAGAACGGAATGCAGGTATATAATAAAACTGCCTCTTTCGGGACTGTGATGATCATCTATGAATCCAGACCAGATGTTACAGTAGAAGCAGCAGGAATTGCTTTTAAATCTGGGAATAAGATATTACTGAAAGGCGGAAAAGAATCTCTTAATTCCAACCTCGCCATTGTAGATCTTTGGCATAAAGCGTTGGAAGAAAACAATGTTGCCACAGGATGGGTGGAATACCTAAACTTTGACAGGGCAAAAACCCAGGAATTCCTTAAAAATCCAGATCAAAGAGTAGATTTGATTGTACCTCGTGGTGGGGAGCGACTTATACAGTTCGTAAAAGAGAACTCTTCTGCACAGGTGATCGTGAGTGGACGTGGGAATAATTTTGTTTATGTGCATGAAAAAGCAGATACCAAGATCGCTCTTGATGTTATCCTCAACGGGAAGACTGGAAAAATTTCAGCCTGTAATGCAGTTGACAAGGTCTTAATAGACTCCAGATTGCCGAATAAAGATGAATTTTTGAAGGAACTTCTTTCTAAACTGAAAGAAAACAATGTAAGAATAATTGCAGATCGTTCGCTCGAAAATCTTGAAGATGTAAAACCACTTGAAAATGAAGACGAATGGTATCAGGAATTTTTAGATTACAAAGCGCTCATAGGAGAGGTTGATTCAGTTTCTGAAGCAATTGCAAAAATAAATAAATACTCTGGAGGGCATTCCGCTTCTATTATCTCCATAGATGACAAAGCAGCAAAGCAATTCATGGAAACTGTTGACAATGCCGCCGTTTATCACAACGCTTCCACAAGGTTTACAGATGGAGGACAGTTGGGACTAGGTGGTGAACTTGCAATTAGTACAGATAAGTTGCACCAGCGCGGACCAATAGGGCTGCAACATTTGGTAACCAACAAATGGTACATACATGGTAACGGACAAATTAGATAATATCTTAAACGAGAACAACATAGCAATGGAAACTCCAAAGAAGAAAAAAAGAATATTATTAAAATTAGGATCCAATACCCTAACCAGAGAAACCGACCAGATTTCAAGAGGGAAAATTGAAGATATTGCGAGACAAATCGCTGCTCTTAAAGACGAATATGAGTTTGTTATAATCAGTTCGGGAGCGGTCGCAGTGGCGAAGCAATTCGTAAATCTTGAAAAGAGTGGTGAAAACATAGACGTGAAACAGGCCCTGGCCTCCATTGGTCAACCGCACCTTATGCGAATTTTCCAGGAGAGTTTTAGAGAACTGGGATTATTGACTTCCCAGTGCCTATTGTCTCCTAACGACTTTAGCAGGGAAGATGCCAGGCAGAACATTATCAATACTGTAAATGTTTTGGTGGAGAACGATTACATTCCAATTATAAACGAGAATGACACCTCCTCTATTGATGCCATTCAGTTTGGTGACAATGACAATCTTGCAGCACAAACAGCAGCATTGTTAGATGTAGATCTTTTCATCATTGCTACAAATACACACGGTGTCTACAAAAAAGGTTCTATCACCGCAGAAACTCCGGAAACCATCCGAAATGTTAGTAACCTTGATGAGCTTGCGAAAGAAGTGGAGAGCGAAACGAAATCGGCTCATGGTACCGGAGGAATGAAATCTAAGGTTTCTGCCGCAGGAATTGCGCAGAAAGCAAAAATTGAAACCTGGATCGTAAATGGTTTGGATGAGAATTTTATGTTGGACGCCATTAACGACAAAGTACATTTTACTAAAATAGAACATTAATTAATTAGTTCTTGAACTGAAGAAGCTGTGTAAATTCTAATTTGCACAGCTTTTTTTTGGTTCCAAAAATGCCATTATGAAGAGGTATTCTTAACGGTTGAAAAAAGCTCATTCCCAAGTCTGTAAAAAAACATATCCTCCCTCCTGCTCTTTTGTTTTATATCTTACCAAGAAATCCCCAGTTCTTCTTACTTTTGCTGCATTAAAATTTGAGAATATTATGTACAGAAGTCATACCTGTGGAGAGCTTAGAATAGAGAACAAAAATGAGCAAGTTACTTTATCTGGCTGGGTTCAAAAGAGTAGAGATAAAGGGTTTATGGTTTGGGTAGATCTTAGGGATCGCTACGGAATTACCCAGCTTATCTTTGATGAAGAACGCACTCCTGCAGAGATGATGAAGAAGGCTTCGCAGCTTGGCCGGGAATTTGTAATTCAGATAACCGGAAAAGTGATTGAAAGAGAATCTAAAAATCCGAATCTTCCAACGGGAGAAATAGAAATTCTTGTTTCTGAGTTAACTATCCTCAATTCTTCACAAGTACCACCTTTTACGATAGAAGACGAAACCGATGGTGGTGAAGATCTTCGGATGAAGTACCGCTATCTGGATATTCGCCGGAATCCCGTGAAAAATAAACTGATGTTCCGTCACAAAGTAGGAATGCAGATAAGAAATTATCTTTCAGAAAAGGGTTTTGTAGAGGTAGAAACTCCTTATTTGATAAAATCTACGCCTGAAGGTGCCCGTGATTTCGTGGTGCCAAGCCGTATGAACGAGGGACAATTTTATGCACTTCCGCAGTCTCCGCAAACATTTAAGCAGCTTTTGATGGTAGGCGGAATGGATAAATATTTCCAGATCGTCAAATGTTTTAGAGATGAAGATCTACGAGCAGATCGCCAGCCTGAGTTTACGCAAATTGATTGTGAAATGGCATTTGTGGAGCAGGAAGATATCCTGAACATTTTTGAAGGCCTTACAAGACATCTTCTTAAAGAGATCAAAGGGGTAGAAGTTTCAGATTTTCCAAGAATGACCTATGCCGACGCCATGAGAAAATACGGTAACGACAAACCCGATATCCGATTCGGGATGGAGTTTGGAGAATTGAATGAGCTTGCAAAGAACAAAGGCTTTAATGTTTTTGATCAGCAGGAACTGGTGGTGGGAATCGCCGTGCCGGGTGCTGCTTCTTATACACGAAAAGAGATTGACAAACTCATCGAATGGGTAAAACGCCCTCAAATAGGTGCCAACGGACTCGTTTGGGTAAAATGTAATGAAGATGGAAGTTTCAAATCTTCAGTAGATAAATTTTATTCCGAAGAGGACCTGAAGAGTTGGGCTGAAAAAACGGACGCAAAAGCCGGAGACCTCATCCTTGTGATGGCTGGAGATACTACTAAAACCAGAACCCAGCTAAGTGCATTAAGGATGCACCTGGCAAACGAATTGGGATTAAGAAAGGCTACTGAGTTTGCACCTTTATGGGTTGTAGATTTTCCGCTTTTGGAATGGGATGAAGAGACGAATCGTTACCACGCCATGCACCACCCGTTCACCTCTCCAAAACCTGAAGATATGGAATTGCTGAAAACGAAGCCGGGAGAGGTTCGCGCCAATGCATATGACCTGGTACTAAACGGAAACGAAATTGGTGGTGGCTCCATAAGGATCCACGACAAAGCAACGCAGGCAGATATGTTCAACTATCTTGGATTTACTCCTGAGGAGGCAAAAGCACAGTTTGGTTTCCTGATGGATGCCTTTGAATATGGCGCTCCACCACACGGCGGAATTGCATTTGGTTTCGACCGACTGGTAGCTATTTTAGGAGGGCATGAAACCATTAGAGATTATATTGCTTTCCCAAAGAACAATGCCGGCCGCGATGTGATGATCGACGCCCCAGCAATAATTGACGAAGAACAACTTAAAGAACTACACCTAGAAGTTAAACTGAATTAGAATATCAATCCTGCTTAACCAGCAGGATTTTTTTATACATTACTCAATATGCCTGGTAAAAAAAGGAATCCGCTGTTTCTCAGGTTTTTGATCTGGAGGACCAAATATCTCACTCAGCAGCAATTTGTGATGATTTTGGCTGCTCTCATTGGTTTTACTGCAGGTTTGGGTGCTGTAGCAATTAAAAATCTTACTCATTTCATTCAGCTTTTGCTGGAAGGTGAGTTTGTGGTAAATTACCACCATGCATTCTATTTTGTCTTTCCACTAATAGGTTTGACTATTACCCTGCTCATCGTAAAGTATGGATTTCGGCATCCAATTGGACATGGGATCCCCTCTACCCTCTATGCAATTTCGAAGAAGAAAGGGTTGATGAGGCCGCTGCAAATGTATGCTTCCCTAATTACAGCTCCAATCACGGTAGGTTTTGGAGGTTCTGTCGGGCTGGAAGGACCAACAGTAGCCACGGGGGCTTCGTTGGGGTCGAATATCTCACGGCTTTTCAACATGAACCAGGCCACGAGAACCTTATTAATAGGTTGTGCAGCAGCAGGAGCTATGTCAAGTATATTTAAGGCACCTATTGCCGCTATCATTTTCGCCATTGAAGTTTTTAGCCTGGACCTCACCCTGGCTTCTCTACTTCCGCTTTTACTTGCTTCCGTTTCGGCAATTCTTACCTCCTACTTCTTTTTTGGCGCAGATATCATCCTGCCCTTTACATTAAGAGACAATTTCGAAATATCTGATGTTCCGTATTACATTCTCCTTGGTATTTTAGCTGCTCTTTGCTCCATCTACTTTACAAGAGTTTACTTTAAGATCAATGAATTATTTAAAAAACTCAAATCTCCTTTTCAACGACTTATAATTGGTGGTGGTGCTCTGGGAGTACTGGTTTACCTTATTCCTCCATTGTACGGTGAAGGCTACGATGTTATTAATAATCTTCTTCAGGAAAATTATCTTGAGGCCATGGGAAACACATTTTTCAATGACTATTTTGATAATTTTTGGGTGGTGATTACCTTATTGATCGGGCTGGTCATCTTTAAAATTGTTGCTACCTCTCTTACATTTAATGCCGGCGGCGTGGGCGGAATTTTCGCTCCTGTACTTTTCATGGGTAGCACTATGGGCCATTGCTTTGCTCTTATCATTAACCATTTGAACATTTTAAAAACCCCGCTTTCCACCAGTAATTTCACACTAGTGGGAATGGCCGGTTTGATGGCGGGAGTTCTTCAGGCGCCGTTAACAGCAATCTTCTTAATAGCTGAACTCACTCACGGATATGAATTGTTTGTACCTCTAATGATCACTGCAGCAATTTCATTTATGATCACCACTCAGTTTTTGCCACATTCGGTATATACGATGGAGCTTGCAGCCAGAGGAGAGCTAATTACACATAATAAAGACCAGGCCGTGCTTACCCTAATGGAAATTAATCAGGTCATTGAAAATAATTTTGTAAGGCTTAAAATTGGAATGACCCTTGGAGATATAATTCACAAGGGAGTAATTAAATCAAATCGCAATATCTTTCCGGTTGTAGATGATGAAAACAAATTTATGGGAATACTACTTTTAGACGATATAAGGCCCATTATGTTTGATAAGAACCTCTATGAAAGCGTTAAAATAGATGAGCTGATGCAAAGCGCACCCGATGTTATTGATGTCGATAAAGACGGAGTAAAGGAAATCATGAAAAAATTCCAGGATACTGAAGCCTGGAACCTACCCGTAATAGGTAAGGACAAATATTTAGGCTTTGTTTCCAAATCAAAATTACTCACGGCTTACAGGAAGAAATTAATTGAAGTAACTGTATAAAATATGAGCACCATTATAAAAATACTGGCAATTTTAATTGCACTTGCCATAGGAACGGGATTTTACTTTCGGCTGAACGATGAATTGTTACTGGGAGACAGGATTATCGGAATTTCTGTTTTGGCCAGCACATTTATTCTTCTGCCGCTGTTCTTATACCACAGGTGGAATGGAAAGAAATTAAAAGATTATACACTTTCTGAAGAAAACCTGAAAAAAATGCGGGAGCGCCAAAGGGACTAAGAATCAGTATCTAACATTTTTAGAAATAAATAACATTTTCGTTAAGTGCTGTTTCAAATAATACGTTATGTTTGTACTTTATTAATTATTATTTTTTTTACAATGGAAGGTACAGTTAAATTTTTCAATGAGTCTAAAGGTTACGGATTCATTACCAACGACGAAACAGGAAGAGACATCTTCGTTCATGTTACTGGTCTTAATGGGGAAACTCTAAACGAAGGTGACAAAGTAGAGTATGTTGAAGAAGAAGGAAGAAAAGGAATGACCGCAGCTCAAGTGCGTGTTATCAACGGATAATATATATTTCTATTTCGAATTTTGCAAAAACGTCCTGCCTCGCAGGACGTTTTCTTATTATAATATTTTCCCTATTCCTGTTTTTCTGCGGGATACATTTCCTTTAAGCCCTCGAGCATTTCTACTGTCATCTTTTCCAGGTCAAAATCATGTTGCCAGCCCCAATCTTCTCTTGCACGACTGTCGTCTATACTGCTGGGCCATGAATCTGCGATTGCCTGCCGAAAATCTGGTGCATAATCAATTTCAAATTCAGGAATGTGTTTCTTAATAGCTTCAGCCAAAATTTTTGGAGTAAAATTAAGCGCGGCTAAGTTGTAGGAAGATCTTATCTTCACATCTTCCGCAGGAACTGTCATCAGCTTTATTGTTGCTTTTATTGCGTCATCCATAAACATCATTGGCAGTTCGGTATCTTCTTTTAAAAAGGAAGTATATTTTCCCTTTTTTAAAGCTTCATGATAAATTTCAACTGCATAATCTGTAGTACCACCACCGGGAAGTGTTTTGTAGCTTATTAAACCTGGATACCTGATGCTTCTCACATCTACCCCAAATTTTTTATTGTAATATTCGCACCATCTTTCTCCAGCTTGTTTGCTAATTCCATAGACAGTAGAAGGTTCCATGATTGTAGTTTGTGCTGTATCATTTTTGGGAGTGGTAGGTCCAAAAACTGCAATACTTGAAGGCCAGAAGACCTTGGATATTTTTTTATCTTTTGCGAGGTTCAATACATGAAAAAGTGAATTCATATTGAGTTCCCAGCCTTTCATGGGAAACTTTTCCGCAGTAGCACTAAGCATAGCTGCCATAAGATACACCTCCTCAATTTCATGCTGAATCACAAGATTTTCAATGCTTTCAAAGCTGGTGGCATCTGCAATTTCAAAAGGGCCGCTTTCCATTAGCTCTCTGCTTCCTTCCCTAATATCACTGGCAATTACATTGCTACTTCCAACTTTTTTTCGCAAAGCCATGGTTAATTCGGTTCCAATTTGTCCGCATGCACCTATTATCAATATCTTTGAAGCCATAAAACTGTTTATCGTTTGTTCGGCAAAGATATCCAATTCACGAAAGAGGAAAAACCAGCCGGCATTAAATCTTTTGATAAGAATTCAAAAATGGTAATAAAATCTGTCATTTTTCGATAACCCATAATTTTAGGCAGTTTTTGTTTTTATATCTTTAAAAAATGAAAAAGTATCTTTCAATAATATGTTTTATTTTCTTCCTGGCGTGTGAGGAAAATGTAGAGCCGAAACAGGCTCCCCAACAGGATTCTCTGGAACTTTCGCAACCTATCTCCGTGGATACTAATCGCAAAGTAAGCTTGCTTGAAGATGCAAATGTGGCTGTAAGTGAATGGCTGGCGTATGCCATGGCTCAAAATGAGGTGGAAAACCTGCGAAGCCAGACAGGAAAAGAAATTATCCTGAATGCTGAACCCCTTCTGGAGATCATGGAAAACCTTAATAGTACCATTCCTGTTCCTCTGCAAACCCAGGCTGTACGCGCCCGCACCAATGTGCTCTATACCAAAGCTGGAATTCTTCACCAGTTATCAAACAAAAAAAATGAAAACGCCGATGAAATTTTTAATGCTGCAAATGAATTAATAATAGAATTCGACAATTTTAAAATCCAGCTTAACGAATTATACTTAAAAGCTCCCGAAGATTTTGAACTCGAACTCGACCGGCAGCTTGAGGAAAATCAACAGCAGGGAAATTTTCCTCCTGACACCCTGGATGAGCCGCAGGGTAGTTTAAGATAACTCCCTTAAGGAATAAGCTTTATTTTCTTTATTTTAAATCCGCTGGCCGGAAGCGCAGGCATTTTTGACAGATCAATTTTCACGTTTTGCTTCGGAACCGTGTAATCCATTTTTGCTAAAAGAAGAGCCAGTGCAGTTTTGGTAATGTTTATAGTGATCCATTCGCCGGCACAACGGTGGTTCTTATGATGGTCACCACCGCCCTGGGGAATAAAATCAAAAGGGTCTTTCTTCCAGCCATTAAAACGTTCCGGGGAGAATACTCCTGGCTTTTCCCAAATCCGCTCATCATGGTTGGTAGCATAAAGATCCAGCAGTACCCTCCTACCCTTCGGAAAAGTCACATCTTTAAACCTGAATTTCTTGCGCACCTTTGCCGCCACAAAAGGAAAGAACGGATAAAATCTACGTACCTCCTGTACAAAATTCTGAAGCAGCTTGCCATCATCTCTTTTGAGCTTTTGTCGGTATTCGGGATTTTCATGTAAGGCGACCGCCGCAAATACGATGTATCTGGAAATTGCAACAACAGGTCTTATCAGGTTTAATAATTCTACTGCTACTATCCTGGCATTTAAAAAATTCCCCTGACCAGTGCTGAACTTATAAATAATGGAATCTTCTGAAATTTGCAGCCTGTTTCCTCTAATTTCCGTCACCAGTTTTGCCAACCATTCTTCTGCTTCTTCGCGAGCTTTTCTTCCGCGAGAATGTTTTGGACCCACCGCAGCTGCCGAAGCTATTAGGAGGTCCATTTGCCTGGTTCTCTTCTCCACATCCTCTTCCGGAAGCGGGACTCCCGCCCATTCGCAAGCTGCCTTACAAAGAATTTTTTCAGCTTCAGAAAAAAGCACGATAGATTTTGCCTTTTTCCAGCCGGGAATAGATACTTTCCAATGTTTTATAAAAAGCTCCTGAAGTTTGTCTAATGAATCGCCGCCCATAAATTCCATGAACAACTTTTTCCTGTGCCGGTGAGCTTCACCATCAAGCCCCTGCACACCATCCACTCCAAAAAGCGTTTTTTGCAGGCGTTTTGGCGCTGCACCTTTTCTTTGAAAATATTCAGTGTCGTAGAAGAGCTTTGCAGCATCTTCTCCCTTCATTACAATGGCTTTCTTTAAAAGTATACGGGTTTTATAAATATCCTTCTGTTGTTTTCTGAACTTTTTCAGAAAATAAGGATATCCGGCACATGCAATTCCAAGAGTACTTTCCATTTGTGAAGAATTTGAAATGAAGGACTCCTGAAGATAAATAAAATATGCCTTCGGGTAAAATAAACAGGCGGTATTAATACCTTTTTAGGATATCCTGTACCTGTACATTTACTATTCCTCCAAAATAATCAGGTCGGCAGAAGCGCGATTCAATGCAATGGGAATATTGTTGATCACCGCGGTACGAATCAAAGTCTGGATGTCATGCTCATGCCCGTGAGGAGTTTCAGCATCAATGAAGAATATGATCTTATGCACTTCTCCCTTTAATATTTTAGCAGCTAAAAGAATATCGCCGCCGCTGGGACCATGACCAAAAGGCTGTACGTCCAGGTCCAGCATATCATTCAAAAGCTTAGAGGTATTGCTCGTACCTATTAACTGGTGCGGCAGTAGTAATTCACGGTGTTCCTTTGCCCAATTTAGAAGATCATTTTTTCGGCCATTGTGTGCAATAAGGGCAATAGTTGTTTCCATCTTTATAGCTTGGTTTTCAGAATTAAATCAATAATAAAGGTAAAGCTTTCCATAAAAAAAGATAGGTCTCATCTCTTTTTTTGGATGTTTTTGTGTTCTGTCATAAATAGTAACCTCCTTGACAGCTTCAGTCCTATTTGTGTATATTGCAAAATATTTATCCTTATGAACAAATTTTTCCCGGCTTTAATTGTATTTATGTTATTTTCCTGCGACGGAAAAACCTCACAAACAGAGACGGCACCTGCAGTTCAAATTTCATCAGAAGAAAGACAGGAAAACATCAATGAAGTCCTTGATGAATGGCACAAGGCTGCTGCGCAGGCCGATTTTGAAGCTTACTTCTCAAAAATGGCAGAAAATGCCATCTTTATTGGAACCGATCCTACCGAAAACTGGATGAAGCCCGATTTTAAAAACTGGGCCAAACCTTATTTTGACCGCGGAAAAGCCTGGGACTTCACCAGTCTTGAACGCAACATATTTTTTAGCGAAAACCAGCGTACCGCGTGGTTTGATGAGCTGCTGGAAACCCAAATGGGACTTTGCCGTGGATCTGGCGTGCTAACGTTGGAAAATGGGGAGTGGAAAATAAGGCAGTACGTGCTTTCAATTGCTGTTCCCAATGAAGAAGTTTCCAACCTAACCGAACTAAAGAACGATTTCGACCAACAATTAATTTTAAAGTTAAAAACCAGATAAATGTTCAAAAATGTCATTTTAGCCACCCTTTTTCTGGGGTTTGCATCAGCTGCTGCACAGGAGAAAAAAATTATCTCACATGAGGATTATGACCTGTGGAAGCGAATTGAAAACACACAACTTTCTAAAGACGGAGACCTTGTCGTCACCACAGTTTCCACTGCGACAGACCGTGGCGACGGGTACATTAAAATTTTCAATGCCGCTTCGGGGCGCTCATTCACATTTCAAAATGGGTATCGCACCAACATTTCAAGTGACGGGAAATATGTATTCTTTCTCCGGAAACCTGCATACGAGCTTACCAGGCAGGAAAAGAAGGAAGACGTAAAGGAAGAAAAACGAACAAAAGACGATTTTTTCATCTTTGACGTGCGAGAACACCGCCTACTGGATTCGGTAATGAGAGTCAAGAAATATGAAATTCCCGAAGAAACTACAGGCTGGGTGGTTTTGGAAAAACACCAGGACCTGAAACCAGAAAAAGACAGCACTGCTTCCAAAGAATCTGAAGAAAAAGACACTTTGGCGGGAAAGAAACCTGAAAATTTAGCTTTAGAAGCAGATTATGCTCTGGTCTACAATTTAAAGAAGCAAGCTGCCGATACCATTTTCAGAATAAAAGATTTTGAGCTTCCAAAAGAAGGAGACAAATTTATCTTTTCAACTACCAAAGGTAAGGACAAAGGAGATATTGGAGTTTTCCTATATGACGTGCGTCGCAATGAGAAAAAAGTTCTTGACAGCAGCCGCTATGCCTTTAGCCGACTCGCAATAGACAACGAAGCTGAACAGATGGCATTTCTCGCAGCTAAAGATTCCACCGAAACAGATTCTCTCAAATTTGAATTATTCTATACGCGCGGGGAACAAATCAAACAAATCACCGATACCCTGGGAAGAAATCTTCGGGAAAACTGGGAATTAAGTAATGCTCAAACTCCTTCATTTTCCGAAAATGGAAAGCGGCTTTTCTTTCATTCAAGACCGGTAAGAAAATTTAATACAGACACTACTTTATTAGATGATGAGGTGCCACAGGTAGACGTGTGGAGTTACCACGATAAGCTCATTCAGCCCGAACAAAAATCGAGGTTAAAGGAACTTGAAGACAAAGCCTATATCTCATTTTACAATACTGCAGATGATAATGTAATCCATTTACATGACGAGACTTTAGATTATGTTCTCTTCGACCAACAGCAGGAGCAGCGTTATGTGTTGGGATACACAAATGCAGCTTATGAGGTAGAACGCTCCTGGGAATACCCTTGGCTTAAAGATTTTTACATTGTAGATACACAAAATGGTGAAAAAAGGTTAGCCCTGGAAGGAATTTCTTCAAATCCTGATCTTTCACCAGATGGTGAACATGCAGTTTACTATGACCAGGAAAACCAAAGCTGGTGGTCACTAAATCTTAAAACAAATGCTAAGCAGAATCTAACAGGAAATCTTCCGGTGAATTTCTACAACGAAGAGAATGACGTTCCTGCCTCGCCACGGCCATATGGTTTCGGCGGATTCACCAAAGACGGAAAAGCTTTGTTCTATGATGAGTTTGATATTTGGAGCGCTTCTCTTTCAGGAGGAAAAGCACCTGTTAACATTACCCGCACAGGAAGAGAAAACAATATAAAATACAGAACCTTAAAGCTCGATAGAGAAAATCGCGATCTAGTCACCTCTTATGATGGTGATTTGCTGCTCACCGGCTTTAATGAAACTGATAAATCTGAATCTCTGTACAAGCTTAATCCGCGTAATTCCAGAATAAATGCCGTTGTTGAAAATAATGAATACAGCATTGGCAGCGTAGAAAAAGCTGAAGATGCAAACACGCTTGTTTTCACAAAGCAGAATTTTGAGACCTATCCCGATCTCCACCTTATTGAACGCCCAGGAAAACAGCCGGTAAAACTTACCGATGTAAACCCGCAGCAGTCTAATTTTAAATGGGGAACAGTAGAGCTTGTAAACTGGGAAGCCTATGACGGCACAGCGCTTGAAGGTTTGCTCTACAAGCCTGAAGACTTTGAGCCGAATAAGAAATACCCTTTGATCACCTATTTTTATGAAAAAAGAAGCGATAACCTTAACAGGTATTACAGTCCGTTGCCAAGTGCTTCTACGGTAAACATGACTTACCTGGTGAGCAACGATTACCTGGTTTTCGTGCCAGATATTGTTTACAAAGAAGGAAAGCCAGGCGAGAGCGCATATAATGCCATCGTTTCGGGAGTAGAAGCTTTAGAAGAATTTGACTATGTAGATTCTGAAAATATGGCGATCCAGGGCCAGAGCTGGGGTGGGTACCAGGTAGCACATCTGGTTACTGTTACCAATAAGTTTAAAGCTGCCATGGCAGGAGCACCGGTGAGCAACATGACCTCGGCTTATGGCGGAATACGCTGGCAAAGCGGATTGAGTCGTGCTTTCCAATATGAAAAGACGCAAAGCCGAATTGGAAAAAACCTGTGGGAAGGACTGGACCTATACCTTGAGAACTCACCACTTTTTGGAATTCCAAACATTGAAACTCCCTTATTGATGATGCACAACGATGCCGATGGTGCCGTACCTTATTACCAGGGAATTGAGATGTTCATGGGGATGCGAAGACTCAATAAACCGGTGTGGTTACTTGTATACAATGATGAAGCTCACAACCTGAGAAAAACGAAAAACCGCCAGGATCTTTCCATAAGAATGATGCAGTTCTTTGATCATTATTTGAAAGGGGAACCGGCGCCACTTTGGATGACAGAAGGTCTGCCGGCCATCATGAAAGGAAAAGATCTACGCTATGAGCTGGATCAAGAATAACTAAAGAGCGAAAGACAAGAATTCGATCCTTTTGCTATTTTAGCAATCCAATTATTAATATTAAACAATAAAATGAAGACAATAAAAAGTGTGATTTTATCATCTGTTCTTGCTTCGGCTGCTTTAACCGGCTGCGGAAATGACAAAGAAGCAGAAGTCCAGGAGGAAAGAGGAATTAACTTGGCGTACATGGACACTACCGTTGGGCCCGAAGAAGATTTCTTCCGGTATGTTAATGGAAGATGGCTGGATACCAATGAAATTCCCGATGACAAAACTACCTGGGGAAGTTTTCACGAGCTTCGTGAGAAAACAGATGCCGATGCCCTTGCCCTGCTTAAAAAAGCCTCTACAGATGAAAACCTGGACTCCAGCAGCGATCAGGCAAAAGCGGTTTACCTGTACCAGACGATCATGGATACCGTGGTAAGAAACCAGCAGGGAATAGATCCTGTAAAACCATACCTGGAGAAGATCAATAATATTCAGAATAAAGAAGACCTACAGGAATATCTTACCGAAATGCAGATGTACGGCGGCGGCGGATTTTTCTCCTTTGGAGTTCGTGCAGATGCAAAAAGCAGTAATGAAAATGCAGCCTATTTATATCCAGGTGGCCTAGGACTTCCAGATCGTGATTACTACGTAGCCGACGATACAGATTCAGAAGAAAAAAGGCAACTTTATAAGGAACATATCACAAGAATGCTCCAGTTCCTTGGAGATTCAGAAGAGGGAGCTACTCAAAGTGCAGAGAACATTCTTGCTTTTGAAACCAAAATGGCAGAACCTCGACTTGACAAGGTACAGCGACGCGATGCCCGTCTTTCCTACAACCCAATGAGCGTTGACGAACTAAAGAACACAGTTCCCGCAATCAACTGGAATGCTTATTTTGAAGAAATAGGTGCCGAAGGGGTAGATACTGTTATTGTTACACAACCAAAATACATGGAAAGTTTTCAGAATTTAATTTCTGAAGGAAGCGTGGAAGATTGGAAAGAATACCTGCGGTGGAATTTATTTAACGATGCTGCAGGAAGCCTTACTACCGAAATTGAAAGAGCCAACTGGGAATTTTACAACAAAACACTTCGTGGTGCCCAGGAGCAATTGCCACGTGATGAGCGCGCTCTTGCAACGATCAACGGTACGATTGGAGAAGCTTTGGGTAAATTATATGTAGAAGAGCATTTCCCTGCTGAAGCAAAGCAAAAAGCCGAAGAGATGATCTCAAATGTGGTGAAGGCTTTTGAAAACAGGATCAACAATCTTACCTGGATGAGCGACAGCACCAAAATAAAAGCCATTGAAAAACTCAACACCACCACTATTAAAGTAGGATATCCAGATGAGTGGAAAGACTACAGCAGCCTTGAAATTCAAAATCCAGAACAGGGTGGTTCATATTTCCAGAACATGCTGAATGCCGCAAAATGGAATGTTGAAGACAATATTTCAAAACTGGACGAGCCTGTAGATAAAAGTGAATGGTTCATGGCACCACAAATTGTGAATGCTTATTACAATCCAAGTTACAACGAGATTGTATTCCCTGCAGCTATCCTGCAGCCGCCTTTCTACGATTATAAAGCCGATGCTGCCGTAAACTATGGCGGAATTGGTGCTGTGATAGGTCACGAGATCTCTCACGGTTTTGATGACAGCGGTTCCCGTTTTGATGCCGAAGGAAACCTAAACAACTGGTGGACAGAAAAAGACCTGGAGCAATTTGAAGAGCTTGGAGGCGCTTTGGCAGATCAATACAGCGCTATTGAAGTTCTTGACAGCGTTTATATTAACGGGAAATTCACCCTTGGAGAAAACATTGGAGATCTTGGCGGGGTAAATGCCGCCTACGACGGACTCCAAATACACCTTAAGGAAAATGGAAATCCTGGAGAAATTGATGGTTTCACACCAGAGCAGCGTTTCTTCCTTTCCTGGGCTACCGTTTGGAGAACCAAGATGCGTGATGAGGCCCTTCAAAATCTTGTAAAGACAGATCCACACTCCCCGGGAATGTACCGTGCAGTTGTGCCACTGCAAAATATAGAAGCATTTTATGAGGCTTTTGATATTGAACCCGGCGACCCCATGTATGTTGAACCCGAAAACAGGGTTGCCATCTGGTAATTTTTCTTCGGAAAAAGAATTTGAAAAGCCCCTTTTTGGGGCTTTTTTGCTTTAAACTTTTGTCACACTAAGCTCGACCAGAGGGAGGAACAGTCGAAGTGTTTAATCGAAAAGTTAAATGCTTTTCTGAAACTTATAATCCAATCCCTTCTCTACTTTTACAGATTCTACAAGCTTTCCTTTTGACGTTGAATTCTCATCAAAATGAAGTGCCGCCAAATTCCTTTCTTCTGAAATCCTGGAATAATATTCCTTTTTTGAAGGATGCTGCGGATAAACAGCATTATATACTTCTCCAAAAAGCGCCTTTTCAATCACTGCGGAAATAATCCCAATGCAATCCTGCTGATGAATAAGATTTACGGGCGCCTGCGGATTCCGAATGTTCTTTCTGCCGGCTAAATATTTAACCGGATGCCGGTCAGCGCCAATGAGTCCGCCGAAGCGAATGACTGAAGTGTCAAAAAGGCTATTTTGCATCAACATTTTTTCAACGGCAATAAGCTGTTTCGAAGCTGCCGAAGTTCCGTTGGGAACATCTTCTTCAGTGTAAACAGGAATATCAGAAGTGTCTTCATAATCCGAGGTAGAACTGATAAAAAGCAGCTTTTTCACTTCGGAAACTTCTACTTCTTTCACCAATCGCTCCATTTTACCCTCAAAATCCACTTCAGGATCTTTACGCAAGCCCGGCGGAATATCCACGATCAAAACATCAGTTTTGGCCAGGAAATTTTGGATATCACCTGAAATTTTTTCCGAAGAAACAGTGATCAAATATGGGTTTATCCCTTCCGAAGCGAGCACAGTCAATTTTTCAGGAGATGTGGTGGAACCTTTTACAAAATGCCCTTTTTGGAGCAATTCTTTAGCCAGCGGTAACCCAAGCCAGCCGCATCCTAAAATGGATATTTTCATTCTTCCTAATTTGATCTTATGCGTGGTAAAGATACTTGATGGTTGTTTTAATTCCTGAAAATTTTTAAACTTAGAATTCTACGCGCTAGATATGCGTACTTACGATTCTGAATGGATCCCAAACATATTACCTTCGGTATCATAAGCTAAAACAATGAAACCGTACTCACCAATAGAATGTTTGGATTTTAAGATTTTTCCTCCCGCGTCTTCAATTTTTCCTTCTTCCACGGCAGCATCTTCACTTCTAAAATATACGATCGTGGAATTTCCTCCTGCCTTGAATCCTTCCATTTTTATCAAGGCACCACTAGCTCCATCTTCAGCCATTTCCATAGGAAAGGATATCATTTGCATTTCGTCCTGGATTTCACCCGGCGTAGGCATTTCATTTAATTCTAAATCAAGTACCTTTTCATAGAATTTCCTGGCTCTTTTTAGGTCGTCAACATAAATTTCAAACCAAACTACTGGATTTTGTGATTTCATCTTTTACTGTTTTTAGGATTGTGTTCTATAAAAATAAATGCCTTGACAGAAAATATTCCTGTCATATGACAGGAAAGATTAGGCTTTGAGAATTTCTTTTCTTATTCGGCTTAAAGAAGTATCGGTCACTCCTAAATAGGAAGCAATATATTTTATGGGTACTTTTTGAATGATCTCAGGTTTCTCCTGTATCAACAACAGGTACCTTTCCTTTGCAGTGTTCGTAAACATGGCAATAGAACGTTGTTTTGAAATAAATAACTGTCCTGCCATCCAGGCACGGCCCCATTCGCGAAATCCTTCTATCTTATGAAATAATTTCTGAAAAACTTCAAACTCAATTTTCCAGGCTTTTCCTTTGGTGAGTGCAACAATATTTTCATTGGTTGGCAGCCTTTGAAAAAGGGAAGAAACTTCAATTGCAATTTCACCTGTTCCGTGGAAATTGGTAGTGATCTCATTGCCATTATAGTCATGAACATACACCCGTAAAAGGCCTTTTTCAACGAGATAATATTCATTTGCCATTTTTCCGTTTTCCAGAAACACGTGCCCTTTTGGAAAAATGATTTCTTCATGGGCATCTATAATCTCTTCCAGATCGCATTTTTGAAGAAGTGCATGATCGTAAATACTTCGGAAATAATCTGGATTCATTTTAGACAAATTTCATTTCTACTGCGATTTTCGAAGGGAGACATTCTATTCCTAGTCTAAGGGAATTCTCCTTTTGATCACCACGGCATCGTTTAAAACAAACGGCCTGGGGATCATATCTTCAGCTCTTGGAGAAACATTTAAATCTGGGTTTCCCAGGAGCGTATGGCTGGCTTCATAGAAGGTAATTTCAGGTTTTTCATCTGACTTCAGCTTAAAATTTAGGCGTAAAGTGTCATTATTGACTGCGTAGTAGGTAAGCAATCTCTCCTTCCATCTGTTTTTAAAGACGTGATAACTTCCGCTTAAAGCTTCTACGGAATCAGCTTGCAATCCGTTCACTGTAAATTCTTCAAAATCCTGATCTCTGTCGGCAAAGAATTCCATTCTACTTACATTTCTGTTAGGAGCAATCTTTATTAAATATTCTGAAAATCCTTTCTCAGCATCCCCTTTTTGAACATCTAAATAAGCTTTTTGCAGTGGCACGACCGGTGCCTCGACGCTTTGAGTAAAACCCGAATTATATTTGCTACTGAACAAACCCTCTTTTTCACTGGCTTCAGCATCTTCATTAAAATAAGGTGCCGTCCAAGGGTCAATGATCTCATCATAGGTATTCCAGGACGCTGTTTGCGCATCGGCGTCATAAATATAAACCAGGCTATTCGGCTTTGGCCTTTCCTCATTAAAATCTGACTGAAAATGGGCAATAATAACGAGCACAAAGAAAGTTAGGAAGCTGAAAAAAGCCAGCGTTTTGATGCGGGTGTAGAACCCAAAAACCGGCCAGAGCAGCACCCATAGCAGTGCAGCCAGAACTGCTGCTACAAATACTATTTTTAAGCCCAGAGCGACCGGAAATGTCACCATGAACGGAAGTACTATAAAGATAGCCGGCAGACTTAAGAGTGCGAGAAATACGAGGTTTGGTTTCTTTTGCTTTAGCAGGAGGAACAATTGCAATAGTCCGAAAAAGACCGGGACAATAAAGTAAGCAGCTCCTTGGAGGAAAAATGCGGCAGCTGCACTTAAAAGGATCCAGAAAAACAGCGGAGCGATAAAAAGCTGGCGTGCATTATCTGGTTTTCGGAATTTAGCGTAAGTACCAAAACAAATCGCCAGCGCCAGGAAAATGAAGGCGCCAATGTAGTAATAGCCGTTGTAAGGGAAGCCATGTTCCATTTCTCCATACTGCGGATATATGAACTGAAAGAATTGCCAAAGCATGTAAGACACTAAACCCGCGCCAAAAACCGCAATCAACAGCGGGATAAATCCTCTCAAAATATTCATAAACCTTAACCGCTTTTTTAAGAACCCATAAATGATAAGGGCTACAAAGAGTAGCACAGCAAGAATTAATAAAGGAAAATTCCAGGAAAAGGGGTAGCTTACCATGTTGAGTACAGGCAGGTTGAAATAGATCAATTCTTCTTCAGCATCAAAATTTTCCAATGGATGGCTGCTAAAATAATTCAGCAGTGGCATTAGGTAACTGCCCTGATGTGCCAATGTATTTTTATCTAAATTCTCGGGCACATCTGTCGCGGTATGGTAATCAAAATGATCGTCAATGAATGCAAAATTAAATCCGGGGATATTTCCCTGCTCTCTAAGTACCGTAAGATCTGTATCGTTGGGCAGCATTTTATAGACGCTGTACGCCAGGGAATTGGTAACGGGATAATCTGGGGCGGCATTTATGAATTCTTTAATCAAAGCTGCATTACCGGTGTTGGTTTCCAGAAGCATAAAAGAATTTCCGCCGCTGCCTCGAGATTCGAAGTTAAAAGCCAGGCCAATGTCCGCTGCCCATTCGTGCTCATTTACAAAAGCTTCGGCACCGTTCAGCCCCACTTCTTCCCCATCAGTAAAAACAAGAATGATATCATTGGTGTGTTCTTTTCCTGAAGCTAAAAAAGCCCGCGCCCCTTCCAGAATGGTTGCCACTCCACTGGCAGCATCACTCGCTCCATAAGAAGAATGTACAGCACTGTCATAATGCGTGAGCAGCAAAAGCGCTTTTCCTGAACCGCTGCCTTCTATGCGGGCAATAATATTTTGGGGCCTGGTAATCGTACCGGTATTATTAAGGGAATAGGCCTCCTGCGTATGCACCAGCAAACCCATTTCCTGAAGTTGAGCAACAATATAGTTTCTTACGTTGCTGTGGGCTTCACTGCCAATGTAATGAGGTTGCTGTGCTATGGCTTCCACATGCGAAAAAGCACGTGTGGTAGAAAATTCTTCGGCAGGAATATCTTCTGAAGTAACGTTGTGCGGCATGGTTCCATACAAGCCCCAAAAAGCAGCCGCTGCAATGATCAAAAATGATAAAATGAACTGTAATTTTCTAGCCATGAACCAAATATATCTTATTTGACCTAAAATTTACCTATTGATTTCCCAATTTCATAATTTCTTCCCAATACTTCACTTAGATATTGGTACAAATCCTAAATTTTTATATTTTAATAACTCATTTTCAAATATTTAGATATGGGTATCAAAAGTTTTCAGGGAAGACAGGCTGAGCCGCAAAAGCCTCAAAGCGAATCGATGCTTGTATGCGATTACATGGCCAAGGATCTTATTACCTTTAAAAAAGACCAAAGCGTCTACACCGTCATGGAGACGCTTACGAAAAATAATATTTCCGGCGGATGTGTGGTAAATGAAAAAAATGAGCTACTTGGGATTATTTCTGAAGGGGATTGCATGAAGCACATTTCAGACAGTCAATATTACAACATGCCTATTGAAGATTATACTGTTGAGAAACATATGACCTGCAATGTCGCAACCATTGATGGCAACATGAACGTGCTGGATGCAGCCAAAAAATTCATTGAAAATAAAGTGAGGAGGTTTCCAATCGTTCAGGATGGAAAGCTGGTGGGCCAGATTAGCCAGAGAGATATTCTCAAAGCTGCCATGAACCTGAAAGGCCAAAATTGGGGAAATTCTTAAAATCAATTTCTTTTCACCAGCGCAAAATAATCTCCCTCTAACGGAAGATAACCCTGGTCATAAACAAAGTAATAAACTGTTCCTGTTTTCGTAGTATAAATACTCGTGAAGTATTCAAAGCTAAAGCCTTTTGCCTGTAGTTTTGAACGCGAGGTTTTGCTTTTCCCTTCGGGATTGAGTTCTTCTAAAATACGATAATTCTTACGAAGCTGGTTGTTCACATTGCGCAGCAAATTCTTGCTGTCTTTGTTGCGATTGTTGTTGTAAGCATTGCGGCAGTAATCGCCACAGAATTTCTTATCAACTCTGCCCACGATCTTTTCCCCACACTCTATACAGGCTTTTTGCATTTATTAAAGATAAAAAATTATTCGTTCTTCAATTTGGCGAACAGGTCCACACTAATAAAACTTCCGTTTTTCACTTCGGAATCAACCATCGTTCCTTCATGCCTGAAACCTTGTTTCTTCAATGCTTTTGCTGATGCTTTGTTTTCTGTCTCCACAAAAGCTTCGATCCTGTGAAGATTCATCTTTGTAAAGGCAAAGTCGCAAATTACCGGCAACACCTCCTGAATAATTCCCTTTCGCCAGAATTCCGGGAGCAGCCAGAATCCAATCTCTGCTTTTCGATGTTCTTTGCTTAGATCATTAAAACCTGCTGCTCCAAAAAAGGTCTCGGTTTCCGGAGAACAAATCGCCCACCAGGCTCCAGTCCCATTTTGCTCCAGCTCTTCAAACCACTTCATTTGTTCCCGGGTTTCATGAAGACTACTGAAATTTACCCCGTAATATTTAATAACTTCAGGATGGGAAAGGCCTTTAAAAACGTTCTCCAAATCATCATTTTTGAATCTCCTGAGCAGGAATCTTTCGGTTTTTAAATTCTCAATCATCGTTTCACCTGCTTAATTCTTCAAGTTCCATTTCAAAATCATACTGAAAATCTTCATGAAGAGATGCTAATTTCTTTTCTACCATAGCCCGCTGCCGGTCGTAGAGGTTTTGCAGGGTTTTGTTCCTGTGAATGGAAGGAGAAAAGCTATCCATCTTCAGGAGAAAATAGATCAACAGTTCCACTTCGGTTTCCTTTCTTCCGGAGTAGCGAATGTGCTTTTTGATATTCCGAAGGATCTTTCGAATGCTTTTTTTAACGTAGTAGTAATTATTGGTATTAATCTCCTTAAAATCTGCTTCCACTTCCTGCTTGACCCGCTCAATATACTCCGCCTCATTTGAAGATTCGAACAAAAGATACGTGAGCAATTCTTTATTCTCTTTTTTAAATTTTGAAAGCCGAAGACAGGTTTGCAGCAGCTCATCGTGAGAGCGATGTTTTAATTCATCTTTAAGCTGCTTGACGGTGGCAGGTTTCATATAGATCTTTATTGGCTATAAAGATAAAAGGAATATGGTTCAAAAATGGCAGTTTTACTTCTATTTCCACCGGCTTCAATCCTGGTCTAAGTCAGGGTTTGTCATTCCGCCACTACATGAATCTGGTAAACTTCATAAATATTGTCATAGGGATAAGACATATTCTCTTTTAGGTAATTGATGATGTTGGTTTTTAATTGCTCTTGTGGAATTACTGTATCCCGCAGCATTACTGTGGCCTCAAAACGGGCGATAGAACGGTTATTCTCGGTTTGTACGTTAGTAAAACTAACATTCTTGTTTAGAACTATTATATATTTTATCTCCTCAAGAGTAGTATTTAAAGCTTCTGCGAGTTCGGTATTCATTCCTGCCTTGCGAAGAATGGGCGGCCGACTAAACTGCCAGGCCATCATTCCTCCAATTCCCAGGATTACAATAATGGTGATAATAAGACCTTTCTTCTTGCTTCCTTTTAAAAATCTCACTCCGTTGGGCGTTACCTTCCCATAAAAGTAAAATACGAGCGTCGCAGCCAGGTGAATTCCCAGGAGTTGCAAAATAATTCTGAAAAGACTACTAAAAACCACCTGCCATTCCATCATGTAAAGACCTGCACCAATTAATCCCACAGGTGGCGCTAAAGAAGCCGCAACAAGAATACCTACGGCTGCTCCGGAAACCAGACTATCCCGTTCGGACTGGCAGATGTTAACCGCTCCTGCAAAACCCGATACCAGCGGAAGAAAAAGTGCAAATTTCGAAACCTGGCTTATTTCCTCCATCAAAGGTGTTAATATTTGCAGCGGAAATATCACCGAAAGCAGAAAACTCGCCACGATGCCGGTGAAAATGGCAATTCCATACCTGCTCAAACTGCTCTTTAAAAGCTTCATTTTACCCGCGGCAGTGGCCAGTGCGGCATTCATTGCAGGCCCTGCAAATGGGGCCACGAGCATTGCCGCTACCAAAAGATAAGTTGTGGTTGTAAAAAGCCCAATCCACACGATAATTCCAGCAACGAAAGAATACCCAATAAGCCCGAACATGGAGCCTACACTTTGAATTCCTCCTAAATAGATCTCCAGAGAACTCTTCGTCTGCACATCTGCCACCTGGTCGGGCGCATCAGAGGCCGGTGGATATAAGGAAATGATTCCGCGGGGAATGAGCGTTATTTCGGGTTTTTCAAATTCATCTACTTGTTTTAAAAAGTTATTGACCTTTTTGTTAGGTAGACTAACAAAGAAAACATCATGTTCCTGGTCACTTTCTGAAAGGCTAATGCTATTCTTCCCATCAAACTTTTCAACAAGCTCCTGCACCCTTTCTTTACTTCCTGAAGGAATCTTAAGTATTAGTTGACGCATATTCCTTTTTTCTTTTCAAATTATTTACCCGCAGAAGCTAACCACTCAAAAATGGCATTTTTGGCTGGCATTTTCTTGGGTTCTGTAAAACGAGAATCTCAGTTAATCAAGCTATTAAAAAAATAAGATTCTGCTGTACAGTTTATCACGATTTTAAGAAATTTGCAGACTAAAAATAGGCTGCATAAAGAATAGGAGCCTATGGAAACAACAACAATACTTCAGGACCTGCATGGCGAAATGTCTAAAGGAGAAAAAAGCTTATAAGTTAAAAAAAGGGGAGTTAGTCTACAATTACTACCTCCGAATGTGACATGAAAAAATCCTGAAGCCTTTTCACCTTTCCATCCAGCGCTTCTGAAAAGACCAGAAACTGGCATTTACTTACGTGTTCGGGAATTCCAATGAGATCATTGAAATCACTTGTTTTCACCAGGAAATCTGCATCCTCCACTGCAAGGATTTTCAATTCATTTAAATTGATGCCGCTGATCTTAAAGAGTTTTTTCAACTTTTTGGGAGTAGAAATAACGATGTCTACACCTTCATAGATCTCGTTTTTTTGGTTTTCTATATTGGGCTCATCAAAAGCCGAAAATATCCGTAAAGAAGTGTTTTTAAGAAAGATTTGAAATTTTTCTTCCAGCTCCAGCGCGGCTTCCTTGTCTTTCACAAAGATCAACGCCCTTGGAGCATCCTGAAATGCTTCGGCTTTAAGCTGCTGGATGGTGCCAATAATGAGGGCTGTTGTTTTCCCGGATCCTTCGGGAGCGATTCCAAAAACATTGGCGCCGCTTTTAATCCGCGGAATGATCTTCTTCTGAAAAGGAGTGGGATGTTCCATTTCTAGATGTGACAGGGTTTCCTTAATTGCAGGATTGAGTTTTTTAAAGGACATATAAGAAGCTCTTTTTTGAATGCAGGGAATAATTCATCTACTACGGCATTCAGGGGTAAAGGTACCACTGCTTTATAAAACAAGAGCGGAAATTTCTTCTTCTTTTTAAAGCCGTTTACAAACGTTTACAAACGAATCTAAACGAAAGCAATTAATTATCAACCGAATCAGGGGAAACTGCAGCTCTATATTTGTACCGTTGAAATGAACGAATGATTTTCAGCTAAACAGTAAAAACATATTATCATGAACGCACTAAGAAACAAAGTACAGCTAATTGGCCACGTAGGGAACGCACCAGAAATTGTAACGCTTGAATCGGGCAAAAAGCTCGCAAAATTTTCCATCGCCACCAATGAATCTTACAAAAACGCAAAAGGTGAGAAGATCACCGACACACAATGGCACAACATCGTCGCCTGGGGAAAAACCGCCGATCTTGTAGAGAATTATGTTCCAAAAGGCAAAGAAATAGGCATTGAAGGAAAATTAACCAGTCGCAGTTATGAAGACAAAGCCGGTCAAAAAAGGTACATCACCGAAATTGTTTGCAACGACCTGCTACTCTTAGGGAAATAACTTTCTTTCATCCAACTCTATTCTCCGGAAGTAAACAAAAAAAGACCTCAAAAAGGTCTTTTTTTTATGGAATTTATTTTAGTCCTCTCCGGTTGCCAAAAAAGAGAAATTCAGGGTTATCTTATGGCCTCTAGTGCATTTGCGAGGTATACAAAAGGCGCATTCCAGTTGATGGCAATCTCGTTGCTGGCATAGCTGCAGCGTTCATCAATATAAGAAGTGGCTGGATATTGATGCTTTTCTGTATAAAGATCACCGCAATTTTGTTTATCCTGTTGCCCGGGATTAGGCCCGCCGGCTAAAAGTCCGGGGACTGGATCTTCAACGCTATCTGCTTCCGAAGGCCTGTGATGTGGATCTTTGGTGGACTTTTCTCCAAAACCGGTCAAAAAGGAAAACCCGGTGGCATTTCTTCCTAAGAGATAATCGAGATTATCATTGGCTGCATTAAGGTATTCCTCATTTTTGGTAAGCAGGTAGGCATTCAACAGCAAAACTCCCTGGTTCGCCGCTTCAGAATTGCTTCCCCAGGCAAAATTCTTAGCACTTATTCCCATAGGAGTTCCGTAAGCCGATTCGCGTGAATGTGCTAACAACTCTTCGGCCATTTCAATTATTTTATTCTGCACTGCATCTATATCACTTTCATGTGTACCAGTATGCTTGTCCTTATGCCTTGCCAAAGAATATAAAGCAAGCGTATTCACGTTTGGCCATGAAGGAACGCTAAAATTTTCTTCTGAAGATTCCAGGGAACTCTCTATTCCTGCTTCTTCATAGTATTTTTCCTCTTCTGTAGAAAGGAACAATTCTGTAGCCGCCCACTGGAACTCATCTTCAAAATTCTCGTCACCATAAGCCCCGGTACTCACTGCAGGCTCTTTTAATTTCTTCTGATCATATACCATTTTTGGATTCTTTACTGCCCATCGATATGCTTTTTTACTCATTACCAGCAATGAATCTGAAAGGCCCGGTAATTCTTCTTCAAAATTCCTAAAGATCCTCGATGCCTGCGCAGTTACCGCGGCAAAATCTAAGGTCGCAGGAGTACTTTTTTGAACTACCCACCGCTGTAGGGTTGCATCTTTTGGTAATACAGCCCCGTGAAAATTAGCACTGGTCAATTTGTGATATACTCCTCCATCCTCGTCCTGCATGCTCATCATCCATCTTAAGTTATATAAGGTTTCGTCAAGGAAATCAGGAATGTTATTACGGCTTTCAGGAATATTAAGATGTAAAGTATCAAGATACTCCGGAAAATCTTCATAGAGTGAAAATAAAGTTCCCATCGTGATCCCGCTGTTTACGATGTATTTTCCATAGTCGCCGGCATCATTCCAGCCCCGCGGACTTGAGATCGTGCTGCCTGCAAGCCTGTTTTGCGTGGCAGCAGAATTGTGGATTTTCACTTCGGAATCCGGATGGCCGGCGTCCCTGGCCCACTTCCCGGCGTAGCTTTCAGGGAGGGCGGTTGAAGCCCGCTGAAAATAAAATGCTTTTATACTTGCTTTTGCGGGCTCAAAATGCACATTTTCTGATATTTCAAAAGGATAGCTCTCTCCCATCCCCGGCACCTTCAGAATATATTGTCCTGGTTCCCGAAACTCTGAGAAATCTGCCTTTTTTACATTTTCATTACTATGCGGCCAGTTTTTCGCCCCGGTTAATTTTCCCGAGAACACCTGTTTCTTTTCTCCTTTTTTAAATATCAGGAATTCAACGGCTTTAGAAGCTGCGATCACAGCTGTTTTTGGTCCTTCAGGATAAAACCCAATCTGGTTTAATTTAATTTTCTCAGAACCGGAAGTTTTTCCAGAAGTTTGACAATTGCCCGAAAAGGTGAGCAGGAAAGAAAAGAAACATACTACCCGGAAAATGAGGTTTTTCATAAATCTATTTTTAAAATTTGAAGAGAAAAGGTCATTTTTGAAGCCTAAGTTAAGATTATGAAGACATTTTCCTGTAGCAGTTAGAAATATTTTGCATATTTCCAGATACTCCACTCTAAAAAAGCCCATTAAAAATAAATCTCCTGCGCCAGCCTATAGGTGTTGGCATGTGCTTCAATGATGGTTTTAATATCTGTAGAATATCCCCCGCCCATACTGCATTCTACAGGAATTCCTGCATCGTGACAGGTTTGGAGCACAAACCTGTCCCGCTCCTTGCACCCCTTGACCGTACAACCTAATTTCCCCAGCTTATCGGTAGCAAGGATATCCACGCCACTTTGGTAAAAGATAAAATCTGGCCGTTCCTGATGAAGAAGTTCAGGAAGAATATCCTTTAATATTGTAAGGTATTCTTCGTCTTTTGTGCCATTTTCCAATCCAATATCTAAGCTGGAACTCTCCTTTTTAAAAGGATAATTTTTCTTTCCGTGCATTGAAAAAGTAAAGACGGAATCATCATTTTCAAATATCTCGGCAGTACCGTTTCCCTGGTGTACATCAAGATCTACGATCAATATCTTTTCTGCAAGTTTTCTCTTCTGAAGATGCCTTGCTGCCACCGCCTGATCGTTAAAAATACAAAAACCTTCGCCCCTGTTGCTGTAAGCATGATGCGTTCCACCGGCAATATTCATCGCGATCCCGTATTCCAGGGCAAATTCTGCAGCCATCATTGTACCGCAGGCAATGATCTGTTCGCGGTCAATCAATTCTTTAGAAAGCGGAAACCCAATCTTTATTGCTGCTCTTCTATCAAGACTTAACTCATCTAACTCCCTGAAATATGTCTTATCATGCACCGCTAAAATAGCAGCTTCCTCAGGGAAACCGGGTTTAAAGAAGTTTTCTTCACTGCAGGTACCTTCATACAAAAGTTGCCTGGGCAACAAATCATATTTTTCCATCGGGAAACGATGACCTTTTGGTAAGGGATGCGTATAGATTGGATGATTTGCTATTTTGAGCATGCCTGTATAGTAAACCTAACAGGTTTTAAAAACCTGTTAGGTTTAATTTCTAACTTATAATCGTCCCCGGCTTCACTCCTTCCTCATCTGGATTTACAAAAACCAGCTTGCCATCGGCATTTTCGGTCATGAGGATCATTCCTTCACTTTCTACACCGCGCAACTTTCTAGGTGCGAGGTTTACAAGTACAGTAACGTTCTTACCAATAATATCTTCCGGCTTGAAATGTTGTGCAATTCCCGATACGATCGTTCGAACATCAATTCCTGTATCAACTTTCAGTACAAGAAGTTTATTGGCTTTTGGCATTTTTTGAGCCTCTACGATCGTTCCAACCCGAAGATCCATTTTTGTAAAATCTTCAAAAGTGGCAATTTCCTTCTGCGGTTCTGCTTTTTGATTTTCGGCTTTATTTGCAGCCTTGGTAGCTTCCAGTTTATCCAATTGCGTCTGAATTTGTTCGTCTTCTATTTTTGAAAATAATAATTCCGCCTTTCCAATTTGATGTCCGGAAGCAAGTAATTGGTTGTCTTCTTCGGATATTTTATTCCATTCCGGTTTTTTTGAAGTATCGAGGTCCAGCATGTTTACTAATTTTTCCGAAGTAAACGGAAGGAAAGGCTCGCTCATGCTGGTGAGCGCCGAAGCGATTTGCAGTGCGACAAACATTACTGTTTTCACCCTTTCCTCATCAGTTTTTATAAGTTTCCAGGGTTCTTCATCTGCCAGGTATTTATTCCCAAGTCGGGCGACATTCATCAACTCTCCCTGGGCTTCCCTGAAACGATATTTTTCAATAGAACTTGCAATCACTGCAGGGTAGGCTCGAAGTTCTGCCAACACCTGTTTGTCCACTTCATTATAGTCATTGGGCTTAGGAACAATTCCGTTGTAATACTTATTCGTAAGTACCACCACCCTGTTGATAAAGTTTCCAAAAATGGCAACCAGTTCGTTATTATTTCTCGCCTGGAAATCTTTCCAGGTGAAATCATTGTCTTTGGCTTCCGGCGCATTTGCAGTTAAGACATATCTCAACACATCCTGCTGCCCGGGAAAATCTTTCAGGTATTCGTGCAGCCATACCGCCCAGTTCTTTGAAGTCGATAACTTTTGTCCTTCAAGATTTAAAAATTCATTCGCAGGCACATTTTCCGGAAGAATATAACTCCCTTCGGCCTTGAGCATGGCAGGAAAAATGATACAGTGAAAAACAATGTTGTCTTTCCCAATGAAATGCACCATTTTAGTATTTTCATCTTTCCAGTATGGCTCCCAGTCCTTTCCTTCCCTTTCTGCCCATTCTTTGGTGGAGGAGATGTAACCAATAGGCGCATCAAACCAAACGTAAAGCACTTTTCCTTCGGCACCTTCCACAGGAACCGGGATTCCCCAATCAAGATCACGCGTAACCGCCCTTGGCCGTAAACCGTCGTCTATCCAGGATTTCACCTGCCCGTAAACATTAGATTTCCAGTCTCTTTTATGCCCTTCCAGGATCCATTCTTTCAACCAGCTTTCATATTGATCTAAAGGCAGAAACCAGTGCCTGGTTTCTTTTAAAGTGGGCGTTGCACCGGTAATAGCCGACTTAGGATTAATCAAATCATTCGCGTTATGACTGGTACCGCATTTTTCACACTGGTCCCCATAACTTTCCTCAAAACCACATTTTGGGCAGGTTCCAACCACAAACCTATCTGCCAGGAATTGTTCGGCCTTCTCATCGTAGAATTGCTTACTGCTTTCCTCAATAAATTTTCCGGAATCGTATAACTTTCTAAAAAATTCTGAAGCAGTTTTATGATGAACTTCTGCCGAGGTGCGTGAATAGTTATTAAAAGAAACCCCGAATTCTTCAAAGGATTTTTTAATAATTCCGTGGTATTTATCTACAATATCCTGAGGAGTGACCCCTTCTTTTTTAGCTTTAATCGTAATGGGCACGCCGTGTTCATCACTTCCGCAAACAAAAGCCACATCGTGGCCCTGCAATCTCATAAAACGGGCGTAAATATCTGCAGGCACATATACGCCTGCGAGGTGGCCAATATGAATAGGGCCATTGGTATACGGCAAGGCCGCAGTTATAGTCAATCTCTTAGGTGATTCCATCAAAAATATTCGAATTTTAAAAGGTTGTAAAGTTAAGCAACTACAAGGGATTACAAGTTAAAATCTTGTAAAAGGGAATTGTTATGCGACAAATGTCATTACTTTTAACTTAAAATAAATCTATGCGCAAAATTCTTTTTATAAGTCTTGCCATCCTGCTAATGGCAGGATGTAAGAGCAGAAAATTAACAGTAGATTCTAACAGGTTCATCCTAGAGAATTTAGCACAAATTTCTTCTTCTCAAGATCTTAAAAGAATCTATCCTGAAGCATCTATTGAAGAAGGGAATGATGTTTTTGAAGAAGGGGTTATACAGCGGCCTTATAATATCCTTTTTCCCGGCACTGCAAATGAGGCCCTTCTCACCTGGAATGATGTAGAACGAACCCAGTTGCACCATATTCGTGTGGAAAACGCCGGCCGCTGGGAAACCAGACAGGGAATAAAAATAGGAACTACATACGAAGAACTTGAAGCTTTCAATGAAGGTCCGTTTGAATTCTATGGGTTTGGCTGGGACTACAGCGGTGCAGTAGACTGGCTTGACGGCAAACTGGCTGGCACAAACATAAGGGTGTTTTTGAAGCCGGAAGGAACTCCCCCAAATAAGTTCTACGGAGACCGGAAAATAGAAGCTTCCGAAGAAGAAATTGATGCACTTAATCTCAGTGTACAGGCGATCATGTACCAGGCGGAGGAATAGCTGGCAAAAAATCCTTCTAAATAGTGCTTTCCCATTGAATCTAAAATTCAATCTTAAGAAGATGGCTCAACATAATGATTTAGGGAAACAGGGAGAGGAACTGGCGGTTGCACACCTGCTTCAAAACGGCTACAAAATCGCGGCCCGGAATTTTCGGTATCAAAAAGCAGAGATCGACATCATTGCCCGCAAAAAAGATACTTTAGCTGTAGTAGAGGTGAAAACCCGCAGCACGCCAGACTTTGGTGATCCGCAGGATTTTGTGAAGCGAAAACAGATCCAGTCACTCGTGAAAGCCATTGATCATTTCGTCAACGAACATCAACTGGATGTAAATGTAAGGTTTGATATTATTGCCATCATAAAAAACAAAGCCGGCACCAGGATTGAACATCTGGAAGATGCCTTTGTATATTTTTAAGAATTTTAAATAAGAGCCCTGGAAAATAACAAATTAACGGGAGGAAAAAGTGATTTATTTCACGTCATGCTGAACTTGTTTCAACATCTATTGTTTTATAATCATCTACCAAACTAATGCAAAAAACCTCTTCAAAAATGTCATTTTGAAGAGGTTTTTTATTCTGAAATTTTCTGAAAAAAAATTTTGCAGCCTTTTAAGCTTCGGCAGCCTTTGCGTCTTTTTTATATGCTTCGGAATGTACATTTGCAACTGCCCTTCCTGAAGGATCGTTCATATTTCTAAATGATTCATCCCATTCCAGCGCGGTTGGTGTACTACAAGCCACAGATGGTACGGACGGCACCGAAAGTGCTGCCGCATCACTTGGGAAATGTTCAGAAAAAATTGATCTATAGAAGAATTCTTCCTTACTCTTTGGCGGCTGCACCGGGAATCTAAAGTGCGCGTGATCCAGTTGTTCATCGGTTACCTGTTCGTTCACCATTTCCTTTAGCGTATCGATCCAGCTGTAACCCACTCCGTCAGAAAATTGTTCCTTTTGTCTCCAGGCAACACTTTCGGGAAGGTAATCTTCAAAAGCCTTTCTCAAAACCCATTTTTCAATGCGCTCTCCCTGAACGATCATTTTATCTTTTGGATTTAAGCGCATGGCAACATCCATAAATTCTTTATCCAAAAATGGCACCCTACCTTCAATTCCCCAGGCGCAAAGCGATTTATTTGCTCTTAAGCAATCGTACTGGTGTAACTTGTCCAGTTTACGCACGGTTTCTTCGTGAAATTCTTTGGCATTTGGCGCTTTATGGAAGTACAGGTAACCACCAAAGATCTCGTCGGCTCCTTCGCCCGAAAGCACCATTTTTATTCCCATCGCTTTAATAGCTCTTGCCATTAAATACATAGGCGTAGAGGCTCTAATCGTGGTAACATCATAAGTTTCCAGCTGATAGATCACATCTTTGATCGCGTCTATTCCTTCCTGGATGGTGAATTTTATTTCGTGATGAACCGTATCCAAATGATCGGCTACTTTTCTCGCCGCAGCAAGATCTGGCGAACCTTCAAGGCCTATTGCGAATGAATGCAGGCGCGGCCACCAGGCAGCATCTGTATCATCACTTTCAATCCTTTTATCTGAATATTTCTTTGCCAAAGCAGAGGTGATTGAAGAATCCAATCCTCCGGAAAGCAACACGCCATAAGGCACATCACTCATTAATTGACGGTGAACCGCAGCTTCCAGCGCCTTCCGAAGATCTTCAATACTCGTTTCGTTATCTTTCACATTCTCATAGTCCATCCAGTCGCGCTGGTACCAACGTTGATATCCATCTTCTTTACTTGATAGATAATGTCCCGGAGGGAATAATTCAATTTTAGTACAATGACCTTCCAGCGCTTTTAATTCTGAAGCAACATAAAAAGTTCCATTTTTGTCCCAGCCAATGTACAGCGGAATGATTCCCATATGGTCGCGGGCGATCAAATACTCGTCCTTCTCTACATCGTAAATAGCAAAACCAAAAATCCCGTTTAATTCGTCAAGAAACTGCGATCCTTTCTCTTTATAAAGTGCAAGAATAACTTCACAGTCAGATTGTGTTTGAAAATTGTAATTGCCATTAAACTGATTTCGCAACTCCTTATGATTATAAATTTCCCCATTGGCAGCAAGCACCAAATTCTTGTCTTCGCTAAACAAAGGCTGTTTTCCCGAAGTAGGATCTACAATCGCCAGGCGCTCATGGGCTAAAATGGCTTTTTCGTTACTATAAATTCCGCTCCAGTCTGGGCCGCGGTGACGCAGGCATTTCGCCATGCTAAGTAACTGAGGTCGTAAAGTTTCAGAAGCTTCCTTTAACTCGAAAGCACATACAATTCCACACACAATACTTGATTTTTAAATGATTAAGATTAACAAATATCGCAGAAAATTTGAGACAGCCTCGCCCAAGAGCAGAAAAATTAAATTTTTTATTTTCTATTAAATATTCAGGAATTCCTGGTGAAAGCCGCTAATCTTAGAGATATTCACTTTTTTTAGATTATACTGTCAATTTCTCATTTAGAAGCTTCAGAATTTGCAATCTTTAAAAAATGAGGAATAGAAAAAGGTTTAAAAATTGCTATTTTTCGATATCCAGCACAACAAAATTTATCCCTTGCAGAAAAAACCCGTAATTATTGTACGGGATTTTTTCAGGCAGTAGTAATTAGGATAAGTAGTTTTGTTTTAACAATTGATTAACAACTAAAATATGAACAGCTTTCTAACTACCCTGGTAATTAAAGTTCTAGTTATAACAGGAATAAGCGATCCAACGCCAATGTCCGGACAGAAATCGGCAGATATTTTAAAGGCGACAGAAAAAGTACTACTTCTTGATAAATTTAGAGACTTGAATGCTGGGGAATTGCCATTTCAATGGAAAAAAGAAGAATAACAATATTCATTGTTTTCGGGGAAAAATTAAAGTTTCGAAAAATGGCATTTTTGAGAGGTTTTATTTCGGATTTTCTAACCAAGCGAATTTAAATTATAAAAACAAAACAGAAGAACAACATTATGTGACTGCCCACAGGAAATTGGCACATCAAGAAGAAGTCCTGAATAGTGAAGCAAAGTATAGTCATTCCTGCAAATTCAAAAACAGGGATATTTTCTGGCTATGACCGATTTGGAGGGAAAATATAAAACTGACTCTACAACTCGAATGCAACTAATACCATCTTTAATAATCTTGTGCCAATTCAAGCTGATAGAGATAGAATAAAAAACAGAACTTCGGCTGAGGCAGACAATGTGACTAATAATGGTATTTCACCTGCAGGAAAAAAGCCTGTTAAATCATTTTATTATGAAATTACTACTTTTATTAACAATTTTCAACCTCTCTACATGTAGAACAGAAAATGAAATCACCCCTTCCAAAGATATCTATCAAGTAATTGAAACTGTTCTTAATGAATATGAGGGTTTGGATTTTGTTTTATGCTCCAAACCATTGGACTACAACTTGAATTCAATAACAACGCAAGGGAAACCTTTAATTGAGGCTTTAGATCTTGATTTGATCGTAAATTTTCAAGAATGGACTCCTACAGGCGACGCTGTACGTATTAAAGATGTACTGACCAAGAAAGATTTGGAGTATATGAAAAGCCAAATTACAAGTGGCTTTAAATGGGACCAGGAAATATTTTCAGTTAAAATGATAAACTGTGAAAAACTCACGGACAATATCCGGCTGAAATTATCAAAACCTCTTTTTAATAAAGAAAAGAATTTAAGTTTAGTCTTTCTTGAACAAAGCTCTGTAGCAGATTACTCGAATTCTCTAATACTACTTCAAAAAGAGAATAACAACTGGAAAATAGAATGGTTTCTTAACATGTAAATAGATAAAGTGATAAGTTGAGACTTTATAAGTTTTAAAACCTATATTGACCGCGATCCAAATACCTCTCAAAAATGCCATTTTTGAGAGGTTTTATTTCTCTTCCACCTCGACCTTCGCCCTCACATCCAACGGCTGCAAAACCTTTAAAGCCCGGTCTACAGAAGTTACTTTCTCAAAGGTCAGCAGCAACCTCAACCCGCTCCGGGTTTTCTTTTCTTTCATGGTGCAAGACTGCGGATGTGTTTGCACATATTGCAATACTCTTGAAAAAGCTTTGGTCTGGTAGAAACCTGATTGCTGATCCGCAATAAAATACCCGATCATTTTGTTCTGTTTCATCACGATTTTCTCTAAACCAACACTTGCCGCGATCCATTTAATACGAACGCTGTTCAGCAGATCTTCTGCTTCGGAAGGAAGTTCTCCAAACCTGTCCACAAGTTCTGCCTCATATTTCTGAAGTTCTTCTTCATTCTTCAGATCATTGAGCTGTGTGTAAAGGTTCAGGCGTTCAGTAATGCTGTTAATGTAATCATCCGGGAAAAGCAGTTCAAAATCTGTATCAATCTGGGTTTCTTTTACGTATTGTTTATCTTCCGAAACCTGGTCTGCATAAAGATCTTTAAATTCATTTTCCTTCAGTTCTTCAATGGCTTCGTTGAGGATCTTTTGATAGGTATCAAATCCTATTTCATTAATGAATCCGCTTTGTTCGCCTCCTAAAAGGTCTCCTGCACCACGAATTTCAAGATCTTTCATCGCAATATTGAATCCGCTGCCAAGTTCGCTGAATTGTTCCAGGGCGGTCATTCGCTTCCGCGCCTCTTCGGTCATTGCGGAATATGGCGGAGTAATAAAATAACAAAATGCTTTTTTGTTGCTTCGACCAACTCTTCCCCGCATTTGGTGAAGATCTGAAAGCCCGAAGTTATTAGCGTTGTTGATGAAAATCGTATTGGCGTTAGAAACATCAAGTCCACTTTCAATGATGGTGGTGGAAACCAGCACATCAAATTCCCCATTCATAAACTTGAGCATCAAAGCTTCCAGTTTCTTACCTTCCATTTGCCCGTGACCGATCCCGATTTTTGCATCTGGTACCAATCTTTGTATCATTCCGGCGACTTCTTTAATATTTTCCACCCGGTTATGAATGAAAAACACCTGACCTCCACGCTGGATTTCATAAGAAACCGCATCGCGAATCGTCTCTTCTGAAAACCGGATCACGTGTGATTCTATGGGATACCTGTTTGGCGGCGGAGTCGTAATGGTAGATAAATCTCTCGCAGCCATTAAACTGAACTGCAGCGTACGCGGAATGGGCGTTGCTGTTAACGTTAGCGTATCTACATTTTCCTTGATGGTTTTCAGTTTATCTTTTACTGCCACCCCAAATTTTTGTTCTTCGTCAACGATCAAAAGTCCGAGATCTTTGAATTTCACCGCTTTGTTAACCAGCTGGTGTGTCCCAATGATGATGTCTACCTTCCCGTTTGCCAATTCCTCAAGCGTATCCCGCCGTTCTTTGGCAGTTCTAAAGCGATTCAGGTAATCTACCGTCACCGGAAAATCTTTTAATCTTTCAGAAAAAGTCTGGTGATGCTGAAACGCAAGAATAGTTGTTGGCACCAGCACTGCCACCTGTTTCCCGTTATCTACCGCCTTAAATGCGGCACGAATGGCAACCTCAGTTTTTCCGAAGCCAACGTCCCCGCACACGAGGCGGTCCATTGGGCGTTCATTTTCCATATCGGCTTTTACAGCTTCGGTTGCCGTACTTTGATCGGGCGTATCTTCGTAGATAAACGAAGCTTCCAGCTCGTGCTGCATGTAGGAATCAGGGCCAAATCCGAAGCCTTTTTGCAGCCTTCGCTTCGCGTACAACTCGATCAGGTTGTAAGCAATATGTTTTACCCGAGCTTTGGTCTTTTGTTTTAAATTCTTCCAGGCGTTGCTACCTAATTTATAGATCTTCGGTGGTTTTCCGTCTTTTCCGTTGTACTTGGAAATCTTGTGCAGCGAATGAATGCTGAGATATAAAATATCGCGCTCTCCGTAGATCAGCTTAATCGCTTCCTGCTTTCTGCCCTCCACATCAATTTTTTGCAGTCCGCCGAATTTTCCTATTCCGTGGTCAATATGCGTTACATAATCTCCAATCTCCAGACTGGTCAATTCCTTCAATGTGATCGCCTGCTTTTTTGCGTACCCGTTCTTTAAATGGAATTTGTGATAACGCTCAAAAATCTGATGATCTGTATAGCAAACCTGTTTGGTATCTTCATCTATAAAACCCTGGTATAATGAAAGCACCACCGTCTTGTAATGCACTTCCTGGTCTACATCATCAAAAATGTCATGAAAACGCTTTGCCTGCTGTTCACTTACGCAAAAAATATAATTGGTGTAACCTTCCTCATGATTTTCCCGCAGGTTTTCAATCAAAAGATCGAACTGCTTGTTGAAAGAAGGCTGGGGTTTGGTATGGAATTCTATAATTTCAGAAGCGGAAGACCCTGAAACAAGTTCAGGGTGACGTGCAGATAACTCTACCAATGAATATTGCTGCATTTGCTCCTGCAATAAAGCAGCATTGCAGAACAACTCCTCAGGTGTTCCATGCTTTACTTCTTCGGAAAGTTCTTTAAAAGCTTCTTCGGCTTTACTAAAGAGTTTGTCGATACGAGCAGAAAGCTGCTCCATATCTTTGGTAAAAATCACCGTTTTATCTGAAATATATTTCAAAAAACTCTCCCTAAGCTCTTCTGTCTTCTTATGCTCCACATTTGGAATGATGGTGATCTTCTTCACCTTATCTGTAGAAAGCTGCGTTTCCACATCAAAGGTGCGGATGCTTTCCACCTCATCGCCAAAAAATTCAATTCGGTAAGGCTCATCATTACTGAAAGAAAACACATCCAGGATTCCTCCTCGGACAGAAAATTCCCCGGGTTCTGTCACAAAATCAACTCTTTTGAATTTGTACTCGAACATCACCTCGTTCACAAAATCAATGGAAAGCTCATCATTTACTGAAATTTTCAGCGTGTTTTTTTCCAATTCTTTCCGGGTGACCACTTTTTCAAAAAGAGCATCGGGATAAGTGACAATAATTGCGGGTTTCTTCCGGGAATTGATCCGGTTTAAAACCTCTGCCCTCAAAAGCACATTTGCATTATCGGTTTCCTCTATCTGGTAAGGACGACGATAACTTCCGGGGTAAAAGAGCACATGTTTTTCTCCAACCAGCTGTTCCAGGTCGTTTAGGTAATAGGCCGCCTCTTCTTTATCGTTAAAGATCAGTAAAAAAGGCTTTTCTGAATCTTTAAAAGCATTAGAGATCACAAATGAAAGTGAAGACCCTACAAGACCTTTTAAATGAATTTTATTTTGCGGCAGGGCAAGGGCTTTCCCCAGATCCTGCTGTGCTGCAGACTGTGCAAAGCTTTGGGCAATAGAAGATTTACTCAATTAAGGCGAATTTTTTGCAAAGATAAGAACTTATGACTTTAGACTAAAGCAACAGGAATTAAGGGAAAGTTAAAAAGAGGCAAAACCGTTGCAATGACTCCTGCTCTCGATTTTAAAGTGAAGGTGTCTAAATATTGAGAGAAATCACCTCCTCCTTAGTCACCACATACACCTTATCTCCGTCTTTCGGCTCCAGAATATATTTGCCTGTGAATTCCCCAAAAGCGGGTAAAATCATCTGATTCTTTCTTCGGAAGAAACAAGGAAGCTTTAGTTGCTGTCTTGCAATTCCATTGATCTTTACCCCGGGGTGGATGTGTCCCGAAAAATTGAAAAAACCGGTTCTTTCCTCAGGATGGTGGGTGAACAGAAAATCACCATGAATTAGCTCCGGAATTACCTGCACACCCAGTTCTTCATATTTTAAAGGGGAAATTACATCATGATTCCCTTCTACGAGGATAACTTCCGCAGAAATACTTTGCATCCATTGGTCAAAATGCTGCCATTCGTTGTTGATATAGGAATGAAAAAGATCTCCCAAAAAAAGGATCTTTTCAGGATCAAAAAATGCCATTACAAGGTCAAGTTTTAGAAAATTCCCCTTAAGCGCCTGCTGCGGGATCGCACTGCCGTGTTTTCTAAAATGGGCAACCTTCCCCAAATGAACATCGCTTATCACCAGCAGGTTTTCCTCCTTCCAAAACATGGCTCCCGAAGGATGCAGGATGAAAATCTGCCCAAGAATTTCTATGTTTTTTGTCATTTTTGAAACTACAGGTCGCCCCATTGTGCCATCATTTTTTTAATCCTGTCCTCCAGTTTTTCTGAAGATAATTTTTCGCGCATTCGGTCTGTAATGATTGGAAATGCAAATGGAGTAGGTTTTTCACACTGTTTCCAGACCAATTTTTGTTCCGAAATTCGTTCCATGGCCAATATCAATCTACCTTCCTCCAGTTGATGCTCGAATGTCTCCCTAAACGCCTGCTGAAACAATAAATTGTTAGGTTCATAATCTCTGAAAACACTAAAAAGCAGCTGCGAATTGGATTGCAAATGCTTTGTTTTGATCATTTTATTTGGAAAACCGGTGAAAACCAATCCCGAGATAACTGCGATATCACGAAATTTTCGCCTTGCCATTTCGGTGGCGTTTAAACTCTTCTGAAGGTCATCCATTAAATATTCAGAAGAAAAAAGATCATTATCGAACACCTGCTGCATATCGATCTCCTGGTCGGAAAGTAGTTCAAAACCGTAATCGTTGAACGCCAGCGAAAAAGTTATGGGAGACAATAAACTAATGCGGTATGCCATTAAACTCGCCATCGCTTCGTGCACAAACCTGCCTTCAAAAGGGTAAAAAATGGCATGATAGCCTTCCCTTGTTTTAAAGGTTTCGATCAAAAACTCATCATTTTTGGGAATGATGCTTTCCTTTTTCTGTCGCTGAAAAATGTGATAAAGCGCCTGGATTTCAAGGGAAGGCTTTTTGTTGGAATCTGCTTCTGAAGCCACCAGCATCTCCTCACGAAGCAGTTCGCTCATTTGTGCCGAGAATGACATTCTTCCTCCTGCCCAGCTGGGAAAACGGGAATTCTTCACCTTTGATTTCTTCACGATCACCTGCATATTTTTGATTTGGTAAAGCTCCAGGTTTTTCCCTGCAAAAGTAAACACATCCCCCGGATTCAATTTCGAGATAAACCATTCTTCGATCGTGCCAATGTATCCGCCTTTCAAATATTTCACCGCCAGCACAGCATCGCTCACAATGGTACCAATTTGCAGCCGGTGCCGCATTGCAATAGCCCGGTTGTTTACCTTGAAAAGTCCGTTTTCCTCGATATCCACTTTTTTGTATTCGTCATATGCCTGCAGCGTCTGGCTTCCCTTCGTAATAAAATTCAGCAGCCACTCCCACTGTTCTTCGGAAAGCGCCTGGTAACAAAAAGTGGATTTCACTTCCGGAAAAATTTCCTTCGGAATAAATCCATTTGACACCGCCAAAGTTGTCAAATACTGCACCAGCACATCAAAACTTTGCAGGTAGGGAATCCTGTCTTCCACGGCAGTTGTCTTAGCCGCCTTTTGTAATGCCGAAGCTTCTATGAGTTCCATTGCGTGGGTGGGCAGAAAATAGATCACACTTTCTTTTCCCGGTTGGTGCCCGCTCCTTCCCGCACGTTGTAGAAATCTCGCGACTCCTTTAGGTCCTCCAATTTGGATGATGGTTTCAACCGGAGCGAAATCCACCCCGAGATCCAGACTGGAAGTGGCTACCACGGCTTTTAGCTGTTCATCCCTTATCGCCTGCTCTACCCAAAGTCTTGTTTCTTTGTTAATGCTGCCGTGATGCATTGCCAGTTCCCCTGCAAATTCGGGATATTTTTGAAGGATGCGTTGAAACCAGATTTCGCACTGGGAGCGGGTGTTCGTAAAAAGCAGTGTGGTTCGGCTTTTTCTGATAATAGGCACCACCTCATCCAGCAAATGCAAACCTAAATGCCCACGCCAGGGAAAAGTTTCCATTTTCTCCGGAATAATAGATTTGACGGTAATCTTCTTTTTAAGATCGGCTTTTATCAAAACTGAATTTTTAAATGCTTCAGAATCGGGACCCAGAAGCACTTCCCTCGCCTGCTGTAAATTTCCGATAGTTGCAGAAATCCCCCAGATCTTCATCTTTGGGGAAACACTTTTCAACCTGGAAAGTGCAAGCTCGATCTGCACGCCACGTTTGGTACCCAAGAGTTCGTGCCATTCGTCAATGACGATGGCGTTAAGGTTTTTGAAAGTTTTATCGTAACCTTTGGAGGATAGTAATAATTGAAGGCTTTCAGGAGTGGTGATCAACAAATCTGGCATTTTCTTTTTTTGAGCCGCACGAATCTTTTGAGGCGTATCTCCGGTTCGAATCCCCACGGTAAGTCCGCTGCCAATTTCTTCGGCAAACCTGTTCGCCGCCTGCTCGATCTCTACCGATAACGCCCGCAGCGGAGTGATCCAAATGGCTTTTAATCCCGATTTGTGTTTCGTTTTGTATTCGGGATTCTGTTTGATGTAATCCAGGACAATAGGAATCCAGAGCGCATAGGTTTTTCCACTTCCGGTAGGAGCATTCAGTAGGCCATTTTTCCCTTGTAAAAAGGCATTCCAGGTTTGTTTTTGAAAAGCAAAGGATTTCCAGTTTTGGGACTGAAACCAGGTTCCTGCTATATTGATGAGTTTGGTTTTATTCATAGGTTTAGCCTTGAGGGGCGTCCGGCAGAGCCGGACGGGGTCGCTATTTCGGCACGAGTGCTTTTAAATCCTCCAGTGTATTTGCTTCCTCTATTTTCTTGTCCTGGCGCCACCTTAAAATGCGTGGAAATCTCGTTGCAACTCCACTTTTATGGCGTTTTGATTCTGCTATTCCTTCAAATGCAATTTCAAAAACAAGGTCAGGTTTTACACTGCGCACGGGTCCGAAACGTTCGAGGGTGTTCTTTTTGATCCAGGCATCCACCTTGCGGAATTCTGCATCTGTGAGTCCGGAGTAGGCTTTGGCGAAGGTAACGAGTTCTTCGCCGTCCCAGAGTGCAAAAGTATAATCGGTAAAAAGGTTTGATCTTCGTCCATGCCCGCGCATCGCATAAGTGAGTACAGCATCAATTGTTAGCGGCTCCACTTTCCATTTCCACCAGTCGCCTTTTTTTCTTCCTACGAGATAAGGAGAATCCCAGCGCTTCAGCATCAACCCTTCACTTTTCACTTCCCTTGCACGCTCGCGTTCGGCAATGGCTTCCTCCCATTTGTTGAAGGAAATGGTTTCTGAAAGATGCAACGGAAAACCTTCTTTTCTCACTTCAAAATATAATTGCTCCAAAAGCTCCCGCCGTTCCCGAAAAGATTTTTGCCGAATGTCTTTTCCTTTCCACTCCAAAAGGTCATAAGCTTTTAAGATCACCGGCGTTTTCTTGAGAAGTGCTTTGGAAATATTCTTTCTCCCGATGCGGGTTTGCAGATCATTAAAAGCACCAATATCTCCTTCCTGAAAAGGTAAAAGCTCGCCGTCAATTACAGTTCCATTGGGAATAGTTCCAATGAAATCCTGAAACTCGGGATATTTATCTGTCACCAGTTCCTCGCCCCTGCTCCACACAAACAACTCATTATTGCGTACAATTACCTGTGACCTAATTCCATCCCACTTGTGTTCTGCGCTCCAGTGTGTGGGATCTCCCAGCTCTTCTATGGTATCTTCCAAGGCATAGGCCAGGTAAAAAGGATATGGTTTGGATAAATAATCCTCTTCATTCTCTTCCAAAATAAGCTTTTTGAACGAAATTTTTTGTGGGTCCCAGTTTCCCATTAATTTGTAAGCCAGCACATCTTCATCAATTTCGGTAGCTTTTGCAAGGGCTCGTGTCATCAGTTTTTGACTCACTCCAATCCTGAAACTTCCGGTGATAAGTTTGGTAAATACAAAGCGTTCATAATAATTCAGCTTCAGCCAGTTTTCGTTTAAATATTCCTTTTTTTCAGGTTCAGGTAGTTTTTTGAGTTCGATCATTTCCTCCACAAATTGATATAAGTTCTTTTCAGAATGCGCTTCGGAAGGTGGAATTACCAAAGCAATGGTTTCTGCTAAATCACCAACGATGTGGTAAGATTCTTCAAAGAGCCACAAGGGAATCTTGGCAATTTCACTAGCCCAGGTACGCAGCAGCGTTGTATTTACGGGCCGTGGCGGCCGGCGGTGGGAGAGTATGGCAATCGCCCAGACCTTATCTTTTTCTTCGGCATTTTTAAAATAATCTGTCAGGGCCGCCACTTTTACCGTGGTTTTGTTGGTACTGTCGAGTGCTTTTATAAGTTCTGCGAATTGTTTCATCCTTTACCCTGCCTTCTCCAAAAAGAGAAGGAGTTTGTTAATATTTCTTATTCTATTTTGTTTCACAACCTGCAGATCCTGAAATAAATTCAGGATGACGTGACCTGCGAGGGCTTTTAAAATTATTCTGTTTCTTCAATTTTTGCGTCCATTTCTGCAAGTTCGCCTTCGTACTGGGTTTCTGCAGTGCGGGCATCATAGCCCATTTCATTTAAAAACCTGCAGAAAATTTCGGTATAGCCGTGTGTACAAACTACTCTTTCACAGCCTGTGGCCTTAATGGAAGTTAATAATCCCTGCCAGTCACAATGATCTGAAAGAACAAAGCCTTTATCAATAGCGCGCCTTCGGCGAGCACCACGAAAAGCCATCCAGCCGCTGGCGTTTCCGGTTTCATAAGGCACCATCTTCTTGATCCATGTGCTGCCGTGGGCACTTGGTGGTGCCAGCACGATATTTCCTTTAATTTCCTCCTTTTTAATGTCTCGTGTTATTCTTGTGGTTGGCGGGAAATCTACCAGTGGCCGTAAAACATCTGTCATATTTTCAATCGCGCCGTGGGTATAGATTTTCCCAATAGATGTATCCAGGTGTTTTAGCAAACGTTGAGCTTTTCCTAAGGAATACCCAAAAAGCACAGAAGTTTTCCCGGCCTCCCTGTTTTGCTGCCACCAGCTATTAATATCATTCATTACCTGCTGCTGCGGAAGCCATTTAAAGGCCGGTAAACCAAAAGTGCATTCGGTAATGAAAGCGTCACATTTTACCGGCTCAAAGGGAACTGAAATCCCGTCGTCTTCCGTCTTGTAATCTCCTGTAAAAACCCAGACTTCTCCCTTGTGTTCAACCCGAATCTGCGAAGAACCAATGATATGTCCCGCAGGATGAAATGAGAATTTTACTCCGTTTATCGTGATCGTTTCATTATAATTCACTCCAGCAACCTCTATATCGCCTAACCGATGCTTTATAATAGGAACATTGGTATTATGGGTAATGTATTTTTTATGCCCCCAACGGGAATGATCTGCGTGACCGTGGGTGATAAAAGCTTTGTCCACAGGTTTCCACGGATCTAAATAAACATTTGCCTGGGCGCAGTAAATGCCTTTATGGTTAAAGGCTAATAAGGGTTCTTCCATCCCTGGGTTTTCTGGTTCTTCCTAAAGTTAAGAATTTTCATGCAGGGCTTTTCCTGCATTAGGAAAACATTAAAATTTTCCCCGCATTTGTGTAAGCGATTGTAGCGGTTAGCTCCCAATGACCGACAGGGAGTTGGGACTAAAAGCGGAAAGCGCGACCCCGACTTTAGGAGGGGATACACCCAAAAAATTATAAAAGTGTAAGAGTACTATGTATGATTATTTATATTTGGTTAAAAATTTATACTATGTCATTTTCAGATTTATTTGGGCACGGAGAGCATTTGCGTAACCTTAGCCATTTTGCTTCTATTGTTAATCTGGCTGCCGCCGACGGGGAGATTAATCCTCAGGAAGAGAAGCAACTAAAGCGGTTCGCTCAAAAACTGGATATTAGCGAAGATGAATATTTAAAAGTACTGGACAACCCAACAGCTTTTCCTCTTAGTCCTTATAACAGCTCCGAAAAAAGACTGGAGCGGCTGCATGATTTATTTAAGATCATCTTTTCTGACCACCAGATTGAACCGCAAGAAGAAGTATTAATCAAACGATATGCGATTGGATTGGGTTTTTCTGCAGAAGCTTCGGAAGGAATCATTAATAGATCTGTTCAAATCTTTAGCGGACAAATTGATTTCGACGATTACCTGTATTTATTGAATAAGGAAAAATAAGAGGTTGTAGAGGTTGAAAGTTAGAGGTTAGAGGTGGAGGTTTTCAAAAAAGCTGATACAAAACTCTACCTGCTAAAATCTGTAAATTTATTTGCTACCTAGCCATAAAATCTTCAACTTTTTCTACCATTTCACTATTTCCGCAGAAGAAAGGAACTCTTTGATGAAGTTCCTTAGGCTCAATATCCATTATTCGTCTAAAACCGTCACTGGCCTTGCCTCCTGCCTGCTCAGCGATATAAGCCATTGGATTACATTCGTACAACAAACGCAATTTTCCATCAGGTGCTTTTGAAGTGGTGGGATAGATGTATATTCCGCCTTTGATCATATTCCGGTGAAAATCTGAAACCAGCGAACCAATATATCTTGAAGTATACGGCCTCTCACCCTCTTCCTGCTGACAATATTTAATATAGTCTTTTACACCCTGTGGAAAATGCACATAATTCCCTTCATTTACCGAATAGATGCGCCCGTCTTCGGGAAATTTCATATCAGGATGTGACAAGTACCATGAGCCCAAAGCGGGGTTTAAGGTAAATCCATTCACGCCGTGTCCCGTTGTATAAACGAGCATGGTCGAAGTCCCATAAACCACGTACCCGGCAGCCACCTGTTTATGGCCCGGTTGTAAAAAATCTTCAAGTTGTACCGGTGTGCCAAGCGGTGTTACTCTCCTGTAGATAGAAAAAATAGTTCCCACAGAAACATTTACATCAATATTGGAACTGCCATCGAGTGGATCCATTAAAACCACATACTTATTCTGATGGTCATTTTTTTGGCCCGAAATTGTAATGAAATCATCATTTTCTTCGGAAGCGATTCCGCAAACAATCTCGCGGTTCGTCAATGTCTGAATGAATTTTTCATTAGCATAAACATCCAGCTTTTGCTGGTCTTCCCCCTGTATATTTGTTTCACCCGCAGCACCGGTAATATCAACCAGTCCGGCTTTATTGACTTCGTGGTTCACCACTTTTGCGGCCAGCCTTATGGAGTTAATCAGGCGGGAAAGTTCTCCTGAAGAAAAAGGAAATGCTGCCTGGTTTTCAATAATAAACTCTCCTAAAGTCTGGTTCTTTTTTGCCATTTTTGAAGCTCCATCTGGTTACGCGAACAAAACTAACCTAAATATTTTTACAGAACTACAACGATTTCGTGAATTTATTCTTAAAATCAATTTCTATTTTTGTCTCAAAGAAAACATATGGAATTCAAGATTAGGAAGGCCAACAAAGAAGATATGCCTGCTGTATTAGAATTGGTTGGAGAACTGGCAGCTTTTGAAAACGAACCCGATGCGGTTGAAATCACCGTTGAAACTCTTGAAAAAGAAGGTTTTGGCGATAATCCTCTCTTCACCTGTTTTGTTGCCGAAGTAGCAGGAAGAATTGAAGGAATGGCTTTGGTGTACTATAGATTTTCCACATGGAAAGGAAGAACGCTTCACCTCGAAGATCTCATTGTAAGAGAAGAAAAACGTGGAACCGGCCTTGGAAATGCCCTTTATAAGGAAGTAATATCTTTCGCCAAATCACAAGACCTTAAGAGGGTTGAATGGGTTGTACTGGATTGGAATCAACATGCCATTGATTTCTATGAGCGCAGCGGCGCAACTATCCTGAAAGACTGGTATACTGTCCAGATGGACAGCGAAGGCATCAGAAAATTCACAGAAAAAATTCAATGAGAATATTCAAATTTGGAGGTGCATCTGTCAAGGATGCCGGGGGCGTCAAAAATGTACTAAAGGTCCTGGAAACGGCAGGAAACGAGAATAAACTCATTGTTATTTCTGCCATGGGCAAAACCACAAATGCTCTGGAAACCGTTGTAGAAGATTACCTCTCTGGGAAACCTTTTCGAAGCAGTCTTCACCAGGTTAAAGAGTTTCATCATTCCATCCTGCTGGAGCTTTTTGAAAACAAGGAAGCTGTAATTTTCTCACAAATAAATGCCCTTTTTGACACACTGGAAAATTTTCTTGAACATAACAAATCCACCAAGTATGATTTTGTTTACGACCAGATAGTTTGTTACGGGGAATTGATTTCTACCAGAGTTGTAAGTGAATATCTTAAGTTTCAAGGTGTTCAAAATCAATGGCTGGATGCACGAAATCTTATTAAAACCGATAGTACCTACCGCGATGCACAGGTACAATGGGAAGAAACCCAGGAAGAGATAATTGCTGCCGTAAATCTTCAATCCCTCAGCATTACCCAGGGTTTTATTGGGGCAGACAGTAATAATTTCACCACCACTCTTGGAAGGGAGGGAAGTGATTATACTGCAGCCATTTTCGCATATTGCCTCAATGCACAAAGCGTTACCATTTGGAAAGATGTACCCGGTGTTCTAAATGCAGATCCACGCGTTTTTAAAAACCCTGCACTCCTTAACCAAATCTCGTATGAAGAAGCCATAGAACTCGCTTTTTACGGTGCTTCTGTAATTCACCCAAAGACGCTGCAACCCTTACAGCGCAAAGAAATTCCCTTGTATGTAAGGTCTTTTTTACATCCTGAAAAAGAGGGCACTGCCGTAAGTAAAGGTCAGGCGTTAATACCGCACATGCCGTGTTTTATTGTAAAGAGAAACCAGGTTTTAATTTCCTTGTCGGCGCTGGATTTTTCTTTTATGGTAGAGGAAAACATAAGTGAAATCTTCAGTTTATTTCATAAATATCAAATCAAGGTAGACCTCATCCAAAACTCTGCGATTAGTTTTTCTGTGTGTGTTGATAATAAATTTAATAACTTGGAAAAGTTAATCAACCATTTAAAAGCCAGATTTAAAGTAGAATACCTCACCGGCGTTTCTTTGTATACCATTCGGCATTTCGACGATGCCGCTATTAAAAGTCTTGAGAAAGACAAGGAAATTCTGTTGAAACAATTAGCCAAAGAAACCGTTCAGATAGTAACCAGAGGCTAGAATGTTCTTTTAATTCTGCTGAAAATAAATTAGATCACATATGGGTATTGTAAGTTCGAAAGAAGTTGCCAAAGTAATGAACCTGGATAAATATGGGTTTTTAGGAACTTCCATAGGATGGATGGTGCTTCAAAGCACCAAGCTTTCGGTTATCAATAAGGAATACGAAAAACGGAAAAATCTCTCCGGAACGCAATTTATAGATTCCATTTTGAAGGCTTTTGAAATTGATTTTGAAATTCCCGAAGAAGACCTTAAGAGAATACCCAAAAATGGTCCTTTTATTACCATTTCTAACCATCCGCTGGGTGGGATTGACGGCATGATCCTTATGAAATTGCTCCTTGCCAAAAGAGAAGATTATAAAGTGATCGCCAACTTTCTCCTGCACCGTATAGATCCGCTGAAGCCTTACATCATGCCGGTAAACCCTTTTGAAGAGCATAAAGATGCACAATCAAGTCTTGCCGGGATCAAAGATGCCATTGCACATTTACAGGAAGGAAAACCGCTGGGAATTTTCCCTGCAGGTGAAGTTTCAACATATCGGGATCATAGAATGATCGTAGACAGGCCTTGGGAACCATCGGCAATGAAATTGATCCAGAAGTCCAAGGTACCGGTGATCCCTATATACTTCCACGCCCGTAACAGCACTTTCTTTTATAGATTAGCTTCAGTAAATGACATTTTACGCACTGCAAAGCTACCCAGTGAAATGCTCTCCCAGAAAAAACGGAAAATTAAAGTACGTATAGGGAACGCGATTTCCCCGGAAGACCAACAGAATTTGCCCGACCTGGAAACTTACACTGCTTTTCTTCGCAGAAAGACCTATATGCTGGCAAATTCCTTTGAGAAAAAGAACTTTTTAAAAGGTATTCCGAAGAACCTCAAGAAACCAAAACCGCCCCAAAAGATCGTGGAAGAAACCAATGAGGAACTAATGAAAGCCGAAGTCCAAACCTGCCGGGTGTTAGATAAAAGGCTGCTGGAAAGCAAAAACTATGAAGTGTTTCTCGCGAAGAAAGAAGTCATTCCAAATATTCTTCAGGAAATAGGAAGACTAAGAGAAATTACTTTTCGGGAAATTGGGGAGGGAACAAATAAACCAATAGACCTGGACGAATTTGATGATTATTACTACCATATGTTCCTTTGGGATAATGACACAAATAAAATTGCCGGAGCTTACCGAATGGGAATGGGAGCTGAGATTTATGAAAAATACGGCATGAATGGATTCTACCTTCAGGATCTTTTCCGGTTTGACCAGGAGTTGCACGAGATGATGAGCCAGTCCATTGAAATGGGAAGAGCTTTCATTATAAAAGAATATCAAATGCGGCCAATGCCCCTTTTCCTTTTATGGAAAGGGATTGTTCATTGCACGCTTCGTTTCCCAACGCATAAATATTTGATTGGCGGCGTGAGCATCAGCAATAAGTTTTCAAATTTTTCAAAGTCACTGATGATCGAATTTATGAAGTCGCACTATTATGATCCTTACATTGCGCAATATGTTCGGCCAAAAAAGGAATTTAAGGTGAAACTGAAAGACGGGGACAAGGATTTCGTTTTTGATGCTACAAAAGCCGATCTTCAGAAGTTTGATAAGATCATCGACGAAATAGAGCCGGGAAGCCTTCGCCTGCCCGTTTTGATAAAAAAGTACGTCAAGCAAAACGCCAGGGTCATTGCTTTTAATGTAGACCCCTTATTTAACGATGTGGTGGATGGCTTGATGTATATAAAAATCTCCGATCTTCCTGAAAGTACTGTAAAGCCTGTTTTGGAAGAATTTCAAAAGGAATTGGAAAACAAAGTATCCAAAAATCAGACTTCAGTTTAAATTTCTTCCTGCTGAAACCGCGTTAATAATTTGTTATTAGAACCAAAGGGTTGGAAGTTCCTTTTTTGATTAGTATATTTCTATTTCAGAAAAGAAAATCATGGAAAAAATACTGATAGTAGGTGCGCACGGCAGCACCGGAAAACGAGTTATAGAGATACTCAACAATACACAAAGCTTTGAACCCATTGCGATGATTCGAAAGGAGGAGCAAAAATCCATTTTTGATGATATGGATGTGGAATCTGTCCTGGCAGATCTTGAGCAGGACGATCTTTCTCCTGCGCTAAAGGGAATTGACAAGGTGATTTTTGCAGCAGGTTCGGGAGGACACACCGGCCCCGAAAAAACTACCGCAGTAGATGAAGAAGGAGCTATTAAAGTTATTGATGCTGCCGTAAAGGCCAAAGTAAAGAAATTTGTGATGCTAAGCGCAATGAGCGCAGACGAACCTTCTTCGCATAAAGAACTTGAACATTACCTAAAAGCAAAGGCTGAAGCAGACAAATATCTACGCAACAGCGGACTCAACTATACCATTGTGCGTCCCGGGGCGCTTACAGATGACCTGGGAATGGGAAAAGTACAATTAGGCGAAAAAGTCGAACGCGGTGAAATTTCCCGAGATGATGTGGCTTTCCTTTTAGTGATGTCCCTTGCAGATCCATTGGCGAAAAATAAAACGTTTGAAGCGATTGAGGGAGACGAGCCCATAAAATCTGCTTTGATTGAGATTAGTCAGGGGTGATGTATTAAAGGAGGTCAAAATGATGAAACCACGACGTAAGGAGATTTCAGCCGGAATGGAAGTAAGTATTGTGCAAAAGCAGGATCAGCGTTCAGGGAAACTCACGGAAGGTGTGGTTCGTGATATTCTTACAAAATCTCCGTCACATCCTCACGGCATCAAAGTGCGTCTTGAAAGTGGGGAAGTGGGAAGAGTACAACATATTATCGCTTAGAATTTCTACAGATTATTTGAGATTCTGAAACAGGTTCAGAATCTCAAATTTTCAGTTTAATAAGCAATTAACTCTTCTTAATAAGCTCGAATCCGCTGGGAATTCAGAACAATTAGAAACATGGCTGCGGCAATCAACAGCATTATTGTACTAAAACTTATGCCCGCGTCAATTAAAAAGCCGATGATAAGAGGTCCTAAGGCGGTGCTAATGACCATAAACATGGTAAAGACACTTCGAATAGCTCCCATTTTTTCGGTTCCGTAGATCTCGGCAATCAAAGAAGTTTTTACGGTGCCGGCCACTCCTGTCGTAATTCCTGCCAGCACCAGGAAGATCAAAGCACCCATGATACTATCCATTAAGGCAAAAGGAATGAGCCCCAAAGTCATGGGTAGCAGGTAATATCGAAACAGCACTTTGGCCGTAAATTTATCTACCCATAATCCACCGAAAAGTGAGAAAAGGAAGCGGGTTGCGGCATAAATTGTAAAAAAGGTGGCATAAAGCTGAATGGACCAACCCTTATCTTCCACAAATACATATTGGTAAAAGAAGATGGCGGTACTGGAAAAGCCAAGGATAAAACTTGCCGGTACCATTACAGAAAACTTATTGTCAAACACGATTTCCTTGTAATTCCTCATGAGAGACAAAGTCGATGGCCTTCCTTCCCCGGTGAGTTGTTTATCAAAATGATCAAGTTTTGTAAATTTTAAACGTATTAGGTAGAGTAAAAGCGCCACACCACTTCCAATTGCTGCCATCCTCCAGTCAAACCAGCTAATGACAAGCGCAATAATGACCGGAAATACAGCCTCGCCCACAGAATATCCCAAAGAAGAAATACTCAGCGCCTTTCCCCTGTTCTTATCATAGTATTTGGAAATAATGGTCATGCTAATATGGCTTAGCAACCCTTGGCCTGTAAGCCTTAATCCAGTCAAAGCAATAAAAAGCAGCCCAATATGGTAAGAAAAACCTAATAATATGCACGAAAATGCCAGACATATAATCGTGTAGGCCGTGACCTTTTTTACAGATTTATGATCAACTGTATGTCCTACGGTAAGCATTATAAAAGAAGCCGCCAGCGTACAACTGGCATATATAGCGCCAAAAGAACCTTCAGAAATATTAAAAGCCCTAATGATTTCAGGAACGTATAGAGAAATTAGAAAAGTTTGACCAAAACTAGACAAAAAGGTAAGTAGCCAGCCAAAGCTCACCTGCCTAAAATTACCTTTTACAAAATAGAAGAAATCTTTCAAACCGGTTTTATTTATACATTAAAACCTGCAAAGGTAAGGCAGCGTCTTTTCTGAAAAAGATTAAAAGCTTATTTAAAAAAACTTTAGTATTTCACTGAAAACCAAAAGGCTGCATAGCCACTAAATTATCTACTATAAAAAAGCTTTATCGTTTGGTTCCCAAAGCTCAATTTTATTTCCTTCGGGATCCATGATCCAGCCGAATTTCCCCTCTTCAACCTTCTGGATCTCATCCATGACCTCAACTCCTTCTTCCTTCAAAACTTCCAGCAATTCCTCCAGGTTCTCCACCCGAAAGTTCATCATAAATTCCTTTTTTGAAGGTTCAAAATAAGTGGTATCTTCTTTAAACGGGCTCCATTGCGTAGAACATTTGTTCCCGTTTTCATCCTTCCACCAAAAGGTGCAGCCCCATTGATCTGTATTTAATCCTAGATGTTTATTATACCAGTCTTTTACTGCATTTGGATCTTTGGTCTTAAAAAAAATTCCACCAATTCCTGTTACCCTGTTTTTCATATCTTTTAAAGTTTCGTGACAGCTTATGCAACCGCAATGAATCGCGGTTTTACTACTTCTGGTTACTTAAGTCGGCACTTCCAAAGGCCTTGATGATCTTTTCTGCAATGGTGTTTGCCAGTTTTTGATGAGATTCTATTGTCCATCCTGCAACATGCGGACTTAAAATGACATTTTTCATCAGCAATAATTCCTGAAGTGCTTCCGGTAGCTCTTCTTCTGAAAAAAGGTTCTCAAAAGAGCTTTTTTCATACTCCAGCACATCGAGCCCTGCGCCCAGAATCTTTTTATTCTGAAGTGCTGTAACAAGATCGGCAGTTACGACGCTTTTTCCGCGGGCGGTATTGAGGAACCAAAATGGTTTTTTGAAGGAGTTTATGAAATCTTCATTGATCATTTTGTTGGTTTCTGAAGTCCTTGGTGTATGAAGGCTCAGGACATCTGTTTTCTTCTGAAGCTCCTGAAGGCTTACCTGCCGCGCATTTTCATCACCTATATTTTCTTTGATGTCATAGCACAAAACCTCTACATCAAAGCCACATAACTTTTTCGCAAAGGCTTTTCCCATATTTCCGTAGCCAATGATCCCCACGGTTTTTCCTTCCAGTTCCACACCGCGGTTTGCCTCGCGGTACCAGAAACCTTCCCTTACCTGGCGATCTGCCTGGTTTAATTTATTGAACAGAGAAAGCAACATTCCCAGGGCATGTTCCCCCACAGCATTTCTGTTTCCCTCAGGTGCCGAAAATAGCATTATTCCGCGCTTTTCTGCATAATCGACATCTATGCTTTCCAATCCCGCTCCTACTCTTGCAATGAATTTCAAGTTTGGCGCGGCATCCAAAAAATCTTTGCCAATCTTAAACCGACTTCTTATCACAATCCCGTCGTACAAATATTGATTTTCAAGGATTTCTTCAGGCGATTGATTGTAGGCTTCTATGTTGTGGTGACCGGCATCTTCCAGCTGCTTCATTAAAGTAGGATGATTGCTGTCTGCATGTAAAATGATCATAAAGAATCAGATTTTTGGATAGTCAGATTGGGTGAGGCTGTCCTGCACATTACCCGTGTGTTTTGTACTGAGTTTTTCAAAAAGCATGATATGCACTTCCTCTCCGTTTTTGGTTTTTGGGCAGTGTTTTAAGCCCTTCGGAACCACAATGATCTCGCCTTCTTTTACAACCTCTGTCCTGTCTTCAAACTGCATGTATAAAGTGCCTTTTTGCACCTGGAAAAGCTCATCTTCCTCTTCATGTTCATGCCACACGAATTCATCTTTAACTTTTGCAAGCAAAACCTGCATGTCATTCACCACCGCTATTTGATGCGGATGCCAATGCTGACTGAAACGGGTGAGTTTTTCTTTTGGATCTATAGATTTCATAGGGATAATGCCATTTTTGGATATTCTGCAGAAATGCTGCAATTACAAAGCTACTATAAAAAAGAAGAAAAAAACAGGTTTTTGAGTCCGGGGCAGGGATTGCAGCGGCACCCCCCGACGGCTCTTTTTTGCCGGCGGGGATACAGCGGAAAGCCCGGTGCGCAGCAGCCCCCAAAATACAATTGAAATTACTAGCACCCAATTCCAAAAGGTTTTCTACTGTGGAATTCCGGAAGTTCCTTTTTTAAAATCCCAGAATCAGTTTGGCGATGGAAAAGTAAATAAGGATCCCAAAAATGTCGTTACTGGTGGTAATAAATGGTCCTGTTGCCATGGCGGGATCGATCCCGAATCTATCCAGGACAATGGGTACAAAGGTCCCGATGAGTGAAGCGATGATGATCACCGACACCAGGGAGACACTTACGGTAAGACCAAACCAGAAGTCCAGCCCCAGGAAAATAAGTCCGCCCACGATAAGGAGAATTGCCAGCGCAAAGCCGTTAAGCAGACTTAATAAAACCTCCTTGACAAGACGTTTTAAAAGAGAGCCTCTGAGACTTTTATTCGCTAATCCCTGCAGCACGATCGCCGAGGATTGCACGCCAACATTACCCGCCATCGCCGCAATTAACGGAACAAAGAAAAATAATGCACCATGTTCCTGCATGGCAGAGTCAAAGGTTCCCAGCACCGTAACACTTATAAAGCCGCCGAACAGGGCCAAAATAAGCCAGGGCAAACGGGCACGGGTAAGGTGTAAAATTGAATCATCTGCTTCCACATCTTCAGAAATACCGGCCGCCATCTGGTAATCCCGTTCGGCTTCGTCACGCATAAAATCCATAATATCATCTACCGTAATACGTCCTACCAAACGCCCCATTTCATCAATCACAGGGATGGCCTCGAGATCATACTTTCGCATGACACGCGCCACTTCATGACCTTCGGTATGCACGTTCACGTAATCTACATTTTCAATATAAACATCGCTGATGTTGGCATTGCTGGGTGCCGTAAGTAAATCTTTTAGTGAAAGCCGTCCTTTCAATTTACCTTTATTGTCCACCACGTAAATAGAGTGTACACGGGTCACATTCTCGGCCTGGGCACGCATTTCGGTCATACAGCCCGTAACGCTCCAGTTCTCATTGACCTTCACCAGTTCCTTCGCCATCAAACCACCGGCAGAATCTTCATCATAGCGCAAAAGCTCCACAATGTGCTCGGCATGTTCCTCATCGGCAATTTGCTCGATCACCTCTTGTTTTCGCTCCTCAGAAAGCTCCGCGATGATATCGGCGGCATCATCGGTGTCCATATTCTCCAGCTCCTCGGCAATTTCCTTGGCCGAAAGGTTGTCGAGAATACGTTCCCGCACGTCTTCTTCCAGCTCCATAAGAGCTTCAGAAGTTTTTGTGCTGTCGAGTAATTTTATGATGTAGGTTGCCTGGTCGAGATCAAGCTCGTTCATGATCTCGGCAATATCGGCATGATGCACATCTTCAAGATAAACCAATAGTTCATCATCCCTGCCCTGCTCTATCAGGTTACAGATATGTTCAACTAATTCTTCACTTATTTGAAACTGCATGCGGCTCGATTTTTTGTGTCAATTCAATAAACTGGGCAGTGCTTAATTGTTCGGGACGTTTCCCAAAGATACTGTCTTCCCTTAGATCATCCGGCAGCTGAAAAATTTTTAAACTGTTACGCAAAGTTTTTCTACGCTGCTGAAAAGCGGTTTTTACTACTCTGAAGAAAAGCTTTTCATCACAGGCCAGGGAAAAATCCTCTTTTCGGGTTAGCCGAAGTACTCCGGAATCTACCTTTGGCGGCGGATTAAACACCGAAGGCGGTACGGTAAAAAGATATTCGGCTTCATAAAAGGCCTGTACCAGCACAGATAATATTCCGTAGGTCTTGCTGCCTTCCTTTTCACAAATGCGTTTTGCAACTTCCATCTGAAACATTCCCGAAAATTCGGGTATAAATTCCCGCAACTCCAGCATTTTGAAGACAATTTGAGAAGAAATATTGTACGGGAAATTTCCAATAATGGCGAACTGTTTTGTTCCGAAGATCTCGCTTACATCATACTTCAAAAAGTCTTTTTCGTGGATCTTTCCATGGAGTTTTGGATAATGTTCATTGAGATATTCCACACTTTCTGTATCGATCTCGATCACATGAACCTCAGCATCCTTTTGCAGTAGATATTTGGTCAAAACGCCCATCCCCGGCCCTATTTCCAGCACATAATCATAATCTTTATAGTGCAGCGTATCGGCAATCTTTGAGGCTACATTTTCATCTTTTAAAAAATGCTGACCCAAATGTTTTTTGGCACGTACATCACCTTCGGCCGGTCTCTCAAAATGCGTGTTTGGTCTTCTTGTTTTTTTTGACATGCATTGCGCGTTTTATCCTACTCCAAAAATGGCATTTTTGAAAGAAATTTTATTGTTCGCTTACCACTTCAAGCTCGGTCCTGAAGGACACGATCTTTCCTTCAAAGGCTTTGGTCTTTCCCCTTAATTCAGGGGCATTTTCTTCATAATATTTCTGAAGCTGCTCTTTACTCTCTGCAGAATATTGCACTGAATACGTGATGCCGCCCATTTCTTCTTTTACCAAAACCCTGGTCATGATGGCTTTTGTGAATTTCCCGGTATTGAGCATTTCCGGAATGTGTTCTTCCTTCATCCATTGCACCCATTTGTCGTGCACATCTTCCTGAACATTTGTTGTAACGTTATATATATACATTTGATTTTTATAATTGGTTATTAAACGAGGTATTGACTGTTATTCTACGGCATCTCCTCTTAAAGCACGGAATTTCCTGCGCGACTCCACAAAATAAATACTATCGGCGTAATTAAATACAATTTTTTCATAAAACTCCTTAGCCTTTTCGGGTTCGTTGAGGTCGTTGGCATATAATTCGGCCAGCCTGTAATGTGCATTATCTCCTAAAATGCCATTTTTGTGAAGCCTTATGATTTTAAGATAGTTTTCTTCGGCTTCCAATAAGTTACCGGTTTCTTCAAAAAGCTGTGCCTGTTTTAGCAGGGCTTCATCTTCTATCTCTTCAGCTTTATGATTTTGCAGTATCTCCTCCAGCATTTCTATGGCCTCCTGATTCTTATTCTGAAATGCCAGCAAATCGGCTTTTGCGAAAAGCTTCAATGCCGTTTGCAAACTGTCCTCTCCGGAATTATCACTAATCAACAGGCTCAATTCCATCGCGTCATTAGCGATCAATTGCGAAGTAGAAGATTTTAAAACATCCAGCTGTGTCGTAGCCCATTTAAAATCTCCTTTGTAGTAGCTGGTTTGAGCAACTTTGTAGCGTGCATTTTGCGCCATTACATCATTCTCCACAAGTTTTTGGACCTGTGAATAATAGATCAATGCCTGGTTGAACATCTCATCAAGCACCAGGATATCTGCCAAAGTCATTTTGACAGCCGCTTCTCGAAATTTTCCAAGATTTTGTTCCAGGAGTGCGTTTAACACTTCTGCACCCTGCTGCGGTTCATCTCTTTTAAAAGCCAGGAAACGTGCAAAATCCAGCTGAAGTTCCAGGGTTTGCAGCCCTTTCCCATACTTTTTAAAAAGTTCAAGATAAGCAGCTTCAATTGCATCATATCCCTGGAATTTTGATTCCTGCTGCAACACAGAGAGTTTCATTTGATGCGCCTGTAGCCTCAATTCTTCTGAAGGTCCTTTTTCAATAAGGAAATCCAAAATCTCGACCGCTGCTTCAGGATCTTCCTCCTTAGCCATAAAGGCCAACTGAATGATTCTTCCAATTTGTTCCCCACCGCTCCTCAAGTAAATAGCTTTCTCCTGTAAAAAGGCCTTTTTAAACTCCTTTTGCTGCATGAAAAGTCCGCTGAGCATTTCATTATATAAAGTATCAGGGTTTTCCCGAAGTTTTTTCAGCAGCAGTTTTCTGAAGAGCAGATTGGCTTCATTATTGGGATCTTCGGTAAGAAACTGCCCGTACATGCGGCGTACGGTTGGCAAAAAAGCGGGGTTTGTTCCCACGAGATCAATGTAATTGCTAAACATTTTCTCTACCTCCCCTTGTTCGCCATACAATCGCGCCAGCTGAATGTTATAATTAGTATCAGGGTTGAGACTCATGCCTTTTTCATAAGCTTTGATAGCCATTTCAAGCAGGCTGTATCGTTCAAAACTTTGAGCGATTGAAAATGCATAGTTAGGTCGTGATTCTATTGCATTGATCGCTTCCTCGTAGTAGCGTGCAGCTTTTTCGTCTTGTTCCTGAAGTTCATAATTATGGCCCAGCTCTACAAGTAAACCCGGTGCATTGGCGGTGTTGTTAAGCCTTTCCAGCAGCAATTTCTCGGCATCAGAAAAATTTTCAAGTTGCTGGTGCGACGAAATAACACCCATAAAATAGGTGGCATTATGCGGATTTTCAGCATATAATTTTTCATAACTGCTCAAGGATTTTTCATACTGCCCCTGTTCAAAATAATTCTTAGCCAATTCCACACTTTGGGAATGGCCAAAAAAGCTGAACAAAACAAGCAGCAGGCATAGAAAAAATTTCCGTAACGAATCCATGTTGTAAAGATAACAAAATGCCTTGCAGCTATTTGTCGCAGAATATCATATAATTGCATTGAAAAGAAAAACCTCACAGCTTCTCAAAGCAGTGAGGTTTCTTTCATTATAAAAAGGGATTCAAAAATACCTTTTTTCGATGTTCTTTAATTTATGATATCAAATCCTGTGTAAGGCACCAGTACTTCCGGGATCTTGATTCCTTCGGGTGTTTGGTAGTTTTCCAGGATTCCGGCGAGAACACGCGGTAAAGCCAGCGCGCTTCCATTAAGGGTATGTACGAGCTGCTTACTTCCGTCAGCAGATTTATACCTCAATTTCAACCTGTTGGCCTGAAAGGTTTCAAAATTAGAAACAGAGCTTATTTCCAGCCAGCGATCTTGTGCGGTGGAAAAAACTTCAAAATCATAGGTCAAAGCTGAAGTAAACCCTAAATCGCCACCACAAAGGCGCAAGATGCGATAAGGTAACTTCAAATCCCTTAGAATTTCCTTCACCTGCTCAACCATTCCGTCTAAGGCTGCATAAGAATTTTCAGGTTTTTCAATACGAACCAGCTCCACTTTGTCAAACTGGTGCAACCTGTTCAAACCTCTCACGTGGGCGCCGTAAGAACCCGCTTCCCTTCGGAAACAAGGAGTATATCCTGTACAGGCCACGGGAAGATCATTTTCAGAAAGCATTTCATCCCGAAACATGTTGGTCACAGGAACCTCGGCCGTAGGGATGAGATAAAGGTTATCTTCGGTCACATGGTACATCTGGCCTTCTTTATCTGGCAGCTGCCCTGTGCCATATCCCGAAGCCTCGTTTACCAGCAGCGGCATTTGATATTCAGTATAACCTGCACCTACATTCTTATCCAAAAAATAGGAAATCAACGCCCGTTGCAGTCGTGCTCCCTTTCCTTTATAAACCGGAAATCCGGCGCCGGTTATCTTGTTTCCCAGCTCAAAATCAATAATATCATATTTCTTTGCCAGTTCCCAGTGCGGCAATGCACCTTCGCTAAGTTGCGGAATCTCGCCTTCTTTAAAAACCTCCACGTTGTCATCTTCAGTAGCACCTGCAGGTACCAGATCATTCGGGATGTTTGGAATATTGTAAAGCTGCTTCGTTAATGCTTCTGAGGTTTCATTCAGCCTTTCTGAAAGCTCTTTTGATTTATCTTTCAAGCCGGCAGTTTTTTCCTTTAAAAGATTGGCTTTCTGGTGCTCCCCGTTCTTAAACATCAATCCAATTTCTTTGGAAAGCCGGTTAGATTCGGCCAAGGTTTCATCCAGTTCGGTTTGTGTGGAACGGCGGGTTTCGTCCAGCACAAGTACTTCAGAAAAGATTTCTTCAGCATCAAAATTTCTCTTTTTTAACGCCTGAATGTAGGCCTCTTTATTGGCTCTAATATTAGCTACCTGTAACATACCTTTTTTAATATTTTCTTAGTGCCAAAAAAATGCTTTTTTGGCTAGAAAAGCAAAAGTAACAAAAGCTTGTAAACATTATTCCTGCGAGGAAGGTAAAATCCAGGAATGATGGGAAAAATGTTGCCATTCTTCGGCTGCAAGATCTACTTTTGGATCTATAAAAGGCTGCGATGGCCTGCCGTTTACGCTTATCTCACTTTTCACATAAACTTCTATTTCTTTTCCCTTTTCTGCATATTCCTGCTCCAGTCGTTGCGCGAACTGCCATATAAGATCGGGCTTCGTAGATATTGCCCGCTGTTGTTTAGGACTTAAATATTTTCGCTTATCAACAAAAACGGTGTCTTGCGTAGCTTTATCGACCACCAGGAAAGTAGCTCTTCCCGCCTTAGACCTCAACATCATTCGCCAGCTTAGGCGATGCCCTTCTTCAGTCCACAAGACATCATCTTTGAAAAACCAGTGTCGCAACGGCAAAGAAATTTGTACTACGAACCATGCAACGAGAAAAACAAGTGAAGGTTTCCTGTACTTCGGAAGTTCAATTTCCTTAAGATCGTAAAATGGCTTTTTTGACAGGAATTTTTTATTGATCACTTCTGAAGGAAAAAAGAAAAGCAGAAAAGCCAGCGACAGGTAAGGAAAAATACCGATGTGAAAAACGAAACTATTGAAAAGATGAAAGAAAATAGCTGCTACAAAGGCGATCATCCTGGTTCTTTTCCAAAATAATAACGGAATAATCAGCAGGTCAAAGAAGAACCCGAAGTAAGAGATGGCGGCAGGAACCCATTCCCGCTGAAGGAAACTGCCTATCAACCATAGATCCTCTTTTGAAGACATGAGTAAAGCCGGAAATTTCCCATTCCACCAGTCGGGATAAAGTTTTGCAATGGCAGCGTAGGTGTAGACGATCCACAGTTGCAGCACCAGCAACAGCCAGCACCACTGTGGCATTGAAGTTCTTTTAAGCGACGGATTAAATTTTACATCCAGCGAAGCATACCTGTTTGCCGGAAGCAGGATCATCAAAAATGACAATAAAACCAGCAAATAATAATGGTTGTTGTAGGAGGTTTTCTGCATTAGGTAAACTCCGGCCCACATTAGGGTAAAAGCCAACATACTCCCCCGATAGCGAAAACCCAGCATTACCAGAATACCGAAAGTTCCCATTACTGCAAAATACCACAGCATTCCATTGCCGGGAAGCGGCTGCAGAAAATCAAAACCAATAAAATTAAAGGTGAATTGAGGTTCAATGAGCGTTCGCCTCACCCAACCGGTAAAAATGGCACCAAAAGATTCAATTGCGATCAATGCTCCAAAAAGGATTCGAAAAACAATGAGCGCGGAATTGTCTATCCTGGTAAAAAGCCATTTAACCACCATAATTATCCCTAATGTACTGCATCGAAAAAGCCTTGTCCTGCTTCATGGCAATCTTCAGCTTTTCTACGGAATCAAATTTTTTCTCATCTCGAATTCGGGTTAAAAGTTCAATGCTTAAATAAGTATCATACAAATCTTTCTGAAGATCAAAAAAGTGGGTTTCTATGGTTTGTTCTGTTCCGCCCACAGTAGGATTTGTTCCAATATTCATCATTCCGAAATAATTCTCTCCTCCAATTTCAGATTTTACCACGTAAACGCCATTTGCCGGTACAAGTTTATAATCTTCTTCTATATTAAGGTTAGCGGTAGGAACTCCAAATTCTCTCCCCAGGCCTTTCCCTTTCACCACAGTACCTGCGAGCGCAAAAGGATAACTGAGGTATCGATTTGCTTTTTCCACTCTTCCCGCCATTAAGGCCTTCCTGATCTTGGTGGAGCTTACCGCTACTTCCTCAACATCCTGCTTTGAAATCTCTTCCACTTCAAAATCATATTGTTCCCCAAACTTCCTAAGATCATTAATGTCTGCAGTTCGATTTCTGCCAAACCTGTGATCATAACCAATAATCACTTTTTTTGCCTTTAAGCGGTTCACCAGGATGTCACGCACAAATTCCTGCGCGCTTAATCTTGAAAACTGAACGGTAAACGGATGCACGATCAAATGATCTATACCAGATTTTTCGAGGATCTCTTTTCGCTCCTGAATGGTGTTGATCAATTTAATGTCGCTATCTTTTTGAAGCACCATTCTTGGGTGAGGGAAAAACGTAAGTATTGCCGATTCCAGATTTCCTGCTTTGGCAGAATTGACCAGTCGTTCAATAATTTTTTGATGCCCTACATGCACCCCGTCAAAAGTTCCTATAGTGACTACCGTGTGGTGCTCACTTTGAAATGCATGTGCTCCTTTATGTTCTTTCAAGTGTGAAAATTATTTTCCGTTAAAGGTATTCATTGTATTGTTAACTCCTGCCGTTCCAAAGGACCTAATAAGCTCTGCTGAAGTTTTAAGCCGCTCGGGCATTTTCTTCTCTTCCTCTTCCTCCCATTCGCCCAGCACGTAATCTACCTGCCGGCCCTTAGAGAATTCATCGCTAATCCCAAAGCGAAAGCGAGTGTATTTGGTAGTATTCAGCTGCGCCTGTATATCCTTAAGTCCATTATGTCCACCGTCACTTCCTTTGGTTTTCAACCTCAACGTACCAAATGGAAGATTAAGATCATCTGTCACTACCAGCAGGTTCTCCAGGGGCACTTTCTCCTTCTGAAGCCAGTAATTTACTGCCTTTCCACTTAAATTCATGTAAGTAGAAGGTTTTAGAAGTATAAAGGTTCTTCCCTTAAATTTATAGGTGGCCACATCGCCCAGTTTTGCAGGTTCAAAAGAAAGTGATTCCTCTTCTGCCAAATGGTCTAAAATTCGAAAACCAATATTGTGCCGGGTGTTATGATATTTGGGACCTATATTCCCCAACCCGACTACTAAAAATTTTTTCATAAGATCAACTTCTTCTTCCCGTGGTTTCTTGCCTAATAATCTTCCGAAGAAAGGAATCATTTATTTTAATTTTGGTAAAAATAAAAAAAGCATCCCGAAAACGGAATGCTTTTAATATTGAATAAAGACGAAAGCTTATTCCTTATCGCCCTCGCCTACTTCAGTTGCAGGTACTTCATCTGCTGCTGTTTCATCATCTTCGTCAAGATCATCTGCAGTAACAACGTTACGAGATGTTCTAACCTGGCAAACAACAGTGTTATCAGGATGCATGATCTTAAATTCTTCGCTCTTCAAAGCAGTAACATACAATTTGTTACCAATTTTAAGCGGAGTAACATCTGCCTCAATAAAATCGGGAAGATTTCCTGGCAATCCTTTTACACGCATTCTTCGTAGGTTAAATCTCAACACACCACCGTTTTTCACACCACGTGGCACTCCTACTGTATGAACAGGAATTTCCATAGAAATTTCCTTGTCTTCGTATATCTGGTAGAAATCGATATGCAAAATAGCATCGGTTACCGGGTGGAATTGAATATCCTGAAGAACAGCGTCTAACTTTTCTCCTCCTTCCAGTTCAATTACTACGGTATGCACATCTGGTGTATACACTAGGTCTTTGAACGCAATCTCATCTGCTGCAAAGTGTAATGGCTGCTCTCCCCCGTATAATACGCAAGGAACCTTACCAGCATTACGTAAGGCTTTTGTTGCTTTCTTGCCTACGCTTTCTCTTTTAGATCCATTGATCGTTAATGATTTCATTGTATGAAATTATAGTTAATAAAAATTGATTACATAATAAATTGTGAGCTAATGGAGCGGTTTTGATGAACTCTGCTCATCACATCCGCAAATAAATCTGCGCAACTCACTACACGGATTTTCCTGCTTTCTTCTCTTAGTGGAATAGAATCTGTTACGATCAATTCCAGCAACTTAGACTTTTCCACTTTATCGTATGCGTCTCCAGAAAGTACGGGATGTGTACAAATAGCACGTACGCTTTTTGCACCTCTTTCTATCATCAAGTCTGCAGCTTTGGTGAGCGTTCCGGCGGTATCTACCAAATCATCTACCAAAACCACATTTTTGTTAGTTACATCCCCAATAAGTTCCATGTGGGAAATCACATTTGCCTTAGCCCGTTGCTTATAACAAATCACTACATCACTTTCCAGCGCCTTCGAATAGGCGTAGGCTCTTTTAGAGCCACCCATATCTGGCGAGGCGATGGTAAGATTATCTAACCCTAATCCCTTTACATAAGGCATGAAAACAGTAGAAGCAAATAAATGATCTACCGGTTTTTCAAAAAACCCCTGGATTTGATCGGCATGCAAATCCATCGTAATGATTCTTGTTGCACCCGCTGTTTCCAGCATTTTTGCGATCAATTTTGCAGCAATTGGCACTCTTGGCTTGTCTTTTCTATCCTGTCTTGCCCAACCGTAATAAGGAATGACGGCTGTAATATGCCTTGCCGAAGCTCTTTTTGCTGCGTCAAGCATCAACAACATTTCCATTAGATTGTCTGAAGAAGGATGGGTGGAACCAATAATAAAAACTCTTGAACCTCTTATAGACTCTTCATAGGAGGGTTGAAATTCCCCGTCACTATAGGTAGATGTAATAACATTGCCCAATGGCGCTCCATAAGATTCGGCTATTTTTTTAGCCAGTGCGGTACTTTGATTGCAAGCAAATAATTTTGCTTCGGTAATCACATCAGGCATAAGAAACTAAATATTTGAGGGTTAGCAATGTTTCCATTTTAAAACGCTGCAAATTTAGAAATTTATTTCGTGTGTTAAAGATAATTATGTGTAAAATTCGATGAAGAATAAAAAATATTTTATAATTTTGCCGACCTATTCAAGCCTTGGTGGCGGAACTGGTAGACGCGCTGGATTCAAAATCCAGTGTCTTCGGACGTGCGGGTTCGATTCCCGCCCAAGGTACTAAAGGAAAAGCCGGGATTTCTCCCGGCTTTTTTATTACTCAGGTACAACATTTAAGAATTTTCAGGAAAAGATATAAATCAGTATCAGATAATACGATTTGTGTATTAAAGAAATGATTATGGTGCACATAAGGAATCGTTTCATAAAATTCATTTTGCAAATCTCTCTTTAAAAAAAGTAGTTTCTCTTATTCAATGCAGAAAGAAAGCTCACTTGAGTTAACCCTGGGGATCAAACGATCAATCCAATTCCGGAGAAGAAAAGCAGTACCAGCAAAAGTCTCTTAAAAAGAACTTCGTTGATCTTAGGAAACAGTAATGTGCCAAGATATTGCGCCAGGATAAAGATCGGAAGGATCATCAGGCTCGTTTTGACATGTTGAAAGGTGAGAGTTCCGCTTAGGGCTAATGCCGGCACTCGAACTATGGTTACTAATGCAAGAACGCCTATCATTGTGGCACGAAAGACTTTTATCTCCTCTACGGTATTTTTAATGCTTATAACATACAAGGGTCCTCCCGTAGAAAATACTCCTGAAAAGAATCCGCCTAGAGCTCCCAGGACCCAGTTAACTGTTTTATTCGTGTTTATTTCTTTTTGGCCTCTAAGCGCGTAAACGATGTAAAGAAGAATAAAAACTCCCAGGGCCTTTTGAAGCACTACCGGTTTACTGCATGTAAGCACGACGATCCCCAGAACAACTCCAATAACTGAGGCAAATGTTAACTTCAGAATTACGTTTTTGTTAATATTCTTCCATTCTTTTTTCACCAGGTAAGAACTGGAAAATAGGTAAAAAATAGAGACATAGGCTATGGCATCGGGCAACTTAATTGCGATTAGCAGGATTGGCAGAGCAACCAGCGAGCCGGCAAAGCCAACCAGAGTCTGCACAAAAAAGCCACAAAAAATAGCGATACCGAGAATTAGAAGAATTTCCAGATCCATAAACTTTTTTATAAGCCGCAAAATTAATTGCTACATTCGCTCCTACGAAGATGATTAAAGGGTGAAAAGCATAATTTTTGTATAGAAAAACGGATTTTTATGAACAATACCAACGAATCAATGCCTGACGAACTCGACAGGAAAATTTTGGAGTTACTTAAAAAAAATTCCCGGGCCTCCTTTGCAGAAATAAGCAAGAAAATATTTCTCTCTGCCTCGTCGGTAAGGGAAAGAATCAAAAGAATGGAAGACCTAGGTTTAATTCGGGCTTATAGTGTGGTACTGGATCAATCTCTTATGGGAAATACTCTGGAAGTGGTGATCATGCTAAAGATCTTCAGCGGAAAATTCCAGAGTGCCATTTCTGAAATTAATTCCTGTCCCGAAGTGATGGAGGCCTTTAGGATTACAGGGCAGCATAACATCCATATAAAAGTTGCGCTTCGGGATCAGCTTCATTTGCAGAGTTTCATCGACAAATTACTTGTTTTTGGAGAACCCACAACTTACCTAATCCTTTCAAACCTTAAAAAAGATTTATAAGTATCTAATAAAGAATTTATTTAACTTCTTTTTCAGACTAAGATATTAATTTTTCAGCCTTAACTACGCAGAGAAATTTCTTTCCTGCCCTTTATAGCACGTTAATTATTCTATAAGTAGGATTTATGGCACCTAAAAGTCATTCAAAATTGACTACGGCGTTGGTTTTTCCCGGTTTGTTTCTGTATTTAGGTATTACGATTTCAAAAGCAGTACCATTTTCTTTGCTGCTTTCCACACTCAGCCGGCCCTTGTGCGCCTTTACCAATTGGGTGAACTGCTTTTTTCTCAAAAATGTGAAAATAGGATATGCGGAAAGTTAAATTCGTTCAAAACATATCAAGGATAAAATTCCATACCACTGGGACTCCAATGTAAAGCTTCCGAAAAAAGTTTCCCTGAAAAATGTAAAAGCTGCTTCAGTCAAACCTATATCAAACAAAAAGGATCGCCTAGAAACTTCCTGGATGACACCATAAGTTTAAAAAGCTATGAGGATACGGGACCTAAGGTATACAATCTTTCCAGCGTAGGTTTTTCGCTTCCTCCTGCGGTTTCGAGTGTGATCGCAAATCCTTCGGAAAGATTTGGGTTTTCAAGTTTAAAGATCTTGTTCTCGTCCCTTTCAAACTCATCCAATAATCCTATACTGCTTGGAATAAGCGGATTCATTTTCAAGGACCATACCTGATAAACCATACCTTTGGGAGGTTCAGGAAGATCTTTGCCATCTATATAAGTTATATTTTCATCGTTATCCCAATATGCAGTGGCATAAGCTTGCGGAGCAAATTCCTGGCCATGGAGTGGAACTTTTATAATATTCCTATCCCTCAATGCACTTAAAAGCTCACGTGTTTTTTCAGTATCATTCCTTGCCTCTGCAATTTCTGTCTCTAGTTGTGAGTTTTCCAGCTGTAAGGCCTGCAGGGATTCCTGTAGTTCCCGATTTTTATCAAACATCAGGAATAGCCCAACTAAAAAGACTATACTGGCTGCCCATCCCAAGTATGCCGACCAATTGTTTCGTCTTCGTTCTACCGGTACCGTTTTGATTCTTTTTGAAAGTTTTTCTTTTATAGATTCCAGTAAAAATGCCGGATTAGAAGGTGCCGTAGCACTTGACAAAGTTATTAATGCTTCTTCTATTTCTTCTACCTCTGCTCTTACTTCAGGGTACTCCTTAAGCATTCTGGTCACTTCGGCACTTTCAGATTCCGATAGTGCACCGTAAACGTATAATTCCAAAATTCCGGATGATATGTACTCTTTTATATCCATTATCTTATTACACTAGATCTTAAGTTGTCAATACAAATCCTGTTTTTGGTTTTTACAGTTCCTAATGGAATTTGAAGTTTTTCTGCACTTTCTTTCTGTGTGAAACCTTGAAAGAATAAAAGATCAATTAATTTTTTGCAGATAGGTTCAAGTATATCTATATACTTCTGCAATCCAATAGCATCTATTTTTCCTGAAGTATTACTCCTGGCTTCCAAGATATCTACGAAATTATCACTCTTCACGTTTAATCCTATATCTTTGAAGTCTTTGGATCTCCTTTTATCAATAGAGGCATTTCTTGCAATATTTAAAATCCAGGTAAAAAATCGTCCTTTGTCTGAATTATAAGACGAGGCATTGTTCCATATTTTCAAGAATACATCCTGTAGAATTTCCTCAGAGATCTTTTCATCATGAATTATGCTATATATGATACCATAGATACTCTCTGAATAGAGTTCATAGATACGTTCAAAAGCCTTTTCGTTACCTAACTGAAGTTCAGCTATTAATTGGTCTTGTTGCATTGAATAGAATTATGATCTAAATTTAAAAAATAATAATTACGATCAACATCATCCTGAAAGAATAGATAAAAATGTTTCACATCTTATCGTCATTATCCTTAAAATTATTCATGATTATAAGAACCTGGTAAAAAAAGAAATCGCCTAAATTTTACCTTTAGCCGATTTTTTCATTTAAACCATTATATGGAATCAAGAAGCCATAAAATAATATCTGCAATAGTAAAGAGGCATTCCGAGCTCCTAAAGAATGGATCTTCAAAGCCCGGGGCAAGAATGGTCTTCCCATGAATAGACGCGTAGGATAGAAACCATCTCTTATACAAAGGTAAAGGATTACATTAAATATGAGGCTACTTTCAAGACAAGTATTAGAGGGTGTAAAATGTTACTTGCTGTTTATGGAATTGGTTATTCCCTTGATTTCCTCCTTAGTCTCGTCAACTTGTTTTTGAATATTTTCCTTTACTCCACCCGTCTCCTTCATTTGCTCATTAACATTACTCATTACCTCACTTTTAATATCGTTGGTAGCATTTTTTATACCTCGCAATCCTTTTCCAAGACCTTTGGCAAGGTCAGGAATTTTATCGGCACCAAAAACCATTATTAAAATGAAAAAAATGAAGGCTATTTCGGGACCGCTAAGAAATAAAGGAAGTGTTGTCATATAAAAGATTTATGAATTAATACTAAATTGAAATGGAGCAAGTGCAGAAGAGCAGACACAGAAAAACAGACTAAAAAAATTCTGTCATTTACGGTTGTTTTCCTGGAGAAACGTTTTCCTCGTTTCTAGTTACAATTCTGGCAATAACAATGCTTATCTCATACAGGACGAGTACAGGTATTGCTACTATCACCTGACTCAGAATATCTGGCGGCGTAATTATAGCAGAAAGAATTAAAACCCCTACAAGAGCAAATTTTCTATATTTCTTCAAAGAGGCAGGGGTGACAATTCCAATTTTTGTGAGAAAGTAAATAATAATGGGCAATTCAAAGATGAGTCCGCTAGCGACTACTGAAGATCTCACCAAACCAATATAACTGTCAATGTCAAATTCATTAAGCACCTGTCCACTCACCTGATATCTACCCAAAAAATTTATGGAAAGTGGTGTAATAAGATAATAGCCAAAAAGCACACCCAGGAAAAAGAGCATTGAGGAAATGAAGATAAAACCGCGGGCAGAATTACGCTCGTGATGCTGCATTGCCGGAGAAACAAATTTCCAAAACTCATAGATAATATAAGGAAAAGCAATAATGAAACCCGCTGTAATAGACGTCCAGATATGTGCTGAAAATTGCCCGCCCATTGTACGACTTTGTATACTGAAAGGCATTTCTCCCTGAAAACAAAAGCCTCCTTCAAATCCTATTGCAGTAGTGAGCCTGCATAATATCTCATAAGTAAAAAAATCAATATTACTGGGGCCAAAGAGCAGTACATCAAAAATGAAATTTTTTGCCAGGAATGCAACAAATCCAGCAATAAATACAGCCAAAGTGGCTCTAACCAAATGCCAGCGCAATTCCTCCAGGTGATCTAAAAAAGACATCTCCTGCGTATTCTCAGTATAATTCCCCATTAAAAAAAATTTATATTAGCATCCTTACAGCCAACTTGCCGTCGTAGTTTTCCCAATAGTATAGTTCCCATATTCTAATGCTTCTAAGACGAGCATTTTCTAATCTATTGGTTCAAATAATCAACAGATATTGATTAAGCTTCATTCTTTTTTGAGATTGATTCTTCTGGTGAATCCTTGTCATCCGAAGCATTTTTAAATTCTTTAATCCCGCTGCCCAAACCTTTCATTAGTTCGGGAATTTTTTTCCCGCCAAAGAGAAGAAGCACAACAATAACGATCATAATAATTTGGGTCGTACCAATCATTAAAGGGATAAATAGAGTATCCATAATTTTTTTTTTAATTATTCTGTTAATTTAGTCGATGCAGATTCTCAACTTTAAAAAGAGAAAAGACGGCGAATATTCTCGCCAATCTTTTCTAATTTCCAAGAATAGAACGCTATGCAATAAATAAGCCTGCAATAGTAGAAGCAGTTTCACCACTCATGGGTTCATCAAAAGATTGTGATACAGCTACAGCATCAAAATCGGTTGCATTAACAAGGTTTACCCCTCCCTGGGTTACATTCTCTTCTCCATTGTACACAGGCTGGGTTGCTTCAGGCATTCCTGGTCCTCTGTTATTAAGAGTTATCCAACCTAGGGCATTTTGATCCAAGCTGGATCCCATAACATCTGCTCTTAATCTCCTAATTTCAGAGGCATGACGAGCTTCTACAGAATGGATCTGCAAAGCCGGGGTTAAGAATTGTGTTCCCATTAAATTTCCTGCCTGTCCTTTGTATGCTCTTACACCAGTATCTTCAAAAGCCTGGGCCAGGGCTAGAAGTTGTGCGTAAGCCACTTCCTGACCGGTTCCTTTTTCATTAAAAGGATCAAATGTCCCTCCTGCGGTAAAATCAAATTCCGGGGATTCAATTGAATTTTCCCCCAGCCCAGATTTCAAAAATGCTACATGAGCAGATTCATGTTTTGAAATTTGCTGATAAACAGCTTCTGCCCTACCTCCTCCTGGCAAAACTCCAGATTCCAAAGCTTTAATATAAAATTCTGCTTCCAAATATTCCAGGGTCAGTGCTAATTGTAAAGCTCCAATGGCTGCATTTTGATCCTGTGCAGCATAAGCTTTACCAGAGGAAGCAGCTAAACCAAAAGGAATTGCGGCTAGCGCAGCTTTCTTTCCTAAAGAACCAAAAGTGCCAAAAGCATCTCTTCTTGAAGAAGTTTTATTCAAAAGGTTCTCTGATGTGAATTCGTCTAAAAATTTTATAATATTCATAATATTTTGTATATAGTTAAAAATTTGATTATCCGGTTGGTAACTGATTGGCCGTAAATTCTGTTTTCACGAATCCCGTTTGACCAACTGCCTTTAAAATTTCTGAAGGTGATTGGGCAACATCCAGTCCGTTTTCATCTACAACATCATCACCGGCAAAAGCTTTGGGATCATCCAAGAATATAGATCTGATAGCTGCAGCGTGCCGGGCCTCAACAGAGACAATTTTACCCGCGATCACCAAATAATCTGGAGTTTGAAGCAAACTTCCTGCTCCATTATAAGCCGCTACGCCCGTATCTTCCAATACTCTTGCTGTTCCTAAAACTGAAGATCTGTCCCCGAAATTGACTGATGAAAAATCAAATTCCAATTCCGGCAAAACCTGACTTGTGTCTCCATTAACAGCTCGGGTAATTGCGGCCTTAAAAAAATCACGGTGAATTACCTCATGATTGTACAGGTCTTCGAGGATTAATTTTTCTTCGGAAATGGCACTAGCCCAATAAGTTCCATCTAAGACTTTGGTGTAAAATGCCGCTTCAAGCTGTTCCAGAGCGTATGCATAATTCAATATTCCCACATCCCCACTTCCAAGATCGAATTTCATATCAGGATCAACAGGGTCTGTGAAATCGTCATCACTACTGCAAGAAAGCAAAAGCCCCGATCCTACTACCGCTATACTTCCCATCTTAAGGAATTGTCGACGGGAATTGTCTGTTCCATTTGGTGCAAACGCTTTTTGCTGCACTTTAATAATTGGTTTTTTCATAATTCAAGTTTGTTTAATTACATTAATACCTACGTAGCTAAACTTAATATGGTTTTCCTGACACAGTTAATGTATTGTTAACTAAACGAACTACTCTGCAATACAAGTGCAGAGGCTTCCTTCACCGGGTTTAAAAAGTTCCTAATCCAGTATAAAATTCTTTTTCTTTACAGCTTTCCTATTTTTATTTAGACATGCTGCCATGATTAAGATGCTGCTGGCCTTTCTGAATCATACCTCCACGATTTCACTTGCTCTTTGTATTGTCTCCCTGAGCATATAAAGAGCACCAACTCATAGAAACGAGAACAGAAATTGTATTTTTCTTATTATCGCTCTTTTCAAGATTTCCAATTAATAGCTTCACATCACATATTATGAAGTTTTAAAATTTACCACAGAACCGGAACGTATGACATCGATTGGCATATCATTTTCGTCCGCTGTTTTATTTATTTCCAGCTCATTATCTATTTTTTAATTAAGACGTTCTAAGACTTATCACAGTAATTCTGAACCAAGGGAAATTACTTTTTTCAATCCTGTTATTAGGAGCCCTAAGAAAAAGTAGGTATGATTGATTAGTAACAGCGGCCCAAGCAGAGAATAGTTCGTAGCAGAGAAAGAAGAGGTTCTTGCCCAGAGTTTCAACAATAGGATTTTAGCACAGGTACCCGTGTACTTAATTTTTGTTATGAGCTTAACTGAGAGCCTTATAGCTAAACCTTTTATAGGTTTAAGGAATGAACAAGCAATAATGGACAAATGATCGGTTGCAGCGAATTTGATGATAACATTGTTCCTAATAGTGGGAGTTGTTCCGGATGTTCTTGGGACAATTAACGTTTTGTCCGCCCCAATATCTACCAGAACTAACTTGCGCCAGATCCTATGCTGTTTTCATAGTGTACGGGAAGTTAAGCGTAAAGTAAAAACAGCATAGGGCGCACTTATGGTATGTTCTGGTTTAGCAGTTTATTTTATAAGCTCTTCTAATTTTGGATTTCAAAAGAAGTAACTACCGTTCACTTCCGTTTGTTCCTTATTCTTTATTTGATCCACCTCAATTTTCCATTCTTGGTTTCCTGTAATTCAAAAGCTAAAATGTCCGGTATTTCACTAAAGAGGCTGAGCTTATTGCTGCCCAAAAATCCAATTCAGCAGAAGTTCAGATATTTCGAATTCCAGTTCCAGCCAAATAATAAAGCCGATAAAAAACCCGAAAAAGATTAATAAAAACAATTCCCTTCCAATTCGTAATAAAGAAGTTTCTAATTCGCCGATGGTAATTTTTCGCAGATCCCCTGTCATATTTAAGATATTTAAAGAGCAGATGGAAAATAAGGGGGATTCTTTCCTACACTCAAAACCTCTCGCAATATGTTAATAATTAATGAATTAACTTAGATAAATTTTTGAAAATTTTTTGTTAAATTTTAAATAGTGTTAAAATTAAATCGTTTTTCAGTATTGAAAAAAGCTTATTTCCTCATGTAATTACCAAAAAAGCTAAGCAAACACAGGTGTTCCGCAGATCATTCAATGGAATTAAAAGCTTTCAGGAAAGACAGAAAAAGTTAAAACGCTTTAGTCCATATAATTACAATAGTTGACAGTATAATATTATTTTACAGATTATAGATCAGTTCTGACCAGAAGTTTCTGTTCCATAACCCCTAAAAAAGGCAATTTTATCGACAATTTACTTCTCAAAATAAAATCTCAGACTATGAGTTTACTTTTGCGGAATGATTTGAGCATACTTTTTTTTAACATTCCGGGAAATATATGTACTCAGCCCTTTACCTGCGATTGCCAACCTTTTCATTTCCAAAACATGTTTTTCCCCTGCGCTGGAAAAGGTGTATTTATAGATGTCTTGTTGATTGAATTCGACAAGGATAGCCTCCTCCTGAAACTCAAAACCTGAGACTCCCGAATTGCCGCTATAGTTCCTGTATTTTTGCATCCCTTCTTTTCATTTGATTATAATGTATTCTTAAAAATATACTGAAAATTCCAATTTCATCCCCACAAATCATACTTTAGCCCGTCGAAATTAATAAATAAAGACTGTAGCTATAATCTGGCAAAGAGGGCATTGATCTTCAGCAGAATCGAGTAAAAAGAAATTTTAATGGTATATTGTGTATACAATTCAAGCGTAGAATGAAAAGGTATTTAATATATGGGTTTCTTACAATTCTTATAATTACCCTCAATTTTGCTTTCATAATTGTTTTAATTACAGATGATGTAAGAATTAATTACAGAGTGCTCTTCCTGCTATGGGTGGTTGTTCTTATGGCTGCAGGAGGTTTAGCTTACCTTGAGAAAACCAGAAAAAAGAAGAAGAAAAGAGCCGCTGCAACTTCTAAAGCTGTTGTTAAGCCTCAAAAAATTAATGTGGAAGCTGAAGATAAGTTCAAAGCTTCTAATATTTATAAAAACAAGTGCATCAAAAAAACCAGGATTCAGCTACCCGAAAGTCTTACCAACAAAATAAAGCCGGGTTTCTTTGCAGGGTATGTTACTAATGAGGAATACGCCAACGAAACTGTACAGGCAGTTTATACTTCTGGGGATCAATTATTAGGCTATATCAACAAAAAGGATGAACAGTTGTGCGAAAACCTTGAGTTACTTTACAATGAACCTGTTCCCTGCTGGGGTATAATACAATGGGAAGATTATGAAAAAAGATTCTTTGCCAAAACCTATATTCCCGTACTATACAGTGAACCCGAAACCAATAAGTTCAGGAAGCTAGCTGCTCTAAAAGAAGAATTAATTGCACTCAAACCTGCCCCGGAAAAGACTTTATATCCAGAGTACCTTCAAAAAGTTGAAAATTTCTACTACCAGCAGCAGTCCTTCTCTGTGCCCGGCTCCCTCGAATATACTATTGATCCACAAGGATTGACAGTATCGACAAGGGAATTGAGCCAACATGAAAAATGGAAAGAATTGCGCCGCTTGAAAAAGTATCCCATCCTTCTAAGCCGATTAAAACATCCCGAAAAAAAAGAAATATTGTGTGCTATCCAAAATGCTGAAAACCACCTGCCAACCTAAACCGCAATAGGTTCGCTTTGTATATAGCCCTGTTTGTTGATTTCAGTTTAAATCGTACATTCGCTACTTCTCAAATTAACATAGCGATGTCCCAATTTTGGTTGTATTTTAATTTAGGTTTGGAGCATGTCCTGGACTGGCAAGCTTATGACCATGTTTTATTCATTACTGTACTTGTAGCTGCATATTCACTCACCGAATGGAAAAAGATTCTTTGGCTGGTAACCCTCTTTACTCTGGGCCATACGGTTTCTCTGGCTTTATCAACTTTTGAGATCGTAAAGGTGAAAAGTGAATTAATAGAATTTCTTATTCCTCTCACTATTTTACTCACTGCCATTTACAACCTCACAAAAGCAGGGAAGAAAGGAAAGAATAACAAAATACAGGTGCTGTATTTTGCAACCATCTTCTTCGGAATTATTCACGGACTCGGTTTTTCGACCTATTTTAAAATGATCTCGGGAAGTGCAACAAATAAAGCTTTACCATTACTGGAATTTGCACTGGGCATTGAAGCCGCACAAATCATTGTGGTCCTGGCAGTACTGCTTATCAGTTTCCTCTTCCAATACCTATTTAAGTTTACACATAGGGATTGGATTTTAGTGGTCTCCTCTATTGTTATAGGTTTTGCCATACCAATGCTCATCGAAAATATTTTTTGGTAAAAATTTACAAAGGATAAATTGGTTATAATGAGCACTTACAATAATTTAGTAAACAGGCTGTTATAAATATTTATCACTCAAAAGTTCGTAATATATATGTCTGATAAAAAACAGCTAAAATACGATAAAGCTTATTTGCGAATTGCGCAAGAATGGGGGAAACTTTCCCACTGTGAACGAAGGAAAGTTGGCGCGCTTATTGTGAAAAACAGAATGATAATTTCTGATGGCTACAATGGCACACCTACAGGATTTGAAAATTATTGTGAAGATGATGAGGGATACACTAAATGGTATGTGCTGCATGCAGAGGCGAATGCTATTCTGAAGGTAGCTGCTTCTACGCAGTCCTGCCAGGGAGCAACATTGTATATTACCATGTCCCCTTGTAAGGAATGCAGTAAGTTAATACACCAGTCAGGCATTAAACGCCTGGTGTATCACACAGCTTACAAAGACAATTCCGGTCTTGAATTCCTGGAAAAAGCAGGAGTTGAACTGGAACAAATACATGAACTGGACAGTTGAAAGGATACTCTAAAAAATATTTACCATTATTACTCGGCCTTGCCTGCGCCGTAGGAGTTATCCTTGGCGCAAAATTAAATTTCTCAAATTATTCATCCGGGCTGCTATCAGCTAATAAGAAGAAGGAAAAATTAACCCGACTTATAGATTATATCGAGTATGAATATGTAGATGATGTAAATGTTGACAGCGTGGTAGATGTAACCGTAAATGGCATTTTACGAAATCTTGATCCGCATTCTGTCTATATCCCTGAGCAGGAATATTCTGCCCTTACCGAACGAATGCAGGGCGATTTCGTGGGAATAGGAGTTAGTTTTTACAACATCAATGACACGATTGCGGTCATCCAGGCTCTCGAAGGTGGTCCCAGCGAAAAAGCAGGCATACGTGGTGGCGATCGTATTCTTTACGCCAACGGCACTCCCTTGTTCAACAAGAATGTTAGTGAAGATTCCCTTACTTCTCATTTAAAAGGGGAAGAAAACAGCACCGTAGAATTAAAAGTCCTTCGAAAAGGAATACCTCAATTACTTCAATTTGATATCCGGAGAGGAAAAGTACCGCTTAAGAGTGTAGATGCCGCATATATGTTATCCGAATCCCTTGGTTACATCAAGGTAAACAGGTTTGCAGAATCCACTTATGAAGAATTCAGGGAGAGTCTTATCGCCTTGAAAAAATTGGGCGCCACCCAAATTGCGCTCGATCTTCGGAACAATCCTGGAGGATATCTTGGAGAAGCCACAAAAATGGTGGACGAATTTCTTAAAGATGATCAGCTCATTCTTCTCACCAAGAACCGGAAAGGCACTATGGAAAAGACCTTTTCTACCGAAAAAGGTAATTTTGAAGAGGGTGAAATATATGTTCTTATCAATGAAAATTCTGCTTCTGCCAGTGAAATTGTAGCAGGGGCACTTCAGGATAATGACAAAGGCTTAATCGTAGGACGCCGTTCCTACGGAAAAGGCCTTGTACAACGCGAAATGGCACTGGGAGATGGCAGTGCAGTTAGGCTTACTATTGCGAGGTACTATACTCCTACAGGAAGATCGATTCAGAAGCCGTATGACCATGGAAATAAAGCTTATTTTAATGATTATCTTGACCGCTATAAAAATGGAGAGCTGGTTAGCGCCGACAGCATTACGGTAGTAGACTCTTTAAAATACACGACCCCCGGCGGAAGAACAGTCTACGGCGGTGGTGGCATCATCCCCGATGTTTTCGTCCCCAAGGACACCGATTATGAAAAGGAAAGTCTTAGTTTTATTTTGCGCAGCCCTTTTATGAACAGGTTCATTTTTGAAGTGCTCGAAAGGAACCGGGAATACTACAATAATCTTAGCCTGCAGGAATTTAATGACACTACTCTAGTGGACGGTCAAATGGTGCAGGATTTTATTGATTACATAGCAATACAAGGCTACGAACTGCAGGTGGAGGAATATACTCCGTTACTGAAGCAGTACCTGCGGGCCACCATTGCTCAACAATTATATGGCACCAATGTTTTTGAACAAATCGTGAACCAGGGTGATTCCATGATTGAAAAAGTAGTGGAAATTTCCCGGGAACGGAAATCCTCTTTAGATTAATCATCCAAATTTCCCATAACGCGGGTTTTACAACACCCGCACCTCCTGGGCTTTCAAAAATGCCATTTTAGCAATCATTTCTGAAAAGTTACAGAGGAAACTATAGCTTATCGTGCACCTTGGTATGTTCTCCACAATTCCATGCCGTAAGAATGTCTGTTCCTACTGAGGCACCACTTCCGCAGGCGATGGAAAACTGAGAACGCCAGCCGGCTAAAGTTCCGGCTACATAAAGTCCCGATGCTACTAAATGATCTTCATTTTGAAGCTGAATTCTCTCTTTTTCGGCTTTTGTTTTTTCATGCGGAACCACATAAGGCTCAAGACCTTTGATGTTCACCAGGTTTGTGTAACCAACAGCGATAACTACCTTTGCAGCGGTATAAACATTCTTATTGGTTTTCACCTCAAACCCCTGCTCCAAAAATGTAATTTCCAGCACCTTTTCCTTATGAAGCTGAACCACCTCGGGATAAAGTTGCTGCAGTTGCTCCTGCCCTGCTTTCAGTATCTCCTTTCCTGATGTTCCGGGGGAAACTCCTAGGGCATTATTAAAAATGGCACTTTGCAGGTGTGAGGTCTTCTGATGCATGATAATTCCTGCTTTTTTACCTTCAGCATAGGGTTTGGACATACCCGAACCAATGACCAGCGCACAGGACATCCCTGCAGCACCACCGCCAACGATTAAAACATCAAAATCCACTTAATTCTTTGCTTTTTTGGCAATCGCCTTAGACATTAGCAAAATGATCATTAATACGATCACAATGCTGGAACAAAGAATGCCAATTAATGCAGTACCACTGTCATTATGCATGAGGTTATCAAAATCAAGAAAGGTCATATTGTATGCAATAAGGCCTATGGCCAATGCAATTAAGGTGTAGATGAGGATTTTCATATAAATAAGTTCTTGATATTTGCAGCAAAGAGCTTCACAGCAATAGCAAGCAAGATCACTCCAAATATTTTTCGAATAACATTAATTCCCTGTTTTCCGAGGAAACCTTCTATTCTTTTAGAAGATTTTAAAACAAGGTAGACAAAAATACTATTTATTACGATGGCTGCCATAATATTAACAGCTTCATATTCTGCTCTTAAAGAAAGAATAGAAGTCATGGTTCCTGCACCTGCAATTAGCGGAAACGCAAGTGGAACAACCGCAGCGGTTTCGGGCGCTTCATCCTTGTAAAGTGTAACTCCCAGGATCATTTCCAAAGCAAGGAAGAACAGGATAAGGGCACCGGCAACGGCAAAAGAATTTACATCTATTCCAATAAGGTTTAGGATCTCTTTTCCAAGGAAAAGGAAGATGATCATCAAAGCGCCCGCAACGATTGTTGCCTTTTCACTTTGAATATGTCCTGCTTTTTTCCGAAGATCAATAATGATAGGAATGCTACCAATAATATCAATCACCGCAAAAAGAATCATGCTGGCAGATGCTATTTCCCGAAAATCTAGTTTCATAAGCCTTTATTTTACGCCGCAAAAGTACTGTGAAAAACAACAATGAAATAACCCGAAGAAAAATTTATTTTGACCAAATATAGAACCACAATTTCTTGTGCTTAAACATTTAGAACATTTATCTTTGCGGCATGTTTCAATTAGGAAAAACCATCATTTCAGAAGAGATCCTCGAAAAGGATTTTGTGTGCAATCTTTCTGCCTGCAAAGGTGCCTGCTGCATCGCAGGAGATGCCGGTGCACCATTAGATAAAGAGGAAACAAAGATTCTAGAAGAAATTTACCCCAAAGTCAAGCCTTTTCTTCGAAAGGAAGGAATTGAGGTGATTGAAGCCCAGGGGACCTCGGTGATAGGGGAAGATGGTGAATTTGAAACCCCACTTATTGACGGCGCCGACTGTGCTTATGTTACTATCGATAAATTTGGAACGGCGCTCTGCGGAATTGAGGAAGCTTACAACCAGGGCGAAATCTCCTGGAAAAAGCCGGTTTCCTGCCATATGTATCCTGTGCGTGTGCAGGATTATTCCGAGTTTTCTGCTGTAAATTATCACCACTGGTATATTTGCGATGACGCGTGTACGCTTGGAAAAGAACTACAAGTTCCTGTATATAAGTTCGTCAAAGAAGCCCTTATCAGGAAGTTTGGTGAAGATTGGTATGAAGAACTTGAGAAGGTTGCTCAAAAAATGAAGAAATAAAGCTTATTTTTAAAACTTTAGCTTTTTCACATCTTCCTTCCAGCAAACCTTAAGCTTCAAAGGAACTGGTTTTCAATATTTTGACTTTCGATTTTCTACGCGAGAAATTTCTTTATCTGTTTTAATTTGGTATCTTTAGTCTGAAATTTTTGGAATAAACTCTTCCAAAAATGCCATTTTTGATCCCCACACCTTAGCTTATTCTACTGCGCTTCCCCGCCGGCTTTAGATAGTATCACTTAAAATCAAAGCTTATGAAAAAGTTAATTGCTTTAATTATCATCTTTACATTAGCAGCTCCCAATGTGCAGGCCCAGTTCTTCAAAAAATTAAAGAAAAAAGTTGAAGAAAAAGTTGAAAATACTGTGACTGAAAATGTCTCAGACAAGGCTGCGGGCGAAACAGAAAAATCCCTAAACAATATGTGGGAGAAAAGCCTGAGCAATTCAGCGATCTCTTTTGGAGCCGAAAGAGTGGATCCCGCATTAATCCCGGAATCCTACGACTTTAATTGGGAATACACCATGGAAATGTCTACTCGTGAAGGCGCTATGGAAATGGTTTACCTTTTACAAGAAGACGCGCCTTATGTCGGATTTAAAATTCCGCAGGCACAAAGTATGGTAACGGTGCTGGATAACGCTAATGATCTCACGGTAATTTTTATGAACTCTGGCCAAAACAACATGGTTATGGCCTCCAAAATTGATGTCTCTAATGCAGAATCTGAAGAAATGCAAAACCAATACAAGGACATCAAAATGGAAGAGATTGGGACCAAAGAGATCCTGGGCTATACATGCCAGGGTTACCGGGCCGAAAATGAGGGTTATATCTACGAATTTTATGTCACCGATGAAGCCGGATTAAGTTTTACAGACCTCTTCCAAACCAACCAAAAAAAATTTCCGAGGGGTTTTGATGCCGAGTGGTTAAAATTGAGCGAGGGATTGATGATGGAAATGCAAATGAACGACAAGAACAATCCTCAAAAAAGCGTCTCCATGACCTGCACCAATATCCAGAAAAAAGATTTTGTTATAAAGAAGGCAAATTACACAGCCATAGGCGGATAATTCCCAACCTGATTTTACAACTCCAATAGTTTCACAAAAATGGAAAAGGATACGCACAGTTCCAATCAAGCAGGTAGCGGTAGCTTTGATGCGAAAACAATAGCAGTGATCGCTTATCTCACCGTCATAGGTTTAATTATCGCCTTTATCATGAATAACGACAAGAAGAATGAATTTAGCACTTACCATATAAAACAGTCCCTGGGGCTTACATTATTTGGCTTTGGACTGGGCATCATTGGAATGATCCCATTCCTGGGTTGGCTAATTAGTTTTTTAGGTTCCATTTTTCTACTGGTCTTGTGGATCATGGGACTCGTAAATGCCCTTAACAATAAGAAAGAACCGATACCATTGGTGGGAGATTACTTTGAGGAATGGTTTAGGAACATTTAGAATTATTGCTGAAAAAGGTCTTTTTGACACGGTGCTTCGGGGAGCCTTTAATGCTTCGGAATTAATTTATATCCCCACCTCAATGAATAACCGCATGATGAGGATGGAAAGCTATAATTAAAAGCTAATTTTTCGAGAGAAAGTTATTTCCTCTGTTTCAATGTTTTTAAATGATTAATTTTAAGCTTCTTATAAAAAAGATGCTATGGAAAACCGAAGAAATTTCATCAAAAAATCTGGTTTAGTATTAACTGCATTTAGTCTTCCGTTTCCCAGATTTCTAATTCCGAAGCCGCAGAAAAAACTGGGTGTGGCTTTGGTTGGGCTTGGATATTACAGCACAAACTTGCTGGCGCCTGCACTTCAGCAAACCCAGCATTGCGAACTCCGCGGCATTGTAACCGGGAGTCCTGAGAAAATTCCGCAGTGGCAGAAAAAATATGGTATTAAAGACAGCAATGTGTATAATTATGAAAATATGCACCAGGTGGCGAATAACGATGACATTGATATAATTTACATCGTCCTGCCAAATTCCATGCATCCTAAATATTCTATAATTGCAGCAAATGCCGGTAAGCACGTGTGGTGTGAAAAACCTATGGCGCCTACTGCTAAAGAATGCCGCCGAATTATAGAGGCCTGCAATAAAAACGGGATCAAACTTTCCATTGGTTACCGCATGCAGCACGAGAAAAATACTCAAACCATTATGAAATGGGCCGAAACAAAACCTTTTGGAGATATCCAAAAAGTGGATTCTGCCGCGGGATTCTACGGAAATGACCTGGGCTGGAGGCTGGAAGAAGAAATGGGCGGTGGCGCCATGTACGACATGGGCGTTTACTGTCTCAATGCTGCCCGCTATTCCACCGGGATGGAACCGGTCTCTGTAAGTGCAACTCACACCACTAACAGGCCACAGCTATTTGATGAAGTAGATGAAACCACCATTTTTACACTTCAATTTCCAAACGGGATTACTGCGAACTGCCGTACCAGCTTTGGAGAAAATTTGAACAATCTCGAGATCAATTGCGAAAACGGCAGCTATTATCTGCGACCTTTTCAGGCATATTCCGGGGTGAAAGGAAAAGCGAGTGACGGGACAGTACTCGAGCCTTTCGGGAAAAACCAACAGGCAGTACAAATGGATGACGATGCGCTTGCAATCCTTCAGAATAGACCGGTTTTAGTCCCGGGAGAAGAAGGACTTCGAGACATAGAAATTGTAGAAAAAATCTATGAATCTGCCGCAAAAAATGGACAAACTCTTTCCCTCTAGATATCCAAAATTGACAATTTTCATCTGGTTTTTTCAACCTTTCGTCCTTCGGAAAAATTGTAGGAAAAACAAGGCTTTGAGCACTATCTAAGAGGAAATTCAGGGCTGTTCTTAAATTTGTTAACACCTTTTAATTAACTGTATATCAAATGATTAAATAAACACCTTAACAAAATATCAATAACAACGTTATTTTTTGGTGTTGAAAACTTTGTTGAAAAGCTTTAGCCATCCTGCTTATATCCTGTCCTACAATTTGCAATCTTTGTTAGACCGACTTCAATAAAATTAACCCAATCAATTAAAAGGATATGGCTCAGCTGGAACCCATTTTACAAGAAAACAAAGACCGATTCGTAATTTTTCCTATTAAACATCACGACATCTGGGATTGGTACAAGAAAATGGAAGCCAGTTTCTGGACTGCTGAAGAAATTGACCTCCACCAGGATCTTTCTGACTGGAATGACAAATTAAATTCAGATGAGCGCTATTTCATAAAGCATATTCTTGCATTCTTTGCAGCATCAGACGGGATCGTAAATGAAAATCTGGCCGAGAATTTTGTGAATGAAGTACAGTATGCCGAGGCGAAATTCTTCTATGGTTTCCAGATCATGATGGAAAATATTCATTCAGAAACCTATTCCCTACTCATAGATACTTATGTGAAGGATGAAAAGGAAAAAGATCAGCTTTTTAGAGCGCTGGAAGTATTCCCCGCGATAAAGAAAAAGGCAGAGTGGGCTCTAAAATGGATAGAATCTGATTCTTTTGCTGAAAGATTAATTGCGTTTGCCGCAGTAGAAGGGATCTTCTTTTCCGGAGCATTTTGTTCCATTTTCTGGCTTAAAAAACGTGGTTTGATGCCCGGTCTTACTTTCTCCAATGAGTTGATCTCAAGAGATGAAGGTGTACATTGCGATTTTGCCGTTCACCTGCACAACAATCACCTTGTGAACAAAGTATCGAAAGAACGCATTCGTGAGATCATCGTAGATGCGTTAAATATCGAGAGGGAATTCATCACCGAATCACTTCCTGTGAGCCTTATAGGGATGAATGCCAAATTGATGACGCAATACCTGGAATTTGTAACCGACAGATTGCTTGTGGAGCTGGAATGCGAAAAAGAATACGGCACTGCAAATCCGTTTGATTTTATGGATATGATCAACCTCCAGGGAAAAACCAACTTCTTTGAGAAACGTGTGGGTGAATATCAAAAAGCCGGCGTTATGAACAAAGACAAGGAGTCTGACAAAATTAGTTTCGACGCCGATTTCTAGAATATTCCAAAAATAACGAGTAGCATCGCGGAGCCCCCAACGCGGTGTTATTCGTACTTATATTAAAAATAGTTTTAAAACGGTTTTTTTTGAACCCCAGGGATTCTATTTCCCTTATTGTAAAATTTCAAGTACCTGAATTAAAACCAATAATTATGTATGTAGAGAAACGAGATGGCCGCAAAGAGCCGATTATGTTTGACAAGATCACGGCCAGAGTAAGAAAACTTTGTTATGGATTGAACGATCTCGTCGATCCGGTAAAGGTCGCGATGCGGGTAATTGAAGGTTTATATGATGGGGTTACCACCAGCGAACTCGATAATCTTGCCGCAGAAATCGCCGCAACCATGACCACGGCACATCCCGATTATGCCAAGCTCGCCGCGAGAATCTCGGTTTCAAATCTTCACAAGAACACGAAAAAGACTTTTTCTGAAGTGATGACAGATTTATATGAATATGTGAATCCGCGCACAGGAAAGAAAGCACCTCTTCTGGCCGATGATGTGTATGAAGTTGTTCAGAATAATAAAGAGAAACTGGATTCGCTTATTATATACAATCGCGATTTCCAGTACGATTACTTCGGATTTAAAACCCTGGAGCGTTCTTATCTCCTCAAGCTGAATGGAAGAATTGCCGAAAGGCCGCAACACATGTTGATGCGGGTTTCCATAGGAATTCATCTTAATAATCTTGACGCAGCCATAGAAACCTATGAGCTTATGTCAAAAAAATATTTCACGCACGCCACTCCTACGCTGTTCAATTCGGGAACACCAAAACCACAAATGTCGTCCTGCTTCTTGTTAACTATGAAAGACGACAGTATTGACGGCATTTACGACACCCTGAAACAAACCGCAAAAATTTCACAATCGGCAGGGGGAATTGGCCTTTCTATTCACAACGTTAGAGCCACCGGTTCTTATATTTCGGGCACGAACGGCACCTCCAATGGAATTGTTCCCATGCTCCGCGTCTTCAACGACACCGCCAGGTATGTAGACCAGGGCGGCGGAAAAAGAAAAGGTTCTTTTGCCATGTACGTAGAGCCATGGCACGCAGATATCTTTGATTTCCTTGATCTTAAGAAGAACCATGGAAAAGAAGAAATGCGCGCCCGTGACCTCTTCTACGCAATGTGGGTGCCAGATCTTTTTATGAAAAGAGTCGAAGAAGATGCTCACTGGACGCTTATGTGTCCAAATGAATGCCCAGATCTTTACAATCGTCACGGCGAAGAATTTGAAAAATTATATCTGCAATACGAAGCTGAGAAAAAAGGCCGTAAGACGATCAAGGCGCGGGAGCTTTGGGAAAAGATCCTGGAATCTCAAATTGAAACCGGAACGCCTTATATGCTGTACAAAGATTCGGCTAACCGCAAATCGAATCAGCAGAATTTGGGAACAATTCGTTCTTCAAACCTTTGTACCGAAATTCTGGAATACACCAGCGAAGATGAGGTGGCTGTTTGCAACCTTGCTTCTATTGCCCTGCCAATGTTCATCAAAGGAAATGAATTTGACCATAAAGAGCTTTTCAAGATCACAAAACGAGTGACCAAGAACCTCAACAAGGTGATCGACAGGAATTATTACCCGGTCAAGGAGGCCGAAAATTCAAACTTCAGGCACCGCCCTGTGGGACTGGGCGTACAGGGGCTTGCAGATACTTTTATAAAACTGCGGCTTCCGTTTACCAGCGATGAAGCCAAGAAGCTGAATCAGGAAATCTTTGAAACATTATATTTTGCGGCGGTTACCGCCTCTATGGAAATGGCAAAAGAAGAAGGACCTTATTCCACTTATGAAGGCTCTCCAATAAGCCAGGGAAAATTTCAATACAACCTATGGGGATTGAATGACGACGATCTTAGCGGAAGATGGAATTGGGAAAAACTTCGGAAAGAGGTACTCAAAAATGGCGTTAGAAACTCACTTTTAGTAGCACCAATGCCAACCGCCTCCACTTCGCAAATTCTGGGGAATAACGAAGCTTTTGAACCTTACACTTCAAACATCTACACCCGAAGGGTACTTTCCGGAGAATTTATTGTCGTGAACAAGCATTTACTGGAAGACCTGGTAGCGCGAAATCTTTGGAACGATGATGTGAAGAATGCCATTATGCGTTCTAACGGTTCGGTTCAGAATATTGACGTAATTCCCGATGATCTTAAAGAATTATACAAAACCGTTTGGGAGTTGAGCATGAAAGATATCATTGATATGTCCCGCCACCGCGGCTATTTCATCGACCAGTCGCAGTCGCTCAACCTGTTCATGGAAAATGCCAACTTCGGAAAATTAACCTCCATGCACTTCTACGCCTGGAAAAGCGGACTCAAAACAGGAATGTATTATTTAAGAACAAAGTCGGCTGTAGATGCCATAAAATTCACACTTTCAAAAGAGACAAAAAAACAGGACGTTCCGCAGGAGCAAAGCGCTGCACCTCAAAGAGCCGCAGAAACCATGAAGGCTTCAGAAGAAAAACCGGTAACTGTTTCTGAGGAAGGAAGTCTCTCTCCGGATGAATTGCGCGCATTGATCGCCCAATCTAAAGAATCTGAAGGCGATGACTGTTTGATGTGCGGAAGTTAAACCTAAAGTTAGATCTCAATAGTAAATATCGAACAGTTTATAGGAGAACCAAAAGAAAAGGGAAGTAAGCCGTGGCTAACTTCCCTTTTTTGCTATTTTTGAACCTCAACTGAAACTCCAAAAAGGGCATTTTCAGCACAATTTATTTTTAGACGACTGCCATGATGAACTGGGAACAACTCCTCTCTCTTAGAAGGGCGGGAGACACAAACAAAAGACTTCGAAAAGAGCAAAATGAAACGAGATTAGGTTTTGAAGTAGATTATGACAGGATCATTTTCTCTTCGGCTTTTAGAAGTCTGCAGGATAAGACCCAGGTCATTCCACTTTCAAAAACAGATTTTGTTCACACGAGACTTACCCACAGCCTGGAAGTTTCAGTCGTAGGAAGATCGCTTGGAAGACTGGCAGGACAAAAGATCCTGGAAAAGCATCCGCATCTTAAAACCATTCATGGCTACCAAATGAACGATTTTGGAGCAATTGTGGCAGCGGCCGCTTTGGCTCACGACATTGGGAATCCGCCGTTTGGGCATTCCGGAGAAAAAGCGATTGGAGCTTACTTCAGCAATGGCAAGGGGAAACGTTTTAAAGAACAATTGTCTGCAGAGGAATATCAGGATCTTATAAAATTTGAAGGAAACGCTAATGGTTTTAAGATCCTTACGCAGGACAGACCGGGAATTCCCGGCGGAATAAGGCTTTCTTACGCCACTCTTGGCGCATTTATGAAATACCCGAAGGAGTCGCTCCCGCATAAACCCAGCAATCGCATTGCAGATAAAAAATTCGGAATATTCCAGAGCGAAAAAGCCTTTTTTGAAGAGGTAGCAGATGAACTGGGACTCATTTCCACGGCAACAGGAAAGAACAAGAGCTTTTCACGACATCCGCTGGCGTTCCTCGTGGAAGCTGCAGATGATATTTGCTATACCATTATAGATTTTGAAGACGGAATTAATCTCGGCCTCATTGATGAAGAATATGCCCTGGAATACCTGATCAAACTCGTTAAAGATACCATCAATACCGCTAAATACCACAGCCTGAAAACCCGCGCCGACAGGTTGAGCTACTTACGGGCACTTGCTATTAACACCCTCATTACCGAAGCTGTTGAAATTTTCCTGAAAAATGAAGATGCTATTCTTGCAGGAGATTTCCATGAAGCGCTTTTTGACAAAAGCAGGTATGAAGCTCAAATTACCGATATCATTAAGATTAGCGTTGAAAATATCTATGAAAGTGAAGAAGTTATAAGTAAGGAAATTGCCGGGTATCAAATGCTGTCACACCTGCTGGATACTTATTCAAAAGCATTGCTACCTCAGGAAGATGAAGGAGAATCTACTTTTGACAAACTGGTTTTAAAATTAATTCCGAATGTCACAGAGTTCGAAAATCTTTCCACCTATGGAAAACTTATTAATATATGCTCTTACGTTTCCTCTCTCACAGACAGTAACATTGTAAGTTCCTTTAAAAAGTTCAAGGGCCTCAGAATTTAAGAAAGTGCTTAAAAAAGCCTATTTTGCAGGGATTACTATTCATTTCCTTTAAAATTTTCGATGAAAAAAAGAATTTTCTTTCCTGTTCTCCTGTTCCTTGCAACTCTTATTTTTTTCATCTTTCAATTTGGAAATGAAAAGGGTGTTTCAACAAAAGTAGCTGAACTGCGTCATAAGCATCGAGATTTTCTTCAGGATAAAAAACCGTCAAAAAGAAATACCGCACTTTCCAGAAAAGAAAAGATCAAAAAAGGTCTTCCGCCAAATGAAAATTACGAGCAGCTTGCTTATTTAACCATGAATCCTGCCCTGGGATATCCAGAGCCTTATAAAATTCAGGAACTTCAGAAGGAACTTCTAGCAAAACGTGCGTTTAAAGCGCCGGGTGAAGATGGCGACAATCCTTGGGTAGAAAGAGGCCCTACCAATGTGGGCGGAAGAACGCGCGTCCTGCTTTTTGATCCTAATGACGAAGCTGGACAAAGGGTATTTGCAGGTGCCATTAGCGGCGGACTTTGGGTAAATGAGAACATCACTTCTGCAACTTCTCCATGGCGAAGAGTCGATGGACTTTCTGCGAACCTCAATATTTCCTGTATCACCGTAGACCCACGAGATTCCAACACCTGGTACGTGGGAACCGGTGAACAATACACGGCCGGAGACGTCATGGGAACAGGAGTTTACAAAACCACAGATGGGGGAAATACGTGGAATAAAGTACTGGATGTGGAGGATTACGCTACGAACCAGGTTGGAAACAGCCAGATAGTTGTTGGTGGAATCCACTTTATCAATGACATTGTCGCTTGGGATAATGGCACCTCTACAGAATTATTTATAGGCGTCACGACACATATTTATTCAAACGCGGCCAATCCTACCAACTTTATGGGCTTTTTCGATAAAGGGCTGTACCAAAGCACCGATGACGGGATTTCGTGGAACAGGATTATTGACGGAGATTCTTTTAATGATTTTGAGGTAGATGCGAATGGCAACCTGTGGGTGGCAACTACCAATTCTCCCGGTGCCGGTGAAGAAGATGGCGGCGGAAAGATCTTCAAAAGAGAAAAAGGAGAGAACACCCAATTTTCCCAGATCAATAATATTCCTGATGTAATGCGGACGGAGATCGAAGCCTCGGCCACGAATCCCGAAAAATTTTACATTCTGGCAGAAGCCGACAATAATGAGGCAGAATTATTCATCACCAGGAATGCCTTCAGCTCCATTGAAAAACTGAATGAACCCAACGATGCAGATAATAGTATTCCACCGGATGATTTTGCCAGAAACCAGGCTTTTTATAACCTCATGATCCAATCAGATCCGGAAGATGATGACATTGTATACTTGGGCGGCATCGACCTTTTTAGATCTGTAAACGGTGGAAATGACTGGGAACAAATCTCCAAATGGGCAAATAATAACAATCTGCAGGATTTACCGGTTTCCCTTGTACATGCAGATCATCACGTTATGCAATTCAGGCCCGGGAATACAAACCAGGCAATATTTGGCCATGACGGTGGTGTTTCATATGCTAGTAATCTTTCATTAGCTTCCACTTCAGAAGTTTTTATAACTCCCGAAAGAGATTATATCACCACCCAATTTTATTCTGTCGCAGCCGCTCCCACCACCTTTGCAACCGGCGATTATTTTCTTGGTGGTACGCAGGACAATGGTACTTTATTAATTGAAAATGGAGATCCCATTTCTATTGGAGTTTTGGGTGGTGACGGCGCTCATGCTTTCTTCGACCAGGTGGACACTGAATATTTCATTGCCAATCTCGTCTACAACAATCTTATTGTTGCTTACGATTATGAAGAAGAAGCCTGGAAATTCATTGCAGATAATGAGGATAATGACGGCTTCTTCATTAATCCGCAGGCATTGGATTCCAATCTCGACAAACTCTACTCAAATGGACCTGAAGGCATTCTGTATCGCTATGACAACATAGCGAATTTACCACCTTCCAGCCGCGATGAAGACATCGTAGCTCCCAGGGAATCCCTGAAAAATGACTTATTGGATGCCGCCATCTCTGCATTGGAAGTATCGCCATATACTACTTCAGAATCTAAGCTACTCGCCGGACTTGTTACTGGCCGTTTGCTACGTATAGAAAACGCGCATGAAAATCCTGACGCTGCTGTGTGGACCGACATTACCGGAAATGGTTTTATAGGAAGTATTTCTGATATCCGGTACGGGATTTCCGAAAATGAGGTTTTCGTGACCTTTTATAACTACGGTGTGGAAAATATCTGGTATACCGAAAATGCTATGGCCGAAAATCCAACCTGGGTCAACAAAGAAGGAAACCTGCCCGATCTTCCTGTGCTCACCATTCTGAATAACCCCCTTAATCCTGAAGAAGTTATTGTGGGAACAGAACTGGGAATTTGGGTAACCAACAATTTCACCGACAGCAGCCCAAACTGGGAGCAGGCATATAACGGAATGAGCGACGTAAAAGTAACCGATCTGGACCTTAGAACCGGTGATAATACCATATTTGCAGCCTCTTACGGAAGGGGATTGTTTTCGGGGAAGTTTACGGGGGGAGAAGCACCGGAAATTCCTGAGGAGGTTCCACTTAAAGAAGATGAAATCCTTATAATTCCAACAGTTTCTAAGGGAGATTTCAGCATTGTTTCAGGACAAAACTGGAATGAAACACGTATAGATGTTTATAGCACTATTGGGCAACGTATGGCTACCTTTAATTACGATCTTACTGAAACTATACCCACTCAACTCGATCTTGGCTTTTTAAGACCCGGAATTTACCTTGTGAGGCTGGATAATTCAAATAAATCGGTAACCCAGAAAATAATAGTGCAGTAGGAAATAAAAAGATAAGAATCTAAAGCTCCAAAAAGGGCATTTCTGCTAAAAGTTATAGATCAGCCCAATTCCCAGTAATTGTTTAAACTGAACCCTGGGACCGCCGGTTTCAAGTTCTCCATCGCCATTAACGTCCTCCTTGAATTTTACATCATCATCATATCTAAGATGGGATCCAACATTGGCTCGTACGTGATCATTGACCTTTAAGTTCACGTTTAGCTCCCAGTCTACATCAATATTTCCGAATTTATTTAAATAATCTGAATATAGTCTTATTTGGTTCTCAACTCCTACGTTCTCGAAAACTTCCTTGGCAAAACTGCTGCTTAGCAAAAACCCGAATTCTGTCCGTATTTTTTCCCCTTCCTCAATAATGTTTCCTTCTTCATCCCGCACGGCTTTTTGAACTCCAAACATTCCTTCATTTGCCAGTCTTTGGTCCAGTACAAAAGTAGATTTTTCGGTCACCGGTGAAATATATGCTGTAAAATTCTCTGTAGGATGAGAGAATTCTGTCCCAACCCCAAGGAAAGCGTAGCCTGGCGCCATAAATTTAGAAATTGGATTGCTCGTGTTGGGATAACGATAACCGTAAGTAAATTGAGTGCTAAAGTTAAATTTTGCCGAGTAGTACCAATTTGAAACCGAATCTCGCCTGTATCCAAAATTAGAATTGATCTCCAGCTGGTCTTCCGTTTTTCTCAGTTCCCGTCCCTCCTGGGCATTTACACCGTATTTTATTCCCAGGGTGGTGTTCCAGTTAAGTAGTTTCTTTTGATATTTTCTTCCTAAGGCTGCATGTAATAAGGCCGAAAATGAATTATTCCCACCGGCACTCCAGTTTACAAAGGCAACTTCACTCAAATCTAGCCCCACTTTATTCACCTTCGCCCAGTACTGGACCTTTTCCTTTACCACCATTGTGGTATCTACAGAAATAGTATCGGTGGCAGTGGCTCCAAAAAGCTTTACAGAAAGAAAAAATAAGACAAAAGGAAGGTAACGAACAAGCATGCAGGGTCTTTGAAAATTGGTTTTTAGTCTCTTCTTGATATTTGGTTTAACTGAAATTTCAAGGTCTTCACTATGTCTTCAACGCCAATTTCAGCAATTTCTTGTAATTCTTTTATATTTCCGTGTTCAATGAACTCATCGGGGATTCCCATTAACTTTACCGGAATCTGCTTTCCGTGCTTTGCTGAAAATTCCAGGACGGCAGATCCAAATCCTCCTGTAACCACGCCATCTTCTATAGTCACGATGCTTTCGTATTTCTGAAAGATATCATTCAGAAGTTCTTCATCCAAAGGTTTGACAAAACCGAAATGATAGTGTGAAACCTTTTCCCTTTCCGGAAAAATTTTCAAGGCCGCCTTTACGTTATTTCCTATATGACCGGTGCTTAAAATGGCAATTTCTGATCCCTTTCTTAGACATTTGCCTTTCCTGATTGCCACTTTTTCGAACGGCTGCTGCCAGTCTACCGTAACACCTCTTCCTCTTGGATATCTTATCGCCAGCGGATTTTCTAATTCTAGTTGTGCTGTGTAAAGGATATTCCGCAGTTCAATTTCGTCTATTGGTGCAAAAATAAGCATGTTTGGAACGCATCTCAAATAAGCCAGGTCAAAAACCCCATGGTGTGTAGCCCCATCTTCTCCTACGAGTCCGGCCCTGTCAAGGCAAAAGATGAGCGGTAAATTCTGCAGTGCAACATCATGTATTACCTGGTCGTACGCTCTTTGCAGGAAAGTTGAATAAATGTTACAGAATACAATAGAACCTCTCGTCGCCATTCCTGCAGCAAGAGTAACAGCATGCTGCTCTGCAATCCCAACATCGAAGGCCCTTTCGGGAAATTCTTCCATCATATATCGCAACGAACTTCCTGTAGGCATTGCCGGGGTAATTCCTGCTATTTTATCATTTTTTCGCGCTAGCTCCAGTAAGGTGAGTCCAAAAACATCCTGGTATTTGGGCGGCAATCCATTAGAATCTTTTGCTAAGATCTCTCCCGTGCTGCGATCAAATTTTCCTGGTGCGTGGTATTTCACCTGGTCTTCTTCGGCTTTCTTTAGTCCTTTCCCTTTGGTAGTGATTACATGAAGGAATTTAGGACCCTTTAGTTTTTTCAATCGTTCCAGCGCTTCCACTACGGCAGGCAGGTTGTGCCCGTCCACCGGACCGTGATATTGAAAATTCAACGCCTCGATCATATTCATCTGCCGGGGCTTATGACCTACTTTAGCCTTTGCAAAATATTGCTTTAGTGCTCCCACACTGGGATCAATTCCAATGGCATTATCGTTTAAAACAACCAATAGATTCACATCTGTTACACCGGCGTGATTGAGGCCTTCAAAAGCCATCCCGCTGGCGATGGAGGCATCTCCCACCACAGCGATATGCTGTCGTTCCATTTCTCCTGAAAGTTTTGAAGCAATGGCCATTCCCAAAGCAGCCGAAATCGCCGTAGAGCTATGCCCAACTCCAAAGGTATCATATCTACTTTCGCTTCTTTTGGGAAACCCGCTAATGCCGTTGAGTTGCCGGTTGGTATGAAAAACGTCACGCCGGCCGGTAAGGATCTTGTGGCCGTAGGCCTGGTGCCCCACATCCCAAACAAGATCATCTTCAGGAGTATCAAAAACGTAATGTAAAGCAATAGTGAGTTCAACTACCCCAAGACTGGCTCCCAAATGTCCTTCTTTGGTAGCAACAATATCAATGATGAATTCGCGCAGCGCAGCAGCAACTTCCGTTAATTTTTCCGGGGGAAGTTGACGCAGATCTGCAGGTGAATTGATGCTATTTAAGATACTTTTTACCACAAGAAGCAAAGGTACATTTTGAAATCGTATTTTTGAATATGCAAATGATTTTTGACGACAGTTATTTTATGCGAAAAGCCCTTGAGGAGGCGGAACGTGCTTACGAAAAAGGTGAAATTCCTGTAGGTGTGGTAGTGGTCATTGACCAGCAGATCATTGCCCGAAGCCATAACCTCACCGAACTTTTGAACGACGTCACGGCCCACGCCGAGATGCAGGCCATCACATCCGCCGCAAATTTTCTCGGCGGAAAATACTTAAAAGGCTGCACGATGTATATCACGCTGGAGCCCTGCCAAATGTGCGCGGGAGCCTTGTACTGGAGCCAACTTTCAAAGGTCGTTTTCGCCGCCACAGATCATGAACGCGGCTTTAGAAAAATGGGCGGGAAACTGCATCCAAAAACTGCGGTAGCTTCTGGAATCATGGCTGAAGAAGCTTCGGCTCTTTTAAAAAAATTCTTCATTGAAAGACGAAATCTCAATTAAAATCTCCTTACCTGAATATTCAAAAAGAGCATTCTGAGATCGGTTTTTATCCAAGAAATCACCTATTGCTTCTCTCTTCTTTAACCTTTTAAAATAAGAAAATCGTGCCTGGTTATTAACTAAAAATAGCACAAAAACATCTGTAAAATGTTATAATCAGTTAAAAATTCTCTCCAGCTCTTCATTTTTTTTGAACTTGAGACTTAATCAAATTTCATTCATATAAAAAGAATCACATTTACCCCTAACTTGGACCGTTTCAAATTTATGCAACCGCTAAAAACCTGTTTTTTAATAGTAGTTTTCCTTCTCTGCTGCCCCGCATTTTCCCAGGAGCAAGTTTCGCATACGTTCTACATTTCCGCAAATACCGGAGTTTCTAAAAAGAACAATTCCGAAGCAGTTTTAAAAGCCATAAGTGAAGCCTCCCAAAACGATACTGCTGCAAGCCTTATATTAGTCGGCAACAGCACCACTAAAGATGGTTTTCCTGCAGGTGAGGAAGCACGAGAAGCTGCAAAGGAATATCTTCGAAAAAACCTCCTGGAACAAATCAAAAACTTCAACGGAAAGACAATTTTTACTCCCGGAGTTTTTGAATGGAATAAAGCAGCGCCCCAAAGTATTGATGACCTGGAATCTTTTCTACAGGACAACAGCAATTCCTATTTTTGGCCAAATGACGGTTGCCCGCTCGAAAGTGAAGAGATCAATGATGAAATCGTTTTGATCACGGTAGATTCTCAATGGTTCCTGGAAAACTGGGACGATCACCCACAAATGAATGTAGAGTGCGAAATAAGGGACCGCGAAGAACTTTTTATTCAATTCAAAGACGATCTCAAAGACAACTTCGGAAAAACCAAAATCGTCGCCATTCACCATCCTGTTCTAAGCAACAGCAGCACAGGATTTGTAGATAAAATTGGCGGATTTACCCCGCAATCCTTTCAGCATACTCAATTAAAAAGTCTGCGGAAACGCCTTGAAACGCTCGCTAGCCTATATGACGACGTAATTTTTGTTTCGGGAAATCACCCCAATCTTCAGTTCTTAAACAATGACCGCAACGCACAGATCATTAGTGGCGCAGCTGCGGAAACTCTTGGCGCGAGAGCCAGTGGAGATGCTGAATTCGCATCGGACAAAGCAGGATTTGCAAAGCTGGAAGTTTTCAAAGACGGAAAATCAAAAGTGTCATTTTTTGAAGTGAATCCAAATGGAACCAGCCTGCTCTTCAGTAAAAGTATTGAACGCCAAAGACCACGACTGGAAGACATTTCCTTTGAGCCTGAAAAGATAGGCCCCACCAAATTATCTTCGATCTACACCCCTGAAGAAACAAATAAAAGTGGCCTGCATAAATGGATTTGGGGTAATAACTACCGCGATCTTTACAGCACTCAAATTGAAGCTCCTGTTCTTAATATTGATACAATTGCAGGGAACCTTCGCCCCCTTAAAGAAGGCGGAGGCCAGCAATCTCGTTCCCTTCGGTTTATTGGGGAAAACGATCATGAGTATACCATCAGGGCATTAAGAAAGAGCCCCATAAGGTTTCTGCAGGCGAACGTGGCAAAAGAGAATTATATTGGTGATTTCCTGGAGAACACTACCATAGAACGATCTCTTGCAGATTTTTATACCACGGCACATCCTTATGCTCCTTTTGCCATTTCACCCCTGTCAGACGAAATTGATCTTTATCATGTAAAACCACAGATCTACTATATCCAAAAACAGGAAAGCTTGGGGATACACAACCTCGATTATGGTGATGAACTGTACATGCTCGAACCGCACGTAGGTGATGAAAATAAAAATGTTGCGTCCTTCGGAAAACCAGATGATATTATTAGCACAAAAGACATGCTGCTTGAAATAAGAGAAGACAAGGATGCACGCGTTGACGAAAAGGCATATATAAAAGCGAGACTTTTTGATATGATGGTAGGCGATTGGGACCGTCACCAGGACCAGTGGCGCTGGTCTATGTTCGAACAGGAAAATGGGAACGAAGTATATTATCCCATTGCACGTGACCGTGACCAGGCTTTTTCAAAATATGACGGTGCACTTATCGCACTGGTAAAATTATCCATGCCCAACCTGCGAAAAATGCAGTCGTACAAGAAGAACATTAAAAACCTGAAAAGGTTTAACTGGAGCGGGTATCCTTTAGACCAGAGTTTTATTCGAACCGCAACCTGGGAAGACTGGAAAGGGCAGGTTGAATATTTACAACGAAATCTTACTGATGAAGTAATTGAATCTTCTTTTGCTGAACTGCCTGATGAAATTAAAGGTCAAAATATTGAAAACATTAAATCGACTTTAAAATACCGCCGGGATCACCTTTTGGAAACCGCAGAGGCATATTATGAATACCTCAACGAATTCGACGTAGTCATTGGAACCGATGAAGATGATGTTTTTGAGATCACACGAAGCGCTGCCGGTAAAACGAGCTTGCGAATTACGACCGAAGGAGAAGAAATCTTCAGCCGGCAATATGATGAAGATGAGACTGATGAGATCTGGCTTTATGGACTTTCAGGAGAAGACAAATTTATCACTTCCGGGGAAGGAGAAGACCTGGTAAAGATTAAAGTACTTGGTGGTCCGGGAGAGGATTTGTATGACTTCAGTAATCCGAAGAAAATTAAGCTCTACGATTACAAAAGCACCAAAAGTACGATCACCAATTCCCGAAGTAACAAACTTCTGGTAGATTCCTATGACATCAACCGTTTTGATTATGAAAAGAGAAAATACCAGGAAAATAAAATTTTGCCCTACGTAGATTTTGTTCCCGATGCAGGTTTTTCCATGGGGTTAAGAAACGTCTTCACCACTTATGGCATCAAGAGGAATCCCTTTACCACGCAGCATCGTGCGGGAGCCAATTATTATTTCTCTACCAATGGATACGAGCTTGATTATTCGGCGGAATTTGCGCATGTTTTCTACAACTGGAACTTTGGTATTGAAGGACGTTACACCAGTCCCAATTATTTTCTGAATTACTTTGGAACCGGAAATAATACGACCTATGACCGTGATGCGGTTGAAAAAGATTACAACCGGGTAAAACTTCAGCAGTGGCGGCTCGCACCTTCCCTTATTTGGCACAACAAAGCAGGAAGCAGTTTTTATCTTAAACCTATGATCGAAGCCAAAGAAGTTAGTTCCAATCAGGATGATTTTATTGAGCAGGTTTTCTCTTCTGAAAATGACATTTTTGACAACCAGCTTTACGCCGGGGCCGAGGTGAATTATAACTTTCTTAATAAGAACAATTCCTCCTACCCCAGCCTGGGAATGGAATTTGACGCCACCACCGGTTACAAGCGGAATATTGACGAACATCACAATAAATTCGGCTATGTGGAATCTTCTTTTTCATTTGACTACCCACTAATCCCCAGCGGATTTGCAGTAATAGCTTCAAAAATTGGCGGAGAGGCTATATTCGGTGATGACTATGAATTTTATCACGCAGCCACTATAGGCGGTAACGAAAATTTGCGCGGCTACCGTAACCATCGCTTTAACGGCAAGCAGGCTTTCTATCACAGCACCGATGTGCGTAGCGCATTTGCACTGGTGGAAAACGAATTCATCCCAATCATTCTTGGCGTGAGCGCAGGTTTTGATTATGGCCGGGTTTGGAGCGAATTAGATACTTCAAATCGCTGGCACCACAATTACGGCGGTTCCTTTTGGATCAATGCCATGTATGCAGTTACCGGCCAGGTAGGTCTTTATAATGGCGAAGACGGCACCCGACTTACATTCGCACTTAATTTTAAATACTAGCGCAAAATGCCATTTTGCGATGCTTAGTTGAGTGGGTTCTACAAACTGTGCCTACTTTATTATCTTTTCATTAACAGCGAAATTCATGAATAGTTGCTAGCTTCTTAGGCTCATAGAATCAGAAAATTAAGTAGGAAAAATGGGCAAATTAGACAACAAAACGGCATTGATCACGGGATCAGATTCCGGGATAGGACAGGCTGCGGCCATTGCATTCGCAAAAGAAGGCGCTAACATCGTCATTACTTATCATTCAGATAAAGAAGGTGCCGAAGAAACTCTACAACAGGTACAGCAGGCAGGACAAAAAGGATTGATAGTGCAACTTGATGTTTCAGAAGAAGAAAATGTGGAAAAAATGTTTGACCGGGCGGTGGAGGAATTCGGAACGGTGGACATTCTCGTGAACAATGCTGCCATAAACGGCCAGGGAATTCGTATTGAAGATCTTCCTACAGAAAAATGGGACAAGGCCATAAAAACCAATCTCTACGGATATTTTTTCTGCGTAAGAAGGTTTATAAATCTTCGGAAGGAAAAAGGCGGAAAAGGAAAGATCATCAACGTTTCTTCTGTGCATGAAGATATTGCGGCACCGGGAACAGGCGATTACTGTTCTACCAAAGGCGCCATAAGAATGTTAACACGCACCCTTGCTCTGGAACTTGCAGAATACCAGATCAACGTCAACAATATTGCGCCGGGAATGATCCTCACGCCATTCAACCAGGAAGCACAGGACGACAAAGAAGTGAGAAAGGAAAAAGCTTCTCATATCCCGTTAAAACGTGCGGGAACTCCCGAAGAAATAGGTTTACTGGCAGTGTTTCTTGCCTCGGCAGATTCAGATTATGTTACAGGTTCCACCTACGTCATGGACGGCGGATTAATGCAGAATGTGGGCCAGGGAGCCTAAAAAAATTTTCTATACATGGAATATGATGCTATCATTATTGGTACCGGCCAGGCAGGGCCGCCTTTAGCTATGAGCCTTGCTAAAAATGGTAAGAAAGTAGCCATTATTGAAAAATCTCATTTGGGAGGCACCTGTGTAAATACCGGTTGCACTCCTACAAAAGCCTATGTCGCCAGCGCCAGAAGGGCTTACGAACTGCAGCACAGCAGCGAACTGGGCGTGGATATCAAAGGTTCGGTAAAAGTTGACCTGAAAAAAATTAAGAAGAGAAAGGATGAACTGGTGAATAGCTCCAGGGAAAGCTGGGAAAAGAGCTTTTCTGAAGAAGAAAACGTTCAGCTTTTTCGAGGGAAAGCCAAGTTTCAGGATTCCAAAACAGTACAAGTAAATGAGGAAGTCATTTCCGGAAAAAGCATATATATCAATGTAGGCGCAAGTCCGTTCATCCCTGAAGTGTTTCAAAAAGTGCCATTTTTGACAAATGAGAGCATTTTGGAACTGGAAGAAATTCCGGAGCACCTCATGATCGTTGGCGGCGGTTATGTGGGGTTAGAATTTGCACAAATGTTCAGGCGTTTTGGCAGCAAAGTCAGCATCATTGAACGTGGTGACCGATTGATGAAACAGGAAGATCCTGACATTTCTAAAGCAATTGCAGAGATCCTTCAAAAAGAGGAAATTTCTATCTTATTTAATACAGATTGTACCGGGGCCAAAGAAGTGGACGACGGGATAGAACTTCAGCTAAATGAGGATCAAGTTCTTACAGGTTCACACTTACTGGTTGCTACCGGCCGAAAACCAAATACTAAAGATCTTGGCCTGGAGAAAACCGGTGTAGAAATAGACGAAAAAGGCTATATTAAGGTAAATGATGTTCTACAAACAAATGTTTCTCATATTTATGCTTTGGGTGATTGCAACGGCGAAGGAGCTTTCACTCACACTTCCTACAATGATTTTCAAATTGTGAATTCCCAGCTGTTTGGAGACAAAAAACTGAAGCTTTCCGGCCGCATTCCCTGTTATGCCGCATATATTGATCCGCCGCTGGCGCGGGTGGGGCTTAATGAAACTCAGATAAAAGAAAAAAGACTTAAGGCAAAAATGGCATTTCTGGAAATGAATAAGGTAGCCAGGGCCAAAGAAATGGGAGAAACCAACGGTCATTTGAAGATCTACATTGAAGAGAAAAATGAAAAGATCCTGGGAGCTTCCTTCCTGGGGGTGCGGGCAGATGAATTTATTCACCTCATTATAGACAGCATGTATGCCGGCGCAAAATATGAAGTGATTAGGGACGCCGTGCACATTCACCCAACGGTAAGCGAACTTATTCCCACCATGCTCCAGGAGCTGAAACCGATGGAATAATTCTTCTTAATTAAAACGTAAGAACTAACAAGAAGAGGCGTTTTCAAACGCCTCATTAAAATCCTATTTTTGGAACGCTACAGTTCCTGAAATCCGAATTTTTGTCCTCCAACAGAAACTTCTATCATAGCCCCGGCCTTGGGCATAGTAACGACGCCTATTCCGTCGCGAAACTGGATGCTTTCTGCTTTTCCTTTATCTAAAGCCACCGCCGAAACTTTCCCCGAGAGTTTAAAATTCCCTTCCTTGAACCTGTCAAGAGTTTCCTGGCTTTTAAAGAACAATGCCTGTATAAAAGCCTGTCCGCCAAGTTGCAAACCTACATCCAGTTGTTTAAGATCGGCCATTCCAATGAGTTTCCCGTTTTCGTAAACAGCGCCATTTCCAGAGGCTCCTCCTACTATATAGGCTCCTTTTCTTACATTCGGGAAAATTACATAACCGGTAGACTGATCTAAAAGCTGCTGTACCCCGGCATCTTTTTGCACCAGTGTTTGCAGCGCTCTTTCGGCATCATTAATAATTTCCTGTTGTTTTGAATTCTGTGAACTTACCGTAGTTGCGAGAAGCAATAGAATTATCGAAGTAAAAGCATATTTTTTCATTCTTTTATCTTTAAAGATTAAAATCCCCGGAAATAATTTCCGGGGATTAGCTTTCTAATTAATTAATCTAAAGGACGATAATTAAATTCCTGTCCTCCTACAGAAACACCAATCATAGCACCGGCTTTTGGAATAATAGCTACTCCAATTCCGTCACGAAACTGAAGGGCCTCTGTTGCTCCTTCATCCCAAATCACTGCAGAAGCGGCGCCTTCAAATTCGAAATTACCAGATTTAAATCTATTCAAGGCTTCCTGCGTTTGGAATACAATAAGTTCCCGAAAGGCTTTACCACCAATCTGGAAACCTATGTCTATCTGCCTGAGTTCAGAATAACCGGCTACCTGCCCGTTTTGATAAAGCACACCATTACCGGCGGCTCCCCCAAGAATGTAAGCTCCTTTACCCACATTTGGAAAAATAGCATATCCTTCGGCATTATCTAATATTTGTTCCAATTTCGGGTTATTCATTTTGAATACTTCTAAGGCATCTTTGGAATCACTTCTTATGACTTCTCTTTTTTGGTCATCCATTAATTGATCTTCATTTTGAGCCTCAAGGTTTCCTGCTATAAAGAATAACATAAAGCTCATCACACCTGCGTATAGCTTACTTGAAAGAAATTTCATATCATTTGCATTTTTTTAGTTAGTATCTTCAAATTAATAATTACAAAAAGCAAAACATGTTAATATCACGTTATTTCACTAAACCTTAAGCTTTTATGAAACAGCTGTACTTCGGAATATTTTTTCAAAAATGATGATTTCAGAAGCTATTCTGAAAAAGAAATTCAAGGCGAATTTTAAGAAGAAGTACCCTTAAGAAATTCGTCAAGCATTTGTGGATCAAGCGCCGGATTCGCCCCTTTTTTGGAGGCTACCAATGCACCCACAGCGCATGCATAATCCAGCGAATCCTGTTCCCTTTCACCTTTTAGTATTTTGGAAAGCAGTGCTGCAAGGAAAGAATCCCCGGCACCAACTGTGTCCTCCACAGTTATTTTAAACCCGCTATTATAGAAAAGTTTTCTATTTGAATAAAGAACTGCTCCATGGCTTCCTTTGGTGACACATATGGTTTTCGCCGCAGAATTTTTGGCGATATAAAGAAGATTCTGATCCAGGGAATGGTACGGAGAATTCATCATATGGGCAATTTCATAAAGTTCGTCGTCATTCAGTTTTATAAAATCGGCTTTCTGCAGCAATTTCAGTAGTAATTCTTTTGTGTAGTGAGGAGGGCGAAGGTTAAAATCAAGTACTTTATAGGACGCATTTTCCAGGAGCGAAAATAAGGTTTCCCGGCTCACTTCGTCTATGCAGGCGAGACTTCCAAAAATAAAAGCATCAGCATTCTGAACGATTTCAACCTGCTCATGCTGAAGCTTAATTTTATCCCAGGCGGCAGGAAATGCAATTTCATAAGTTGCACCACCACTTTTGGAAAGGCTTACATTTACCACTCCCGTGGGAAATTGATCGTGAATGTATACACAGGCCGTTCCCACCCGGTTTTCTTTTAAATAATCCAGTAATTGCCGGCCTTTTTCATCTTTTCCCACTTGGCTTATCAATTCAGTCTGAATTCCAAGACTGCTAAGCCGCGACGCCACATTTAAAGGTGCACCGCCAATTCTTTCTTTATCTGGGAAGACATCAAAAAGTACTTCCCCAAAACAAACTGCTTTTAACTGCTTTTCCATTCTTCTGATTAGATTCGGTTTAGAAACTGATTATAAAATGCCTTTTTCGATACTTATTTGCCGAAAACTTATGATTATGGTGAATTTCCTCCTTTGCGGGAAATATTTTCAGATAAGAACTCCAGCTCCTGCCCTTTTGTTTCAGGCATGTAAAATTTCACCCATAGCAACTGGAATACCATCATCAAAGTAAATATTCCGAAAACTACAGGAGCACCAATAGAATCAAATAAATATGGAATAAATGACGGTATAAGAGCCGCGAGAATCCAGTGAACCGAAGAACCAAAAGATTGTCCGTTTGCACGCAAGTGGTTCGGGAAGATTTCAGAAATAAATACCCAGATCACTGCACCCTGACCTACGGCATGAGCCGCGATAAAGACAAAAAAGAAAACAGGCACATAGAAGCCCGGCCAGTTAAGCTGAAAAGCCAGCGTGACTAGACCCAGCGAAAAAATATATCCTACAGAACCAATATACATGAGCTTCTTCCTTCCAGATTTATCGATCAAAGCTACTCCAATGAGGGTAAAGATAAGGTTGATGAGTCCAATCCCGATGCTGCTCAAAAAAGCCGAAGATTCTTCTAAACCTGACATTTCAAAAATACGCGGTGCATAATACAGAAATGCATTTATCCCCGAAAATTGATTGAAAAAAGCGATAAAAAAGGCAAGTAACAGCGGATATTTATATTTTGATTGGAAAATACTTTCACTACTATCCTCCTTTTCATGGTTTGCAACAATGATGGATAGTTCTCTTTCGGAGTCTCTTTCTGGATAGATCCGGGCTAATACTTCTTTGGCTTTGGAAAAGTTATTCCTGTAAATTACCAGCCATCTTGGGCTTTTTGGAACTGTTAGTACCAGCAAAGTATAAAGCAATGCAGGAAAAGCCTCTACACCAATCATCCACCGCCAAGCGGCTTCACCAATGTCTCGCAGGAAATAATTCGAGATGTAAGCCATTAATATTCCGAAGACAATGTTAAATTGATAAAGTGCTACCAGGCGTCCCCTTTTTGAGGCGGGTGAAATTTCAGAAACGTAAGAAGGTGCGGCAATGGTAGAAACTCCCACTCCTATTCCACCCAAAAACCGGAAGATCGCGAAAACAATTGGATCATTTGCTAACGCAGAACCTATGGCAGAAGTAACGTACAAAACACCTATCCAGAAAAGGGTATTTTTGCGTCCCAATTTATTGGTGGGAATAGAACCAAAAATTGCTCCCAGAACAGTTCCCCATAGCGCCATGGACATCACCACGAGCCCGTGAAAGAGATCACTTGTTCCCCATAAAAGCTGAAGCTGTTTGTCGGCTCCGGAAATTACTACCGTATCAAAGCCAAAAAGAAATCCGGCTAAAGCCACTACAATAGACCAGAAATATAATTTTGATGTGTTCATTGAAGTCAGAGTTTTACAGAAATCCGGAATTTGAAGCTTAATTCTTGAGAATGACTTCTTACTCCAATAGCCAATATCGTTAAAAATTATCAACCATACCGTAGCTACTACTGCTTTTCCTGCAGAAATTCTTTATTGAACAAAATGAATTAACCAACTAAAATTAACGCTTGAGGAAAAATGTTCTAAAAAAAAGCCACTTTTCACTCTTTTGGCATTGAAAAAAATATTTACATTTGCTTTTATTTAGATTTAGTCTTAATAAATAATAACCTCAAGAACATCAGCTTTAATTAAAATTAACATGATCCCCGCTACTCAAGCACCACTAAAGAAGAAAAAGCTGAAGAAAAAAAAGAAAGGTAGATCCTACTTCTATAAAGTTTCAGCCTGGCTCCACTTATGGCTGGGCCTTATTTCGGGAATTGTGGTGGTTTTGGTGAGCTTTACCGCAGCTATCCTCACTTTTGAACAGGAAATAAAATTATTGATAGAACCTTATCAAACCGTTGAATATACTGAAGGTGCCGAATTTCTTCCACCCTCTATACTCAGCGAAAAGGTAAAAGAGGAGTACGGATTTCCTTCAGTCTACGCTGTTTATTATCGCGGAGAGGGACGCAGTGCCATGGTTCCATATTATGCCGACAGTTCAAATTACCAGGAGGTTTACGTAAATCCCTATACCGGAGAAAGCCTTCACAACCGAAGATTAAATAGCGATTTTTGGCGCCTCATGATTATTGGCCATTACCAACTCTGGCTTCCAAGAAACATAGGAAAACCTATTGTTGCTTATGGCACACTCATGTTTGTCATAGCTTTACTCACAGGCCTTGTACTATGGTGGCCAAAGAGATGGAACAAGAATACGAAAGACGCAAGCTTTAAAATAAAATGGACCGCAAAGTTTAAAAGACTTAATTATGATCTTCATAATGTACTTGGATTTTATTCCCTTCTTGTGGCTCTAATTCTGGGTCTGACCGGAATGGTGTACGGGATGAAATGGTTTTCAGATGCTGCTTATTATGCAGCTTCGGGAGGTAAAGAACAAAATACTGAAATTACCGTATCTGATACCACCGCTGTAGGCAGCTTTGAAATGGCAGATGAAGATGTGCTTTTCCGGCAGGTGATGAATACGGGCATTGATCCTTCAGAAAACCAAATAACAATACAATATCCCCGCGGAAATGAAGGCACATGGAATGTCAATATCAATCCCAGTTTTCAAACAAGGTGGCAGGCCAGGAGCACCTTTTATGAACAAAAATCCTTAAAAGAACTTACGAAAGATCCCTCTTTTTCAGAAGCCAACGGTGGGGAACAATTGATGAAACTCAATTATGATCTTCACGTAGGGGCAATTGGAGGAATCTGGACAAAGATTATTGCCTTTCTGGTTTGTATTATTTCGGCCAGCCTTCCCATTACAGGTTTCATTGTGTGGTGGAAAAAGAACCCGAACAAAAGGATAGAAGGACTAAAATTTCCCAATTATAAATCATAAAACACCTAAAATTAATATTATGAAAAATATCAAAAATTCTTTCTTATTGCTCATGTTCCTGTTTTTATCGGCAGGAGCTGTAAACGCACATGCACTCTACATAGACACAAAGCCGCAAGGAGAAACTGGAAAAAATCATGAAGTTAAAATCTACTACAGTGAATTTGCAGAAGGTACGGTAGAAAAAGTAGCCGACTGGTACTCAAATGTGGCCGATTTTGATCTATGGCTCGTTCAACCCAATGGTAGCAGAACAAAATTACCTACTACAGCACATGAAGACCATTACAGCGCAAATTTCACTCCTGAAAAGAACGGAGCCTATCGCCTGGAAATCTCACATACTGCCGAAGACCCGGGTGATAAAACAGCTTATCAATTCAATGCATTCGCGCCGGTCTTAGTCGGGAAAAATGCTCTTGCATTGCCTGTAAATTCTGAAAGTCCGGAGTTGGTTTTAGCTGAAGAACTTTCGAATACTGATGCTTCAAAAAGGGTATTTAGAACCTACTTTAAAGGAGCGCTGAAAGAAGGAGTTACCGCCACTCTTTTTCTGCCATCAGGAGAAACAAAAGAGGTCAAGAGTAATTCCGAAGGTATTCTTGAAATAGAGCTGGATGAAAATGGCGTGTATTTTCTTGAGGCAACGACCTACCACGAAGATGAGTCGGGAAAAACAGGGAAAGCTTCATACAATTCGGTTTGGCGTTGTGCAACACAAAAAATAGAGAAGTCTTAGAAATGGCATTTTTGGCAGTAAATTGAAATCTCTTTCTATTTCAATAGATAAAGCCCTGGTAATGGTTCATTGCCGGGGCTCTTTTTATTCAGAAGGAAACTCAGGCTTCTTCAAAAGTCTCCTGTCTATTGCCAACTACAGCAGATGCTTCCTTCCTTTTTCTATTGGGATTAAACCGGAAATAGGTCAATGATTTCCAAAGCCATTCTACCGGCCCCTGCTTGTAGTGGGTTAACCACCATTTACTAAAATTCAACTGCAAAACCAGCACTCCAATAGCCAGCAATACATTTACTGCGGGCGATGTTCTATCAAATAAATTCAATCCGAATTCATAAAATAGTAGCAGACCAACAACTGTTTGCAGCAGGTAATTCGTAAGTGCCATTCTTCCCATTGCCGCCAGCGGTTTAAGAATTGAGTAAAAAAATGGCTTTCTAAAAAGTATTGTTATTAAGGTAATAAAGAATACGGTGAGACAGGCATTGTAAATGCTGAAAAGGAAATTTGCCAGCCATTTAAATTTTGGGATAATTTCAATTCTTGGGATTGTAACAATGTCATTTACAAGCATTATCAAACCGATTAAAAGCAGGAAAAGAGTCGCTTTTTCAGTGAATTTTTTCCACTTCAGCATTTTCGAAAAGTTCTTTTCTATGGAAGTGAATAAGTTAGCACGGCCGGCATACAAGCCAAGCAAAAAGTAACCGAAGGTCATCAAAAGTCTTCCGCTTTCCAATTGGTAGGAAAATTTATTGGGCCAGGACTGCCAATTATCTATTACTACACTCAAAAATCCGCCGTTTTGCACCAGATCGTAATATTTTGTTGCCGCTTCTTCCATAGGAAAATCTACAGCTGCCGTGATAGTTTCTGTCTTCAGAAGTTCATAAAGATGGGTGGGAAAATTAAGGATGAGCAACAAAGACAGAGTAAGAATTAACCTTAGAGGGAGACGCCGGAAAAACATTAAAACCGCTCCCAGCACAGCATAAATGGCGAGTATATCCCCACGCCAGATCACATGATGTACAATACCAATCATGAAAAGCAGCAACAAACGCCAGAGATATATCTTATTGAAGCTGGGTTTGACACTCCTGTTTCTGAAGTGAAGATGAAAACTTAGGCCGAAGAGGAAGGAAAAAACAGAAAAGAACTTTCCGAACACAAAGGCTCCAAAAATAGCCATGGCCAGGTTATCAATAGTGCTGTCATATTTAAAATAGACATTGGCCGGCAATGCAGCCCCTGTATACCAGATGATCATGTGAGCATACAGGATCCCTGCCAGGGCAAATCCCCGAAGAACATCTATGGTTTCAATTCTTCTTTCTGATTTTCTGAGATGCTTTAGGTTCATACAATGGTTATGCAGCTTCTCAAAATACGGAAGGAAATAAAAATACCGAAGACTTTCACACAAGTTTGGCAGGACTACCAAATATGCTGCATCTCAAAATCCTTCATGTTATAAAGAATAACCTTTAGGCTGTTCATGTAGGAATTTACTTTCGTTAATTTTTTAACTTTTATGAGTTATTTGTCACCAGCCCTTTAATATGGCAGATAATGTCTCTTACGAGTGATTTTCAGTTCGTTGAAAAACATAATTAAACACATAAACTTCAATAAAATATTTTTTTGTTATAGGAATAGTGTTAATTTCACCCCCAGTTTCTTAAAATGTGTTAATTTATAAAATCGAGCTCTTTAAATTGCCACATCTAAAAGCCTCAAAAAATTACTATATGAAGTAGAATTACTTATTCATTCCATCTTATGGCTTTAGCATTACTGAAGCCCAAAACCAGAATTTTTCACATCAGCAGTCTGGTGAGGAAGTCAATCCTTGCCTTTAAACCCATTATCCTAATCCAATTTATATAGGAAAGCCCATCGTACCGGGGAAATTAAGCTCAAAATCTTCTCTATCTTAATCAAATATTCATGAAACAAAAACTACTATTTTTAATTTTTCAAATTTTCTGTTTTACCTATGTGCTTTCGTCACATGCACAAACATTGCAAGCCGGAGATATAGCTTTTATAGGCTTTAATACGGATGCCCCGGATGGATTTTCATTTATAGCTTTAAAAGATCTTCCTGCAGGAGAAACCCTTTACTTCACAGAGGAAGGATGGGGCCAAGACCAATGGGGCAATGAAGTTGAACCACATCTTAAATGGGTTATCCCTTCAGGAATTACTGTTGGGACAGTAGTTTCGGTAGTAGAAACAAATACCTCCAATACCTTTACTGTTTCCGGCTCTTCTAATGGAGTAACACATTTATCGCCTAATGATAAAGCCTTTAGCCTTTTTGCAGGTGATCAGATATTAGCTTATCAAAGTACCAGTGGCCCCCGACCTAGCACACCCACTTTTATTGCTGCAGTAAATGGTGATTATAATTCTGAAAAATATGATGCTACCACTAAATGGAATAACTGGAATCCGACAAACGGAAGTGCCGAAAGCCTTCTTCCTCCAGGTCTTACCAATGGAGTGAATGCTGTTTCTCTTTTTCCTGCACCCGGTCCGGAAGTAGATAATGCAAAGTATAATGGACCTTTATCTGGAACTGCAGATGAAATCAGAACCTTAATAAACAATCCCTCCTCATGGATTTCGGATAATAATAATCCATATGATATTAGTCCTTCCTCATATGCAACTCCCAATATAACACCAGCTGCAACCAATACTCCTCCTTCCTTTAATAATGGAGCTTCCACCACATTAACTGTAAATGAAAATTCCGGCAGCACGGCAATTAACGACCTTTTAGCAGTTACAGATATTGACAGCGGCAATAATTTATCCTGGAGCGTTAGCAGCAGTCCTTCCCACGGAAACCTTAGCGGTTTTCCTGCCAGTGCAACGAGTAATGGTGGCTCTGTTACTCCTTCTAATTTGACCTATACTCCTACTTCCGGCTACAGCGGGAATGATAGTTTTACAATTAAAGTTGATGACGGAACAGATAGTGATGAGATTACAGTAAAGGTCTCTGTTAATCCAAAACAGGAGAGCATTACATCTGTCATAAAATGGACTGATGGTTCAAACGGGAACTCTGCAACAACCGGAGAAGATGGAATCCCTGCCGTTACTCTTGGAACTTTCAGGCTCGATGCAGGAGACACTGCTCCGTTTACTAATTATAACAATTTTGTTTACGAAAATAATCTTGAAAACACAGGACAAGATGCTACGGCGTCATTATCTGTAGTGTCGACTCATCAAAAAGGTGTAGGCTACTCTTTGGTAGAAATCTCAGGTGCAGAATTTAGTTTGGATTCATGGGTTTTTATTTCTCAAGCTGACAGGGATGCAGGTGGTAACTTCCGTATGCAAGGCTACCGGGATGGGGTAAAGGTTGTGGAATCGGATTTTCTAATTGGAGATATTGATCTCGCGGAAATTAGTACTATAAAACGTGGTATTGATTATACCGGTACTGAATGGCAAAATATTGATGAAGTGTATTTTATTCATTTAGGTACAAATGTTAATAAAGATAATGGAGATTCACGTTTTGCAATGGGCCATATAACCGTATCTTCTGCGGTCGGCACTCCGGCAACCAATACTCCCCCTATTGTTTCCACCACAGCCGCTTCAGGAATTACAGCTACCACAGCAACCCTTGGCGGTAATGTAACTGATAATGGTGGAGCCACTGTAACCGATCGAGGATTCGTATATGGAGTTAGCTCGCCCCCAACTATAGGCGATGGACGTGCCACCCGAGTACAGGATGGAAATGGCACCGGCACCTTTGAAGAAGCTATTACCAATCTTTCAGCAGAAACCACTTATTACGTACGGGCATATGCTATTAACAGTGAAGGCACGAGCTATGGTGCTGAGGAAGTTTTTAAGACAAACGCAGTGGCAGTTGATCCGCTTCAATTATTGTACTGGCCTAACGAAAATAAAGACAAAATAGAAGTAGCTTCATTGAATGGTGCGTCTCGTCAGGATGTTGTGACCATTGGAGCTTCAGGATCGATTATTGCCATAGACATAGATCAAGGCAATGAAAAAGCCTATTGGTTTGATCAGAACGCCTCAAAAATTTACAGATCTAATCTTGACGGAACTAACATTGAAGAATTTGTGTCGAATTCCGGTTATGCTACCTCTCTTTTTGTGGATCATGTGAATGAATATTTATATTGGCCCAATAATAATAGCTCTAAGATCGAGAGGATCAAGCTTGATGGGACTGGACGAGAAGATGTCATTAGTGCTACGGATCCAATTGGTATTAGCGTAGATGTTAGTGATTCAAAAGTTTACTGGTACGATCAAACTAATGGAAGTATATATAGAGGTAACCTGGACGGATCTGGCAGTGAGGAATTCATTTCCAATCCCGGGTATGCTACTACCCTATATATTGATCAAAAAAACAAATATCTGTACTGGCCGAATTACGAAAGTTCAAAAATTGAGCGTATCAAACTCGATAGAACCGGTAGAGCGGATGTGGTAAGCGCCAGCGATGCCATCGGTATCAGCATTGATGTAAATAATTCAAAGGTGTATTGGTACGATTCAGTAAAGGATAATATCAACAGAGCTAGCCTCGATGGAACCGGCAGTGAAGTGTTTATTTCCAATTCTGGTTATGCCACAACTCTTAGTATACCCTGGGAGATGCCGGAGAACAATATTCCACCCTCTTTTAATAATGGCGCTTCAACGGAATTAACTGTAAATGAAAATTCCGAAAACACGGCAATTAATGATCTTTTAGCCGTCACCAATAATGACAGCGGAGACAATTTAACCTGGAACGTTAGCAGCGGCCCAACCCATGGAAGTCTGGGTGGTTTCCCTGCCAGTGCAACAAGTAACGGCGGCTCTATCACACCTTCCGGTTTAACTTATAAACCGACAACAGGCTATAGCGGTGAAGATAGTTTTACCATAAAAGTTGATGATGGTACAAATAGTGACGAGATTACGGTAAATGTGGCTATCATGGCTGGTCCTGAAAGTAATTGTTTAATCAATTCCACAGAGGAAACTACAAGTTTCGATGTCAATAATTTGAATCTTAATGAAGGTTTTGGACATAGTTTTACATCTTGTGGAAATGGCATCTTGAAAACTTTAGAAATTTATGCTGCTGAGGCTTCAAATAATGTATCCATATCTATTTATTCAGGAGTTGGAAATTCAGGAAACCTTTTAGGCTCAAAAAGTTCAATTAATTTTTCCGCAGGAACTTCCTTTGAGGATAGGAACAAAATAGATTTCTCAGATCTAAATATAACATTACAGGAGGGCAATGTTTACTCTTGGGTGATTACAGCTGGAAAATTGAACACTCATTTTACATCACAAAATATCTATAACGGCGGAACCTTAACCTTGAATAATATTGAATACTCAACAAATGATTTATTATTTTCTGTAGAGATTGGCACGTCTATTCCCGATCCAGAAAAATCAGCAGCAATAATTACTGCGGATGCTACACAGACCTTTGCTTATGACGGAACAGTGAAAAATGTTTCAGCTAAACTGAATCATTCAGAAACAGCATTGACTTATGCTCCGGCACAAGGATTTACCAATGCAGGAACATATGAAATTACTGTGGCTTCCGAAGAAACCGACAATTATTTGTCAGCTTCTGAAAAAGTAATCCTGGTGATCAAAAAAGCAGAGATTGAAGGAGTTGCTTTTGAAGGTGATACTTTCACCTACAACGGTGAAACTCACAGCTTAGCCGTAAGCGGTCTTCCTGAAGGCGCTACAGTGATGTATGAAAACAATGATCAAATCAACGCGGGAACTTATAAGGTGTCTGCAACTGTTAGTCAGGAAAATTACAATGATAAAGTACTGACTGCAGATCTTGTTATCAAAAAAGCCGAAGCTGTGATCACTGCTAATGCTACTCAGACCTTTACTTATGACGGAACAGTGAAAAATGTTTCAGCTAAACTGAATCATTCAGAAACAGCATTGACTTATGCTCCGGCACAAGGATTTACCAATGCAGGAACATATGAAATTACTGTGGCTTCCGAAGAAACCGACAATTATTTGTCAGCTTCTGAAAAAGTAATCCTGGTGATCAAAAAAGCAGAGATTGAAGGAGTTGCTTTTGAAGGTGATACTTTCACCTACAACGGTGAAACTCACAGCTTAGCCGTAAGCGGTCTTCCTGAAGGCGCTACAGTGATGTATGAAAACAATGATCAAATCAACGCGGGAACTTATAAGGTGTCTGCAACTGTTAGTCAGGAAAATTACAATGATAAAGTACTGACTGCAGATCTTGTTATCAAAAAAGCCGAAGCTGTGATCACTGCTAATGCTACTCAGACCTTTACTTATGACGGAACAGTGAAAAATGTTTCAGCTAAACTGAATCATTCAGAAACAGCATTGACTTATGCTCCGGCACAAGGATTTACCAATGCAGGAACATATGAAATTACTGTGGCTTCCGAAGAAACCGACAATTATTTGTCAGCTTCTGAAAAAGTAAGCCTGGTGATCGAAAATGCAGAGATTGAAGGAGTTGTTTTTGAAGGGGATAGTTTTATTTATGACGGGACAGCGCACAGCATTTTTGTAGAAAATCTTCCTGAAGGTGCTACAGTGAAGTATGACAATAATGGGAAAACCAACGCGGGAATTTATAAAGTGACTGCAACGGTTAGCCAGGAAAACTATAATGATGAAGTGCTGACTGCAAATCTTGTCATTAAAAAAGCAGAAGCCGTAATCATTGCCGATGCTGTACAAACTTTCACTTATGATGGAACAGTGAAAAATGTTTCAGCGAGTCTGAACCATGAGGAAACTGAATTGACTTACACTCCGGCACAAGGATTTACCAATGCAGGAACATATTCCGTAACTGTTGCTTCAGCAGAAACCGACAATTACCTGTCTGCTTCTGAAAAAGTTAGCCTGGTGATCGAAAATGCAGAAATTGAAGGTCTAACTTTTAAAGGTGATACTTTCATTTATGATGGTGAAATTCACAACTTAGCAGTCACCGGTCTTCCTGAAGGTGCTACGGTGAAGTATGAAAACAACGACCAGATTAATGCAGGCACTTATAAAGTAACTGCCACGGTAAGCCAGGAAAATTATAATGATGAAGTACTGACTGCAAATCTTGTCATCAACAAAGCCGAAGCCGTAATCACTGCCGATGCTGTACAAACTTTCACTTATGATGGAACAGTTAAAAATGTTTCAGCGAGTCTGAACCATGAGGAAACCAAACTCACCTACGCTCCGGCACAAGGATTTACCAATGCAGGAAATTATCCGGTAACTATTTCTGCTGAAGAAACCGACAATTATTTGTCAGCTTCTGAAAAAGTAAGCCTAGTGATCGAAAAAGCCGAGATTGAAGGAGTAACTTTTAAAGGTGATACTTTCATTTACAATGGTGAAACCCACAGCTTAGCCGTAAGCGGTCTACCTGAAGGTGCTACAGTGAAGTACGAAAACAATGATCAGATCAACGCGGGAACTTATAAGGTGACTGCAACTGTTAGTCAAGAAAATTACAATGATAAGGTACTGACTGCAAACCTTGTGATCAACAAAGCTGAAGCTATAATTACTGCTGGAGCTGTACAAACCTTTACTTATGACGGAACGGTTAAAAATGTTTCAGTAAGCCTGAATCATTCAGAAACTGCTCTGACTTACACTCCGGCACAAGGGTTTACCAATGCAGGAATTTATGATGTAACTATTTCTGCCGAAGAAACCGATAATTACCTGTCTGCTTCTGAAGAAGTAAGCCTGGTGATCAAAAAAGCCGATATTGAAGGAGTTGTTTTTGAAGATGATAGTTTTGTTTATGACGGGACAGCGCACAGTATCTTCGTTGAAAATCTTCCTGAAGGCGCCAGCGTAAAATATGCCGATAATGGGCAAATTAACGCAGGCACTTATAAAGTAACTGCCACTGTTAGCCAGGAAAATTATAATGATGAAGTGCTGAGTGCAAATCTTGTGATCAACAAAGCCGAAGCCGTGATCACCGCGGAAGCTGTTCAGACCTTTACTTATGATGGAACAGTTAAAAATGTTTCAGCTAAGCTGAACCATGAGGAAATTGCTCTGACTTACGCTCCGGCACAAGGATTTACCAACGCAGGAACTTATGATGTAACTATTTCTGCCGAAGAAACCGACAATTACCTGTCCGCTTCTGAAGAAGTAAGCCTGGTGATCGAAAAAGCCGATATTGAAGGAGTTGTTTTTGAAGGTGATAGTTTTGTTTATGACGGAACAGCGCACAGTATTTTTGTAACCGGCCTTCCTGAAGGTGCTACAGTGAAGTATGGAAATAATGGGCAAATTAACGCTGGCACTTATAAAGTGACTGCTACTGTTAGTCAGGAAAATTATAATGATCAAGTACTGACTGCAGATCTTGTGATCAACAAAGCTGAAGCAATAATTACCGCTGAAGCTGTACAGACGTTCACTTATGACGGAACAGTAAAAAATGTTTCGGCTAAGCTGAACCATGCGGAAACCAAACTAACCTATGCTCCGGCACAAGGATTTACCAATGCAGGAACTTATGATGTAACTATTTCTGCTGAAGAAACCGACAATTATTTGTCTGCTTCCAAAGATGTTTCACTGGTGATTGAGAATGCCGAAATTGAAGGAGTAACTTTTAAAGATGATACTTTCATCTACAATGGTGAAACCCACAGCTTAGCCGTAAGCGGTCTACCTGAAGGTGCTACAGTGAAGTACGAAAACAATGATCAGATCAACGCGGGAACTTATAAGGTGACTGCAACTGTTAGTCAAGAAAATTACAATGATAAGGTACTGACTGCAAACCTTGTGATCAACAAAGCTGAAGCTATAATTACTGCTGGAGCTGTACAAACCTTTACTTATGACGGAACAGTGAAAAATGTTTCAGCAAGCCTGAATCATGAGGAAACTGCATTGACTTACACTCCGGCACAAGGGTTTACCAATGCAGGAACATATGAAGTAACTGTTTCTGCTGAAGAAACCGACAATTATCTGTCCGCTTCTGAAAAAGTAAGCCTGGTGATCGAAAATGCAGAAATTGAAGGAGTTGTTTTTGAAGGTAAAAGTTTTGTCTATGACGAGACAGCGCACAGTATTTATGTAACCGGTCTTCCTGAAGGCGCCAGCGTAAAATATGCCGATAATGGGCAAATTAACGCGGGAACTTATAAAGTGACCGCCACGGTTAGCCAGGAAAATTACAATGATGAAGCACTGACTGCAAATCTTGTCATCAACAAAGCCGAAGCTATAATCACTGCCGATGCTGTTCAGACCTTTACTTATGACGGAACGGTTAAAAATGTTTCAGCAAGCTTGAATCATTCAGAAACTGCTCTGACTTACACTCCGGCACAAGGATTTATCAACGCAGGAACATATGAAGTAACTGTTTCTGCTGAAGAAACTGACAATTATTTGTCAGCTTCTGAAAAAGTAAGCCTAGAAATCGAAAACGCCGAAATTGAAGGAGTTGTTTTTGAAGGTGAAAGTTTTGTTTATGACGGGACAGCGCACAGTATTTTCGTGGAAAATCTTCCTGAAGGCGCCAGTGTAAAATATGCCGATAATGAGCAAATTAACGCCGGCACTTATAAAGTAACCGCCACGGTAAGCCAGGAAAATTATAATGATGAAGTGCTCACTGCAGATCTTGTTATCAAAAAAGCTGTAGCAGTTATTACTGCAGAAGCTGTTCAGACGTTTACGTATGACGGAACAGTAAAAAATGTTTCAGCTAAGCTGAACCATGAAGAAACTGCATTGACTTACGCTTCGGAGCAAGGATATGTCAACTCAGGAACATATGATGTAACTATTTCTGCGGAAGAAACCGACAATTATCTCTCCGCTTCCGAAGAAGTAAGCCTGGTCATTGAAAATGCAGAAATTGAAGGAGTAACTCTTGAAAGTGAAGAGTTTACTTACAATGGTGATGTTCACAACTTAAACGTATCCGGTCTTCCCGAAGGCGCTACAGTGAAGTATGAGAATAACGACAAGACCAATGCAGGAACTTATAAAGTAACTGCAACAGTAAGTCAGGAGAACTTCAACGACCTTCAGTTGACTGCTGATCTGGTCATCAAAAAAGCAGATCAAAACATCATTTTTGACGCACTTGAAGATGTTGTCCTGCGAGATACAGATTACTTTATGTTGAATGCTACGGCTTCTTCAGGTTTACCGGTGTCCTACTCCTTTACGTATGACTCTGAAAATCCTGCCGCGACGGTTACCGAACGTGGATTTGTAAGACCATTGGAAGCCGGACAAATAACCATTACGGCAAATCAGGCTGGAAATGAGAATTACAAAGAAGCCACATCGGTTTCAAGAAGCCTCACAATTACAGGAAGCCACGCAAGACTGAAAAATGTGGTTATAAATGGCAGCACCTACTCCAATCCTTCAGAGGAGATCTACTATCTCATTAATTGCGGAAACAGTGAAAATGAAGTGAAAATCCAGTTAGAACCAATTACCGGTGCTTCGGTTGATGAAGAGGATGTGTTTGTTATTCCGACGCCTGCTCCGGGGATTTACACCAGAGATGTGACGGTAACTTCAGAAGATGGAAGCGATGCGAGATCCTACCGCATTAAAATTGAGAAAACCTTCAACTTTGAAGATGTTGTAATTCAGAAGTTCAACAATGTACTGCTGGTAAACAACAATCCTGAAACCAACGGCGGATATAAATTCGTAAAGTTTGACTGGTATAAAAATAACAGTTACGTAGGATCAGGGCAATATTTCTCTGAAGGACCAAATGCTGGTGATCGTCTAGATGCCAACAGCACATTCTATGTGGTCATGACCACAGAAGAAGGAGAAGTCTTGCAAACCTGCGCTACCTCAATAAAGATGAAAAGCACGTATGAGGTATTTCTAACTCCTAACCCTGTTGATGCAGGTGGTCAAATGGAATTGCATACAGATTTTCCTGAGGAAGAACTGGAAACTATGGAAATCTTCATACATACGTTAAACGGAGACCTGCTAGAACAAATGAAATCTAATAAGAAGGTTACCACCATTCAATTGTCTGGTAGAATGCAGGAGGGAGTTTACATTCTTACCTGTAAAACAGGTACACGAACAAAAACTTTAAAATTCATTGTAAAGTAAAAATGAACAAGCGCTACTTCACAGTAGCGCTTTAATTCAACGTAAAATATATGCAACCTATAAATACAACAAGAAAAAAAATAGCAGCCTTTAAGGTTCTAATGCTGGCAATTGTCGTAATAAGCGCCGGCAAAAGCTACGGCCAGTCAAGGAATGAGCTTTCATTTCATTTAAAAGGTCCTTTTTCAAGTCTTTCTTATGAGCATGAGCAGGATGAGCAAAACATGGGGAATGGCCTGGGTGCCGGAGTAAACTACAGCCGCTACCTGAATGAGAACTGGAGCCTTTCTACAGGAGCTGAAGTGCAATCCTTTCAGGGAAGTGCTAATTATAATTCCATTAATGATGCTTATCAGGCTACTGATATAGAAGGAGAGGAATTTGAATTTAGATACAGTTTGCAAAATTTTTCTGAAGAACAAGCTGCGTACTATCTAAATATTCCTTTAAAGATCCAGTATGAAACAACTGGTCAAATCCGCTTTTTTGCGGCAGGAGGAGCAAAGGTCGGATTTAACCTAAAATCTGAATACGAGTCTGAAGCGTCCTCTATAGTTACCAGTGGCTACTACCAGCAATATGATGCCGAACTGAGTGCGCCTGAATTTATGGGCTTCGGGGAATTTGAAGGTATTGACAACAGCAAAAAATCCCTGGATCTTAAAACCAGTTACATGATCAATCTGGAAACCGGAGTAAAATTCCTTCTGCAGGATGACCGCGCTTTTTACATGGGCTTGTTTGTGGATTATGGATTTAATGATTTAATGGAGAAAAATTCTCTTCAAAACCTTATTTCCTACAATACAGAAGATCCTACTTCCTTTCCATCTAATAGTGTTTTGAATTCTACCAATAAAACGGAGGGTAAGGAATACATTGACAAGGTGCAGAACATGGCAATGGGCTTAAAAATACGCTATGCGTTGGGGCTGTAGCCTTAGAATTTAAAGTCTTGTAATCTAAAGCCAGCTGAAAAATCAGCTGGCTTTTTCTTTGTATCGTATCAAAAACTAAAGTAGCCTCGCCAAGAATCGAACTTGGATCTAAAGTTTAGGAAACTTCTATTCTATCCATTGAACTACGAGGCCTTAAAACCGGATGCAAATTTAAAAAAACATTATTAAATGTTTGACGTGTATTTATAGAATCTGCGGCGTAAAAAAACAAACTGGTTGGAAATGGCATTTTCAGAAAATCCAAGAAATTTTATCTTTGCCAAAATTTGATCATGAAACGCTTCTATTTAATTCTCCTTATTGTTGCATCCTTTACTGTTCCAGCTTCGGCCCAGATCGATAAAGATGAAACAGGGGGCTGGTATATGTACTTCTGGAATACTAATTTTTCGAATGACAAATGGGGGCTTCAGGGGGACGTGCAATACCGAAACTGGGATTTATTAGGAGATCTAGAACAGTTACTCCTAAGAGGCGGACTCACATACAGCCCAGAAAATGCCAATATTAAATTTACCCTGGGATACGGCCACATTACTTCCGGGGCTTTTGGTGATAGTGATGATACAAGTAAAGAGCACCGGGTGTATCAGGAAGCGCTACTTCCACAAAAGCTAGGTTCAAGAATTTATTTAACCCATAGGTTTCGGTATGAACAACGTTGGGTAGAAAATCAGGATTTTCGAACCCGGTACCGCTATAACTTTTTTCTAAATATTCCTCTAAACCAGCAGGTTATATCCAAAAATGCCATTTATCTGGCATTTTATAACGAACTATTCATCAATGGAGAAAGAGCAATAGGAAACGGCAATAAAGTTGAATTTTTTGACCGAAACCGGTTCTATTCAGCTTTGGGATACTCCATTTCCAATCAATTAAGAATGCAGGCAGGCTATATGGAGCAAACTCTGGATACCCGATCTAAAGGACAAGTACAGCTTAGCCTTCATCATACTTTTTAATATTTTCTCATAACAGAAACAAAGGAAAATTCCTTCGGAAGCGACTCTTAAGTAAATAAAGACTATTTTTCAGAAGAGAATTTTGAAATGGTGAACTCTTGAAACAGAAAATTCATTCCTGGTTCTTATTTCACCATTTTAAGTTAAATTTACCCAAAAGAAACCCCTTGCGCATCCTTTTTCTTCTCCTTCTGCTTATTCCTTTAACTGCGGTGAGCCAGGAGCTGCCACCGGTGATAAACTTTGATGCAAATGCATACAAGGCCGGCAACCAGAATTGGATGATTACCCAGGCCCAAAATAAGAATATTTATGTGGCAAACGGCACAGGAGTTTTAGAGTACACCGGCGCAGAATGGAACCTGTATCCCATGGCGAACAAAACTGTTGTTCGCTCTGTAAAAGCCGTGGGGAACCGGATATATTCCGGAGCTTATATGGAAATGGGCTACTGGGAAGAAAATGGTTTTGGTTCTCTCACTTATACAAGCCTTTTACCGAAATTTCCTAATGGTGTTAGAGATGGAGAACAGTTCTGGAACATTGAAATTATTGATGAAACTGTCATTTTTCAAAGTTTTGAAGCTATTTACGCCTATAACATCGATCAAGCTGAAGTAAAAGAAGTCTTTTCCCAACCCAGTAACATAATTGGGATCTTTAAAGTAGATGATGAACTTTATTTCCAGGTTCTGGGAGATGGTCTTTATAAAATTGACAACGGCCAGCCGCAGCTGGTCATTGAAGATGAGAGGATCCAGTATTCTGAACTACCACTCATTTACAAGGAGGAGGGGAATTTACAACTTGTCACCCAATCTGGAAATTTTTACCGCTGGGATGGCGAGAACCTCGTGTCAATTTTTGGCGATTTTAGTGAAGCCATTAGCGATCTCAGTATTTTCTCTGCTTTACATCTTAACGGTGGTTCCCTGATGATTGGAACTGTTGAAAATGGCATTTTTCAGGTGAATTCCAGCGGAGAAATTGTACTTCATTTTAATCAGAAGAACGGACTTCTGAACAACACTGTCCTTAGTCTTTTTCAGGATATGGATCAAAATATATGGGCCGGCCTGGACAACGGCCTTAGCGTAATCAATCTTAATTCTCCTTTCAGGATCTTTGAAGATAGCCAGGGGAGCATAGGTTCGGTCTACACTTCATTTCAGGGCGAAAATTACCTGTATCTGGGTACCAACCAGGGATTGTACTATCGAAAAAATGGAGAAAAGGACTTCCACCTTATGGAAGATACGAACGGCCAGGTGTGGAGTCTTCAAATGCTTGATGGAGTACTATTTTGCGGCCACAACAGGGGAACTTACATCATAGAAGGAGAAAATGCACGCCGGATTGTGGACCGCGCCGGGACGTGGACTGTAAAAAAGTACAAAAAAAATCCCGATTATTATGTACAGGGGCACTACAACGGAATAGGTCTGCTTAAGAAAGAGGAAGACGGTTCCTTTTTGGCACTACCACAGCTAATCGGATTTCCACATTCTTCCAATTCTATTGTGACCGAAGAAGATGGAGATATCTGGATCTCCAACGAGCACCGGGGGATTTTTCGGGTTCGGATAAATGCTCCCGAAAATGCCATTTTTGAAACAGAAAATTATCAGTTTTCTGATGTTTCGGGAATTACCTCCGGTTTATTTCAGTTCCAGGATAGCCTGTATTATTCTACTCTTGAAGTCATCTTCAAGTATGACGAAAATGAAAATAAGTTCGTAGAAAATACACGTTTAGGAGAAGTTATTGAAGAAACAGCACGTATCTCGGGAAAAATAGTTAGTGAAGGGAATGAAAAAATTTGGGGTTTTTCGGCCAATAGCATCTTTTCTGTCACCCCGGCGCTTCTCAGTAATGACTACAAAGTAAATTCTGTTTATCTGCCACAGGATCTCCGGAATATTACCCTGGGCTACGAAAACATTTCTTCCCTTGGCAACGACACCTACCTGTTGGGAGTGGCCAACGGTTACCTGGAATTCCAGAAGACCGAACGTGAGAATGTTCAGAAAGAAGTGAGAATCGACCAGGTTTATAAAGCAGCTTTAGATCAACAACCTCAGCCCGTGCTGCTGCAAGGAGAAGCTGCCTTTCATTATAAAACCAATAATTTTATTTTTGACTTCAGCATTCCTGAATACAAGAAATTTCTCGTTCCGGTTTACAGTTACAGGCTCCTGGGTCTAAGTGAACAATGGAGCGAATGGAATACAAGACACACCGCGGCTTTCGAAAACCTGCCATATGGCTCTTATGAATTTCAGGTAAGAGGAAAAATTGGTGAAGAAACAACTGGAACGAAAAGTTATATTTTTGAAATAAACCGACCATGGTACTTGAGCAATCTTGCTCTAATTAGTTACCTGGTCATCTTTCTACTTCTGCTTTTTCTGGTTCATCAGGCCTATAAAAGGCACCACAATAAACAGATTGAGAAAAATCAAAAAGAGTTGCGCATGAGAAATCTCGAAGCGGAACAAAAGATTATTAAACTTCAAAATGAACAGCTGGAAAAGGATGTAAAAAGCAAGAACAAGGAACTTGCAGTTTCCACCATGAGCCTTATTAAGAAAAATGAGTTTCTTACGAGCATCAAGCAAAAGCTCCAGGATTCGGAAAATTCCAAAGAGGTTAAATTGGTTATTGATACCATTGACAGGGATATTAATGAAGAAGATAACTGGAACTTCTTCAAAGAGGCATTTAATAATGCGGATAAGGACTTTTTCAAAAAAGTTAAACAACTGCATCCACAACTTACTTCGAATGATTTAAAACTCTGCGCCTATCTGCGGCTTAATCTATCCTCTAAAGAAATTGCACCCCTCCTTAATATTTCGGTTAAAAGTGTAGAAATTAAACGATATCGATTAAGAAAGAAGATGGATTTGCCCCGGGAAACAAATTTAACAGACTATATTCTTCAGATTTAAGCTATACAAAGAGCTCAAAAAACTCTACATTCCCTCTACAAGAACCTGATTTGCCTCATCTACAATGGATTATGAAGTACCTAAATTTTAAGGTATTTTTTATCAAATCCTTAATTACAGTCATTTTACAACCATTTTTTATTGTCTATTGATAAAATCTACCTCTGTATATTTTTTGTAAAGGTGGAAATTCGAAATCACTTAACATTCTATTAATACATTGTTCTCAGGTAAACTTTGCACTCATTGATTATACACAATCCGCAAACGTTTTCAAAAATCTATTCTGAAATGAACCTGCTAACGAATTTTAAAACTTTAATCTAAATCTAATCGTATGAAAGTTAAAAATTACTTGATACTCCTATTCCTTCTCGTGATTAGTAGTAGCTGGGCTCAAACCCAAACAATTTACGGTACTGTAGTGGATGATGCCGGCATTCCTCTACCTGGTGCCAACGTCATCCTCCAGGGAACCTCGACCGGTACCACAACAGATTTTGATGGTAATTTCTCTATTGAGGCTTCTGCAGGTGATATCCTGGTGGTTTCATTCTTAGGGTATGAATCAAAGGAAGTAGAGGTAGGAGAAGCTGAAAATGTCAGGATTACATTGACTATGGATGCTGCATCCCTGGAGGAAGTGGTCGTTGTTGGATATGGAACACAAAAGAAAAGTGTGGTAACAGGAGCCATCTCCAGTGTAAATGCTTCAGATCTTGAAACGCTCCCTATAAATACTGTAGGAGAAGCTTTACAAGGTCGTACCTCAGGATTAACAGTTGCTGCATCCAGTGGGCAGCCCGGTTCCGGTGCTACCATAAGGGTGCGCGGGATTACTACTTTAAACAATAACGACCCTTTATGGATTGTTGACGGAGTGGTAGTCGACAACGGCGGGATTAACTATTTAAATCAATCTGATATAGCTTCCATAGAAGTCTTAAAAGATGCAGCTTCCCAGGCCATATATGGGGCAAGGGCAGCCAGTGGGGTGATACTTGTAACTACAAAATCTGGTAAAGAAGGTAGGATGAAGCTTACTTACAATACCTATTTGGGATTTTCGGAACCGGCAGAGCATATTGATTTAACTAATGCTACCGAGTATGCAGCCTTGCGTAACGAAGCCAGCCTAAATGATGGTGGAGATATAATTTTTTCTAATCTAAGCTCATTGGGTGCGGGCACAGACTGGCAGGATGTTATTTTTAATGATTCAGCCTTTCGACAAAATCATGAGGTTAGCCTTAGCGGAGGCAGCGATGTCTCCAGCTTTTATTTCTCTTTTGGTTATCTTGAGGAAGAAGGTATTGTGGCAACAGATATTTCAAACTATGAACGTACTAACATACGTTTAAACTCTACACACGACATCACCTCATGGTTAACCTTCGGGGAAAATTTTGGATATTCAAGAAATAAAAGTGTTGGAATTGGAAATACCAATAGTGAATATGGTGGGCCGCTGAGTTCAGCCATTAATTTAGACCCTCTTACACCTGTAATCGTGACCGATCCTGAGAGGCTTGGACAGTTCCCGTACAACCAGGACCTTCCCTTTATTCGTGATGCCAATGGAAACCCTTACGGTATTTCACAAAATGTTGCTCAGGAGATTATAAACCCCCTGGCATATATCCAAACCCGTCTTGGGAACTTTGGCTACAGTGACAATTTTGTTGGAAATGCTTTTGTGGAGGCCGAGCCCATTGAAGGATTAGTATTCCGTTCCAACCTTGGTGTTAAATTATCTTATTGGGGTGACGAGGCATTTACGCCCATCAACTATTTAAATGCTTCTACAAGTACCGCCCAAACTTCTTATATGAGAAGTAGCAATAATAAACTTGATTATAATTTAGAGAATACCGTCTCTTATTCAGATCAAATTGGAGAACATGATTTTACCGTACTTTTAGGTCAGGGAGCATATAAAGAAAATGAAGCCAGAGGTTTAAGTGTTACCAAATATGGAATTCCTGTCGATAACTTTGATGATGCTTCCTTAAATTTCGATGTGCCTGAAGACGACATCGTTGCGAATGGAAATGAAAATGTACCACATAAAGTTGCATCTCTTTTTGGAAGAATCAACTACAACTATGGTGAAAAATACCTTTTTAGTGGGATCATTCGTAGAGATGGATCCTCACGGTTTGGTGCGAATAACAAGTACGGTATCTTTCCCTCAGCATCTGTAGGTTGGGTAGCTTCCAGAGAAAATTTCTGGGGTACAAATAATCCCGTCAGATTCTTTAAATTGAGAGGTAGCTATGGAGTTGTGGGTAATGATAATGTTGGAGATCTGGCTTTTCTTTCTACAATTGGCTCCGGAAGAAATTATGCTTTTGGAGATCAGGTGGGCAGCTACGATGTTGGTTACAGTCCCGAGGCACCGGCTAACCCAGATCTCAAGTGGGAAGAAACCAGCCAGCTAAACATTGGCTTTGAATCCCGCTTTTTCAATGGTTTTTCCCTGGAAGTGGACTGGTACAGAAAAGAAACCACAGACATCTTACTGTATCCAAGAATTCCTGCATTTGCAGGGGTAATAGGTAATCCGGCCCGAAATGTTGGAAATATGGAGAATACAGGGGTCGAAGTGAACTTTGGATATTCATTAAACCGAGAAGATTTTGGCTTTTCTGCGAATGCAAATGCCTCTTATCTACAAAATGAGGTGACCTTTTTAGGCGACGGCCAGGAATACCTCGATGGGGGTGAAGCATTTCAATCCAGTACTTTCCCTATTACCAGGACCGCTGTAGGGGAAGCAGTAAATTCTTTCTACGGTTTTAAAACATTAGGCATTTTCCAGACTCAGGAAGAAATCAATAATTACACAAATGCCGAGGGGCAGTTAATTCAGCCAAACGCTGTGCCCGGGGACTTTAGGTGGCAGGATACTGATGGAAACGGTTCTATTAATGAACAAGACCGGGTTTTTATTGGTGATCCAACACCAGACTGGTCGTATGGTATTACGGTAAATGCCTACTACAAGAACTTTGATTTCACCGTTTTTGGACAGGGTGTGGCCGGAAACCAAATATTCCAGGGCCTTCGCAGGCTTGATATCGCCAACGCGAATTATCCTGCCAAAGCTCTTGACAGATGGACAGGCCCGGGAACTTCAGATTCTTTTCCAAGAATGACAAATGATGATCCTAATAATAACTATAGCAATCCTTCCGACTTTTACCTGGAAGACGGAGATTATTTCAGAATTAAAACAGCTCAAATAGGATATAGCCTACCTGAAAGTGCTCTTTCTACAGTAGGATTTGAAAAAGTGAGGGTTTATGTAATGAGCGAGAACCTTTTCACCTTTACAAAATATTCCGGTTTTGACCCCGAAATTGGAGGTGGTGTATTAAGTATAGACAGAGGTATATATCCGCAGGCAAGATCTTTTATGCTTGGGGCATCAATTGGTTTTTAATTGTAAAAAATTTAAAAAGGTATTATTATGAAAAAAGTAATGAAATATATAGCAGCCGTTGTTTCGGCAGCTACTTTGATTGCGTGTAGTGATGATTTTCTGGAAGTTGAACCAAGAGGACAAAGCCTGGAATCAAACTACTATCGTAATGCAGAGGAAGCATACAACGGGTTAGTAGCAGCATATGATCCCGTAGGATGGATAGCAGGCAATTATGTAGCAAAAGAATTTGCCCTAAATGTTGCCTCAGATGATTTTTATGCAGGAGGAGGAAATTCTCAGGATGTTCCGGCTATTCAGGCATGGTCCAGCTATAGCTTAGATCCTGCCACAGGACCACAGGAAGAGTTGTGGAGAAGAAGTTATTCCGGAATATACAGAACAAACGTTCTTCTTTCCAAATTGCCAAATACGGAAATGGACGAGGAGCTAAGAAGCAGATTTGAAGCAGAGATGAAGTTTCTTAGAGCTTATTACTATTTTGATTTGATCAGGTTATTTGAAAGTGTTCCTTTATTCACTGAACCTGTTCCGGTTAGCGAGCTGGGGAATGCAGTACAGGTAGATCGTTCCGAAGTTTTTGCCCTTATAGAACAGGATCTGGTAGCAGCTATTCCTAATTTGCCTGCACAAGTAGATTTGGCAACTGAAGCCGGAAGGGCCACACAAGGTGCCGGGAAAGCTTTACTTGGAAAGGTCTATCTACATCTTGAAAGATTTGGAGAGGCTGCACAACAACTTCAGGATGTTAATGGAACCCCTGGTGAAACCAGCCAGTATGGTTATCGTCTTCTTGATAATTTCGGCGACCTTTTCCAGAATGAGAATCAGTTCAATGATGAATCCATTTTTGAGGTTATTCACACTTCTGCTTCCAACTGGGGCGACTGGGGATGTATTGGATGTACAGAAGGAAACTTGTTAAATCAAATGTCAGCTCCCCGTGGATATAATGTTCTTGAACAAGGCAGGGGTGCACCAGACTTCATTGCAGGCTGGGGTTTTAATATACCTACAGAAAAATTGGCTGATGCTTTTATCTACAGTGATGGCAGCTATGATAATCGATATAAATACACCATTAGCAATCTTGACAGTCTTGCCCAGGCAGGAGTTGTATCTTATGAAGAAAGCTATCAGGGCACGGGCTATTTTCTGAAGAAATTCGCCGGGGAACAGGAAGACCGTTCTACAGGCGGTGGTAACTTTGAGCTCAACTGGCCTCAAAATTTCTATGATATAAGATTAGCTGATACTTACCTCTTGGAAGCAGAAGCTTTAGTGAGAGGTGGCGGTGATTCCAACAGGGCCCAGGCACTTTTAGACGCCGTAAGAGAAAGGGTTGGAGAGGAATCTATCCCTGCAACTTTTGAGAATATCCTTAGAGAAAGAAGGTTGGAACTTGCGGGTGAAGGGCATCGCTGGTTTGATCTTCAGAGAGCAGGTTTAGCTGCTGAATATCTAGAATTTAAAGGATATGTGGAAGCAAAGCACGATAAGCTGCCAATTCCTTTACAGGATTTAAATAACACCCAGTTAGAACAAGATCCTGCTTATCAATAAATGGAATTATTCAACAGTAAATAAACAGTATGAAAAATATCTTTAGAATAATGATAGCCGTTTTTATTAGTACTGCTATAGTAAGCTGCGATAAGGACGATGATAGTTTGGGAGTAGATCTTGAAGGTTTGGCCGCTCCGTCCAATTTAGGAGCTAATTTCCAGATCACTCAGGACAACTCCGGGTTAGTTACGGTTATTCCAACCGGGGAAGGTGCAAACCTTTACCAGATCGATTTTGGAGACGGTTCCCCTGTTTCGACAGAAATTAAAGTGGGAGAGCAAATTGAACACGTTTACGCCGAAGGAGAGTATGAAGTAACTGTAACGGGTAAGAACATTGCAGGAAAAACTGCGCAGGGAATTCAATCGCTGACCGTTTCATTTTTACCTCCTGAAAACCTTGAGGCAACAATCACAAGAGATCCTGACGACAATTACACCATTTCGGTTTCTGCAACTGCAGATTATGCTGCGATGTATGAAGTCTATTTTGGGGAAGGTGATGACGAAGAGGCAACGCCATTAATGGCTGGAGAAACTGTTTCCTATACCTATTCAAACGTTGGCACCTACAATGTACGGGTGGTAGCCTTGAGCGGTGGTGCGGCAACAACCGAAATCACAGAGGAAATTGTCATTTCTGATCCGCTATTCCTGCCAATAACATTTGAATCTCCAACTCTCAACTACACATTCATCAACTTTGGTGGTGGTGATGACGCAGGAGCTCCAATTGTGGAAAATCCCGATCCTAGCGGATTGAATACCAGTGCTATGGTGGCTTCCTACACAAAACCTGAAGCTTCTGAAACCTGGGCAGGTACGCAGATCGTACTTGACGAGCCAATAGATTTCTCTTCTACACAATTTGTAAGTGTAGATATTTGGTCTCCAATAGCCGGTGCAGATGTCATTTTGAAGGTAGAGAACCGCGACAATGCAGATATTGCTGCAGAATTTACCGCAACTACCACGGTGAGTGAAGAATGGGAAACCTTACATTTTGACCTTAGCAGCATAGATCCTTCCCAGGAATACGGCCGCATCGTGTTGTTCTTTAACTTTAATGTACCTGGAACAGGCGAAACCTATTATTTTGATAACATCCAGACGACTCAGTTAGAATTTACGGAACTGCCTCTCACTTTTGAGTCAGAAAACCTAACCTATACATGGGGTGGATTTGGCGGAACCGCCGGAGGAGTGGTAGCAAACCCCGATCCTTCCGGAATCAATCCAAGCGCCAATGTCATTGAACTTAACGAAAGCAGCGGAGCAGAAACCTGGGCAGGAATGTCACTTAATCTGGATCAACCGCTGGATTTTTCAGATGGTACAACAGTTAAAATGAAAGTATGGTCTCCCGAAGCAGGAGTACCGGTTTTACTGAAGTTTGAAAATTCAGCATCAGTTCCCGAAGGCGGTGGAAACCCAACCATTTTTGTAGAGGTTATCCAAAACACCACCACTTCACAGGAATGGGAGGAATTAAGCTTTAATTTAAGCAGTTTTGAAGCCTTTGATCCTGCAGTGAACTATGACAGGGTAATTATATTCTATGACTTCGGAAATCCCGGAGAGGGGACTACTTCCTACTACGACGATATCAGGATAGGTGATACAGATTATATATCCCTTTTCAGCGACGTGGAAGAAAATGTCGTGGTAGATTCCTGGAGAACAAACTGGTCTATTTCAGATTATGAAGAAGTGACCTTCGATGGCAGACTGGCAAAACGTTACTACAATCTCAATTATGTAGGAATAGAAACCATTTCCAACCCCATTGATGCTTCAGAAATGACATATTTTCATACAGATTTCTATACTGAAGATGCGACTTCCTTTAGGGTGAAACTGGTTGATCTAGGGCCTGACGGCGTATATGGTGGCGGTGATGATACAGAACACGAAGTCGCTATAGAAAATCCTGCGCAAAACGAATGGGTAAGCCTACAAATCCCTCTTAACCAGTTTGAAAATCTTGCTGAAAGAGCACAAATTGGGCAGCTCATTTATTCAGCTTCACCTTCGGGAGCAGCGAATATGTATGTCACCAACGTATATTTTCATAAATAAAAAGCAAACCCATGAAAAGCACAATAAATTTTAAAAATATATTTTTCCTCTTTTTACTAAGTATACTCAGTGTTAGCTGCGCAGAGGAAGAATATGAGCTGGGAGAAATCACCGCCCCCACAAATCTGGATGTAAATGCGCAGGTGGTTGGGCAAAGTGAAGAAATGCCAAATGGAGACGGAAGCGGAAATGTGAATTTCACAGTAACTGCCGAAAATGCTATGACCTACAAGTTTATGTATGGGGATGGCTCTGAAGAGGTTTCCTACGACGGCACCACTACCCACTCCTACAGCCAAAACGGGATAAATGACTATGTTGTTACTGTTGTTGCATATGGTACAGCAGGCGCTTCTGCAAATACCACAACAGAAGTAACTGTATTCAGTGATTTCAGCGATCCTGAGACAGAGATCCTCCTTACCGGTGGTGACAGCAAAACCTGGTACGTTGCTGCGTCACAACCTGCTCATTTGGGTGTGGGGCCGGCTTCCGGTAGTGACATGGGCACTCCATCATACTACGCAGCAGCACCTTTTGAAAAAGCCGGAGAAGATATTAGTTCCTGCTTATACACCGATGAGCTTACCTTCAGTATGAATGGTGATAACATCGTTTATAACTATAACAATAACGGCCAAACCTTCTTTAATGCATCTTATTCGCCAGATTTTGGCGGGACAGGTGCCGAAGATGAATGCCTTGATTATGACGGTGGAGGAACCATAAACGTTTCTCTATCGCCTTCCAGCTCAGGCTTAACAGAAGGACAAACTACCGGTACTGCAATAAACTTTTCAGATGGTGGTTTTATGAGCTACTATATTGGAGCAAGTTCTTATGAGATCCTTTCAATTACTGAAACTACAATGCATGTGCGAGCCGTTATGGGGAACGATCCTGCATTGGCATGGTACGTAAAATTCTCAACTACTCCCCCGGGTGAAGAACCGGAGCCTGAAGAATTTGAAACCGAGTACACAGAACTTGTTTGGGAACAGGATTTTGAAAGTGGCTCTCTTGATACTGCTATCTGGAATTTTGAAACAGGTAATGGCGAAAACGGCTGGGGAAATCAGGAAAAGCAGTACTATACTCAAGAAAATGTCACAGTTGAGGATGGGAATCTTGTTATCACTGCAAGAGCGGAAGAAACCAGCGGATTTGACTATTCTTCTTCAAGGATTACTACTAAGGACAATTTTGAATTCACCTATGGGAGAGTGGAAGCCCGTGCAAAACTTCCCGAAGGCGCAGGTACATGGCCTGCGATCTGGATGCTAGGTTCAAATTATGCTGAAGTTGGCTGGCCAGAAAGTGGTGAAATAGATATCATGGAGCACGTGGGCAATGACCAGAACACAATTCACGGCACACTTCACTACCCCGGTAGATCTGCCGGAAATGCAGATGGTGGTACAATTTCAATAGAAAATGTGAGCAGTGAATTCCATACCTACTCTATGGAGTGGTCACCGGAAAGAATCGTCTTCCTAGTAGACGGCGAGGTCTACCACACCTATGTAAACACACCAGACTCTTCCTTTAACCACGATTTCTTCTTGATCCTGAACGTGGCGATGGGCGGAACTTTTGGAGGTGAAATAGACCCGGATTTTGATGAATCTTCACTTGTTGTAGATTATATTAAAGTATTCCAGTAACAGTTTTGAATTAGCCAGAATAATCCGGAGGAAAAATTTTCCTCCGGATTTTAATTAATGAAAAAATGAAAAAAATTAGTCCAATCCTCCTGTTCCTTTTTGGAAGTTTTATAATTCAGGCACAGGAATCCACTATTCCCAGTTCAGTCAAAAATGTGGAAAAAAAGGTAGATTCTGTTTTGAGCCTTATGACGCTGGAAGAAAAAGTAGGACAAATGGTCCAGTACAACGGAAGCTGGGACCTCACAGGACCTGCCTCCAATGTGGACAGTAAATACAAAGAAGAAAGGCTTAAAAACGGGCTTGTAGGTTCCATGCTAAACGTACTTTCTGTAGAAGCTACTCAGGAAGCCCAAAAGCTGGTCATGGAAAATTCCAGGTTAAAGATTCCTTTGATGTTTGGGTACGATGTGATTCATGGTTATAAAACCATGTTCCCGGTGCCGTTGGGGGAAACTGCAAGCTGGGATCTTGAAGCCATGGAAAAATCTGCTCGTATCGCTGCTCTTGAAAGTGCCGCACATGGCGTTAACTGGACGTTTTCTCCTATGATCGATATTTCAAGAGACGCCCGCTGGGGTCGCATTATGGAAAGTTCTGGGGAAGATACTTACCTCACTTCCAAAGTGGCTGTGGCAAAAGTTAAAGGATATCAAGGGAATGACCTTTCAGACCCCCAATCTATAGCAGCCACTGCCAAGCATTTCGCAGGTTATGGTTTTGCTGAAGCCGGGCGTGATTACAACACAGTTCACGTTGGTGAAAATGAACTTCACAATACCATTTTACCTCCTTTTAAAGCCGCTGCCGAAGCCGGTGTGGCCACAGTCATGAATTCATTTAATGATCTCGACGGAACTCCCGCAACAGGACACAAGATCCTTCAGCGGGATATCCTGAAAGGTGACTGGAACTGGGACGGATTCATAGTTTCTGACTGGGGATCAATTCCTGAAATGATCTATCACGGTTTTGCCCGTGATAAAAAACATGCCGGGGAGATTGCCGTAAAAGCAGGTAGTGATATGGACATGGAAGGAGGCGCTTATGAATCTGGATTAATAGAATTGGTTGAGGAAGGAAAAGTTTCAGAAGAAATCATTGACGATGCTGTAAGACGTATCCTAAGAGTCAAGTTCAAATTAGGCCTTTTTGAAGATCCATACAGGTATTCAAACCCTGATTTACTCTCCCAGGTTCCCTTTGATGAGCACCGTGAAATTGCCAGGGATATTGCAAGAAAATCCATTGTTCTTCTAAAGAACGAGAAGGATCTTTTACCTGTTCAAAATGATGTGAAAAGTATTGCTGTCATTGGGCCACTGGCAAATGACAAAGATACACCCATAGGTAACTGGAGAGCGCAGGGAGAAACAAATTCTGCAGTGTCACTTCTTGAAGGTATTAAAAATGCAGTTGGAGATGATGTGAAAGTAAACTATGCCCTTGGAACAACTCTTGGCCAGGGCGAAAGAAGTTTCCTGGCACCGCTGGAGATCAACACTACCGACAGATCTGGCTTTGCTGAAGCGATCGCAGCAGCCAAAAAAGCCGATCTTGTAATCATGGCTCTTGGAGAAGACGCATTCCAGTCGGGAGAAGGTAGAAGTCAGGTGAATATTGGACTTGCAGGACTTCAGCAGGAATTGCTGGAGGAAATCTACGCTGTGAACAAGAATATCGTTTTGGTACTTCAGAATGGAAGACCTTTGGAAATTTCCTGGTCTGCAGAAAATATTCCTGCCATCGTGGAAGCATGGCAGCTGGGAACAGAAAGCGGAAATGCCATTGCAGATGTGCTTTTTGGAAAGTACAATCCTTCAGGAAAACTGCCGGTTTCCTTCCCCAGAGCAGTGGGACAGGAACCGCTTTATTATAACCAGAAGAACACCGGAAGACCTTACAGTCCAGATTCTGTGACTTATTCCGCTTATACAGATGAAGAAAAAACTGCATTGTACCCGTTTGGCTACGGATTAAGTTATACCACTTTTGAATATGGTGATCTCAAACTTTCTTCCGAAGAAATGACTCCGGAAGGAAGTATACAGGTGACCATTCCTGTTACAAATACTGGAAAAATGGCGGGAAAAGAAGTCGTGCAGCTTTATTTGCGCGACCTCGTTGCCAGCACCACGCGCCCTGTAAAAGAATTGAAAGGATTTCAACTGGTTACCCTCGCCCCCGGGGAAACCGGTGAAATCTCTTTCAAAATTGACGAAGAAATGCTTCAGTTCTACAATGCCAATAAAGAATGGGCTTCAGAAGAAGGAGAATTTGAGGTGTTAATTGGAGGAAATTCCAGAGATTTGAAAAAAGGGAGTTTTACTTTAAATGAGTAGTATATGAAAAGCTTTAAAAATGCCATTTTCGCCAATCTTTTTTTTCTCGCTTGCTCCTCACCGGTTCTTGCGCAAGAAGTCATCTTTGAAGAAAACTTCGATGGAGATCAACTCAACATGCAACACTGGAGTTATGAAGAAGGTGACGGTTGCCCCAATCTTTGCGGTTGGGGAAACAACGAGCGCCAGGTGTACAACCGTAACTACGTGGCCGTAGAAGATGGAAATCTCGTGATCACCGCTGTAAAAGAAGGAGATGAATATTTCTCCGGAAAAGTAAATTCAAAGGACAAGGTTGAATTTCAATATGGAGTTATAGAAGTGCGGGCAAAAGTTGCCGATGGCCATGGAATTTGGCCTGCAATATGGATGCTTGGGCATGATATTAATGAAGTAGGCTGGCCGGCTTCAGGCGAAATCGACTTAATGGAATACGTCGGCAGAGAACCAAATACACTCTACTCGACGCTGCATTATCCTGCGCATCATGGCGAAAATGCCAGTTCCAAAAAAACACATGTAGAAGATATTGAGGAAGGTTTCCATGTCTACAAAACTGTTTGGAGTGAAAAAAATATTGAATATTATTATGATGGAGAGCTTGTTTATGATTTTGTTCCTGAAGAATATAATGACGAATATTATCCTTTCCAGAAACCTTTTTATTTTCTCCTGAACATGGCTGTTGGCGGAAATTTTGGTGGACCGGAAGTTGACGATTCCATCTTTCCGAAGAAATTTTACATTGATTATATAAAAGTCACCGAACTGCCAAAATAAATCCAGTTTGACAGGTTCAAAAAGAGCGTATTAAACCTGTTATCCAGCTTTTATAATAAAGGGTTTCAAAAATGTTATTTTTGAAACCCTTTATTTTTTAGTACCAGCATTTCCAATGTTTATGAAAACCCTGAAATTATTATCTTTACCTCAAAATGCAGTAAAATTTCTTCCTATGAAAAAGAATATCTCTCTTAATACCACTGTTTTAGCGCTTTGCCTAACAACAAGTTTATTTCTTACTTCCTGCAAGGATAAATCGGAAAATGCAGCTACAGAACCAACGCCTACCGCCGCTGAAACCATGATGGAAAATAATGGCGAAGCACAAACCGCGCAGGTAAATCCCGCGCATGGATTGCCGGGACACCGTTGTGACCTTCCGGTGGGAGCGCCATTAAATTCGGCTGCAAAAGTGCAGGAAACCCCTGCTCCTGCTCAATCCACTACTATTTCTCCAATTAGGGTAGACCAGACGCCAAAGGTGAATCCGCCGCATGGGGAGCCGGGACATGATTGTGCAGTACCGGTTGGTGCAGCATTAAAGCAATCGTAACATAAAAAGAGTTTCCTTCAGAAGGATAAGTAGTTTTTCAAAGTCTACTTAACATCAACCTGAACTTTTTTCAGGTTATAGTACTTGAAGATCAAAAATTATTTTACTTCTGAAAAAGTTCAGAATAAGAGTCAAAAATGGCATTTTTGGAGCTTCTTTCTTTGATGTCCTCTTCACCTGAAAAGTGAGGAAAAGATAATCTTTTATATTTTTTAGAAAAGGATTATTTTATGGGTAAATCTACAGCTATGGAAAAAGAAGCGCTGGAATTTGCCCGTAAGGCGCATGGAGACCAGCAGAGGAAGTACATTGAAGAGCTTTACATAGAACATCCAAAACGCGTGGCAGAACTCGTGCGCACGGTTCCACATTCTTCTGAAATGATATGTGCGGCTTACCTTCACGATGTTGTGGAAGATACTCCTGTTTCCCTTCAGGACATTGAGCGAAAGTTTGGGCGTAAAATAACGACACTGGTAGAAGAACTCACAGATGAGTATACCAAGGAGAACTACCAGCATTTAAACCGGAAAGCACGGAAGAAAAAAGAAGTTGAACGCCTGGCAACAATCAGTCCTGAGGCAAAAACTATTAAACTGGCTGATGTTATCGATAATACCAGGGACATCCTGGTAAACGACCGGAATTTCGCCCGGCGCTACATTCCCGAAATGGAAGCTTTGACTGAAGCCCTGCAGGGCGGAAATTTCAAGCTGCTCATGCGTGCATGTTATGAAGTGCAGCAGGGAATATTGGAACTGAATTTAGAGCGGGAAAAACCTCTTCAGAAATAAAGAAGAGGCTGTCTAAAAGCTTGCTTTTACGTCAACCTGAACTTGTTTCAGGTTCTCATCATTTTTGAATTTCAAATGAGTAAGATTCTGAAATAAATTCAGAATGACATTTTAAAGCTCTTAAACAGCCTCTGCTATAATAGAAAAAGTGAAAGTTTACTAATCCAGACCACCTTTACGGGTTGGGGAACGCGGAGTTGGCCATTCCTGTGGCTCCCCAGTTCTTGGATGGTTTCCAAGCTTAATTTGCTCCCTGGAAGTCCGCTCTGGGTCTTCACTCGCCATATAGGCTAAAACTGCAGTGAGAATGACATTATTTCTCACATCATCAAATACGATCTTATCATAAGTGTCGCGATTGGTGTGCCAGGTGTAATTCCAGTATGACCAATTTAAAGCACTCAGGTTAAAAGCCGGTGCACCTGCCGCTACAAAAGAAGCATAGTCAGATCCTCCACGGCCGGGACTTCCAGGGAAATTGGTTTCAATATGATCTGCAACCGTGTCTGGAACCTTCGAGAGCCAGTCCCCCAGATAATCATAGGCGTGCAAAAAGCCGTTTCCGGAGATGTTTACCACTCTTCCCGTTCCATTATCCTGATTGAAAACCGCCTGCACATTGGCGACTATTTCGGGGTGGTCTTCTACAAAAGCACGAGAACCGTTCAAGCCCTGCTCTTCACTACCCCAAAGCCCAACAAGAATCGTTCTTTTTGGGTTAGGATATACTTCTTTTAAGATACGTGCAGCTTCCATCATGACAATAGTTCCTGTTCCATTATCGGTAGCACCGGTGGCACCATCCCAGGAATCGAAATGAGCTGAAAGAATTATATATTCTTCAGGCTTTTCTGTTCCTTTTATTTCTGCAATTGTATTAAAAGTTGGAACTGTCCCAAGATCTTTGGATTGAGCTTCTACTTTTATTTGAGGTTTGTTTCCGCTTTCTGCCAGTCGATATAGCATTCCGTAGTCTTCGAGAGAAAGATCAAGCGTTGGCACCTTTTTACTATAGGCTCCAAATACTTTATTCACACCAAAGCCACGTGACCAGTATGAGCTGATGATTCCCACGGCACCGGCATTCTCCAGTGCTGCAGGCAAGGTGCGAGAATTATATCCCATATTTCTAAATTTTTCCCTCCAGGCGTCCTCCTGTGCATCGCGCTCCTTCTTCATTTTCTCAAAAGAAGCTTCAGTTGCAAATTCTTCCCAGTTGTAATCTGGTCTTCCTGTTGGCTGATTCATGGAAATCATTACAAACTTCCCTTTTACATTAGGAAGCCATTTTTGAAAGGACAAAGAATCTGTAACTTCCGGAAGAGTGATAACTTCAGCAGTTACCGGCTTTCTCCCTGTGGAAGGGCTCCAGGCGAGTTGTCTTCCTTCCAGGCTTTGAATCCTTGGATGAACCATGTCTATATGTGTAATACCGCGTTCCCAGCCGCGCCATTCCCCCCACTGCTGTTTTTCCGCAGAGATGTTCCAGCTTTCAAATTTCTGAACTGCCCAGTTGTGAGCACGGTTCATTTGCGGCGTCCCTACAAGACGGGGCCCTACCACATCGAGTAGTTCATGGGCAAGTTCTTCAAGTTGTGAGTTTTCTTCAGCTTCATTGACGATGTTATCAATGACCTGCTCATCTTGCGCAACTACTAAATTTCCTGCCAAGAGAAAGCACAAAAGGAGTTTCTGAAAATGTTTTTTCATAAGTTTTATTTTATTGGATGGATTACTTTTTTCAAATATATCAATAATTCACTTTGAAAAAATGTAGCTGTTCCAGCTTTCTTGAAGAATTCCTGACTAATTTTCATGTATAGGACGGAATGGCGTAAATTTCTTTTTTAAAGAAAATATTATTACTTTACTATTTATCAGGCGTATAGAGGCATTTTCGGGAATATCTGAAGAAATTTTTAATACTGGTATCCCACTGTACGGTCTTTGCACAGATAATCTCAAAATAATATTTAAATTTTGTGTGGGATCTCTAAGTAGATCCGGAGAGAGCAAAAAAAGTAACCGAAAAAACAAAACAATGAAAGTATTAGTTATTGGAGCGGGAAACATGGGCCTTACCTATGCAGAAGGAATGGCATCCTCTGCACTACTCAACAGGAAAAAGCTGATGATCTTTGATGTTTCCCCCGAAAAAATAATTTCATTAAAAGAAATGTCACTTTTCAATGTCTTCGAAAATCTGGAGGATTGTCTTCCAAAAGCGGATATTGTATTTATTGCCGTGAAGCCCTACCATAGTGAGGAGCTTTTTGAGCAAATGAAAGCCATGGTGAACAAAGACCAGATCATTGTATCCCTAATGGCAGGGGTGACCATTGAAACCATACAGGAACAACTGGGAGTACAAAAAGTGGTGCGAACTATGCCAAACTTACCTGCACAGGTAGGAAAAGGAGTGACTTCTTACACCGAATCAAAAGAAGTATCCAGGGTGGAATTGCTCATGATCCGAAATCTGCTGGACACGACGGGAGAATCAATACGTGTCAAAAATGAGAATTTTATCGATGCTTCTACGGGAATATCGGGGAGTGGTCCCGCTTATGTATTCTACTTTATGAATTCAATGCTGGAAGCAGCTCGAAAAATGGGCTTTTCAGAGAATGATTCTAAGGTACTTGTAAGTCAGACGTTTGAAGGCGCTGTTGAATTGTTCAATAAAAATGACCTTTCCCCTACGCTTTGGATGGAACGTGTGGCTTCCAAAGGAGGAACCACCCGTGCAGCTCTTGACTCTATGGATGATAATAATGTAAAGGAATTGATCAAGGAAGCGGCTTATGCGGCCTTTAATCGTGCAGTAGAACTGGGCGAAGAAGATTAGAGGGTTTTGAAATAGAATAAGTACAACCGGCTTTGTTGAAAAACATTGCCGGTTTTTTTATGAAGACCTATTAAAAAATGATCATTTAAACTGGAATTTTTATTTCAACAGTCGCCGGAAGATCTAAAAAGAATTCCGACAGGGTTCTTATCCACCAACCAATCGAATTTTTGAGTCTAGTTTCTTTGGGTTAATAGCACCCCCACAAATACGATTACAATACCCACAACATCTGTTGTTATGATTGAATCACCAAAAGCCATCCACCCCATGAGCATAGTGACGGGTGGCCCCAGATAAAATAAACTTGCAACGCGGGTAGCATCAAGTCTATCAATCAAACTCCACATCAATATATAAGCTCCAAGAGAGACACCTACAATTAACCACAGCATGGCATATACGAATTGAGGTTTCCATTGGGTTTGGAAATTCTCTAAAAAATAAGCCGGAAACAATAAGACCAATACCGTAGCAAAACTTTGATAAAAAAGAGTTTGGTCTAATGGCAATTTTGCACTGTCATTAGTAATTTCCATCCTTCGTTGAATAAGAGTAGCTATTGTAATTCCTATCACCGAGCACAAAGGAATCAAATAACCAAAAATAGATCCTGAATTCCCGTCACCTATGCGGAAGCCTACAGTGACGGCTACACCTACAAATCCGGCTATTAAACCCCACCATTGATATGTTCCAGTTTTTTCACTGGTAACATATCCTGAAAGTGCTCCTGTTGCTAATGGCTGAAGGGCTACCACCAGGGCCACAATTCCTGCAGGAACTTCATTATCTAAGGCAAACAGAACGCAGGTAAGCCACACCCCATGAGCCAAAAAACCAATTAGCATATTTAATGAAGCAGCCCTGAAGCCAATCCATTTCAATCGCTTTCTCAAGATTAGGTATACTGCAATAAGCAGAGTAACGGCGAGGTAACGCCAAAAGATCAAGGTAAAAGGACCGGTATAGGGGAGGCCGTATTCAGCACCTATAAACCCGGAGTTCCATAACAATACAAAACCAATGCTTAGCAGAATTATTTTTTTCTTCATCTCACCTGAAGGTATTCACTGATACCTGTTTTATGTAGAATACAGGTACGGTTAGTAATTCAGAAATAACTTATTTCTGACTTAAGAATACTAATTTAAGGTTCAGAGATTCATTTGATTATTATAGTTCTACCAAAATTTTATTAATAATTCATGAAGAGCCGAGGGCAATTTTAGAAGATAGGTTGCTCCTTAGAGTTTCTATGTACTATTTCAGCCTCTCTTTTAAATCTGATGTCGAACCCGTATAAAAACGATTCAGTTTTTCTGAAAATAAAATGTAAACTGAATACAAAGCCGGACTTTAAAAACAAAAAGGCCAACCTCAATGGCTGGCTTTATTTGCTCCCCCTCTTGGGCTCCCCTCGACTACGCTCGGGATAAACTTCTCGCCCAAAAATAATTCAACAAAAAAGCCGACCTATGGCCGGCTTTTAGAAAGCTCCCCCTCTTGGGCTCGAACCAAGGACCCTCTGATTAACAGTCAGATGCTCTAACCAGCTGAGCTAAGGAGGAATTTCAATATGTCTTTAGTGATTTTAAAAGGCCACTAACAACCTTTAAATTTTGCTCCTCCTCTTGGGCTCGAACCAAGGACCCTCTGATTAACAGTCAGATGCTCTAACCAACTGAGCTAAGGAGGAATGTCGCAACCATTTTTGCGGTTGCAAATATAATGTAATTTTTGATTTCCGCTAAATTTTCAGATAAAAAAGTAAATAAAAATTACTTCTTTTTTTGCCATTTTTGAACCCATAGCACAAACAAAATCACAAACCAAATTATTTACCTGCTGCTGCGTTCACAATTCCCATAATTAATTTCAGACTGGTATTGCTCGAGGTAGTCAATAATATATTCGGCAGTTGTCTTTTCATAGGTTCTAACGGGAGCACCAAAATAAACCGGATAAACATTTGATATGTAATCATTCAGTGCCACGGTAAGGAGCATATCATCTGCCAGTACCTTTCCCGAGGAATCTCGAAAAACAGTATTTCCATTACGCCTTTCCATTTTTACCCCGGAATATGCCAGCGCAGGTGCATCGCCGGAATCAAAGAACGTCTTAAGTTCGCCTACAGTCATTTCAAAGGTATCCAGTCCATTCCCAAACGGGTCTATGGTATAAATATCAAATGGAGTGATGCTTCCGTAATCCAGCCCCGCTCTTATTCCGCCGTAATTCTGAAACACAAGATCTGCACCGGTAATAGTTCTGAGCGCATCAGTATAAAAACAAGCAGTTTCAGCATAAGTATGATCCTGAAGAGAAGTTCCTATCTCCACAAAAAGCTCGGGAATATTGTTATATTCTGAAATTTCTTCCTGTAAAGCTTCATCAAGAATTTCTATTTCATTAAGATCAATCAATTCGTATTCATAGTCAAGAATTTCACCATCTCTTACGTCTAAAGACAATTTGGTAAGATATTTTAGATCAGACCCCGATTGTACCATATACCTTCCGGCTACCTTTTCGCTGTAAACCATGTGATTATGGCCGCCAATTACAAGGTCAATAAAATCATGTTGCTGAAGGATTTGCCGGTCACCGTATTGCCCGTAATGCGTTAAAGCCACCACTAAATCGGCATTTTTGACATCTTCATTATCCTCATACGCTCCCACAGCTTCCACTCCTTCAGAAAATTCAAGTCCGGTGACCTTTTTTGGATGGGTAAGCGGAGTATGATCTGGCGAGCCAGTTTCCACAACTCCAATAAAAGCTATATTAAAACCGTCTTTTTCGATATTCACCTGTCCTTGCGGCATATTCAGTTCTCCGGAACCTTTACTTACATTAGCTAAAAGGAATGGAAAAGAAGCCTGTTCCATCCGATTATTTAGAATTTCCTGGCCGTAATCAAATTCATGGTTCCCTATTACACTTACATCCATCCCTGCTTTTCCCATAAGATCTACAATAGGAGAACCTTTCTCGGGATGATAGTCTACAATTGGATTTCCGGAGAAAATATCTCCTCCACAAACGAAAAACACCTGAGATTCGGTTTCTTTCTCTTTTTCAATAACAGCTTTTATTCGTGCAAAGTTGTTGATCTTGCCATGAGGATCATTTATGGAATAAATTACAATAGATTCTGCAGCAGCTTTTTCAAAAACAGCTGTAATATCTTTGTTCTCATTGAAAATTACTTCGGCAGGATTATCACTTCCCGAAAGATCTCCCTGCCAGGAAACAAACCTGTAACCGTTTGCAGGTTGCGCATGTAATTCCACCTTTGCACCGGACTCATAATTTCCTTCTGAAGGAGAAACAACACCGCCTTCTGCCGGCTGTACTTCTGTAGTTAAAGCAAATTGGTCATTAATCGAAGTCTCATCTTTTGAACATGAAACCAGGAAGAAGAAAATAAAAATGGCTTTAAAATATTTCATAACAGTTCTAATAAAACAAAGCTGAAAACATGCACGTTTTCAGCTTTAATATTATCGGTTTTATTCTCAGATTATTCAAACAACCAGCGGTATAGATCATTTCCGTTTGCAAAAAGCACCAGGGCAATTAGTATGAAAAAGCCTACCATTTGCGCGTATTCCATGAATTTATCATTCGGTTTTCTTCCGGTGATCATTTCATACAGAAGGAAAGTCACATGTCCTCCATCTAAAGCAGGAATAGGAAGTATGTTCATAAATGCTAGGATAATGGATATAAATGCTGTTGTACCCCAAAATGACTGCCAGTTCCAGGAATCAGGGAAAAGGCCACCAATGGCTCCAAAGCCACCCACCTGGGTTGCGCCTTTTTTGGTAAACACATATTTAAATTGTGCCACATAGTCGTGTAAGGTCCAGTACCCATAACTAAAACCTTTTTCTATACTTTCTCCTAAACTGTAAGTTTCGAACTTTGGAGTGATTTCGCGATCTATATAAAAACCTAAATTTCCTTCTTCATTAGGAGTGATATCCATAGTCTGGAATTCGCCTCCTTCGAGGTTTCCTTCAGGATTGACAGGAATGCTCTCAAACTGTCCTTCTCTTCTTATTACCAGTCTAACTGGCCCATCAGTGGTGTTTTGCACTTCTCTGGTAAGTTCGTGCCAATAACCAATTTCAATTTCATTGACAGAAACAACTTCATCTCCTGGTTGTAGTCCTGCAAGTTCGGCGGGGCTTCCCGGCTGTATGGAATCTAAAACAGGTCGTTCAATTGGCACAAAAGGCTGCATCACGCCTTGCTGAAACATTTGTGATCCTATATCTTCAGGAATTGAGATGGTTTCTTCTTCCCCGTTTTGATGTAAAACAGTAATACTCGAAACATCCCTTAAAAAAAGGTGCTTGTTGATATCGAGACTGTTCCTGAATTCTTTATCATTTACCTCAACTATCCGGTCGCCGTCTTCAAAGCCGTATTCTTTAAAAGTATCTGCCACGGCAAAACCGTTGGGCATATCTTCGGCACCTACATAACCGCTACCCCAAACAAATAAGATCATCATGTAAATAACAAATCCCAGCACGATATTAACAGTTACCCCGCCCAACATAACAATTAGACGCTGCCATGCCGGTTTACTTCGAAATTCCCAGGGCTGTGGCGGTTGAGCCATTTGCTCCTTGTCCATACTTTCATCAATCATCCCGGCGATTTTCACATAACCCCCAAGCGGAAGCCAGCCCATGCCGTAAACCGTATCCCCTATCTTCTTCTTAAAAAGAGCAAATTTCACGTCAAAAAAGAGAAAGAATTTCTCTACTTTGATCTTGAATATCTTCGCTGGAATAAAATGCCCCAGCTCGTGAAGTACAATAAGAATTGATAAACTGAGAAAAAGTTGTATTGCTTTTATAAAAAACGGATCCATAGTCATAATTAAAATCGCACAAAAGTAACCTTTTAAAGTCTCCTAAAAAAGTATAAAATCAGCCGGCTATCCAGGAACATATAATTTAAAACGCTCCAAAACTGCATAATTGATTTTTAGAGTGTAATTTTGCTTCAAAATAGTGATTCATGTTGCAATTCTTTGCAAAATATAAATTCTTCGGAATTTTCTTGTTCGTCCTTTCAGCGGTGATCATCACCATTATTTATTCTATTCTATCACCCGAAGAAAGACTTCCCGTCTACCAACCCAGTATGGTAAACGCCGAACTGGTAGATAAAGATGTTCGGGAAGTAAGAAAATATCATACCATTTCAGATTTTAAGCTTGTAAATCAAAACGGTGATACCATAACACAGGATTTTTATAACAATAAGATCTATGTAGCCGATTTTTTCTTCACCACCTGCCAGTCCATCTGCCCTATCATGACAGATCATATGCTTCAGATACAAAAGAAGCTCGAAAATGATTCTGAAGTACTCTTGCTGTCGCATACCGTAATTCCGAAGGCAGACAGCGTTCCGCAGTTAAAGAAATATGCGCTGGAGAAAGGCGTAAATGATGAAAAATGGAATTTGGTGACCGGTGATAAAAAACAAATTTATGATCTTGCGAGAAAATCTTATCTCGCGGCTAAAAGTGAAGGTGACGGTGGCCCTTTTGATATGATCCACACCGAAAATTTTGTTTTGGTAGATAAAGAAAAGAGGATTCGCGGATTTTATGACGGAACCAATTCCGAAGCTATTGAAGATCTTCTTCATGATATCGAACTCTTGAAAAAAGAATAGTCAGAAATGCCATTTTTGGAACCTGCTCCTGATTATCATCAGGTTTCCGGGAAAAATAAGTCCTTTTAACCTTACAATTTTTTCTAATCCTGAATTTTACCTTATTTTTGCCTTGTTTAAAATCAATCTAAATAAACATTGAAAACTACGGTTGCCGATTTAAAGCGAGGTCAGCGAGGAATTATCCAGGAAATTTCCGCAGAAATTATTCCTTTAAAACTCCTGGAAATGGGATGCCTGCCCGGAAACGAAGTGGAACTTGTGCAAACGGCACCATTTCGCGACCCTATATACCTCAACATTAATGGCAGTCACCTGGCGATTCGAAAAGAAACGGCCGCTCAAATAGAAATAGAAATAATCCCCTAATAATATGGGCAAGCAGATTAATGTAGCCTTAATTGGTAACCCTAACACAGGAAAAACTTCAGTATTCAACCAGCTTACCGGTCTCAACCAGCAGGTGGGAAATTATCCCGGGATCACGGTGGAGAAAAAAGAAGGAATCTGCAAACTGCCTTTGGGTGTAAAAGCTCATATTCTCGATCTTCCGGGAACGTACAGTCTTAACGCATCTTCCATCGACGAAAATGTGGTAATAGAGCTGTTGCTCAATAAAAATGATAAAGATTACCCAGACGTCGCTGTTGTTATAAGTGACGTTGAAAATCTAAAAAGAAATCTACTTCTTTTCACACAGATCAAAGATCTTGGCATTCCAACAATTCTTGTGATCAATATGGCAGATCGCATGAAACGCCGCGGAATTTCACTTGATGTGCCGGACCTTGAGGAAAAACTAAAAACCAAGATTGCACTGGTAAGTGCCAGAAAAAAAACAGGTATTGAGGAGCTTAAAGAGCTCATTATAAACTATAAAAAACTTTCTACAGAGCCTTGTTTGAACGCTTCCTCCATGGATCCTGATTATTTTAACAGGCTAAGAAAAGCGTTTCCCAACCAATCACTTTATAAGCTTTGGCTGGTGATCACTCAAGACGTGAATTTTGGAAACCTCAACCGAAGGAACATTGATCAAAGCCAGGATTTTCGTACCAAAGACGAGGGCAGCCTTAAAAGGATGCAACAAAAGGAGACTATATACAGGTACAAATTCATCAATGATGTCCTTAAGAAGGCAATGACAGTAGATGCCAATGCCGCCAAAGGACTCCGCGCCAGTTTAGACCGCATCCTGACACATAAGGTTTGGGGCTATGTAATTTTTCTCAGCATTTTAATGCTCATATTCCAGGCAATATATGACTGGTCTAGTTACCCTATGGATTTTATTGATGCCTCCTTTGTATGGCTAAGTGAATCTCTACAGAATGTTCTCCCCGCCGGTTCGTTTACCAACCTGATAACGGAAGGAATTATTCCCGGGCTAGGCGGAATTGTAATATTTATTCCGCAGATCGCATTTCTCTTCCTGTTTATTTCCATTCTTGAAGAAAGTGGTTACATGAGTCGGGTGGTTTTTCTTATGGATCGCACCATGCGGCGTTTTGGATTGAGCGGAAAAAGTGTAGTGCCGCTGGTTTCAGGCACTGCCTGTGCAATCCCGGCGGTCATGGCTGCTAGGAATATTGAAAATTGGAAAGAACGGCTTATTACAATCCTGGTGGTGCCATTTACCACCTGTTCTGCCCGTCTTCCCGTATATCTTATTATCATTGCCCTGGTCATCCCCGAGCAATCGTTTTTCGGCTTTAATCTTCAGGGAATCACTTTGATGCTACTATACCTTCTGGGCTTTGGTATGGCTATATTTTCGGCCTGGGTGCTACATAAGATCCTAAATATAAAAACTAAGTCCTATTTTGTAGTGGAAATGCCTAATTATAAGTTGCCTATGGCAAAAAATGTGATCTACAATGTGATAGAAAAAACGAAGAGTTTTGTCTTTGGTGCGGGTAAAATAATCCTGGCCATTTCAGTCATTTTATGGGTACTGGCGAGCTATGGGCCGGGAGAAAACTTTGAGAATGCAGAGGAAATTGTGTCTCAAAAATTTAGCGAGACGCATCTACCGGCACAGGAACTTCAGGATAAAATTGCTTCTTATAAACTTCAGCATTCTTACATTGGAAAAATGGGACAGGCCATTGAACCCGTGGTGACGCCGCTGGGGTACGACTGGAAAATTGGAATTGCCATCGTTAGCTCCTTCGCAGCCCGTGAAGTGTTTGTGGGAACACTGGCCACGATCTATAGCGTGGGAAGTGATGAGGAAGAAACCATTAAAAACAGAATGGCTTCAGAAACTAATGAGATCCTTGGCGGACCTCTTTTCACTTTTGCCAGTGGGGTAAGTCTTCTGCTCTTTTATGCCTTTGCTATGCAGTGTATGAGTACCCTGGCAATTGTAAAGAGAGAAACGAATACATGGAAGTGGCCGGCTTTGCAGCTTTTATCTATGACGATCATAGCTTATATAGCCGCTCTGGCAGCATTTCAACTATTGAATTAAATTGTAAGGAAAGAATAAAGTAACGACTCAACGACCATGGAATTACTACAGGAAATATTAGTTTTTATAACCTTTGCCATTGCAGTAGGGTATATGTTCACCAAGTTCGTGTATAAACCCAAGTTTATCTTCGGAACAAAGAAATCATCAAAAGCCTGTGGAGACGGCTGCGGCACTTGTCATTGATCTCCCTTCTTTTCTTCCTTCACTTCCAAAGTAAGCGTGTAATCTGAAGGTTTTAGATTTCTTGATGTTTTTGGATAAGGTTTCAAAACCAATCCCACAAGAGAAAAATCTGCTCCTGAAAAAATTCGGTTTAAAGATGCCGAATCATTCCCTCCTCCTGAAATTATAATAATTTCTTCTCCGCACGATTTTCCTTCCTCAAATACCTCTACCAGAATTTTTGCTTCTCCAGCCCAAATACAGGTGACATCGGCAGGGCATCGGGAATCTGGAATAAGGTTTTTGAATTTAATTGACCTGTCTCCAAACTGCAGTAATTCACCCAATCCCAGAGTGGAAGCATAGCTTTGTACTGGAGTAGCATCCTGCGCCTGTACTAAGGGTGAGAAAGATATTAGTATTAACAAGAACAGGCTTTTCATACAGGAAATTTTATAATTCTTTATGAACAACAACAATTATCTAGCCAAGACCAACATCAAGAGTCATCATAATCATAAAACCTCCTATAAAACCAAGGGTTGCAACATCAGTAAATCTTTCCTGCTGAGATTCAGGAATTACTTCTTCCACCACTACAAAAATCATGGCACCCGCTGCAAAACAAAGAGCGTATGGCAATACCGGCTCAAAAGTCATCACCGCCCATGCGCCAAGTACAGCCGCTACCGGCTCAACAATGGCTGATAACTGACCGTAATTAAAGCTCTTCCATCGGCTTAACCCCTGTCCTCTCAAGGGCATCGCAACGGCAAAACCTTCGGGAAAATTCTGCAGACCAATACCCATCGCCAACGCCACAGCACCACCAATACTGGCACCTTCAAGTCCCATTGCAGCACCACCAAAAAGTACACCTATGGCCAAACCTTCGGGAATATTGTGCATAGTAATGGCCAAGGTTAAAAGAACAGACCTGTGCCAGGGAGTCTTCACCCCTTCTTTGTCACTCATTTTAAAGTTAACATGAAGATGGGGCAATACCTTGTCGAGACCAAAGATGAAAAGCGCACCAAGACCAAAACCAACCACTGCAGGAACCACTTTTTCAAAACCTTCGCCAGGGCTCATTTCTATTCCTGGAGCCAGCAGGCTCCAAAAACTTGCAGCTACCATGACGCCGCCGGTAAAACCCAGCATCCCATCAAAGAGGGCACGGTTCATTTTTTTGAAAAAGAAGACAAGAGATGCACCTGTTGCCGTAAGTAACCAAGTGAATAGTGTCGCCAAGAAAGCTGCTAAAACAGGATCTAATTCTTCGAAATAAGTAATGATATTTTCCACGCTGTATTATTTTAAATGAAGGTTTTCTGAAACCTCTAATGAAATTTTTATTTTCTTTTCGCCCACTTCGATAAGCATAGATTGATCAAATTCTTCTTTTTCAAGGACCAGGATCTTTTGTCCCAAGGAAATTTCGTGCTTGTCCAGGTACTGTAGAAATTCTGCTGAAGAATCTTTCACCCCAACACAAACACCAGCTTCTCCTTTGTCCAGTTCTGCAAGTATCCTTTGGTTGGAAACTGTAAACTTTCCTTCGGCGGTTGGAATGGGGTCCCCATGTGGATCCCTGGACGGGAAGTCTAGGAATCTATCAAGTTCCTGGATAAGCTTATCAGACCGTATATGTTCCAGCTGCTCTGCCACTTCATGAACCTCATCCCAGGAGAAGTTGAGCTTTTCTACCAGGAAAACTTCCCATAATCTATGTTTCCGAATGATTTCAACAGCCGCCTTCTTACCCAGCTCGCTTAATTTCACGCCCTGATACCTCTTATATTTTACAAGGTTTTTATCTGACAGCTTTTTCACCATATCGGTGACCGAAGATGCTTTTGTCTCCATTCCCTCTGCCAATGCATTTGTAGAAACACCTTTTTTATAAGCCTGTTCCAGGTGAAAAATGGCTTTGAGATAATTCTCTTCAGAAAGACTGAACATAAATCACATGATTAATTCCTAACAAGATACGAAGTAACAAAAATAATTTTTAGGTTCATCTAAAAATTCAGTTAAAGCGTAAAAATTATGGTTTCATTTCATTTTTCAATCTAGCTATTCATTGCAATTCTTCAGAAGTAGGGATAAATTTAAAATCCTCTTTCTTTCTGAATCTTTTCATAGGCTTCCTGCACTTTTCTGAATTTCTCTTCTGCTCCTTTAATGTAAGCTTCATCCATATGCTGAATTTTATCTGGATGATATTTTTTAGCCATTGTGCGAAACGCCTTTTTAACTTCAGCGTCGGTAGCAGATTTATCAATTTCCAAAATTTTATAAGCATTATCGGCACTTTTAAAGAACATCGCCATAATACTTTCAAAATCCTTTGCAGTCACTCGAAGATAACCCGCAATCTCCCTAATAGTTTTGGCTTCAGCCTCACTTACTCTACCATCTGCATTAGCTATTCCAAACAGGAAATGGGTCATTTGAAGCCTCGCAGGATATTGTGTACGGGAAGCCAGGTACTGCGCAATTCTCGATGCAGAAAGTTCCCGTTTCTTAATTACATCATTAAAAGTCCTGAAAATGGCATTTGCACGTTCCTTTCCATAAGCCTGCACAAAATAATTACGCACATAATCGAGCTCAGTGCGAGAAACATTACCATCTGCTCTAATTACAATAGCCGAAAGGGAAAGCAGGTGCAGCTCAAAATCGCCGGGTGAAACCTTTGGTTCACCTCCAAGACTACTGTAAGAAACCCGGGAAGAAGTTAAAAGGTCTATAAGACTTCCAATGATAAACCCAATGATAGCACCACGGAAACCCAAAAACATGAAGCCGACAATTGCGGCCATCCATTTAATCATGGCAGAAAATTTTACCCGGCAAAGATAACATTTTATCCCCGCTTTCATAGAGACCTAAAACGCAAATAGTGTGATCCTATAAAGCCATAGTTATAAGCTTTCAGAAATTTATATAGCTGAAGTTTATTTGATATCTTTGTGAATTCAAAGATTTTATAATAAAAAACTTAAAATATGTATCCAGCAGATTTAGTTAAGCCAATGCGTGAGGATCTAACCAGTATTGGATTTGAAGAATTGCACACCGAAGCAGATGTTGATGCCGCAATTGCAAAAAAGGGAACTACCCTTGTAGTGGTGAATTCCGTTTGTGGGTGTGCAGCTGCAAATGCGCGTCCTGGCGCAAGAATTTCACTCCAAAACAGCAAACGTCCAGACAATCTTGTGACCGTATTTGCAGGAGTAGACAAAGAAGCCACAGATAAAGCGCGTGGTTATATGGTGCCTTTCCCTCCTTCTTCACCTTCTATGGCTTTATTTAGAGATGGTGAACTGGTTCATATGCTGGAAAGACATCATATTGAAGGGCGTCCTGCAGAAATGATCGCAGAGAATCTTGCAGACGCATACAATGAATTTTGCTAAAAAATCATTTTTAGCATTTGAAAAAGCCGCTTTTGAAAGCGGCTTTTTTGATGCCCATTTTGGTCCATCATCTTCTATTTTTCCTGAAAGAAGCTCCTGAAATCAATTTCTTTTCTTTGTTGCCGATAAAAAAATAATTCGTGAAATTGCAGACCTGTTTGCAAGAGTACTCTAATGAAAATGATCAAAAAAATTGTTTCCTATCCCTTATCGGTAGTTTTCTATATTTTCTTCTTTTTAACGCTTCTCGTTTTTCATATTATCCAATGGATTAGCCTCAAATTAGGAGGATATGAAGCACATAAAAAAAGTGTAGATGTCTTTAATTTTTTCCTGCTACGCTGCCTTAATGTACTTGGCACTACTTACAGTTTTGAAAACCCTCATAACATTCCGCTTGATAAACCCTGCATTTTTGTGGCAAACCACCAGGGAATGTACGACATCCCGCCAATCATCTGGCACCTGCGAAAGCACCACCCAAAATTTGTAAGTAAAATTGAGTTGGGAAAAGGCATTCCTGGCATTTCATACAACTTACGCCACGGTGGAAATGTGCTTATTGACAGGAAAAATCCGCGGGAATCTTTAATGAAGATGTCAAAATTCGCAGAATACCTTAACAAGCACAATCGCTCTGCCGTTATCTTTCCCGAAGGAACCCGCAGCCGAACCGGTGCTCCTAAAAAATTTGCTGTCCAGGGGTTGCAAATGCTGTTCAAAAAAATGCCCGAAGCAACCATAGTTCCCATCACCATTAACAACAGCTGGAAACTTTTCAGGTATGGCAGCTTTCCCATGGGAATCGGCGTCAGCCTCCATTTCAAAGTACACGAACCGGTAGCAGTCGCTTCCGATGATCCTGCAAGTTTGGTAGCACAGGTAGAGCGCACAATTACTGCGGATATTAAATAAATCTGATAAGAAAATGTCATTTTTGGAGGTTCAGCCTTCAATAGATTACAAAATATGAGCAACTCTCAAATAATAGAAAGCACTATCGTTTTTGTGAAGGAAACCCTGCAAAATGCTGAAGGCGGACACGATTGGTTTCATATTCAGCGGGTTTACAATAATGCCCTGGAGATCGCAAAAGGGGAAAATGCAGACGAATTTGTAGTTGCGCTGGGTGCCTTGCTTCACGATATTGCCGATTCCAAGTTCCACAATGGTGACGAAAGTGTGGGACCGCGTATTGCGGCTGACTTTTTAGAGAAGCAACGGGTAACTTCCGAAGTAAAAGATCATGTCATCAAGATCATTGAAAACATCTCTTTTAAAGGCGGTAATGAAGCTCAAAAATTCACTTCTCCGGAATTAAATATCGTGCAGGACGCCGACCGACTGGACGCCTTGGGGGCTATTGGTATTGCCCGAACCTTCAACTACGGCGGATTTAAAGGACGTCCTTTATATGATCCTGCCATTCGACCTAATCTAAACATGAGCAAGGAAGAATACAAAGCATCTTCTGCTCCAACAGTGAACCATTTTTATGAAAAGTTGTTCCTGCTAAAGGACAGGATGAACACCAAAACCGGAAAACAAATGGCTGAAGAAAGACATGAGTTCATGGAGAAATTTCTGGAACAATTCTTTAAGGAATGGGGAAGTTAGAAAGTTCTCTTAGTCTGTTGCTTCAAAAATGAGGTTTTTACTGCCATTTCTTAAGGTCAAGATTGAACCTTCTATAACCATCCGGAACTTTGAACGCTCCTCTCTTTCATCAAAAGCCATTCTCAGGCTTTCATAAAATTTTTGTCCCCACTCGGTCTCTGTGACTTCTGTAGTATAGGAGTTACTTAAGAAAAGACTATCTCTTGCTACCGTGTAATCGCCACCAAACTCATTCGCTTCTGTTCTTCCCGTATAAACGTCATTTTCAAAGCTTATGGTGATTTCCTCATCGTTCGGCGAATTTTCTATAAACCCATCTTCAATACGTTCCAGTTTCCAACTACCGTTAAGAACCGTTGCTGTATCATCTTCTTTTGAACAAGCGCAAAGAATAACCAATAATAAAGTAAACAGCTGCAATTTTTTCATTTCTGGCAGTTTTACCTATAATATAACATCTTTAAGTTAACTAACTGTTGGTAAACCTCTTGCGGCTGTCCCCTAGAACAATTTCATTTGTCCGTCTTTATATTGTTCATGAAGACCACGATTAAGCGAAGGCCTATCCTCATTATTCAAATATTTCTTTCTTGCAATTGCGAACTGCTGCGCTACCTGGTTGGCGAAATTCCCATCTCCTTTCATGCGGGTCCCAAATCTGCTATCATTTAGGCTTCCGCCATGACATTCCGAAATTTGATGAAGCACTTTGTCGGCACGATCTGGCATGGCTTTTCTTATCCAGTTGGAAAAGATTTCTCCAATAGCACCATTCAGTCTAACCACCGTGTAACCCACACTACAGGCACCTCTTTCAGAAATTGCCTTGACCAGTGGCAAAATTTCATGGCTATTAATCGCCGGAATAATGGGTGCCATCATTACATTCACTGGCACACCTCTTTCACTTAGCTTTTCGACCGTTTCCAGGCGCTTTTTTATTGTTGCGGTTCTTGGCTCCAGAAGCCTTCGAATATTTTCATCTAAGGAAGTAATGGAGAGATTTACCCGTACAAGATTATCTTTAGCCAGCTCCTGAAGGATGTCTAAATCTCTCTGGATAAGCGCATTTTTGGTGATGATACCAACGGGATGTTTATATTTTAGGAACAGTTCTAGCAGCTTTCGAGTGATCTTCAGCTTCTTTTCAACCGGCTGGTAACAATCTGTGTTTCCCGAAAGTACAATAGGTGCTGCCTTCCAGCTTTTGCTGCGAAGTTTCTGCTCAAGCAGCTCCACCGCATTTCGCTTTACAAGGATCTTCTGTTCAAAATCAAGGCCTGCGCCATAACCCCAGTATTCATGAGAATTACGAGCGTAGCAGTACACGCAACCATGTTCGCATCCCTGATAAGGATTAAGGGAAAACTCCATTCCTACATCAGGGCTGGTAACTTTATTAACGATAGTCTTAGGGAAAGTATCAATAAAACTGGTTTTTGTGTCCACAGCCTCCTCTTCTTCCAAGGCGCAATGGTTACGGAAATCATCCCGCAACTCATGAGAATGCTCAAAAAAACGGTTTGATACCTGCTGCTGCGCTCCTCTTCCTTTGATATAGTTATCCCTCTCCATACTACAAAAATAAGGAATATTTCCGATTTATAGGATTTAATCCTATCTTAGTGTGAAGCAAAAAAAATCCGGAGCACTTTGAGTGCTACGGATTCACTTATTCATCTGAATATCCACTCTTATCTCCCGGGAAAATCTGCTTTTCGCTTATTCAGGAAAGCCGATGTTCCTTCCGAGAAATCTTCTGTTCCAAAAGCATTTCCGAATTCTTCGATCTCCACTTCAAATCCATTCACACCGGTTTCGTAAGCGGCGTTTACGGCTCTAATTGCCGCAGAAACGGCCACCAGCGAATTTTTGGCAATCTTCCCCGCTAGCTTTTCAGCAAAGGGCAAGAGTTCTTCCTGCGTCACTACATGATTCACCAAATCATAGCGCAGTGCCTGGTTGGCATCGATCATACCGGCGGTCATGATCATCTCCATTGCGCGGCCTTTTCCTACCAGCTGTGGCAAACGCTGCGTCCCGCCGTAACCGGGAATGACTCCCAGGGAAACTTCCGGAAGCCCCATTTTCGCATTTTCACTGGCGATACGAAAATGTGCAGCCATCGCCAGTTCCAGTCCGCCGCCAAGAGCAAAACCATTCACAGCAGCAATTACCGGTTTCGGGAAGTTTGCCACATAATTAAAAAGCAGTTCATGGCCACGGGCGGCAAGCTCCTTACCTTCTTCCACAGAATATTCTGAAAATTCACTAATATCTGCACCCGCAACAAAGGCTTTTTCTCCCGTTCCCGTAAGGATAATAACCTTCACTTTATCATCATCTTCGGCAGCTGTAAAAGCTTCATGCAATTCTTGTATTGTCGCCTTGTTGAGCGCATTTAATTTTGAAGGACGGTTCACTGTAATGCGGCCCAACCCGTTTTCAATTTCAAATAAAATATTTTTGTAATTCATAAAGTGTCTATTTTGGAAAATGTACTTTAAAGATAGTGCCTTTATTTAATTTAGACGTAAAAGTGATGGTCCCATTGTAGTTTTCAACAATATTCTTGACCATGGCCAAGCCAAGACCCATTCCGCTAGATTTCGTCGTGAATTTGGGCTCAAAGATCTTCTCTTTATTCTCTTCAGAAATTCCCCCGCCATTGTCTGAAACATGAATACATACCTCTTCCTCCTCTTCGGTTACAGATACCAGCACGGCAGGATTTTCAACCCCATCTGTAGCATGAATGGCATTTTTTACAAGATTTGTCACCACTCTTATAAGTTGGGTTCTATCAAATTTTGCCATGATTTCCTCATTTTCCGAAGAAAAAACGATGTACTCTTCATTAAAAATATCCAGCGCCAGTTTTACTATTTTAGGAACATTCAAGGTTTCATTCTGCTGTGCCGGCATTTTTGCGAAATTTGAAAAAGCCGAGGCTATGGAACTCATGGTATCAATCTGGTTGATAAGCGTATTGCTATACTCATCTACCTTCTTCTGAATATCGGGATCATTGGGATCAAACTTCCTCTGAAAGCTTTGTACACTAAGACGCATTGGCGTAAGCGGATTCTTGATCTCATGCGCCACCTGCTTTGCCATTTCACGCCAGGCCTGCTCTCTTTCACTGGTAGCGAGTTTGACGGCGCTTTCCTCCAGTTCATCTATCATGCTGTTATAAGCTTCTACAAGAGTATAAATTTCTTCACTGGCATTGCCTATTTCAATACGCTTGTTTTGTTTGTCTAAACGGGTTTCGGTGATCTTTTCCGAAATGGTTTTTAGCGATCGTGTAATATATTTTGAAAGGAAATAAGCCATGACAATGGCAATCACCAACATAAAAAGATATACTTCGCTGAGTTTTATGAGGAAGTTCTTAAGATCACGGGTGATAAAGTAATCATCTTCCAAATATGGAAGGTTCAGAATCCCCAGCGGCTTGAATTGATTATCGGTTATGTAAGTGTAAGAAGATTGGAATTTTTTACCATTTTTGACTGTGTGGCGAATCACCCTTTTGTGTGGCGACATACGCATGTCCTCAAGGATATCAAGCTCCAGAAAAAGATCTGTAGTATCTCTAAAAAACGACTGATTGGACTTTAAAATAAGGTTACCTTCTGGGCTGTAGACATTCAGCGGCATGTTATGAACCTGGGCAATCTCGTGTATCTTGTTGCGCTCCTTAAGGATGAGCCGTAAATTCTCCTCGTTCACCTCGTAAGTGGTACTTTCAATAACAAATTTGATGTTTTCCCTAATAGCTTCCTCTTTTCGCTCCAGGCGCTCGCGGTGATAATCCTGCGCTTCTTTTTTATACTGGATGACGGTAATTCCTGCGATCAAAATCGACGCCAGAAGAACCAGCAGGATCATAGAAAAGAAAATTCTTGTGCGTAAGGAAAATTTTAGAAGCCTCATGAAATCTAATTACCTGGTAAAGATATCAATTATCAAACCATTATTAAAGATCAGGATTTTTGAAACGTAAGCGTTTATAAATTTTCACTCCCAGCATAAGCATTCCAGCCAAAAGGAAAATCCCAATTACGCCATAGATCCAATTTACAGCATCCCGAACAATTACCAGGAAAATAACCGCAAAAAGAATAAGGGTAGAAACTTCATTCCATAAACGCATTTGTGTGGACGTCCAGGATATGGAATCCTTCTGAAGCTGTTTAAATAGATGATGACACTTAAAATGGTATAAAAAGAGCAACAATACAAAAGCAAGTTTTACATGCATCCATCCCTGTTGAAGCCATTCAGGAATCAAAATCAAAAGCCAAACGGCAAAAAAAGTCGCAAGAACAGCTGAAGGCCAGGTAATGATGTACCATAGCCGCTTTGTCATCATCTTTAGCTGGGAAGATAGAATCTCCTTTTCGGGAGAAGGTTTTTGCAGCGCTTCAATGTGATATATAAACAACCTGGGAATATAAAACAACCCGGCAAACCAGGTAATCACGAAAATAAGATGTAAGGCTTTGATATAATTGTAATATTCCAAAACAGGTCAGGGTTTTTTAGTGGGGTTTTGATAGGTGTTGAAAACAGCAAAGACTGTTATTTTTCTGTTTTCAAGAGTATAAATGATTGAATAGGGAAATTCTTTTAATGGTGCCTCGCGAAAATTATCTTTTTTTAAAGCATAAACTTCCGGAAACTTTAAAACAAATTCAAATTGATCTTCAACCTCTGAGACAAACCTTCTACCTAACCCTTTTTGCTTGTTTTCATACCAGAAACCTGCATCTATTATCTCTCTTTGGGCTTCTTCCCTTACCAAAAGCTTAAAAACCATGTTCCTCCCGGATATTTTTTTTCACCTCATCCCATGGAATAGATTTACCCCTTCCTTCAAGATGATTCCTGTATCTGCGCATTAGCTCCTCTTCCTGTTCTTCGCTTATACTAAAAGATTGAAACTCCTCATCATTGGAAATTCTATTCACTGAACCTGAATTCTCTTTAAAAAAATATTTTTCCCCGTCTTCTCTTACTCCGGAAGGATTCTCATCAAGAATCTGCTCAATTTCCCGTAAAATAATTTCATTTTCGCAGGAAATAATATTCTGTATAAGCTCAACTTTCAACTGATTAAGATCCATAATCTTAGCTTTTCAACAAAGATAACCAATTGCAGTTTCTTCATTAGATTTTTCGGAAGCAAACCTAACGATTTCAGAAATGATTTTTCCGAAGGAATAAATTACGCATTCACAGGCTCAGAAAGGGCCCATTCATCTACCCATCTCGCAAGCACTTTCACCCAATCTTCCCGATCGTTTAGACAGGGCACCACAGTGAATTCCTCGCCGCCTACTTCGTGAAAGATTTCCTCTCCTTCCATAGCAATTTCCTCAAGCGTTTCAAGACAATCTGAAACAAATGCCGGAGTGACTACCGCAAGATTTTTAGTTCCGTTTAGACCCATTCTTTCAATTGTCCTGTCGGTATATGGTTTTAACCATGGATCAAAACCAAGTCGGGACTGAAAAGATACAGAAAAAGCACCTTTTTTGAGCTCCAGGTATTCGGCAACCAGGCGCGTGGTTTCAAAGCATTGGTGACGGTAACAGAACTGATGTGCGGCAGAGGGCGTCTGGCAACAGCTACCATCAATTTTGCAATGAGATTTTGTAATATCGCTCTTCCTGATGTGCCTTTCGGGTACGCCATGGTATGAGAATAATAAATGTTCGAAGTCCACTCCCTTCAATTTTTCAGAAATGCTGTTTGCTAGCACCCGAATGTAATCTGGGTGATTATAAAATGCGGGAACTGAGGTAAATTGCATCTTCGGAAAATGCTTTTTCCGAAGCTCTTCTGCCAACACCAAAATAGTCTCGGTTGTAGCCATGGCAAACTGGGGGTAAAGCGGAAAAATAAGAACCTCATCCACACCTTTGTCATGCAATTCCTGCAACCCGTTTTTGATACTCGGATTTCCGTACCGCATTGCCAGCGCAATTGGCACCGATGTAATTTCGTCTATTTTCTCCTGAAGCCTTTCTGAAAGAACAATTAAAGGCGAGCCTTCCTCCCACCAGATTCGCTGATATGCTTCAGCAGATTTTTTTGGCCTTGTATTGAGGATTATTCCCCGTACTATGAGCGAACGTGCCCAAAAAGGAACGTCTATGACGCGTTCATCCATTAAAAATTCATCCAGGTATTTTTTAACGTCTTTAGGATCTGTGCTCTCAGGAGAACCAAGATTAACAAGCAATACGCCTTTACTCATAGTTTTAATTTTACAATGCAAAAATATAATTTATCGACGGCGATAAAAGTGCGTTCTTATTATACTTCTTTATAGCAGGATAAGTACAACGATTTAATCCTGTATTGCGAAAAATATACTTTTTAGAAGATGTTCTTTAAAATCTTCTTCATCATAGGATTCATTGGTATGTCCGCCGCCGGTGTAAATCGCTTTCCCGCCACCATCCAACTCGCGGTACCAGGCAATAGGATGATAATCCTGGTTTTCTCCTCCTTCATAAGAAGCTTCGTTTAACAGCATGAGCACTTCAATATCGGGGTTGATCTCTTTATAGTTATACCATTCATCTGTCCTTTTCCAGCTTTCGGGCAAATGAGCTACCATGGGATGATCTTTATTTACCACCTGCACCTCTGCCTCCTGCACTGCAGGATGGTTGACAAAATATGCGCCCAGAAGTTTACCATACCAGGGCCAGTCATATTCGGTATCTGCTGCGGAATGTATTCCGAAGAAATTCCCGCCCTTGTTCATATAATTCTCAAATACTTTTTGCTGCTCCTCATTCAGTACATCTCCCGTCGTGTTAAGAAAAACAACCAGATCAAACTTTTCGAGCCCGGCTTCGGAAAACTGCTGCGCATCATTTGTCGCGGTGACAGAAAAGCCATGCTCTTCCCCAAGATCCTTGAATGTTTCCACGCCTTTTGGAATAGATTCATGGTACCAACCGTTAGTTTTATGAAATACCAGCACTTCAGGTTCCTGAGCTGACAGAACAGTAAGATTTAGAAAGAAAAAGAAGAATAGATAACGCATAACTTAATATTGATTTGACGGCAATGACATGATATATTTCTTGGGTGTAGTGCCAAATTTCTTTTTAAAAGCCGAAATAAAGTGACTGGAAGTACTGTATCCCACCTTCAGCCCTACTTCATTGACATTATACTCACCAGTGTCGAGCAGTTTGCGAGCAAATTCCATTTTATAATCAAACAGAAAACTGTAGACAGAATCACCGTAAATTTGCTTAAACCCCTCTTTTAACTTTTTTAAACTCAAACCAATCTCTCCAGATAACTCCTGCAGAGAGGGCGGTTCGGCCATGTTTGCGATGACAATATCCTTTGCTTTTCTTATTTTCAGCACGTTTTCTTCATCTACAAGAAAAGGACACTGCTCCACATTAGCATCTTCTGTCCGGTTAAAAAATAAACTCAACAGCTCATAAGCTTTTCCTTTGTAATACAGGTTTTTAATAGAGGGTGCAATGTTATAATTCAATAACTGGTTCAACACGATTACCATAGAAGGGGAAAGCGGCGCATCTTTGTAATACTGTTTATCCTTGTTTTCCAGACTCAAAAAGCTGATATATCCCGCCTCTTCTGAAAAAAGTGAGTGAAATTTATCAATGGAAATTACCAAAGAAATAATCCAGGAAGATGGTTGTAAGGCAATATCTATAGGTAGATCACGCTTTGGGTTGTAAAGCAAGAGTGAAGTTTCTTCCTGCAGTGAAAGTTTATAATTTCCATTGTTGAAAGAGAACAAATTCTCCCCTTTACCTCCAAAATGGAACTGGATATAACTACTGCCTACATAGCGTCTTACGTTTTCTGTTTCACGTCCATCATTCCTGAACTTAAGAATATAAAATCCTTCTTCGACCTTTGTCTCCTCCAGAACCCTTCCAGCGATATTTTTTTCGGGTGTCGCCATAAATTTATTGATTTACTATTTAGAACAGTTCTAAACAAACCATTCGAAAGCAGCCATTCTCACTACAAAATTAGCTTAATTATATGATTAATATCAGTTTTAGCCTCAAAATCACGTGCAGCGTTAAAAATTACCCTTTGAGCGTTGTTTTTTAGATTTTCTTAGTATTAATTTTGCTGGTTGAATTCCTAATCAGGTACATGGAGGATTATAACATTTCGAGAGGAAAGCATTTTTATACCATTGGCCTTAGTTATAAAAAGGCAGATGCAGAGGTAAGAGGACATTTTAGTCTGGATGAAGAAAGGAAAGAAAATCTTCTTCGGCAGGCCAAAGTTGAAGGTATTGATGGTATTATTGTTACCTCGACCTGCAACCGAACTGAAATTTATGGCTTTGCACAACACCCTTTTCAGTTAATTAAATTATTATGCGAACATACCCACGGGACTGTAGAAGAGTTTGAAAAAGTAGCTTACGTCTATAAGAACAAGGAAGCTATTTCACATATGTTTCGAGTGGGGACAGGTCTGGACAGCCAAATCCTGGGAGATTTTGAAATAATAAGTCAGCTTAAAATTGCTTTTGTACGTTCCCGCGAAATAGGAGTTGCAAACCCCTTTTTGGAGAGGTTAGTGAATTCGGTCATCCAGGCGAGTAAGCGTATTAAGAACGAAACTGAAATTTCTTCGGGCGCAACTTCGGTAAGTTTTGCTTCGGTTCAATACATATTGAACAATGTGCAAGCTCCTTCAGAAAAGAATATTCTTCTCTTCGGAACCGGAAAAATTGGCCGCAACACCTGCGAGAATCTTATTAAACACACAGGAAACAACAAGATCACGCTCATTAACAGAACCAAGGACAAAGCCGAAAGAATTGCAGGAAAGTTTGATCTTACCGTAAAGGATTACGCAGATCTTCCGGAGGAAATTCGCAAGGCAGATATTTTAATAGTGGCAACCGGGGCCCAGAATCCTACTGTATGCAGGGAATTGATCTATAACAATAAAGAGCTGTTGATCCTGGATCTTTCAATTCCAAAGAACGTGTCTAGTGATGTAGAAGAGCTGGAAAAAGTTAAACTTATCCACCTGGATCATCTTTCCAAAATGACCGATGAGACTCTGGAACGCAGAAAACAGCAAATCCCCTTTGCCCAAGCAATTAATCGGGAAATTGAAGCTGAATTCAATAACTGGCTTGAAACCAGGAAATTTGCTCCCACCATTAAAGCTTTAAAGAAGAAATTGAAATCCATGAAGGAAGCTGAACTGGATTTTCAGCGTAAGAAAATAGCGGGTTTTAATGAAGAACATGCAGCGGTGGTAAGCGATCGTATCATTCAAAAGATAATGAACCAGTTCGCGAACCATTTCAAAGGAGATTCCAACATGACCGATGAGAGCATTGATCTCATCCAAAGAGTTTTTCAACTGGAAGAGACCACTCAAAAATGACAAAAACCATTCGCATTGGAACCCGCGATAGTGAACTTGCCCTCTGGCAAGCTAACACTGTCAAGAATGCTCTCGAAGCTTTAGGGCACAGCACTGAACTTATTCCGGTAAAATCGCAAGGGGATCTTGTGCTGGATAAACCTCTTTACGAATTCGGGATTACTGGTATTTTTACTAAAACATTAGATGTGGCGATGCTTACCAATGAAATTGACATTGCCGTACATTCCATGAAAGATGTTCCTACCAGCCTGCCCAAGGGAATTGTGGAAGCTGCAGTGCTAAAAAGGGCACATACGCAGGATATTCTAATTCATAAAGGAACAGATTTCCTTAACTCCGAAGGAATCATTGCTACCGGTAGCTTGCGAAGAAAAGCCCAGTGGCTTCATAAATATGCAAATCATGAGGTGGTAGATCTTAGGGGAAATGTGAACACAAGACTTCAAAAACTGGAAGACAGTAATTGGAACGGCGCCATATTCGCCGCTGCCGGTCTTGAACGTATCAATTTAAAACCCGAGTCCCACATAGATCTTAACTGGATGATCCCTGCACCCGCACAAGGCGCGATGTTGGTGGTTGCCAAAGAAGAAGATTCATTTTGCAGAAAGGCTCTTGCTGCTTTGAACCATGAAGAATCTCAAATTTGTGTTCACGTAGAAAGGGAATTTTTGCGCACTCTTGAAGGAGGTTGTACAGCTCCTATAGGCGCTTTAGCTACAATTAAAGAAGATAAATTACACTTTAAAGGAGCGCTTTTCAGCATTGATGGTTCTCAAAAATTTGAAATTGAAAGGGAAATTATAATTTCAGCAAAAGAAGGCTTCGGAAAAGCCTGCGCCCAGGAAATCTTGCAGAATGGCGGAGCAGAAGTGATGAAGGAGATTAAAAGTTCAATGAATAATCAATAAATGGCCGGAATTCTAGCCACCAAAAAACTGGCCCGAAATCAAAAGGAACTGCTCTTAAATGCCGGGCACAGTTTGGTAGAACAAAATTTTATTGCAATTGTCCCTCTTGATTTTAAACTGAAAAAAAGTCCCAAAAATGCCATTTTTACCAGTAAAAATGCAGTGAAATTAGTTTTAAAAAAGATGCCGGGATTTCAGGCTGAAAACATTTTCTGTGTTGGCGATAAAACAGCGGCTTTTCTAGAAGAAAAAGGCTTTGCAATAAAAGAAACGGCAAATTACGGACAGGAATTGGCTGAAAAGATCGTTACCAATTACAATGTGGAAGATTTCACCTTTTTCTGCGGAAAAAAAAGACGCCATGAACTTCCAGATTATTTAAGGAAGCAAAACGTAAGCTTTTCCGAAGTACAGGTTTATGATACAGAATTAATTCAGAAAAGAATAGATCGCACCTTTGATGGCGTGCTTTTCTTTAGCCCCAGCGCTGTAAGAAGTTTTTGTGCTGTAAACGATCTTTCGGGCAGCGTAGCTTTTTGCGTTGGCAAAACCACCGCATCGGAAGCTCAGCATTTTACCTCGCAGGTAAAAATTGCAAAAAAACCCAGTATTGAAAATGTCATTGTTCAGGTAGTGAAACATTTTGGCAAGAACTGAAGTCTTAGTATATTAATAAGAACTTTCCAATCCCGGGTGAACGCCCGACAAAGAAAAAAATATGATCAAGAACGATTTATTTCTTAAAGCTTTAAAAGGTGAGACCGTTGAACGCCCACCTGTTTGGATGATGCGCCAGGCCGGCCGCTACCTGCCTGACTTTATGAAGCTAAAGGAAAAATACGATTTTTTCACTCGTTGCCGTACGCCCGAACTGGCTACGGAAATCACCGTAATGCCTATTCGTCAAATAGGTACAGATGCCGCTATTTTATTCAGTGACATCCTGGTAGTGCCACAGGCAATGAATATTGAAGTACAAATGAAACCCGGCGTAGGGCCATGGTTGCCAAATCCTGTACGATCTATGGAAGACGTGCACAAAGTACACGTCCCCGATGTTCACGAAACCCTGGGTTACGTCATGGATGCCGTTAAAATGACAAAGCAGGAGCTGAATAATGAAGTACCCCTTATAGGTTTTGCCGGTTCTCCCTGGACCATTCTGTGCTATGCTGTACAGGGACAGGGTTCCAAAAATTTTGATATTGCAAAACAATTTTGTTTTACGAATCCGCAGGCTGCGCATTTGTTACTTCAGAAAATTACCGACACGACCATTTCTTATTTAAAGGCCAAAGTCGCAGCAGGTGTAGACGCTGTGCAGATTTTTGACTCATGGGGCGGCATGCTTTCTCCTGTAGATTACAGGGAATTCTCGTGGAAATACATCCAACAGATTATTGATGCCTTAAAACCAGATATTCCTGTTATTGCATTTGGAAAAGGATGCTGGTTCGCACTAGATGAAATGGCAAAAAGCGGCGCCTGTGCCCTTGGGGTAGATTGGACCTGTGCTCCAAAAATCGCGCGACAATTGGCAGGACCCGAAATTACACTACAGGGAAATTTTGATCCTAGCAGACTTTTTTCGCCACCAGATGTAATTAAAGATATGGTGCACGATATGATCAACGAATTCGGAAAAGATAAATATGTGGTGAATCTTGGCCACGGAATTCTTCCGAATATTCCTGTTGAAAACGCACAGGCATTTGTAGACGCTGTAAAAGAATATAAAGTGAAGTAATGAGCATCCTGGCGAGTTTAAAGAACCTCCGTGGAAAACAGCTTTTTTCGCTGGGAAAGGTTCTTATTCTTCAGCCAAAGTTTATTATTCCTACCTGGAATGCTACCAGGGAAACCATTAAAATATGTGATCGCAATTTTGGAAAGGAGCATCATAAAAACACCCCGGCAAACGCATTTAGACATGCGCTTTTGAATTTTTTGATCTGTCAAAAATGTTATGAGGCTTCAGGTTCTTTAAAAAAAGCATTGGAGTGGAGCAAAAGAATTACAGATCTTCACGAAGAGCTTTCACCAAACCGCACACCGGAAAGAAATATGGATCTGCATAATAACAGGATTGGCAGAAAGTTATTTGAAAAGCACATTTTTGAAGCCCTTGATATTCAAATAGTGCTAATTGAAAAAATGAAAAATGCAATGCACCTGGATAAGCTGGAAGATTTCAGCAGCCAGGAAGATACATTGGTTTATTTAGAAAAATAAAAACATTAATGAAGGAGAAATTCTACGCCTACATACAGGAGCTGCAAAATACTATTACGGCAAAGCTGGAAGAAATTGACGGAAAAGCTGTTTTTCGAGAGGATCTCTGGGAACGAAAAGAAGGCGGTGGCGGCAGAACGAGGGTCATAGAGAACGGAGCCATCTTTGAAAAAGGCGGAGTAAATATTTCCCGCGTTTTTGGGCCGCTGGCACCTGCAATGCAGAAGCATTTTGGCGTTGGAGACGTAGATTTTTATGCCTGCGGGCTCAGCCTTGTGTTACATCCTAAAAATCCCATGGTACCAACGGTGCATGCCAATTGGCGCTATTTTGAAATGTATGAAAAAGACGGCACGCTGGTAGATCAATGGTTTGGGGGCGGACAGGATCTCACCCCATACTACCTTTTTGAAGAAGACGCGCAACATTTTCATCACATATGCAAATCGGCCTGTGACCGGCATCAACCGCAACTTTATCCGGAATATAAAAAGAACTGTGATGAATATTTCTGGAATTCTCATCGGGACGAAGCGCGAGGAATTGGAGGTTTATTCTTTGATTACTGCAAACCTTCCGAAGAAATGAGCGTCGAAGACTGGTATAAGTTCGTTACCGATGTGGGAGACAGTTTCTTGAGCGCTTATGTTCCCATTGTAGAAAGCAGAATGAATTTGCCATTTTCAGAAGAAAATCGAAAATGGCAGGAAATACGACGCGGCAGATATGTGGAATTCAATCTCGTTCACGACCGCGGAACGCTCTTCGGATTAAAAACAAACGGGCGAATTGAAAGCATTTTAATGAGCCTGCCGCCACATGTTCAATGGGTGTACGATCATCATCCTGAAGAAGGAAGTGAAGAAGAGAAATTACTGAAGGTTTTAAAAGAACCGAGGGAGTGGGTTTAGCAAATAGCAAAAGGAACAAAATTCGTAGTACAACAGGAAGTCCGGCGACGGGAAACTGTAAGCAAAAAAATAAATTATGTTGATAAGAAACCGAAGACTAAGAACAAGTGAAGCTGTGAGAAGCCTGGTGAGGGAAACCGCCATTACTCCGAATGATTTCCTGGTCCCCCTTTTTGTAGTGGAAGGTAAAGAGGTAAAAGAAGAAATTTCTTCAATGCCCAATTATTTTCGGTTTAGCCTCGATCTGCTTGAAAAAGAAGTAAAAGAACTTTGGAATCTTGGTTTAAAAGCAGTGCTGCTTTTCGTAAAAGTACCCGAAGATCTAAAGGACAATCAGGGCACCGAAGCCCTCAATGCCGATGGTCTCATGCAGCGAGCCGTGAAAGTGGTGAAAAATGCCGTTCCCGAAATGGTGGTAATGACAGATGTTGCCCTTGACCCCTACTCTTCCTACGGCCACGACGGAATTGTGGAGAATGGAGAAATTTTGAACGATCCCACGAAAGAAGTACTCGCAAAAATGTCACTTTCGCATGTGCAGGCAGGCGCAGATTTTGTCGCTCCAAGTGACATGATGGATGGTAGAATTCTCAGCATACGGGAATTGCTGGAAAAAGAAGGTTTTCACAAGGCAGGCATTATGAGTTACAGTGCGAAGTACGCATCTGCTTTTTACGGTCCGTTTCGGGACGCATTAGATTCAGCACCAGGATTTGGTGATAAAAAAACCTACCAGATGGATCCTGCGAACAGAGATGAAGCCGTTAAGGAAACACTTATAGATGTAGAAGAAGGTGCAGATATCGTGATGGTGAAGCCGGGGCTGTGCTATCTCGACATAGTAAGAGATATTAAAAATGCTGTGAATGTTCCTGTGGCGGTTTACCAGGTGAGTGGAGAATATGCCATGATCAAGGCTGCGGCCGAAAAAGGCTGGCTGGATCATGATGCCGTGGTTCTTGAACAACTTACCGCAATTAAACGTGCAGGCGCGCAGCTTATCGCAAGCTATTTTGCCAAAGACGCTGTAAAATTGTTACAGTAATTAATTCACTCAGTTTGTTTTATCACTAAATTTATCGGGTGAAGAAAAGACAACAATTATTAGGTTTTTGTTATGCGCTGCTCTTCGGAATTTTAAATGTTCCAGGAGTATTCGCAGAGGAAAAGCCTTCTTTTATTTCTTCTTCTGAAGACCATTTCGCCACTGGTGATTTCCAGGTTTCTTCAAGAAGTCTTCCGCTTCATTCGCTTGAGGATGCAGTGAGGGAAATAATTCTTCCTGAATATTCCGAAAACAACTTTCACCCCGGAATTTTTTATCATCCTAAAAACAATCTCTTTTCAGAAAAAATTGCTGAAAGACGAGCTACTTCCAAAGGTCCTGAGCGGGATCTAAAACAAATTATTCGTATTCAGCTTTTCCCTTTCCATTTCTTTTTGTGAGAATTTCAGGCGTGTCAAAAATGACATTTTAATGACTAATTCAGTTCTCAACTGAAAAAGAATTTTTCACAAAAAATAATTATATATCATGGATACATCATCCACCCTAATGGGTGTGGGCATGCTGCTCATCTTTATTGCGCCGGTAGCTATTTACCTGATGCGGCAGTCCAGTAACAAAAAAAGCAATAGAAAACACTTGATCCTATTGGCAAAACAGCATAATTTAAAATTAAGTAAAATTGATTTTCTTCCGAATCTTTCTCTTGGGCTCGACGAGGCCTCCGGAAAATTATTGGTTAGGTACTCTGGTAAGGAAAATAAGAATCGGTGCATTGACCTTAATTCTTATTCCTCAAGTGTGATCGCAAAATCCTATTCCTCCAATGGTTCTGAGCCGAATAACTTTGATAATATTTCTCAAATTTCACTCAGATTAAAGCAGAACGGAAAAACTTCAGAGGAAGAAGATTTGATTTTCTTTGAAAAAGATCGCACATCGGTACTTCAAAAAGAAGAAATGATGCACGCAGCCGAAAAATGGAATGATTGGATAGAAAAGCTTCTAAAATAGTATTTGGAAGAATTATTTTTAAAGATAGGCAGGAAATTCGATTTCCTGCCTTTTTAATTTTAGCAGCAGCTTCAACCCCTTTCTTTGCAGAGGGTAAGACAAAAAATCCTTCAATTTCGACACTATCAAAAAACTGCCCAAATTCGCCAAAGCACTAGAAAAATTAGGGGGTTTAAGATAGTTTTAGGTTTGTTTTAATAATATTTCACATGACCCTCTTGTACCTTTGATGATCCAGCAGCTCAATAAAATGAGCTGTTTATTTTTAATCGCGGCTCCAACTTTGGACCCGGAATGGCAAAAACTGATGAGTCAAGAATCTTCAGCCAAAATAGCAATAGTTACCGGTGGCAGTAGTGGCATAGGGAAAGCTATTACCAGAAAGTTAGCTAAAGAAGGCGTGAAGGTTATTGTCGCAGACCTTCATTCCGGAGAAAATATTCCCAATATTCATTTCCAAAGATGTGATGTAAGCAAAGCTCAAGACATAGATGATCTATATGCCTGGGTAAATGAAAATGTGGGGAAACCAGATATTTTGATCTTAAATGCAGGACAGGGAATTCAGAAAAAGCTGGCAGAAGGGGATCCTGAAAAATGGCAAAAAATCATTAATACCAACCTAATGGGGCCGTTACGTACTATACGTTCTTTCGTTCCGGGTATGCTTGAAAAGAAACAAGGTAATGTCGTTTTTATTTCATCAGTTTCGGCAAACCAGCCACATCCCTACGGCGGCATTTACAGTGCCTCAAAAACAGCAGTAGAAGTCATTGCTGAAACTCTTAGACTGGAAACATTGCCATACCTAAACGTTACGGTGGTGAGTCCGGGAATTGTTGATACAGCATTCTTTACCAATCAGTTTTCGGGAAATAGCACTATAGAAGAAATGGGTATGGGCGCCATTTCTCCCGAAGAAATCGCAGAGGATGTATGGTATGCTTTGAGCAAAAAACCGGGAACTGCAATAAATAAGATTATAACCAGACCAATTTTACAAAATTTCTAACCAACCAAAATGTTTTTATAAATGGGAAAAAAAGTTCTAATAACCGGAGGTGCAGGATTTATAGGATCTCACCTCGCCGATGAATTGCTTAACAAAGGCTACAGCGTTCGGGCTTTAGACAACCTTTCTGAGCAGGTTCATGGCGACTCTATGGAAAGACCAGAATACCTCAACCCGCAGGTGGAGCTTCAAATTGGTGACGTTCGGGATAAAAAGGCTGTTGAAAAAGCTTTAGAAGGCATAGATGCAGTTTTTCACCTGGCCGCTATGGTTGGTGTAGGACAAAGCATGTATCAGATAAAAGATTATACAGAAGTTAACAATGTTGGAACGGCAGTTCTTATGGAAGCTCTAATGGACAATCCTGTAGAGAAGCTTGTTGTTGCTTCCAGTATGAGCATCTACGGGGAAGGGCTTTATAAAGATTCCGACGGAAAGAAAAGAATGGAATGCGAACGTAAACTTTTTGACCTGAAACAGGGGAAATGGGAAATGTTTGACGAAAACGGGGAGATTCTTAAACCCGTTCCCACTCCCGAAGACAAGAAACCAAATCTTTCTTCGGTATATGCCCTTTCAAAATATGATCAGGAAAGATTAAGTCTTATAACAGGTAAAGCTTACCAAATACCCACTACTGCATTGCGCTTTTTTAATGTATATGGGACACGGCAAGCGCTCTCTAATCCCTATACGGGAGTGCTTGCCATTTTTGCTTCAAGATTACTCAATAACAATGCTCCCCTCATTTTCGAAGACGGAAAACAAATTCGGGATTTTATTCATGTAAAAGATGTTGCCCGTGCTTTAAGACTGGCCATGGAAGTGCCTGAAGCTGATGGAGAAGTAATAAACGTAGGAAGCGGTAACCAGTACAGCATTCAGCTTATCGCTAACAAACTTGCAAAAGTGATGGGCAAAGAAGAGCTTTCTGCAGAGATTACAGGTAAATATCGCGTAGGCGATGTGCGTCACTGTTTTGCAGACAACACAAAAATGAAAGAGATTTTAGGCTTTGAACCCGAAGTGAAATTTGAAGATGGATTATTTGAACTGGCTGAATGGCTAAAAACCCAAATCGCCACAGATAATGTAAGCAAAGCCAGCAACGAACTTTCTTCCCGAGGATTAACCATATAAACCAAGTAGCTATGAATAGTAGGAAAAGAAACAGCATTTCACACACTCCCACAGTCGGGATATTGGAATGGTTTAGACCGGGCGAATATGAACAGGTTAAGAATGCTATTTCAGATTTTGAGAGGCTGGGAATAAAACACCTTCGCACGGGGATTTCATGGGCAGACTGGTATGTGGAAGGTACCGAGGAATGGTACGACTGGCTTTTTGCCGAATTAGATAAACACGTGGAGATTCTTCCATGCTTCCTATATACACCTCCTTCAATTGGGGAAATGGCCAAGACTTCGGCTCCTCCAAAAGATTTGAAAGCCTACGCCGATTTTATTGATGTAATGATCAATAAATATGGGCAGTATTTTGAATGGGTAGAGCTTTGGAACGAACCTAATAATAAAGTAGAATACGATTTCACATTAGATTATTCCTGGGAGAAATTTTCCACAATGATCAAAATGGCGGCTTACTGGGCGAAGGAAAAAGGCAAAAAAACCCTTCTCGGCGGGATGAGCCCCATTGATCCCAACTGGCTGCAAATGATGATTGAACAGGGCGTTCTTGAACATATTGATGCCGTAGGAATCCATGGTTTCCCCCATGTTTTCGATCAGCAGTGGAAAGGTTGGGAAGTCAATATTAATGCGGTGAAGGAAATCCTTTCCCGCTTTGGTCTTGAAAGAAAAATCTGGATTTCAGAAGTGGGATTCTCCACCTGGCAGAACGACGAAGTAAAGCAATACGAGGAATTTAAGAAAGTTCTGAATTCTGAAGCAGATCGTGTGTATTGGTACAGCTTAAAAGATCTGGACGCGAGTAAATCTACAGTTGGTGGTTTTCACCTAGATGAAAGGGAATACCACTTCGGACTTAAAAAAGTGGATGGCAGTAAAAAACTATTATACAAACTTCTGGAAAAAGAAGGCATAGAAGATATTCAGAAGCACGATTATATTTCAAAACAGTACCAAATCACTTCAGAAGAAAAATATACTCTAATTACCGGTGGTGCCGGTTTCATTGGAACCAACCTCGCCTCCAGACTACTTTCCGAAGGAAAAAAGGTGATGATCTATGACAGCCTTTTCAGGGATGGCGTAGAAGAAAATTTGCAGTGGCTCAAAAGTGAATATGGAGAAAAATTGATCGTACAGATCGCTGATATTAACGAACCTCTCATTCTGCAGCAATGTGTTAAAAATGCTTCGGAAGTTTTTCATTTTTGTGCGCAAGTTGCGGTGACCTCCTCGGTAACCAATCCTATACATGATTTTCAGGTAAACCTGAACGGCACTTTTCAACTGCTGGAAGCAATTCGAAAATCTCCACACCAACCTCCACTTCTGTTCACTTCCACTAATAAGGTGTACGGAAACCTTCAGGATGTGAAAATGGAAGAGAACGAATCAAGATATTATCCTGCAGATGAAAAGATTAAGAAATACGGTATTAACGAAAAAATTCCGTTAGATTTCCATAGCCCCTACGGCTGCTCTAAAGGTGCGGCAGATCAATACATCCTGGATTATTCCAGAACCTATGGTCTCAAAAGTGCGGTTTTCAGGATGAGTTGTATCTATGGACCACATCAATTTGGAACCGAAGACCAGGGTTGGGTAGCTCACTTTTTGATCAGTGCACTTGAAGACCAGCCAATTTCTATCTACGGGAACGGAAAACAGGTGCGGGACATTCTTTTTGTTGATGACCTGATTGATGCATTCCTGCTGGCGCATAAAAATATTGATCAACTTGCGGGGCAGGCCTTCAATATTGGCGGCGGACCCGAAAACACGGTTAGCCTTCTTGAAATCCTGGATATCATCAAGGAAAAAGCCGGAAAAGAAATGGGTATTTCTTTTGATGAATGGCGTACAGGAGATCAATTCTATTATGTTTCCAATACTTCAAAATTTAAAGAAGCCACAGGCTGGGCACCAAAATATAACGTAGAACAAGGTGTGGAAGCACTTGTGAAATGGCTTTGCAAAACTCGCAACATCGAATTACCAGAACAATTAAAATCTTCAAAAGCAGTCGCTATATGAGATCAGCGAGAACATTACAGGAAATGCCGGTAATAACAGAGGAAAAAAAGCTCCGGAAATCGGCAGTACTGGAAGCGCCGAAAAAGGTAATTATTAAAGAAGCTGCTTTACCAGAGCCTAAAGCAGGCGAGGTATGTATAAAGCTGGAAGGATCGGGCGTTTGTGCCTCCAACATTCCTGTTTGGGAAGGCCGCGACTGGTTTGAATATCCTGTAGAACCGGGAAATCCCGGGCACGAAGGCTGGGGCGTCATTGATGCCGTTGGCGAGGGTGTAAAAACTTTAAAAGAAGGAGACAGGGTAACCGCCCTTACCTATAACGCCTATGCCACGCACGATATCGCCAAAGAAGAAAGCGTGGTAAAACTTCCGGAATTTTTGGACGGAAAAGCATTTCCGGGAGAACCTTTGGGATGCGCCATGAACATCTTTTCAAGAAGTGATATTCGAAAAGGGCAAACAGTAGCCATAGTTGGAAGTGGCTTTTTGGGAAGTTTATTAATTCAGCTGGCAAAATCTGAAGGCGCCAGAGTGATCGCTATTTCGAGGAGAGAATTCTCTCTGCAAACCGCCAAAGAAGCGGGAGCTGACGAAATTGTAAAAATGGACGATCATTACCAGATCATCGAAAAAGTAAAAGAACTAACCAACGGAAACTTCTGTGAAAGGGTGATTGAATGCACCGGAAAAGAATGGCCGTTGAACCTTTCCATTGAGCTAACCGGCGAAAGAGGAAAACTAATCGTTGCAGGCTTCCATCAGGACGGGATGCGAAGCCTGAACGTTCAAATGCTCAACTGGCGCGGGATTGATATGATCAGCGCGCACGAAAGGGATCCTCAAAAGTACATTCAGGGAATTAAAGATGCCATTGAGGCTGTAAGAGAGGGAAAAATGGATCCGTTTCCCTTTTTTACCCATACATTTTCGCTTGACCAAATGGAACAAGCCTATCACCACCTTACAGAGAGACCCGACGGATTTATAAAAGCAATTATCACCACCAACTAACCAACCAATGATTGCAACCCAACCAAAAGAAGAAATACAAAAACCACTTTCTTTAGGATTCATCGGCGTAGGATGGATTGGCCGTAACAGGATGGAAGTCCTTTTAAAAGACGCCAAAACCAATGCTGCTGCCATTGCAGAGCCTGTACAGGAAAATGCAGAAGAAGCTAAAAAGAGTGCCAAAAATGCCATTTTTGAAGCATCTCCTGAAAAGCTTTATCAAAACGATAATTTAGATGGAATTGTGATTGCCACGCCCAGTGCGATGCACGCTCAGCAAAGTATTGAAGCATTAAAATCGGGGAAGGCCGTTTTCTGCCAGAAGCCCTTAGGGCGAACTGCTGCAGAAGTAAAAGAAGTGGTAGCCGCTTCAGAAGAAAGTGATAAATATCTAGCAGTAGACCTTTCTTACCGCCATACCAAAGCTTTTAAAGCAATTTACAACCTTATCAAAAGTGGCGAAATTGGAGATATTTATGCGGTTGACCTGGTGTTTCATAATGCTTACGGACCTGACAAGGAATGGTTCTACGACATCAAAAAATCTGGAGGAGGTTGTGTGATGGACCTTGGAATACATTTGGTCGATCTGGTTATGTGGAGCCTCGATTTTCCAGAAATTATTGATGTGCGAAGTCATCTTTTTCACCAAGGAAAAAAACTCACTTCATTTGAAGAACACGTAGAAGATTTTGCCAGCGTTTCTATGACTTCAGAAAAAGATACAGTAATTAATCTGGAATGTTCCTGGCATGTTTCCGTCGGAAAAGATGCCGTGATTGAAGCAAAATTCTACGGAAGCAAAGGAGGCGCTGCCTTTAAAAATGTGAACGGTTCGTTTTACGATTTCACCGCAGAAAAATACAACGGAACCCAAACTGAAACCCTAGTCACCCCTCCCGATGAGTGGAGCGGGCGCGCAGGAGTAGTCTGGGCAGAAAAAGTACTGGCAGGACAAGGCTACGAAGCCGAATCTGCCGAAGAATTTATAAAAACAGCAACAATTATTGATAGGATATATGGAAGGTAAGGGAATGAAAATATTAATGACCACAGACACTGTCGGGGGGGTGTGGGTCTATTCCCTCGAGTTGTGCAAGGCACTTCAGGAATACGAGGTAGAAGTGCATCTGGCTGCCATGGGCGCCTGGCCTTCCGAAGCTCAAATGCAGGAGGTGGAAGCGATCCCGAATGTAACGCTGTACAAAAGTGACTTTAAACTGGAATGGATGGAAGATCCATGGGAAGACGTAGAGAAATCCCGCAAATGGATCAATTCCATTTATCACACGATCTATCCAGATGTGGTGCATTTAAACAACTATGCTCACATTGGCGAAGACTGGACCTGCCCAATCCTTACTGTTTTCCATTCCTGCGTACAAACCTGGTGGCAGGCGGTGAAGGGAACCTCGGCTCCGGAATCATGGGATAGATATACGCAGGTTGTCCAGGAATCCCTTGAAGAATCTGATATGGTGGTGAGCCCCACCAAGGCTATTCTTAAAAAGGCAAAAAGCACACACAATTTTGAAACTGCTACCAAAATGATTTATAACGGTCGTGACATGAATCCTTCGGAAGAAAAAGAAAAGGAAGAATTTATTTTGTGCATTGGGCGGATTTGGGACGAAGCCAAAAATCTAAAGCTGCTTTCACATATTGCCAAAAACCTTCCGTGGCCGGTGTACATCGCCGGAGATCTTAAAAACCCCGGAACCGGTGAAAAATCGGAATTTGAAAATGTGAAATTCCTCGGAAAATTACAGCCTTATGAGGTTCGGGAATGGATGCAACGGGCGAGCATTTTTGTGAGCCCTACAAAGTATGAACCCTTCGGACTTGCGATTCTGGAAGCTGCAAAATCGGGCTGTGCATTGATCCTCAGTGAGCTTGACACTTTAAAGGAAATTTGGGAAGATTCTGCTGCATTTTTTGATCCTGAAGATGAACCGCAGGCACAGGAAAAGATCCTTCAGCTGATCAAAAATGACACCTTAAGGCAAGAATTTTCAGAAAAAGCGAAAAGCAAAGCGAAAGAATATTCTTCAGAAAAAATGGCTTCCGAATATATCAACCTTTATCGAGAAATAATCGAAAGCAAATCAAAACCAAAGCTCGCAACTGTATGAAAATAGTGATGTTTTACCATTCGTTGTATTCGGATTGGAACCATGGAAATGCTCATTTCCTAAGAGGAAGCGTAAAAGAACTTCAGAAAAGAGGACATGATGTAGACGTTTACGAACCCGAAGGCGGATGGAGTTTACAGAATCTCATCAAAGATCATGGTGCCGAAAAGCTGGATGAATTCCGCCAGTACTACCCTTCTTTGAATCCGCAGTTTTACAATCCGCAGAAAAAGATTAATTACGATGGCCTTTTGAAGGATGCAGATTTGGTCATTGTTCACGAATGGAATGAGCCGGAACTAGTTTCGGAAGTTGGTAAAAAGAAAGAAAAATACGGTTATAAATTGCTATTTCACGATACCCATCACCGGGCGGTTTCAGATGAAGAAAGTATGTCAAAGTACGACTTCAGCAATTATGACGGGGCGCTTGTTTTTGGAGATGTGATCAAAAAAATATACGAAGAAAAAAAATGGGTGGATAAAGTCTGGACGTGGCACGAAGCTGCCGATGCTGATTTTTTTACACCCAACCGAGATGAAGAAAAAGAAGGCGACCTGGTGTGGATAGGAAACTGGGGCGATAATGAACGCACCGAGGAATTGATGGAATACCTTATCGAACCGGTGAAGGAGTTGGGCATTAAAGCCAAAGTTTACGGCGTACGTTATCCTGAAAAAGCAAAAAAAGCCCTTGCAGACGCCGGAATTGAATACGGAGGCTGGCTCCCGAATTATAAAGTTCCTGAAGTTTTCGCAAAATACAAAGTGACTGTGCACGTGCCAAGAAGACCATACGTAGAGATGCTTCCGGGTATCCCGACAATCCGACCTTTTGAAGCACTTTCCTGCGGCATCCCGTTGATTTGTTCTCCCTGGGAAGATGCCGAAAATATGTTCACTCCGGGAGAAGATTACCTCATGGTAAACAACGGAAATGACATGGGCTACCGCATTGCAGAAGTATTGAAAAGTGCGCAACTGGCACAAAGCCTCTCTCAAAACGGAAGAAAAACCATCGAAGAAAGACATACCTGCGCGCACCGTATTGACGGTCTGGAATTAATTCTGCAGGAAATGGGAATATCTGAAGAAAAAATCTTTCCAATCCACAACAAATCACAAGAAGGATGAAAACTGATCTAAAAATAGCATTTTTCGGCTCCAGTATTGTTTCAGCGTACTGGAACGGCGCAGCAACCTACTATCGCGGCATCGTAAAGGCGCTGCACCGCATGGGCCACGACGTCACCTTTTACGAACCCGATATTTACGAGCGGCAAAAACACCGTGACATTGAAGATCCCGATTGGTGCAAGGTGGTAGTGTATGAAAAAGATGAAAATACACTTCGGAAGTTATTAAAAGAAGCTTCAACAGCCGATGTGATCATCAAAGCCAGCGGGGTGGGCGCTTTTGACGAGTTTTTGGAAAAAGAAGTCACTGAACTGAAAAGCGAGAAAAACCTCATCATTTTCTGGGATGTGGATGCACCGGCAACACTTGACAGGATTGAAGAAAATAAAGAAGACCAGTTCAACGAATTAATTCCGAAATACGATTTTGTATTGACGTACGGCGGAGGGCAACCGGTGATCGATGCTTACCAACGGAACGGTGCTAAAAAGTGTATTCCGATATATAATGCTTTAGATACCGATACTCATTTCCCGGTGGATGCAGATCAAAAATTTGATGGTACGCTGGCATTCCTCGGAAACAGGCTTCCCGACAGGGAAAAACGAGTGGAGGAATTTTTTATAAAACCTGCAGGAAACCTTCCGGAGAAAAGATTTTTGCTCGGTGGAAGCGGGTGGGGAGACAAACCAATGCCTGATAACATCGATTACCTAGGTCACGTATATACAAAAGAGCACAACGCCTTTAACTGCACCTCAATGGCAGTGTTGAATATTAGTCGGGACAGTATGGCAAAATACGGATTTTCACCTGCAACCCGGGTTTTTGAAGCCGCCGGGGCCGCAGCCTGTATTATCACCGATTACTGGAAAGGAATCGAGACCTTTTTTGAACCCGATGAAGAAATCATTGTGGTAAAAAGCGGTGAAGAAGTGGAAAACGTCCTTGCAGAACTCACGCCTGAGAGAGCTAAGGAAATCGGACAGGCAGCCTACAAAAAGGTACTTTCTGCTCATACTTATGAGCACCGCGCAGAACTGTTAGAATCTGTAATCGCTGAAAAACTGGAGATCGAACCTAAAGCCGTAGAAAACCCAAAAATCTAAAAAATGAAATTTGTAATTATAGGTTTATCTGTTACCTCTTCCTGGGGAAATGGTCACGCCACCACGTACAGGGCTTTATTGAAAGAGCTTAAGGCGCTAGGGCACGACATCCTCTTCCTGGAAAAAGATGTTCCTTATTACGCCGAAAACCGTGATATGCCAAATCCTGAGTTTTGCAAACTCGGATTGTATAAAACCAATGAAGAGTTAAAAGAAGATTATGCTTCGGAAGTTGCTGAAGCAGATGTGGTAATAGTGGGATCATACGTTCAGCAAGGGGTGGAAGTCGGTACCTGGGCTATTGAAACCGCAAAAGGAATCACAGCTTTCTACGACATCGATACTCCGGTTACATTGGCAAAACTGAAACGGAAAGATTTCGAATATATAGACCCGGAATTGATTAGTAAATACGATCTTTTCCTGTCATTTTGCGGCGGACCCACACTTGACCTTCTGGAAAACAAGTACGGCAGCCCTATGGCAAAGCCGCTTTACTGCTCGGTTGATCCCGATCTTTACCATCCTGAAGATAATGAACTGAAATGGCAAATGGGCTACCTGGGAACTTACAGCGATGACCGACAGCCAACGGTCAATGAGCTAATGATAAAATCTGCCAGGGAAATTAAAGATGCCAAATTTGTAGTTGCAGGTCCGCAATATCCGCAGGAAATTGAATGGCCCGAAAATGTGGAAAGAATCGATCATTTGCCCCCGGCAGAACATAGATCTTTTTACAATTCCCAAAAATATACGCTAAATGTCACCCGGGAAGATATGATCAAAGCCGGTTATTCACCCAGCGTTAGATTATTTGAAGCGGCGGCTTGTGGTGTACCAATTATTTCAGATTACTGGGATGGCATTGAAACCATTTTTGAACCTGGAAAAGAGATCCTGATTGCAAAAACCTCTGACGAGGTGCTGGAATATTTCAGTGATATTTCCGAAGAAGAAAGAAAACAAATTGGTGAGAATGCACGACAAAAAGTGCTTAAGCACCACACGGCTGCGGCTAGAGCAAAAGAACTGGAAGGCTATGTAAAAGAGATCCTGCAGCCTTCAGAAAAAGTATAAAACAACTATGTCTACAAAAACAGCAGTAAAAGAATTGTCTCCCTGGTTTCATAACATTCATCTTCCTGATGGTACCGAAACAGCACCCAATCATTTTTTAGGCGATTTCCCCAGCTTTAAATGGGAAAACATAAAAGATTCCATTCCGGAAGACCTTAACGGCTGGAAAGTACTTGATATTGGCTGCAACGCCGGATTTTATTCCATAGAACTTGCCAAAAGAGGCGCCGATGTGTTGGGAATCGACCTTGACGAGCATTACCTGAAACAGGCAAGATGGACTGCAGAACAATTCGGGCTGGATGACAAGATAAGATTCAAACAAATGCAGGTGTACGACCTGGCCCACACCGAGGAACAATTTGACCTCGTGTGGTTTATGGGCGTGTTCTACCATTTGCGTTATCCTTCCCTTGCCATGGACATTCTCACCCAAAAAGTGCGAAAAATGATGGTTTTCCAAACCCTTTCCCTCCCCGGAAAAGAGGAAATGGAGATTCCGGAAGATGTGGAATTTCACAAACGGGAGATCATGAAAAATGATGCCTGGCCAAAAATGGCATTTATTGAACACAAACTGGCGGGTGATCCTACCAATTGGTGGGCGATCAACCATCAGGGAATTCTTTCTCTTCTGCGAAGTTGTGGGTTCAAAGTTACCGATATGCCCGAGGATGAAACTTATATAGCTGAAAAAGATAAAAACCTAAAATCCAGCCTCGATACCTGGAATTATTCAGAGTATCTTTCAGCAGTAGGCAAGGATTGGAAAGAGGAAGTTAAAAAGAAGACCCGAAAATAGCATTTCTGAAACGGGATATTTTCCGCGTTCTCTAATTCGTCTGAATTTCCTTCAGAAAAGTTTCCAAAGATTCAAAAATGGGCTTTCTCTTCCTTATTTTTGTTAGAACCCAAAATTATAGGCATGCTCTGTATTAAACACCACTCGACGGATCCTTATTTTAATATCGCCACAGACGAATTTATATTTAAGCACCTAAAGGAAGATTGTTTTATGCTTTGGCGCAATGACAATGCCATCATTGTAGGCAAACATCAAAATACCCAGGCAGAAATTAATGCAAATTATGTGAAGGAAAAAGGAATTAAGGTGGTGAGAAGATTATCTGGCGGAGGCGCAGTCTACCACGACCTGGGGAACTTGAATTTCTCCTTTACTCGCACCGGCGACAGCTATGAAATGGTAGATTTTGAGCGTTACACCAAACCCATTATTGACGTTTTAAATAGTCTTGGCGTTGACGCGAAATTTGAAGGAAGAAACGACCTCACCATTGAAGGCAAGAAATTTTCGGGCAATGCAGAACATGTCGTAAAAAACAAGATCCTTCACCACGGCACGCTGCTTTTTTCTTCGGAAATGACCGATGTAAGCGGAGCATTAAAAATAAATCCGCTGAAGTACAAAGACAGGAGCGTAAAATCTGTTCCGAAGCGAGTGACGAACATTAGTGATCACCTCAAAGAAAAAATCTCTTTGGAAGAATTCACTAATAAGGTCATGAATCATATCACCTCTACATTCAAAGATGCCAGGATGTATGAGTTCACCGAGGAAGATTTGAAAAAAATCCAGCAGATTCGCGATGAAAAATACAGCACCTGGGAATGGAACTTCGGAAAATCACCCGATTATAATTTCAAGCAAGGTGCACGTACCAAAGGTGGAACCCTGGAAATGAATATGAATGTCTCCCAGGGAATCATAAAAGACGTCAACATCACCGGTGATTTCTTTCACATTAAAGATATTGAACCTGTAGAAAGAGCTTTAGAAAACAGTAAGCACGAAGAACAGGCCATACGAGAGGTGCTTCAAAAATTTGATTTAAAGCAATATTTCAATAACATTTCTGAAGATGACCTGGTAGCGGTGATGTTCTAGTCTTTCAATCATCTTTAACATCTCCCCCACTTTCTGGGAAATTATTAATAGAAAATAACGAGATAATTATTACCTTGGATTTTAGAACTTTAAATTAATGGGATTACTCTTTCTTTATGCCTTTTTATCAATTTTCTTTTCATTCTTGTGCTCAATTCTTGAAGCTGCTTTTTTAAGTCTCACTCCTTCCTTCCTCAAGATCAAAAAACAGGAAGGTAAATCATATGCCCATACTCTTTCCCGGTTTAAAGAGGATGTAGATGAACCACTAATTGCCATTCTTACTATTAATACAGTGGCTCACACGGTGGGAGCTATTTTGGTAGGGGTACAGGCAGAAAAAGTTTACCCTAGTGGCGGAATGGTAGGCGTGGTATCTGCTCTTATGACATTAGCTATTTTAATCCTTTCAGAAATTATCCCTAAGACCATAGGAGCAACCTACTGGCAGTCATTAGGAAATTTCACCGCACAAACACTTAAAATCTTCATTTTCCCGCTTAAATACACCGGCATTCTCTGGTTGTTGCGTCTTACCACACGGCTGATTGGAAAATCGGCACACATGAGCACCATGAGCAGGGAGGAATTTATTGCTATGACCAATGCTGCCGAAGAGGAAGGGGTATTTGAAGAAAATGAATCTACTTTCATAAAGAATATGCTTGCTTTCCGGTCTATACAGGCCAAAAATATCATGACTCCTTTTTCAGTTGCCGTGACCGAAGATGAAGACACCACAATTGAAGATTTTTACCGTCAGCACCGAAACCTTAAATTTTCCCGGATTCCCGTTTACAGGGAGAAATCCAACAATATCACAGGATTTATCCTTAAAGACGATGTGCTCGAAGAGATGATTGATGAAAAAGGGCCTGAGCCGCTAAAGACACTTGTAAGGGATATTCAAGTTACTTCACTAGATACGCCAATTCCAAAGTTGTTTGAAACTTTTGTTGATAAACGCACCCATCTCTCCATCGTCGTTGACGAATATGGAAACACTGTTGGCCTGGTCACTATGGAGGATATTATCGAAACTCTTCTAGGCCTGGAGATCATGGACGAAAGTGACAATATTGAAGACATGCAGGTACTGGCACGTAAAAACTGGGAAAAAAGAGCAAGAAGGCTGGGCATTCTGGAAGATCCTAAGAAAGAAGAAGACAATGGCCCAAACGTATCTTAAAACACCGCTGGGTGCCGCTCTTATTGAAGGTGATAGCAAAGGAATTTCGCGTATTTCTCTTACTTCGGAAGAATTGCCTTCTTCAGAAAAAATACCAGCAGAGTTACAACCAGCGGTTCTTCAGCTCAAGGAATATTTCGCCGGAAGTCTTAACAATTTTGATCTTCAGCTAAATCCGGAAGGAACTCCTTTTCAGAAAAAAGTGTGGCTGGAGCTTCAAAAAGTGCCTTTTGGACGAACAATTTCCTATATGGCCCTCTCTAAAAAATTAGGCGATCCCAAAGCAATTAGGGCAGTTGCAGCAGCAAACGGAAAGAACCCTTTATGGATCGTGGTACCCTGCCACAGGATCATTGGCAGTGACGGATCGTTAACCGGCTATGCCGGCGGATTGTGGCGCAAAAAGTGGCTTCTGGAACATGAAAATCCGGTGAAACAGCAGATTCTTTTCAATTAAAATATTCGAATTTAAAGAGCACATGAAAACTTTTAAAAAGATCATTTTCGGATTTCTGCTTTTTTTGGTGGCCGCCGTACTTGCACTTTACAATTTCGATTATGATTATCTTCTAAAGGGCATAAAAACCACCTATTTATCTGGCCACACCACAGCTTATATTGACGATTATCCTGAATTTGAAAACAGAAAAATTGATGCCGGGCAACCCCAGCCATGGCCACCGCACAGCGAATACAATGAAGCCGAAGCCAGTCCTGTTTTAGAAGAATTAAATGAAGATCTTGGAACGGTTGCTTTCCTTATCATCAAAAGTGACAGTATTTGGTACGAAAAGTACAGGGAAGATTACGGGCCAGATTCCAGGACCAATTCCTTTTCAATGGCTAAAAGTATCGTAAGCGCACTACTGGGCAAAGCGATAAGAGATGGCCATATTAAAGGCCTGGAGCAACCTGTATCAGATTTTTATCCACAGTTTGACAGCAGGTTAACTGTGGGAGATCTTGCATCAATGGCTTCAGGATTGAACTGGGAAGAAAATTATTACAGTCCTTTTTCTATGACGGCAAGAGCCTATTTTGGCAAAGATATAAGGGAGCAGATCCTCAACCTCAAGGTGACTGAGGAGCCCGGGGAAGAATGGGAATATTTGAGCGGTAATACCCAATTGCTAGGAATGGTCATTGAAAAGGCAACAGGAAACACCCTTTCTGAATATTTAAGCCAAAGCTTTTGGGAACCACTCGGCATGAGAAATAATGCTTTGTGGCAGCTGGACAGCGAGGAAAGCGGAATGGAAAAAGCGTATTGCTGCATTGCTTCAAATGCCCGGGATTTCGCCCGCTTCGGAAAATTATATAATGACCTCGGCAACTGGAATGGGAAACAAATCCTGGATTCCACTTTTGTTCGGGCTTCAATAAATCCGCGGTTTGAAGATGCGCCACATTACGGCTACGGCTTTTGGTTGGCCAATCATTTAGGAAAGAAAATCTTCTATATGCGCGGCATTCTGGGCCAATATGTGATCGTGATTCCAGAGGACGATCTCATCATCGTTCGCTTAGGTCACGAGCTCCTTGAAAAGCAGGAAGGAAATAAACACTCCAATGATTTTTACGCGTACATCGAAGAAACCTACCGTATGCTTGAAAAATAGCATTTTTACTCGCTATTCTTGCGTGCAGAATACCTTATGCTAATGATCATTGCAATGATCAGCAAAAGATTTGATATGATTCCGAAGTATTTCCCGTTCGTTAAATTTTCAAAATCCAGCTGAATTATATCGATTCCCAGCAAAAGTATCCCTGCGATCAGCAGGCATATTTTAAGAAAAATTAATTTCATTTTAATGCAATTAGCTTCATTTAAGGTAAAGAATAAATCTGCAAAGTGAGCTGGAATTCAAACTTTTATACAAGATTTTTATTTTATTCTATATCTTGAGCAAGATTAAAAAAAAAGCTGCTGCAATGGTAAAAAAACTGGATATCAAAAACCTGCTGTTCCTGGACATTGAAACCGTTCCCGAATTTGCCACTTTTGACGATTTATCTTCAGAAAAGAAACTTCTTTGGGAAATAAAGTCTCAATACCAGCGCAAAGAAGATTGTTCGCCAGAAGAATTTTATGAACGTGCAGGGATTTGGGCAGAGTTTGGTAAGATCGTATGTATTTCGGTAGGCTATTTTGCTTTTCAGGGTGAGAAGAGAAAGTTCAGGCTTAAATCATTTTCCGGAGACGAGAAAAAATTGCTTTTGGAATTCCGGGAGCTGCTGGGAACACATTTCAACAAACCTCAGCACCTGCTTTGCGCCCACAACGGGAAAGAATTCGATTTTCCGTTCCTGGCCAGGCGCATGCTCATCCATAACATAGAACTTCCTGTCAAGCTGGATCTCTTCGGAAAAAGGCCCTGGGAAGTCCCTCACCTGGACACGCTGGAACTTTGGAAATTTGGTGACCACAAACATTTTACCTCTTTAAAATTACTCACACAGGTGCTGGGAATTCCTTCTCCAAAGGATGATATTGATGGCAGCGAAGTAAGAAACGTCTATTATGAACAAAATGATTTGAAAAGGATCGTTACCTATTGTGAAAAAGACGTGGTGGCAGTTGCCCAGATTCTTCTAAAGTTCAGGCAGGAGCCGCTCCTTCAGGAAGAGGAGATCTTTTCGGTATAAATCTGGAATTACTAAACTAAACTTAACACTCCTGCTGCCTGCCAATAATTTCTTATCTTTATATAAGACAGCTTCGGAAAAACCGTAAATATTTGATATTCTGATTGAAAAGAAGGTGAAAATGCCTTTTTCAGAAGAAAAGAGGGCGGCGTAATTCCGAAGAAATATTAACCAAAACTGAATAATTATGTATTTATATGTGGAATTATGGAACGTAACCCAGGAATGGATGGATCTTTCTAAAGAAGATCGCCGTGCCTATATGTCTAAAGTTAGTGGCGGGATGAAAGAGCTCTCTGCACAAGGTATAGAAAATGTAGGTTGGGCAATGAACGAAGAACATACGCCCTACCGAAGCGATTACAGATATATGGCTGTTTGGAAAATGCCTTCCCTGGATCATGTTGAAAGACTGGAAAAAGCGGTGGAAGAAGCCGGCTGGCACAAGTATTTTTCCCAGGTCAACGCCCGCGGACAGGTAATTCCTTTATCGCAAGCCATGGAAAATCTCATAAATCTTGAGAAACACAGCACTGGCCTGCTAGATTAGGTTTTGATCATCCAAAAAGCATTCTCAGTTTTTAATTCATAAGCTGAATTTGAATAATCTATAAAAATGCCATTTTTGAGACACTTAAGAATATGATATTCCTGATGTTCCAAAAATGGCATTTCCGTTTCACATTTTTAGAGCTGCATTTCAGGAATATCTCCTTCCACCACTAAAGTTCCTTCAGTAGCTGCTTTTATTTCTTCTACGGATACTCCCGGAGCTCTTTCGAGCAGTTTAAAGCCCTTTTCGGTCACTTCAAGCACTGCAAGGTTGGTAACGATCTTTGTGACGCAACCAACGCCTGTTAACGGCAATGAACAGCGCCTAAGCAGTTTTGATTCCCCGGCCCTGTTGGTATGCATCATGGCCACAATGATATTTTCGGCAGAAGCTACAAGATCCATTGCTCCACCCATTCCTTTTACCATTTTCCCCGGAATTTTCCAGTTTGCAATATCACCGTTTTCGGCTACTTCCATGGCTCCTAAAATAGTAAGATCTACGTGCTTCCCACGAATCATCCCAAAACTCATTGCAGAATCAAAAAAACTTGCCCCGGGAAGGGCGGTGATCGTTTGTTTTCCGGCATTAATGAGATCTGCATCTTCTTCCCCCTCAAAAGGGAAAGGTCCCATTCCTAAAATGCCGTTTTCACTTTGAAATTCTACCTGTATATCGTCGCGCACAAAATTCGCTACCAAAGTTGGGATACCAATCCCAAGGTTGACGTAATAGCCATCCTTGACTTCTTTGGCAATGCGCTTTGCTATTCCTTCTTTATCTAACATTCTTTATCTAATTTGAAGATTCGCAGGATTTGAAGATTTGAAAATGCGCCTTCAATTCCATTGATAAATTTATTTTTTACTTGAACTTATGATTTTAGAAATTATCTTAATTATAGATATGCATTCTGTCATAATTCTATGGTCTGGACTGGAAATGTGTGGTGAAGCTTTGCAAAGTTTTAACCAGTAATTTGTCTCATCTGATTCCTTTGCTGCGATTTTGAACTTGTGAATGAAGTCTGCATTACTTTCTGCATTTTGCGCTTCCCGTACATTTGCTCCAATTGAAGTACCACTTCGGAAAAGTTGAGAAGCCATTTCATATTTGTGGTGAGATCGAAGCGCTTCAGTATAATCAATAATTCCCAAGGCAAACTCAAAAGTTTTATTCACTATTAAATTTTCCCTGTCGTCTCTCATACTGTACTTTCTGAAACTATTTTTTACATTTCAAATTTTCAAATCATCACATTTTCAAACCTTCAAATCTATTTCTTCCTCACCGTTCTTTGCTCAATCCTTTTTTCATAATCTTTTCCCTGAAAGATCCTTTGCACAAAGATCCCCGGAATATGGATTTGATTTGGGTCCAGTTCACCCGGTTTTACCAGTTCCTCTACCTCAACCACGGTTGTTTTGGCTGCACCGCACATCACCGGATTAAAATTTCGTGAAGTCCCTTTAAAAATGAGGTTTCCGGCTTCGTCTCCTTTCCAGGCTTTCACAAAAGCAAAATCTGCTTTGTAAGCTTCTTCAAGCACATACATTTTTCCCTCAAATTCGCGGGTTTCTTTTCCCTCTGCCACTTCTGTCCCATAACCTGCGGGCGTATAAATAGCTGGAAAGCCTTGCTGGGCTGCCTGGCATTTGGCTGCAAGCGTTCCCTGCGGAGTGAGTTCCACCTCAAGTTCCCCGCTTAGCATTTGTCTTTCAAATTCTGCGTTCTCACCCACATAAGAAGACACCATTTTATCAATCTGCTTTTTGTGGAGTAGTAGGCCAAGTCCAAAGTCATCCACTCCGGCGTTGTTGGAAATACAGGTAAGATTTTTCAGGTTTAGTCGTACCAGTTCAGAAATGGCATTTTCGGGGATTCCGCAAAGTCCAAAACCACCCAGCATAAAAGTCATGCCGTCATGAACACCTTCAAGTGCCTCCTGAACATTATTCACCGTCTTTTTTATCATTTCGTAATTATTTTACACGAAAATTACGAAATATTTATTCCGGTTACAATGGTTTTTCGATTCTTTGAGTTCTTCGGAAAAGTTTACCGGAACCACGACAATTAAATCAGCTATTTTTCCTCCGGATTTTCATTTTCCGAAGCAGAAAAAAGCTATTCCAAAAAAGCGGGTTTAAGGACGTAGAATCTGCCTTTATAACCTCTTTTTTGAATAGCCTTAAAAATGCTGTTTCAGGAAGAAATTATTTTTTAAAAATCCAATTCATCAGGAATTCCGCCTGCTTCCAGTTCACTACCTCTACCGTAAGCGTCACAATCGGTTTCGATAGAGAGGGTTTCAGGTTTAGGAAAATCTCCTTTTGAAATATTCAAATCTGGATCTGCATAGACATCTTTCATATAGATTCCCCAAATAGGTAATGCCATGGTTGCGCCCTGCCCATAAGTAATCCCGGGGAAGTGAACCGAACGATCTTCAGCTCCAACCCAAACTCCCGTGACCAGGTTAGGCACCATTCCCATAAACCAGCCATCACTTTGGTTTTGTGTCGTTCCCGTTTTCCCGGCTATTGGGTTTTTAAAATCATAAGGATAACCCGTTACTGCCCTTTTATAATGATCGGCTCCTGTAGCCCAGGTTCCTCTAAGTCGTTGCCCCGAGCCATATCTTGTAACCCCTTCCATAAGGTTTATGGTAACGTATGCCGCTTCTTTACTCAACACATCGCGGGTTTCGGGCACGTGCTGATATAAAACAGTTCCATTCTTGTCCTCGATCCTGTTCACGATCACCGGCTTCACGTATACGCCCTCATTCACAAAGGCGCTATAGGCAGAAACCATTTCGAAAACGCTGAGATCTGCTGTACCTAATGCAATTGAAGGAGCTGCCGGAATATTTTTTGTGTTTACGCCCAGCTTATCTACCAATTCAATCACCGGCTCGGGACCGGTCCTGTCGATCAATCGCGCCGTTACCGTATTAATAGATTCCGCCAAACCTTTTTTAAGACTTACCATTCCGGCGTAAGCATCGTCTCCACTTCCACTATTTTTAGGTGTCCAGTCTTGCAGAAGGCCATATCTACCTGCTTCAATGGTATGTAAACTCTTTGGCAGCGTATCACAAGGAGATAAATGTAACTGGTCAATTGCAGTTGCATATACAAAAGGTTTAAAAGTAGAACCTACCTGTCTTTTTCCCTGTTTTACGTGATCATATTTGAAATGCTTGAAATGAATTCCTCCAACCCAGGCTTTTACTTCACCCGTTTGAGGTGTCATAGACATCATTCCCGATTGCAGGAAGGATTTGTAGTACAGTATAGAATCCCGCGGAGTCATAACGGTATCTTTTACCCGGTTTTCTCCTTCCCAGGTGAAAACACTCATCTCAGTTTCCTGATCAAATGAATTACGAATTTCCTCTGCAGATTTTCCCTGACTGACCATTATTCTCCATCTTTCAGAACGGCGCATGGCATCGCTAATAATATCTCTTCTTTCTTCGGAAGTAACATCTCTAAAAGGCGCTGTAGCGTTATTTGCGTTTTGCCTGTTAAATTCCTTCTGAAGATGAGAAATGTGTTCACTCACCGCATTTTCGGCATATTGCTGCATCCTGGAGTCTATGCTGGTGTATATTTTTAACCCGTCGCGGTAAATATTATACTTACCACCGTCAGGTTTCGGATTTTTCTCTATCCAGTCTTTCATGAATCCCTGAAGGTACACCCTAAAATAGGTTGCCATTCCTTCATCATGACCCTGCGGAGTAAAAGTGATCTTCATTGGCGTTTGCTGAAGAGAATCCTCCTGTGCTGCCGTGATGTAATCATTTTTCTCCATTTGGCTTAGCACAGTATTTCTTCGGTCCCTTACCAGCTCTGGCCGCCTCACCGGATTATAATAAGCTGAATTCACCAACATACCCACAAGAACCGCCGACTCTTCAACTTTCAAATCCTTTGGTTCTTTGTTGAAGTAGATCTTGGCCGCCGAACGAATTCCTACTGCCTGGTAAACGAAATCATACTTGTTGAGATACATGGTGATGATCTCTTCTTTGGTATACTGGCGTTCCAATCTTGTAGCGATGATCCACTCCTTAAACTTCTGCAGTACCCGCCCCACAAAGTTTTGAGAAACATCCTGAGTAAAAAGCTGTTTTGCCAGCTGTTGGGAAATAGTACTTGCTCCTCCCCTTGCTCCAAGAAAAACTGCCGCTCTCATGGTGCCGCGGGCGTCAATTCCCGCGTGCTCGTAGTAACGTTCATCCTCGGTAGCGACCAATGCCTGCACCAAATGTTGCGGCAAATCTTCATATTTCACCGGAGTTCGATTCTCGTTGTAATATTTCCCTAAAGTTTCACCGTCTGAAGAGAAAATCTCGGTAGCTAAATTCGTTTCCGGGTTTTCTAACTCTTCGAAGGTGGGCATGGGTCCAAAAACGCCCCAGCTCGCCAGAAGAAAAAGGAATACAATAAATAAAATTCCGGCAGTGAACAAAGACCAAAACCATACTATGTAGCGGTTGTAAGATCTTTTCTTAGCAGCTTTTTCTTTTTTTTCAGTTGATTTGCCCATCGGCTGTATCTTAATTATCTGTTTTTTCTATTCTAAAACCAACTTCAGTAATTCCTTCGAGATCCTGAATTCCATCGGTATCACCGCCCTTTCGCATGGCTTGCTCGATGTTGATTTGGTATTCCCCTTCTTCTGAAAAACGCACATTTTCTTTATACCAGAGTTTGTTCTCCTTTAGCTCACCAAAGCCTGTGCCAAGCCATTTACCAGAAGGTTCGGCCATACGATATTCAAGCGTATCACTTACCACCTTTCCATTGGGAAATGTCATATTAGCCACTAAGAATAAGTTACTGAACCTGTAATCTGAATTATTCCGAAGATTAATAAACAAATTATAAGGCCGAATAGTATCTGGTGGTGTGAAATTAAAACTCACAACAGAATCTTTGTGCCACTGGTTTGGTATACTTTCGTACTTGTCCACAACCCTTTTTTTATCACATGAAAAAAGAAGAAAACAAGTAAAAAGGCTTATCCAAAACGCCTTATGCATCTTTTTGCGGTTTTCTTTTCTTACGTTTATTCTTGCGTTTTTTCTTTCCACCACCACCCTTTTTATCAAAGCGGGTAAGGCTGTCCTGGCCTACAACATTCCCAAAATCAGGCTTTTCTTCCTGCTGAACCTCAACCACGTACTCTTCTAAACTGTTTACAGGCTCCCTTTTGGAATTGGCTTTTATGATCTTATTTACCTGCTCCACAGTGAGTGTATGCCAGTTGCTCCAGTCACCTTCATAGGCATACCACAGCATTCCTTTAAAAATGTCAATTTTTTGACAAACTGCTGTTCCCTTCTTAGTATGAAGTTTAACGTCAGATTTTGGGAAATCTTTTAAAGCATCTAAATAAGTGTCCAGCTCGTAGTTTAAACAACACTTTAATTTTCCGCACTGCCCGGCAAGTTTCTGCGGATTCAATGACAATTGCTGATATCTTGCTGCTGAAGTGTTGACCGATCTAAAATCTGTCAACCAGGTAGAGCAACAAAGTTCTCTTCCGCAGGAGCCAATTCCGCCCAGGCGGGCCGCTTCCTGCCGGAAACCAATTTGTCGCATTTCAATTCTTGTGTTGAATTCCCTTGCAAACTCCTTAATCAACTGCCTAAAATCTACTCTTTCTTCCGCAGTATAGTAAAATGTAGCTTTTGAAGCATCGCCCTGAAATTCAATATCGCTTATCTTCATTTGAAGTTTAAGACGAATGGCTATTTCTCGCGCCCTTACCTTCATTTTTTCTTCACGCTCACGAGCTTCCTGCCAAATATCGATATCCCGCTGCGAAGCTTTCCGATAGATTTTTAGAACTTCACTACTATCCTGCCTTACTTTTTTCTTTTTCATTTGCACCCGTACCAGTTCACCGGTAAGGGAAACGATCCCTACATCATGCCCGGGAGCTGCTTCGGTGGCAACAACGTCACCTATGCTTAAACTTAAATTCTCTGTGTTTTTATAAAAATGTTTTCTTCCGTTCTTAAAACGGACTTCCACGAACTCGAAGGGCGCCATACCATTGGGAAGTTCCATGTTTGACAGCCAGTCGAAGGCAGACAGCTTATTACAACCATCTGTCCCGCAGGTGCCATTATTCTTACATCCCTTTGGCTGACCGCCACCGGTCGAGCAACTTTCACATCCCATACTAACTTTTATATTTGAATCCTGAAAGTGATTAGCACTCCCGGATTTGAATTTATACACAATTATACTGAGGTAAATATACCATTATTTATGGAACGTAAAGACGGCAGCCTAATTGTCACCGCTTGTAAGTTAATACCTCAGACCTGCCCTTTTTAAAGATCTTATTGCTGTTTGGAATCCCTTTGCGCAACGCCTTTTGCTCTTCATATGGCAAAGCATTTATTTCCTGGCATTTTTCTGAACAACAATTATTCATTTTTGAAGCACATTCCTCACACTGAATGAACAACAGGTGACAGGCTTCATTGGCGCAGTTCACATGTGTATCGCAGGGTTTCCCGCACTGGTGACAGTTAGAAATAATATCATTACTTATGCGCTCTCCCCTACGATGGTCAAAAACGAAGTTTTTTCCTCGGAATTTATTTTCAAGTTTCAGGTTTTCTACCTGACGGGCGTACTCGATAATTCCGCCTTCAAGTTGAAAAACATTCTTAAAACCTTTATGCTTGTAATAGGCACTGGCTTTTTCACAACGAATTCCGCCGGTACAGTACATCACTAGCTTTTTATCCTCTTTGTGGTCCTTAAGGTCTTCTTCTATGATATCCAATGAATCCCTGAAGGTATCCACATCGGGAGTAATGGCTCCTTTAAAATGTCCTATTTCACTTTCATAATGATTCCTCATGTCCACAAGAACCGTATCGGGATCTTCTAAAAGTTCATTGAACTTCAAGGCATCTACATGAACTCCTTTATTGGTGACATCAAAAGTCTCATCGTTGAGGCCATCGGCAACAATTTTATCGCGCACTTTCACCTTCAGCTTGAGAAAAGATTTCAGGTCATGCTCAATGGCGATGTTAAGACGAACATCTTTCAGAAAATATATTCCGTCTAAGAAGTTTTTAAACTCCGGAAACATCTTTGCAGGGACAGAAAGCTGGGCATTTATCCCCTCATGGGCGACATAAATACGCCCCAAAACCTCCATTTGGTCCCAGGCTATAAATAAATGATTTCTAAAAAGTTGAGGATTTCCAATTTTTGCGTACTGGTAGAAAGAGAGTGTTAACCGGTCTTCCCCGGCTTCCTCTAGAAGGGCTGCTCTTTCTTTAGCACTTAATTTATTGTACAGTTGCATGCTATACGAATGTTTAAGAATTAAAGAATTTTTTGCAAAGATATGATTTTAAAGAAAAAATGCCCTGATGTTTTACCAGGGCATTTTTTTTCGAACGGCTAATTCGTTATTAATATTTTAATTTTCTTCTTAAAATAGGAATAACGTTAGCCACCGTCCACCCGGCAGCTACAGCACAAATTGACCACTGTAGAACCACCGGCATTGTTTAAAATAATATTTCTTCTAAGAAACTTCATGTAGTTCTTATGTTTGCTTTCATTCTATAGATGCAGAAAACATTAAAAGGTTGCGTTATAAAATTGTCCTGCAACAAAACTTATAGTAATTTAGCAGCAACATTTCAGAAAAAAGTTAGAACAAGATGAGTGATAATAAAGAAAAAGAAGCCAAGCTTAAAGCCCTGAAGCTCACCCTCGATAAGATGGATAAAACCTATGGAAAAGGGACCGTCATGAAGATGAGTGATCAATCTGTGGTAGATGTGGAAGCAATTCCCAGCGGATCTTTAGGATTGGATTTGGCTCTTGGCGTGGGAGGTTATCCCCGCGGAAGAGTAATTGAGATATATGGGCCGGAATCATCGGGTAAAACCACTCTTACTTTGCACGCAATTGCCGAGGCACAGAAAGCAGGAGGCATTGCTGCGTTTATTGATGCCGAACATGCTTTCGATCGTTTTTATGCCGAAAAATTAGGAATTGATCTTGATAACCTCATTATTTCACAACCCGATAACGGGGAACAGGCTTTGGAAATCGCCGACAACCTGATCCGTTCAGGAGCGATAGATATAATTGTAGTAGATTCTGTGGCAGCACTTACTCCTAAGAGTGAAATTGAAGGGGAAATGGGAGATTCAAAAATGGGGTTACATGCCCGTCTTATGTCCCAGGCGCTTCGTAAACTTACTGCTTCCATTAGCAAAACCAAATGTACTGTGATCTTCATCAACCAGTTAAGAGAGAAGATTGGGGTGATGTTTGGGAATCCTGAAACCACTACCGGCGGTAATGCCCTTAAATTCTATGCTTCCATTCGCTTGGATATTAGAAGGTCTACACAAATAAAAGACAGCAACAGCGAAGTACAGGGAAATAAAACCCGTGTAAAAGTTGTGAAGAACAAAGTTGCACCTCCATTCAAGACAGCCGAATTTGACATTATGTACGGGGAAGGGGTATCCAAAATTGGAGAGATCATTGATGTTGGTGTTGATTATGAGATTATCAAAAAGAGCGGTTCCTGGTTCAGTTATGAAGACACAAAACTCGGGCAGGGGCGTGATGCGGTGAAAACCTTATTAAAAGATAATCCAGATCTCATGGATGAGCTTGAGACCAGGATCAAGGAAGCTATTAAGATCGCAAAAGCATAAAAGTTAAAAAATCCCGGAAACGGGATTTTTTTTGTTCTCCTGCGCAACCTTTGGATTTTTCTTGCATCTGATAAAGAGATACTTCCCCACGTCAACCATTGCAATGAAGAAAATCACTTTGCTTTTTCTATTTTTTCTTACGCTGTTAAGTTGCAGTCCCGATGATGGTGATCAAAATGCAATGGTAAACGTACTCGTGCCTGTAACCAATGTAAACCTGCCAGAGTACTTTGCCGAAGGAGTGACCTATACCATAGAAATCACCTATTCTCCACCCTCCAGCTGTCATCAATTTGCAGGAATCGAAAGTGAATCTGAAGGACATGAATATTTTTTCGGGGTCATGAATTCGTATCCTCCAAATGATGCTTCCTGCGAAGAAGAGAATGGCTTAACCAGGCAAACCAGTTTCAGCTTTACTCCGGAACCAAATGATTTTTATATATTTAACTTCTGGCGAGGTCAGGATGCAGCGGGAAATTCACGTTTTCTAAGGCTAAAAATTCCTGTGGAACCAGCTTCAGAAAGCAGAAACTAAAAAGAAGAATTTGGGAATCAAGAAACTCATAAAAAGATGTCAAAAGCACGATATTAAAGCCCAGGAGCAGCTTTACAGGCTTTATGCACATAAGCTATTCCCTTTGTGCCTTAAATATTCTTCTACTTATCAACAGGCCGAAGATAACCTGCAGGATGCTTTTATGATGATCTTTAAAAAGATTCCCCAGTATAAGAACAAAGGTTCCTTTGAAGGCTGGATGAAGCGGATTACCATAAACATTGCGCTTCAAAAATACCGAAAACAAGCCGTTTTTGAGATCGTAAGAGATGACCAGCTCAAAGAACCGGAAGTTGAAATCGATGAGGAAACGGTATCTGTAGATTTTCTACTTAAGATCATTCAGGAGTTGCCAGACAGGTACAGGCAGGTTTTCAACCTTTATGCACTCGACGGGTTCTCTCATAAAGAAATATCAGAATTACTAAAAATATCAACAGGAACATCAAAGTCAAATCTGGCACGGGCCAGAATTATCTTAAAAGAAAAAATAGAAGCCGCCCAATTAAAATCTACCGCCCGGTCCGTGTAAAATGAAAGAGAAAAAGAACATAGACAGATTATACCAGGAGAAATTCCGGGATTTTGAGGCCACTCCACGAGAGGCTGTCTGGAAATCTATTTCGGCGAAGTTGCAGGAAAAAGAGAAGCCTAAAGTGCTTCCTGTACCGCTATGGTCAAGGATTGCCGGGGTCGCAGCTATTATTAGTATCATTATGCTCATTGGCGACTGGATCTTGCAGCCGCAACAAAATTCGGTGGTCACAGGAGAAGAGCAAATTCTGGAAAAAGACAGGGAAATAATCACTTCCACAGAAGCTTCTATTGCTACCATTAACCCAGACAAGAAAGAGAGTTCAAAAAGCCATTTTTCGAATCCCAATAAAGCATCTTTAGCTAATACAAATGAAAAGAAAACTCCTGTAGAAGAAACTTCTTCAATAAGCCCTTTTGGAGCCAAGAAAATTCTTCTTTCGATCCTGAAATCTGAAAAATCTATTACTTCAGAAGAGAATTTAGAAGAAAAACCTCTCAAAAATGGCATTTTTGAAAAGAAATCTATCCTCGAGGCTTTAAATGAAGAAGCTTCAGAAGAAAAAATGAAAGTTGCGTCTTTTGCGGGCCGACTTGAGGTAAAAACGCATGCGGCGCCTATTTACTACGGCAACTTCAGCAAAGGAAACTTCCTGGATTCGCAGTTCGACAATAACAGCAGTGAAGGGGAAGTGACTTATTCCTATGGAATCAATATTGCATATGCCATTTCTGACAAGTTAAAGATTCGCTCGGGCGTCAACAAAGTTTCCCTGAGCTATAACACCAGCGGGATTGAGTATCATTCGGTCGTGAATCCTTTTGCAGTAAGCAGTATCAATTATACCAATCATGATAACCTCGACAACAGCACCCTTGCCGCATCTCCTGCGGGAGGAAAAGGGGAACCGTTAGCTGCCCTTAACAAATCGTCTTTTGGAAACCTTAGTAAAGGAATGCTTAATCAAAGACTGGGATATCTTGAAGTGCCGGTGGAGCTGGAGTATAAATTGATCAACAAAAAGATTGAACTTAATGTGATTGGTGGTGCGAGTACCATGTTTCTGGATGAAAATATGATTTCTGTAAATTCCGGCCCTCTTTCTACAGATCTTGGGGAAGCAAATAACCTCAATAATATTAGCTTTAGCACCAATATAGGTTTGGGCGTGGATTACAACCTTAACAGAAAATTCAAGCTGAACGTAGAGCCAATGTTCAAGTACCAGTTAAATACTTTTAGCTCTTCTTCCGGTGGGTATCAGCCTTACTATCTGGGAGTTTATTCAGGATTTAGCTATAAGTTTTAAATTGGGAAAATCGCCATTCTGAAATTATTCCAGATTCTCGTTTTTTCACCCTTCTTAATTACCCCCAGAACTCGAAACAAGTTCAGGTTGACGTAGCGCAGCCTTTTCATCAGCTCCTCACGTGTAAATAATCTCTACTCTACACTCGGATTCTCCAGTTCCTCCAAAATCACTGCTCTGGTTTTTTCCCGCAGTTCTTTTTTATCTGCCTGTGTTTTCCCGGCAGTAGAAATAAAAGGATGGATCTTCACCCTCATTTTACCGGGACTTCCTGAAAAGAATTTATAAGAGAACCGCTTTTTATTATCGTGAAAGGTGATGGGAACAACAGGAATCTGGTGATCTATTGCCAATCTAAAAGCGCCGTCCTTAAATTTGTCAAGCACAATAGAGTGATCATCGGGCACGCCTCCTTCCGGAAAAATACAAATACTGGTACCTTCTTTTAACCTTTTTTGAGCTCTGGCAAATACTTCCTGCCGACTCCTTTGATTTTCCCGGTCTACCAGGATGCAGGTGCGTTTATAGAAAAATCCAAAAATGGGAATTTTTGCTAGTTCTTTTTTTCCGACGAAAACAAAAGGATTTCTTATGGTGATAAGCATCAGCATAATGTCTGTCATCGAGGTGTGGTTAGCCACGAGCATGTAGCTTTTGCCTTTTTCAAGCCTTTTTTGCCTTTTTATCTTCGGAATAAATCCCATCCCGAAAAGAATAATTACCGCCCAGATCTTGGCGATGTAGAAAAATGCTGGATACCACTTTTCCCGCGAGGAGGCCACCAACAGAAAGGGGAATAAGACTAGAATAGGAATAGCCATTAAGATATAAAACCAAATGCGCCATAAGAGGATAAGAACCGCTCGAAATATTCCCATAGATTCCAAAAATAAGGAATTGGATTGAGGGAATTCTTTAAAAAAAGTACCTTTGTGAAAAATAAAGAAATTCGATGTCCAGAATACTAACAGGCGTACAAAGCACCGGAACTCCCCACCTGGGAAATCTACTTGGAGCAATTATTCCCGCTATAGAATTAGCGAATGATCCTAATAATGAATCTTTCTTATTTATCGCGAACCTGCATTCTTTAACTCAAATAAAAGATGCTGAAGTGTTGCGCCAAAACACGTATTCTACTGCTGCGACCTGGCTGGCTTTTGGGCTGGACATTGAAAAGACGGTTTTTTATCGTCAAAGTGATATCCCTCAGGTTACTGAACTTTCCTGGTATTTAAGCTGCTTTTTCCCATACCAGCGACTTACGCTTGCGCATTCTTTCAAAGATAAGGCAGACCGGCTCGAGGATGTGAATTCAGGATTATTCACTTACCCTATGCTTATGGCTGCAGATATTCTCCTTTACGATGCTGAAATTGTTCCGGTAGGAAAAGACCAATTACAGCACCTGGAAATGACGCGCGATGTAGCTTCTCGTTTTCATGCAAAAATGGGTGAGACTTTCGTGATGCCTGATGCTAAAGTAGCCGAAGAAACTATGTACGTTCCCGGAACAGATGGTGCCAAAATGAGTAAATCTAAAGGCAATACCATAAACCTCTTTTTGACGGATAAGAAACTTCGGAAGGAAATAATGGGAATTCAGACAGATAGTACTCCGCTGGAAGAACCAAAAGATCCTGATGTCGATAATGTGTTTAACCTCTATAAATTACTAGCCTCTAAAGAGCAAACCGCAGAAATGAGAGAGAATTATACTGCAGGAGGTTATGGTTACGGACATGCGAAGCAGGCTTTATATGAGCTATTGATCACCAAATTTGGAGAGCAACGGGAAAAATATCATTTCTACATGAACAACCCTGAAAAAATTGAAGAAGCACTAGCGGTGGGAGCAGAAAAAGCTCGAAAAACAGCTGATGAAGTCCTCCAAAGAGTGCGGCAGAAATTGGGTTACTAAACCGCTTCAAAGAGTTTTCCCGGCAAAGGCTTGATTACTCCCTTTAGCTCCATATTGAGCAGTAAAGTGGCAGCTTTGAAAGTAGGAATACTGCAGTTCAGGGCAATTAAATCAAGTTGTTCTTTGCCGTTCTTCCTGAGAAAACTGTAAAGCATTTGCTCCTCTTCTTCCAGCTCTACAAAAAGCTGTTTTTGAACAGGTTTTATTTTTGAATCCGGTTGCCAGTTGAGCATATAAATTAGGTCTGCTGCAGATGTTAAAACATGCGCCTGCTGCCTTTTTATCAATTCATTGCAGCCTTTGCTCTGGCTGTCCCCCGGCCTTCCCGGAACGGCAAAAACTTCCCGATCATAGGAATTGGCAATATCTGCAGTGACCAGAGAACCGCCTTTTTCGGCACTTTCAATCACTACGGTGGCTTCGCTTAATCCTGCGATGATCCGGTTGCGCTTCAAAAAATTATTTCTATCAAAAATATCTGTACTCCAAAAATCAGTTAGAAAACCGCCATTTTCTTCTATACCTTTTACATACTTATGGTGCAGTTTGGGATAAATCTGGTTGAGGCCGTGTGCAAGACATCCAATATTCTGGATTCCGTGCTTCAAAGCGGCTTTTTGAGCAGTTATGTCAATACCATACGCAAACCCTGAAACGATTACCGGATCAAGTGGCGCAATATGTTCAATAAATTCCTCACAAAAAGCAATTCCGTGGGAAGTGGCATTCCTGGTTCCTACGATGCTTAAGATCTTCCTGTTAACGAGATCAATACTGCCTCGCTGAAAGAGCAGTACAGGCCCATCAAAACAATGTTTCAGTTTTTCGGGATATTCTTTATCACGAAAATCAAGACAGGTGATATTTTGCTGCTGGATGAATTTCAGTTCCTTTTCGGCCTCTCTTAAATGCACCGCATCATAAAGTCCGTCAATTTTAGCATTTCCTACACCATCTATCTTGAGCAGATTCTGCTTTTTCTCTTTAAAAACAGCTTCAGCAGATCCTGCAAAACGAATAAGTTTTTTTGCCGTGGCATCACCTAGATTCGGCACATGCTGCAGGGCCAGAAGGTATTGTAGATCAGAAGAAAACATTCAATTTTTTCCCTGCAATAAAAGCAAAAATACCTTTTGTTGATAAAAACTGTAAGGGTTATTTTTTCAAAACAGAAAAAGTTCTACTTTTGTTTTAATGGCAATAGCGACTTACATAAACGATTTACTCTACAGGTACGAATGTGTGATCCTTCCGGGATTCGGAGCTTTTATCACACAACGTCAGCCTGCGCGTGTTTACGCTTCTACAAATGAATTTTATCCACCACAAAAAACGGTTTCTTTTAACCGTCAACTGGTGAAAAATGATGGTTTGCTTGCAAACCATATTTCAGAAGTTGAAAATATCTCTTATGACGCCGCTATTGAAAAGCTGAATTTCTACGTTCAGGATCTGCAAATTGTACTTCAGAAAAATAAAGTTGTAAATTTTGAGAACATAGGTTCTTTTACTCTGATTGAAGATGACAAATTGCAGTTTGAACCTGCCGCACAAACGAATTACCTCAAAGAGGCGTTTGGATTAAGCTCTTTCGCTTCTGAAAAGATCCTAAGAGAAAGTTATAAAAAGCAGGCAGAAAAACTGGAAGAAAAAGCACCTATCGCCTTCACACCCGAAAGAAGATCCAGAAAAACTGCTTCTTTTGTGAAATACGCAGCAGTTGGACTCGTGGCCATCGGCCTCAGCGGCTTCGCAGGACTGAACATCTACAGTGATCAGGTAAACGAACACAATGTTGCAGAACAACAAAAAGCTGCTCACCAGCTGGAAAATCAAATCCAGAAAGCGACCTTCATTATTAATAATCCTTTACCTGCAGTTACTTTCAAAGTAGACAAACAGTCTGGCAACTATCACATTGTCGCCGGAGCTTTCAGGCTGGAAGAGAATGCCGAAAAGAAAGTTCAGGAATTAAGGCAGGAAGGTTATAAAGCCCGCCAGATTGGAGCCAATAAATACGGACTCTTCCAGGTCGTCTACAGCAGCCATGAAGCACGTCTTGATGCGTTAAGAGCCTTACGTGAAGTAAAAAACTCCTCCAATCCGGGAGCCTGGTTACTTGTTCAGGAACTGTAAATCAAGAATATTCTAGAATTATTTCTTTAAACACCCTTTTTGGAAGGGTATTTTATATTGGCATTAACAGGAATGTTTTGTCAATCAATCTTACCTTTGCCGAAAAATTAGCATAAATGGACGCAAAATTTCCCGCTGAATCTAGAACTACTTTAACAGACTTAGTACTTCCCAGTGAAACCAACCCTTTAAATAACCTTTTTGGAGGAGAACTACTGGCAAGAATGGATCGCGCTGCAAGTATTGCCGCCCGCCGCCATAGCCGAAGAATTGTAGTGACCGCCTCTGTAAATCACGTGGCTTTTAATAAATCCATTCCTTTAGGAAGTGTGGTGACGGTAGAGGCAGCTGTTTCCAGAGCTTTTAAATCTTCTATGGAGATTTTTATAGACGTTTGGGTAGAAGACAGGGAAAGCGGCAGGAGAAGCAAGGCAAATGAAGCCATTTATACTTTTGTAGCCGTTGATGAAACCGGCACACCAATAAACATCCCACCACTGCAACCCGAAACAGATCTTGAAAAAGAGCGTTTTGAAGCTGCTTTGAGAAGAAAACAGCTTTCACTGGTTCTTGCAGGTAAAATGAAACCCGCAGACGCAACCGAACTAAAAGCCCTGTTCAAAGATTAATTTTTCCTGAGTTATTATCTCTTCAGGATCCAGTCTTCAGGATCCATTTTTTGAGAATTCTTGTAAAGTAAGAAATGGAGCGTGGTCTTTCCGGTAGAAATACTGGTGGCCACTTCTCCCAATTCCTGACCTACAGAAACCTGGTCTCCTCTCTTAACTGAGATTTTTTCAAGATTATTATAGACGGTAATATAATCTCCATGCCTTACCATAACGGCCTTGTTTGCTCCGGGAACCGCCTGTACTTCACTCACGGTGCCGTTAAAAATCGAGCGTGCTTTACCTCCGTCTTCGGTATCTATTCTTATCCCGTTACTGGTGATCGTTGTGGTGGTCACCACCGGGTGTCTTTGAGTTCCAAAATGCATGGAAACCACTCCGGATCTCACTGGCCAGGGTAATTTTCCCTTATTACTTTCAAAATTGGCGGCTAAGGCCCGGGCTTCGGGTGTAAGCTCAAATGTTGTACGGGAAGTAGACCCTGTTTCCCTGTTATTACGTGCAATGGCTTCCGCAATGATCCGCTCTATTTCCCTGTCGATAGCATTTATCTCCTTCTGCTTCTGGTTTAGTTCCGCAGCGAACTGGCCTTCTTTTTTTCTAATGGAAGCAATAAGTGATTGCTGCGCTTTTTTATTCTCTTCCAGCTGCGCACGAGTTTTGCGGTTTTGGGTGATTAATTGGTCTTTGGCTTTCTTCTGCTCTGAAAGACTTTCATTAAGCTCCTGCAATTGCACCGTACGAGCCTTTATTTCCTCTCCCTGCTGTTTTCTATAGTTGGTGTACTGCTTCATGTATTGCAACCGCTTATAGGCCTGCAAAAAGCTTTCGGAAGAAAGTAGGAACATGATCCTGCTTTGTTGGGATTTGCTTTTGTAAGATCTTTGCACCATTTGTGCATAATCTTCTTTTAGACGGGTCAATTCTTTACGCAAATCACCAATTTTTCGTTGATTGGCATCCATTTCACGCGTAAGCAAATTGGCCTGTTGATTGGTGACCCGAATGAGCTTCTCTGTAGATCGTATTTGTTGATCTAAATCTTCCACTTCAGTGAGAATGGATTTCTCCTTCCGAAGATTTGAACTGCGAAGGTCGCTGATCCTTTTGATTTCCTGCTGAAGCTGCACTCTTCGGTTTTCAAGTTCCTCACGCTTATCTGATTGTGCTGAAACTGTGAAACTGAAAAGAAGGAGCAAAATTACTAAGCCTCCAAAAAGCCTGTTTTTCATAACTATTCTATAGAAATTTCATCATATCCCGAAGGCATCGTGAACGGAAATGAAACCGGCACATTAAACTCTACCGATCGAAATTCCATATCTATCTGCGTATTTGAAGCGCCTTCATTTGCTATTATTTTAATCTCTTTCGGAAAAAGCCGTCCTTCCACATTTTGGTATTCGGGATAGGTAATAGTGACTCCCCTGCTTGCGCCGGGTTGAGTGATTTGCTGTGCAATGGCTTTATAATTCCCGGCATCCAACAGGAACATCTTCTTAAGATAATTTTCCGCTGCCGGTTGCAGCTGATATCCACGGGAAGATTCAGTCAACTTATACGGCTCATCTCTCATGTTATAGATCGTTTGACCAATAAGTAAATTCTGAACCTTTTGGAAATCCAATGGTGTCCCCAGAACATCACTTAACAACCTGAAATCCCCGTCAAAGGAAGTACCTGAAATCTTTTCATAAAACTGAACGCTGTTTGGAGTAATCAAAACCTTGGCTAGTGGAAAACCCATTAACTGCGCACTCATCCAGATGGTGTCATCTTTTTTCATCCTGTAACTCACCGTCACCGCCTGGTTTTGACTTTCATTTTGAAAATGTACGCGTAACCTTCCCTGCAGGGTTTCAAATTCCGCTTCATTTTGGTAGTGGTTCTTTATTACCTCCACTGCTGCCGCATCTTCTACAGGCGCTTCGCCCATCTTCGCAGTCCTTCCACTTCCACAGGAGGTTAAAAGGATTATGCCGCTAATAAAAAGTGCTATTTTTATTTTATTCATGAATATTCTGCTTTTCTAATTGTGCCGCTTTTTTTTCAAAATCGGCTGCTTTTTTAGTATTCTGAAGCCCTCTTTGGGTGATCACCAGCTCACGGTAAAACTTTGCTTCCATCTCAGGTTCCTCTATAAGATAATCCAGCCCCGTTATAAGAATCTCTTCGGCTTCAGGAAACTTTCTTAATTGATTCAATGCCGTGCCATTAAAAAGGTACAGCAAAGGTTGTGAGGGAAAAGCTTCCAGCCCGTTTTCACTAAGATTTGCCGCTGCCTGAGAATTCTTCAGCTTCAGCTGTAAATCAAGCGTTTTTTCAAGAACGTCAAAATTTGAAATATCTTCAGAAAGTGCCATTTCATAGTATTTCAGAGCCTCTTTATTTCGCCCGCGCTCCAGGTAAAAGTTTCCTAACTGGCCATAAATCTCCGTATTTCCCTCTTCCTGAGAAAAAAGAGTTACTACTTCTCTTAATTCCGGCTCCAGTTCCGGCTTTTCAGAAACGTATTCCAGGAAATCATTGAGCACTTTAAATTTTGTTTCCTGATCGATCTCTTCGCTGTTAAAAATAACCTTCATGGATTTTACAGCACTATCTGCACTCTCATCTGTCAGGTAGAATTTGTACAGCGCGAGATGCACCAGTTCCGATCCGGGATTCATCTCCTGCAGTTGCCTGGCTACTTCAAAAGCCTTCTCTGTATTTCCTTCCTCACTGTAAACAAAAATAAGATTCAGGTAATTTCTCTCGTTCTTTGGATCTTCGACAATCCTCTTTTCAAGATCAGCTATATGCCCCTGCACATCTCCTGTACGACCATAAATCTGGATTCTAAGCCCATTCCTGTAACTGCTGTTTCCCCATTGTTCATCAAGATCATCCAGCAACTGCAGTGCTTCATCATATTTTTCATTAATGACATACAGGTTGGCAAGATCTTCAGAAAACGTGGGATTCACCGCTACCAGTTCTTCTACAACGGGTAAAGCCTCCTCAAATTGTTTATCGAGAAAATATGCCTCGTATAATTCGGCCAAAATTACTTCGTTTTCAGGAGCTGCTTTCCTGGCCTGTTCCAGGTAAGAAATTGCCTCTGAAAATTCTTCAAGTGCATTGTGATTTTTGCCTAATTCCAAATAAACGACGGTCTTTTTGTCAATACGCAAACATTTAAGAAGCGCCGCAATGGCCTTCTCGTGATTCTCAATTGCTTTTTCCTTAAGTGCTTCGAAAAAATTTTCCTGAAACTCATCGGTAACATTTCCAAGATCATCTCCAGATTCTACATGAATGACATTCTTTTCTTCCTGCGGAAAAACTTCCACCGAAAGAAGTAGAAGTGCAGTGAAAAATGCTATATTCAAATGTCTTTTCATGTTTTCAAAGCCCTTAAGTAAGGCCGCATTTATTCCAGAACAGAATAATCTCCGATACTAATTTCGGTAAAATCCCCATCAAAACGCGCAAAATTACCAATCATGGCATTCTTTAAACTGGCATTCTGAACTTCTGCAAAAGTTTGAATAAGACTGTCCTCTATAGTGGAATTCGTAATTTTTGTTCCATTCCCTACAGAAACATTTGGGCCGATTTTGGCATTTTTGAGTACCACGTTCTCACCAATATAACACGGCTCTATAATTTCTGAATTCTCTATTTCCACGTTCTCAGATATCAATTTTTCTCCGTCCTCCTGAAGGAAATTCAAGATCCTCGTATTAGTTTCCACGGTTACGTTTTTGTTTCCGCAGTCCATCCATTCGTCTACTTTCCCGGGAACAAAGCGCATTCCATTTTCTTTCATGGCCTGGATCCCGTCATTGATCTGGTATTCACCACCACGTATGATATTCTTATCAAGAACCGTTTGAAGTTCATTCTTAAGCACCGCCACATCTTTGAAATAATAAATTCCAATAACGGCGAGATCTGAAACGAATTCTTCTGGTTTCTCTACAAGGTCTACAATTTCCCTTTTCTCATTCAACTGTACCACCCCGAACGCGCTTGGATTTTCTACTTGTTTCACCCAAATCACGGCATCGGCATCTTTATCTAAAGTAAAATCTGCCTTAAAAAGAGTATCTGCGTAAGCAATTACAGCAGGACCTTCGAGAGATTCTTTGGCACACATAATTGCGTGACCGGTTCCCAAAGGCTTATCCTGGTAATAAATTGTTCCTTTTGCACCCAAAGAATTGGCGATCTTCTTTAAATCTGTTTCTACCTTTTCACCAAAATCCTCACCAATCACAAAAGCAACTTCATCGATCTTTTCATCCAGTACTTTGGCAATATCCTCCACCAGACGATGAACGATAGGCTTCCCTGCAATTGGAATCAAGGGTTTTGGAACAGTTAAGGTATGAGGGCGAAGACGCGAACCGCGACCTGCCATAGGTACTATAATTTTCATTTTTATTTCTTTAGATATGCAGATTTAAAATCTTTATTTTATTTTTTCCTTGAATGAATCCTAATAAGTAAAATTGAATTACTTAGTTCCTGTGCTACCAAAGCCACCTGCACCACGATCGGTTTCTTCCAAAACATCTACTTCATTCCAGGAAATATGCTCATGACGCGAAATTACAAGCTGCGCCACGCGCTCGCCGTTTTCGATCGTAAATTCATCATTGGAAAGATTCACAAGAATGACCCCTATTTCACCTCTATAATCGGCATCAATAGTACCGGGAGAATTGAGTACGGTAATGCCCTTTTTGGCTGCTAAACCACTTCTTGGCCTCACCTGCGCTTCGTACCCAACGGGTAGTTCTATAAAAAGTCCGGTTTTCACGATGGTTCTTGCTAATGGTGCAAGGGTCACCGGTTCTGAAAGATTTGCTCTTAGATCCATTCCCGCCGATGATCCTGTAGCATAGGAGGGTAATTCATGGCTGGATTTATTGATTATTTTTACGTTCATTCCTTTAATTTTTGAAGCTTCAGCTTCCCTTTACCAGTTGTTTTAGCTGATCTTTTTCAGAAAAATAAATAGTGGCAAAAAAGATAAGAATTAATATACTCCCGATGTAATAATTATTTCTAAAAACATAAAAATACAATACCGAAAAACCTATGGAAAGGGACAAATATCCACCAATCTTTTTAAGGTCATAGGGCACGGGATAATATTTTCTTCCGAAGTAGAAAGACAGCAGCATCATACTGCCGTAAGCCGCCAGTGTGGCAATAGCTGAACCTACATAACTGTAAATTGGGATAAGCCAAAAGTTAAGTGCCAGGGTAACCACAGCACCAACCACAGAAATATAGGCCGCAAAGCGTGTACGATCGCTCACTTTATACCACACAGAAAGGTTGTGATAAATTCCCAGGAACAGGTTGGCAATAAGGATCATTGGGACCACCACCATTGCTTCCCAATAATCAGAATTTGGGATAAACACCAGTTTTATAAGATCTGAAAATATGGTAATCACCACCAGGATCAGCGCACCAAAAATGACAAAATATTTGGTAATTAGCGCATACGTTTTTCGGGCATCTTTTTCCTTAGCATGACTAAAGAAAAATGGTTCTATTCCCATTCGAAAAGCAGTTGCAAACAAGGTCATGAACAGTGCCAGCCTATAACAGGCAGAATAAGCTCCCACCTCAAATTTCGCAATTCCCTCCGGAAGCAAACGGCCAAGTAGTATCCTGTCAAAAGCTTCATTAATCGCAAAAGCAATACCTGCAATTAAAATAGGGGTCCCATAGCCCAGCATATTTTTCAATAAACTGCGATCGAAGCTGTATTTCAATTTTAAATAAAATGGCAACATGACCAGCAGAGTGAGAGCACTGGCGATAAGATTAGAAATAAAAATATAAGCTATCTCAAAGCCCGGCCGATACAGGTATTCAAAAAGGGCATTTTCAGCTGCTATTCTGGGAAGCAATATTAGAAAAAATACATTGAGCCCAAGATTAACAGCCACATTTCCAATCTTGACGGCTGCGTATACTTTTGGTTTTTCGGTAGCCCTGAGCCATGCAAAAGGAATTACTACCAGCGCGTCCAGCGCAAGAATTAAAATAACGTATTCAAGATAATGGGAGGCAATGTTTGTTGTCGAAGAGATATAATCTGTAGAAAGAAAGGCGAAAATCAGGAATAAAACCGTACTTCCAATGAGGGAAATTGCCGAAGTCGCCGTTACCTTTTCACGATGTTCATCATGATGGAAAAACCTGAAAAATGCGGTTTCCATTCCGTAAGCAAGCAAAACGTTGAATAAGATGATCCACGAAAAAACAATGGAAACCTCCCCAAATTCTTCAGGAGATGGCAGGTATTCCACGTACAGCGGAGTTAACAGAAAAGACAGCATTCTTGGGACAACTGTTGCGATCCCGTAAATTGCGGTTTGTTTAAAAAGCTTCTGAAAGAGCCCCAATATTTATTTGCTTATGATTTACCCGGACAAAGGTACACAGGCTAAATTAATGCTGTATGTTATCGGGGTAATTTATTTTAACATCAGAATCCCTTTTTTGGATATTGGAGATCTTAAAATAGGAAGTTTTCCCTTCTTTTCGAAAGCTCACCACGGCCTCATCTTCTTTTAGTTCAAAAGGAAAATCCCGGATGATCTCTGGGGCCTGATTCCCATATTCTTCTCGGGGATCTGAACTCATAACCAGGTCTGGTGCCTTTTTGGTGCCAGAAGATGTTTCAAAATGGCCAATGTAAAGATTATCATTCTGAGGTTTTGTCGTCAATTTCGCCTTTTTTCCGCGGAAATAGACACTATCTAATTGAACTTCGGCCATTTCCCCGTTTACCGGAATGAAAAGATTATAACCAGCTCCTGAACCCTTCACACCGCCCACCCAGGGCGTGTAATAGGCTTGCTGAAATGCTACAGGAGCCTCTTCTGTGATCTTTTGCCCGTTTGCACAATTTGACATACTTATAATAATAAAAATTCCGAAGAAGAAGGTAATAGTTGCTTTCATTAGAGGCTTTTTTTAGGTGATATTAAGGTAAAGACAAAAGTAGTACCAAAAATGCCCTTTTTTTATAATTATCTTAAAATGCAAAAACCTCATACGTCGTGGTATGAGGTTTTTATATTGAATAAAATATACTTTCTAGTTGTTCAATGCTTCGGCACCACCCACAATCTCGAGGATCTCGTTTGTAATAGAAGCCTGTCTTGCTTTGTTGTAAGACAATTTAAGCTCGTCTCTAAGTTCGGTAGCGTTATCTGTGGCTTTGTGCATGGCCGTCATCCTTGCGCCGTGTTCCGAAGCGAAAGAGTCTCTTAACGCCTTGTACAACTGCATTTTCAAAGACTTTGGAATTAATTCAAGAACAATCTCCATTTTAGAAGGTTCATAAATATAATCAAGCACCACCTCTTCATCTGTCTCCACAGACACAATAGGCAGGAACTGTTCGTTCATGACCTTTTGAGTTGCTGCATTCACAAATTGATTATAAACAATCCTGATTTCGTCATACTTACCTTCTACAAAACGTTCCATAAGCTCTTCGGCAATCTCAGCTACATTGTCGTAGGTAAGTTCATCGTAGATCGAGGTGTTGTTATTATAGATATCAAAAGTCTTGGACAGGATATCATTGGCCTTTTTACCCAAGGTCATCACCTCTACATTCTTATCGCCATATTGATTGGCCGCAATGTATTTTACTGCTTTGATGATGTTGGTATTAAAAGCACCTGCCAGTCCCCTGTTAGAGGAAATTGCAACAATCAGCACATTTTTAACCTCACGCTGCTCTGCATATTTACTGCCCTGATCATCGGCTAAAGTAGCGCTGAGACTCTGCAACAGTTCTGTGAGCTTTTCGGCATAAGGCCTCATTTGAGTAATCGCATCCTGGGCTTTACTCAACTTTGCAGCCGATACCATTTTCATGGCACTGGTGATCTGCATGGTTGAAGAAACCGAGGTAATCCTGTTTCGAAGGTCTTTTAAGTTTGCCATAAGTTTATTTATGTCATTCCCTCAAAAGAGGGAATCTTTTAAATTCTATGAGATTCCCGCTCGCGCGGGAATGACAATAATTACTATGCTTCTGTTTTGTACTTAGCCGAAAGTTCTTTTGCAACTGAAGTCAATGTATCTGTAACTTCATCGGTAAGTTTTCCGGCTTTCAAAGTATCAAGAACATCTCTGTGTTTTGCATCAAGATACCCTAAATAATCTTTTTCAAATTCTCTTACCTTTTCTACAGGTACATCTCTAAGAAGGTTCTTGGAACCTGCGAAGATGATCGCAATCTGCTTTTCTACAGGGTAAGGATCGTTTTGCGCCTGTTTAAGGATCTCCACGTTACGTTTACCTTTCTCGATCACGCTTAAGGTAGCAGGGTCAAGATCTGATCCAAACTTGGCAAATGCTTCCAGTTCACGGAACTGTGCCTGGTCAAGTTTTAAGGTACCAGCAACTTTCTTCATAGATTTGATCTGAGCAGCACCACCAACACGTGATACCGAGATACCCACGTTAATCGCAGGACGAACCCCGGAGTTAAATAAATCTGAAGTCAGAAATATCTGCCCATCAGTAATCGAAATTACGTTGGTTGGGATATATGCTGAAACGTCGCCGGCCTGAGTTTCAATAAGCGGAAGTGCCGTTAAAGAACCACCACCCTTTACTTTGTCTTTCAAAACATCAGGAAGATCATTCATTTCTTTCGCAATATTGTCATCTGCAATCACTTTTGCAGAGCGCTCAAGCAATCTTGAGTGAAGGAAGAAAACATCTCCAGGATATGCTTCACGTCCCGGTGGGCGACGTAAAAGCAAAGATACTTCCCGGTAAGCCACCGCCTGTTTTGATAAATCATCATATACAATTAAAGCAGGACGACCCGTGTCTCTAAAATACTCCCCAATCGCAGCACCTGCAAATGGAGCGTAAACCTGCATTGGAGCAGGATCTGAAGCGTTTGCAGCTACAATAGTCGTATAGGCCAAAGCACCTTTATCTTCAAGAGTCTTGGCAATACCGGCAACTGTAGAAGCTTTTTGGCCGATTGCAACATATATACAATATACAGGTTCCCCTGCATCATAAAATTCTTTCTGGTTAAGAATTGTATCGATAACCACGGCAGTTTTACCTGTTTGACGGTCACCAATCACAAGTTCCCTTTGCCCACGTCCAATCGGCACCATCGCATCAATGGACTTAATACCAGTTTGTAATGGTTCGGTTACAGGCTGACGGTAAATAACTCCCGGCGCTTTACGCTCTAATGGCATCTGGAAAGTTTCACCTTCAATAGGTCCTTTTCCATCTATTGGGGCTCCAAGTGTATCAACAACTCTTCCCACAATTCCTTCTCCAACGTTGATAGAAGCAATTCGCTGCGTCCTTTTGACAGTAGCACCTTCTTTTACCTGCTTGTAAGCACCTAAAAGTACCACCCCAACATTGTCTTCCTCAAGGTTAAGAACAATTCCTTCTAATCCGCCTTCAAATTCAACCAACTCCCCGTATTGCGCATTCGCAAGTCCGTAAACATTGGCAATACCGTCACCAACATTTAGTACGGTACCAACTTCGTCTAAAGAAGCCTTCGCCTCATATCCGGAAAGTTGTTTCTTTAAGATTGCTGATATTTCAGCGGGATTTATTTCTGCCATAATATTTCAGAATTAAATGCCACCCAAAAAGGTGACTGTTTTAATTAGATTTTAGATACGTATGTATTGTTTTGTAATTCTCTTTTTATAGAGGTTAATTGAGAGGCGACGCTTGCATTGTATTGCAAATCTCCCACTCTTAAAATGAAACCTCCTATGATGCTAGCATCAATGGTATTTTTTATTTCAGCTTCATTGCCGGTCAATTCCTTGACCTTCGCCTGAATTTTAGTCTCAAGCTGTGGTGTCAAAGGTACGGCAGTAGTTACTTTTGCAACCTGAATACCCATCATGGAATTGTACAATTCATCATAGCGTGAAGCCACAAGCGTTAACAACTCCAATCGATTATTATCACCTAATATCCCAAATAATCCCAGCGTAACAGGATTTACATCTTTAAAAATGGCCTTTAAAGAGCTGATTTTTGCACTCTCCTTCACCACCGGACTTTTCAAAACAGCCCTGAGTTCATTGCTCGACTTAATTGTCTGCACAATAAGGTTCATATCTTCATGCACCTCTTTAGCTACATTTCTGTCCTTAGCCATTCCAAGAACCGCCTTAGCATATCTTTGCGCTGCTCTGCTTCCTGTCATAACCTTAATTTAAAGTTACATCATCAAGCATATCTTCAACCAGCCTTTGTTGCTCTTCACGGGTTGAAAGCTCTTGCCTTACCACTTTTTCTGCAATTTCTACAGAGAGAGTAGCTACTTTGTTTTTAATATCTGCCAGCGCAGCATTCTTTTCATTCTGAATACTTGACTTGGCCTGTGCGATCATTTTGTCACCTTCATTTTGCGCTTCTGTACGTGCTTCAGAGATCATTCTTTCCTTAATCTCCCTGGCTTCCTTGATCATAGCGTCACGCTCCATTCTAGCCTCCTGAAGTAATTTTTCATTATCGGCCTGCAGGTTTTGCATTTCTTTTCTGGCTCTTTCTGCAGAATCCAATGCATCCTGAATTCCCTGCTCCCTGTCATTTAAAGCATTAAGAATGGGTTTCCATGCGAATTTCCATAGCAAAAGAGCTAAAACAATTACTACAAATAATTGCCAGAAAAACAATCCAAAAGAAAAATCATTGATTAATTTTTCCATAATATATTAGTGTGTATGATGTTTAATTTAATAATAATTCAGGCCTTACAGCCAACCGCTGTAAAACCTGAATCTTTTAATTTGATTAGGCTGCGAACAATGCAGCAAAAGCAACACCTTCCAAAAGTGCAGCGATGATAATCATCGCAGTCTGGATTTTTCCAGCAGCTTCTGGCTGACGAGCAATTCCTTCCATTGCAGCGCTACCAATCTTACCGAGACCAAAACCAGCTCCAATAATAATTAAACCAGCTCCAATCATGCTTAAATCTAAGGCTTCTTCCATTACTTATTTATTAAATTAAACTTACTCTTATTTATACTAAAAATTATAATACCGGCACGTCTTCATTATCTGCAGGATGGTCATGATCATGTTCTTCAACAGCCGCTCCTATATAGAGCGCACTCAATAGAGTGAAAATATAGGCCTGTAGAAAAGCTACCAAGAGCTCAATAACAGAAATGAAAATAGTAAACCCAAAAAATGCAGGACCGGCGATCCAGTTCTTAAAGATCACGATCAGCCCAAGTAGTGTCATGATTACTACGTGACCTGCCGTCATGTTCGCATACAAACGAATCATTAACGAAAACGGTTTTACAAACAGTCCAAGTAATTCAATAGGTGCCATGATAATTTTCATTGGCCACGGCACACCAGGCATCCAAAAAATGTGTTTCCAGTAAGATTTATTTCCGCTAAACTGCACTATAATAAAAGTGACCAGTGCCAAGGCAAATGTTACGGCAATATTACCGGTTACGTTTACACCAAGCGGAGTCATTCCCAACAGGTTCAAAATCCAGATAAAGAAAAACACGGTCAAAAGAAAGCCCATATATTTTCTGTATTTTGGACCAATATTAGGTTTTGCTATATCATCACGAACATACAGAATCAATGGCTCAAGAACACGCCCAAATTTTCGTGGAATGGTTCTTTTCTTGTAACTGTTCGCCAATGATCGAAACAAAACAAACATTAGTATTGAAACCAGAATCATTGTTACAACGTTCTTGGTAATAGAAAAATCTAAAGGACGCTCATTTGAAGGATAACCGTCTTCCCCGTATTGAATTGTTCCTTCAGCATCTGTTTCGTATATCTTGCTATGATAAAGTCTGTAATATTGTCCATCAACCTCCGCTACTTCTTCTCCATGATGAAATTTACCCGAAGAAAATACTTTTAATCCTTCATCCCACAAGATTACGGGAAGCGGAAAACTATAATGTGCACCAGTTTCAGCATCTGAAAAGAATGTAAAGTCATGAGAATCCTGTAAGTGATGGTCTATGTACTCTTTAATCTCTTCTTCTGTATCCACAGCACTAAGTTCGCCGTGTTCTGCCTGGTCCTGATGTTCTGCATGTTGCTCCAGTTCAGGATGTTGTTCCTGATCCTGAGAGGTAGCATTAAATGCTACTCCCATTAAAAGAAACGCCAAAAAAATCTTCAAAATGTTTTCCTTTTGCATTTTCAGGTAAATTTCAGTCCTCCAAATTTGGGTGCAAATGTACACAATTATATAAAAATAAATACCCCTAAAAGTGAATTAGTTTAATGTTTTCAATTTGAATGCAATTACTTGCTATTACGAAAGTTAGAAGCATTCAGCAGCTTAATTACATAAAATATTTCCAGTACTACGCATACAACATAAGGGACGAAAAAATGTAAAAACAGCGATTTGCTCAAAGTAATGTGTGAAGTTTTTATGAGGTAGGCGAAAATTCCAAGTTTAATAGCGCCGCCTAAAAGAAAAATAAAACCGAGTTGTTCCTTCAGCTTTTTACTGGCCAGAATTATGGAAGTTGTGAAAATAAGAGTAATGCCGGCATTAAATTTATATGCAAAATTTAGAAGCTCGGGAGAAACCTCAAAAAAGAGGTTATTAATATAGAAATGAATTATATAGGTAATTCCCACAACGAAAACAAGTAGGAGAGGGAACCTAAAAAGGTGCTTTAGCATATAAGTTAATTGTCGAAATTCTTTAATTGTTTTAGAACTACAAGGACAGATGCAACGAGGCCAAAAAGCACGAGGCCAATGGTGAACCAGTTTCTTTCGGAAGAATATCGCTCATCCAGCTCCTTTCCTGCCCAGGCGCATAAAAATATGGTACCCCCCATTTCAAAGGCAATACCAGTAAAGATGGCCCAGTTTTTAAGCTGACTTTTCTTTCCCTTCCTGTTTTTCTTTTCTTCCTCCTCTTTCATCGTTGATGGATTTTACGCGTCCTTTCATACAGCAGGTAGCGTCAAAAACAGCACCCGGTTCTACAGCAAGTTTAGATGCCGTAACTTCTCCTTCAATAGAAGCCGTAGATCTTAAACTAAGAATATTATTGATGTTTAACTTTCCAGAAAATTTGCCTTCAATATCTGCATTTTCACACTCCAGAATTCCATTGATACACCCTTCTTTGCCTATAACGACCTTGCCGGGGGTTTTCACATTGCCTTCTACGTAGCCGTCAATTCTAAAGCCGCCTTTGGCCTCAAGATTTCCAATAATTTTTGTGCCTTGTGCGATTTTATTCTGATCTCGGCTTACTTCAGGCGTGGATTTCGATTTTTTCTCTTGTGAAAACATTACTGGGGGGTATTGGTTAAGTTCTTTAAATATGAATCAATATTTTTGTGGATTTGTACAATCCTGTAATTTGGTGTTGAAATATAAAAAGAATTATTATTTATCTGGTAATCTTCGCTTTCGCTAAGCTTTTTTGCCAGTCCTTCTGCCCTCCCACGGGAAGAAAAACCATGCAGCACGACAAAATCCTGCGTAGGATCGTAAACATCCCGGGACACCTTTAGATCATTATATTGAAGCACTGACAGGGCTTTATTCAGAGAATCCATAAGGGCATTTTTTTCCTGTTCCTGTTCTTTTCTGAAAGGAAAAACCAGTTTAAAAGAGCCGGCAGTACTATCCTGCTTAAATTCTTTTTCTGCAAGCGCAGGAAGCGATTCATTGTAAAGTTGCTGCGCCCTTTTACCTTCTTCACTCTGCGGAAAATTAAGCGCTACAAAATTCAGTTCTTCTTTGTAAGCTTCAAAACCGTGAAGCCGCCCTATGGCCATCGCCTGAAGCAGTTCCAGTTTTGGTTCAACCGCAGTTCCCGAAAACCTGTTAGAAAGGTCCTCCGTTTGAGCAATAACCTCCTGGTACTCCTGGTTTTCAAAAAGTTGATACAATTCATTGTACAGCATTTCAGGATCATTCTCATCCTGAAGTAAACTTCCCGGATTATCAAGAATAGCAGCATATCTGGTGTCGGGATATTCCTGTACAATTTCTATTTTTAGAGCCTGCGCCCGTGCAAGTTCCCCCGCATCGGAATAGATTTTATAAAGATGGTATTTTGCAGGAAGGATAAGCCGTTCTTCGGGATCACTTTGCAGCAAGAGTTCCAGGTTTCTCGCGGCCAGCCCGTCATCTCCAAATTTTTCCCTGTAGATAAGCCCCAGCTGGTAATAAGCAAAATTCCGCTCTATTTGAAGACTGTCCAGTATTTCGGGATCCGTCGGGATCTGTCTTATGTACGTCTTTGGGTCATGCAAAGGATCGTCTTCTATAGCAGCTTCAGAAATGGCTAATTGATTGTCTTTCTCAGAAAGGTTGCCCATGCCTCCGGTTCTCCAATTATCGGTTAAATCACGGTCTCCCCAAATCCTGAAGAATTCCTGCTTTCCATAAGCAACAGCCGTTGCATTGTAGAAGTAAAAGCTATTCGCCGGATTTGGAACTCCCGGCATGGCAGTTCTTTTGTCTTCAAAGAAATTCATCGCTCTTTCTTCTGAAGCAGTTCCAGGTGTTTCAGAAATGTTCTTTTTAGCAGTTGCTTTTAAGTCATTGGTATAAGCCGTGAAATATTCAAGGCGTTCAGCATCCGAAAGATCTGCTAAATAAAGAATACTGTCTGTTTCTCTGGCAATCCCTTCGTACGTGGTCACATCCTGAAGATTTTCCCTTTTCTTCCTGATAAGCCGGAATTCATTTGAATTTTGGGGCAACCTCAACATGGTACTATCGTAATATGCACCGGCAACCTCGTAATATCCGGCGTCAAAATTAATATTTCCGAGGGTTTGGTAATCCAGGCTTTGCAGGTAGGGATCTTCGGAAGGCGAACGCAGCGAACGGTTGTAATAATCTATTGCTAAATCAAGAGAATCTGCCTTGTAATGGAATTCCGCTAACTGAAAGTAAATCTTATCAAGAAAGGGCCTGTTTTCCCTGTTCCGTTCCATTGAAGTCAGAGATTCGAGGATAGCAGCCTTATCTTCGGCATTTATTGATGCATTCTGCAATTGAGCAATTTGCGCATTTATCAAATAAATTCTGGGAGATTTACGATTAAGATCTATCACCTCTTGAAAAGCGATGTTTGCACTGTCTTTCTTGCCGAGACGATCGTACAACTGACCTGTTATAAACAGGTACCTTCCTCTTTCCTCATTGTTTCCGGTATACTGTGCCGCAGTTTTTATAGGTGCTACTGCGCTGTCAAGTTGAGAGAGATTGATATAAGCTTCTGCGAGCATCGCAGCGGCATCTGCCCGGTCCTCGTCTTTCAACTTCTCCTGTTCGAGTATTTTTTTTAGGTTTTTTATCGCCAGCTCTTCAAATTCAAGCCGAATATTTACTTTCTCCCGCCAAATACGGGCGTGATTGATCGTATTGCTTAACGGGTATTTATGCAGAATGTAGTTGAAAGCTTCCAGCGCAGGAATAAATCGCTGATCGTAATACCTTGCTTTTCCCAGAAGCAGGTAAGCTTCATCAATCTGCGGATTCTTCTCGCTGCCTTCAATTAACATGGAATGCCGCTGAATGGCCTTTACGGCTTTCTCTTCGGCAATCTCAAAATTAGGGTTCCTGGTTTCTCCCGGCGCCAAAACCTCTTCGCTTACCTGCATGCGTTCCACGGGAAGAATGTTCCAGTAGTCATCGCGGTAGCTTTGATTTAACTCCTCTTTTCCTAATTCAAGCGCAAGATTGCCGTTGTACAGCGTATTATATTCCGAAGTGATCGCATGCCAGTTGCGGTTTACAAAGGTGTTGTTCTTTCGTGAACACCCGGCAACACAAAAAATGATGACCACCCAAAAAAGGCCTTTTCTAAATGCTTTCAAATCAAACGATTCTTTGATATTAGGGATAACTGAATTGTGCAGATTTTATTGTAAAGGCAAAAATAGGTAAATTTCCCTGAACCTGTGAGGATTAGGTTTCAGGATAAATTCCTGCTGTGTTAGTCTGGAACTTCTACTTCCTGAAATGGTATTTCGGGCAATCTTTTCTCGGGTTGTTTGTAGTAGAACAATGCCCCAAAAAAGATGACCACTTGTGCAGCAATAGAGAAAATAGATCCTTCAAACCCAAATTCGCCCCCGTTTAGAAGGTTTCCAGTAGTGTAATTGAATTCGAGCAGAGAATAAAAATCCTGTCCGCTCACATTAAACCCAAAATGCGTCTGAAAAAGGTTCCAACCAAAATGTAAACCAATGGGATACCATAAATTTTTCGTATAGATGTATGTAATTCCCAGGATCATTCCTGCCAGGAAAAGATCAAATAAGCTAAAAAGGCTAATGTTTGGGTTCATCCCGTGCATAATGGCAAATAGTGCCGAAGACAGTGCCAGCGCAACATATTTGTTGGTGGAAAACATGAAATTCTTTAGAACGTAACCTCTAAAAAGGGCTTCTTCCACGAAAGCGACGATAAGGAATAAGATTATAGAATAGCCCAACTCCTTCCAATTAAAAACCACTCCGGAATAATCAATTTCATCTATACTTATTAGCAGTAAGAATCCAAAAATCATGGTTACAAGCCCAATTCCGGTGCCAACCAGGAAATCCTTCATTCTGCCTTTTGTATGAAACCCGAGGCAAATAAATTTTTCTTTGTCCACATACCTCATAAAAATCCAGAGAAGGAAAAAGGTACCAATCATTCCGAAAAAATTCACTGCCAGTTGCTGTTCCGAAGTCATTGCAGCATCGGGATCTGTAAAAGAGGCGCCCGTTAATGCCATTCCTATTAATTGAAAGATTCCAACGACGAAAAAGTAAGGAAGGATTAAGAGCAGGACTCTCGCCCAGCCTGGAATTGCAGATTGTTGTTTCATGAAAGGTTAAGATTATTGAAAATGGGGAAAAGGAAAGATATTTTACTTTCTGTGCCGGCTCTTTAGCAAAATCGTTCCGCTGCTTAGTAAAACGATGGCTGAATAGAGATAACCGTTTTCCAACTCGCCGGAAAAAGCTCCACCGAGGAAAATTCCTCCAAGAATAAGTCCGGTTACCACGAATAACAGCTTGGAAAGGCTTAATCTTATCTCCCATAGTCAAAAAGGGGATTTTACGATTACTTTTTTTGAATTTCTTGAGAATTCTAATAGCTTTTTACGACATATCCTCCTGCACTTCTGTGGGCTGTTGTCCTGCGAAATAAGATTCCAATTCTTTTAAAGTTGCTTCCGAAGTTTTGATGTCATTCACTACTTTCCCTTTGGCAAGCACTACGATTCGCTCGCAAACCTCGGTGACATGAATAAGATCGTGACTGGAAATAAGTACAGTGACTTCAGAGTTTTCTGTCAGTTCTTTGATGAGTTTCTTCAATTTAATTTGCGTGGTAGGATCGAGGTTTGCAAAAGGTTCGTCGAGAATAACCACTTTTGGATCTCCAATTAGGGCGGCAACAATTCCCACTTTCTTTTGATTCCCTTTGGAAAGATCCCTCAGATATTTCTTTTGCCCTAAAATTTCTCCGTTAAAGAAATCCTCAAAATCCTTTAGGAAATTAGCGACATCGGCCTTGTTTCGGTTCCGCAGTTCCCCAATGAAGTAAAAGTATTCTTCAGGCGTGAGATAGCCTATTAAAAAGCTTTCATCAATGAAAGAAGAGGTGAATGGTTTCCATTCCTCACTCTGGCTTACAGTAATTTCGTTATTAAAAACGTTACCTGTAGAAGGCTGTATCAAATCCAGCAAAAGACTGAAAAGAGTGGTTTTTCCCGCGCCATTATTTCCCACGAGTCCAAAGCTTTGTCCAGTTGGAATTTCAAGGTGTTCTATATTCAGGACGGTAGTTCCGCCGTAATTTTTTGATAGGTTGGTAATTGTAATCATGGTTAATTTTTTAATTGCTATTCCCCGGTTTGTTTGAATCCCTGGATCATTGCATATTTATTTTTTTGATAAGCTCTTTCTATGAAATCCATCACAGGCTTCCTTAACAGGATTCCCACAAGGCCTAATCCCGCAAGTACTGCTACGCCAACATCATAGGTAACCCATTTGTTGAGCGGCCAAAAAATCGCCACCGGAATAAAAATTAACGGAATTCCCACCAGCCATTGGGCTGCACCTGTTCCCTGGTAGTTCATAAAAGGGGATTTTTCAAGCTCAATTCTTTTTCGGTTAAAAGAACCTGCATACAGTAATATGGGCACGTTGATCCCTATATTATAAATGGCACAGGCAATATTCATAATGAGAATGTTTGTACCAAAATAGACATAAGGCGTGGTCAAAATAGTAAGTACAATAATGCTGAAAGTAATCAATCCAACTTTTGAAGCCAGGTATTTCTTTAACGGGATATTCTGCGACATCATCATTGAATAATAGGTGGCGTCCCAGGCGGGAATGAACTGCCCAAAGTTGATCATGAAGATTCCGGTCATAAATATGCCGACAAAGACAAACATTGTTTGCATCGATTGGTAGGTTTCCTGCGGATAAAAAATGAGACCATAGCCCATAATCACAAGAGAGAGAAAAATAGTTGTTTTAGGACGTTTGTTCCTCCAAATGAGTTTCATATCCAGCTGAAGAAAAGGCGCAATGTCTCCAAATCTTCGTACCCATTGGAATTCCTGAGTATTTACCTCTTTTGAAGGCCCACCAAGACCATCATCAAGATAGAACCTGCGCTCCAGGTTTCTTTGATTCCATTTGTAAAGAATTACCAGTAAAACTACAGGAACAATCGCCAACCACGGATTTAAAACCAGGTAATCAAGTGCATTCCCAAAGTAGAGCGTACTGCGGAAAATGTCAAAATATTCAAGCAATACAAGCGCAGCAACAAGCACAAGGAATGGAAGCAGGGCTTTCAGATTATCTGCAAATTTCTTCTTCAGAAGGAAATTTCCATAATCTACACAAAGTATAAGCGAGTAAACGGCAATCACCCAGCCAATGATGGCAAGAGGCGTAACTTCGGTTTTATAGGAAAGAAAAATTCCGAAGGGAATGATAAGCAGAAGTGGCAGGAGATTATAGAACGATAAAAGAGATTTTATCAACACATAATTCACCACTTTTCGCTTAGGAACAGGTGAGATCAACAGAGGTTTTACTGTCATCACCGGTAATGTTTTCAGGAAAAACCGGGCTACAAGTTCCATTCCCAGCCAAAGCAAAACAAAGCGGTTTGCCATGTGCAGCGGCGGTTGGTCTGGATAAAATTCTGTAAGAAGAGGGTATAATCCTATGCCCAGGAACAGGAAGATCACTGCAAAATAAATTGCCAGGAACCCCATTAATATCTTGAGGCCGATGCTTTTCCCCAGGCTGGAAGACCTGAAGAACGCTTTCCACTGCAAGTAGATGAAATGTTTGAACATTGTGGTTAGATTTTACAGTTATTAGTGGAAATCTTTAAGATTTGTTACATATCTGCTACAAATATTTTAATTCGGGATGCACTTTTTTCAATATCTCATCCTTCTTTTTTGGGAGCTTATAAAAGCATATGTAGCTGGTAAGGACAATAATGATAATAAAAAACGCTACAGCTGATTGTATATAAATATTAGTAGTAAAATCTAAGCCACTCAAAATGTGAATTGGAAGCCAAAGCAACGAAAAAGATCCTCCTGCATTGAAAATCATGGCTTCGAGGAGGTAAATCTTTTCACCTTTTTTCATTCGTTTTTTTAATGCATGTGATTCCAGGCCTATATAGACCAAAGCGACAATAGAAGATATCAAGAGTAATCCAATGAGGAAGTAAATCCCTGTTTCTGAATTTTGAAGAAAGAAAGAAAAACCAAATAAAAAAAGCATCAAAAATGTCATTTTTGGCTCCTGTAGAATAACCTTGGCCTCTTTCCAGATGATTTCCCAGTATTTTTTCTCCATTGCCCTTTGCCGCTTTTCCACAACATCTGAAAAACCAAAAATTCCAAATTTCTTGAATTCTTTTTGCAGGGCTTCTTCAAAGGGAATTTCAGTATTTTCCTTCCATTGCTGTTCAATTCCATTCGCCAGGTGATCCACCAGCTCTGTCTGCAGGTCATAAAACTCCACGTAATGCTGGCGGGTGAATTGGTATAAACGATCTATTTCAGAAGGATTCGGCGTTTTCATATTTCCGAATATTGTTTTTTATAAAATGCTGAAAGTTTAAAGGCAGCTAAAATAATTCCGCAATTTACCCATACAAGTAGGCTGTAAGATATTAACAGCCAACCAGCTGATGGTTCTACATTTTTTAGGAGAAGATAAAACAGGTAATTTACTATATATGCGTAAATAGATAAGCGATTGAGGAAGGATATCTTTAGTTTAGAAAAAAACCCAATCGGTACAAAGTATGCTCCCAAAAACAGGATAAGAAAAGATAATTGAAACAAAAGGTTCTCCTCCAGCTGTACAATATTTACATTACTTAGAATTACTGTAAATCCAAGACCCAACAAGACTGAAGGTGCTTTAAATAATTGGTTCCTGACTTCTTTTAAAACTTTTAGATCTACAGACCATCGCTGTTTTTTGGCATTTTTGAGAAGATTTTTCTTATTCCGAACCATGTATTTTTTAAAGGCACTGTAGAAATCTGAATTTACATCCTCGCTAAGATCTTTTTCTATGGCGCTGGCAACATGATCTGTCATCTCAATTCTTATATCCAAAAATTCAACTCCTGAATTTTTAAGATATCGATCAATGAACCTTATATTTTTACTGGTGAGTTTTTCCATCTTTATCCAAAAGTTGGTTTTAAGCCCAAGATTCCCTGCAGCGTTTCCATAAATTCCTCAAGTTCATTTAACTTACTTGCGGTTTCTTTTGTTCCTTTGTGGGTGAGTTTATAATATTTCCGAAGTCGATTATTTACTTTTAACACCTCAACCTCCAGCAGTCCTTCGGCTTCCAATTTGTGCAGTGCTGGGTACAATGCTCCTTCTGTTATCTTCAGCTTTCCCTTTGTGATCTCCTTTACTTTTTGAGTAATCTCATAGCCGTACATCTTGTCACTTTCACTTAAAAGTTTGAGAACAATGGTATTTAAACTTCCTTTATAAAGATTGGATTCAGGCATTACTTGGTCTTTTCCTTCTTCAAACATAACAAATTTTTTGAGTACCTAAGAAACTTAGGTATACCTTTTTTGATATTGTTAAGGAATTTACAACTCATACTTCGTATTTTTGCCCTTAAATAAGCAAAGACAATGAGTGATTTTTATTCTCTGAAAATCAAAGAAATTATTAGGGAAACTCCCAAAGCAGTAAGCATAGCTTTTGAAATACCCGAAGAGCTTAAGCAAAAATTTTCTTTCAAAGCAGGACAGTATATTACCGTTAAGACCAACATAGATGGTAAAGAAGTAAGACGTGCCTATTCTTTATGTTCACCTCCAACAGGCGACAGCTTTAAAGTCACTGTAAAAGAGGTAAAAGACGGAACATTTTCTGTTATCGCCAACAACAAATTAAAGGCGGGCGATATGCTGGAAGTTCACCCACCAGAAGGGAAATTTGTCTTTGAACCTGAAAACCATGAAAAGCCTCAAACCTATGCTGCCTTTGCTGCAGGAAGTGGAATTACCCCTGTACTGTCTATCCTGAAAACAGTATTGAGAGAAGAGCCTCTAAGCAGATTCATTCTTGTCTACGGAAACAGAACTCCAGATGAAACCATCTTTTTCAAGGAATTACTGGAACTACAAGCAAAATTCCCTGAACGGCTTTTTATAGAATTCGTTTACAGCCGTTGCAACGAAGAAAATTGTCATTACGGAAGGATTGATAAGGCCACCGTAAATTATGTCACCAAAAATAAGTTCAAGTCTGAAGACTTTAGGAAATTTTACCTCTGCGGACCTGAAACCATGATTGACCTGGTAAAGGAGGTATTGCTGGAGAATGGAATTCCGAAAGAAAATATTGCCTTTGAATTGTTCAGCACCAGCGATGAAGGTGAAGTGCAGGCCAATTTAGAAGGATCTACCGAATTAACAATTATGGTAGACGATGAAGAAACTACCTTTAAAATGGCACAAACAGCAACCGTTCTGGAAGCAGCATTAGAGCAAGGACTTGATGTTCCTTATTCCTGCCAGGGCGGAATTTGCAGCAGTTGTGTTGCACGAATCACTGAAGGAAAAGCTGAAATGCAGAAAAACTCCATTCTTGTTGACAGCGAAATTGAAGAAGGACTGGTATTGACCTGCCAGGCGCATCCAACCACCTCAACGCTGAAGGTGGATTATGATGACGTGTAGCCCCCGCAACCCCCCAAAGAAGGCAGTTTTTACACTCATACTTAAAAATTTAAAGCGGCTTTGCCGCTTTTGTTTTATTTTAGAAAACAGTAACGTAAAAGTAAGATTGTTCCCCCTGTGGGGGCTAGGGGGCTACCTCTTTAATTTTTTTCACCACCATTTCCGGGGAAATGCTGCGCATGGCATTTTCATAGCCTTCCGGCACCGTTTTTCCGTAAACGGAAGTAGGGATCTGCGGATATTTTTCAAGGTCAGGTAACAACTGATGGTTTTTCGGCTGCCCGTAAGGAGCAAACCCGGTGAATGGATGAGTAAGTCCCCACATGGTAATTACGGGAATCCGGAAATTCGCTGCTAAATGGCCATTCCCGCTGTCCATAGAGAGCATTGCATCTAGATTAGAGATAAGCGCCAGTTCGTCCTTAAAAGAGACTTTTCCCGCCATACTCGTAGCATTAGAATAGTTGCTTTCCCATTGATCCAGAATTTCTATTTCTTTGCTTCCGCCGCCAAAAAGGAAAATTTGCAGCTGTAGATCTTTTTCAAGTTCTTTCAAAACCTCTTCCATTAAATCTATAGGATAGACTTTTGAAGCATGCTGTGCAAAAGGAGCAATTCCCAGCCATTTTTTTGGTTGGGTTCCTGTTATTTTTCTTACTTCGGGTGTAAGGGTTTTTATCTTTAAAGATTCAAAAGTTGACACATCTACCGGCACGCCAAGGGCATCAAAAACATCTGCATAGCGCTGATGGGTGGTTTTTAACTGCTTGAAAATCTTGTTCTCCGGCCTGGTTAATGCTTTCTTTTCCTTTCTGCCCTTGTTGATCTGTTTGACTGGAATTCCGTAGAAACTAAACCAGGCTTTGAGAACATTTGACCGCAATACGTTGTGCAAATCGGCCACGGCATCAATGCCTTCCTTCCGAAGTTCTTTCGCCAGGCGCTTTAATCCGGGAATGCCTTTGTGTTTCCCTCTAATATCAGCTTCAAAAACAATTACGTTAGATAAATCTTCAAAAAGGGGTGCAAATTGCTTTTTGGTAAGCAACGTAAACTTAATCCCCGGATACTCCTGCGCAACATTCGTAAGCACCGGCACCATCATTGCGACATCGCCCATGGCCGACAACCGGATGACGAGGATGTGCTTTGGTATTTTCATAACAGGTATTCCAAAAAGGGCATTATTTGGTTCCTCTTAAAACAGGATTCAGTTCTTCATCATTGTACATTTTCATTTGCTTATAAACTTTCATGTACTTTTTCCCTTCGGCAATATCCTCCAAAAGTTGGTTAATTGCAGTAGAGAGATCTACTCTTTGTTCCAGTAAAACGTCAAGTTTTGCCTGGCATTTCATTTGGTGCTCCTGGGAAGCATCTGCCCGGTTCGCTTCTTCGTTCATATGATAGATCTTAAGCGCTAGAATGGAAAGACGATCTATTGCCCACGCCGGACTTTCAGAATTTATGGTAGCATCTTTTTTTGGCTTCACATCCTTGAAAAGATCCAGAAAATAACTATCAATATATTCCACCATATCTGTCCTGTCCTGGTTGGAAGCGTCAATTTGGCGTTTCAGTTTTAAAGCGGCTTCAGGATTGATGTTCGGGTCACGAATAATGTCTTCATAATGCCATTGTACGGTATCTATCCAGCATTTTCTGAACAACAAGTGCTCAATTAGCTGATCTTTTTCATCGTACGGATTTGAAAACTCCTGCCCTACTGTGTTTATGACGTGATATTTTTCAATTACTTCCTGAAATACCTTATTTGCCTTATCTGAAAACATATTATGTGGTTTTGAATGTCTTTTGTTGCTAATTCTACGGAATAATACGCATTGAATTCCATAGAAAGCAAAGGTATTATAATTCTTAATAGTATCTAAAGATAGGCGGCTTAATCAAATGCTCCTGCGCCCTTATGAAATTAAAAAATTATCCCGGAAAATACCATTTTTGGAACCTCTAGAACAAAACCAGAAGCAGCACCGGCAGACTTACTACCAACCATAATAAGACTTCCTGAAACCATTTGTCCTTTAGCAACTGAAAATAGTTGGTTACTATAATGGCTAGTGGCGCAAGAAAAAAGATCAATTCGCTGCTGTTTTTGGTAGGTGCGAGAACCGCCACTCCTATGGCGATGAAAAAGTACAGCAAAACCAGGAGCAGGGAGGATTTTAACATAGAACTCGCCCTTTGAATAATTCCCAGGTAAAAAACCAGTGACCAAAGGCTTAAGGCCAGTAAAAAAGATACAGGAAAAAGAACCGCCGGATTCCTATATTCAGAAAAATCAAATTTACTCTCCTGAAACCATTCAGAAAAAGTATAAAAAGTATCATTTATAAGTAGACTCACACAGGTACCAATGGATAGAATAGTTAGAAAAGATAAAACCGGTACCAGCCAATTCCTGATATTATGACTCACGTGAATAATAATTCCGAAGAAAACAACGCCCACAAAAAGAATAGACCAGAAATAAAAAAGGGAAGCAACACAAATCCATAAGGTCGCATCAAAAATCTTTTTCTTCGTCTCACGCTGCGTTTTTAAACTTATCACCCGCCGCATTGCCAGGAGTACGAAAAAATTGGCCAGCATCACATCATCATTCTTGAGTGCAGCAAACAACATGCAGGCAAAGGCGGCAAAAAGGATGGTTTTATATGCATTTCTTGAGGTGATCTCATTTCGCTTCGCAATGAAATCCATAAGAACGCTGCTTAAGATGAACACTACCAGCACCATAACTTCTTTAGAAATCTCCAAAAGAGTCGGTTCAAAATTACCGTCAAAAACAGCGAGACTGTAGAAGATCACCATGTAAGTGGCAATTACAATAAAACTAATAGGCCTTGTTTTGCTAAAAAAGCTTGTTAGCATTGAGGTTTTTTATATTTTTGTGACTCTAAATATATGTACAATGAGGGATTTTTTTGAAGGCATACAGTCGTTTTTTGAAGATATTGCATTTGCTCCATTAGATTACCTGCGCACGCTGGAACTTGACAGCTGGTGGTTAGCTAACCTTCTCAACTGGATTTTTGTTATAGTTGCAATGGCAGCATTTGTTTACTGGATGAAGCAACTCAAAAGTTTCAACGACAATAACGAAGAAGACAGAGACCCTTCTGCTCATTCCTTCTTAGGATAAGTCGAAACCAAGATCTTTTCTAAAATACATCTTATCGAAATGTAGTTTTTCTACATTTTGGTAAGATTTTTTTAGTGCCTGTTTGTAATCTTCCCCAAAGGAAGTCACAGCGATCACGCGGCCTCCATTCGTTTTTACCGTTCCATTTTCTTCGGAAGTCCCTGCGTGGAAAACAAGTGAATCTTCTATATTTTCAAGACCTGTAATTACTTTACCTTTTTCATAAGCTTCGGGGTAACCGCCTGAAACCAGCATTACTGTAGCTGCAGACTGTTCCTCGATCTCCAGGTTCACCTCATTCAGCTTTCCTTCAGAAGTCTTCTTGAAAACCTCTACAAGATCAGATTTTATCCTTGGGAGCACCACTTCTGTCTCTGGGTCGCCCATTCTCACGTTATATTCAATGACGTAAGGCTCCTCCCCTACTTTTATAAGTCCGATGAAAATAAAGCCTTTGTAGGTGATCTTTTCTTTTTTAATACCCTCTACCGTTGGTTTGACAATTCGGTCCTCAATTTTCTTCATAAAAACCTCATCGGCAAACGGAACCGGGGAAATCGCTCCCATTCCACCGGTATTCAATCCAGTGTTGCCTTCTCCAATTCTTTTATAGTCTTTGGCGGTTGGCAAGGTCAAATAGTTTTCACCGTCAGTGAGGACGAAAACGCTTAATTCCACTCCGTCGAGAAATTCTTCGATCACTACGGTAGAGCCGGCTTCTCCAAATTTACTGTGGGTGAGCATGTTTTCCAGTTCTGTTCTGGCTTCTTCTATGTCGTTAAGGATCAAAACCCCTTTTCCTGCGGCCAAACCGTCTGCTTTTAGCACGTATGGCGGCTTTAGAGTTTCAAGAAATTGCTTCCCGGCGTCTAAACTTTCCGCAGTAAAGCTTTGGTAGGCAGCTGTTGGAATTTTGTACAATGCCATGAATTCCTTGGCACGTTCTTTACTACCTTCAAGAAGAGCGCCTCTTTTTGAAGGACCAATAACCATCACATTTTTAAGCTGCTCATCCTTTTCAAAATAATCCTGAATTCCCTGTACCAAGGGATCTTCTGGACCCACGATGAGCATTTCCATTCTTTCCTTGAGCACAAATTCTTTTATGGCCTCAAAATCGGTCACCTTAATAGCAACATTAGATGCTATTTTTGAAGTTCCCGCATTTCCGGGAGCAACAAACAATTTGCTGCAATTCTTGCTTTGTGCGATCTTGTACGCAAAAGTATGCTCGCGCCCGCCTGAACCCAATATTAGAATGTTCATATTTTCAAAGTGGTTTTAATTCTTGTGTCAAAAATAAATGTTTGTAAATTGAAGCACCAATTTATTCACACAAAAAAGAAATTATTTCGCCATTGAACTGGTTTAGCCTTTCTCTACAACTCAACAGGTTTCCCATTAAAAAAGCGCAACAGGCTTTGAAGGAAATCCAGGGGATTCCTGCGGCCGAATATCCCGCTTTTGTTGAGCAGAGAAAAAAAGAGATCGTTCAATATCATCTTACAAATAATTCTTTTTATAAAAATTTCTTCGGAAACAGTCCTTTTCGGGAGTGGAAGGACGTGCCGGTAATGAAAAAGGAAGATTTACAGCGGCCGCTCGGGGAGCGTTTAAGCACCGGTTTTAACCTGAAAAAAGTTTATGTAGGCAAGACTTCCGGCTCCAGTGGAATTCCTTTTATTTTCGCAAAAGACCGTTTTTGCCACGCACTTTCATGGGCTGAATTCATTGATCGTTACAAGTGGTATGGTATTGACCTGGATAAATCTATTCAGGCCCGGTTTTACGGCATTCCGCTGGATCGCTTCGGATACTTCAAAGAACGGTTAAAAGATCGCTTCGGATTTCGCTACCGCTTTCCCATTTTCAATCTCAATGAGTCAAAAATGGAGGAATTTTTGGTTGATTTCAGAAATAGGAATTTTGATTATCTCAACGGTTACACCAGTTCCATCGTGCTGTTTGCTAAATTTCTTCGGAAGAAGAATATGATTCTTAAAACCCTTTCTCCTAACCTGAAATTATGCATTGTCACCAGTGAAATGCTTTTTGAAACAGATAGGATCCTCATGGAGAAACAATTTGGAGTACCGGTGGTGAATGAATACGGCGCTAGCGAACTGGGGCTTTTAGCGTTCGAAAATGCCGAAAAAGATTGGATTTTTAACAGTGAAACCATGTATGTTGAAATTCTGGATGAGCAAAACAGGGTGCTTCCCATAGGAGAAGAAGGCCGAATTGTAGTAACCTCGTTGTACAACAAAGCCCATCCATTTATTCGTTATGACATTGGAGATATGGGCAGCCTAGATGCTGGCAGCAGTGCCAAAAAGCCGCTTTTAAAGCAACTTTCCGGGCGAACAAATGATGTTGCTGTTTTGCCCAGCGGAAAAGTAGTACCGGGACTTACCTTTTATTATGTCACTAAAACCGTGATTGAAGACGAAGGCCTGGTAAAAGAATTCGTGGTCAAACAAACGGAAACTGATAAATTCAAAATCTTATATGTTTCAGAAATGGCACTTTCGAAGCATAAATTAGAAAAGGTAAGAAAAGCCATGACAGACTATCTGGAAGAAGGGCTGGAGCTGGAATTTGTTCATCAAACCACTCTCACCCGGAGTAAAAGGGGAAAACTGAAACAGTTTGAATCACTGCTTTAGCTTCACCAGCTGCTTACTTTTCACAAAGAACTGTTCGTATAAAAATCTCGAAATCCAATAGCTGCTTTTTAGCGCAGAAAATTTTAGTACTTTCCTGTAAACTTTATAATTATACTGTAACATTTCCTGTTTATTTGCCGAAATAGAACCTCTTCTCATCCTGTAAGTAGCCAGGGGTTCCAAAATACCTTTTGCCTCACCCGCTTTTTTAAGCGTCTGCAGCCACATCGCCCAATCCTGTCTTTTTCTAATGGGCGGACAATAGATTTTCCCAAGTTCTTTCGCGTTGTAAATTCCGGTGAGATTACCCACATAGTTTGCCTTCAGCAGCTTGGAAAAGGTCAGCTTTTCAAGCGCTTTTACCATTTCCTGAAGACTCCTTCCCTCTTCATCCATCAATTCATAACTGGAATAACACATGGAAAGCTTGTGGTTTCTCATAAAATCCAGCTGAGCCTGAAGTTTATGGGGTTTCCAAAGATCATCTGCATCTAAGAACGAAATGAAATCCCCTTCTGAAGCTTTTATTCCAATATTTCGAGCGAATCCTGCACCCTGGTTCACGGGAAGCGTATGCAGTTTGATGCGTTGATCCTGTTGCACATACTCCTTCACAAGATGATTTGTCTCATCTTTAGAAGCATCATCAATAATTATCAATTCCCAGTCTGCAAAGGTCTGTGCCCTTACAGAATCTATACTTTCAGAAATAAATTTTGATGCATCATAAGCGGGCATCACTATAGATACCACAGGAGAATTCTTCATTAAAATGCCATTTTTGGGTACAGTAATATTTTATTTTTATTTCTGAAAATATTTTCCATAAAAATTCTACTGCAACTTTCCAGGCTACTTTCTAACGTGTTGTGAAAAATCTTTGTGTTCACTCCTGTGAAGTTCTTCTTCGCTTAAATTCTTAAAGTAATCGTAGGTTCTTTGCATTCCCTCACTCCTGGAAACCTTTGGTTCCCATCCTAAGATTTCCCTGGCTTTGGAAATGTCCGGCTGGCGCTGCATGGGGTCGTCTTTTGGCAAAGGTTTATAGACGATCTTCTGGTTTGTGCCCGTAAGTTTGATGATCTCTTCAGCAAAATCTTTTATAGTGATCTCATGCGGATTTCCAATGTTCACAGGCTCTGAATAATCACTCAATAAAAGCCTGTAAATCCCCTCTATTTCATCATCTACGTAGCAAAAGGAACGCGTTTGAGAACCGTCTCCAAAAACCGTCAGGTCTTCTCCTCTTAACGCCTGACCTATAAACGCCGGAATGACACGCCCGTCATTTAACCGCATCCTTGGTCCATAAGTATTAAAAATTCTAACTATTCTTGTCTCGAGGCCATGATAGCGGTGATAAGCCATAGTGATAGACTCCTGGAATCTTTTGGCTTCGTCATATACTCCCCGTGGACCTATGGTATTGACATTTCCATAGTATTCCTCGGTTTGCGGGTGAACCAGAGGATCTCCATAAACTTCAGAAGTGGAAGCGATGAGAATACGCGCATTTTTCTCTTTTGCCAAACCTAAAAGGTTGTGCGTACCCAGGGAACCCACCTTTAAAGTCTGGATAGGAATTTTCAAATAATCAATGGGACTGGCCGGTGATGCAAAATGAAGAATATAATTTAGTTTTCCCGGAACATGAACAAAAGTGGTAACATCGTGATGATGAAATTCAAAATTATCCAATTTAAAAAGATGCTCGATATTACGAAGGTCCCCCGTGATAAGATTGTCCATCGCAATTACATAAAATCCTTCATCAATAAATTTATCACACAAATGTGATCCAAGGAACCCGGCTGCCCCTGTAATTAATATTCTCTTTGCCATTGGTTGGTTAATTTAAATTGAAAATAAGAAATAATTTTTAGTTGCACCTGCTTCTGTTGTTCCATATAAAATACTTAACGGTTTTTTTAGATTTCCAGGGCGGGAACCTTATATTAAATTGACTCCTGAATCTCTTCAGAAATTATAAAGCACACCAGCTTTAAGTATAATTTAACCCTAATTTTGAGCCTCTTAAGTTGATTTTATAAGTTTAATCATTACCTTGAAGAATAGAAAATTTGAAGAAAAATGAAAAAACTAACCATACCCGGACTCAACCCAAACGTAGGCAAAAATGAAAGAATAATTTCCCTTTTGGGAGGTGCATATATACTTTATGACGCACTGGGAAAAAAAGAGAAAAGCTTTACCGAAGCCGCTTTCGCAGGTTTCCTTCTTTTTCGTGGCGCCACCGGCTACTGCGGAATTTATGATGCCATGGGAAAAACCAAACCCGATGCCCATAGCAGGAACGTTAATATAAGAGTAACCCAAACTGTAGGGCGTCCTCCTGAAGAAGTTTTTGAATTCTGGAGTAAGTTTGAAAATCTACCTTTATTTATGGAACACCTGGAAAGTGTTAATAGTATAAACGATCATATTTCATTATGGAAAGCAGAACTTCCCGGCGGAGTTGGTACCCTGAGCTGGAAAAGTGAAATTGTAAAAATTAGACAAAATGAATTTATTGGATGGCAGTCTTTACCGGGCTCTGACATTGAAAATGCAGGAAAAGTTGAATTTAAAGAAATTCCAGGTTACGGGACAGAAGTTGATGTAGTGATCTCCTACAGCGCGCCGGGTGGAATTCCGGGGGAAGGTGCTGCGAGATTGATCAATCCGCTATTTGAAAAGATGGTGAAAGATGATGTATCAAATTTTAAACAATTCATGGAAGAGTACAACGAACCTGGAGAACGAGATCTTGCTGGAAAGCTATAGAAAAATATCAGGAAATGCCATTTTTAAATAACTGGGCCAGGCTTTCCTTCCAATGAGGAATTTCTCCTGAAAACGTAGACATAGCTTTCTCTTTAGATAAAACGCTGTTCGCAGGCCGCTCGGCTACAGTTTCAAAATCGTTATTTTCTATGAGCCTTACCTCCTCCGTTTTTCCTGAAAGGTGTATAATTTCCTGTGCAAAGTCGTACCAGGTTGCTTCTCCAAGGTTGCTATAATGGTAAATTCCGTAGTGCTTTTCTTCTGAAGAAATAATATTCAGGATGTAAGCTGCTAAATCATAAGCATTTGTTGGCGTTCCTTTTTGTGCGCTGGTAATATTACATACAGCTCCGGATTTAAGCTTTTTGCGAATTGTATTAAAAAAATTGTGCCCAATATTTGAATATAACCAGGAGGTTCTGAAGATGAAAAATTTGTCCAGTTTCTGCTGAATGTAATGTTCTCCCGATAGTTTTGAACTTCCGTAGACATTGATTGGATTTGTCTCATCTTCTTCGGAATACGGTGTCTCTTTTTTTCCGTCGAAGACATAATCTGTAGAAAAATGAATGAGACAGGTAGCATTTTCAGCACATGCCTGTGCAAGATTCCTCACTGCTTCAGAATTTATTAAAAATGCCATTTCCCGGCTGGTTTCTGCCTGTTCCACGTTGGTATAGGCGGCACAATTGATACAATAGTCGAAATTATGATCTTTGATGAAGGTATCAACCATTCCAAAAAGGGTTAGATCCAGTTCTTCGGCCGAGGTAAAGGTGATGTCGAGATTAGGAAACTCATTTTCCATTTTTCTAAAACACCGCCCCAATTGGCCTGAAGCTCCTGTGACCAATACCTTTTTCATAGGTCAAGTTCTTCAAAATTAGGAAGCAAAGCATCTTTTTCGGAAAGAATGATATCCTTTTCAGAGAATTCCCAGTCAATATTTAAAGTTGGGTCGTTCCAGATGATTCCTGCCTCGCTTTGCTTGTTGTAGTACTGGTCACATTTATAAGCAAAAACAGAAGCCTCAGAGATCGTAAGAAAGCCGTGAGCGAATCCTGCAGGCACAAACAGCTCCAGCTTGTTTTCGTTGCTTAAAACCACCTTATAGGATTTTTTGAAGGTGGGAGAATCTGGCCGAAGATCAACCACCACATCTAAAACCTCTCCCGCAACGGCTCGCACCAGTTTTGCCTGGGCATGTGCGCCGGTTTGGAAGTGAAAACCTCGTAAAACACCTTTTTGAGATGTTGACTGGTTATCCTGAACAAAATTTATTTTTAAACCTGTGGTTTCTTCAAACCTCTGTTGATTGTAACTCTCATAAAAGGTTCCCCTTTCATCTTCAAAAACGGAAGGTTTGAGTAAAAAACAATCTTTTAAAGGTGTATTTTCGAGTGCTAACATTAATCCAGTTGTAATAAATATTCGCCGTATCCGCTTTTCAGCAAAGGCTTTGCCAATTTATGAAGTTGCTGTTTATTGATATACCCCATTTTATAAGCGGTTTCTTCAATTGCGCCAATTTTTAAACCCTGCCGCTCTTCGATCACCTGCACAAACTGCGAAGCGTTCATGAGGGAATTAAAAGTTCCTGTGTCCAGCCAGGCTGTTCCTTTGTCCAGGATGCTTACGTGCAGTTGTTCCTTTTGTAGGTAGTGATTGTTTACATCGGTAATTTCTAGCTCTCCGCGCCTGGAGGGTTTTATACTACGCGCAATCTCCACCACCTCATTATCGTAAAAGTAGATTCCGGGGACTGCAAAATTAGATTTGGGTGCAACCGGTTTTTCTTCAATAGAAATTGCTTTTCCCGATGTATCAAAATCCACCACCCCATATCTTTTGGGATCCTGAACGTGGTACGCATAAATAATTCCCCCGTTGGGATCATTGTTGCCCTGTAGAAGTTTATCCAGACCGGAGCCATAAAAAATATTGTCGCCAAGAATAAGCGCTACTTTATCATTTCCGATAAAATCTGCTCCAATAATAAAAGCTTCAGCAAGACCATTCGGTTTTTCCTGAACGGCATATGCAAACACACATCCATACCTGCTTCCATCGCCTAACAAATCTTTAAATAAAGGGAGGTCTTTTGGAGTAGAAATGATAAGAATCTCCCTGATTCCGGCCATCATTAAGGTCGAGAGCGGATAATAAATCATAGGCTTATCATACACCGGCATCAACTGCTTGCTTATCGCCAGCGTTAATGGGTGCAATCGCGTTCCCGAGCCTCCTGCCAAAATAATTCCTTTCATCAATTATATTTTTTCAGGTACCATTGAACCGTTTTTTCTATTCCGCTTTCAAAATTTTCTTCAGCTTTCCAGCCAAGCTCTTTTTCTATTTTGCTGGCATCAATGGCATATCTTTTATCGTGCCCCGGCCGGTCTACCACAAAAGTAATAAGATCGTTATAGGATTTGCCATTCTTCCGCGGTTGCTGCTTATCAAGAATTTCTGAAATTTGTTGCGCGATATAAATATTCTGCCGCTCGTTTCTCCCACCAATATTATAAGTCTCTCCTAATTTGCCCTTTTTGAGTACCAGTTTAATCCCTTTGCAATGATCTGAAACGTACAGCCAGTCCCTTACGTTAGTTCCCTCCCCGTATATTGGAATGGGTTCTTCCTTTAAAGCCGTTCTTATGATAGTCGGAATCAATTTTTCATCATGTTGATTAGGACCATAATTATTGGAACAATTGGTCGTCAAAACAGGTAAGCCATAGGTGTGGAAATAACTGCGGACTAGAAAATCTGATGCAGCTTTTGATGCTGAGTACGGGCTATTGGGCGCATACGGTGTTTCTTCAGTAAAAAGTCCCTCGTCTCCCAATGTTCCATAGACCTCATCTGTAGAAATATGCAGAAATCTGGCATTTTTGAATCCCTCATTCAGAACAAAAGGCTTCTCCATCCAGAGCTTATAGGCATTCTGAAGCAAATTAAAAGTTCCGGAAATATTGGTTTCAACAAAAGCTGAAGGGTCTAAAATGGAATTATCTACGTGAGATTCCGCAGCAAAATTGATTACCTGCTGAAAATGATATTTTTCGAAAAGATTCTTAATAAGTTCTTTATCACAAATATCCCCCTGAATAAAAGTGTAATTTTCTTTGTTTTGGATTTTAAGGTTCTCAAGATTCCCGGCGTAGGTCAACTTATCGAGGTTTACGATCTGGATATTACTCTCATCGTAAAACAAGTTAATGTAATTGGACCCGATAAATCCTGCACCTCCAGTAATCAAAATATTTTGAACCTTTTTCTCCATTCTTGGTAATTTATTTTATCTCCTTCCCATTTTCTGATTCGGAAGATAAAATTTGCTGCAGAATTTTTTCAGTTATCAGGTAAGTTGGTTTCACACCTGTTGTCCCGAGTCCGCCGGATGCCAGTGTACTACCTGTTTCCAGGGGATTATCTGATGCATAATAGGCGTAACGTACTTTTACGTCTTCGTTTATGTTCTTCCGAAGCCTGGAAGCCGCCTGGATGGCTTTTTGATAGTGAGCACCTTCCATTTCCAGTCCAACCACGTTCCAGGTAGATTCATGAAAGAACCTCAAAATATCTTTATTTTGAAGAGAAGTTCCCAGAACAGTGATCATGGAACCGTCAGAAACCGGTATTCCATTTCCTTCCAAATCTTCTTTGGAAAGCTCATTTTTGAATGGGTAGTTGTCTGCAGTTCCTTCGAATAAATGTGCGGAAGGAATCATAATATCTCCTTTGCCTCCCACTAAGATCCCGGCTTTCCCCATAATAGAAATAGAAGCCACGTTCATGTGGATATTCCCGTGCTCACTCTGGTAAGGCTTCAGCATTTCATCCATGGTTTCATACGCCTGTTCTCCAAAAGCATAATCCATCACCATGATCACCGGTTTTTCTTCGTCTTTTAAGTCCTTCTTCATTTCAAAAGGAGAAAGTTCGACCTTGTATTTTGCGGTGTCGAAAATCTGTACATCAATATTGGCACCGCTTGTATCCTCAATAAATGTCATGCCTTCCTCCAAAGCCGCCTTCATCACCTTAGTACGAAGTTTCCCATTCGCATTATTGCTAAGATCTTCATAAATACCAGAAATAGGCTTTTTTGTAAGTTCGGTTTTTAAGGCTCGGGGAGCATACAAGGTGTTCATTACACTGTGCATATTTGCACTTATGATGTGAAGCGGCCTGTTCAAAAGGTTCTTTTCCAACATCACTTCCTTAATCTTGTTCGCCCAAATTTCCCCATGAATGTGGTGACCCAGTCTTTCTCTCAACACCGGACTAAAAGTAACGATACGCTTCTTATTGTCTACCAGCTCATCCATGGCCAGTTTCCCCAGCCAATACACCAGGTGCAGAAAACGATCTTTCTTTCCCGGAATACTGAACATTGGATAAATAGTGTTTACTTCCTTAAAGGTCCTGCCCAGTATGTTTGCCGTATGGGTAAGGGCGACTTCCCGCTCTGCCTGCGACAGTTCTTCTTTCATAACCGCTACTTGCAACTTCTCCCAGTCACGCGTTACTTCTCCTTCTTCATCAATAATCACGCGGCGCATTATCTTGTGGGATTCCACAAAAATAAAGGTAAGGTGAGTAAGAATATCATATATTTCAGATCTACCTCGTGTGATCTCAATGTTCATTTGCTCCTCATCAATTCGGTAGCAATTCCTTCTTCTTTTAGGAGGTACAATAGGTTTGAAATGTGAATTTCCGTAGCCTTCATCACTGGTAAGGTTGATGTACCGGCATTCTTCAATTCCTATTGGAAGACGATCAATTACATAAAGTAAACCGTTCAATTCTACTTTTTCTTCTGCTACAGATCCATATATTTCGGGTCGTAAAACAAGCAAAGCCTCACGCAGCGTTTCCCCCGAAACACCCATAGGCTTATAAAATCCCCTGTTAAATAAATGTCGCATAGTAATATACATACGCTCTATGGCGCTTGAACTTTCCTGTGCCCTGGTGCGACCTCTCAATTTTAAATTACTCATATATTCTTAACTCTTCTATCTTTTATAATTTTTCTAAAAATTCCGCGATTTTGCGATCATTTGACAATCTCGGCAATTTATTCTGACCTCCCAATTTTCCAATGGATTTCATGTACTTCTGAAAACCTTCCGCAGGAATCTTAGTGATGACCAGCGGCTGAAGGATCTTGCCATCAATAAGATCTTTGTAATACGAATTTTGTTCCTGAAGTGATTTGTCTAAAGAAGTTTTAAAGGCTGATAAATCATCCGGCTCTTTTTCAAATTCAATGAACCATTCATGGTAGGGCAACTGTTCTCCTGAAGGATTTGTTTGCGGCGCTACCGTAAATTCTGAAATACTTGCATGATGCTTTGCAACCGCTTCCTGCATGGCCTGTTCTACTTCTTTTGCAATCACGTGCTCCCCAAAAGCCGAAGTAAAATGTTTGATCCTTCCCGAAACTATTACGCGGTAAGGCTTCAAAGACGTAAATTGTATGGTATCTCCCAAATTGTAAGCCCACAGGCCGGCACTGGTGGAAACGATCATCACATAATTGACATTCAGCTCCACTTCTCCAATCGTAAAGCGCTCCGGATTTTCAGAATAAAAATCATCAGCTTTTATAAATTCATAGAAGATCCCCGAGTTTAGCAGCAACAACATACCTTTGGCATCCTGTTTATCCTGGTATGCAAAAAAGCCTTCCGAAGCCGGAAAAAGCTCTATACTATCCACTTTTCGACCAATCAGGTTTTCAAACTTCGCACGGTAGGGTTCAAAATTTACTCCGCCGTAAATGAACAGGTTAAAATTAGGAAATATCTCCCCCACTTTCTTACCGGTCTTTGCCTGCAGCCGTTCAAAATACATCTGTACCCAGGATGGAATCCCGCTAATTACAGACATGTCCTCCTTCACGGTTTCCTCAACAACGGCATCTACTTTTGTCTCCCAGTCCTCAATGCAATTCGTTTCCCAGCTGGGCATCCGGTTCTTCTGAAGATATGTGGGAACATAATGTGCCGAAATCCCAGAAAGTCTACCAAGTTTTACCCCATTTTTCTCCTCAAGTTCGGGACTTCCCTGAAGAAAGATCATTTTCCCATCTACAAAATCGGCTTTTCCCGTTTCGTTTATGTAGCTTAAAATGGCATTTCTGGCTGCTGATATATGTGTAGGCATTGATTCCTTTGTCAACGGTATATATTTTGCGCCACTTGTGGTCCCGGAAGTTTTTGCATAGTACAGCGGTTTTCCCGGCCATAATATGTCTTTCTCTCCGGCCACCATTTTGTCTACCCAGGGCTTCAATTCCTCATAATCCCGCACCGGAACTCTTTTAGCAAATTCCCTCATGCTGGAGATGGACTTGAAATGGTGATCTTTCCCAAACCGTGTATTTTTGGCTGTGGAAATTAGCTCTTCAAATACCTTTTTTTGAACCTCTACAGGACGGGATGCCCATGAATCGGTTTTACGTTGAATATATATAGCAAAAATCTTTGCTCCAAATGTTTTTATAGACATAGAATCTTATTGAAAATCAATGAAATCTGTAGGGTTGACGGGCTGGCCTTCGCTCCATAATTCGAAATGAAGATGCGGGCCGGTAGAATATTCTCCTGTAGAGCCTGCAGCGGCAATAACCTCCCCTTTTCTTACCCGTTCCCCCTGTTCTTTTGTAAGAGAAGAATTGTGCTTATAGACAGAAATTAATCCATAACTATGTTCGATGATGATTACATTTCCTGTTTCTGCAGTCCATTCGGCAAACAAGACAGTACCATCGGCAACGGTTTTTACGGGTGCATTTTGTGCAACGACCACATCTACCCCATAATGTTTTTCCTCAATATTATATTTTGAAGAGAGCGGTCCTTTTACCGGCGGAAAAAGTGCATAGTTAGCACGTGAGGTAGCGGTCTCCAAAAGATTATATTTATCTTCATGAGCTACTTTCTCCCGCAACAAGGAATCTTCCCTGGAAGGTGCAAGATCAACTTCATCAGAATTTATTCTTTGTGACTCTATAAGCGAATCACGATTAAAATTTACCGTTTTTACATCACCTGCCAGAACTTTTCTAATGGAACTATAATACTGGTTATTTAACTCCACCACATTCTGCAGGGAATCTGTCTTGTAAGCAAGCATGGCTGCTCTTTGTTTTAAGGCAGTAGAAGAATAACCGGGAATGTATTCCCGAAGTCCGGTAAAAGCTATAAGCACTGTGGTACCTGCTATCAACAGAATGGCTGCAAGAGTGACGACCACAAACACATTTAGCCGTGTAAGCTTAAAAGAAACCTTTTCCTCAAACGTATCTTCATTCAGGATAACCATCCTGTACTTGTGCAGAAGCTTTTTGGTGAATTTCTTTTTTTGTTCTTTATTGTTTGTCATTTTAATATCGCCTTAGGCAAAGATATGATAAAGTTAATTTTAATCTTTTTATTCAGAACAGAAACCAAGGTTTTAAAGTTTTATTGTTAACTTTGCGGCATTAAATAAATCATTATGAGCGCAATATTTTTACCATTGTGGATTGGAACACCTCAGATCATCTTTATCGTGATCGTAGTGTTATTATTATTTGGAGGTAGAAAAATCCCTGAATTAATGCGAGGATTGGGAAGCGGAATAAAGGAATTTAAAGATGCTTCAAAAGATGATGAGCCTATAGACAATAAAGGCGAAGATCAAAAAAAGATATAGTTGAGAGATTATTAAATGAAAAAACCCAACCAGAAGTTGGGTTTTTTTATGCTCTGCTCGGTTATTTAATTTTAGCCGATTTTAATATTGCTTCCAGCTCAAACATGTTGTCCCTCTTCCTGGCGGAAGGTGCAAAGGCAAAACCTTCCAATATTACAAACCGGTTGTTTTCTTCATCCAGTACTGCATAATTTAAAAAAGGACCGCCCATATAGGCATCGTTCACCTCCCAGGTACCTTTAGTTTCATATGCGAATTTATTATCAATTTCAGAATTGAAAAGGTATGGCGCGTACGCAGCTTCAGTTATCATATAGCTGCCATCTACTGGTCCAGGAATGTGCTGCTCACCTATAGAATCACGCATCTTAATTATGTTACCCACAATATTGCTGTCTCTTTGAATGGTATTTAGAGGAACCTCATAAACCATGATCTCCATACTTCCATTGGGAATATCTTTTCTTATCCAAAAAAAACCTTCTTCATCCTTTGCATATCTGTAGGCATCGGGAAACTTAAGTGAAACTCCTAATTCCTGCTTCAGTCGCTCGTCTTCTTTAAGAGATTTCGAAATTCTTCGCTGCTTTTCGTTGATTTCAGTCCTTTTAAATGCTTTAATAATATTTTCCGCATTTTGATTGATTAAAGAAGCTATTTCTTCATTTGTCTGCCCCTTGACAACCACTCCCGTTTGCGGTTTAGCGTAAAGATTGTTTCCTACCTTTATATCGCCTGCCTGGCCTTTTTCTATTTTGAGAAAAATCCTGTTCTTACGTGTAAAGCCTGAAAAAGCTTCCGGAGGCATCTGGCTAATAGAGAACAACGGTTCATCCTGAGGCAAACCATCTACAGGTGACGCAAGATTTTCCCTAATGGCTTCTCCAACCTCTCCCTGCCAAAGGTCATTGTCTACTATAACAGAAAGATTATTGATGTTTCCTGAAGAATCTGAAAGAACTCTTTCATTTTCCTCTCCATTTTCTCCACAGGACACGAGTGTACCTACAGCAATAAACAATAAATATATTTTCTTCATAATAAGTGGTTTTTAAAGGCCTAACCTTCAGAAAGTTTAATTTTCATGCCCGGTTTTAATCGGCTACCGTTCATGTTGTTCAGAGATTTAAGTTGTTGAACGGTGACACCAGGGAACTTTTTGGAAATACTCCACAAGGAATCCCCTCTTTTTACCGTATACATCTTCGGGTTATTTGACTTAGAAGCTGTAGCACTGGCATTTTGCGTATATATTACCAGCCGCTGGCCAATCCTAAGGCTATTGCTCCTTAAACCGTTCCATTCCTTAATACTGCTGACACCCACTCCATATCTCTCGGCAATTTTTCCGAGAAAATCACCTTTTCTCACCCTGTATGTAATCCTGCTTTCTTCCTGCGCCTCTTCAATTCCTTTTTTTTCTTCGGCAATTTGTGCCTGTGTATAACCGTAAATGATCTCTTCGTTGTTCACAAACAAACCAGCTTTGTCGCGAGGAAGTCTCAGGGTATATTTTTGTTCAGGAATGTTAGGAATTATATCCAGCTTATAACTTGGGTTTAAAAACTGCAGCATTGGCTTTTCTACACCTGTTACTTCAGCAATCTGGTCGAAAGATAATTTTCTTTGCGTACGAATGGTATCGGTTTCAAAATAGGTCGTAATGGGCATGGGTGGCTGAAATCCATGTTCCTCGGCATATTCAAACAAGTACATAGTGGCTATGAAAGCAGGAACATATCCGGCTGTTTCCCGTGGTAAATAAGGCCGTAATTCCCAATAATCCTTTGAACCACCACTTCTACGAATGGCTTTGGAAACATTTCCCGGTCCTGAATTGTAGGAAGCCAGCACAAGGTCCCAATCCTCAAAAACCCGGTACAGTGTCGAGAGATACTGTGCTGCAGCCTCTGATGATTTTACCGGATCCATTCTTTCATCCACATAAGAAGTAACATCCAGCCCATGCATTTTTCCAGTAGCATACATAAACTGCCATAATCCTGTAGCGCCCACTCTTGAACGTGCCCTCGGATTTAATGTAGACTCTACAATGGCCAGGTATTTAATCTCTAAAGGAATATTATACCTGTCCAGTTGCTGTTCAAAAATGGGAAAATAATAACCACTTATGGCCATTAAATCTTCCATGGATTTCTTATTTCTTCTTAAATAAGAATGAATAATATTCTCAAGTAAAGGATGATAAGTTACTTTAAACGGTGTTTTCGCATCCAATTCCTCAAGCCGCATTTTGAGGGTATCTGTATGCAGACTTCTATCTACTTCTTCGTTATATTCCTGATTTAAAAGATCATTCTGAAAATCATGATATAAACTTGATGATAAAAGCTCTTTTTGCCATACCGAATCCATTTGCGCAGCACCCGGATGATCGATAAGATTCGCAACCACAGAGTCTCGAAGCACTTCAAAAGATACATGGTTGGCAAAATCTACATCGGTGGCATTCTTCAGAGAAAAAAGCTTTTTGTGCATTTCTATAAGGCTGTCAATACTCGTTTGATCTACCTTGGCCTCTTCAGAAGTTTTGTATTCTTCAGGAGTTTTTTCCTGTGAGAATGCACCCGCGGAAAGCAGAAGAACTATGTATGGCAGTATTTTCTTCATCATAAAAAAAGTTCTTACGGCAATTGTATCAATTACCGTACCTGTTTATTTAATGGCTTCAATTCCAGGCAAACTTTTTCCCTCGAGCATCTCCAGCATAGCACCGCCTCCAGTAGAAACGTAACTCACTTTGTCCTCAAACCCAAACTTTTTTACAGCAGCAACAGAGTCTCCTCCACCTACCAGAGAAAATGCACCATCACGGGTGGCCGCAGCAATTTGTTCTCCTAAAGCAATTGTCCCCTTGGCAAAAGTGTCCATTTCAAAAACGCCTACAGGTCCGTTCCATAAGATGGTTTTCGAATCCTTAATTACACTTCCAAATTGATTAATAGTTTCAGGACCTATATCCAGACCCATCCAGCCATCAGGAATTTCTTTTACTGAAACAACGTTGGTATCTGCCATTTCAGAGAAGCTGTCGGCGATTACCGAATCTACAGGTAAATGAACCTGCACTCCCTTTTCTTCTGCTAACTTCAGGATTTTTAAAGCAAGATCCTGCTTGTCTTCTTCCACCAGGGAATTTCCAATCTTACCACCTTTCGCTTTAACAAACGTATAGGTCATTCCACCTCCAATGATAAGGTGATCTATTTTATCAAGTATATTTTCAATAACTGTAATCTTCGTTGAGACCTTGGCTCCACCTAACACTGCTGTAACGGGTTTTTCTGAATTACCAAGCACTTTTTCAAGACTTTCAATTTCTTTCGCCAATAATAATCCGAAGCATTTGTCTTGAAAATGTTTTGCAACAATAGTGGTAGAAGCGTGCGCACGGTGTGCAGTTCCAAAAGCATCATTCACATAGATATCACCTAGAGAAGCCAGTTCTTTCGCGAAATCATCATTTCCTTTCTTTTCTTCAGGATGGAATCTCAGGTTCTCCAGCATAAGTACTTCGCCAGGCTGAAGGTTTTTGGCAGCTTCTTTTACTTGAGTCCCTACAGAATCTGAAACAAATTTTATTTGGACACCAAGAATTTCAGACGCTTTCTTTACAATGTGCTCCAGGGAATATCTTTGTTCCTTTCCTTCAGGTCTTCCAAGGTGAGACATTAAAATGGCACTACCACCATCTTCCAGTATCTTAAGTACCGTTGGTTTTGCAGCCTCAATACGGCTGGTATCACCTACTTCCAGGTCTTCGTTGAGAGGTACGTTAAAATCTACTCTTATTAAAGCTTTTTTATTTTTAAAATTAAAGTCGTTGACAGTTTTCATAGTGATTAGTTTAGGATACAAAGATAAATTTCTCCTAAGATATAAAAGTGTATATAAATTTTATCTTTGCTTATGCTATTTTCTGAAGTATTAGGATTACCACATATAAAGAATCATTTAACGACCACAGCAGATAAGAACCGCATTCCGCATGCGCAATTATTTGTGGGGCCGGCAGGGAGTGGTACGTTGCCAATGGCCATTGCCTATGCGCAATATATTTTATGTAAGAATCACGGCGGTGAAAACCTTATGGGAAATGAGGCTTGTAATATCAAGCTCAATAATCTTTCTCATCCCGATCTTCATTTTGCTTTCCCCGTTGCTACCAATGATAAGGTAAAGAAGCATCCTGTTTCTAACTTCTTCCTGGAGGACTGGAGGAGATTTATTTCTAAAAATCCTTATGGAAGTTTATTCGACTGGTATCAAAGCATTGGGATAGAAAATAAACAAGGACAAATTGGAGTCGATGAAGCCCAGGAAATTGTGAAATCTCTTGCGCTAAAATCCTACGAAGGTGGTTTTAAGGTCATGATCATATGGATGGCAGACAAGATGAATACCGCCTGTGCCAATAAGCTGCTAAAACTTATCGAAGAACCACCAAACAATACGATGTTTCTTCTCATTTCTGAAGAGGAAGAGAGCATCATCCAAACAATAAGATCCCGATGCCAGGTGCTTCATTTCCCTCCGCTGAATGAGCAGGTTATTGCCGAAGGATTAATGAATAACCAGAAATGTGAGGAAAGTACTGCAATGAAGATTGCACACCGTGCCAATGGCAGCTTTACTAAGGCACTTCATATTTTGCATAGCAACGAAGGCGATGAGCAGTTTGAGGAATGGTTTGTAACCTGGGTGAGGAGCGCATTTAAAGCAAAAGGAAACAAAACGGCCATTCGTGATCTTATTGCATGGAGCGAAACCATTGCTGCCACAGGAAGGGAAACACAGAAGAAATTTCTTTTGTTCTGTATGGATTTTTTCAGGCAGGCTTTATTGCAGAACTACAAAGCCGACGGCCTCGTTTTTATGGAACCACAAACGAAGGGTTTTACTCTTAAGAAATTCTCTCCCTTTATTCATGGTAATAATATTATGACCATAACGCAGGAACTTCAGGATGCAATTTATCACATTGAGAGAAATGGAAACGCCAAGATAATCCTAACCGATCTTTCTATAAAATTAACCAGACTCATTCATAAAAAAGCTTCATAAAATGAACAATATCACAGATAATCTTCCGGAGTTATTAATCCTTATTTTCATTTTAATTGTATTCTTACAATCGGGGCTGGACAAGCTTTTCGACTGGAAAGGAAACCTGGGGTGGCTAAAAGGGCATTTCGGAGAGACATTTTTAAAAGGATTTGTTCCTCTTATGGTTGGCATCATCATGATTATGGAAATCATTACCGGTTTATACGCCCTGGCGGGAATTTATTCCCTGGTTGCCAATAATAATCCTGAAACCGGATTAACAGCGGCTGTACTTGCAGCGATTACTCTTTTGATGCTTCTCTTTGGTCAGAGAATCGCTAAAGACTATGCAGGCGCTTTCACAATTACAGGATATTTCATGGTAGTCATCTTCGGAATTTTTCTTTTTACCGCATAAAAAAGGGGCTTTTCAGCCCCTTTTTGGAATGTTATTTTGACAACCTTAGTTTCCTTCGTATTCGGAATTCAGTTTCTCAAGAATTTCATCTGTAATATCCAGTCCTTCTTCCGCATACATTATGTTGGCAGATTCGTTAGAACCAAAGATGTAAGTATAATCATTCTCCTCGCCATATTCCTTCACATAATCCTTCACCTTAGTCACAATAGAATCGATCACTGCATCGCTTTCCTCTCTTAAGGCACCACCCATTTGCTGTTGCTGTTGTTGTAACCTCTGCTGCGTTTGCATAAGTCGGCTTTCAGTTTCCTGTCTTTGCGTTTGGCTCATATTATCCATTTCCTGTTGGTAAGCCTGTACTTCCTGTTGGAAACCACGTGCGACAGAATCAAACTGTCTCTTCATTTCATCAGATCGTGTAGTGAACTCAGCCTCTACCTCTTTCATTTCTGAATATTCCTGAATTAAGGTTGTGGTATCAACATATGCTGTTTTTTGTTCGTTACACCCAATCAATGCAGTTCCCAATAAAACTATTGACAATAATTTCTTCATCTTGTTTTTAATTTTTCTATTTCGAACAAAAGTAACAAAGCTATTCCAAAAATGAGGAAATTCTTTTATATTCTGATTCCATTGCAAATTTCTATTTCAACTTAAATCAAAATCATTAAAAATTATTGAAAACAGCTTCAAAAGAAGCGTTTTAAGCGCATTTTTAATAAAATAAAGGGTTCTATATAACCTCCGAAACTAAAATGAGCAGAAATGGCCTTTAAAATCATTTTTCTACTCTTTTGTAAGGAAATAAGCAAGCGAAGAATACTCTCCCGTGCGAGCTGCCTTCAAATTTGATAAGAAGCCGGTCCAAATTCCATTGACAGAAAATCCTGAGTCATTTTTATATTTTTCAGACAAAAGGCTAACATAAAAAGAATCAAATTGCAAACCTTTTGTTTGAGTCAAATTAAATGAATGCTCAGAAAAGATATTCAAAATGGCATTTTTGGAGAAATGCCAAAGGTGTCTTGGCACATCATAAGCTGCCCAAAAGCTTTTGTACTTCCGGGCGTCGTAACTTTTAAAATTTGGTACAGCTATCACCAGCAAACCATCTTTCTTCAGCAGACGTTTTAATTCAACTATTTGTTCATTAAGATCCGGAACATGTTCTAAAACATGCCACATTGTAATAACGTCAAAAGATCCTGAAGCAAGAGAAGAAGAATCTTCAATTAAATTAATTCCTTTTTTATCTGCTAAATTTCTTGCCTGGAGATTTGGTTCCACTCCTTTCACTTCCCAACCTTTTTTCTTAGCCCTAAATAAAAAATCACCTGTTCCCGCTCCAATATCTAAAAGTCTTCCCCTACTCTTCTTCTCCTTTTCGATCCACGTGATCTTTTTATCTATCATATAAGTCTTCACCCATTGATAGGTTTTCTCAAAAAGGGATCTACGGGAATCGGTATGGGAAATATACTTTTCGCTTTTATAAAATTCCGGCAGTTCGTGAAGTTCAGGTCTTGGAAAAGTAATAAGCATATCCTTTTCCTGATCATACCGAAGTTCATATTTATTTCCGCTTACGGTATGATCTTTACATTTTAAAAAGTAATTCGTTGCTGAATTTGATACTGCCATTCAAAAAGGTTCTTTCAAACAATGTTTCAAGTAGATGTTCCACGTGGAACTATTGAGATTATCTCCCCATGTAAACGAGTAAAACTGAAATATCATTCGGACTCACTCCGCTAATTCGTGAGGCTTGGGAAACTGATGTTGGTTTCACTTTTTTCAGTTTTTCCCTCGCTTCAAAAGACATAGATTTGATTCTTGAATAATCAAATTCCGAAGGAATTTTTATATCCTCCAGGCGGTTTAATTTATCGGCATTGTTTTTCTCCTTTTCAATATATCCCGAATATTTTACCTGGATCTCTGTCTGCTCGAGTTCTTCTTCAGAAAGATTATTATCCACTATAAAATCATTTACCCCACTGAAGTTTCTCACATCATCCATAGTGATATTGGGACGGGAAAATATCTTGAAGATCTTATCGCTTTGTTTGACCAAAGCAGAATTTTTTGTTTCTAAAACTGCATTTGCTTCTTCAGGTGCAACGCTTGTATCTTTCAAAAATTGAACGAAAGAAAAGGATTTTTCTTTCTTCTCCTCCATTCTTCTCATGCGCTCTTCAGAAGCCAATCCTAATTTATAAGATTTTTCAGTCAACCTGAAATCTGCATTATCCTGTCGTAAAAGTGTTCTGTATTCTGCACGAGACGTGAACATCCTGTAAGGCTCTTCGGTACCTTTTGTGATAAGATCATCTATTAGAACACCTATATAAGCCTCATCTCTTTTGAGAATAAACTCCTCCTTCTCCTGTACTTTTAAAGCGGCATTTATACCCGCCATCAAACCTTGAGAAGCAGCTTCCTCATAACCTGTGGTACCGTTAATTTGTCCCGCGAAATATAGACCATCTACCAATTTTGTCTCGAGTGTATGTTTTAACTGCGTTGGCGGAAAATAATCATATTCTATCGCATAACCCGGTCTGAAAAATTTGACATTTTCAAACCCGGCAACAGAACGTAAAGCTTTAAACTGAACATCTTCCGGAAGTGAGGTAGAGAATCCATTCACATACATTTCTACCGTATTCCAGCCCTCAGGCTCTATGAATAATTGGTGCCTGTCTTTATCTGCAAACCGATTGATTTTATCTTCAATAGAAGGACAATATCTTGGGCCAATACTCTTAATTCTTCCGTTGAACATAGGTGAACGATCAAAACCTTCCTTTAGCAGATTATGCACTTCTGGTGACGTATATGTCATCCAGCAGGAACGTTGTTTTTTAAGAGGCGTAGTTTCATCCAGGTAAGAAAATTTTGCCGGAATGTCATCTCCCGGTTGTTCGGTCATTTTAGTATAATCTAAAGACCTTCCATCTACCCTTGGTGGCGTTCCGGTTTTCATTCTTCCGGCTTCAAAACCTATTTGAACAAGATCCTCGGTTATACCTTTTGAAGCTCTTTCCCCAGATCTTCCTCCACCCATTTGCTTGTCCCCAATATGGATTAATCCGTTAAGAAAAGTTCCATTTGTAAGCACAACAGATTTGGCTTTTACTTCTATTCCCAAAGAAGTTTTTACTCCAACTATTTTTCCATTTTCTATAAGCAAACCGGAAACCATTTCCTGATAAAAATCAAGATTCTTTGTTGCTTCAAGGCGCAATCGCCAATGTTCTGCAAACATCATTCGGTCGCTTTGCACCCTTGGACTCCACATAGCAGGTCCCTTAGATTTATTAAGCATCTTAAACTGGATCGCACTGGTATCGCTTACCAATCCGCTATAGCCGCCCAACGCATCAATTTCCCGCACGATTTGCCCTTTTGCAATTCCTCCCATAGCAGGATTACAACTCATCTGTGCAATATTCTGGAGGTTCATTGTAATCAATAAGGTACTGCAACCAACATTGGCGGCTGCGGCTGCGGCCTCGCTTCCTGCGTGCCCTCCTCCTACTACAATAACATCATATTCTTTATCAAACATAAATTTTCCTTCTATTGTTCCACGTGGAACATTTTCATTTTTTCCTCTTCTTTACGCCGCATTTCAGCTTTCTCGTCCTCTGTTTTATCAGCAAATCCTGCAAGGTGAAGAATTCCATGGGCCATCACTCTCTTTAATTCTTCCTCAAAATCTACCATGTAAGTTTCAGCATTTTCGGCAATTCTTTCAGTGCTGATGAAAATATCTCCCTGAAGTATATTTCCTATGCAATTATCAAAAGTTATAATATCTGTATACGTATCGTGATTGAGATATTTTTGATTTATTTCGAGAAGATAATCATCATCACAAAAAATAAAACTTATCTCACCCGTCTTCTTTTCTTCTGAAAGAATTACATTTTTTAACCAATCTGAAAACCGCTTTTCATCGCTAAGCTCGAATTGATTTTCTGAATAAAAATTAATGGTCTCCTCGTTCAAAATACTCCTTTACTTTTCGTTTGTAAATTTGGCGCAAAGGTAAGCTTTGTCTGTTTAAAATTTCAGTGGTATTAAAATATTCTTTTGCCTTAAGCATTTGATCCTTAACTGTATTTTTAAACTCATCCCTATTCGTATTAGATTCCCTTTCCTGCTTACTCCCCTGCTCTAAATTTGCGTGCTCTAATTCTAGCAATTTGTGTTCCAGATTTTTCATTCTCCTAAGCGTTTCCTCGTTGAACCCATTCCGCAGCATTTCTTCTTCAATATGCTCCATTTCCATTTGTAATTCTTCACCGCTTTCATTCATTCCATTCTTTTTCAAGATATCCTCCAGTTGCTGCCTTAACATTTGTTGTTCCTGAAAAATTCGGAATAATTCGCCATTCTCCTGTTCACTACCCTGACCTTTATTCTGTCCCTCTTTTTCACCATTTCCTTCCTTACTTTTGTGAAGTCCTTCCTGCATCTTTTCACTCAATTGCTCCTGCTTTTTAATAATGTCTGGCAACTGCATATCTCCTCCTCCACCCCCCGAAGAATTCATCATGTTGCTCATGCTTTCAAGGATCTTACTAAGAAAAACCGCAAGATCGTTGGCTCCTGTAATCGCGTACTGCTGACTAGCCATTCCCTGCGGAATCTGATTATCTGCAAGGCGCTCCAATGACTTCTCAAGTGCAAATTCAACATCCGTAAGTTTTTCTGTGATATTTTCGGTGATCATTGGGTTTCTCAACGCCAGCGCATATAGACTATCATCCACATGCTTAAAATGCTCTTTCAAAAGATTCTGTTGCCTTAGGTTGGACGCAAATGCAGGATTATCCTGTCCAAGCCTCTTAAAAGCATTCAATAGGTCCTCCTGCTCAAAGGAGAAAATCACCAGGTTATCCAGAATTTTCCTTAGCATCTCGGCGTCTTCAGCAATTTGTTCACCAGCAGTCATCTGCTGTTGCTGTTGCATTTTTTGACTTAGCTGTTTCATACTTTCCCCAGCCTTTTTCTGATGCTTCCCTGCTCTAGATTTCTCATCCTCTTGAAGTTCCTCGCCAGCCTTCTCCTGCTCTTCCCCTATCTCTTTTTCAAGCTCCTTATCTCTTCCTGTCTCCATGGGTTTCGTCAGCTTCTTATTTTCCTCTTCTAATTTCTGAAGATCCTCTTTAATTTCTTCATATTTTTCACTCAAAGATTCCTGCGCCTCAATACTGTTATTTTCTTCGTCATCGGCGAGTTTCTCCTGTTCCTCCCCGAGTTTCTCCAGGTCACGTGAAATCTTTGCTCCCTTCTCCTGAACATAATATTTCTTAGTCAATTCCAGAAGTTGCTCCAGGCTTTTCTCCTGATTGCGGTTATTTTTAGACATTTCTTCAAGCTTTTTTCCAAGCTCTTCTTCATTTATTTTCTCACCATACTTACGCAATTCCTCCAGCAGTTTTTCATTTTCTTCCAAACGATCTTCTTTCTGCTCTATCCTCTTTTCAAGTTGCTCCTTTAGATCATCTGCTCCAGAATCTTCTTCCAAATTTTTTTTCAGTTTTTCGGAATATTCTTTCATCATATTCTGTTGTTTTTCCTGCCGATCAAAAAAATTCTCCAGCTTCTTACGGTCGTTGTAATCCAGGTTTTGCTTCTGTTTTTGTAATCGTGAGATCTCCTCTAAAAGCTCTTCTGAAAACTGAAGGTTTTCCAAAGATCTATTCAAACCATCAATGGCATCACTTTGCACTTCCAGCCGTTCTTCCTGTTTTTCATCTTCCGTTTTATTTCTGAACTGAAAATTTCTGCTCTTTATACTTTTCCTGTTGTGCACACCGTCATTGTCAAAAACCTGAAAATAGAATTCGAACGATTTTCCCTCCTGAAGTTCCAGGTCGCCGGGAAAAACATGCAAAAATTCGGAATAAGGTGCTTTCTGCACATCGATAGGTATTATTTCCTTTTCCTCGGGATTATCTAAGGAATAGTAAATTAATCTCACTTCAGAAATGCCGTAATCGTCAGATACTTTTCCGAAAAAATATTGCGTGTCATTTTCCAATAAATCAATCTTTTGCTCCAGTTCCAATTCAGGAAATTCATCTTTGGTAATCTCAAGCTTGTAATCAAGCTGTTCGTAATTCATAACCGCTGCATTTGAAGTGGAAATCTGATATGAAAAATCTTCAAAAACCTCCTTTTTAAGAGAAAAGCGATCAGCATCTTTCCGGAACTTTTCCAGCGTATCCATGGCATAAAAAGAAACTTCATCTGTCGCAATGGTTGCAAGCTTCCACTCTACGGTGGTTCCTTCGGGAATGGTGGCATTTCCAGAACCCTCTAAAATGGCATTTTTGAGACCCGTATGTGCCGGGTATTCCAAATGCATTTTGAAATTACGTAGTTCGGGAACTTCGACTACGCTAATAGTATAATTTTCAGAAGAAACCTTATTCCCGGAAAGATAAAATTCCACAGGATTTTCGAGTGGTTCAAATTCATATTCAAATAAACCCGGAGAGATGTTATTTAAAAAATAAGTTTGACCATTATAATGAACAGCAGGTTTTTCTGGTAAAACATTTCCAACTGTTTGTACCCTAAGTTTAAATGCTTCATTCGCCCTCGTAGTTAAATTTTTATTTATAATTTGGAATGCAAAAGGCGCGGGCGGCGCATAGACCTGATTGTAATGAACAACCCTTTTATAGCTATCGGCAAAGAGTGCACTTTTTCCGGAGAAGAAAATTAATAGAATTAGGACCGCCGGAATGGCCGCATATTTCAAAAATGGCAAATTACTTCTAAAATCTACCGCCAGGCTAAAAGGCACAGGCTTCAATTCCGAAGCCTTTTGATCAACCCCCGCAAGAAGTAATTCAGACCGTTCACCTGAACTACGTAACTGTAACAAATTCAGTAATTTATCACTCACTTCAGGAAAGTGTGAGCCAATAATTCTGGAAGCTTCAGAATAATCGATTCCTTTTGAGATCCTGAAGAGCTTCAGAAGTGGAAAAATGATAAACCTTCCGAAAAGAAAGACCTCCACTCCCACAAAAAGCCAAAAAAGTACCTGTCTGCCCGTGCTGGACAGCCATAAGAAATATTCCAGTGATAAAATGATCAGGAAATACAGTAGCCCAATCGCGAGGAAGAGAATCATTCCTCTTAAAAGCTCATTTAGGTAATATCGTTTTATAAAAGCCTCGAGCTTTTTACGTAGTACTTCAAAATTATCCATACTTCCTCCCCTTTTCATCATCTTTAAAACTACAACTAAAATTTAAAATTGTAAAGAAATGTCATTTTTCCAAACCTTCCCTAAAAACGGCATTTTAGAAACCTAAAGAAACCGTTACCTTTGCAATAAAACAAGGTTTATGTCTCAAGCAAAAGTCAGGGTGCGATTTGCACCAAGTCCAACAGGGCCCTTACATATTGGCGGTGTACGTACGGCACTTTTCAATTACTTATTCGCGAAAAAGCATCAGGGTGATTTCATCCTGCGAATAGAAGATACAGACCAGACTCGATATGTAGAAGGCGCAGAAAATTACATTATTGAAGCCCTTAACTGGTGCAATATTCCTTATGATGAAGGCCCCGGAAAAGAGGCTGACTGCGGCCCTTATCGCCAAAGCGAGCGCAAGCATTTATATAAAGAATATGCTGAAGAGCTCATTTCTACCGGAAATGCCTATTACGCATTTGACACTCCTGAAACTTTAGATGCACACCGAAAAGATCACGAAGCGAACGGAAAAACTTTTATCTATAACTGGCACAACAGGGAGAAACTAACGAACTCTCTTTCTCTGTCTTCAGAAGAAGTGAATCAAAGAATGGAGGCGGGAGAACCTTATGTCATTCGTTTTAAATCCCCGGAAGCAGAAACTATGGAACTTAAAGATGAGATCCGCGGAAATATGACCATTGAAACGAAGATCCTCGATGATAAAGTTCTTTTCAAAAGTGATGGTATGCCCACCTACCATTTGGCGAACATCGTGGACGATCATCTTATGAATATAACGCACGTAATTCGTGGGGAAGAATGGCTTCCTTCCCTTGCCCTTCACGTGCTACTTTATCGTGCTTTTAATTGGGAAGCGCCCAAATTTGCTCATTTACCTTTAATACTAAAACCTCAGGGAAAAGGAAAACTAAGCAAGCGGGATGGTGATAAAATGGGCTTTCCTGTTTTTCCGCTGGAATGGAATGATCCAAAAACCGGCGATGTTTCAACGGGATATCGCGAAGAAGGATATTTCCCTGAAGCTGTTGTAAACATGCTGGCCTTCCTTGGCTGGAATGAAGGCGGGGGCAGCGAAAAAGAAATTTATTCTCTCGAAGAACTGGTGCAAGCTTTTAGCCTGGAACACGTTTCAAAAGGAGGGTCTAAATTTGATCCTGAAAAAACAAAATGGTTTCAACATCATTATTTACAGGAAGCCAAAGATGAAACTTTAGCCGAACAGCTAACAGTTCTTTTAAAAAGTAAAACCATTGACATCTCCCCGGAATATTCTTTAAAAGTAGTTAAGTTACTTAAGGAACGTGCAAGCTTTGTAAGCGATTTTTGGGAGCTCGGCTTCTACTTCTTTGTCGCTCCTGAAAACTACGACCAGAAAGCCGCTAAAAAAGCCTGGAAAGAAGATACCGGCAACTTAATGGAGGAGCTTATTGCAGAATTAAAGAAAATCAATGACTTCAGCAGTGAAAATCTTCAGGAGCAAATAAAAGGATGGATCAAATCTAAAGAAATAGGTTTTGGAAAGGTCATGCAGCCATTTCGGTTGAGTTTGGTCGGTGCCATGCAGGGTCCCGATGTCTTTGATATTGCTTCTGCCATAGGTAAGGAGGAAACTATTTCTAGATTCGAGAAAGCTAAAAAAGAGCTTTAAAAAGCGTATTTTTGGATATAAAAAAAAGCCCTGCAGATATGATTCTGCAGGGCTTTTTTTATATGCTTTACAAACGTTTATAAGAAGAACATGACTCCGCCGGTAATGATGCTAAGGTTTCCGCTTAGATCGGTTACCCTTGGATCGCTCTCATCAAGATCCTCCCCTTTTAATCCATTAAAGAAATTATTGATTCCGTACTGGTATTGCGCAAAAAATTTCACGCTCTCAAATCCTCCTGAAATTCCTGCAGCAAAATTAACATTGAAAACAGATACATTTTCCAAATCTATGGCCTGAATGTCATAATCCTGAACATAAAATCGCTTTTTATCTTCTCTGGGTTCAAATTTTCCATTCACCTGTACGACGGGACCTGCTTCTATACTTAAATAATTACCAATGATCTTATAACTACCAAAGAAATTGGCCTGCACCGCAATCATATTATATTGCAGTGCTTCAGAAACTTCCACATCTTCCTGTAATTGCCTACCCGGTATTTCTACATTAAAATCAAAAAAATTGAGCCCATAGATAAACTGAAAATCATTATAATAATTTGCCCTGGCCGTAAAACCGGCAGTCCAGCTTGTTTTTGAAGTGACATCAAAATTCCCGGTATGTATGTTGAAATGATTCACCCCGGCCTGCATTCCTAATCGATTATAATTACCTTTCCACATCCTTTGGGAATGAGATACAAGGGAACACATTAACAAAAAGTAAAAGATCCAATAGCTCTTTTTCATGATACAATTTTTCTTTGAGGGCATAAATGTAAGGGTTTATTTTCTATCTTGACCGGTGAAATTTAAACCTCGTATCATGATTACCACCTTTCTAGCAGCCCTTTTTATCTTCTTTGGGTTAATAATTCTTTTTTCAGGAATTTTTACTGTCAAGCAACAAACTGCAGCCATTGTAGAACGTTTTGGAAAATTTCAACGTATAAGCAACAGCGGACTCCATTTTAAAGTCCCAATCATTGACAAAATAGCGGGACGTATCAATTTAAAAGTTCAGCAGCTGGACGTACTCGTTGAAACCAAGACCAAAGATGACGTTTTTGTAAAGCTTAAAGTTTCAGTGCAGTTCAGGGTAATGACGAATAACGTTTATGACGCTTTTTATAAACTGGAAAATTCACACGATCAAATTACTTCTTATGTTTTTGACGTTGTACGTGCTGAAGTTCCAAAAATGAAGCTTGATGATGTCTTTGAACGCAAGGATGATATAGCGATTGCGGTAGAAAGAGAATTAAACGATGCCATGCAGGAATATGGATATGACATCATTAAAACTTTGGTGACAGACATTGATCCCGATATACAGGTAAAAGCCGCTATGAATCGTATAAATGCTTCTGAAAGGGAAAAAGTAGCTGCAGAGTATGAAGCAGAAGCAGAACGTATTAAAATAGTCGCGAAAGCCCGAGCAGAAGCAGAAAGTAAAAGATTACAGGGGCAGGGAATCGCAGACCAGCGAAGAGAAATAGCCCGTGGTCTGGAAGAGAGTGTGGATGTTTTGAACAACGTAGGGATTAATTCTCAGGAAGCTTCTGCCTTAATTGTAGTAACGCAACATTATGATACCTTGCAGTCACTTGGGGAAGAAACCCAAAGCAATTTGATCCTGTTGCCAAATTCGCCTCAAACTGGAAGTGATATGCTAAACAATATGATCGCCTCTTTTACCGCTTCCAACCAGATTGGGGAAGCTATGAAAAAAGAAAATGCCCTAAGGGAGAGCAAAAAGAAGGAAGAAAAAAAGAAAAACAATGAATAAAAGAAAAGGATAAGAAATAGAATTCTTATCCTTTTTTGTTACCTGTTTTTCCAATCATGCCAAGTAATTTATTGGCTCCTTTCAACACAACAGCAGATTTAAAAACCGTGCCTGCCAAATCTTTAATAATGGTCATGGGGGCAAGGCTTTCTTTGGTATGATTGTAACTTAGAATCGTCTTTTCTTTATCTATCTCCATTTGAAGTTTCAATAAACGAAGATCCCTGTCTATTTCTTTAAAGTTCTTATACTGCCTCATATCAAATCTCTTTCCTATCTTCTTTTGAGCTGTTAAACACTTTTCTGGATATTTTTATAAGCATCTTTTTGCGTATTAGTTTTCTTCCGAAAAGGAGCATAAACAAAATCAGAAGAAAGTAAAAACCGGCGACAATAAAGAAACCACTGCTGGGTACGCCAATCACATCACTTATCCATACCGAAAACGCCAGAGAAATAAATAGAAGGAAAAATAAAGAAAGAAAGCCAATCACTACCATACTAATGGAAGTTGTGGCTCCTTTCATGACCTTTGCAAACATGTCAAGCTTATAATATTCGGCACTGCTCTGGCCGAGAGCTTTGACATTTTTGTTTAATCTCTCTAAGTTTGCTGATATCTTTTCAAATGCCATGTTGTTAGGCTATTGAATTATCTGTAGATGGTTTTACTGAATTAGAGGGCGTTTCAACCTGCTCTTTTTTTTCATTTTTATCGCTCCTTTGAAATTTCGCATTCTGCTTTCTAAGTTCTTCTAGTTTTGATTCTAAACCGTCAATAATTTCATCAGCTTTAAAACTTGCAGAAGAAAGAGTATCTTCCAACCTCGTTTCGAAATCCATTTTAGCCTGACGCGCTTTCTGAGTTAAGTTAGTAGAAGTTTCTCTATACTGTCGGTTAAGATTATCTTGAGTCCTTCTAGCGTTCTCTCCAATTTTGCGACGTGTTTCTTCACCTCTGTCGGGTGCGTATAACATTCCAAGACCTGCTCCAATGGCAGCTCCTGTTAATAATGCTAAAAATGTAGATCCTGTATTTGCCATGTTATCGTTTACTTTTTGATTAGTACTAGATCCAAATTTAAAATTTACATCTGTGCTTCACTGTTAATAACCGGTTAATATCATTTTCCGTTTGCTAATAAACTCTTAAATAGCAAGAGAATAAGTCTTATCCTCCCTTTTTAGTCCAGGAATCACGCAAAGTAACGGTACGATTGAAAATGAGATTTTCACTGCTGCTTTCTTTATCAACATTAAAATAACCTATTCGCTGGAACTGAAAATGATCTTCGGGTTTTACATTTTTTAAACTAGGTTCAAGATAACCTGTGATCGTCTTTAGAGAATCAGGATTTATATAATCAAGAAAATCCTTTTCCTTATCTGCATCAGGAGATTCTACTGAGAATAGGCGGTCATATAGCCTTACTTCAGCTTCAATAGCATGTTTGGCCGAAACCCAGTGCAGCGTTCCCTTCACCTTTCGCATAGATTCTTCGGTGCCGCTTCCGCTTCGGCTTTTAGGATCATACGTACAGTGAATTTCTGTAATTTCTCCGCTTTCATCTTTTATCACATCCTCACCTTTGATGATATACGCGTTCTTTAATCGCACTTCTTTCCCTAAAGTAAGCCTGAAGAATTTTCGGTTCGCTTCTTCCTTGAAATCTTCCCGTTCAATATATAATTCTCTTGAAAATGGCACTTCCCTACTCCCTGCAGCTTCATCCTCGGGATTATTTTCAGCTGTGAGCCACTCCTCTTCCCCTTCGGGATAATTTGTAATGACCAGTTTTACAGGATCCAGAACCGCCATAACTCTAGGCGCATTTTTATTAAGATCTTCACGAATACAGAATTCCAGTAAAGAAACATCGATGATATTTTCTCTTTTTGCAATACCTATAGTTTCGGCAAATTTCTTAATGGAAGCAGGGGTATAACCTCTTCTTCTTAAGCCCGAAATGGTTGGCATCCTTGGATCATCCCAGGAAGATACCATGCCTTTCTCTACCAATTGAAGCAGTTTTCTTTTACTAACGATGGTATGACTTAAATTCCTTCGCGCAAATTCCCGCTGTTTGGGTTTAAAATCATCGCTCTTACTCACCTTTTCAAGGAACCAGTTATACAGTTCCCTATGAGGAAGAAACTCAAGCGTACAAAAAGAATGAGAAACGCTCTCTATAAAATCGCTTTCACCATGCGCCCAGTCATACAAAGGATAGATCATCCAGTCATTCCCGGTACGATGATGTGCCCTATGAAGCACCCTGTACATTACAGGATCGCGCATCAACATATTTTTAGAAGCCATGTCTATTTTAGCCCTCAAAACATGGGCGCCCTGCGCTGTTTCACCATCTTTCATTTTCTCAAAAAGCTCCAGGTTTTCTTCAACCGACCTTTCCCTGTACGGACTGTTCTTTCCGGGTTCTGTAGGAGTTCCTTTTTGTTCAGCTATTACTTCTGAAGGCTGGCTGTCAACATACGCATACCCGTTCTTAATAAGCTCTACCGCCCAGTCGTACAGCTGCTGAAAATAATCTGAAGCATAACATTCCTTTGCCCATTCAAAACCTAACCATTCCACATCCCGCTTAATGGCGTCCACATATTCCTGCTCTTCCTTCATTGGGTTTGTATCGTCAAAGCGAAGGTTTACAGGCGCATTGTATTTTTCTCCAAGACCAAAATTGAGACAAATGGAAGACGCATGCCCAATGTGCAAATATCCGTTAGGCTCGGGTGGAAAACGAAATCTTAGTTGCTCCTTTTTATAATCGGCTTTAAGATCTTCTTCTATAATTTGCTCAATGAAATTGAGGGATTTCTTTTCTTCAGACATAGTTGTTTTATACTTCAATTACGAATCAAAATTACTTAAAATAAACCGCAAAACTACTAAAACAGCGGAATTTGGAAAGATAAAAATCTATTGCCTAATATGTCTCCCCAATAGTTTTTATCTTCGCAAAAAACTGAAACGTGGGTTCCATAAAGATCAAAAATATCAAGGTTTTCGCTTATCATGGCTGCCTTGATGAAGAAGGAAAAATAGGAAGCGATTACAGGGTTGATCTCAAAGTTAAAGGAGATCTATCCCTTTCTGCGAAAACAGACGCCTTGAAAGATACCATAGATTATGTTCACCTGAATAAAATTGTAAAAGAGGAAATGGCCATACGCTCCAAATTACTGGAAAACGTGGCCGAGCGTATCCTCAATCGGGTCCTGGACGAACTGCTTATAGTTCAAAAAGCTACGGTAGATGTTTCCAAGATAAATCCGCCAATTGGGGGGAATGTCAAAATGGTAACGGTGAGGAGAAGTAAAAGTCGGTAAATAAAGAAATAATCCCGAATGCCTTTTTTGGATAGTAAAAAATTATGGACTTCCTAATAAAATTTTATTACATTTGCCTTCCCAAATTTAGGGCATCGTGGCCGAGTGGCTAGGCAGAGCTCTGCAAAAGCTTGTACAGCGGTTCGAATCCGCTCGATGCCTCAACAAGAAAGCTTCCTGAAAAGGGAGCTTTTTTTGTTTCTGAAAAGAGCTTCTGAAACACCATTTTTGGATGCTTACTACGTTTAAGGCTTTAAATTTACCTTCTTCTTCTTAAAATCAGAAAGCGGTTGGAAAAAACTATATTTTCTGAATAAATGTTTCAAAAATGACATTTCTGGATGATCTTCCTGTGAAATGTTTCAGTAATAAGGTATCAGAAGCCTTTACAAGAAGCGATTTAAGCGCCTTTTATTCTCTTTCAGGTGAAATGGTATCAATTTGTTCCTGAAGTTGCGTCAACTCCTCCGGAAGCAGCCCCTGTCCTATTAAAACAAATCCAAATACAATCAAAACAATACTAATAATCCTTTTCATGAGAAAGATCCTGTTTGGAGTAAGTTTTCGGTTGAGTTTTTTAGCTAACAATATCTTGAAAACATCAAAAACTAAATAAGTTCCCAGTACAGTAGCAAAAAATACCGCGATGCGATTGGTTTGCATTTCCATCTTCGGACCAAAAACAATGATCAATCCCAACCAGAATCCTAGGACTCCAATGTTTATAAAATTCAGCAGAAAACCTTTTGCGGCAAGGCCTAAATAATCTCTTTTGTTGAGTTTCTGGATTTCGGGAACTTCCTCGTGCAGCAAAACTTTCTTCGTCTGGATAAACTGAATGATCCCGTAAGTAACTAATATTCCACCCCCAAAGACAAAGAGCGCAGGATCATCCTTTATCCTGTTCAGCAGCTTTGTGGTACTTAAATATGCGATTAGAAGAAAGACAATATCGGCAAAAATTACACCTATATCAAAGGAAATAGCAGCTCTAAACCCTTTTATTGCAGCAGTTTCCAGTAAAACGAAGAATACCGGTCCTAATAGAAAAGCAAGAAAAAAGCCGAGGGGTATGGCAGCCAGAATATCTTGAAGCATTGCGAACTTTTAATTTTACAAATGTAAGCTTTTAGTTCATTTTCTGAATTTCTCCTCCAAAGCTGGTCTTTCGGTCAAGTTGTTGCGGGTTTCCGAAGACAAGGATAGTACCTCCCAGCTTGGCGGTTGCCTTGCAGTATTCACTGGCATAAACCTCTGCTCTCCCTCCTGCACTTATCTTTACATTGGTACTTTCAGAATTAAGGTTTTTCCCGTAGAACTGTCCCCCGGTATTGATCTGGATTTCCTGCTCCTTTACCTTGCCATCAAGCTGTACCTGTCCTCCTGTCACCGCTTTTGAACTCTGCTTTATCGCATCAATCTTTGCGAAAACAGCGGCACCTTCCTGCGCCCGGAAGACCAGATTTGAACCCAAAAGTTCTCCCTGAACTTCCACAACAGAATTTTCATTTACATCAATTACCTGCAGTTTCCTGGTATATACTTTTACCAGCGTATTGTCTTCTGACCAGATGTTTTGCAGAGACATCCTAAGTTCAAGCCTGTTTTCAACCAGCTCATACTTCACCTTTTCTTTGCTGTGGCCGCTAATGACAATTCGGTTTTCTTTGGCGGGAAAAAGCTGAACTTCTATCCCGTTAAAAACCTTTAGTTCATTAAAATCTGATAAAGCTTCGGAAATGTCCTGTGCCGCTGCATTTCCTGAAAAAAGCAGCAGGAATATTCCGAAGACAATATTGTAATATTTTAACCTATTCTTCCACATCTTGCCTGGTACCCATTAGAGTAAAATCGAGATGCCTTTTTACAAGATCGGCATTCTTGACTTTTACATAAACTTCATCTCCCAACTGGTAAACTTTCTTGGTTTTACGACCTACAATTGCATAATTTTCCTGGTCAAAATCAAAATGATCTTCCTTAATATCCCTAAGACGTACCATTCCCTCACATTTATTCGCAACCACTTCTACATATATTCCCCATTCGGTCACTCCTGAAATCACTCCCAAAAATTCTTCCTCCTCGTGCTCCTGCATGTATTTTATCTGCATGAATTTAATGGAATCTCTTTCGGCATTTGTTGCAAGGCTTTCCATATTGCTGCTATGCTTACATTTCTCTTCATATTCTTCTTCCTTGGCAGAAGATTGCCCGTCAAGATAAAGTTGTAAAAGTCGATGCGTCATCACATCTGGATACCGCCTAATAGGGGAAGTGAAATGGGAATAATGACTAAAAGCCAGCCCGTAATGACCAATATTATCGGTACTGTAATAGGCTTTACTCATTGTCCTGATGGCAAGGGTGTCAACTAGGTTTTGTTCCTTTTTCCCCTGTACGTCTTCCAGTAATTTATTCAGGGATTTACTAATGGACTTTTTGTCCTTAACAGTAAATTTATGCCCGAATTTGGAAACCAGGGTTTTAAGTGAAGCCAGTTTTTCATCATCGGGTTCATCATGACAACGATAGACAAAGGTCTTTTTCGGCTTTTGTTTTCCAATAAATTCAGCTACTTTTTTATTTGCTAAAAGCATGAATTCTTCAATAAGCTTATTCGCATCTTTAGAGGTCTTAAAGAAAACCCCGGTGGGTTCATTATTCTCATTAAGATCAAATTTCACTTCAACCTTGTCAAAGGAAATAGCCCCAGCTTTCATCCTCTTCTTGCGCATAATTTTCGCCAGATTATCCATTTCCAAAATAGCAGAAACAACCGCATCTTTAGCGTGATAAGATTTTCCTGTTAAAGAAATTTCTGAAGGAATTTCACTGGCGGTAGATTCTATGATGTACTGTGCTTCTTCATACGCAAAACGTGCATCGGAATGGGTCACCGTTCTTCCGAACCACTGGTCTACAATTTCTGCTTTTTTGTTCATTTCGAAAACCGCGGAAAATGTATATTTCTCCTCATTGGGTCGCAGGGAACAGGCATTATTTGATAAAACTTCAGGAAGCATTGGCACTACCCTGTCTACCAGATAAATAGAAGTTGCCCGGTTATAGGCTTCTTCATCGAGAATGGAATCGGGCTGCACATAATGCGCTACATCAGCAATATGAATTCCAACCTCAAAATTGCCATTTTCTAACTTTCTAAAACTTAGGGCATCATCAAAATCCTTGGCATCTTTTGGATCTATGGTAAAGGTTAATACCTTTCGCATATCACGCCGTTTTTTGATCTCTTCCTCTTTAATGGAAGTATCCAATTTGCCGGCAAACTCTTCTACTTCCGCAGGAAATTCATGAGGAAGACCATACTGTGCCAGTATAGAATGCATTTCCGTATTATGCTCGCCCGGTTGCCCCAGTACCTGTGTTATTTTTCCAAACGGAGAATCGGCTTTTTCCGGCCATTCTTCCATTTCCACAACTACTTTATCCCCGTCCTTTGCATCACCAATCTTGTTCCTCTGTACGAAAATATCAGTATACATTTTGGGATCGGACATGGCCACAAAGCCAAACTTTTCTTTTAGCTGAAGAACTCCAACAAATTCTGTGCGTTTTCTCTCGATGATCTTCGTGATCTCACCTTCATGCTTTTTGTTGCGCCTTCTTTTGTAGATGTATATCTCGACTTCATCCCCATGCAATGCCTTGTTCAAATTATTGGAGGGAATGAAAACATCGTCTTCCAGTTCTTCTACAATTACATAACCGCTTCCTTTAGCCGTAAGATCCAGCACCCCGCGATAATAATCTTCGGTGCCCAAAAGCCGAAACTTACCTCGATTTACTTCTTCAATCTTTTGTTTGGCAGCCAATTGTGCCAGGTTACGAACTATCTTGTTCCTGCTGGTGGGATCATCTACTCCCAGTTTTGCAGCTATTTGTTTATGGTTGAACTCTCTTTCAGGATCTTTTCTCAAAACTCCTAAAATCCTTTTGGTAAAATCTTCGGTTTTGGCAGATCCTTTATTCTTCTTTGTATTTCTAGTCATTGTTCTTATTAAAAGATAAAATTACGGCTTATAAAACAACTCCTTCATTTTAGCCAATAAATTTTTCCCAGGCCGCTCATTTAACGCAGATTTACAAAAATATTTATATTAATTTCTAATTACCAAGTAATTGGAAGCAGTAATTATTTTAAAGCAGATAGATTTAATTCTTAAAAAAATCTTAAATTACCTAATAATTTTAATGTAAAATCCGTTGCTCGAAAGCCAGGACAGGTAAATTATGAATAAATCGACAAAACTCACCATTCTATTTATTTTAATTTTTCTGGTAGGTGTACTTCTTTATGTAATTTCTATCAATAGTTTTCTTAATCATCCCGGTTAGAATATACACTCCCTCTTATCTCAAAAAGAAGCAATTTTTACCTCTTTCATTTCAAGGCAATTATTTATCTTCATAGGGTTTAGAAAATGCTATGAGAGATTTCATCACAGTTGCTGTTTTTACGTATCCTCACGAGTATGCGGTTCTTAAATTATTGCTGGAACAGGCTCAAGTGAATCACTTCTTCCAGAATGAAACCATGGTAGAAGTTTTTCCCTTCTATTCAAACGCCCTGGGCGGAATTTATCTAAAAGTGCATAAAAGCAATACAGAAAAAGCAAAAGAGATTCTTCATTCTCTTGAAGACACAACTTCTCCCCTCAAAATCGTTTAGTTGTCAACACTTATTATATAATATTCTTTTTCTTTCTTTTTTAAAAAATTAAAATGTCTGTTATTATGGTCTGTTGATAAGGGGCATAACTTTTTTTAATTTTTCTTGCTCTTCCAGTTCATTTGTTTAGGTAACAGGTTATGAACTTCTTTATATCTCTTTAACGGCTTGATTTCTAATTAATGTTAAGACTTTATTAACAACTGTTCATAAGAAAGTGTGAAACAAAAAAGCGCATAACTATTTTCTTTTTTTATGTTTATAACCGAGTTTTTGCTGCTGAAAACTTTTCCAGAAATAGCGGATTAAAAATTTTGATGCTAAGAAATATAGTGACTATTGTGATTATTAACCAACATTCCAAATTTGGTTTTTATTTTTTCATCCAATTTTATGAACAAATACTAACATTTTCTAATCCTTTTGTTTTTAAAGCTTTGTAACATTTAATTAACAAACTATAAAATTGAAGTTGATAAGCCTATTTTCTACCTTTGTGAACAACAAAACCCAACAAAAATGAAAATCTCTATTGGAAATGACCACGCGGGAACTGCATATAAATTTGCCATTTCTGAATATCTAAAATCTCAAAATATTGAAGTAAATAATTATGGAACAGATACTGAAGAAAGTGTGGATTATCCAGATTTTGTTCATCCTGTTGCCAAAGATGTTGAAGAAGGTGCGGTAGATTTAGGTATTATTATATGTGGTAGTGGCAATGGCGCTTCCATGACGGCAAATAAACACCAGGGGATTCGATGTGCCCTTTGTTGGACCAAGGAAATTGCAGAACTGGCTCGCGAACATAACAATGCCAATATACTTAGTATTCCTTCAAGGTATACTTCGGAAGCGCAGGCGCTTGAAATGGTCAAGGTTTTTCTAAGAACGGAATTTGCCGGTGGCAGACATGAGCGCAGAGTTGAAAAAATTGCGTGTAAATAATGACAGAAGGATTTCATATTGAGATTAAAACCTTTTCCGAATTAACACTTTTAGAACTTTACCAAATTCTGCAACTGCGTTCAGAAGTATTTGTGGTGGAACAGGATTGCGTATATCAGGATATCGACGGAAAAGATCAAAAAGCCCTTCATGTGATGGGTTTCAAAAATGGGAAACTGGTGGCATATACGCGGTGTTTTCCCCCAGGAATTTATTTTGAAGAAGCGGCTATTGGTCGTGTAGTTGTTGAAAACTCTGCCCGAAAAGAAGGTTATGGTCATAAGATCATGAAGGCTTCTAAAAATGCCATTTTTGAAAGGTTTTCTACCAAAACCATCAAGCTTTCAGCCCAGACGTATCTGATTAAATTCTATGAATCCCATGGTTTTAGACAAATTGGTGAGGGATATTTGGAAGATGGCATTCCTCATATAGGAATGCTCAAAAATTAGGTTTTACTGCAGGATTCTGTTGTATTCTGAAGGTTGGGAAAGAATTTTCTTTGCCTCCAGTATTTCAGGATTCTGCTGTACCGAATAATCAAAAAGTCCTTCTTTATAGAAATATCTTTTAATGATCTCATCTGAAATCAAACTGCTGATTTCAGCTCTTTTTTCATCCAGCGCCCGTTCTTTTTCCTGTTCAAGTATATTTTCCAGTTCCTGGTAAGCAGTAGAAATTTCTTCTGAAAATCCTTCATCTTCAGCAGTTTCGTAGGCTTCTTGTAGATAATGTTCGGTGCTGGTTTCATACTGGAATCCGCTGGATTTCAGGTATTGCTTAAAATCATTATAATCTTCTTTGGTAAAGGTAAAATCTTCAGGTTTTTCCAGAGAATGTTCGTAATAATAATTTGTAGCATAGTCAAAAATGGCATTTTCGAGCAGTAATGCATTTGTCACGCTGCTGTATTCTGAAGTTTCCATAGTGACATCAGGTAAGATTCCGCCGCCATCGTATACTTTTCGACCATTTCGAGTTTTAAACTCGTTGTATTCTTCAGTTTTTATACGAACGGCATTACCTTCTTCATCACGGTTTCTGTAATCTAGTGCCTGTATACATCTTCCGCTGGGGGTATAATAGCGGGAAATGGTAACTTTAAGCTGAGTGCCATAGGTAAGATCTTTAGGACGTTGTACCAGTCCTTTTCCAAAACTTCTGGCTCCCAGGACTACAGCACGATCAAGATCTTGTAGGGAACCCGCAACGATCTCACTTGCAGAAGCACTACGGCCATTTATCAACACCGCCAGCGGAATGGAAGAATCTACCGGCTGACGCATCGTATAATAGGCTTTATTGTATTTATCGACCACAGATTTTGTAGTGGTGATCAACTCTCCTTCCTGTACAAAAATGTTTGAAACATTAATAGCTTCAGAAAGTAATCCTCCGGGATTGCCCCTTAAATCCAGAAGAATGCTTGTCGCCCCCTGATTTTTAAGTTCTTTTAGCGCCTGTATGGTTTCTTTTGAAGCATTTCTATTAAACTGGGAAAGCACGATATATCCAATATTACCGTCGAGCAATTTAAAATAAGGGACTGCTTTTATTTCGATGGAACCGCGTGTTAACACGGTGCTTTGAAGTTCTCCCTGTCTTTTGTAGGTGAGTTCCACCTGTGAAGCTGGAGCACCATTAAGCAGTTCTCCCGCATCTTCTTCAAAACTAGAAATCTCTACATCACCAATCTTAATAATCTCGTCTCCGGCCTTTAAACCGGCTTCATCTGCGGGATATCCCTTATATGGTTCCACAATGGTGATCTTGTGATCTCTCACCATAACGGTTGCGCCAATTCCTGTGTATTCTCCCAGGTTATTGATCTTTGCCGCCTGCACTTCCTGTTCATTCCAGTAATGCGTGTAAGGATCTAAATCCTCTAGCATAGAGTTTATAGCGATATCCATTAATTCCGCAGGATTGGTTTCATCTACGTAATTCATGTTAAGCTCCTTGAACAAAGTGGTGAAAATTTCTATTTGCTTTGCGATCTCAAAAAAATCAGATTTATAGCTTACGGTACTTAAAAACAACAAAACCGCACCACCCACAACTGCAATTCTCTTCCCCTGGTTTTTCATAAAATATTTATTTTAATTCCTTTTCTGTAAACCTTTTCAGCAATTCTTCAGTAACCTTAAACAACTTTTGATAACAAACCTGTTCCCTACCAATATAGATGAACATAAGGGCATATTTTAAATCCATATTACTGGTTACAAGGTACTTATTTTTTCTAAAAGCTTCCCGCATGAGACGCTTTAAATAAATCCTGTCCACGGCTTTTTTGAAATTTCTTTTAGGTACAGAGACAGCGGTTTGAAGAGTGTCATACCGCGCTTCGGAAACCGGCAGGTAAACCAGTTTTAGCGGATATTTATTTAAAGATTTTCCTTCCGTGAACAAACGGGTGATAAGGATCTTACTTTTAAGTTTTTCTTTTCTTCCGAAGCTTTCATTCATGGGTCAAAATTAAGGATAGAAAAATTGTTTTCTGCAGCCCAGGCGCTTTATTTGGAAATGTAGTATAAAAAAAGCCCTTCCTGAGTATTCAGAAAGGGCTTTAAAAATATCATTTTTGAGGCTCTATTCCTGTGTGGTTTCTTCTGCTACATATAAATTATTAGCTCTATCCACATCTGCCATCAGTTGAGACTCATCAAGTTCTATCTTGGCAATTTCAGATTTTGGTTTGGTCAAAGTAAAAGTGTAGGTAGGCATTGCCCACGCCCAGTCATCCTTGACAATCCTGTTGGCATCTTCTGCAGGTTTTTTCATGCGCATCATTTGCAACGGAATGTAAACAACCTCTTGTGAGCCGTTGTTGTAAGTAACCGTGACATCTAATGGCATTGCCATCTCTCCTATTCTCTCTAAGTTCACTTTAGTATTACCGGCATCTTCCTGTACACTTTCAATAGCATAATCAACAACAGCAGTGGTACGAGCAAAATCATTAAGGTACCAGTCCAGTTCAGCTCCCGACACCTTTTCGGCTACTCTTATAAAATCATTTGGAGTAGGATGTTTGAACTTCCAATCATCGTAATAACGATTTAATGTTTTATTCAGATTTTCCTGACCAATGATGTAGCCAAGCTGTGCAAGAAAAACCGCACCCTTAGAGTAGGCTCCAATTCCGTAGTTACGGTTCGTTGTATACCTGTCGGCATGGGTGGTCAACGGCTCTTCTTGTCCTGAATTTGCCAGCCAAAGGTAATTTCTATAGCTGCCGGCGAATGGATTTTCATTGGCCTCGTTCATCACTTGAGCCATCGCCTTAGCACTTATGTAACTGGTGAAACCTTCATCCATCCATTCATGTTTGCTCTCGTTGGTAGCCAAAAGGTGCTGAAACCAGGCGTGTGCCATTTCATGAGCAGTAACTCCTACCAGGCTTGAAAAGCTTCTTTCTCCAGTAATAAGGGTTAACATGGCATATTCCATACCGCCGTCACCACCCTGGATCACAGAATATTGTGGCCATGGATATGCACCAATATGTTCATTAAAGTATAAAAGTAGTTCTTCGGTTTTTGGCTGCAGGTTTTTCCAGTTTTCCTTGATTTCAGGATTGTTCTTGTAAAGGAAATGAAGAACGGTACCGTCTGCAGCTGTTCGTTTGTCGTGGATATATTCAGGATCTGCTGCCCATGAGAAATCGTGAACATCTTCGGCTATAAAATGCCAGTTGTGCTTGTCTCCTCTGGTTTTCTTCACTTTTACGCCTTCATCTTCATAACCGTATCCAATCTCGTTAGCGTTTTGCAGAATTCCAGATGCTCCAAGGATATAATCTTTGTCGATATTGATCTTAACATCATAATCTCCCCATACGCCGTGCCATTCCCGGCCTATGTATGGATCTGCATGCCAGCCTTCAAAATCATATTCGGCAAGTTTAGGATACCATTGTGTCATGGAGAGCGCGACTCCCTCTGCACTGTTTCTTCCTGAACGGCGGATTTGCACAGGCACCTGTCCTTTAAACTGCATGGCAAAAGTGGCTTTTTCACCGGGTAATATTGGTTCTGTAAGCTCTACTTCTAAAACAGTACCCACTTCTTCAAAAGTAAGCGGCTGTCCATTCTGGGTAAGGGAATTCACCCTTAAATAGCCTTGTTCTTCTGGAGAAAGATTGGAAATTCTGTCTCCAACCCTGCTATCGGGATCGGCGATGGTTCTTGAACGAACATCCATCTCGCTCCCGGGCTGGAAGGCATTAAAAAAGAGGTGATAAAATACCCTTTTTAGAGTATCTGGTGAATTATTGGTATAAACCAGCTCCTGTTCACCGGTATATTGAAAATTTTCCACGTTCATATCCACATTCATGGAATAATCTACATGTTGTTGCCAGTATGAAGTGTTGTTTTGCGCGTTTACCGCCCCAAAAGACGCTAATAAAGCAATGCTTAAAAAAATTCTTTTCATAAATTATTGTTTTGAAATTCTGTCTGCCATTATTAATGCATTATACAAATTTGCCATTTTTCCTGATGTTGAAAGGGAAGTAAATGCTGCTGTACTCGCAGGATTTCCACCAAGTACAACCTCTGCACTGCTGCTTAAACCGCTATCCATAATGATTTGTTTCACCTGTGGCGCTGTTAATTTAGGATAAAATGAACGAATAATAGCGGCAACTCCTGCTACAGCCGGTGCTGCCATGGAAGTTCCCTGTAAGAATTCGTATTCATTATTTGGCGTGGTGGACCATATTTGTGTCCCGGGTGCGAAAACATCAACATTAAGATTGCCATAGTTTGAAAAACTTGCCACTAGATTGGAACCATACGTATAATTTAAAGCTCCTACAGTAAGGAAATTGTCTACAATCTCACTTGGATTTTCAGGATCCTGGTCATTTGGATACATAACATTCTCATCCAGGTTGATTCCGTCGTTTCCGGCAGCATTAACGATCAAAACATCATTTTCGGCGGCATATTGAATGGCTTCTCTTACCCATTCAGGATGTGGTGAAAAAGATTTTCCGAAGCTGGTATTGATCACACTTGCTCCATTATCTACGGCATAACGTATGGCCAGGGCAATGTCTTTGTCATACTCATCTCCATCTGGAACGGCACGAATGGCCATAATTTCCACATTATTGGCAACTCCGTTTATTCCAATTCCATTGTTTCGCTCGGCAGCAATAATACCGGCAACGTGCGTACCGTGTTTGATATCTTCTTTGTCTGGTGTTGGCCCTATTACGTTATTGTTCCCGTAATTGGTATCTGTAATATCATTTGGATCATCACCTACGATGGCTCTTCCGTTAAGCTCAAGATTGAAGTGGCTGGAAAGTCTTCCGGAGAAATAATCCAGTGCTTCGTTCAGTTGGTCTATAGCTTTGGGAATACTTTCTCCCACACTTCCCAATACTTGTGAAAGAAAGCCTTTATACTGCTGCATTTCTTCGGTAGTAGCTTCCATAGAAGCAAGTTCTGAGCGCGTGTAATCTTCTTTACCTAATTCTTCTGAAACCGCCTGGTGAGCCATTTCCAGCTGCTGAAGAATTCCTTCATACTGGTTTTTCATTTGCAGTGTTTCATTGTACTGCTTCTGGTATTCTGCCTGTGCAGCTTTATAAAGCTTAAATTCTTCCTGGTTCTCTTCACTAATCGAAGAAGCAGGAATACCATCATATTTTGGTTTAAGGTCTCTGTATATCCTGGTGTATTCCAGGTTCTCCTCTACAGCATCACCAAGAAAATTCCACCCATGAATGTCATCTACATAGCCGTTATTGTCATCATCTTTATTGTTGTTTGGCTTCTCACCTTTATTGGTCCATATCACGCCATCAAGGTCCTCGTGTTCAATATCAACCCCGCTGTCTATAACACCTACAATTACTTTATTGCCTTTGTAGTTTTTAATGATCTCTTCATAAGCCTTGTTTACGCTCATTCCCGGTACAGTGTCTGAAACGAGATCTGCTCCTCCCCATCCTTTTAATTCGGTTTCAGAAAGATCTGAAACCTTCAACGGCATGGAATCTATATTTTCTAAAGGAGTTGAGACAATTGCTGGAGCAGAGCTACCACAACCTGTCATTGTTGCAGCCAATCCTGCAATGAGTAGGGGTCTAAAAATGGGTATTTTCATAGTATTCTTTTAGTTAAAAAGTTCATTAAATGTATATGTTTCCTTCAGGCGGACACCCTTTTCGGTTTCTTGAACGCGAATTATTTCGTTATGAGCATCATGCTGCATAAAAAGTAAAAAATCTTCATCTGCAGCTTTCTTTAAAAAAGTTTCTTTCTCCGGAAGGGTGAGTAAAGGTCGTGTATCAAAGCCCATGACGTATGGCAACGGGATATGTCCTGCAGTAGGAAGAAGATCGGCCATGAAAACCAGGTTCTTTCCCTTGTATTTTATATGCGGAATCATTTGCTTGTCTGTATGACCATCAACAAATAATATTCCAAAGCCTAATTCTGAATCTTCCTGGAAAGCTCCGTTGGTTCTTTCAATAAAATTCAGTTGTCCGCATTCCTGCATTGGAAGAATATTTTCTTTTAAAAAAGAGGCTTTTTCGCGGTCATTTGGATTTGTAGCCCAATCCCAGTGCTCTTTATTGCTCCAGAAACGAGCATTCTTAAAAGCAGGTTCGTAGCCGGTGCGATCTTTGTTCCACTGTATGCTTCCGCCACAATGATCAAAATGAAGATGCGTCATAAAAACATCTGTGATGTCGTCCCGATGAAAACCATGTGCTTTTAAAGATTTATCAATAGAATGATCTCCCCAGCGGTAATAATATCTGAAGAATTTGTCACTTTGCTTATCTCCCATTCCTGTGTCTATAAGAATGAGGCGGTCACCGTCTTCAACGAGAAGACATCTCGCAGCAATGTCAATCATATTATTGGCATCGGCTGGATTTGTTTTGTTCCAAAGCGATTTTGGCACCACGCCAAACATGGCACCTCCATCTAATTTAAAGTTGCCTGCCTGTATAGGATATAACTTCATTAATTGTGAATTTTTGATGAACCAGCTATAAATCAAGCTGAGATTGAATGGCACTTAACCGTAGCCTTTCAAAAATGACGTTTTAGGGGTCTAAATTTAAGGAATTATTGCAGATAAACTACTCTTTCACCTGTTTGAATGGTATCATCGTAATGAAAAGGTCTCGTTCTGCTTTCAGGATCAATAATTATAAGGGGAAGAATTCTTTTTTCCTCGTAGTCCTGAATTTTATACCATTCACGAGTACTTATCTCTTCTGAAACTTCTACTTCTTTCTCTTCAAAGTCTCCCGAAGTGATTTTGTAGATCCATGGGGCGGGAAGCATTTTCGTAGCAAACATAGAAGAAGCACCAGTTTTATCTAAAAGTTCAACATCTGCTCCTGTTTCACTGCGGGTCATGAGAACGATTTTTTGTGGTACATAGAAAGAATCGTGGGCAAGCTGTGCTGCCAGTAAATTGATTTCGCTATTCCCGGTAAGGCCTAGAAAAGTGCCTTTGTCAATAGCATTTGCTTCTTCCATCGTCTCCTCTTTCAGGATATTTCCATAGATGGTCCTAAGTCCCTGCTGTTTGGCAGCTTCGAGAAAATCCCGGTTGGAATCAACGACAGTAACTTCATTATCATCAGACTGTAATTTTTTGGCAACATAAAGGCCTAATGGGTTTGCCCCAAGAATGATATAGCCGTTACGAGATTGTTGATGAACCAGTTCACCGCGTTTCTTAAGCCAGTTGGTGGTCCAGGTAAGAAGTATGGGAACACTAAGGGTGGTAAAAATGGCCATAAAAACGAGAATGGAAAATATTTCGGCTGAAATGATCCCCATTTGGAGTCCAATACCTGCAATAATGATTTCTACCGCACCACGGCCGTTCATTCCTGTACCTACAGCTATACCTTCACGCCAGCCGAATCCGCTGGGAAGGTAAAACAATGCGGTTCCAAAAATCTTTCCTATCATAGCAACAAGGGTAACAGAAACGAGCAAAGCGAGATCAGATTCAAAAACATCCAGGGTTACGTGAAAACCTGCGGTGACAAAAAAGATTGGTGCTAAAAACCCGATAGAAATATCATGAAAAACCTCATTTATTTCCTTTGAGATTTGCCTGTTGAACACTCCATCCCTAATGAAAAGTCCGGCCATGAAAGCACCTAAAATGCTGTGAAGACCGGCAATTTCTGCTAGTTCTGCAAAGGCAAAGACGATTATGAGAATAAGGGTAAAATGAAGAGTTCGGCTTTTATTACCTGTTTTTGAGAGATATTTTCCTAAGACAGGTAAAAGATAAATTCCGGCTAATGCCGTTAGGGCAAAGAAGAGAATAGCTTTACCGGCTACCCATAGCAAGCCCAGAGTGTCAATATTTCCGGCGTCCACAAAACTTACTATTCCGGCGAAAATAATTAGAGCAAGCGTGTCAGATATCAATGCACCGGCCATTAATACGTAGGCAATACGGGTATTGAGGAGTTTTAGATCAACGAGAATACGGCTTTTTGTTGCAAGTGACGTGACTCCCACGGCAATTGCCACAAAAACGGCAGCCATATTGGTACCACCAAAGAAAATGATCGTGTAATATCCTAAAGCGAAAGGTACAATGAAACCTCCGGCAGCAGCCAATAAGCCCGGCCACGAGGCTTTTCCCAGATCGCGAAAATTAATTTCAATTCCAATGTAGACCATGAGCAGAATTATGCCCACTTCTGCAAGAACATCAAGCATTTCGGAACTCTCTACGAGTCCAATTAAAGCGGGTCCAAGAATGATCCCGATAATTAGTTCCCCTAAAATGGCAGGATAACCCAACTTTTTTGAAAGAGATCCTCCCAGCCATGCAGCTAACAGAATTATAAGAAGGTTTAAAATATTGAATTCTTCCATAAGCAGCAGTTTCTAAGGTGAAAACCAATGATTTGCAAAATACAAGGATGCTTTTAAAATTATGTTATTATAATTAAAATTTAACTTTTTTGATGAATTTAATCCTCCATATTTGTTACACCCTTAGCTACCATGAATGGTATTTTGAGGATATTTTAGAATTTGAGGACTATATCATATTTAGGTAAGATCCTGTTTTAGCAGGTACATGAAAAATGAAGGAATTTCTGGATATTTTGAGTCATGAATTTGAGTTGCCCCTTAGCAACCCGGTGCTCGTTTTTGCACTTATTCTTATCATCATACTTGTTTCTCCCGTGCTTCTAAGAAGAGTGAATATTCCGGGGATTATCGTCTTGATTGTTTCGGGAATTATAATTGGTCCTTTTGGTGCCGGTCTTTTGGAACAGAATTCGGCCATAGATCTCTTTTCCAAAATAGGTTTATTATACATAATGTTTATTGCAGGCCTTGAACTGGATATGAATCAATTCAAAGTGAATAGAAATAAAAGTTTTCTCTTTGGATTTCTCACTTTTTCACTGCCTCTTGCTATTGGTTTTCCCGTTTGTTTCTACCTCCTGAAATATGATTTTAATGCGAGTTTTTTAACAGCAAGTATGTTTGCCACTCATACACTTCTGTCTTACCCAATAGTAAGTAAAACTGGTGTTTCTAAAAATGAAGCAGTAGCGATCACCGTAGGAGGAACTATTTTAACTGACACGGCTGTATTGCTCATCCTGGCAGTGATTATGGGTAATGTTCAGGAAGGTGGCCTCACGTCCAATTTCTGGCTGCGCTTGATCATATCTTTGACCATTTTTTGTGCGATCATGTTCCTGCTGGTTCCAAAAATCGCTAAATGGTTCTTTACCAGCATGGAAAAGGAAAAACATTCCCATTACATTTTTGTTTTGACCGTGGTTTTTCTTTCCGCTTTTTTGGCAGAACTGGCGGTTGTGGAAGATATCATAGGAGCGTTTCTCGCCGGGCTGGCGCTAAACAGATTGATTCCGCATTCCTCCGCACTTATGAACAGAATAGAATTTATGGGAAATTCGCTTTTCATTCCATTTTTCCTGATTAGTGTAGGGATGCTGGTGGATGTAAGTGTAATCTTTAGCGGGTACAACGCAATTGTGGTGGCTGTGACCTTATCTATTGTAGCTATTTTGGGAAAATGGTTAGCTTCTTTTTTTACCCAAAAGCTGTTTAAATATACAGCTATACAGCGCAAGGTAATTTTTGGACTGAGTAGTGGTCATGCTGCAGCAACTCTTGCAGTTATTCTGATTGGTTACAGTGAAGGAATTATTGATGAAAATATTCTTAACGGGACGATCATATTAATTTTAGTAACATCTATTGTAGCCACTCTTGCTACTGAAAATGCTGCAAAACAAATGCTTGCTGAAACCAAAGCAGTTAATCCCCAAGAAGTAAAAAATTCTGAAAATTACAAAATGGAGAATATCCTTCTTCCCCTGGCCAACATTACAAACCTTGATAAACTTCTGGAATTTGCCATTCTTATTAGAGATAAAAATTCAACGAATCCTATTTCCATTGTTTCTGTGGTACCCAATGATGAACAGGCAGAAATAAATATTGTTCAGGCAAAAGACAGGCTAGATGAATTTGTAAAACAAGCTTCGGCAACAGAAACCGCAGTTGAAATTACTGCTACCATTGATACAGATATTGCCAGCGGCATTTCCCGAAAATCCAAAGAATTAATTGCAGATTTAATTGTAATGGGATGGCCCAGGAGTTCAGGAAAAAATGAGGTCATAGGGGAAAAAATGTCCCAGATCATCGAACAAACATCAAAAACCATCTTTTTATGCGAATCAAATAAACCCTGGGCTACACATCCAAAAATAGTATTAGCTGCGCCACCACATTCAGAAAAAATGGAAGGTTTTGAATTGTGGGTGAAAAAAGTAATTCGAATGGCGGAGGAATTAAGTGTAGAAATTGTGGTGAATTGTACTGCGGAATCTAAAAATGCTATTGAAATACTGGTTCAGAAACTAAAGATAAAAGCACCTTTTCAATTTAATGTGCTGTCAATCTGGGGTGATTTTTTGGATATATGGAAAAATGTAGGGCCTGAAGATCTTGTAATTTTCATCAGCGCACGAAAAAATGCGGCTGCCTATCAGCCAAGTTTAGATATTATTCCTCAAAAAATTGAAGAATATCTTAGTAAGAACACAAAGATACTGGTGTTTCCGCAGTAGCGTCTTACGATTTTTATTTAATAAAGTTTTAATGTTTTACCCTTCCTGAGGGTTTTAAGAGCTTCTTTATCTTAAGATAATGCCATTTTATTTGGGAAAATGGGTAACTTTCTGAAGTTTTTATTACTATAGCACAAATTTTCCTTAATGTTAGAATTAGCAGGACTCGTAATACTTGGAATACTTGCACAATGGGTGGCCTGGAGATTGAAGATCCCGGCAATTTTGCCCCTTATTTTAATAGGCCTTTTTGTAGGACCAGTTTCTACTTTAATTTCTGAAGATGGAACGAAATGGCTTGAACCTATCTGGAATGGAGAGGAGGGCGTCTTTCCGGGTGAAAGCCTGTTCTATTTTGTCTCCCTGGCGATTTCGATCATTTTATTTGAGGGCGGACTTACCCTTCGAAGAAGTGAAGTAGGAAATATTGGACCTGTAATTGTAAAGCTCATTAGTGTGGGCGTGATAGTTACCTTTATAGGTGCAGGACTGGCCGCACATTTTATTTATGGCTTTTCCTGGCAAATCTCCTTCTTGTTCTCTTCACTCATTATTGTGACAGGTCCCACGGTGATTGCACCTATACTGCGTAATATTCCTCTTAAAAAACATGTGTCTTCCATTCTTAAGTGGGAGGGAATTCTTATAGATCCAATTGGCGCTTTAATTGCTGTTTTAATGTTTGAATTTATTCGTGTCGAAGGAGGACAGGATTTCACTCAGACAGCATTGATGGAATTCGGAAAAATCCTGCTATTTGGATTTACTTTTGGATTTACTTTTGCCCATTTTCTTGCATTTCTTATTAAAAAGCAGGTCATCCCTCATTATCTGCTCAATGTTTTTACTTTGGCTACTGTTCTAGGAGTCTTTGTACTGGCAGATATGTTTGCGCATGAAAGCGGACTTCTGGCCGTAGTGGTCATGGGAATGGTAATGGGTAACCAAAAACTACCAAATATTAAAGAACTTCTATATTTTAAAGAATCTCTGAGTGTATTATTGATTTCCATACTTTTCATTCTTTTATCGGCAAATATTAAAGTGGAGGAGTTAATGCTCATTTTTAACTGGAAAGCTTTAATTTTATTTGGAGTGGTAGTGCTTGTGATTAGACCCCTCGGAGTTATTTTAAGCTCCCTGGGTTCAGGCCTAAAAGTTAATGAAATTGCATTTATCAGTTGGGTGGGACCAAGAGGTATAGTTGCAGCAGGTATTGCTTCTCTTTTTGGACTTAGACTAGCCAGGGAAGGTGTAGAAGGTGCCGAATATATCACGCCGCTGGTATTTATGATTGTACTTCTTTCTGTGCTCTTGAATGCAACAACAGCAAGACTTTTTGCAAAACTCGTAGGTGTATTTATAAAAGATGCTGAAGGAATTCTCATTATTGGAGCTTCCTCTATCTCAAGGCTGATAGGAAAATATCTCCAGGACAATGACAGGCATGTGGTTTTAGTAGATAATAATGCAGATAACATACGAAAGGCCAAAGGCCTGGGATTGGAGGCAATCGAAGGTAGTGTTTATGCAGATGATCTTATGAACAATATTGAGTTGAATGATGTAGGTTATCTCATGGCCATGACTCCAAACAGCGACATCAACAAAACAGCGATTACAAAATTTACGAAGCAGTTTGGTGAAAATGGTTCTTTTAGAGTGGTTTCTTCAGATGAAATGAATAATCCTGAAAAGAATCCTTCAGAAGGGCTTTTTTCACACACAGATGATTACATCAAATTAACCGAAGTTTCTCGAAAATATCCTACTATTCATGAAATCCCGCTTAACAGTAAAACTCACTACAGCGGCTTGATTGAAATATCAAAAACTCATCCAGAAATCATTCCTTTGTTTGTTAAAAGACCTTCAGGAGCATTGAGTATTATTCCTTCCCACAGTTCTGAAGTGGAAATACACGAAGGTTCTAAGCTGGTGTATTTGGGGAAAAAGATCCAAAAAGAAGAAGCGATGGATGAGGAAGAAGACTATGAGGAAACAGTAGAAGAACTGGATGAAAATGAACAATAGAATTTAATCTTTTTCAATCTCTTCCACTAGTTCATCTGTGATTTCCATGTTGTGATATACATTCTGAACATCATCATCATCTTCAAATTTCTCCACAAGATCAATGATTTGTTTTGCGTTCTCAACAGGAAGTTCAAGCGTGTTTAAAGGGATACGTTGAACTTCAGAATTTTTGGTTTCAATTCCCATTTCCTCTAGTTTGGAATTCATCAAACCAAAATCAGTGAACTCTGTGTAGACGGTAATGAAATCATCTTCTTTTTCTATACTTGTGGCACCTCCTTCAATTAGTTCCAGTTCAAATTCTTCCATATTCATTTGAATGTTTTCTTTTTCGATGACAAAAACTCCTTTTTTATCAAATAAAAATTCCAGAGAACCATTGGTGCCAAGACTGCCGCCATTCTTTGAAAAAATAGATCTTACAGAAGCCACTGTTCTATTGGTATTATCTGTAGTGCATTCCACAAAGATCGCAATACCATGGGGTCCATAACCTTCAAAGGTGACAGCTTCATAATTGTCGGCCTCTGCCCCACTTGCTTTCTTTATAGCGCGTTCAATGGTGTCCTTGGGCATATTTACCCCTTTGGCATTAGATACAGCATTACGCAGCGCCGGATTTGTTTCCGGGTCTGGTCCTCCTCCTTCTTTTACTGCCACACTTATCTCCTTGATCGCCCTGGTGAACTGTTTTGCACGCTTTTTATCCTGTGCTCCTTTGCGATGTTTTATGTTTGCCCATTTACTATGTCCGGCCATTTGTAGAAAATTAGTTACTGAGTTCGTGGTTCGGAGTATTTCCGATGGTCTTGACAAAGGTAAAAAAGTTCAGGACAAGGCAGAAATATGACACGAATTCTCAGTTTTTCAATTTAATAAACCTATCTGAACTTCTATGAATTTCAATTTTGAAGATTTAGAAGTGTATAAGAAGTCTCTAATTTTTACAGACCTAGTTTATAGAGTGACCCGGGAATTTCCAAAGGAAGAGACCTATGGGCTAATATCGCAGTTTAGAAGAGCTGCGGTTTCGATCTCGTTAAATATTGCTGAGGGTTCGGCAGGTTCAAAAAGAGAATTTTCAAGATATTTGGGAATAGCTTCAGGTTCCTTAAGGGAATGTGTGGTATGTATAACAATTGCAGAAAAGCAATTATTCATTACCTCCATTCAACAGACAGAAATGAGAGCAAATTTGGTTGAAATTTCCAAGATGATCTCAGGTTTAAAAAATTATCTTGAAAAATAACCTTTTACTTCTCCGAACTCCGAACTCAAAACTCCTTAATCATTTAACTTCAAAACAGCCATAAAAGCTTCCTGTGGAATTTCCACATTTCCTACCTGGCGCATTCTTTTCTTACCTTTCTTCTGCTTTTCTAAAAGTTTTCTTTTACGGGAAATGTCTCCTCCGTAACATTTGGCGGTAACATCTTTTCTAAGTGCCTTTACAGTTTCACGGGCAATAATTTTTGCTCCAATCGCCGCCTGGATAGGAATATCAAACTGCTGTCTCGGGATAAGTTCCTTTAACTTCTCACACATCTTTTTACCTATGTCATAGGCATTGTCTACATGTAGTAAAGCCGAAAGTGCATCAACGCCGTTACCGTTCAGTAGAACATCTACTTTTACGAGTTTTGACTGGCGCATTCCAATAGGGGAATAATCAAAGGATGCATAGCCTTTCGATACCGTTTTCAAACGATCATAGAAGTCAAAAACGATTTCTGCCAGGGGCATATCAAAAGACAATTCTACGCGCTCGGTAGTAAGGTAGGTTTGATTAGTGATCTCGCCACGCTTTTCAATACATAAAGACATTACCGGGCCAACAAAATCTGCTTTCGTAATAATTGTAGCTTTAATATATGGTTCTTCTACTTTCGCAAGGCTCGAAGGCTCGGGAAGGTCTGAAGGATTATTTACAAGGATTATATCTTCCGGATGCTTATGCGTGTAGGCGTGGTAAGAAACGTTTGGTACGGTTGTTATAACCGTCATATCAAATTCTCTTTCCAGTCGCTCCTGAATGATCTCCAGGTGCAGCATTCCAAGGAATCCACAACGGAAACCAAAACCCAGTGCGGCCGAACTTTCGGGAGTAAACACCAGCGATGCATCGTTTAGCTGAAGTTTCTCCATAGAAGCTCGAAGTTCTTCGTAATCTTCGGTATCAACAGGATAAATTCCTGCGAATACCATTGGCTTCACATCTTCAAAGCCGGGAACGGCTTCTGTAGTAGGATTTTTTGCATCTGTGATCGTATCTCCTACTTTAACCTCTTTGGCTTCTTTTATACCCGTAATTAAATAGCCTACATCTCCTGTCTTTATTTCCTGTCTTGGAAATTGTTTCAGCCTTAAAGTTCCTACTTCATCTGCAGAATAATTCTTGTTTGTTGCTACGAATTTTATATTCTGTCCTTTTTTAATTGTTCCGTTAATAACTCTGAAATAAGTCTCAACTCCTCTAAAAGGATTATAAACCGAATCAAAGATTAAGGCGCGAAGAGGTGCGTCGACTTTTCCTGAAGGAGGTGGAATTCGTTCAATAATGGCAGCCAGGATCTCCTCAATTCCAATGCCCGTTTTAGCACTTGCAGGAATTACCTCAGACGGATCACAACCTAAAAGGTCTACAATATCATCTGTCACTACTTCTGGATTTGCACTAGGAAGATCTACCTTGTTGAGCACTGGAATGATTTCCAGATCATTTTCCAGAGCAAGATATAAATTTGATATTGTTTGTGCCTGTATACTTTGTGCGGCATCCACGACCAGCAAAGCACCTTCACATGCAGCAATAGAACGTGAGACTTCGTATGAAAAATCTACATGGCCCGGGGTATCGATGAGGTTTAGAGTAAATTGTTCTCCTTTATATTCATAATCCATTTGGATCGCATGACTCTTAATGGTAATCCCTCGCTCACGCTCCAGGTCCATACTATCAAGTAGTTGTTCCTGTTTTTCACGATCTGTGACAGAACCGGTAAAATCAAGAAGCCTATCGGCTAAAGTGCTTTTACCGTGGTCGATATGTGCAATAATGCAAAAATTACGAATGTGCTTCATGTGTCTTTTTCATAGCTGGCTATAAAAGATAACCAACTTAAATTATGCAGGCAAATATAGTTTATTTAGAAGTCTTCAAAGAAAAATTGTAGCGCACTGTTAGCTGAAGTTTAGAAACAGACGGAGCTTCTTCAGATAAAATTGCACTTTATTGAAAATATTATAAAAGTATTTGTTTATTATAAAAAAAACAGCATACTTTGTAGGTGTGTCTTTCTTAATTTTTAAAAAGATTAGTTATTAAAACTTTCTGAAATGTGAAAGGAGAAAGTTTTCATACTTATGAAGTAATGAGTGATAGAACAATAGGTGTTGATATAGGAGCAACAAAAATCCACGTAGGAGTGGTGCAGTCGGGAATCGTACAAAGGGAGCATCAATTTCCCACTTTAGCCGGTGCCGGGAAAGAAGATATTATCCAGAACCTTATTGAAGGAATAGAAGCTATTGGCGGTAGTGATTTTGCCGGTATTGGTATTGGAGTACCGGGTTTGGTAGATGAGGAAAAAGGGATTATCTATGATCTTTTAAATATAGCTTCCTGGAAAGAAGTATATCTAAAAAGACATTTAGAACAGCATTTTCAAAAACCAGTGCGAATTACCAATGACGCGAATGTATTTGCACTGGGAGAAAAAACATTTGGCCAGGGTAAGACATTTCGGAATATGGTAGGTGTTACTATGGGTACTGGACTGGGAACAGGAATTATTATAGATCATAAACTCTACTCGGGTAACCTCTCGAGTGCAGGTGAATTGGGAAGCATTCTATACCTGGACAAGACTATTGAGGACTATTGCAGCGGGAAATTCTTTATGAATGAATATAACATTTCAGGAAAAAAGATATATGAGCGAGCGCAGATGGGTGAAAAAGAAGCTCTGGAAGCTTTGAAGGAGTATGGGAATCACCTTGGCAACGCGATCAAACATATTATGTACATCCTCTCTCCCGAAGCTATTTTCCTTGGAGGCTCAGTAAGCAAATCTTATTCATTTTTTGAAGCAGGACTTAGAGAGAACCTGCAAAATTTTCCGTTTAAGAAGGTGCTGGAAAAGCTGGTAATAAAACCTTCAGAAGTGTCAAATATTGCAATCCTTGGTTCTGCGGCGCTTATAGTTTCAGAGTTTTCCGAAGAAAAGCGTTCAGCAAAAAAAGCACATAATAAAAATTTTATATCCTAGAAATCCACTCCTAAAAGTATGGCAAATTCAGTAGCAAAAGAAGCAGATAATTCACAAGGTTCTGCCAATACCAATCGCTCCATAATTATCATTGGAGCATTATTTTTCATCTTCGGATTCGTCACCTGGCTTAACGCCCTATTGATTCCATATCTCAAGATTGCCTGTGAACTCACTACTTTCCAGTCTTATTTTGTCACTTTTGCCTTCTATATCGCTTATGTGGTGATGGCGCCTATTTCTACGAGGACATTAAATCATTTCGGGTTTAAAAAAGGAATGTCGGTCGCTTTGGGAGTAATGGCTGTGGGAGCACTGCTTTTCATCCCTGCAGCAATAAACCGTACATACCTGATTTTTCTCCTTGGGTTGTTTGTCATGGGTGGTGGATTGGCCATCCTTCAAACCGCAGTTAATCCTTATGTTACTATAGTTGGGCCGGCAGAGAGTGCGGCAAAACGTATAAGCATCATGGGAATCTGCAATAAACTTGCAGGTGCGGCGGCTCCTATTTTAATTGGATTCTTTCTTCAGTTAGACAAGGCAGAAGAACTTACGGGAACCACTAATGAAGCCGCTCTTAATGAGATGGCGCTAAGAGTAATTCCGCCATACATCGGGATAATTGTAGTGCTTATTTCTTTGGCGCTGTGGGTCTATAAGTCCAGCCTTCCCGAAGTAGAGGCCGAAGATGAAGAGGATTCAAGTGCTGTACAAAAAGGAGCGAAAAAGATTTCAGATTACCCACACGCCATTCTGGGTGTGGTGACGTTGTTCATCTACGTGGGAGTGGAAGTGATTGCTGTTGATACCATCATTGACTATGGAATTTTTCAGGGATTCGATTTTGAGACAGCAAAAGGTTTTACTACGGGCACCATGGCAGCAATGATTATAGGTTATTTGATAGGGATCGTGGCTATTCCGAAGTATATCAAGCAGGAAAACGCCTTAAAAGTGTGTGCTATTTTGGGAGTGGTGTTTACAGTTGGAGCTATTTTCACCTCAGGCTTTTTGTCTGTAGCTTTTATCGCTCTATTGGGATTAGCAAATTCTCTCATGTGGCCCGCGATATGGCCATTAGCTCTGGCTGATGTTGGGAAGCTTACAAAAGCTGTTTCCTCCTTACTCGTGATGGGAATTGCCGGAGGAGCAATTATCCCACTTGCTTATGGAGGTTTGGCAGAAGTTTTCAACAAACAAGGTGCATATTGGGTGGCCGTTCCGCTTTATTTGTTCATCCTTTATTACGCTGTTGCAGGGCATAAAATTAGAAAAGCATGAGACCCTATTTATTAGCTGAATCATCATGGAAAGACGTAAAAGAAGAGAAAACTGAAGTAGTTGTTTTACCCTGGGGAGCAACCGAAGCTCATAATTATCATCTTCCATACGCTACAGATAATTACCAGATAGAAGCTATTGCTGCGGAAGCAGGAAAACAGGCATGGAAAGCCGGTGCAAAGGTAAAAGTGCTTCCAAACATCCCTTTTGGAGTAAATACTGGGCAGGCAGATATACAACTTGATATTAACCTTTATCCAAGCACGCAGCTAGCAATCCTGTCAGATATTATTGAAGTTTTGAACCGGCAGGGCATCTATAAATTAATAGTATTAAATGGTCACGGCGGCAATAACTTCAAGCCTCTTTTAAGGGAGCTGGGATTGAAGTATCCAAAAATGCTGTTAGTGATGACCAATTTTTTCCAAACGGTAGACAAAAATGCCTTTTTTGAAGAGAAAGGTGACCATGCAGATGAAATGGAAACCAGCCTTATGATGCACTTGCATCCAGATCTTGTTCTTCCGCTTGGGCAGGCCGGTTCAGGCAGGGAAAATAAATCCAGGATCGCCGGAATAAGAGAAGGCTGGGCCTGGGCCGAAAGACAATGGTCTATGGTAAGTGAAGATACCGGCATAGGAAACCCTTACAAAGCAACGCCCGAAAAAGGAGAGAAATTCTTTAAAGCTGTTTCACAAAAAGTGGGAGAGCTGATAAAAGATGTTGCCGAAGTCGAAATAGATAATCGGTACGAATCTAAATAACACTAAGTAATTAACCCGAAAAAGCTTATATATTAAGCTTTTTCAGAATAAATCTGCATTTTATGAAATTACCGTTCCTTAAAATTTCCTCGGCCTTTGTGGTGGGATTCCTGTTCTTGACGTCATGTTCAGGCTCTCAAAAATCTCAAGAAGAACCTGTGGTGACAGTAGCAGCAGAGGTAGAAATACCGGCAATTATACCCTTGCCGCAAGCTGTAGAATGGGGTGAAAATTCCTATACGCTACCGCGAGAGAATGTGATTTGTTACACTGCGGGAAGCGAAAAATCTGTGAAATGGCTGCAACAGCTTTTAACGGCAGCAGGTTTACAATCTTCAACCACAACAGGAGAAGATTGTGGTAACTGGAACATTAGCATGGATTCAGGTTTGGAAGGAGAGACAGGAGAGGAAGGTTACCTACTTGAAATCACCGACTCTGGAGTTTCTTTAAAAGCGGCAACAGAAGCCGGGTTATTCTACGGAATTCAAACCTTACGTCAAATGTTCCCTTCTGAGATAGAAAACCAGGAACTTGAAGGCCAGGTAGTCTTACGTCAAACCTCTATTAAAGATCAACCGGAATATTCCTGGAGAGGAACGATGGTGGATGTTGCCCGAAGTTTCTTTGGCTTAGATTATCTAAAGCGTCACGTAGACAGGATGGCGCTTTATAAAATGAACCGTCTACATTTACACCTGACAGATGATCAAGGCTGGAGAATAGAAATTAAGGGTTGGCCAAAATTAACAGAAGTGGGCGGTAAAGGATCTGTGAGAAGAGGACGTGGAGGATTCCTTACGCAGGAAGAGTATAAAGAGCTTCAGGATTATGCGCTGGCGAGAAATATCATCATAATTCCTGAAATAGACATGCCGGGACATATTTACGCCGCGCTTGTTTCTTATCCAGAACTTAATTGTGAGGGATTTTCAAATTTAAGTCCGCAGCGCGTTACACCACCAGAGTTGTATGAAGAATACAACGTGGGCTGGAGTAAATTCTGTCTTGAAAATCCTGAAATTTATGATTTTGTGAGCGATGTGATTGGAGAAATGTCAAATATCACCAAAGGACCCTGGATACATATAGGTGGAGATGAGATTGAAGATCCACGATATGAGGAATTTGTTGTAAAAGCAGATTCCATTGTGCAAACTTATGGGAAGATAAGCATTGGATGGGAAGAAGTGACAAAAGCCGAGGTGAGTTCAAGTCTTATCAGTCAGCAGTGGCATGGTAAAGTGGATCCTGTGGTTGAAGGAAATAAAGTAATCCATTCGTTATGCTCCCAATATTATTTTGATCATGCTAACATCCCGGGGCAGGAAAACACAAACAACTGGTGTAAAAAGGATGGGGTAAGTCTTGAAGACACCTACAGTTTTAATAATGGTAACCCCAATGTGATTGGAATAGAGGCTCCTGTGTGGAGTGAATTTGTACTTACAGATGAGATGATGGATGACCGTTTTTGGCCTCGTACAATAGCTGCGGCAGAAATTGGCTGGACCGCAGGTGAAAAAAGAGATTTTGAATCGTTTAAGGAAAGACTGGGTGCCCATGGGGATTTGTTAAGGGCTTTGGATATCAATTTCTTCAGAACACCTGGTGTAGACTGGGGTTCTGAAAAGGCCATTCCGGGAATCTTTTCTAATTTTACGCCGGCTTTAGAATAAGAAGATTTAAAAATATCTATGGAAAATAAACAGACAACAGAGCGTTCTTCAAACTACGATCATTTAGAAAAAATGAGTAGCCGGGAACTGATCACCAATATGAACAAGGAGGATCAAAGTGTTCCTAAGACCATTGAGAAGAAAATTCCGGAAATTGAAAAACTTGTGGACGTGATCGTGGAGCGAATGAAGCAGGGGGGAAGGCTCTTCTATATTGGTGCAGGCACCAGCGGCCGCCTTGGTGTTCTGGATGCTTCTGAAATTCCACCTACTTTCGGAGTTTCCGGAGATTGGGTGATAGGGTTGATTGCAGGTGGAGACACTGCGCTTAGAAATGCCGTCGAGAATGCTGAAGATGATACAGAGCAAGCCTGGAAGGACCTTCAGGAATTCTACATTAGTGAAAAAGATGTGCTGGTGGGAATTGCTGCTTCTGGAACGACGCCTTACGTGATAGGAGGTGTGAAAAAGGCCAGAAAAGAAGGTATTGCTACGGGCTGCATTACGTGTAACGAAGGCAGCCCCTTAGCTGCGGAAGCAGAATATCCCATAGAATGCGTGGTAGGCCCTGAATTTGTGACCGGTAGCACACGCATGAAAGCGGGAACAGCCCAAAAACTGGTTTTGAACATGATTTCTACAAGTGCCATGATCAAGATGGGCCGGGTAAAAGGCAATAAAATGGTCGATATGCAACTCTCTAATAAGAAGCTGGTGCAACGTGGCGTCAAAATGATCATGGAAGAGCTAAAAGTAGGGGAGGAGGAAGCTCAGCGCCTTCTACAGGAGCACGGAAGCGTGAGAAAAGCTTTTGAATCTCATAAAAAGGGTATTTAAAAAAAATATCTGAGCAACTAAGGTGGCAAAAATGGCATTTTAGGAGCTTTTTGCTGAAAGAAAAAATAGTTGAACAAAAAATCCGGAGTTTCATCGCTCCGGATTTTTATTTCCTATTTCTTATATTTCTGAATTATTTATTCAGCTATCTTTTTGAAGTATTTTACACTTTTCTCTATTTCCGGAAGGGAATTGTCCCAGTTGTATTCATATTCTGCAGAGATTACGCCTTCAAACTTCTGGCGCTTTAATTCCTGTACCATAGCATCTACATTGCTAATTCCTGTTCCCCAGGGCACATCATGGGCTTCGCTGCTTTTCTCGTTAAGATCCTTAAAGTGAAGACTGGCGATATGGCCTTCCAATTTTTTAAGATTCTCCACAGGATTCATTCCAGAGCGTACCCAGTGACCTACATCTGCGCAGGCTTTAATATTTTCTCTACCTTTTACAGCATCCAGGACGGTGTCGGGATTCCAGTAAGTACTTGGTTTGGGATGATTGTGAAGTGCTACGGTTACATCATATTCACCTGCTAACCTGTTCACCATATCCAAAGATGCCGGAGCGGGTTCAGAATTAATGATTTTGATCCCCATGTCTTGTGCAAACCCGAAAATATTGCGCCAGTCCTGTTCATTCTTTCCTGAAACGACGCCATAGGCTACGATTTCTATTCCATTAGATTTTAATAACTGTTTAACCTGCTGGCGTCTATTGGCATCCATTTCGTAATGCATCGTGCCTTCGATATTGTTTCCAATGCTTTGTCCCGGGTAAGCTTCCACGTATTCCAGATCCATGCTCTTTATTTTATCTAAAGCCTCGGAAAAGGTGAAATTCTTAAAGGAATAAGCTTGTACACCAAGTTTCCAGTCCAGATCTTTATTGATTGAGTTGTTTTGCGCTAAAACCGGTTGCAAAGTGAATACCAGCGCGAATAGTAAATAAATTTTTTTCATATCAGGTTTTTGGTTGGTTTAACTTAGGTTTCCTTTCTTCATTTCCTTCACCGCGTGGTCTACCGCCCGTGCAGTGAGTGCCATGTAGGTTAAAGAAGGATTCTGCGTACCCGTTGAGGTCATGCAGGCACCATCTGTCACAAATACATTTTTCGCATGGTGCATCTGGTTCCATTCGTTTAAAAGGGAAGTTTTGGGATCTTTTCCCATGCGAACGCCGCCCATTTCGTGAATGTCAAGACCCGGAGCCTGGTGGCTGTCGCTGGTTTGGATATTTGTAAATCCTGCGCTTTCGAACATTTCAGTTATTTGTTCAAAATAATCCTGAATCATTTTTTCATCATTATCGTCGTAATCCACCGAAAAGTTCAATAACGGCATTCCCCATTCGTCTTTTCTGGATGTACTAAGGTTCACGTAATTGCTTTCCTTTGGAATTGTCTCTCCCATCATATGACTTCCTACTCTCCAGGGACCTAACTTAGGATTAAGCAGGTTCTCCTTTAAGGTTGAACCTATTCCTTCGGTATTAGATACGGTGCTTCGATGTGCCCCTACACCTGCAGCATATCCACGTAAAAAGTTGGTTTCCTGCTTTCTAAGGTTTCTAAAACGAGGTATATACCCGCTTGTTGGCCGGTTTCCGTCGGTGGTATAATCCAGGTATCCATCGTATTCTGCCTGTACGCGTGCCCTGTAATTATGAAACGCCATATACTTTCCAAGTAATCCATTGTCATTCCCTAATCCATTTGGAAAACGTTTTGATTTAGAATTCAGCAGGATCAAATTAGTGTTAGCGGCAGATGCATTTACAAAAATGACTTTTGCGTAATACTCTGTAGTTTCTTTTGTTTTTGCATCAATGACACGAACTCCTGTCACTTTTTCTTTTTGTTCATCATAAATCAATGATTCCACTACTGAATCTGGCTGAAGCGTTAAATTCCCAGTTCTTTGTGCCCATGGAATTGTAGATGAGTTACTGCTAAAATACCCTCCGTAAGGACATCCTCGCTGGCAAACCACTCTATTTTGGCACTGGGTTCTGCCTTGTTCTGTGAAAATAGATTTCTGTTCAGAAAGATGGGCACAACGGGCAATGATTACATGCCGGTCATTATACTTTTCAGCTACCTTATCTCTAAAGTGGCTTTCTACTTTTGTCAATTCGTAGGGGCGTAAAAACTCTCCGTCAGGTAGCTCTGGAAGGCCATCCTTATTTCCCGATACACCTGCAAATTTTTCAACGTAGCTGTACCAGGGAGCAAGATCCTTGTAGCGAATTGGCCAGTCAACGGCAAAGCCATCCCTGGCAGGACCTTCAAAGTCAAAATCACTCCAGCGTTGCACCTGTCGCGCCCACAGCAAAGATTTACCTCCAACCTGGTATCCTTTGATCCAGTCAAAAGGTTTTTCCTGTACGTAGGGATGTTCTTTATCTTTTACGAAGAAATGATCTGCGTCGTCTTTAAAAGCGTAACACTTACTTACGATTGGATTCTCTTCGATTACCTCCAGGGGAAGTCTGCCGCGATATGGCATTTCCCAAGGACGCATGTGCGTAGTTGGATAATCTTTAATATGCTCTACATTTTTCCCTCTTTCAAGAACCAGGGTTTTAAGGCCTTTTTCTGTAAATTCTTTGGCGGCCCATCCACCACTAATCCCCGATCCTACGACAATAGCATCATAAGTTTGTTTTGCCTTTGCGTCTATGTTGTAATATGCCATGATTATGCGTTAGTGTAAACAGTTTTTTCAACAGGAAAGCTTCCATTGAAGCGTCCCGGAATAAATTCATACCCCAAATGATTCTCCAGGATGTATTGGGAACTCATGTACCCTGTGACTGTTAGGTCTTTTATAAAAGAGACAAAATTGATCTTTTTTTCAGGATTTTTTTCAGCAGATTCCAGGATAGTAATCACCTTTATCTTTTGTTTTTCTGAAAGTTCTGTAAAAGGTTTTTCGAAATTTTCCTTTGAAACTTTCTCCAGTTCATTAAAACCGGCCAAGAACTCCTTTTGTATATCTTTCTGAAAACATCCGTCCACCATTGCTATAATGAAACGGTCAACCTCAAGCTCTTTTGCCCCGGGAATCTCTCCTGCGGGAATATAGGTATCTACCAGTTCTGCAAGAACTAATTTCTGCTCATCGTTTATTTCGGAAGTATCTGCGGGTAGATCATCTGTGGACCAGGAATCCATCCATAGAGGCACTGTTGCCACTCCCACTGCAGATAACCCCAGTACTTTTAAGAGATTTCTTCTTTTCATAATTAGTTTTTATAGGTAGTATGTTCAATACTAAAGTTGATAAATACAAACCTGGGCTATGATAAAACAAAAATCCACTTTAGGGTTAATACTATTTTATCTAAAGCTTGCACATTTTGATCATGTAACTGTCCAAACTGTTTAGATTTCCCGAAGCTTTATATTACGCCAGTAAACTTTTATTCCGCCGCCATCATGGATTTGGAGCGCAATCTTTCCGTTAGCTTGACCAATCTTCTCATCATTATAAGAGATCATTTCCACACCGTTTAGCCAGGTAGTTACCTGATCTCCTACGACTTTGATCCTCATTTTATTCCATTCTCCGTAATTTAAGATATCTTCTTTTTCGGGATCAGGTTTAATGAGCCAGCCTCTTCCGTAGGATTCATAGACGCCGCCCGTGTGTAGGTTAGTAGGCGCGACTTCTACCTGCCAACCGGAGATCTTGGTTCCTTCCAGGCCAGATCGAAAGAAAACTCCGCTATTTCCGTCAGCTTCCTGCAGAAATTCCAATTCCAGTTCAAAATCCTTGTAATCGTCAACGGTAGCCAAATATCCATATTGTTCATCAGGTCCGCTTTCTGCCACTAAAAGATCATCTTCTACATACCATTTTTCGGTACCATGTACCTGCCATCCTGTTAGATCTTCTCCATTGAAAAGTTCAACAGAATCTGAAGATTTACAACCCGTGAAGATAAGTGTGGCCAACAAGAGCGTTAAAAATGTCATTTTTCTCATAACTTTCTGATTTTAATGTTTTTAAACCAGGTGTAACTTCCGTGATCCTGAAGACCTATAAGTCCGGAACGGGCTTCTCCGTAATCTTCAAATTCACTCCATTTCCCTTCATTTTTCCTTTTTTTCCAATCCTCGGACCACGGATCAAACTCGACCGTTTTTTGGCCATTCAGCCAGTACGTCACTTTATCATTTGTAAAGACGATCCTGCTGGTATTCCATTCTCCCACTTCTTTTAGGGCACCTTCATAATTGGGATTGTACATGCCGTAATCTGCACCAATTGATTGCCAGGCTTCCAGTTTTTGAGGAAAACCTTCTTGATCGATAATTTGATATTCTGGAGCAGTATAATACGGAGCATCATATTTTTCATCTTCAACCACATGGTAGAAGATACCGCTGTTACCTCCTTCAGCAATTTTCCAATCCAGCTGCAGTTCAAATTCTGCAAATTCTTCATCACCATATACGATATCACCGCCTATGTCACCTCCTGTACCAAGAGATTTTAAAGTACCGTCTTCTACTATCCATGCATCAGAAAGTTCATCACCATTGTACATTCTCCAGCCTTCGGTTCCGTTTCCGTCAAATAAATATTGCCATTCGTCTTCACTTGCTTCTGAAGAAACTTCTGGATTTTCTGTATTTTCCTCCACCACTTTTTCTGCTTCGGAATTTTTGCAGCTTACAAAAGCAGCCGCAACGAATAAACTGAGTATTGCTTTTTTCATTTTACTTGATTTTAATATTAAATAATTTGCATCTTTTTGGGATCCCATTTTATGAACTTTTCCTGCTGATAACTGTCATTGCAGAGCAGGGCAGGGGCCGCAGCACGGAATCCAAAAATGGGGTTTTCGGCTACCGTTCCATTTGTCCTAATGGCATGAAAAAAGTTTGCGAAATGATCATAATGGGCTCCTTTATAACCGCTCTCAGCTTTATAAACAGTTTCTAAAGGTGCTCTCATCTTCTTTCTTTCAGGTTGACGCAAATTCTCTCGTTTTTCCTGTTCAGCAAGAAAAGGATCGTCCTGTCCCGAATTCTCGTTCCGTTTTAATACAACTTCATCCCATTTTACATCCATAGAGCCTTTACTACCAACTATTTTTAGGTAAGTACTGCCACTGGTTCCATCAACGAAATTGCAGCGAAGGGAAAGATTGAAGGGTGGGTGTTCTTCAGTATCGGGATAATCGAACATTCCAAGAAGGACATCGGGCACTTCCCTTCCATCTTTCCAGTATCTAAGACCTCCTGTGGCAGAAATCTTGTTCGGCCCCAACGAATTTGTGATGAAGTGCAGACTGGAAAAGAGATGTACAAATAAATCTCCGGACATTCCGGTTCCATAATCACGATAATTTCTCCACCTGAAGAATCGCTCTTCATCGAATGGACGCTTTTTGGTATTTGAAACGTATGTTGACCAATCTACTGTGGCGGGGGAAGCATCCTCAGGGATGTGGTACTGCCATGCACCGGTTGGAGAATTCCTGGCCCAAAAACCTTCCGCATAATTAAGATCGCCAATTGCACCTGCGGCGAGAAGTTCTTTTGCTTTTTCATTACCAAGAGAGGACATACCCTGGCTTCCTACCATGAAAATTTTCCCAGATTTTTTCCAGGCATTGATTACTTCATGCCCTTCATCAACACTGTGAACCATGGGTTTTTCGCAGTAGACATGTTTGCCCGCCTTTAGGGCATCTATACTAATTTGTTTATGCCAGTGGTCTGTGGTGCCAATTATGACGGCATCAATATCTTTCCTGTTAAGAAGGTCCTTATATTTTTTTGTGGTAGAAATGTCATTTCCCCATCGCATTTTGGCTTCATCTAACCTTCCGGAATAAAGATCGCATACGGCAACGAGTTTTATGTTGTCGTGAGAAAGTGCAGTTTCAGTGTCCTGAGTGCCCATAATTCCTGCTCCAATTAAACCTAAACGGATCTCCTTTTGTCCCGACCCCGCTATAGCGAACTTTCTTTGAAGCGATTCAATATCTTTATTTTCTGCTGAAAATGCTATTGAGGGAATAGCGGCAGCTGCAGCTCCGGCTATCCCCAGATTTTTTAAAAACAAACGTCTGTTGTTACTCATGTTCAATATTTTAAAATGGTGTTGAAATGGTTTTTTATTGATCGATTGTGGGTAAAAAAGAAATCGCCTGTTTTTTTGGACAGACGATTTATGACAACTATTAAATTCAGCTAATTCAAATTTAAATTAGTAGCCTGGATTTTGCTGAAGTACCGGTCCTTCTGAAGTGGTGCTCAAGTCAATTTGACGTTGAGGAATAGGAAAGTACCGGTCATTTGTACTGAAATTGCCACCACGCACATCAGTAGTGATTTGTCCTTCGTACTGGAAGAAATCATTGAGAACTTCTTCTGCAACTCCCCATCGTACAAGGTCAAAGAATCTATGTCCTTCCATGGCTAATTCTACCCGGCGCTCATGCATGATAGCATCCATAGCTTGCTCCTGTGATGCGAAATAACCTTCAGGATATCTTTCAACATTGTAATTTGCTGCAAACTCATTAGAAAAACCTGCTGTTGGGTTCTCTGGATCCACGTAATCTTTTAACCAGAATTCAGGGTGATCAGCCATTCTTCCACGAACCATATTAACGTAATCCAGTGCCTGGTCAAGATTTCCGGTTTGCGCATGTGCTTCGGCAGCCATTAGTAAAACATCGGCAAAACGAATTATTGCATAATTTATGGCGTTCCCGGGAGCCCAGGAGCTTTGATCAGAAAACTCATCAGCATGTTCCTGCCAGTAAATGTGTTTTTTAGGTGCATAAGGTCCTCCCGAAGATTGCTCACGAATCCAGTTATATCCAGGATGATATCCCCAGTCGTGGTATGGCACATCACGTCTTCCAACGGTCCAGTCAAGACGAGGATCTAAAGATTGCGTATCTGGTGTGAATGGTTCATTAGACAATATTCCCATGTCGTTCTTTACCGGATTGTCATTGTAATTATCAATAAAAGGTAAACCTGTGGCTTCATCTGTTCGGAAGGAATTCACAAGATCCTGAGTGGGTTGATAAAATCCGCAACATCTAAAGGGACTGTTGTAAGGATAAGCTAACATGAGGCCCTGGTTTGAATTGGCAATAGTATTGGTGCCGTCATTAGCTACCATTTGAATGGCAAATACAGCTTCTTCATTATCTTCATCTGCAGCATTGAAATTGGAATGGAAATTATCTACAAGACCATAGCTTTGCCCATCTGTAGTTACCCCGTTATTGATAACTTCTTCAAATACTACTGTTGCTTCCTGAAACTTTGCCTGGTATAGAAGGGTCTTTCCAAGATAAGCACCTGCAGCCCATTTATTGGCACGACCAATTTCTCCCTGGGTAGGAGGAAGGTTGTTGTAGGCAAATTGAAAATCTGCCTCTATGTTTGGCCATATATCCACATCATTTGGCACATTTGGGTTCTCCATCGTCTCGTCGACCCACGGTACCATGTTAAACATTTTCTTTAGTTCAAAATAGTAGTGCCCTCTCAAGAATCTCGCCTGCCCGGCAATGTTGGCACGTTCATCTTCCGGAATGTCTTCAAGGGTTGATAATAACCTGAGAACGGCATTGGTACGTGCAACTCCTTCATAAAGCGCCTTCCACTTCGTGTTAAAAAATCCATTACTGGGGTCTACATTATGAACCGCTATGGAGTTAATTGGGGGCTGGTCACCACCGTCACTTCCTTTATGTGCATCTCCTCCGGTAATATCACCATAAATCCAGTTTGTTGGGGCAGATTCCCAGGGGTTTCCTCCTCCCAGGGCAACTGCATTACCTTGTAAATCCAATGCGGCATAGGCACCTAATAATAGTGCATCAACGCCTTTGTCGTCAGAAAGAACTTCGTCACTTAATGCTCCGTAGGCCGGTTTGTCTAAAAATTCCTCAGAGCAGGAGCTTAGGAAGAGTCCAAAGCCTAATGCCCATAGCATTATTACATTTCTTTTTTTCATGTTCTAAACTTTTAAATTATGATATTGTTTATAACGAAAGATTAATTCCTCCAATGAACTGTCTTGGTGAAGGATAAGCACCTTCGTCAATTCCAAAAGCAGTAGCGCTTCCAGTTAATTCTGGATCCACACCGGAATATCCTGTTATTGTAAATAAATTAGTGGCCTGCACGTAAAATCTTAATCTGTCCAAACCTAGTCTCTCGGCCAAACCTGTTGGCAATGTATACCCTAACTGTACATTCTTGGCACGCAGGTAAGATCCATCTTCTACAAAATAAGAGTTCGGAACGTTAGCTGTACTAAAACTTCCACCAGTTTCCTGAATAGGAGCAGTGGCATTTTGATTTTGAGGCGTCCAGGAATCATATAGTGCTGTGGTACTTTTAGCACCACCAAAAGAACTGTAGAAATCATGCCACCACTTCACCTGGTTCCAGATATCGTTTCCGTAGGAAGCATAAAGGAAGATGTTCATATCAAAATTCTTGTAAGTGAAATCCAAATTAAGACCCCCTGTGAATTTTGGGTTTGGATTCCCGAGGAATGTTCTGTCTTCTGCGCTGATCACCCCGTCCCCGTTAACATCTGCATAACGGAAGCGTCCTACTCCTATGTCCTGTTGATACTCGGCATCAGGATTGTCAAGAATTTGCTGGGCAGAATTATTTGCTGCATCTACTTCACTTTGGGAATTCCAGAATCCTTCGATTTGGTATCCATAGAATTGCCCTACAGAATGACCTACAGCATTTCTTACAATAGAACTACCGTTATATCTTCTTGCTTCCTGATCAAAGTATTCAACACCTTCAGCAATGCTTACAATTTCATTATCATATGTAGTAAGAGTTAATGTAGTATTCATTCTAAAATCGTCGCTCATGTCTATAAAGGCAGTAGCGGACAGGTCAAAACCGCTGTTCTTCATTTCTGCAATGTTCACATACGGAAATGTGGAAACACCGGCAGTACCAGGAAGTTCAGGGTTATAAAGCAGGTCGATAACATCTTTTCTATAATAATCAGCAGTCACCTGTAATCTATCCTGAAAGAAAGCAGCATCTATACCTATGTTGGCGTTAACATTTTTCTCCCATCCGGCATCAGGATTGCCAATACGAGATCTTTCAAAACCTTCAGCCAGAGTTCCATTAGTTCCATTGATGTCATAGTAGGAGGTAAAACGACTACTTCCATAGGTAGTAAAGGCATTTGCGGGATCCACATTCATTTGATTCCCCATTAAGCCATATCCTCCACGAATTTTTAAGTCACTCAACCATGCTACATCTTCCATAAACGCTTCTCTTGAGATACGCCATCCGGCACTTACAGCAGGAAACCATCCGTGGCGCGGATTTTGGAATCTTGAAGTGGCATCCCTTCTAATAGTTGCTCCAAGGAGATACTTTTCGTTGTAGGTGTAGTCTAATCTTCCAAAAACGGAGAAAAGAGCATCTTCAGTATAAAATCCTGAATTCGTCTGAGTTCCTGCACCGGTACTAAGATTAACATAATCTGGATCAAAAGAATAATAACCCTGTGTTACTCCAATCATTTCTTCGTACTGATTGTGGTATGCCTCGGAACCTATTAAGACACTTACATCGTGCAGGTCATCGAAATTCTGTTTGTATTGAAGCGTATTCGACCACGTCCAGTTATAACCATTTTGAGCGGTTTTCTCAAGCTGGTTAAATGTACTGTTCTCGGCATTTTCATATTCCGGATAGATAAAAGTATGTCCATTAGTATTGTAGTAGCTACCACCAAAAGTTGTTCTAGCCGTGAAAACCTCTAGAAAATCAAGTTCTGCAAAGACATTACCGAATATGCGGTTAGTTCTGAAAAGGTTATTTCTGTTTCTTTCCAAAGTAGCGACAGGGTTGTATGAATTTCCTAAAGAAGGAGCCTGTGTACCCGCAAAGTTTCCTGCGATATCATATACCGGAATAATAGGTTGCATCCTGTAGGCAAAGTTGATTGGGTTTTCCCCAACTATGGCCACCCGGTTGTCATCTTTTAAAGATACCGACAGATTTTCACCAATTCTGAAATTTTCAGAAAAGTCAAACTGGCTGTTTACCCTTGCGGTATATCGCTCCATGTGTGTGTTGATAAGCGTTCCTTCCTGGTCCATCCAGCTTAATGAAAAAAGAACATTTCCATTTTCGCCTCCCTGGCTAACAGAAAAATCATGACTAGTTATGGGTGCAGGATTAAATATCTCCTGAAACCAGTTGGTTCCTTGCTGATTGGCTCTTATAATTTGATTAAAACCACCAAGTACACCACCATCAGTATAATAAGGGTCTAGATAATAGGCAGATTCATCCACGTCACCCTCGGCTGCACCTGCAGGAAGAATGTAAAATGGAAGCGTTGGCTGTGCTCCTGATCCATATTGCCTGTCGGTAATAGTTTCACCGGGATTGGTATTTTGCATCGCCATCCACCTAAGTTCAGCATGTTCCTGTGGAGAAGCAATGTCGTATACATTTCCGGTGGGAACTCTTTGAGTTCCGTAGAACCCATTATAATTTATTTTTAAATCCCCGCGCCCTTTTTTAGTAGTTATTATAATAACTCCGTTGGCAGCACGCGCACCATAAATGGAAGCAGACCCTGCGTCTTTAAGAACCTGCATATTCTGTATATCATTGGGATTGATAGAAGTAATATCTCCAGGAATTCCATCAATAATATACAGTGGGTTACTGTTTCCAAAGGTGTTTATTCCTCGAATTCTAACCTGAGGTGGTTCCCCGGGTTGTCCAGAACTTGCAATGGTAACCCCTGAAACTCGCCCCTGAAGCCTTTCTGAAACCTGCGGAGAAGGTTGTTTGTTCATGGATTCTATATCCACGACAGATACCGCCCCAGTAAGATCTGCTTTTCGCTGGGTTCCATAACCAACTACAACTACTTCATCTAACGAAGAGGCTGCTGGTTGCATTTCAACGTCCAGTTGCGCACGATTATCTACAGGATATTCCAATGTAGAGTATCCAAGATAACTAAATACCAGGAGTGCATTCGAAGGAACTTCAATCGTGAATTCCCCATCGAAATTTGTTACTGTTCCGTTCGAAGTCCCTTTTTCAATTACGTTGACGCCCGGAATGGGAATTCCGTCGCTATCCGTCACAGTTCCTTTTACTATGGAAATTTCCTGAGCAAAAGCCGGTGTTTGGAACAGCGTCATGATTAATAATAATAGTAAAGATGTTCTCATACTTAAATATTAATGGTTAGTTAAAAAATCCTATTGCTCATAGGTCAAGAGTAGATTGTTTAAGATTCCTTTAGGGAAAAAACGTTTTCGTTGTAGCTAATGTAGAAAAACTTTTATAAAATTATGAGAATTAGATCACAAAATTCCTCTCTTTTTCATTTAAGGAGATGAACTAGGAGTAAATTTTATATTGTTTGGAATTACAGTAGTTAAACTTTACGACAGCAAATTCACTTGATCATGATAAATTTGATGTCAGGCTCGGTTTAATAGATTAACACAGGAAAGTTAATTGAAAAAAAACATTTTTGGGTAGCCTATGATGGCTGGAATAGAAGTGTATTTATTAGATTCTGAAGGTATTTGCTGAAGACCGAAATACCGCACAACAAGACTGTTAATAAAATTCTTTAACTAGTAAGAAATAATTCAAGAAATCATACTTTGTTTAAAAAATTATTTAAGTCCTCTTAAATTCACAATAAAATTTTATGAAAGATTTTTATTTTTTTTAATATTTGCTTTATCTTGCCGCTACTTAGTAATCATACTTCATAACGATTTATTAAATAATTCTAAAATTATGAGAAAGAAACTACAAATGTTTTTTTTGTTTTTCTTGTTTCTGTTTTCTGCGCAAACCTTTGCGCAGGAACGTGCTATTACGGGAAAGGTATTTGATGCGCAGGGGATGCCAGTGCCACAGGCAACCGTGCGTGTTCCGAACACTGCAATAGGTACGACAACTAATTTTGACGGCGAATTTAGACTGGTTGTTCCTCAATTGTATAATATACTAACTGTTTCTTATGTAGGTTTTAAGGAACAGGAAATAGTTCTTGATGATCAAACCTATTTTGAAATAAGCCTTACTACTGATGTTGAAAATTTGGATGAAGTAGTTGTTACTGCTTTAGGAATAACGCAGGAGAAAAAAGCCCTGGCTTATACCGTCACGGAAATAGAAGGGGTAACAATTGCGGAAACACAACGAGAGAATTTTTTGGATGCAATGGCTGGTCGTGTGGCTGGAGTTGATATTCAAACTACTTCAGGTCTTCCTGGATCGTCCACCTCAATTGTTATTAGAGGAATTAGTTCATTAAGTGGAAATAATCAGCCTCTTTTTGTTGTGGATGGTCTTCCTATTAGTAATAATACAACTTCAACGGCAGTTTTTGCTTCTTCCATAGGGGCTGGAGGCACTTCTTTTGAAAATAGGGGAGTCGATTTTACAAATAGGGCTGCGGATATTAATCCTCAGGATATTGAAAGCATTACTATTTTAAAAGGTCCAGAGGCATCTGCATTGTATGGAATTGAAGCTGCTTCAGGGGCGGTGGTCATAACTACAAAAAGGGGAAAAGCCGGTGATATGCGGGTTGACTATAGCAATAGCTTTAGAGTTGATCGCATTGTAGAATATCCCGAAATTCAACAAGTTTATGGACGTGGGTCAAATGGATATACACTTGAAGGGGATGAAAGTCTTTACTACTTTGGAGAACGCTATCCTGAAGGTACGGAGTTTTACGACAACGTTGGGAATTTCTTTCAGGAGACAATTACCAAGAAACATAATCTTTCATTTTCTGGAGGGACTGAAGCAGTTCAATACCGTCTTTCTGCCGGACATACAGATTCGGAAGGTTTTGTTCCTACCACCGGCTTAGAAAGGTTAAACCTGTCATCTTCCATCACAGCAAATGTTAATGATTGGATCAGAGCAGATGTGACATTTGACTATACAAGATCAGATAACGACCAAACCTTTAGAGGGGCTGGAGGTCCTTTACTTCACTTGTTACTTTGGCCTTCAACAGATGATGCCAGCAACTACTTAACTCCTGGTGGACAAAGGAGGAATTATGCTGATTTCGCCACGGCGGTAGAGAACCCATTCTTTAATGTAAATAGTAACATTTTTAATTCCTTGACAGATAGGTACAAAATGAATACCCGATTAGACGCTTCTCCGTCAGATTGGTTACGTTTTGTTGGTCAGGTAGGAGTGGATTATTATACTCAAAAAAGTACAATCGTCCGTCATCCGGAGTCAAACACCGGAAGAGACTATAATGGGATTTTTGATCAAGCGCTTGTCACTACAAGAAATTTGACAATGCAATCTTATGCACAATTTACACCTCCGGCACTTTTTAGCGAAAAATTTTCAACAGACATTAAAGTGGGGGGTGCTATTTACGATTACAACACCTTTAGTGCGGCCGCAGGCGGACAGGATTTTCAAGCTCCAGACCTTTGGTCTATCAATAATACAAGATTGGATACGCACAGAGCGTTTAATAATTTAACCCAACGTAGATTAGTTGGTTTATTTGCAAGTGCGAATTTCAACTATGACGACATGCTTTACATGATGTTCACGGCACGTAATGACTGGAGTTCCACACTTCCTGTAAAAAATAATTCGTTCTTTTATCCATCAGCAGGACTGAGTTTTATCTTTACCGAGCTAGACGCTTTTGAAGGGATAAGTGACGTTTTATCTTTCGGAAAATTAAGGGCTTCTGTAGCTCAAGTGGGTAAAGATGCCCGCCCATACAGCATTCGACCCTTCTATGAAAATGCCCAGACTACTGGAGGTGGTTTTCGATATGGATTTACTGGTCCAAGTTTGAACTTGAAACCAGAAATTACTACATCCTATGAGTACGGTATGGAATTAAAGTTATTCAATGGGGCACTTGGTCTGGATGCTACCTATTTCAACAAAAGATCAGAAGATCAAATTGTACAGAACCTTCGTTTAAGCTATGCCACAGGGTTTGTTCTTATGACTTTCAACGCAGGTGAAATTCAGAATGAAGGAGTAGAATTGCAGCTGAAGGCTACGCCAATTCAAAATCAGGATTTTTCCTGGGACATCTTAGCTAACTTTACTAAAAACTGGAGTGAGCTCGTAAGTCTTCCAGGTGACGTGGCCGAGTTCTACAATTCCGATACCTGGTTGTATGGTAACGTTAGAGTTGGCTCCAGAGTTGGAGGACCGCTAACTACATTTACAGGTTATGATTTTGAAAAGAATGAAGAGGGTGAGATTCTGGTAAATCCATCCAATGGTTTGCCGATTTTGGACACCAGTGAATGGGTGGTAGTTGGCGACAGGAATCCAGATTTCAACATAGGTTTGAGCAATAGTTTCCGATACAAGAACTGGTCTATGAATTTCTTGCTTGACTTTAGGGTTGGAGGAGATGTTTATAATGCTACCGAACATTACCTTACCACCCGTGGTTTAAGCCCAAGAACATTAGACCGGGAAGTACCACGAATAGTAGATGGTGTTTTAAGGGATGGTTTGGAGAACTCTGCCGATCCAACAGAAAATAACATTCCAATCGATCTTGCCAGGAATTCAAGTTACTGGTCCTCTATTTATCCTTATCAAAGTTTCATAGAGAAGGATGTGAACTGGATGCGTCTTAGGGATGTAACTCTTAATTATTATGTGCCAAGAACTGTTTTAAATAAAACGAATGCAATAGAAAGTGCCAGCGTTTTTGTGACGGGGACAGATTTATTTCTTTTGACAAATTATTCTGGACTTGATCCTGTTGGAAGTGGAAATTCTGCCGCCGTTGGTGGTGCCGGTGGTACCGGTCTTGACTATGGTAACTTCCCAATGCCAATAGGGATCAATTTTGGAGTTAGAATTGGACTATAAAAAATTAGATATGAAAAAAATTAGAAATTTTTGCCTAATACTTACCGGCTTATTTATACTTGCTGGCTGCGAAGATTATTTGGATGTAAATACAAATCCAAATGGGCCCGATGCATTGTTACAACCAGAATTGTTTCTGCCACAAATTCAATCAGAGTTGGCTGTAGCTGTGCAATGGGATGGACGTTTCACCGGGTTCTATACACAGAACTGGATTTACGCCTCGGGAGAAGGGTATTCCCTTAACCTGCATTCAAACCCATTATCAGATTCCTATGCACAATTATGGCGGGCTGTTTATTGGAGTATGGGATATAACCTGTCAGATATGATAGAAAGTGGGATGCTAAACGAGGAATATGGCTTTGTTGGAGTAGGATACATTTTACGAGCTTACGGTTGGCAAATGTTGACTGATTATCATGGTCCTGTTATTGTAAATCAGGCTTTTGATTCTGATCGCAGAGTATTTGACTATGACGACCAGGAAGAAGTATATGCTGAAATTGAAAGGCTATTATTGCAGGGAATTGAAAATCTCGAAAGGACAGATGGAGTAAGTCCTGCAGATTCTGGAATTATGGATGCCGATTTAATATACAACGGTGATCTGGAAAAATGGAAAAAATTTGCCTATGGTTTACTGGCCATCAATAAGCATCGTTTGACCAACAAGAGCTCCTATGATCCGCAAGAGGTGATCAATTATGTAGACCAGGCACTTTCCAGCAATCAAGATAATGCTCTTATAAGGTTTGAAGGGACAGTAAGTCGTAACACCAATTTCTTTGGGCCACGAAGGGGAAATATTGGATATTACCGCCAGTCTAAATTTATAACCGGCCTATTGGAGGGAACAAATCCGGCATTTAACGATCCGGCATTGGAAGGAATGGACCCTGTTTATGAGGATCAACATGTTAAAGATCCAAGAATTACAGCTATGCTGGCTCCATCACCTGATGGAGAATATAGAGGAATTGACCCTAGAGTAGGAATTAATGAATGGACCGCTGAGGAATCAGACATGGTGCCAAAGAATTTTTGGAATGAAGAAGGCTACACAGGAAGCAATCCTTCTCCTCAAATTTATTTCTTCAACAATGATGCCCGTTTTCCTCTAATGACATATTCACAGCTGCAGTTTATAAAATCTGAAGCTGCCTGGATAGCCAATCAGGAAACAGTGGCCCTAAGTGCATACGAAGAGGGAGTTACTGCCCATATGGATTTTGCACGTGATTACGCACCAGATGTTGAGGTATTCGACCAAAGAAGAACCCAGTATTTGGAAAGTGAGGAAATCATTCCTTCTTCCCCTGATGGGTTGTCACTTTCTAAAATCATGTTGCAGAAATATATCGCTACATGGGGATGGGGATTCTTTGAGACCTGGTCTGATATGAGAAGATATCATTATAGTCAGGATAATGACGTGTACACAGGTTTTGAACTTCCAAATCCTTTGTACATCACAAATGATGAAGAACCAGCTTACAGGGCACGGCCAAGATTTAATTCTGAATATATGTGGAACCAGGAAGCCCTGGAGGAATTAAATGCTTTTGAAGAGGACTACCACACCTATGAAACCTGGTTTAGTAAGTCGGAATAAAAAAATATTAAGATTATGAAAAACATATTCAACAAGTTATTATATGTATTAGCCATAGGAGTTTTTTTTCTCTCTTGTGAAGAAAATGCTATCCCAGAACTCACAGTGCCTGTAAATGAAGAATCGACTTTTGTCAAGTTCTTTTTCCATGCTGAAGATGCACCAGAGGCTAACTTTTATTTAGACGATAAGAAAATTACAGGTGTTAATACAGATGAGGAAGAAGTGGAAGGGCTTGATTTTGGTGGAGTTTATCCAACTAACGCCTATGCCCTGGTCCCATCAGGGAATTTTGAAATGAGGGCGGTAGATATTGATATGAACGAAGTTGCTTTCACCCAGGCATCTTTTGAGCAGGGCGAGAACTATTCTGTTTACCTCGTTGGCACATCAGAAAATTACGAAGTGGCCGTTTTGGAAGACAACCTTCCTGCAGATCACCCTCAAAATATTTACTGGAGGTTTGTGCATACGATGGCTAATCTTCCTTTTGAAGTGGATGCGTATGCTGTAAGAGCAGCTGTTCCTGAGACCGAAAATTCACCTGCCGAAGAGGCGCAGGTAATAGAGTTGGGGAATAGTATAGGGTTTACAGAAGGAGGAGAGTATCAGTTATTGGAACCTGGCAGGTATGACTTTAAGATCTTTGAATCTGGCAGCGAATATGATCCTGTGGAATCCACACCTTTCATTCAGCACAGTGTTACCGTTGGAACTCGTGGAAGAGCCTATACTACACAAATTAGAGGTACATATTCAGAAGAAACAACGTCAGGTAAGATTGACTTCTGGAGGGATCGTTAATTATTTCCGATTTTTTTTTGTAGAAAAGAAAGAGACACATCTGTGGCTCTTTCTTTTTTCATATTATTTTTCGTTATGAAACAAACACTCAAATTAATGTCAAAAAAACCAGCTTACCTTTTCTTTGTTTTGGTTTTCCTTCTGTTTAATTCCTGCACCTCTTCCAGGCCTGTAGTGGAGAATAATGACGAGGAAACTCCAGCTGTTGTTGAGGAGCGAAAAGAAGAAGTGCCGGAAGTTATTCCTGAAGACGTTGAACCTGTTCCTGTCGCTAAAAAGGAAACAAGGAACTTTCCAACGGCCAACAGGGAGTTTCGCGCAGCCTGGATTGCTACAGTAGCTAATATTAACTGGCCCAGCAAACCGGGACTAACATCTAAGCAACAACAGCAAGAGGCTATTGCTTTACTTGACCTTTTGAAGGAGAATAATTTTAATGCGGTAATTTTTCAGGTGCGTCCGCAAACAGATGCGCTTTATCAAAGCGAAATTGAGCCATGGTCTTATTTTTTAACCGGAACTCAAGGGCAAGCGCCAGAACCCTTTTACGATCCCTTGCATTTCTGGATTGAAGCGGCACACGATAGGGGGCTGGAGCTACATGCGTGGTTAAATCCTTATCGTGCGCATCATACCACAGGAAAAGAAATTACCGGGCATTCTATTGTTAAGACAAAACCGGAGTTGGTCGTGAAACTTCAGGATGGTCAATATTGGATGGATCCTTCTTTGGAGGGAACAAAAAAGCACTCTACTGCAGTGGTAATGGATCTTGTAAAACGATATAATCTTGATGGTATTCATTTTGACGATTACTTCTATCCTTATGATTCTTACAATGGAGGAGAAGATTTTCCTGATCATCAAAGTTGGGCTGCTTATCAATCCGGTGGAGGAGAATTATCGCGCGGAGATTGGAGAAGAAAAAGCGTCAATGATTTCATCCAAAATCTTTATAAGCAAATAAAGGCTGAAAAACCACATGTTAAGTTTGGATTGAGTCCGTTTGGAATCTGGAGGCCGGGTTATCCTGAGTCAATTGCTGGTTATGACCAGTACGACAAGCTTTATGCAGATGCTAAACTTTGGCTTAACAAAGGCTGGATAGATTACTTTACGCCGCAGCTTTATTGGACTATTAATAAGAGTGCTCAAAGTTTTCCGGTATTGTTGGGATGGTGGGAATCTGAAAATATTCAAAAAAGGCATTTATGGCCTGGTATTAATGTAGGATTAGGTGGTGATGAGAAGAATATCGATGAGACCATCAACCAAATCATGATCACACGAGGAATGCTTCCTAAAAGTCCAGGAGTGGTTCATTGGAGTATTGGTCCCTTGGTGAAATATCCCAATCTTATCAAAGCTATTGCCGAAGGTCCTTATCGAAAAGAAGCCCTTGTTCCAGAAAGTCCATGGCTTGATGCCATTGTTCCTGCAGCCCCCGTTGTTGTACCAGAGAGAATAAGTGACAAAATAAACATTACCTGGGTTCCCGGTGATGAGGAAGAGATTTTTAAGTGGGTCGTGTATCTAAAGCGCGGCGATAGCTGGACCTATGATATCCTTGATCGCAATGCTACTTCTGTTGAAGTTGTAAGAACTGAGAAAAACCCTGTAACTGCGGTTGCGGTCACAGCAGTGGACAGAACAGGTAATGAAAGTGAATTCAAAGAGGTAAAAATAAAATAGTAGCTACTCAGGTTGCGCAAAATACAAATTATGGCCCCAATTCTTGTTTTTAGTGTCATATCCGGTTATTTCCTACTACTCCTGGGTATTAGCTATTTCACTTCGAAAAATGCCGATAATGCTACCTTTTTTACAGCCAACCGGGAATCTCCATGGTATTTGGTAGCTTTTGGTATGGTAGGCGCCACTCTCTCGGGAGTGACTTTCATCTCTGTTCCGGGAGAGGTTGGAAATTCGGGCTGGACATACCTGCAATTTGTAATGGGAAATATGGTTGGCTATGCAGTCATAGCTCTAGTTCTTATTCCGCTCTTTTATAGGTTGCGGCTGGTTTCTATTTATCAATACCTTCATAACCGTTTTGGTAAAAATTCTTATTTAACCGGGTCGTCATTCTTCCTCATCTCCCAAACGATTGGTGCATCCTTCCGGCTCTTCCTGGCTGCATTGGTACTGCAAATCGCGTTTTTTGATGCCTTTGGAATTCCATTTTATGTTACTGTTTTGGCAACTATAACCCTTATCTGGCTCTATACTTTTCGGGGTGGGATAAAAACAATTGTGTGGACAGATACCCTGCAAACCACATTTTTAATGCTCGCCGTGATTATAAGTATATATATCGTAGTTGACCATTTGGAATTAACAATTCCGGGAGTTGTGAAGGTGGTCGGGGAGAGTGATATGTCAGAGATTTTCGATTGGGGATGGCGATCGGACCGAAACTTTTTTAAAACATTTTTAGCGGGTATTTTTATTACAATTGCCATGAACGGGCTGGACCAAAATGTGATGCAGAAAAACCTGACCATTAGAAAAACATCAGATGCGCAGAAAAATATTTTTTGGTTTGCCATCACTTTTTTTATTGCAACTATATTATTTCTATCGCTGGGTGTACTTCTGTATAAATTTGCACTAGATCAGGGAATTGTAATTCCTGAATCCACCGATGATCTATACCCTATGCTCGCTTTAAACCATTTCGGTTTAGCGGCAGGAATTGTATTTCTACTAGGCATCGTTGCTGCCGCTTTTTCCAGCGCAGATTCTGCATTGACGGCTCTTACAACCTCCTTTTGTGTAGATATACTTGATTTACAATCGAGAAAATTAGAAAATCAGAAGAAAACCAGGCTTTTTGTTCATATAGGATTTACAATACTTATGTTCGTTGTAATTATTCTGTTCAATGAAATTAATGATAGTAGTGTGGTAAATGCGGTTTTTAAAGTGGCAGGATTTACCTATGGTCCGCTCCTGGGGTTGTTTGCCTTTGGGTTGCTTTCCAAGGCAAAAGTGCGGGATAAAATGGTGCCGGTAGTTTGTGTTCTATCACCAATTATCTGTATTATTCTGGATATTAATTCAACCGCATGGTTCAACGGCTATAAATTCGGTTTTGAGATTTTGCTTGTGAATGCTGCTATTACCTGTCTTGGTCTTCTTGCACTGAGTGTAAGAAAAAGATAGTTTAAAATACAGTTCTTATGAAAAATAATCTTCGTCAAAAATGCCATTTTTGGATCCTCACGTTCTCTGTCTTTTTCTTCGGAAATATTATAGCCCAGGAAAGCGGGAATTCCAGTTTTATCCGGCTGGATCAGGTAGATTATTTAGAAAATGATTAGCTATGGAAATAAAACTACATAAATATGAGTTGCAACTGAAAAACACTTTCAGGATTAGCCATATCTCTCGAGATGTGCAGCCTACGCTCATAGTTGAACTTTCAGACGGTGGTTTTACCGGTTTTGGGGAAGCCGCGGCAACTTCCTACTATGGGATTACTGTAGAGGAAATGAGTGAAGATATAAGATCCATCGAGCATGTTATTGAAGAAAACCTTTACAAAACCCCTGAAGAACTTTGGGAGATCACCAATCCTTATTTCAAGAATAAATCATTTGCCCAGTGTGCTCTGGATATTGCGGTACATGATCTTTTCGGAAAAAAGAAAGGGCTGCCGCTGTACAAACTTTGGGGCCTGAACCTAAATAATATTCCGCTGTCAAATTATACCATTGGAATAGATTCCGTAGAAAAGATGGTACAAAAGATGAAGGATTTTCCCTGGCCACTTTACAAGATCAAATTGGGGACAGAAGATGATATTAAAATCGTAAGAGAATTAAGGAAACACAGTGATGCCATATTTCGGGTAGATGCGAATTGTGCCTGGACTGCGGAAGAAACTATCAAAAATTCCAGATTCTTGAAAGATTTGGGAGTCGAATTTATTGAGCAGCCCTTACCCGCTGCCGATCTTGAGGGAATGGCAGAAGTTTATAAAAACTCAGTACTACCTGTTATTGCTGATGAAAGCTGTATCAGCGAAAGTGATGTAAGGAAATGTGCCGGTTTTTTTCATGGAGTTAACATAAAGCTAACCAAATGTGGGGGATTCACACCGGGACGCAGAATGATTGCTGAAGCCAGGAAACTTGGATTAAAGGTCATGGTGGGTTGTATGACAGAATCCACAGTGGGAATTTCTGCTATTGGGCAGCTTTTGCCATTACTTGATTATGTAGATATGGATGGCGGATTATTGATAAAGAATGATATTGCAGAAGGAGTTAAAGTTCATAGTAATAAAGTTCATTTTCCAAAGAGAAACGGAACCGGCGCAAAATTGATTAAATTTACCAGTAAATAAATGTACAAGATGAAGAATATCCAAAAATGTAGTTTTTTGGCCCTTTTATTTTTAATGATCCTTGGGTCCTGTAAAAATGAAGAGGTCGAAATTTCAGAAGAAATCAGTGAGACAGAGCAGTATATTGCCGAAGTCCGTGAAGAATATGCGCCCGATGGACGTGTGGCTTTATTTGACATTCAAGCTTCCCAGAAGGATGATAATTATGTTCTTAAAGGAGAGTCAAATCTTCCGGAGGCAGTGGCAAACCTGAAGAAACGGCTGGAGCAGGAGAATATTTCCTATACAGACAGCATTCAAATGCTACCATCAAAAGAACTGGAAGGGTCAACAGAAGGAGTCATTAAAATTTCCGTGGCGAATTTACGATCCAGACCATCTCACTCTGCTGAACTTGTCACACAGGCAACTTTAGGTATGCCTGTAAAAGTTTACAAGAAAGATGGCGGCTGGTACTATATCCAGACACCAGATGGTTATTTGGCCTGGGTGGATTATGGCGGAATAACTCCTATGACCGGGGATGAACTTCAACAGTGGAAAGCATCAGAAAAATTAATTTTTACCGAACCTTACGGGCAAAGTTTTTCTGAAGCTAATAAAGAATCACAATCGGTTTCAGATGTGGTTGCGGGAAACATCTTCAAATTAAACAGTTCTAAAAATGGCTTTTTTGAAGTACAATATCCCGATGGGCGCGTGGCCTATTTACCGCAGGACCAGGCGCAGCCGTATAAAGATTGGCTAACGTCTCTTGAGCAAACCGAACAGGACCTGGTAAAGACCTCCAAAAAGATGATGGGGGCTCCTTATCTATGGGGAGGAACTTCTCCTAAAGGAGTTGATTGCAGCGGTTTTACAAAGACCGTATATTTTCTTAATGGAACTGTAATACCACGAGATGCCTCGCAGCAGGTACATACCGGCAAACTGATTGATTCTGTAAAGAATTTTGAGAACCACCGCCCGGGAGATCTCCTTTTCTTTGGAAGGAAAGCGACAGATTCAACAAAGGAACGGGTAGTGCATGTTGGAATGTGGATTGGTGACAATAAGTTCATACATTCTATGGGTGACGTTCATATCAGCACTTTTGATGAAAAGGATTCTGAATTTGATGAGTACAACTACAATAGATATTTAAGAACCAAGAGATTGCTTGGCGAAGAAGAAGAGAAAGTGATCCAGCTGGCCGAGAGTGATCTATTTACGACTAGCGAAAGCGGAAAATAAGATTGGAAAATATTACTTCGGAAGAAGTTCCAGTACAGCAAGTACCGCACAATGATCTGAAGCTTTTTCGTCACAAATAATCTCGGTGCTAATTATTGTCCATCTATGCTTAGGATAGAACATGATGAAATCTATTTTCTTCTTAGGCAAAGTTGAAGGAAAGGTGGGTTGAGGTGTTCTTTTAGAATAAACCGAACCCCATTTTCCCTCAAGTAGGTTAACTGTTTCACTTTTGGGAGTATCATTTAGATCTCCCGCAAGAATGGCAGGAAAACCTTCATTTCTAAGCTCATTTAGCCTTTGAGCCTGGAGAACTCTGTCACGGCTGTTTTCATCATGATCCAGATGTGTGGTCAAAAATTGAATAGTATCGCCATACTTTAGTTGAACATAGGCTTCTACGGCTATTCTAGGTTCTTTTCCGGGCTGCCCCGGAAGAATGATTTTTTGCGTCCTTAAAAAGCTGTTTTTAGAGAGTATTACCTGCCCGTATTCCCCACCGGCAAAGTCGGTAGCTTTTCCGAAGATGCCGTACATCCCGGTAGCTTGAATGAGCTCTGAAACTAGATCCCTGTTGTTGACCCGGCTGGTCTTGGAGTCGATTTCCTGTAGTGCAACAAGATCAGGGTCAGCTTTTATAATTACTGAAGCCGCTTTAGAGGGATCAAAATCTCCTTTAGCGCTACTTCCATGATGTATGTTGTACGAGAGGACCCTGATAATAGTTCTGTCGCCAGATGTTTCCTGAGAGCTTCCTGAAAAGCTCAAAACCAATATGGAAACTGTGGTAAAAATCGTTCTTCGGAATGTCATTTTTAGATGATTTTAATACCTCTTTAAATCATTTGCAGTTTCACAGATATTCTTCTGGAACATATTTATTTATTCCGGTTTAAGATCTTCAGTAAAGTAGAAATTTTTTTCGCTTTTTTTGGAAGCTTGCCAAATCATCCTCCCATTTCTCTATAATCTTACTTGGATGTACCCCTGAGATCAAAGCTTCTCTCACCTCTGATGTGCCTAAAAGGCCATCCAGTCTTTCTTTTCTCCATTCCATTTTATTGGGATACAATTCTTTTAGGGCATACAGAATGTAGATTCCGGCTTCGGCAGATTGAAAACTGTCCCTGTTGGTTACCACTATTTCCACTCCATTTACCTTTTCTCCCATAAATTTTGGCGGATAAATCTTGATTCCATCAACCATACTATCGGGAACAAAAGTTACTGGTTTGAAAACCACTCCGGTTAACTGGTAACTATTCAATTTTTGGGTAAGTTTTTCGCTGTTAACCCAAGGAGCACCAAATCGTTCAAAAGGATATAATGTGCCTCGCGCTTCAGAATAATTTGTTCCTTCCAGTAAACAGGTGGCGGGATAGACTGTTGCTGTTTGCAGCGTGAGCATATTGGGTGAAGGTTTTATCCAGGGAAGGCCTGTTTCATCATACCATTGGTCCCGGCTGTAATTTTGAAGAGGAATTACGGTAAGATCTGCTTCCTTTAGATTATTTTTTTTGCGTTCACCGTTGTACATCATCGCCAGTTCTCCCACGGTCATTCCATGAGTAACCGGAATATTACCAATTCCTTTTTCAGGATCCAGAGCTTTTCCTACAGGTCCGTATTCATATTGACCTGTAATTGGGTTAGGACGATCCAGTACCACAAAAGGAATATTAGCTTCAGCAGCTGCTTCCTGCACCAATAGCATTGTTTTGATATAGGTGTAATATCTTGCCCCTACATCCTGAATATCAAAAACTAAGACATCTACTTTTTGCAGCATTTCAGCAGTAGGTTTCCGTACTTTCCCGTAAAGGGATATGATGGTTATACCAGTTTTGTTATCTATAGCATTGGAAACATGACTATCTTCTTCACCTCTCAAACCGTGTTCAGGACCAAAAAGTAAAGCCAGTTCTGCTCCTGGATGATTATTTATAACATCTATAAGATGTTTTCCATTAGGGAGCAACCCAGTGTGGTTAGTAACCAGTCCCACCCGCTTATTATTGATGAGGTGTTCGTAGGCTTTAGAAGTTAACTGTTCTGCCCCAATTTTTACCCTGGAAATATTGGTTTCATCTATTTGTTTTCGCAGCTGTGGGATTAGTTTATAAAGGTCCTCTCCGGGACAGGTTGTCTCAGCCTGGTCTTTATGACCTGAAATATTTTCGGGAGCAATCTTGTATTTTTCAGCAAGTGCCAAAACGATCTTTTTCAGGTTTTCATACTGCAGTTCGCTTATCTCTTCCTTCTCGAAATTTCCTTCTACGACCACCAGGGCATGACCGGTTAAGTCATAACCTGTATTTGAGTCGCCCTCATATTTAAGTTCTCTCCCTTCTGCAACCGTGCCATCGGCAGCGATGTAGAAATGATAGGGAACATCTGGCCACGGCTTTTTAGGCGTGACTCCATCTCCCAAAACACCTTCGGTATAAGAAAAATTTTGTAGTGCCTTGAGCTTTTCTGCCGTCGTTCTGGTTAAATTTTGATTGGTTCCTGTGTGGTGAATGGTAATGTATTTTGGAATATGCCGAATTACCTCCTTTTTTGGAGGCTGTGCATTCCACTCTTTGCGGGTGATTATGTCAAGACCCTCCACTTCAATTTGTGCAAAGGCCGGTAATCCAAAATACATGAAAAGGAGGCCAGCAAAAACATTTAGGAACTTGTACATAATTAAAAGGCTTTACAAATATTTCTGATAGAGGTTGTATAATATTTTCAGGTCTTCATCTGTCAATTTAGAAGAGACATCTTCTTGTATAAAATGAAGCTTAAATGCCCTAATTGCAGCATCCATATTACTTACGTCATAGCCAATAATTCGTAAAGCAAGTTTTGGGTTTATAGTTAGAGAAATAGTATCTGTTGGATTGCCATCTTCCAGAATTTCATTTTCTGTAACTACTACCTCTCTTACCCCTTTTGAGGGAACAAGGCTGTCTCCTACAACCTTGGGAGCTGCTTCGATATTGTCATACCACAATCCGAAACCATTTTCAGCCAGTCTTTCCCAGGGAAAATTGGCATTTGGATCTACTTTTCGGGAGGGAGCGATGTCTGAGTGCCCAATAAAATTCCTGGCAGGGATTCCATGTCTCTCTTTTAGAACCCCAAGGAGTTGTAAAAGACTCTCAATCTGTTTCTCCGAAAATGGCTCATATCCATTATTATCCAGCTCGATCCCAATCGATGAAGAATTAAGATCGCTATCATTACCCCATTTACCGGCGCCGGCATGCCAGCCTCTGTAATAGTCGTTGAGCATCTGGTAGATCTTACCATCCTCCCCAATTACATAATGGGAGCTGACTGACGTCCTCTTTAAAGTAAAAGTTTTTAAGGTATGGTCAACAGAATTCTGTGCCGTGTGATGAATGATGACATAGTTTGGCTTTCGTAAATTAAAGTTTGTGGTCCCTACCCAGTGCTCTCCATAGTCCAACCCCTCTTCATCTTTTCCTTGTTCAGGGGGAAAGGTTCGGAACTGTTTCGCATATAATTTTGCCTGTTTTTTGTGAACCTTATTTGTCTTTGAATACGGATTGGAACCGCAGGCTACAATGACCAGTGCAAGAAGAATCGTTGAGAAGACTGAAAACTGCTTTTTCATTAAATATCTTTTATTGATTAAACTTCCATTTTACGAAGGCTTCCATAGCTTCATAATTTGCTAATCCCAACTGGTGGTAATTAATGGCAGTTTCCCTGTTCCTCTCCTGCGCCCTCATCCAGAATTCCCGCTCGTCATCACCAGGAAATACCGGCCTGTCCTTCTGAGATTGATGCTGAAAAATGGCATTTTTCTTACGTTCTACTTCCATAGGAGAAAGCGGAACGGCCATTTCGATCTCATGCGTCTCAAACTCATGCCATGCACCTCTGTACATCCACAACCAGGCTTTTCTTGCCCATTCCTCGGTTTTTCTAAGTTGTTCCATTGCCGCCACTACAATATTAAAACAAACCAGATGTGTTCCATGAGGATCGGCAAAATCGCCGGCAGCAAAGATCTGATGAGGTTTGATCTTTTGAAGCAGCTCCACGGTAAGTTCCACATCGCGATCTGTAATGGGGTTTTTAACAGTTTTTCCGGTTTCATAGAACGGCAGTGCCATGAAATGGATATTTTTATCCTGCAGGCCAGCATAACGGGCGCCGGCAATAGCTTCGGTTTTTCTGATAAATGCTTTTACATTTCGTACTTCGGGAAGATCAATTTCATTAGGCTCTTTCTTCTGAATGAAAGCTCTCATTTCTTCATAAGTTCTTTCCAGTTTTGAAACATCTTCCCCAATACTTTTATTAAAATCAATGGCAAATTCTACATATCGCAACACGTCGGTATCCCATACAGCCGTATTCCCGGAAGTTTGGTATGCTACATGCACATCATGCCCCTGGTCTACCAGGCGAATAAATGTTCCCCCCATGGAAATCACATCATCATCGGGGTGAGGAGAAAATATTAGAGCTCGTTTTCGCGCAGGTTCTGCACGTTCGGGACGCTGAGAATCATCGGCATTGGGTTTTCCCCCCGGCCAGCCGGTGATGCTGTGCTGCAGCTGGTTAAAAACCTCAATGTTTATATCATAAGCGGGACCTTTTTCGGTCGCGAGCTGGGCCATTCCATTGTTGTTGTAATCTTCATCGGTAAGTTTCAGAATAGGCTTATTTACTGTTCTGGAGAGCCAGATTACCGCCTTTTTTATAAGCGCCTCATCCCAAATACAATCCTTCACAAGCCAGGGAGTATTAAACCTGGTAAGTTCTGAAGCAGCATCTGCGTCGAGTACGAATTCTGTATTTTCTGAAAGTTGCAGGTAAGTAGCAGGAACTTCTCCCGAAATTTCTCCTTCTACCGCCTTTTTAATAATGGAAGCTTTCTTGGTATTCCAGGCCATTAAAATAATTTCTCGAGCCTTGAAAATGGTACCAATTCCCATGGTGATGGCTTTGGTGGGAACATTTTCCTTCCCGCCAAAATCTCTGGACGCATCACGCCTGGTAAGATCATCAAGGGTTACCAGCCTGGTTCCCGAATTGGGAGCCGAACCCGGTTCGTTAAACCCAATATGTCCTGTTCTTCCTATTCCCAGTACCTGCAGGTCTAATCCACCCAACGCGCCTATTTTGTTTTCATAAGCAATACAATATTCGGCGATTTTCTCCTTTTCGAGTGTACCATCAGGAATATGGATATTTTCTTTCTTAATATCAATATGATCAAAAAGATGCTCATGCATGAAGGTCACATAACTCTGTTTTGACTTGGGATTCATGGGGTAATACTCGTCCAGGTTGAAGGTCACCACATTCGCAAAGCTAAGTCCCTCTTCTTTATGCTGCCTCACAAGTTCCCCGTATACTTCAACAGGGGTAGCTCCCGTAGCCAGGCCAAGTACTGCAGTCTCTCCCTGCGCCCGTTTTCTTTTAATAAGTTCTGCAATACGGTTTGCTACCGTTTTAGAAGCAATGTGCTGATTTTCATAAACGGTTACAGGTACTTTTTCAAAACGAGTTTCTTCGAGAAGGTTTAATCTTGCCATTTTATATGCAAATATTTTGGTGGTTAAAAATGTATTATTATTAATTGGCGCCGGCCAGTCTTAATTGGTTTTCAAAAATGTTTTCCATTACCGTGGCTATAGAACCCAGCAATACAGAATCCTCACCAAGTGTGGACAGGGAGATGGTTGTTTTTTCCCTTAACTGAGCCATGCAATAAGTATTTATGGACTGTTGAATTGGGGTGGTGATAAATTGTTTTGCTTCGGCAAATTTCCCTTCCAGGATGATAAGTTCAGGATTGAAAAGCTGAATAAGAATTGCAATACCTTTCCCCAGGTTAATACCTACTTTAGATAAGATATTAATGGCAAATTGATCTCCTCTATTGGCAGCTTCAATCACCGTTTGCGGTTGTATTCGTTCAATTTCTTTTTCAGATAATTGGCTTAAGACAGAACTTTCACCTGCTTTAATTCCTTCTTTGGCCATTCGTGCCAGTGCCATTCCTGAAGCAACAGTTTCAAGGCAGCCTCGCTTTCCACAGTGACACAAGAGCCCATCATCTATTAAAGGTATATGCCCAAATTCTCCCGCAAAACCTGAAGAACCCTGTTGTACCTTACCTTCTATGATAATCCCAAGTCCAATACCCCAATCCATGGAAATTACAAGCACATTCTTTTTCTGACTGGCCTGCCCAAAATTAAATTCGGCTAAACAGGCACTTTTTGCATCATTTAATATATAGACCGGTTTATTGAATTTCCTTTTTAACACCTGCTCAAGGGGTTCAGATTCTTCCTCTTTTATGAAATAAGTAAAGTTTTTACCTTCCCTCGAAGAAACCAGACCGGGCATACTTATTCCAATTCCCAGCAGGTTGTTTTCATCTATCCCCGATTCTTTTATCAGCTTGTTTGTAGTATCATACAAATGGTCTACGATACTTCCTTCTTCCTCAATCTTGAAAGGAATGTCTGCATACTCGGCAATTTTGTTGTTGTTGTTATCGAAAAATGCCATTTTTATCTTGAATCTTTCCAGTTGTATTCCTACAACATAAAAGCTTTTCTCCTGGAGCTGGTAAAGATCTGGTTTTCGCCCGCCGGCAGACTTTCCATGACCGTCCTTTTTAATCCAATCCTCTTCAATAAGCTGGTTTAGCAGTCTTATGGATGTTGGGGAACTTATATTAAATGTCTCACAAATTTCGGTATTGGTTTGGGGGCCTTGGAAATAGAGGTTTTGTAGTATTTTTATCTTTTGAAGCTGTTTTTTACGCTCCACATTGCTGGATTTTTCCAGTTGGTCCTTTTCAGTTAATAACTTCAGGTTTTTCATATTAGTTTAAAGAATATATGATCAAAAAATTCTGAATATAGAATATTTGATTTAAAAATAGAACAAAAATACAATCTCCCGGCGATCTTTCATAAAAGTTTTATTAAAGATATTACTTTTGATTAAAATTTATATTTTTATCCTGGTAAGAATCTTCGAATGTTTAGGTATGTGAAACATTCAGTTAATTGAATTTATGATATGACTGTAAAAACTGCTGCAGCATTTGCTGTTGCTCCTCAAAATCGAGAGCGGTATCTTTCTCTGGATGTATTAAGAGGCTTAACCATTGCTTTGATGATCCTTGTGAATACCCCCGGAAGCTGGAGTACTATCTACGCTCCTTTTAAACATGCCGCATGGCATGGCTTTACAATCACCGATCTTGTTTTTCCCACTTTTCTATTCGTAGTAGGAAATGCCATGAGCTTTAGTATGAAAAAGTTCAGCAAGCAGCGAGATGCTGTCTTTCTTAAAAAGGTGTTTAAAAGAACCTTTCTTATTTTTATAATTGGCTTGTTATTAAATGCTTTTCCCTTCTTTTATCGTTCAGAGGGAGAATTAGTGTTAAAAGATTTCACTTCCCTGCGAATTATGGGAGTTTTGCAGCGCATTGCACTGTGTTATCTTTTTGCGTCACTTATTATAAAATATTTGCGACTTAAAGGTGCGGTTATTGCCAGTGCAATTTTATTGCTCGGGTATTGGGCGATCATGTACTTCTTTGGCGATCCCGGTGCTCCTTACAGCCTGGAAGGAAATGCGGCTTTAAAATTTGATCATCTCATATTCTCTCCTGAAAACCTCTACCGGGGTTTCGGAATTGCTTTTGATCCTGAAGGTCTTCTAAGCACCTTACCGGCAATAGTCAATGTCATTGCAGGATATCTTGCGGGTGTTTACATACAACAATCACGCACTAATTTAAGAACTGTGCTGTTTCTGGTAGCCGGTGGAATTACCTTTGTTCTCCTTGGACAAATCTGGGATCTTGCCTTTCCAATAAATAAACCTGTCTGGACCAGTTCGTATGTTTTGCTTACCGTGGGCTGGGACCTGGTGCTAATTGGAAGCCTCATTTGGTTCATAGAAATCGCCAACGTGAAAAAATGGACTTATTTTTTTGAAGTCTTCGGAAGAAATCCCTTGTTTATTTATGTAATGTCTGGCGGAATCGTAATGTTAATGGCAATAATTGTGATTGGCGAAACGAGCCTAAAAAGCTGGTTATATCAAAACTTGTTTTTAAACTGGTTGACAGATTATAATGCTTCGCTGCTGTTCGCCGTTACATACGTGTTCCTATTATGGCTTTTGGGCTACTGGATGGATCGCAAAAAGATATATATCAAAGTATAAAACCTCCTTTATAGGATAACCCAACGAAATTTTATAAGTTTTAAATACTCCAATAATGAAATACAAAAACGCTTTATTTTTATTGCTTCTCGCCCTAACCGGGGTACTGTCGCTTCAGGCACAGGAAAATACTTCTGAAAAACCCCCTTTTCAGAAGTATGAGAACAGCGCCTGGGTAGATTCGGTCATGACAACCCTTACTCCAGACGAACGAATTGCGCAGCTAATCATGGTAGCCGCTTACTCTAATCGCGGTGAAGATCATAAACAGGAAATCTTAAAGCTTATTAAAGAGCAAAAAATAGGCGGACTCATATTTTTCCAGGGAGATCCTGCCACACAGGTTCAACTTATGAACGAATATCAAGAGGCTTCAAAAATGCCACTTTTGGGTGCTATTGATGCAGAATGGGGGCTGGGAATGCGCCTAGACAATACGATTAGCTATCCTTTCCAAATGGCCTTAGGTGCTATTCAGGATGAGCAGCTCATTTATCAAATGGGTGCCGAGGTGGCAAAACAAATTAAACGAGCAGGGCTACACCTCAACTTTGCACCGGTCGTAGATGTGAATAACAACCCAAATAATCCTGTAATCAACTACAGGTCTTTTGGAGAGGACAAATACAACGTTGCAAGAAAATCTATTGCTTACATGAAGGGTATGCAAGATTCCTTTTTGCTTACTACAGCAAAACATTTCCCCGGTCATGGAGACACAGATACAGATTCTCATTATGCCCTTCCGCAAATCAACCATTCGCTTGCGCGCTTAGATTCCCTGGAATTATATCCTTTTAAAAAGGTGCTGGAAGCGGGGATTGGTGGCGTAATGGTGGCGCACCTGGATATTCCGGCACTCGATTCTACCGGGGTTCCGTCCACTTTATCTAAACCAATTATTACCGATCTCCTAAAAGAAAAGCTGGGCTTTGAAGGGTTGATCGTGACAGATGCTATGAACATGAAAGGCGTAACTGCTGGTAACCTTCCGGGAGTTGTTGATAAAGACGCCATTCTTGCCGGGAATGATCTCCTTGAGTTTACCGAAGATGTGCCAACAGCCATTTCTGAAATAAGAAAAGCCATTAACCAGGGGCTTATAAGTCAGGCGGAAATTGACCGGCGGGTTCGAAAGATCCTGGCCGTAAAACAATGGGTAGGATTAAATAACTACCAGCCTGTGCCTTCAAAGAACATCCTCAATGAGCTAAACACTCCTGAAGCACTATTGCTCAACAGGAAACTTGTCGCGGCTTCCCTTACGGTGCTTAAAAATGACAATAAGATTTTGCCGGTAAAAGATCTTTATCCGCGCAAGATCGCATCGGTTTCCTTTGGCGCAGAAAAGAAGACAGATTTTCAGAAGACTTTGAGTTTATACACCGAAGTTGCACATTTTCAGGTTCCGGTAGATGCCAGCCAGGCTGAAGTGGATAAAATCAAGAATAATCTGAAGAAGTTTGATCTTGTGATTGGTGGTATTCATGATTACAGCAAATATCCTCGTAATAACCTGAAGCTTTCTAAAGCAGCGCAAGAACTCATTGCGGAGCTCTCAGAAGAAAGAAAGGCAATTTTTGCCCTTTTTAAGAACCCTTATGTACTCAACAAGATCAAAAATATTGAGAAAGCTGATGGTCTTATTGTGGCATATCAGGATTCCAAAAATACACAGGAACTGGCAGCGCAGCTTATTTTCGGCGGAATCAGTGCGAATGGAAAACTTCCCGTGAGCGTTGGTAAGAAATTTAAAGCAGGAGAAGGAACGACTGTGCAGGGAGGAATACGCTTTAGTTATACGCTGCCCGAAGAAGTGGGGATGGATTCTCAAATCCTCAACAAGCGCATTGATTCCTTAATGAACCAGGCAATAACGATGAAAGCCACTCCGGGAGGGCAAATCCTTGTGGCAAAAGATCAAAAAGTAATCTTTCATAAGGCTTACGGGGAACACGTGTATCATGATACCATCATGGTTGAGAAAGAGGATCTTTACGACCTCGCTTCGGTAACGAAGATTACTGCTTCCATGGCTGCTTTGATGAAATTGTATGACGAAGATAAATTCAACCTGGATGGTACGCTGGCAGATCATCTTCCGAAGTTTAGAAGGTCGAACAAGGCCGATATTCCTTTTACAGACATTCTAACGCACCAGGCAAGATTCCAGCCCTGGATCCCATTTTGGAGAAACACGCGCAGGGATAACGGGAGTTACCGGTGGTGGACCATCAAGAAAGATTCCTCTGCCAGGTATCCCATAAAGATTTCAGAAGATATGTACCTGCACCGCAATTATCCCGATAAAATAGTAAAAGCAATCAGGAAGTCTTCGCTAAGGGATAAGAAGGAATATGTATATTCCGATTTTTTTTTCATTCTCGCACCACGGGTGGTGGAAAGCAGGACAGAAGAAGATTTCCCCACCTATCTTGAGGAGAATTTTTACGGGCCACTGGGAGCCACCAGTGTAGGTTTTAATCCAGATTATCCAAAAAGCCAAATCGTTCCTACAGAAAGTGATTTTCTTTTTAGGCGGGAATTAATTCATGGAACGGTACATGATGAAGGTGCGATCATGCTGGGCGGAGTCTCAGGCCATGCAGGTTTGTTTGCAAATGCCAATGACCTGGCGAAAGTGCTGCAAATGTACCTCAACATGGGTGAATATGGTGGCAGGCGATATATTGAAGAAGAAACCCTGGAAAAATTTACGCGGCGCACCTTTCCTGATTCTGAAAATTACCGCGCCCTGGGTTTTGACAAGCGTCGCCCCAACAGCCAGGGAGTTGTTAATAATACGGCCCGTGATGCAAGTCAGGTGAGTTTTGGCCATACCGGCTTTACGGGGATCATGGTGTGGATGGATCCCGAAGTAGACCTTCTTTATGTCTTCCTGTCTAACCGGGTTTCTCCCACACGTGACAACCACCGTCTCTACCGTTTAGATACCCGCACAAATATTCAACAGGTGCTGTATGATTCCCTGAAAAAAGATGCTGAAAAAGCAGCCTCGGAAATGGCGCTGAAAAAGAGTTGAATTTCTGCCATTTTTGGATCTTCTGCTTAGGAAATTTCTTAGATTTTTCCTTTCAAATATACGATGCCCAGAGGATTTAAGGCTGGCATTATAATTTTGATGTTTTTGAAGAAATGCTATATTTGCTTGATTTTGTTATTCTTATCAAGCCAACTAACCATAGCATTCCATGATAAAATATTACCGCCCCCTTCTTATAGGTCTTAGTTTATTATCTTCTGCAGCAGCTATCGCTCAAAATTCTGTGACAGGAAAGATCGTTGACAAAGCCAGTAATCCCGTGCCTTATGCAAACGTCATTTTGCTGAATGCACAGGATTCCGTGAGCGTTTATAAAGGTGCGGTTTCTGAAGAATCTGGTGTTTTCAGGTTTTCGGAAATAGAGAAAAATGACTATTTATTAAAAATAAGTTTTGTAGGTTTTGAAGATTATCTTCGGAAGATAAACGTTTCCAAAGATGAGGATCTTGGGGAATTCATGCTTTCCGAAAACGTTTCCAATCTTGGTGAAGTTGACATTAGGGTTAAAAATCCAACCGTGAAAAGGGAGGTAGACAGGCTGGTTTTCAATGTGGCTAATACCAGTCTTTCCAGCGGAAATTCATGGGATATCCTGCGAAAAACTCCAGGCGTTATCGCTACAAACGGAACGCTTCAGGTAAGGAACCAGGGCGTGCAGGTTTATATCAATGACCGTAAAGTTTATTTAACAGCTTCAGAATTAAGAGATCTTCTTGAGAGTTATGCCGCAGAAAACATCGAATCGGTTGAGGTGATCATGAACCCTCCCGCGCGCTATGATGCCGAAGGTGGAGCCATCTTGAATATTGTCACTTCCAAAGGCATTTCCATAGGATATAAAGGAAGTGTAGATGCAGCCTGGACACAGGCGATCTTTCCAAAATACAATCTTGGAACCAGCCATTATTATAAAACCGACAAACTGAATCTTTTTGCAAATTATAGTTTTAGTCCGCGCAAGGAATTTAAGGAAGATGAGAGCTTTATCAATTTTATGGACGAAGACGAGGAAGTTTTTTCGCGTTGGGAAACAGATTTTGAACGTACTACCAGATCCAACGCTCATAATGCAAACATCATTTTAGATTATGAACTTGACGAAAAAAATACGCTGAACTTTTCTTCAAATGTGCTTTACTCTCCAAACAAGACCTTCAAAAATGAGGTTTTTACAGATATTCCTACCCAACTGAATATGCCATACAGCGATTTGTTGACGAACAGCAGCCTTGGCGAAGACCAGGTGAATTTTGCGGCAGATCTTGAATTTCGGCATAAAATGGATAAAGAAGGAGCCGAAATTTCAGCACGTGGACATTTTACAAGGTATGAACAGGACCGGCAGCAGGATGTAGCAACCAATTATTATACTGGCGGCGGCGACCTCTTCTCGACCTATGCTTTTTCTACAGCTGCACAACAGGAGATCAATATTTATGTGGGCCAAATAGATTATGTAACACCTTTGGGAAGTACAAATTTCGAAGCCGGTGTTAAGACATCTATTATAAATTCCTTAAGCGGGATTGACTATTTTGATGTGATGGGAAGCGAGGAAACCTATAACTCTCAGCTTTCTGACCAGTTTTCTTATGATGAAAAAATTTTCGCAGGATATCTAAGTTTCGCCAAAGACTGGGATGTGTGGAGCATGAAAGGCGGACTTCGCGGAGAGTTCACCGATAGAACCGGTTTTTCTGAAGCTATGCAGCAGGAAGATAACCGTGATTATTTTGAATTGTTTCCCACTTTTTACCTGCAGCACCGTATTTCCAACAATCACAGCCTTACATTTGATTACAGCCGAAGAATTCAAAGGCCACGATATGAAAGCTTAAACCCTTTCAGGTATTTTCTTACCGAATATAATTTTAATGCAGGAAACCCCGATCTTGGAGCGGCAATAAGTAATAATTTCAACCTCAACTACAGCCTTAAAAATGCCTATTTCTTTGATCTTTATTACAGAGATAACGGGCCATCTGTAAGCGTGCTGAGTTTTCAGGATAATGAAAATACGGTCCTTCGCAACGTGAACGTTAATTTGTTGGAAAGCTTTTCTTATGGGCTGGATATCACCCACGGAAGGTCGCTTACAGATTTTTGGTATACCTATGCCTATGTTTCTCTTTTTCACGAAGAGCAAACCTTTCTTGCGCTTGAAAGTAACAATGCCGAAGTCTCAAATGAGATCGACGGTTTCTTCGGAATGTGGTCCAACAGCTTTACCCTCTCAAAAGACGGGACATTTTCAGGAGATCTAACGCTTACCTATATTTCTGACTGGCTTACGGGATCTTATTATCTTGATCCCATGACCACGCTTTCCTTTGGCGTGAGAAAAACACTGTGGAATAACAGGGCAGAGGTCACGTTGCATGTGGAAGACGCGCTTAACGAAACCAATACCTGGATGCGTGCAGATTATCTCAACCAGGACAACGGCTTTTTTGCCCGTCCAGAATCGAGGTATGTGCGGGTTGGCTTCAAGTATAACTTTGGAAACTTCAGGTTGAGCGATAATGAGCGCAGCATCGAGGCCGCAGAAAGAGACCGACTATAAGCTTCCAAAAATGTGCTTTTTTGATATCTTTCTGAAAAGCTTCTGAAATACAAGAACCTTTTCATCATTTTTCAGAAAATGCTAAATCTTGAAAATCATTAAAATTTCGTATTTTTGCCACCTGAAAAACAGGAGTTTTGGCTAAAATAGGAAACATAGATGTAGGAGAATTTCCATTGTTGCTTGCACCAATGGAAGATGTGAGCGATCCGCCTTTTCGCGCCTTGTGCAAAGAGCAGGGAGCCGATGTGGTGTATACTGAATTCATTTCTTCGGAAGGGCTTATTCGCGACGCTGCAAAAAGCGTGATGAAACTTGATATTTACGAGAAGGAACGCCCTGTGGGTATCCAGATCTTTGGAGCCAACCTTGATTCTATGCTGCAGTCTGTTGAGATTGTGGAAAAATCAGGGCCAGATATTATTGATATCAATTTTGGCTGTCCCGTAAAAAAGGTCGTTTCTAAAGGCGCGGGAGCGGGAATACTAAAGGATATTCCGCTCATGGTTTCTTTGACCGAGGCCATGGTGAAGCACACCAAATTACCTGTTACTGTAAAGACCCGGCTTGGCTGGGATAATGATTCCATAAAAATTGTTGAGGTAGCCGAACGTCTTCAGGATGTTGGCGCCAGCGCCATTTCCATTCACGGGCGCACCAGGGTGCAAATGTATAAAGGAGAAGCCAACTGGAAGCCGATTGCTGAAGTAAAGAACAATCCGCGAATGCATATTCCCGTTTTTGGAAACGGAGACGTTGACAGTCCAGAAAAAGCGATGGAAATGCGTGACAAATTCGGACTGGACGGCGCGATGATTGGCCGTGCCAGTATTGGTTATCCCTGGTTCTTTAGAGAAGTAAAGCATTACTTCGAAACCGGAAAACATCTTGCCCCTCCTACCATGGAAGAACGTCTTGATGCCGCCCGCCGTCATTTGCAAATGGCGATCGACTGGAAAGGGGAGAAATTAGGGGTTTTTGAAACCCGAAGACATTATACCAATTATTTTAAAGGAATTCCGCACTTCAAAGAATACCGCCAAAAGATGGTTACCAGCGATGATGCTGCAGATGTTTTTGCCGCCTTTGATGAGGTAGAAAAAGAATTCGCGGGTTACGAGTTTGCTTAGGCGTTCAATGCTTTCTTACTCTGGCTTGCTGCCACATAAGAAGCAATAACTCCCAGTGCAGAAATAGTTAAGATCACTACCAGGATATTTTCCCAGGTGATGCTTACCGGGTACGGCAGGCTTGGCGTGATCATCACTAGATCAAACTGCAGCTGCAAGTATACAAGTAGGATCGAAAAGATAAGCCCTAAAGATCCGCCGAGCAAAGTCATAAAAACTCCCTGCCCAAAAAAGATGTTTTTGATCTGGTTTGGAGTAGCGCCCAGGCTGTGCAGGGTTTTAATATTTTCTCTTTTATCAAGGATCACCATAATAATAGAACCCACCACGTTAAAAAGCGCAATGATAAGGACGAGTGTAAAGATGAGGTACACCGCGAGATTTTCTGTATTCAGCATTTTGTAGAGCGCGTCGTTCAATTGTGCTCTGTTCCTAATTTTCACCGGGGAATTGAGAGCAGCCTGTACAGCCTCTTTCACTTCTGAAGCATCTGCGCCGGGTGCAAGCTTGATTTCTATGGCCGTGATCTGGTTTTCTTCCAGAGACAGCAGGTTTCTGGCAAAATCCAGCGAAGAAAAGATGAATTTATTATCAAGTTCTTCGTTGACGCTAAAGATTCCGGAGGCTACGGTGTATTCAGAATTAAAAGCATCTGTAGGGGAAAGCACCTGTCCCGTTCCCGGTTTGGGAACCATGATCTGCAACAGGTTTTGATAATCAAAGCGGCCAATAGAAAGTTCCCTGGAAATACTATTTCCCAGTACTACCTGTTGCTCACCTTCGGCAAACCAGGTACCAAAGACCATCATGCTGTCCAGCTGGTTCACCTTCCGGTAGTTTTGATCTACCCCTTTTATAAATGCAGTTTTGTTCTTATTCCTGAATTCGAGAAAAACACGTTCTTCCACGACTTCGGAATATTCGGCAATACCCGTAACTTCAGCAAAAGCTGCGCGTTCTTCAGAAGAAAAATCAAAGAATTTACCGGTTTCAGGAAATACTTTTAGATCGGGGTCGAACTTATTGGAAAAAGATAAGCTGAAATCTTTTAAACCCGCAAAGCCCGAAAGTACAATGAATAGTGAAAAAGCCCCTGCGAACACGCCTATGGCAGCAATGATCGTAATAATGTTGATCGCGTTCCTGCTGCTTTTGGAGAACAAATACCTCCTGGCGATGTAAAAGGGGAAATTCAAGTGTTAAGATTTTTTCCGACGAGAAAGAAGGTCCCGCTGTTCTATAGGGTTTTCTTCGCCTTTAAGAGATTTGTCTATCTTCTCGATGTATTCCAGGGAATCATCAATATAGAAAAGCAGCTCGGGCATTCTTCTAAGCTGGTTACGGGTACGTTGTGCCAGCTCGTGTCTGATCTTTGGTTTTAAAAGGTTAAGTTCCTTTAAGATCTCCTCTGCATTCTTAGAAGGAAATACGCTTAAATAGGCTTTTGCCTGGCCAAGATCACTCGTGACCTTCACTTTAGAAACCGAAATCAATATTCCTGTCACTCCTGCATCTCGTAAATGGGCCTGAAGGATCTCTGCCAGGTCCTCCTGCAATACTCCTCCAATTTTTTTCTGTCTGTTCGTTTCCATAGGGCAAAAATAACATTTTTAAATGTCATTATTCTTAAATTCGTCACAGGATAGCTTTTAGCTCTTCGTCGTGGCGGTTTTGGAAAGAAAGTTAATGGAGAATAGCTAAAAGTTCATTTTTTAGAAGATAAAATAATTGATATGAAAAAGATAGAACATATAGGCATTGCCGTTAAAAACCTGAAAGAAGCTAACAAAACTTATGAAGCATTACTGAATACTTCCTGCTATAAAACTGAAGCCGTGGAAAGTGAAGGCGTTGAAACGGCATTTTTCAGGACGGGGGAAAGCAAGATCGAGCTGCTGGCAGCTACTAACGAAGATAGTCCCATTGCAAAGTTTATCAATAAAAAAGGAGAAGGCATTCATCATATTGCTTTTGCCGTAGATGACATAAAAGCAGAAATAAACCGACTGAAAGAGGAAGGATTCGTGGTATTGAATGAAGAACCCAAAAAAGGAGCCGATAATAAGCTGGTGGCTTTCCTGCATCCAAAGTCCTCTAAAGGGGTTTTGGTGGAACTGTGCCAGGAAGCCCCTCCACAGCCCTCCCCAAAGGGGAGGGGGATTGGATCTTAATTTTACCCAAGACTTGTTTCAGAATCTTATGAATGCTAGCTGATCTTATTGAAGTTTAACCTGCTTAAAATTTTAAGTTGTTGGGTGCAAAACAAATAGCAGTAAAAAACGCCCTTTTTGAATGGTATGGACTCTGACGACACCTAAAAAATAAAAAGAAATTGTTTGCGGTGTAAAATAGATTTATCTAAATTTGCGCCCTCTCAACACCATTGAGCCGGTCCTATAGCTCAGCTGGTTAGAGCACCTGACTCATAATCAGGTGGTCCCTGGTTCGAGTCCAGGTGGGACCACTAGTAAAATCAAGCCTTTCACGATGTGAGAGGCTTTTTTTATTCCTTGGGACTAACATAGGATCAACATATTTCTTTTTCTTTTCTTTTCTTTCTGTTTCAGTGTGTATTTTTAAATTATGGAAAGTACACAAGAGGGACCTCTGCATTTTATTAAGCTTTATCTGCAGACAGGCTTGTATGAAAGCCTAAAACTGTTTTATGAACAGGGTAAAGAACTAGGAGAAATTGTAGAAATCAATAAAGAAAAATTAGAAATAGTTGTTAAAGATGCTTCTGGGCTGCTGACTTTCTCTTTTGAAGATGTTGTAGAACGCGAAATGAAAACTTTGGCAATGTATGCGGAAAGACAGCTAGAAAACAAACTTGAATCCAAATTTGAAGAGGGAACTGAACAGCAATATGTTGAGTTTCTCCTGAAACAACTGGATAGATGCCGAACATTCCCCTCCTATAGCGCATTTCCTTATCTAGAAAAATATTTGACTCAGATCCAACAGGTAATAGAGCACTATTCTACTGGACCTGCAGAAAATCTTCTTAATCTAGGATCAACCACTTCTTTTGATTTCATTGCGGCAAATACTGATCAAAAACTAGAAAAATTAGAAAAGCTCTACACTCTCTTGACCACCTCTCCTCCTCTGGTAAGATGCGAAAAAGAGGAATTCCTTCTGGCTTTTTCAGGAGGGACTGTAGAAGAAGGGATTCATTGGCTTGTAATAGGCAAAAACAATCTTACTAGTAAAAGGTCTCTCCTGTACTTTCTTGACTTATTAATTGGCAAAAGCTATCTACCTAGTGTTGATCATTTACATCTTTCCGAAAAAATATTATATGTCTTTAGAGATGTCAACGGAAGAGTATTTAAAAATGTGAAACAGTCAAAATCAAGTTGGACGGAAAGTAAAAGACCAACTGAAGGAAGCCGTATAGAATCAATTATTGAACAGCTTTAAAAATACCTTTACCCAAAAATTCAGCTATTGTAAAGTTATAGTAAAGATATCTCCTAAACTCTTCGTTGTTATTTCGCATTGTTAATAATCGGAACCTTTTCTTGGATCAAACCAATGGTTTCTTAAAACATAAACAATGAAGAATGTACTCACCGAAATTCGAGACTTGCTAGCCAGCCTTGTCTATTTTCAGAAAGAAACACTGAGCTTTAATGAGGCTGTCAAATATTTAGATGTTTCAGCTTCCTATCTCTACAAGTGTACTTCCCAGGGAAGAATTACACACTTTAAACCTAATAATAAACTTATTTATTTCAAGCGACAAGATCTTGATACTTTTCTGCAAAGAAATAAGTTTGTTGGAGATGAAGGTTTAGCTAAGAGAGGAGGCTATTGTGAATAATCCATTGATAAGCGATGATGTCTACCAGAATCTACCTCCTATACTTAAGAAATTGACAGACAATTTTGAAAGGAGGGAAAAAGATATTGTACTTCTATCTTCCTTAGGTGCCTTAAGCAGTTCTCTTCCCAACGTGTATGGCATGTATGATGGAAAAATCGTTTTTTCTAATTTGTATATCATGATAATAGCCCCACCGGCATCTGGTAAGGGCGTAATGACTTTTGCTCGAGACTTATTAAAACCAATTCATGATAAAGTGTATGGTGAAAGTAAGACCGAAATTGAAGAATGTCATGAAGTTGGAAAGCAAAATAAAAAGAAAAGAAAGAAGCCAGCTGCAGCACTTGAAGGTTCTTGTCCTCCAATTGTGACTAAAATAATTCCCGGCAACATTAGCTCCGCCGAAATGTATCCTACGATTAAAAATGCACATTATGGGGGTATTATAATAGAGTCAGAAGCAGATACTTTATCTCTTATGCTCAATCAGGATTGGGGTAACTTTTCTGATGTTCTGCGCAAGGCCTTTCATCATGAACCAATTTCTATCAGCAGAAAAATGGAGAATTTATATATGGAGATAGATGCACCACAATTATCCTTGGTAGTTTCTGGCACTCCAGATCAGCTTCAGCCATTAGTGAAATCTAAAGATAATGGCTTATTCAGCAGGATGATATTTTACACTTTTGAAGAGGTCAATGACTGGAAAGATGTTTTCAAAAAAGAAAATAGGAATCTCAAAAGTATCTTTCAGTCGACAGGGATTGAAATATTTAAGTTGTATGGTCAATTAGCCGATTTAGAAACACCGGTGGAATTTAAGTTGACCAGGGAGCAGGAGGATCATTTTAATAGTGAAATGAGTAGAATCTACGATGTAGTTGTAGAGGGGCATCCCCAATTTTTTACCTCAAATGTAAAAAGACATGGATTAATTCTTTTCCGGATATGCATGATCTTTTCTGCCTTTCGCAAAGGAAATGAGGTGCTAGCAAACTCTGTTCTAGCCTGTAGTGATGAAGATTTTAATACTGCATTAATTTTAACAAAGCAGTTGCTTCACCACGCTGATGCTGTTTCTCAAAGTGTAACCACGGGATCTTTAACTGAAATTGAAGAGGAGCTTCTCTTTGGATTAAAGGAAAGTTTTACAAGGGAAGAAGCTTTAATTAAAGCTAAAGAATTGGGTATGCCAACAAGAACGGTAGATGAGAAGTTGAAAAAATGGAGAGAGCTCAAATTCCTTAAGAGAGTTTCCCAAGGAAGGTATAAAAGAATTTTAGGATAAAACTCAGAGAACCTGCAATACCTGCAGTTTCTGCAAAATCAGCAAATTTTCAAAAGAATTATTAATAGTAGGAACCTGCTACAGGATCTCCTATGCCAAAAATTAAGTTATGCATTCAGTAAAGATAGTTATAAGAAAGAAGAAATTAAAGGATGGCAAGTATCCTGTAATGCTCCGTATTACAAAGAATAGAAGAACCAAATTACTTCATATGGGTCTACGCACCTGGAAAAATGACTTTAACGAAGATAAGGGAGAGTTCTTAAGGAGCTATCCTAATTACAGAAAAAGAAATATTTTTCTTGCTAATCAGAAATTATATGCAGAAAAAATCATAGATGATTTTTTGGAAAAAGGCAAGGTATTCACCGTTGAGGATATAGCCAGCGCAATGGCCGATGGAGACAATAGTGAAATAGATGTCTGGACCTTCTTCAAGCAAAGGGTGGATCACCTTCAGAGGTCTGATAAAATGGGAACAGCTAAGGCATATGAGGAAACAAATGCAGCTTTAAAGAAGTTCCATTCAGGATCATTGAATTTTAAAGATGTTAATGTGCAGTTTTTAGAAAGATTTGAGTTGTACATGAGAAATAGAGGAAATCAGGAGGGAGGGATCGCCTTTAAAATGAGACACTTGAGAGCTGTCTATAATGAAGCTATTCTCAAGGATGTTGTTGAGCAGAATTTCTATCCGTTCAAGAAATATCGTATTTCTAAACTGAAACGAAAAGAGAATAAAATAGCCCTTTCAATTTCAGAACTTAAAGCTTTTGAAAATGCAGATCTTTCTGAGAATCCTCATTTAATTGAATCTCACCATTATTTCGTCTTTTCCTTTTACTGCAGAGGGATGAATTTTGCAGATATGGCTTTCTTAAAATGGAGTGACGTCAGAAATAATAAAATTACCTACTCCAGACAAAAAACTCAGAAGCTTTTCGTTATTGAAATCTTACCACCAGTTGAAAAGATTCTAAAATATTTTAAGGAGCAAAAGAGTACCTCACCTTATGTTTTTCCTATTTTTCTCAAGGAGGGAATGAGTGCAAAGCAGATTGCTAATAGGAGGCACAAAGTTCTAAGCAGGTACAATCGAAGATTGAATGAGATAGCTTCATTAGTAGGCCTCGATAGAAGAATCAGTTCGTATGTGGCAAGGCATTCCTATGCGACAATTATGATGCACAAAGGAGCTTCTGTTGAGGTAATTTCAGAAGCTTTAGGACACTCGAATGTGCAGATTACCACTTCTTATTTGAAAAGGTTTGATAACAAGAGAATCGATAACGAACATAAAAAACTTTTAGACTTATGATAATTCAACACCAGGAAGCAGATAGATACAGAAAGATCCGTGGATTTGAATACGGCAAAGAATACAGTATGGATGAGGTTGCAGATAAATTGGGGTTTACCAACGGTACTGCGAAGGTTCTTTTTTATTCCAATTTGATCAAACACGGTATAATTACTCCTGAACTTAAGCCTTCTTATTTATCTTTTATGGCTGGTTTGATTCAGTGGCCTAAAGCAGGAAAAGAAGAGAATACAGTAACTTATTCAGGAACAATTATCATAGGCGATCTCTTAGAAGCATATGAAGCTTTACCTCCAAAATCGTAATCCATAATTATTAATAAACAATTAAAAAGGAGGTGGATATAAATCTGCCTCTTTTCATTTTTACCTGAAAAGGACTTCAATAATAACTTAAATATAATACAGTATGAAATTAAGAAAATCAAGCAGGAGACAAGCCAAAATAAAAATGGCACTTCAAGGACCAGCGGGAAGTGGGAAAACCTATAGTTCCTTACTAATAGCAAAAGGGCTTCTGAATGGCAGATTTGAAAAAGTAGCAGTGATTGACAGTGAAAAAGGCAGTAGTGATCTATACGCTGATCTCGGAAACTATAATGTACTTGCTCTTGATGACTACAGCCCCGAAAAGTACATTCAGGCAATCGATTTATGCGAAAAGGAGGGAATGGAGGTAATAATTATTGATTCTATTACTCATGCCTGGGAATTTCTCTTGGATTATCACGGATCTCTTTCAGGAAACTCTTTCACAAATTGGAACAAAATTACACCCCGACAAAGGGCTTTTGTCGAAAGAATCTTGAATAGCAGCTGCCATGTCATAGCTACTATGAGAACGAAACAGGATTATGTGCTGAATCAGAAAGATGGGAAGTATGTTCCAGAGAAAGTAGGGCTGAAAGCAGTTCAAAGAGATGGTGTAGAATATGAATTTACAGTTATACTTGATTTAGACATTAAACATTTTGCTTCTTCAAGTAAGGACAGAACAGGTTTGTTCATGGATAAACCAGAATTTAAGATTACTCCAGGAGTCGGAAAACAGATTTACGACTGGTGTAATTCAGGAGCAGATGTGGATAATATGAAAAACCAGATTAAGAACTGTAACTCCCATAAAGAGCTGAATGAATTATATGTGAAATTCTCTGATTATGCAGATGTTCTAAATGTGAATTTTGTTGAACAGCAGAATTTGATTAAAAGAAAAAGTTTAACCAACCTTCAAAATGTAAGTAAAAATGGAACTACAAGTAGCCAATAACAGACAACTATCCCAAACGGAAAATTATTCCAGTACCTCCTCTCCACTCCCCGGTACCAGGGAGAGAAAGGGAAACAAATCGGCTCCCTTTATAGAGGCTAACACAAGTGATGTTAGCCTTATACATTTAAAGGAGGATTGTATCATTCCTGTATTTGCAAAAGATAATGAGCAAACATTAGCTCACCAGGAATTTATAGATGTTGCTTTAGAGTGTGCGTCAAATTTATTCCCGAATGAGGATATTGATAATCCTGAGGTGAGAGTAAGCCATCAAATTAAAGGTAGAACTCCAGATGCAATTCATATTCCAGCCAAGGAATTAATGAACCATCAGAAGACTATCTACTATGAGCGCATGGCTTTTCTGGTTAGAATTCCAAGTGTAACCAGTACCATCAGCGGCAATGAACTATCTCTATCTATAGGAGGTGTAAGAGCTTACAATAGAGAAAATCTCTTTAGTAAAAAGAAAATGGAAAGCTTCAAGTTCTTCATTGGCTTTCAGAATATGGTTTGTTGTAACATGTGTATTTCTACGGATGGATATCTGGGGGAAGTTAAAGCTTCCTCTCACCAGGAATTAAAAAGAATTATGCTGCAGGCCATTCAGACCTATAGCATAGAAGATCATTTACAAGGGATGAAAAGGTTGACAGAAGAGAGCTTGACTGAAGAACAGTTCGCTCAACTTTTAGGGAAGGCCAGACTTTACAACTATATACCAAAAGAAGAAAAGTCTCAACTTCCGCAGTTGTTGCTTAATGAGAGTAATTTTACAACAGTCGCTAAAGATTATTACCAGAATGAGAGCTTCTGTAAAGATGCTTCTGGGAATATCAGCTTATGGAATGCTTATAATCTGCTTACAGGAGCTAATAAGAGCAGCTATATTGACACTTTCCTTGATAGGGGAGAAAATGCCTATGCTTTTGCAAAAGGCATCTCAAAAGCAATCAATGGTGATTCTCAATACCGTTGGTTTTTGAGTTGAGGTATGCGCTCATCTAAATATGGTGAGCGCTACTTTTTCATCGAAATTTAGTAGACTAAATAAGTTAAAATTTTCTTTTTTTTTCTACATTTGCCGCCTGTTTAAAAAAATGTTCCTAAATTAGGAATCAGGAAACCGTCTATAAACCAAGCCTATGTATCTTGCTCAAACATTGAATTCTCAAGATTTGCAAGCTCCTTTATACATTACACTGCTGGAAAATTTAATTGATGACACCAATTTGCCTGCAAAAGAAAATGTTGATAGAGCTATAGTAAATGCTCGAGAGGTTGCTCTGAATAAAAAAGATATTTATTCTATAGATCATAAGCATTATTACTTTATTTCTACTCTTTTGATAAACTATTTTGAAGGATTAAAGAGGTTAAATGGAAATAATTTCTCTTCACAAATATATTCAGAAATTTTAGATGCTTTGAAATAGTTTTAATGGATGTATCAGCCATTGAATTGCAGCTCAGACAAGTAGATGTTGCCTTTTCTAAAAGCAGGATAAATGTATATTCTGATAAGAAAAAGGAACAACATTATAATGAGCTATATGACCTATTTTGCGCTATAGACCAAGCTCCCAAAAGTGGTTTGATCTCAGAGAATGAATTGAATATCCATTTTCAGATATTAAATTATATTCTAAATGGACTTGAATATCTCGATAGTAGCACTTTAAATAATATTCCTTTTGAAATTGTTTCTTGTTTAGAATATGTTCTTGATGAGTGGATAGTTGATAAAAACTTCATTATTGTAACATCCTTATCAAATCGACACCTTGAATATTTGTTCAGTACATATTTTAATGCTGAATTATTCTCTTCCCTAAACGAGTTCATTAAAGAGAAGTATAATTTAAGCATAACAAATAGATTAATAAGAATCACATTACCAAAATCCCTAAGTCGTGATTATTTAGCAAGCATGGTTTTATATCACGAGCTTGGGCATTTCATTGATAGCGAATTAGCAGTAAGCACTAAATTTATTGCGAAAAAATATGGGTTTGATAAAATAAACGATCATATAAGTGAATTTAAACATACGAAAGAGTATTTCGCTGATATTTTTGCTGCTCAATATATAAATGATGCTTCTAATTATTTCCTGGAAAGGATAACTCCGAATGGAGCAGATCTAGATAATTATTCACATCCATCCTTAACCAAGAGAAAGAATACCGTTGAGGGCTTTTTGGAAGGAACAAATATTCATATATTAAAGGAGTTTAATAATATTTTAAAGTATTCCGAAAATACCACATTAAAAAGACGGCATAAATTAATTGATGAAGAGCTATCTTGTTTTAATAAATTAATTCCGGAAAATATTGAATCAAAAGAGGAGCTTCATTCTGTGTTTAAACTTGCGTGGGATATTTGGTTAAATTCGGATAATAATTTTCTTAAGAATTTTTCCTCTAAGGAAAAATATAATGTTATAAATAATCTGGTAGAGAAAACTATTTCAAATTATACAATATTAGAAAAGTGGAACTAATAAAGCGATTATTTAATAAGGAAAAATCTAATATGGTATATGGTTTAATTTCTAAGAAAGAATTAGAACTACTTATAGAGAACGAAGAATTGACTATAGTCCCTTTACTTGAATCTAATCAAATTGGAGCTATTAGTATTGATTTTAGAGTAGGAATAGATTTTCTGGCTCTTAACCAAGGCAGAGATGAATTTATTGATACGACTGATAACTCACATTTTAAACGACCAATTAAGGGACATTTTTCTGATTCAAGAAGGAGGTTAGGAGAATCATTTCTATTACATCCTGGTCAAACGATTTTATTTTCAACCTTAGAATACTTGAAATTGCCTGAAAATGTTTATGCCGATTTATCACTACGTAGTTCTTATGCTAGGTTAGGCTTAACATTATCTACCTTTATTCAACCCGGTTACGTTGGTTGTGCATCCGTAGAATTAGTTAATGGTAGTAATACCACAATCAAAATACTATCAGGAGCAAGAATTATACAAGCACGTTTTTATCGAATACAGAATTCTGAGGAGTATTTTAAAAATAAAAGAAAGTATAGCTGTCAGGTAAGACCTGTTTCCTCAAAAGCGAATGAAGATAAGGAATTAAAAAAATTGAAAGATCTTTTTGATTAATTAATCTATAATTTTCCCATCACCCCAATTTTTCCTTTAGATGTGAAAATGTTTTCCAACTTTTTTCTAAGATACCATATATATTTAATTATAAACAAAAACCTCATCTATTGCTCTTGTAAATGCTGTATATTTTGAATTATAATAGGTTTTTGATTGAGGATACCAATTTGATATATATAGCTTTTTCCATTCACCACCTTGCGCTTTATGAATTGTAATAGAATATCCATATAACGCTCTAATAGCACCCAGAAAAGGATCTTCCATTGCGTTCCCATTTTCCCGATACTTTTTATTTTGAATTTTACGGGTTTGATGAAGGGCTTTTTCTTTCTTCTTCCCTAGGCCTCTTGGTTCCTCTAAAGTATCAAGTAAGATATAATCTTTTACTATAAACTTTTCATTATTTATATTTTTAGCCTCTAAGATGATTTTTACAAATTCCAAACCTTCAATTGTTTCAGTACTATCCAGGTCAATCTCTTTTACAATAACATGGTCGCCATTATAAAGAGTGTATTCAGGCTTTTTTAAGGTTCGGTTAATAATTAACAATTCTCCGGGAACAATCTTTTCCGGTGGATTATCGAATAAAATGGAGCGTACATTTCTATTAAATTGCAGATTTTTACTGTGACTATAGGCAATAGCTGTACAGTAATCATGACCTTTTTCTGCAAAATCGACTGCATAATTGTATTCAGCTAATACTTGACCATTTTCTTTAAAAAAATGCCGAGTTCTTAGATCATTACATTTTCCTTCAATGACACCCTTTATGTTTTCAATATGCTTATATATAGAACTATCGTTATCCTGTCTTTTAACCTCTTGAAGTTTATAAGAATTTCCAGAAAGATTATAGTGGTTTTTAATAAAGTCTTCGGATAAGGCAGCTGAGAATTCTTCTTTAACTGGTGGTAATTGATTTTTGTCCCCAACAAATATTATTTTATTTAAGTCATTTCCCTGTTTGGCAAAGTAGATAAGATCATCTAGTAAACAGTTTCCACCTTCAAATAAGCTTTCTTGGTCTGATATGGATTTTGAAGATACCATTGAAGCTTCGTCAACAATAAAAATTGTATAGGAAGTTGATTCATTATCCTTAAGATTGAATCTAATGGTGCCTTCTTCAGGATCAGTAGCAACATTATATATTAAAGAGTGGATGGTAGAACAGGGTACATTAGCTTTTGAAGCTAATATCCTGGCAGCTCTTCCAGTTGGAGCAGCAATATTGTAATTTATTTCTTTTTGCCCGAGAAATGATATACACACCGACATAAGCAAAGTTTTACCGGTTCCCGCTGATCCATTAATAATGAAAAAATCTTCTGTACTGTTGGTAAAGAATTCTTCAAGTGCAATTAATACATTTTTCTGATCTCCAGTTGGGGTGAACGGGAATAGCTCTAAAATTGACTTCTTATCTGATGTATCCATAGATATAATTTGATTCCATTTATACCCCAAACTATGTGGGTTAGTGGGTGAGTTCCTCTCTTCTGGTTTGAACAAATAATTTGAGAATGCCAGGATAATAAATCTTATAAGTTCTATCTGCCACAGTTTAAAAAGGACTTTCCCCTTTTTCCATAAATACAGTACCGACTCTTCTGTATTGGACTTTTTTCCCGTTTACACAGAGAACATAGTTTCCGTTACCTTTCTGCTCTGAAATTTTCATAAGAATTACTTCCTCGGGCTTTACATCCAGGTCTACAGCCACGTGCTTTTTTAGATCTGCAACAGTAGCATCTCCTCTTTTTAGCCATCTTTGAATTCCTTTGTCACCTTTAGGTTCTTCAAAATTTTCCGGTAATTTACAATCGGCATCAGAAGAAGAGGTGTTATTATTAGGTTTTGGTGTGGGATCTAAAAACTGCCAGGTGTGATCCTCTTTAAGCAGAACCTCCCTCCCGTCATTAGTAGTGGCAATAATTGTTTGTGCTTGTGTTGCAAATGGCAAGGCCAATAAAACAATAAGTAGTAATTTTTTCATGATATAATTCATTATAGTTAAAGATAAATTCTATTCTTTTTTATAAACAGTTGCTGGGCTATACCCGTTAGTCACCTCCATATAACATTCTGTTCCATACCCGGCATATCCAAAGTAGAAGTCGAATGTGATAAAAATGTCTGTCCCTTTAACTTCATAGGTGTCGCCAGGACCATCAGTAAGCTCTATTTCATAGATACCGCTGTCAAGTTCTGTTTCAACCAGGATGTATTCAATTTCATCTCCTTCGTCGTCTAAAGTGCCATAATCCACCTCTATTTTTTTGTAGATCTTATCGACGGAGAAATCTTCCAGCTCTTCCAAAGATTGGGCAGAGCAGATTGTTGAAATGAAGAGAAAAGCAGTTAGTAAAACTATTCTCATATGTTTAGGTATTTATTTCTCTTTCAGGTTCCCCTTCAGAAAGAGTTTCCATGATCTCTCGGAAACTCTCCAATCCTGCTTCAAGATTATCTATGATTTCACTCGCAAGAATGTCTGGATCAGGTAAATTATCAAGATCTGCAAGAACCTTATCTTTCAACCAAAAAATATCCAGATTGGTTTTGTCTCTTTCAATGATTTCATCATAGCTATACTTTCTCCACCTTCCTTCTATATTCTCTTCAGACCAGGTTTCTTTGCGCTTATTCCTGTTTTTGGAATTATAACAGTTAATGAAATCTCTCAAATCCTCTAACTGCAGTGGTTTCTTCTTTAATGTATGATGCACATTAGTTCTGTAGTCATATACCCAAACATCCTTGGTCCAGGCATCTCTTGAAGCTGGTTTATTGTCAAAAAACAGAACATTTGCTTTTACTCCCTGGGCATAAAATATTCCTGTAGGTAACCGTAGAATGGTATGAAGATCTGTGGTTTTCATTAATTCTTTTCTCACTGTTTCCCCTGCACCTCCTTCAAAAAGTACGTTGTCGGGTAAGACTACAGCTGCTTCTCCAGTAATTTTTAGAAGACTACGGATATGTTGAAGGAAATTGAGTTGCTTGTTACTGGTTGTTGCCCAGAAATCTTGTCGATTATAGCTTAAATCCTGCTTTTCCTGCTCACCTTCTTCATTAGTAATGGTCATACTACTCTTCTTGCCAAAAGGAGGATTTGCAAGCACGTAATCCACCCTTATTCCCTCATCTGAAATAAGTGCGTCATTAGGGGAAATAAAGGTCTCTCCATCTATCTCACCTATATTATGAAGAAACATGTTCATAAGGCATAACCTTCTCGTTCCTGCTACTATTTCATTACCCGAAAATGTGTCATTCTTTAAATAAATCTTTTCCTCTTTGTTGAGGTTATGATGTTTGGTGATGTAATCATAAGCAGCTAAAAAGAAACCACCAGTGCCGCAACTGGGATCGTGAATTTTTTTATTAGGTTCTGGAGCTACACATTCTACCATAGTCTGGATTAATGCCCGGGGAGTAAAATATTGCCCTGCACCACTTTTTGTATCGGCAGCATTTTTTTCCAGTAAACCTTCATAAATATCACCTTTGACATCGGCTCCTACCATTGTCCACTGTTCCTGACCAATCATATCAATAACCTTTAGTAGCTTGGCAGGATCCTGGATCTTGTTTTGCGACTTGGTAAAGATCTGGCCGAGAATTCCTTTTTCTGAAGCCAGGGACCTCAGCATTTGTGTATAAAAAGCCTCCAATTCTGCTCCCCTTTTTTTACTGAGGGTGGGCCAGTCACAAAATTCTCCATCAGTTATTTCATTACCTTCCGTATCCTTTATTTTAGGTAAGTCAATCTGTTTATTATACGGAGGTTTAGTCATTTCATCTGCCATTTTTAAAAATAACAGATATGTGATTTGCTCCAGATAATCGCCGTAACCTACCCCGTCATCACGAAGTACACCTGCAAAATTCCAAACCTTTGATATTAATCCGTTTTCGTTACTCATTACTTTCTGTTACTTGATTTCTTTGTACTGTTTTTCCCGTTGCTTTCTCAACGGCATAGATTATTGACTCCTTTCGATCATTAAGAAAATCATCGAAGCTGTCCTTTTCCAGTAATTGTTTATTTACAAAATGGCTCCTCAGAATTTCCTGTAGCCTTTTGTCATCTATTTGCCCTTGTTTTTTTACCGTTGCAAGATATACAGAAGGCGCTCTTCCACCAATCATTCGGTTAGTTCTTGCAGTTAGTGGCGTCTTATTAAGAATACTATTATAAGTTGCAGGTTTAATCCCATTCTCCTCACACCATTTTTGCGGGAATATATGATGTACATCGATGGCTTCATCGTAATAATTTGTCCATTCTACCTCATCTCCAGATTTGAAGTCTTTAGCGCCATTCTGCATCTGAAGCACAAAAATTCCCTTGTATGCAGCACTATTTCTGGTCCTAAGGGTCCACAACCTGTCCTCTGCAAAATAGGCATCCTTGATAGTTGTAGGTTCTTCCCCTCCTTTTATCCAATCCACAACCTCAACTGCGTCTTTAGCAAAACGGGTCTCATTTGCACCACCATAAAGTTCTCCCAGGATTCCATTCCAGTACCAGCGCATAATTTTTTGCTTCACTCCATCATTAGAAAGTTCATTTTCCAGTCTTCCGATAATTACTGAAAGAGGTACTAATTGTGTAGAATAGGGAAGATCTCGGCTTTTAAAGATCTTATTCTTTTTAAGCATCTTTCCTGCTTCTACAAAAGCTTGAGTAGCAATGGAAACCCACTTCTTGTAAGTCTCCAGATCAAGCTTAAGAACATCTTTCTTTTTACAGGTTACTGCAGGAAGATTTTCGGGAGTTACTCCACGTTTTGCAGCTTCTTCCTTCCGATTAATAGAAGCAAAAAGAGTAATAGCTTGTAAAAGTTCATTACTGCTGAGGTTGCAGATGACATCATGCTGCTGGAAAATCTTTTGACGTTTTTCCCAATCTTCTCTAAGATTAAATTCATCAGCAGCAAAAGTAGCAGTTAGAAGTTCAAAAACTGTGAGGGAAACACCGCCGGTATTTACCTTTTCAAAAACCTGACAAACAGCATCCTTTGGGTTATGCTTCAGCATCTTTATTACAGGTAGCTGATAACTTTCAAATCTCTTAATGACATTGCCTTGAAAATTCTGGAAAGTTTTAATTCTCTCTTTGTCGTAGTTCCAGTATTCCATATAACCGTTTAGCCATTCTGTGGAATTGAGCACCTGGTTAACCGGGAACATCAGGTTTTCATACTCTTTTTCAGCAGTCGAAAGATCCAGTATTATATCCCGTCCAAAATTGCGGGTTATTTTCTTTTCTTCCGGAATGGAAAGAATGGCATCAAACATATCTCCATTAGGATTTAGAGCCTGCTTAATGTCAAAGTAGTACCACCTCTTAATTGCTTTTTGTTTATGGTCTTTGGTGTCAACTACCAGGGAGGAATATAATGTTTGAAAAAGGGTGGTAAGTCTTTGTTGACCGTCAAGAATAAAGCTTTCAGGATAACCATTTGAATCAGCACCGTGTATAGCGCGAGGCTTAAATCGAACGTCCGGATTTCCTGTTTCTAATAACATAATAGCACCTATAGGATAAGAGACCCCTATACTCGCAATTAATCCTTTTACCCGTTCATCATCCCATACCCAACCTCGTTGAAAATCGGGCAACTGAATTTTTCCATCATTGATGGACTTTAAAATATCATTTAGCGGTGACTTTGAAGAGTCAAATGTTTCCTGAATCATACTTCTTCTGCAACTTTAGGTTCTTTTTCTTTATTTTTAATCCTCTCCAGAAGCTTCTCTGCAGGCTCCCAATCTGGTTCTTTCCTGCAGGAGTTAAGCTCCTGTTCGGAAAGTAATTTTCCTTCAAATGCTTTTTTCAGGATACTTTGTCTCAGTGCCTCTGATCTTTGTAGGTCTTCATCAATATCTGTCACTAACTTTTCACAAACTGAAAGACGGGAATCCAACTCCTGGACTATTTGGTTTTGCTCCTCCATTGAACAAAAAGGAATTACTAAATTTTCGAGGGTAGTTAAATTTATATTTTTCTGAGCTGTGGCAGGAGCGTAGGCTTCTATTCTCAATTTTGCTGATCGAAAAAAATATTCGACATATTTGGCATTAATTATTCCCGTGAAGGGAGTAAAACCAACAACACTGTCCGGGAAACAAGCATCAACTCCTAAAAAACCAGTTTCAGCTATATTGGCGGCTATGGTAATACACATAGTGCCTTTTGGCCAAAGTTTGCTTTGAGCCAGTCCTGTTTCATTGTAGGTTTGGGAATATTCTGTTATTATATCTTGTGCTTTGACATCTCCAGTTTGAATGAAAGGATATTTCCCCCCAAAAAGGTTCTTGTCATTCCGGGGTCTATGCTTTGATTTTCCCCTTCCCATTACGCCAGCATGGGAGAGAAAGTTATAAAGCCAGGAGCTAGGCACAGAAGAGAGCTTTTTACTCTCTTCTTCAGTTAAAGGTTGAACTGCCTTTAATTTTTTAGGTTTTCCTGGTTTCCTTCCCTTTTTTCCAGTTGATTCCCATTTGGCGAAAGAGTTTTCCCATTCCAGTAATTGATGTTCATAGTATTTCAATCGTTCTTCTTCAATCTTGTTTATTAGATCTTCTGCTGTAGGTAGTTGGCTCTGTTTCCTCCGCCATTCTCTGGTAACCTCCCCTTCAAAAGCTCTCTTCAGGACAGCCTGCTTATAAATTCCCAGCTTCGCCTTAGCTTGTTTGAGATTGGTAAGGCCATTATCCAGTTCACTTAACAATTGTTCTATTTTAGCCACTATCGCTCTTTGTTCGGGAAGAGGAGGTAGAGGAATTTTTTTCTTAGAGTACAAAGATATCCAGTACCTTTTATGGGTGTCACTGCGCACTCTCAAGGTTTGCATACCATAAAAAACAAACTTTATATTTACAAGTTCAGATGCAGGAGAAAGAATCTTCATGGCTGAAGATTTCACCTTGAAAGGGAAATTAACATACTTTGAAGCTGTAGTAAAGTCATCAAAAATTATTGTTGGAAGATTACTATAGATCCCCTCAACTTCATCAGTATAACCTTTTATGAAAGTTTTTCCCGGAGTAAGGACGGGTGTTTTAAACTTGTCATTATATGCAGTGCTTTTTACAATGTAATTCGTCGGCTGCACGTAATCCAGCAGCCAACCTAATTCAGCATTTATCCAACTATTTTTCATTCTAAACCTGTGAGATATTTCTCCAGGATCTTCCAATCCTGATTATTTAATTCTTTTCTTTTCCATCCTACCAATTGAGCATGAATTCTTATTACCGGAAGCCAACCGTTTTCAATGCTCCATGCATCCTTCACCATATCCCTAAAAGCTCTTTGCCTAAGCCGATTATCTTGTTTTTCTTTACCAGGTTTTTCAGGAAACAGAGGATCAGGTGATTTGAGGAAGTAAAAACCACTCTTTTTGCTTCCCGGTTTCACTTGTTTCTCACAGAGCTTTTTGTACAGAGAAAGGTCAAAGCTTTTCCATTTTTCATAAAGTGGGCTTTCCAAAGTTATGGCACGAAATTGATTAAAATGCTGTTCTTCGTCATACTCCACAATTTGCAAGTAAGGTGAGAAGATCAATACATCAGCTTCCTGCCTGCTCATTTTAAGATTGGCTTTGTTCCTAATTATTACCTCATCCAAATCCAATTCTGCACCGTTTATCTTTCGGTATACCTCAGCTAAAAAGTGCCAGGTGTTTGGAAATTGTTCCGGTAAAGGGGTGCTCTTAAGACCGGGAATGCTTTGGGAGCAACTGAATTCTAAATTTTCGCCCTTGATCTCCTGTACCAATTCTCCTATCTGCCGATAAAAGTTAATTTTTACATTTTCTTCAGGTTTCGGTTTTTTCTCTCTTTTTAGAGTGCCAGTTTCTTCTGAGGGTGTAGTTAATGGTTCCTGGTCGGTGGTGCTATTCAAGTAAGGCAAGAAATTATATAGTCCGTTTATGACGGATGATTCTGCACTATTTAACGGGTTACCCTTTTTGGCCGATAACTTTTCTTTTAATTCAGTTTTGGAATATTGAACCAATGACTTTGGTTCATCAATTATTTCAGGAAAACTTTGCAGGAAAATATTCTCAAGATTCATCAATGCATTCAGTCTTATCTGTGGACTTTTCAACCCTTTGCTGAGGTGATCTTTTTTATAGAGATCTTTCAATTGTGCCCACTCCTTACTCATCGCTCAAAAGTACCTTGTTTATGCGGCCAAAGCCTCATTAAGATCGTCAATTATTTTCTCCATATCATTACCGAATAATTGCCACATCATTCCCCTGCCACCTTTAGAATCAAAGGGAGTATAATCAAGATCCTCAACATCTAAGTGGAAACTGCTGGAAACATGGTTTTTGATCATTCGCAGCCACTCCATTTGTTCTTCATTAAATTTATTGTGCTTTCCCGCATTTTGCCGAAATACCCAGTTCTGAAAATTTTTATCTACAACACTGCTGTACGGCGTTAACTGCTTATCTATTTCTGTGACCCTTCTTATAAGTGAAACCAGAGCAACTAATTCGTCTTTCGGATTATCACCCTTTACTTCTTCAATTTGTTCATAAGCCTCCCAAACATAACTTGGAGCCAATAATGGTTTTTCCTGCTTCAGCTTCTGAAGTAAATTTTTGATCATGGTAAAAGTTAGTTCCCTTCTTCTGTACGGTTGATCATAAAAGATACTAAGGGCAGTTATCTCGTCTTTATGTTCCTCTATATAAACCTTAAAATCTTCAACAACTGTCTTTGCTTTATCTTTTGAAAAAGAATCCCACTCGGCTCTTATAAGCTGATCCTGATTGATGTTGTCAATGATCTGTTCGTGCACCCGGCGTATATTTTCGATATAGTCATTAAGTTCTCCAGTAAAGGGTGTAGCTGCATGGTGTCTTAGGTCTTGGAGCTTTTGTTTAATTTCCTTCTCGATTTCGGCAGGTGGATCTCCTTGCCTATCCCTGGTGACGGTATCTTTTATATTTTGAATGGTGTCAGGATCATAAGCATTTAAAAGGCTTTTCACTGTACCATTCATACTTTTACCACCGGAAAGTTCAGTGAACCTTTCTTTTTCCTCATCGGTCAGTTGCTTATCCAGCCTAATGAGCCTGTTTGCTAAGGAGGTAAACAGATCTTCATCCTGGTGCCCAAAGGCTACTGCTCCTAAAAGATCTTTTAAAGGCGTTGTTGGTTTTCTTTCAAGTGGACGACTATCTGTTTTTTTAGACTTAGTGGCACCAATAGCATCAATAATGACGAAGTGACTTTTGGTATGAACAGCTGTGCGGGTCACCTTTTTAAGGTCATCAAACTTTATAGTTCTGGTGCCCCGCCCTTTCATTTGCTCAAAGTAGTTAATGCTTTTTACATCTCGCATAAAGAGCAGAATCTCCAGTGGTTTTACATCTGTACCAGTGGCTACCATATCCACAGTAACAGCTATTCTTGGTGCCCAGGAATTCCTGAATCTATTCAAGACAGACTTTGGATCATCATCAGCTTTGTACGTTATCTTTTTACAGAAGTCATTGCTTTCTCCAAATTCTTCCCGCACAATCTGAATGATGTCGTCTGCATGACTATCAGTTTTTGCAAAGACCAAGGTTTTTGGCACTTCATATTCTCCGTCTTCATTTAACCTTTTCGGAAATATTTCTTCCTTAATGGCTCTCTTGAACTCTTTGATAATTAGTCTTATTTGACTTGGATTGACAGCATCTTTATCCAGTTTATTGGAGGTATAGCTATAATCTTCGTCTAGCCGTTCCCATCTTTTTCTTCGCGTAAGCTTTTCCCTTTTATCTACAAATTCCTTAGCCCTTATATTACCGCCTTTTTGAGAAACTTCAGTTTCAATAGTGTATACATCATAAGGCACATTAACTCCGTCAGCTACAGATTCTTCGTAGGTGTACTCACTTACCACATTTTGATTAAAGAATCCAAAAGTTCTCTTGTCTGGAGTTGCGGTGAGCCCCACCAAGAAAGCATCATAATATTCCAAAACCTGCTTCCAAAGATTATAAATAGATCGGTGAGCCTCATCTACAATGATAAAATCAAATTGTTCAATGGGATTTTTTGCTGAATATTCTACAGGTATGGGATCTTTTTTCTGCCAATTATATGAAGATTCGTTTGGGTTCTTTTCTTCTTCAGCTTCATCCAGCTCTTTCCCCTGTAGAACAGAATATAATCGCTGAATTGTAGAAATACAAACCTGACTATCTGAAGCAATGTAGCTTGAACTTAATCGTTGAACATTGTAGAGTTCAGTGAATTTTCTGTTATCATCGTTTGGTTGATACTTCAGAAACTCCTGTTCAGCCTGTTCTCCCAAGTTTTTCGTATCAACCAGAAAGAGTATCCTTTTTGCATTGGCATACTTCAATAACCTATAGGTGAAAGTACAGGCAGTAAAAGTTTTACCGGCTCCTGTGGCCATTTGAATCATTGCCTTTGGACGATTCTCTTTGAAAGATTTTTCCAGCTTTTTTATAGCGTCAATTTGAGCATCCCGTAGTCCTTGTTCTGGTAAAAGAGGCATCTTTTTTAGCCTCCCCCGAAGTGTGGTCTTTTGATTGTGCCAATTTGCTAAAGTGCCGGGTTGATGGAAATGAAAAACAGGACGGGAACGGGGCTTTGGATCCCGGTAATCAGTAAACCGTGTAACTGCCCCTGTACTTTCATAGACAAATGGCAGGGGTTCATTGTTGAGGTACTTTAGTTTGCTATTCGCATAACCACTGGATTGATCTTCTGCAACAGTAAGTCGCTCTCCTTCTTCCTCACGTTTTGCTTCTATAACTCCCACAGGAGTTTGATCGACAAAGAGAACATAATCTGCGGGACCAATATCTGTTTGATATTCCCTTACTGCAATACCAGAAGCGGTGTAAAGATTCACTTTCTCCTTTGACTGCACTTGCCATCCTGCAGAAATCAACATCTGGTCAATGTTGTCTCTTGCTATTTGTTCGGGATGTTGGTTGAGGTTTGGTTGCATAAAAAGTTATTGGTAAAATGCCTACCTATTATTCTAATGTTTTTATTATTACTGGAAATTATTATAAGGTCTGGTACTAAAATTTAGCTGCCAATTACTATGTTCTGTAGGGTGAGAACGACATAGAATTGAAGATAATAAAGTTAAAAAAATTAACACGAATAATCATTCAAATTTTTTTTAAAAAATTTGCAGGTTTACTCATACGCAATGTTCCCTGTGGCAAGCCCCTAACTTCATCTTTGCAGGGGACATCCCCCCGCCCTCTATTATCAGTAATCAAATTTCACGGCCAAAAAGAAAACCAAGGTGATAGCTGTGCTTTCTTCTGGATAGAAAAAGATCTGAAGCAAGAGGTTAATACAAACTCAAAAATCAAACATTATGGTTAGAATCATTAACTACAAAGAAAGAGTAAGAGAGGACGGAGAACCCTTTTTCGTACTTGAGCTGCAAGGAGGAATTCAGATGGTAAAATCTCAGCAAACCAACAAATTTTATGTGACAGCTAAGAAAGCCACAATTCCGTCTACATTTGACGAAATCACATGTAAGGCTTTAATTGGAACTGAGCTTCCTGGGACAATTAATAAGGTGCAATGTGATCTTTATGAATACACCATTAAAGATACGGGAGAAGTAATTCAGTTGGATTACAGGTATGAGTATTCAGAGGAGAAGAAATCTGAGCCTATTCAGGAAGAAGACCTCAATCGGGCTACTGTTGAAGATATTCTCAAGATGAGTAATACACGCAGCTTTTCAGCTAACGGCGTGGAGTAAATTTGATGAGCATTAGCAGACCAGTTTCTGCTAATGCTTCTTAAAAACCAGAGAGATGAGAGAAATTAATATAAGTGAAATACGAGTTTCGTATTCAAATGAAAATCGTGAAAAAGTAAGTATCCATGGTAGTGGATCAGCCTATAGGATTTTATTAGCCTGTTGGGATAAATCTACTATGGAACTTCAGGAAGAGTTTAAAATACTACTTCTCAATAGAGCCAATCGGGTGCTAGGTGTAAACACAGTATCTAAGGGTGGAGTAGCTGGAACTTTAGTGGATCCAAAACTGGTTTTCAATGTGAGCCTTAAATGCAATGCCTCCGCAATAATTCTTGCCCATAACCATCCTAGTGGGAATTTAAATCCAAGTATCAATGACAAGCAACTCACCAAAAAACTCAAGAGTGCAGGCGAGTTTCTGGATATAAAAGTACTTGATCATTTAATAGTAACACCTGAACATTATTTCAGCTTTGCTGACGAGGGGATTTTATGAATTTACGAATGCGTGCATGAGCCAAGTTAAAGTGATTTTGGGACATATTCCAGCAACTGTAAAATTTCAAGATAATTATAATAGCCTTTTCTTTATGATGTGCTAAGGAGCATATACCGGGGGGAGAAGAGGGAGCTTGAAATTAAAGAGTTTTTTGGAATTTGTCCCTTTTACGTATTAAATATTGTCCTGGAAAACTTCAGGAATGACATAAAAGAATATTAAATATTTCCTTATAATAGCGAAAATTTAACCTAAATAATATCAGCACCTTTTCATCTTCATCCATAAAAGAACTTTTAAGCCTTAGCAATGATGACTTGTATACTATGGATAAAATTCATTGGTGGCTTTTAAAATTTAAGGAATCTTACCAATTGTTAGATGAAAAAGAACAAAGCAGATATGTTGCTGAACTAGAAGATGGTTCAGTTGCAAGGTTGCCTCCATTCCAGACACCCAATGAAAAACAGGTCTTCTTGTGCATTTATGAGGCTCTGGACACCATTTCAGATTTTCATAGAAATGAGGAATATTATCAGAGAGAACTCGTAAGGTACAAATCAATATCAAAAGCTGACACTCTTTCCCTAAAAAAATGGGTTGCTGATAATGAAAAATTAGGAGCTGAAGATTACGATTGCTTCCTACTTGATTACCTTGACTACTCAGATACTCCGAAACATCTCAGTATCTTTTTCTTGTATGCTAAAGACTTAAACTTTTATGTAAATAGGAAGAATTTCAAGTACACACTAATATTTTTAGAAATTTTCCAGGATCTTTATTGGAATCAAGATATTCTACAAAGATTTGCTTGAGGAAAAGCCAGGGTAAGCCGTAGATAAACCTTAAAATTTAAAAAGTTCTACTATACTTACTTCGAGCCCTTGGGCTACTCTGTTTAGAGTTGCTAACGTGAAATTAACCCTACCAGATTCCAGACGGGACATGTTGGATTTCTCAAAATTACATTTAGCAGCCAATTCTTGTTGAGAAATATTCTTGATTTGCCGGATCTCCTGAATACGTTTACCTACTTTTTTCTGTAAGGTTTCATCTCTCATTTGGTTGTCATTAAACGACAACTCAAAAATTGATATATATTTGCCTTACTTGGTTATCACAAACTACAACTTGTAAATCTTCACATCATGCTATATAAAATGCCACTCCTATTTCTACTATTCTGTTCTTTTAGCTATTCACAAACTGGACATAACATCAAAGATATTGATACTGCTTTGAATAGAGTTTTTTCTGAGTATAAACTGAATATTGTAGAAAAGTTTACTGATCCAGATTCCGATAATATCCTGTACACTATTAATGGTATAGGTAATAATGCTGAAGCTTTTGACAAATACGATAAAACTCAAATAGAAATCTCAGTCTTTCAACAAGGGAGTAATAAGAATTTCACCTATGTGGTAATGGAAACAATAATTTCTACACCTAGTTTTTCCACTGAAAAGAAATATAAATTTCTCAACCAATGGTCTGGTCCACCTGCTAGGGTGCATGTTTCCTGGGTAAATGAAAATAGAGTCAACTTATCAATTACGGATATAATTATGACTACAGGAGATTCATATCCACGTCTCCAGGATGCTATGATTTCACTTTTCGGTGGCTTGTATGACCTAAAAAACAAATTGAAATGAAAAAAACATTACTCTTTATTCTTAGTATTACATTTGTCTCCTGCCAAAATGAGGATCTGGAAATTATAGTCGAAAAAAATGATTGTGGTTGTATACAAGAAGTTTTTACCCAGTTTCCTACGTTATACGATACATACTGTTATGAAAAATTCCAAGACTGTAACAAGATCATTAGTGATTCTGAAGTTCTGGTAAAACTACAAAATACAAATCCAGTCATTGTGAAAAATTTCTCACGTACAAATGTTTATGAGATTTTGATTCAAAAAGATGTTGGTGGATCTGTTTCTTACCAGGTCTATAATCTCGAACCTACTTCTATGTTCTATATAGGATGTACTCGGCAGTTTGATGTGGAAATCCGCAGTCAGACCTTTAATGGCCTTGGCCAAGGAAACTTAACTTGTGAAGATCAAGTTCAAATTTCAGAGATGACTAATGTTGAGGTGAAATATAAGATACATAAAATTGAGAAACTGAAAGAATACTAATGCCTTAGATGAAATGGAATTGCATGAAAAAAACTGTGTAAAAATAAAAGAAGCATATTACACGGTCGGTTGGCATATGGATGTTGCACCTTCAGGTTTTGATAATTATTGTGATGACGTTTTCTATAAAGTTACAAAGTAGGCAACAGAAATAATATTAATTTAGAAATGAAACTGTTTAAATTAGAAAGTTAAAAATGCAGAAACTGCAGGAATTGCAGGTTTTGTATAAGTTGCGGTTCTAAGGAATTGGGACTAACATAGGATCAACAAATTGGCGAAAAAGTGAAAAAATATGAAAAAGAAAAGAAGCTCAATTTTAAATAACCCTTATGTATGTCTACAAAAGAAAGAAATTGCAATATAATGCAATTCAGTTTCTACGGTCTCATAATCAGGTGGTCCCTGGTTCGAGTCCAGGTGGGACCACTTTTTAGCTCTGAAAAGCCCTATAAACAGTACGTTTGTGGGGCTTTTTTTTAATACATGGGCGGAGAGAGGGGCGGAATAAATAAATAATTGTTCCAACATATTAGTATATTGCATAATCCTAATTCCCTTGTAGATAGCAGTATGATAACCGACCCTTCTAATTTAGAGTTCATTGATACTAAAGAATTAAAGTTTTCCCACACTAAAGAAGGGGTAGTAGCCAAGTACCAGAACAAAAAGATCATCATAAGTAATTTAACCATTTCCAAAAAGGATAATTTTACGGATGACAAATTACTTGCCCTAGCAAAAGGAACTTTTCAGCTCCAATGTGCTGTAAGAGGTTGGCCAGTTCATAAAGTTGAAAAATCTTATCCTGTTTCACCAAAGCAGGCTAATGATTACACTCCATTTTCCAAGTATGTTTCAGATGAAATATTTGAAAAATATATTAAGAAGGGAATATGGCAATTAGGAACAATTGAACAATACAAAACTATTGAGAACAAAAAGCAGAGAGATGAATTTGAGGGGATATCTTATTTAAACTTGGATATCAACGAGCATCTAGTAAGTGTTCTTTGTACTTCTGGATATAATTATCTTATTTTCTGCGGAACCAATTCTAGCGGTTCTACTAATCATCAAACTCAATTCGGAGGCAAAGAGTTGTTCTTCCCTAATGTCCGATCTTTTGCTGAGGCTGTTAAGAAGAGCATTAACGCTAAAAGATATTTTATCCAGAAAATCGAATATAATACATTCAAATTCTATGTTAATAAGAATTCTATAATCGATTCTCAAATTGACCTCAATAATGTTCTCACACCGAGATTCTTTGAAGTTTTAAAAGATCATCTAGTTTACCCGAGCCTTTTTGTTAAACCTGAATTTTTTACTCCTGAGAATGAAGTTCGTATTGTCTTTGAAATGCCTAAGGATTATAAAAAGCCTTTAAGGTTTGAAAATAGGCAGCTGTTAGATTACATTAAATATTGAATCAGGATTTAAAGAGACAAATTTCACTTTGGGGTGATAAATGTCTAAAATTTTAGACTAGCTTAAAAAACTTAAAGTATGACAAAGTTTAACTTAGGATTTATATTCACTAGAATTTTTCTTCAAAAGAGGATTGAAATTTCTGAAAACATTTCAATAATACCATTGTCCAACACTGGCAGTAACGGTCTAATAACTGATATTCGAAACAAGTTAAATGAAATTGGTTATCCCCTTTCCCAATCTGATTACATCCAGTTTTTGACTAATCATGCAGATACTGGCCAATCTATTCTACTTGAGTTACGATCCATTGAAGCTAGTGAGTTCAACGAGGCAATAGATAAATATGAAGATGAAGCTATAAGATTAGTAAATAATTTAGCAGTGATAAGTTTAAATCCGCCACAACTAATTCTTTGTTACGCCCTAAGTTCTTCAGTCCAAAATGGAGTGAAATTTTTTGTTCCTAAAGATCGAAAAATTAGTCACGCTACAAACATTCCAGGGTTTCTTGATGCCATTCCTGATTTAGTCAAAGAATCCAATGAAAACCCTAAGTTTAGATTGTTAATATCACTTTTTAAAAGCGCACTAGAACAATCCAATTGGAGAAATAAAGCTCTATACTTATTAATATTATTTGAAGAAGCTTCAGACAATGAAACAGGATCATTGGCGGCAAGATTAAAGTCACACTCAGAAAAACAAGGATATTTTGGTGATTTAGACCTTATCGCTCAAGAAATCGGAGTAAGTATACCTGAAGGAAAAAGTGTAATTGACCTTGTAGTTAAACTAAGAAATTCTGCTACCCATAACGGAACCATCACCGAAGAATCACTAAATGAATTTAACGGGGATTGGGTTGTTCCCATCATAAAAGAATCAGAGAAATTTGTTACCCTGCTAATTGAGAGTGCTAGATATATGTTGATGACTTTAGTTGGTCACGACAGAAATTCAAAAGCACTAAAAATCACTGGTACTACTGAAATAAAATTTGAATAAATTTTTGATAATCCCGAGTCCCAAAACTTTTCCTTAGGCTTGGTTCTTTGGAAAATGGTCTTCAGATACTTTTGTTTTTATCATCTAACCTTCTATAAAGGGGAAGAGTTTTTCTATTGAGGTCTATCATCTTAATTTTTAGGAATGGCTGTTCTCTGTGATCCTTTACCTCAAATTCCTTCAGAACTGCATTTAAACGCTTAAACTGATCTGTGAACTCTGTAGTGGTATAAAAGTCGGTGTAAAGCTCTGAAACACGCTTAGAGCAGTTCCAGACCTGACATTTTAATTAATATATTCGTAGAAGAGAATGAGTGCAGCAGCGTTTTTGCTTTGTATGATGTTCATCGATTAATGCAATAAAATCATTATAAAAATGAATCTTCGAAAAATCGTACCCGTTTTAGGCATTTTTGCCTGTGTCGCCTGTAAAAATTCTGAGGTAAAAGAAGAAAAAGTTTCTGTTGAAGAGGAAGAGCTCATGGAGGCTTCTGCTTTTCAGGATACCATACAGGGCAAAGGAGTCACTCTTAATAAAATAGAGAATGGGGATTTGACCGCCTATTTTACGAACTACGGGGCCAGGTTAGTAGGTTTATGGGTGCCCAATGAAGACGGGGAGCTAACAGATGTGGTGGTAGGCTTTGGAGATATTGAGGGGTACCTGAATTCCACTGAAGCTTATTTTGGAGCTACCATTGGCCGCTATGGAAACCGAATTGCAAAAGGCAGGTTTTCGCTAGACGGCGAGGAGTATCAACTTCCCATAAACAATGATCCCAACACCCTTCATGGCGGGAAAAGCGGTTTTGAAGACAAAGTCTGGGAGGTAGAACAACCCAATGACAGCACTCTGATTTTCTCCTATACTTCACAGGATGGGGAGGAAGGATTTCCCGGTAACCTTGAAACCACAGTGACCTATGCGCTTACAGATGATAACGCGCTGCGTATTACCTACGAGGCAACGACCGATGAGAAGACTGTTGTTAATCTTACCAATCACGCTTTTTTCAATCTTAATGGCGAAGGCAGTGGCAGTATCCTAAATCATGATATGAAAATTTTCGCCGATAGATATACTCCCGTAGATAGTACGCTTATACCAACCGGTGAACTGGCCAGCGTGGAAGACACTCCTTTTGATTTTCGGGAGACTAAAACCATTGGTAAAGATATTAATGAGAACAATACACAGCTGGAAAACGGACAGGGATATGATCACAATTTTGTCCTGAATGGCGCGTATGGAAAAATGCGCCCGGCGGCCATCGTGACCGGAGAGAAATCTGGAATTACGATGGAAGTTTTCACCCAGGAACCAGGAATACAGTTTTACAGCGGAAACTTCATGCAGGGGGAGAACACCTTCAAAAATGGCAGTAAAGATGATCAAGATGATCATAGAACTGCTTTTGCCCTGGAGACACAACATTTTCCTGATGCTCCAAACCAGCCCGATTTTCCCAGTACCGTCCTGGAACCTGGTGAAAAATATCAGACTGTTTCAATCTATAAATTTTCTGTAGCTGAAAAGAAGCCGAAAAAATAATGCGTTAAACCAATTAGATGTTATTAGTAGGATTGTTCTAGAATATATAGGCTTAAGAATAGCTAATAATTAAGCTCTTTTTGAGATGCTGTCACTCATCCTTCTTCCTGCTTCTGTAGTACAATTTCTCAAAAGGTACGCTGCTTACGCCGTGGAGGACTGTAGAGGCAAAAACAATAAGGCTGGGGATGATCCAGGCCTTATCAAAAGATGCAGCTTCTTTAGAATGTAAAGCATAATAAAGGGCGGCAACACCTATGGGGCCAAACCATCCCATAAGAAGAACGTCTTTAGTCTTTCCTTTAAACATAGGCAACAACGGAATCATTGCCAAAAGAGCGGGAATCCGCCGCAGGAAAATGATGAAAAGTACAATATAAAAACCTGTCCAGCCCAGCGAAAACCACTCCTGCCATGGAAGTATGAGTCCAAAGATAAAATAAGCAGGGATGGTAAATATACGCTCCATAGATTCCTGTACTCTTTCTTCCTTCAGGTCTTCATCTTCAGAGATGGTTCGCCTAAATGCCAGTCCGCCAATAAAAACTGCAATGATGCCATTCATCCCCAGTAGATCGAGTCCGGAAAGCAGGATCAAAGAGAGGGAAAGGGAAAAGGGTAAAACAGTTTTCTCGTTCATAAAACCTCGTTTATTGGCATGATGCAGAGCTCTCCCTGCAAAATGACCAACGCCGTATGCGATGATACTGCAGAGTATGGTTTCATATAAAAGGGTATGGGTGATCCATTTTTCCAGGGGAAAACTTTGGGAATTCAATAAAAATATTCCAAAAAATACAAGGGGAAAGGCCAGTCCGTCGTTTACTCCGGCTTCAAAAGACAAGGTATTCCGCACCCGTTCAGGAAGGTATTTTTTCGCTTTGTCCCCGGTTACCAAGGTAGCCGCTACAACAGGATCTGTAGGAGTGATGATGGCGCCCAGCAGGAGACATTCGGCCAGGGAGAAATCAAAAATCCAGTAGAAAATGCTGCTGCTGCTTATCCACATAAGGACCATTCCAAGAATGACGAAAGGTAGTTGGGTTTTTTTATGGCTTCTGAAGAAGCTTTTAGGAAGCCGTAGTGCAGTGGCCATTAATGCCACAGCCATAGTGAATTCACAGGTTCTTTCCAGGATATAAAACTCCTGGCTGGTATCTGTCTTTAAAAAATTTATCCCGTCGGGGCCCAGGATGACAGCAGTAAGCATAGCAAGCAGCGGCTCTGTGATCGAGATGTTCTCAAACTTCTTGAATAGAGCTCCCGAAATAAGTATAAGCAGTGCAATTATAAAAACGACCAGCATTAAATCCATAGTTCGGTAAAAGTGGTTTTAAATAAATTCTTTTCCTCTTATAATGTACATTTTTTAATCTTCTGGACGAAGCCTGCTATCAAAAAATGACATTTGTAATGATCTTTTTGAAAGTTAGATAACTCGATAGAAAATAAATTTTAAATATCACGCAACCTTTTCCAGTTTTCAGGTCATATAAGTAGATACAAACTTAAAATCTAAAAAAATGAAAAAATTAGTTTTGCTGTTGAGCTGCGTATTTCTTTTAAACAGTTGTGAAGTTGATGATGATGGCCCTAAATTTATTTCCTACTATTCCGAAGTGAGTGAAATTGATCTTCCCGCTTATTTTGAAGAAAATGAGCAGTATGAAATCGAGGTCACTTATTTATTACCAACCGAATGTCATCAACCCGTAGGACTGGAAGTGAGCAGAGGAGGGTCTACCGGTGAAGATTACCGTGATATTTATGTGGTGGGCGTTTCCAGAATGGATGCTTCTTTAGGTGAGTGCGGTGAGGAAGGTACAGACGTACCTGCAACGGCCTCTTTTTTCATCACCATTGACAGGGATGAACCTTATACATTTTATCTTTGGGAAGGTATTGATGAAAACGATGAGAACATCTTCACAGAAATTGAAGTTCCTGTTGGCGAGCCGGAGCCAAGTGAAGGAGATACTGAATAACAACCATTTGAAGTAATATGAAGAAGAAGCTTTCCAGGTGAGTTTAAAAAGACTCATAGCTCAATGCAGAAAGCAGGATAGAAAGGCCCAGGAAAAGATATACCGTGAATATTCCGGCAAATTCTTTACCCTGTGCCTTAAATATTCTGCTAACTATGAACAGGCTAAAGACAACCTGCAGGACGGCTTTATTAAAATTTTTCAGAATATTTCACAGTACAAGGGCAAAGGTTCTTTTGAGGGCTGGATGACCCGGATCATGATCAATACATCCCTGAAAAAATTCCAAAAGCAAACTGTTTACCTTACAATTGATGAAGAACAGCTTGAAGATCCTGAAGTGGAGGTGGATGATCAATTCTTTAACGTAGACCTGCTTATAAAGCTGGTGCAGGAACTGCCAGAGCGTTACAGGCTGGTTTTTAACCTGTACACTATGGAAGGCTATTCTCACAAACAAATTGCAAAAGCATTGAACATCACCGAAGGTACTTCTAAATCAAACCTTGCGAGGGCGCGACTCAAACTTAAGGAAAAGATCGAATCTCTGCAGCACAGCAAATTGGAGGAAGGATATGGAAAATAAGAAAAAGATAGGTGATATTTACCGTGAGAAACTACGGGATGTGGAGACAACTCCGCCGGCAGATGCCTGGGAAAATATCTCGGCGGCGCTGGATGAAAAGCAGCAAAAAAGCACATTTTTGCCAATCTGGTTAAGGCTTGCGGGATGTGCAGCCCTCCTGGCCATTATAATTATCGGGTTCCTGTGGCCTGCTTCTACGCTAAAGCCTTCTTCGGAACCGGCTTTTGCGGTGCCGGTAGAGAGAAATTGGAATACTATTGATCCCGTTTCACCCTATTATAAAGAAACCATGTTGAGATCATCTATTTTGCTGGAAATGTTGATGAATCAAAGCCGAAAAAGTAATGCCGCGGAAGAAATTGCATCAAAAGAGGAGTATCAGGCTTCAAATAATGCGGAAAAAGTGTTGGCCGAAACTCAGGAAAGCGAAGTAGTAATACCGGGATCAAAGGAAGAGCCTTCAGCTTCGGAAGTTGCAGAAAAAGAGCCTATCCTCCCTGAAGAAACAGAACTTTTCGAGGCGGTTAAGGGTGGTAATGAAATCGAACAGGCCTTTGCGGAAAAAAATACTTCAGAAGAAAAAACTGTCAAAAATGTCATTTCAAAGAGGTTTAGTGTGACTCCCACTGCAGGAGCTGTGTACTTTGACCATCCTGGCACTGGGAATGCTCTTACTGCGCAGTTTGCAGGACAAGAAAGTAAAGGACAGGTTTCTATGGCTTACGGGGTAAGCCTAGCGTACCAGGTTTCAGAAAAGGTGAAAATAAGAACCGGTGTAAGTAAAGTGGAACTGGGACAAAATACCACACAAACCAGTTTTGCTTCGGCAATGAATTCTACTTTAACAGTGGTAGATCCTGAGGACACCTCTTCTCCCGCCACCGGTAACCTGCAACAAAAAATGGGATTTATAGAAATTCCCATGGAAATGGAATATAATCTCTTTAAAAAGCGTTTTGGGCTCAATCTTATTGGCGGCGCCAGTGCATTGATCCTGGATAAAAACGATGTTTCTCTTGATTCACCTTATGCAACCATGCGCACGAGCGAAGCAAATAACCTGAACAGCCTTAGCTTTAGTGCAAACTTAGGATTTGGATTGGATTATGACATTTCAAATGACTTTCAGCTGAATCTTGAACCAATTTTGAAATATCAGCTCAACACTTTTAAAGATGCTCCCGGAGTAAAACCTTATTTCTTTGGGATATATTCGGGGCTTAGTTATAAATTCTAAAAATATAATAATTCAGGAAATGTAATATTTATAATTATGGGATTAATTATATAGAAATGAGTCCTTTAAATTTGAAATTAGACAAGGCTTACCTTTTTGCGACCATTTTGCTGTTTATTACTGAAGTAGTAATTGCACTTTTTGTTCGGGATAAGATCGTTCGGCCTTACGTGGGCGATTTTCTTGTGGTAATGTTATTATATACTTTTTTAAGAAGTTTCTTCAGGGTTTCTGTCCTTAAAGCCGTGCTTATAGCACTACTCTTTTCTTATTTCATTGAGATCCTGCAGTATCTCAATCTTACCGGTTTACCGGGGTTGGAGCATAAAAAAATTGTACTGGTGGTTCTTGGGAGCCACTTTGAATGGATAGATATGTTCATTTATACCTGTAGTGCCGCAACAATTTATGTGTTTGAAACCTACGGAAGAAAGATACAGGACAAACCAGGAAACCAGTTTCTTGTTTAAATCTTTTGTTTAATATTCCTTAATAAGCTGGTTCCATTCCATGGATTTAAGAGTGGAAACCAGAAGAGGATCTATAATTTCTACAAGCGGTGATCCTTTTGGAAAACTGTAGCTGTAATAATCCCTTTTTAAGCTCCGCTGAATCACTTCCAGGTCGTCTCCTGCTTGTCTTCTTGCTATTTCATACTTTAAAAGAGGTTGGTCATAAACAAAAAAGGTGGTTTCCTTACTAAGTAATTGTTCGATTCCTTCCCGGGTATTGGCCACTTTCTTACTTTGCACATTGTATTGATCCAGTAATTCCTGTGAACTGGAGTTTTCAACGGTAACTACTTCAAATCTGCCAAGATCTTCAACAGAGGTAATTTCATCGTTGATGTTTTGCACGGTGAGTGAAGAGGCAATTCCCGCAGTAAGGCTGGAGATCATAATAATAGCCATAAACATCCATATGAAACCTACAATTCTACCGCCCAGCGTTCTTGGGGATTTATCTCCATAACCTACTGTAGTCATTGTTACGGCGCTCCACCAGAATCCCTGAAAAATTCCACGGGTACCATTTCCAAATTCTTCGTGGTTCTTTTTTCTTTCAAACAGCCACACTAAAAACCCAAAGATGAAGATGACACTCAGTAACACCAGGATAGCAGAAATGAAATTCCAGCTTAACAGGTTGGCAATATATCCCCACACTTTAGAACCCGATCGCTGCGCAATTCCTGTATAAGAAATAAAATAAGGCTGTGAGAAATCCATTCTTTTCATGCGGTTGTCGGTAACCGTAATAGGATTAATACTTAAATCAATCTCTTCTTTTTCAATTCCCTGCATTAGAGCTGTGAGGGACGGGTAGACTTTATACTCATATTCTGCACCCAACTTTTCATTTACCAGTTCCCAGGAGGAAATGCTAAGACCACTAAATTCTCCGTTTTCTTCTGTGACAAAGGGCGGCGTTGGTGTAATACCAATGCGCAATTTTTGAGTTTCAGAAGTAAGTGTATCCTGGGCCGAGACCGGTAATGACAGCAGAAAAATGATTGAAAAGGCAGCTATTAAAATGTTTTTCATCTTAGCGGGAGATTTAGTGTCAAACCTAATAAAATTAAGCAATGCAAGGCAAGAGCCTTTTATCTTGTTCAGCAGAAAGCACATTGTGAAGAGGATTTTTCTTTCTGTTCCGAAAAGACATGAACAAAAAGTGGCGGATATAAGGATCTTTTTTGTTTATTTTTGTAAGTAATTTCTTTTCTTGAGACTTACGTAAAAGCATTCTGTATATTTGGCTTTTAGAAAAGTAGGTGTAAAACCTTATTTTTGAGTGGAATAAATATCTTCCGAAGAAGCCAGATTACAGTATAAACTGAAGTTTGAACAGAAGTATGGTTATCAAAATAAGAACAATTTCTTTCTTTTTTGCTCTTTCTATTTTGCTGAACCTGTCTTCCTACGGGCAGTTTTCGCAGCATCCCCCAGCGCCCATGGCTCAGGATAATACGGGTTATGATTACCAGGATTGTGCTGATGAGGTGGAGGATGATCCCGGTTCGGGGCTTCCACCGCCGCCTGCACTTTGCATGCCTATAGATGATTATTTATTGCCGCTACTCTTTGCAGGTGTCCTTCTTGGAGCTTATAAAATGCGAAAATTCGAACAGATTTAAATAGCTTCTATTTTTCCAGTTCCTGTAGCCGCTTTACATACTTCCCAATAACATCAAATTCTAGATTGACAGTATCTCCTTCGTGCAGGTGTTTAAAGGTGGTATGTTCTAAAGTATATGGAATTATGGCAACACTAAAACGATCTTTTAGGGAGTTTACTACAGTAAGGCTTACCCCATTTACAGTAATTGAGCCTTTTTCAATGGTGAGGTTTCCTAAAGCAGGGTCGTACGAAAAGGTGTAAATTGTGCTTCCTTCCTGTTCTTCGATCTTTTCACAAATCGCTGTCTGGTCTACATGTCCCTGTACTATGTGACCGTCAAGCCTTGCCCCTAGTTTCATTCCTCTTTCCAGGTTTACTGCATCACCTTTACAGAGTTTACCTAGATTCGTCTTTTCCAGAGTTTCCTTTATCGCAGTAACGGTGTAATTTTGATCTTCCAGGTCCACCACTGTAAGACATACACCATTGTGTGCTACACTTTGGTCAATTTTAAGTTCCGGAGTCATTTTTGCTGCTACGGTGATGTTCAAATTATTTAAAGACTGCTCCAGCTTTACAATCTCCCCCAGTTCTTCAATGATTCCTGTAAACATTTTACTATTATATTAATTACCTTTGCGTGTAAAATTAAGAATAAAAACGGGGAACGAATTATGAAGCCAGCCGAAAAAATTAAAGTAGGAATTAGTATTGGAGATTTAAATGGGATAGGCAGTGAAATTGCTTTAAAGACTTTTGAAGATTCAAGAATGTTGGATTTTTGTACTCCTGTCATTTTCGCTTCCGCCAAACTCATTTCTTTTTTAAACAAGACCTTTAAATTTGATATCAAATTCCAGGGGATAGAAGATGCTTCACAAGCTGTTGACGGTAAAGTGAATGTTGTGAATGTTTGGAAGGAAACAGCGCCGGTACATTTTGGAGAAGAGGAAGCCATTGCAGGTGAATACGCCTTTAAATCTCTAGAAGCTGCGACCAACGCTCTGAAAGAAAATAAAATTCATGTGCTGGTTACAGCGCCAATTAATAAGCATAATATTCAATCGGAGAAATTTAATTTCCCGGGGCATACAGATTATCTCGCAAAAGAACTTCAGGGGGATAGCCTTATGTTTATGATCACTCCTGAAGCGGCAGGTTTAAAAGTTGGCTTACTTACAGACCATGTTGCGGTGAAAGATGTAGCTACTCACATAACTCCGGAATTGATTGAAAAGAAAATTAATATTATTTCCAAAACCTTGCAGCAGGATTTCCGCATAAGTCAGCCAAAAATAGCGGTTTTGGGAATTAATCCGCACAGTGGTGATGGTGGTGTTATAGGGAAAGAGGATGATGAGGTAATGAAACCCACCCTTGAAAAAATAAGGAATAGCGGAAAACTGGTTTTTGGTCCCTATTCTGCAGATAGCTTTTTTGGCTCTGGGAATTACAAAAATTTTGATGCTATCGTTGCGGCATATCACGACCAGGGGCTTATACCCTTTAAAACCCTTTCTTTTGGGCACGGAGTAAATTTTACTGCAGGTCTAAAAAAGGTGCGTACATCACCTGATCATGGAACCGCTTATGAAATCGCAGGAAAGAATAAAGCCGATCATCATTCTTTCAAAGAGGCTGTTTTTAAAGCAATCGATATCTTTAGAAACAGGATAGAATATATGGAACTCACCAAGGATGTCCTGAAAAAACAAGGTAAAAAGATATAAACATAAAATTGTTTATAAAGAAGTGCCAATTAATTAATTTTTATATCTTTGCACCCGCCTTATCCTAGCGGGTAAGGACTCGAAACTGATGATGTAATGAGGAAATTAAAAGAGTTTACAATCCCTTTTGTGGGATTAAAACTAGGAAAGCACCGGTTTGAGTACAGTATTGACAATAAGTTCTTTGAACATTTTGAATACGATGAGTTTAATAGTTCAAACCTGAAGGTTGATCTTCTATTGGAGAAGAAAACAACTATGATGGAGTTGAATTTTAAAGCATCGGGAACGGTAAATATTTATTGTGATCTTACGAGTGAACCTTATGACCAGCCTATTGACAGTGAATTGTTTCTGGTTGTAAAATTTGGTCAGGAGTATAATGATGATAATGAAGATCTATTGATTCTTCCGTATGGAGAATTCGAAGTAAATGTACAGCAGTATATTTACGAATTGATCGTGCTCGCCGTTCCGTCAAAACGAGTTCATCCGGGAGTTATTGACGGTACCTTAAAATCTGAAGTACTTGAAAAACTTGAGGAATTGAGTCCGGGAGAAAAAGAAGTAAAGAAAGAGGAAGATATTGATCCTCGTTGGAACAAGTTAAAAAATTTATTAAACGATTAATAATACGCAGCCATGGCACATCCTAAGAGAAAAATCTCTAAAACCAGAAGAGATAAGAGAAGAACACACTATAAAGCGTCTGTTCCACAAATAGCTACAGATCCTACTACAGGAGAGGCTCATTTGTATCACAGAGCTCACTGGCATGAAGGTAAACTTTACTACCGCGGTCAGGTACTAATTGATAATACTGAAGAAGTAGAGGCTTAATTCATTAGAGCTTTGAAACTCATACAAAACTCTCACATTGTGAGAGTTTTTTGTTTTAAGTTGAAAAAGTGCTAAAAACACCTTAATTTGCACCGCTGTATAAAGAAGTTTTAGTACATTCCTGATAATGAGGCGTGTCGAATTTCTTAATGCCTGGGCATAAAATCAATTTTATGGATAAAATCACAGCAGCGATCACAGCTGTAGGCGCATACGTACCCGATTTCGTTCTGTCCAATAAGGTCCTTGAGACTATGGTAGACACCAATGATGAATGGATTACCTCAAGAACAGGGATTAAAGAGCGCCGCATACTAAAGGATTCTAGTAAAGGAACCTCTTACCTCGCCATACAAGCCGCCAAAGATCTTATTGAAAAGAAAAACATAGACCCAAAGGAAATCGATTTAGTGATCATGGCTACTGCCACACCAGATCTTCCGGTTGCATCTACCGGTGTTTATGTAGCTTCAGAAATAGGAGCAGAAAATGCCTTTGCCTACGACCTGCAGGCAGCATGTTCAGGATTTTTGTATGGAATGTCAACCGCGGCTGCTTATATAGAATCAGGGCGATACAAAAAAGTCTTGCTTATTGGAGCAGATAAAATGTCTTCCATTATAGACTATTCAGACAGGACAACCTGTATCATCTTTGGTGATGGTGCGGGAGCTGCGCTTTTCGAGCCAAATTCAGAAGGCCTTGGGCTGCAGGATGAAATGTTGCGCAGCGATGGCCGGGGAAGAGAATTTTTGAAAATCGATGCTGGTGGTTCTATACTTCCGGCAACTGCACAAACAGTGGCCGACAAAAAACATTTTGTGCATCAGGACGGGAAGACCGTATTTAAATTTGCCGTTTCAAACATGGCAGATATTAGTGCCGAGATCATGGAACGTAACGCTCTTACTAACGAAGATGTGAAATGGCTGGTTCCGCACCAGGCAAACATGCGTATCATTGATGCAACAGCAAACAGGATGAAACTGGACGATGCTAAGGTCCTTAAAAATATTCAGCGTTACGGAAATACTACTTCAGCAACGCTTCCTTTGTTGTTAAGCGATTATGAAAATAAATTGAAGAAAGGAGATAACATGATTTTTGCTTCATTTGGAGGAGGTTTCACATGGGGATCTATCTACCTGAAATGGGCATACAATTCTTAAAATAAAACCCAACACTTTAATTCAATCTTATGGATTTAAAAGAAATTCAGAATTTAATCAAATTCGTAGCAAAATCCGGGGCCAGTGAGGTTAAGCTGGAGATGGATGATATTAAGATCACCATCAAAACAGGATCTGACGAGAACCGGGAAACTACGATCGTGCAACAGGTGCCAATGGGGGGAATGCAACAGCAACCTCAAATGCAACAACCGCAAGCTTCATCACCTGCCCCACAACCTGATGCTTCATCTGGCCAAAAAGAACCAGCCGCTCAGGAAGATTCGAAATATGTTACTGTAAAATCACCTATAATTGGAACTTTCTATCGCAAACCATCGCCAGACAAAGGTCCATTTGTAGAAGTTGGAGACAGCATCAAAGAGGGAGACGTGCTTTGTGTGATCGAGGCAATGAAACTTTTTAACGAAATAGAAAGTGAAGTTACCGGTAAGATCGTAAAGGTATTGGTAGACGATTCTTCCCCGGTAGAATTTGATCAACCATTATTTTTAGTTGATCCATCATAAAATAATACCATCGTTAGGCTGGGGTAACTGGCCTGCAAAAAAATTACAGGTATGTTTAAAAAAATATTGATTGCCAACAGAGGCGAAATTGCACTGCGTGTAATTCGCACCTGTAAGGAAATGGGGATTAAGACCGTGGCCGTATATTCCACTGCCGATGCTGAAAGCCTGCACGTGCGCTTTGCAGATGAAGCAGTATGTATAGGTCCGGCTCCAAGTAACCTTTCCTATCTTAAAATTTCGAATATTATTTCAGCTGCAGAAATTACAAATGCAGATGCTATTCATCCTGGATATGGCTTTTTATCAGAAAATGCCAAATTCTCTAAGATTTGTGCAGAACACAATATAAAATTTATTGGAGCCAGTTCTGAAATGATTGACAAAATGGGAGACAAGGCGACAGCCAAAGCTACCATGAAAGCGGCTGGCGTACCATGTGTTCCGGGATCTGAAGGGATTCTTGAATCTTACGAAGAAGCCGAGCGAATTGCGCTAGATATGGGATTCCCCGTCATGCTTAAAGCAACTGCCGGAGGTGGTGGAAAAGGAATGCGTGCCGTATGGAAGAAGGAAAACCTTCGAGCTGCATGGGATTCTGCCCGTCAGGAAGCAGGTGCTGCTTTTGGAAATGATGGGATGTATATGGAAAAACTTATTGAGGAGCCTCGCCATATCGAAATACAGGTAGTAGGTGACAGTTCCGGAAAAGCCTGTCATTTATCTGAAAGAGATTGTTCTGTACAGCGTCGCCACCAGAAGTTAACCGAAGAAACTCCGTCTCCTTTCATGACAGACAAACTTCGGGAAGAGATGGGGAACGCTGCAGTAAAAGCGGCTGAATTTATTAAATATGAAGGTGCAGGTACTGTGGAATTTTTGGTGGATAAACACCGTAACTTCTACTTTATGGAGATGAACACCCGTATACAGGTGGAACATCCAATCACCGAACAGGTTATAGATTATGACCTGATTAGGGAACAAATTCTTGTAGCTGCCGGAATTCCAATCTCAGGAAAGAATTATTTCCCGCAGTTACATTCCATTGAATGCCGAATTAATGCTGAAGATCCTTATCATGATTTTAGACCTTCTCCGGGAAAGATCACAAATCTACACGCTCCCGGCGGACATGGGGTAAGAATAGATACGCACGTTTATAGTGGGTATGTGATTCCGCCGAATTATGATTCCATGATCGCTAAATTGATCACCACAGCCCAAACAAGGGAAGAGGCAATCAATAAAATGAAAAGAGCGTTAGATGAGTTTGTGATAGAAGGAGTAAAAACTACCATTCCCTTCCACAGGCAGTTAATGGATGAGCCAGATTATGTGGCCGGAAATTATACTACCAAATTCATGGAGACCTTTAAAATGAAACCGGTAGAAACAGAATAAATAGTAAGCCCCGAATCTTCGGGGCTTTTTTGTACCTATAATTTAATAAGAGCTATGTGCTTTCCTTTTTCATAATTACCTCACCATCGGTCGTTAAAAATAATGCTTTGTCAAAGAGGTGTCAAAAATGTCATTTTTGGCTATGTTTTTAGGACTAAAGCGTTTGTAGATTTTATCTTCATTGAGAATAGCGAGGAATATGGGTTGTAGCTGGCAATAAAGGGATCCAGGATTCCCTTTTTAAATGCTGTTGGTTTATTCCTAATTACTTAAATTTAGGAAATCGTAACTTCTTAATATGAAATTCGTTATTTCCTTTTTACTTCTGTTGATTACAGGTACTTCTGCAACTGCACAAGACATCACCGGCGACTGGTATGGAATCCTCAATGTTCAGGGAACCCAACTTGATGTTGTTTTCCACATTGCTGAAACCGAAGAAGGTTATGCTACTACGATGGATAGTCCAAAGCAAAACGCTTATGGAATTCCCATAGATTCTACTTCCTTTAATAATAATACGCTTCTCCTTAAGGCTCCAAATGCAGGAGGAATGACATATGAAGGAATTTTAAAGAATTCGGGGATTAACGGTACCTTTAAACAGGGTGGGATGCAACTCCCCTTAGATCTTTCCCGGGCAAAGCCGATAAGTACTTCAGAAGAAGTAAATAGGCCACAGGAACCAAAACGACCTTTTCCTTATGTGGAAGAGGAAGTGAGCTTTGAAAATATAGAAGAATCAGTAACCCTTGCAGGTACATTGACCTTACCTGCAAAAGAAGGAACTTTTCCCGCAGTGGTATTAATTACTGGTAGCGGTCCGCAGGACAGGAATGAAGAGATCCTTGGGCACAAACCTTTTTTAGTGCTTTCCGATTACCTAACTCGTAATGGAATTGCTGTTTTGCGATATGATGATCGTGGGGTTGGGAAATCTACCGGAAAATTTGCAGGAGCTACTACTGCCAATTTCGCCAATGATGCCCGTGCAGCTGTCGAATTTTTAAAAAACAGAAAAGAAATAGATTCTGAAAAAATCGGGATCATTGGTCATAGTGAAGGAGGTATGATCGCTCCTATGTTAGCTGCAAATGATAAAGATATTTCCTTTCTCGTTTTGCTTGCTGCTCCCGGGGTAGGTGGCGATAAAATATTATTGTCTCAAAAAGAGAAATTAGAGAGAAAAAGTGGAGTGCCAGAGCGTGTGTTGCAGCAAAGTCAGGAGATATTTCGCGGCGCCTATGATATAATCCTGGAAATGGAGCCTGGAGAACAAATGTATACTGCGGTCTTCAATCATTTCAAGGCAAAGTTTGGTCCTGAAGTCAAGGAAGAAACCATTACGCAAATTAGTAAACAGCTCGTTGACCCCTGGACGGTTGCTTTTGTAAAGCATGATCCTGCCGTAGCTTTGAAAAAAATAGAAGTTCCGGTGTTGGCCATCAATGGAAAAAATGATTTTCAGGTCATTTCAGAAATAAATTTACCGGCAATAGAGAAGGCGCTGGAAGAGGCTGGGAATAATAATTTGACCATCAAAAATTACGACAAGCTCAACCATTTGTTTCAGGAGAGCGAATCAGGTTTATCTACTGAATATGAAGAAATTGAGCAAACCATGGCTCCTGAAGTTTTAAAAGATGTGACCACCTGGATACTTGAAACCATTCAAAAAAGGGATTAATTCGCCCATTTCTAAAAACAACCACGATTAACCAAAAAACAATGAATTTCTCCTACTGGGAACAACAAACCTGGCTTTCCAATATAGATTTTACTATTGCAGGCAGTGGCATTACCGGCCTCAACTGTGCCCTCAGTTTAAAGCGGCGTTTCCCAAAAGCCAGGATCGTAATCCTTGAAAAAGGGCTGCTTCCTAACGGCGCCAGTACCAAAAACGCCGGATTTGCCTGCTTCGGAAGTATTTCAGAGATCCTGGATGATCTTAATTCTCATTCTGAAGAGGAAGTGCTCGAAGTGATCCAAAAGAGAGTCAGCGGTCTTGAATTGCTTCGGAAGAATCTTGGAGATCGCAATATAGGTTATGAGTCTCACGGCGGCTATGAATTGTTCACTTCAAAGGATAAAGAGCTGTATGATCATTGCAGTGCCAATCTGAAAAAAATAAACCGTTTCCTGAACCCCATTTTTGGAGAGGATGTGTTTAGTATTAAAGAAAATTCCTTTGGATTTCAGAATATTCAGGAGAAATTGATTTACAGCAAATTCGAGGGACAGATCAATACGGGAAAAGTGATGGAGACTTTGCTTCATAAAGTGCAGGCGGTAGGAGTGAAGATCCTGAACAATGTGAATATTGAAGAATTTGCAGAAGCCGGGGAGACTGTAAAGATCAAAACCGATCAATTTGAATTTTCTAGCAAAAAACTCATGATCGCCACCAATGGATTTGCTTCAAAAATGGGAATTCCTGAAGTAAAACCGGGTCGGGCACAGGTGTTGATCACGAAACCCATTCCTGATTTAAAGATAAAAGGAACTTTTCACCTGGATCGAGGTTTCTATTACTTCAGAAATGTGGAAAATCGCATCCTTTTTGGAGGCGGCCGAAATCTCGATTTTAAAGCTGAAGAGACCACCGAAATGTGTGAAACAGCGCTTGTGCAAAAAAAACTGGAAGAACTTCTGGAAAAAACCATTTTACCAGATACAAATTTCGAGATCGACCATCGCTGGAGCGGAATTATGGGCGTTGGTAATCAGAAAAAGCCGGTAGTAAAACAAATTTCTGACAATGTTTTCTGCGGGGTTCGCCTCTCGGGGATGGGTATTGCCATTGGCAGCCTCATAGGGAAAGAACTGGCAGATCTAATACAGTAAGCTATGAAACGCTTTTTTAAATTTATCCTAAAGCTACTTGTTTGGTTTTTCATCATCAGCATATTTTTAGTTGTGCTTTTTAAATGGGTTCCGGTGCCGTTTACTCCATTGATGGCGATTCGGTATTTTGAACATCTCGATGAGGAAATAAAACATGACTGGGTGCCAATGGAAGAGATTTCTCCCAACTTACAACTGGCGGTGGTAGCCAGTGAAGATCAGAATTTTTTAAGCCACAACGGTTTTGATTATGAAGCTATCAAAAAGGCGATCGAAGAGAACAAAACCCGAAAACGCGCACGCGGGGCAAGTACCATTTCCCAGCAGACTGCGAAAAATGTGTTTTTGTGGCCACAAAGCAGCTGGATAAGAAAAGGTTTCGAAGTCTATTTCACATTTTTAATTGAACTTTTCTGGAGCAAAGAACGCATCCTGGAAGTGTATTTGAACAGTATAGAAATGGGAAAAGGAGTGTATGGAGCAGAGGCTGCAGCTCAAATCTGGTTTGGGAAATTTGCAGAAAATTTGGCACCTTTTGAAGCTGCTGCGATCGCGGCTATCTTGCCTAATCCGCGGCAGTATAATGCCAGTCCCGCCAGTAATTATATTCAGCAGCGAAAGAGCTGGATTCAACGGCAAATGAATAACCTTGGCCGATTAAATTTCGAATAATAGTATGAATTCAGAATTGATACACAAGTTGAAAACAGCTGCCGGGAATTACGTGGAAGATCGTATTCAACGCATTCATACCGCAATTGCAGACCTTGAAGATGCGCTCAAGCTGGAAACCAAGTGCTCCATGGGTGATAAATATGAAACGGGCCGTGCAATGCTGCACCTGGAGTTTGAGAAACTTTCTGCGCAACTGGAACAATACAGCCGACTCAAAAAAACGCTGACCTTTATCAAAGAAAAACAGACTTCGGAAAAAGTGGAATTTGGCAGCGTGGTAAAAACTGAAAAAGTGAATTATTTTATTTCAATTCCTGCAGGGGAATTGGAAGTTGAGGGAGAGAAATTTTATGCCATTGGCGCCGGCTCTCCTGTTGCGCAGGCTATGACGGGAAGGAGCGAAAGCGAGGAATTTACTTTTAACGGGATCACCAACAAGATCCTGAAGGTTCTCTAAAAAGTCCCTTTAAAATGTCATTTTTGACGCACCCGTGATAGAATTAATTCTTTTGACACATTAATCCGTACTGTTTTTCCCGGTTCAAGTGCTTCCGGAGCTTCAAAAAAGTGGTTTTTCCCATTGATTTCTGCCTGAATAAGAAAATGTGCTCCTTTAAAGAAGGATTTTTTCACATTCACCTCAATTCCTGCTGTTTTTTTTACCTGAATCTCATGCGGATATAAAATGACATTTTTTCTGCCTTTTTCCTCCGGCAGAAATAGTGCAACAGGCAGCTCATTTACTTCTCCAAAAAGTGATGCGACATAGGCATTTTTGGGATTTTGGTAGAGTTCTTTTGGTGTGCCTTCAGCAATTATTTTTCCGGTTCTCATGGCGAACGTTTTATCGGCAAAAGAAAGGGCATCTGTGCTGTCATGGGTAGCGACAAGGCAGGTGATATTGTTCTCTTTGAAATATGAAAAAAGATTTCTGCGAAGGTTGTTCTTCCTGAAATGATCAATATGGCTAAAGGGTTCATCCAGCAGCAATATCTCCGGCGGATTGGCTAAAGCCCTCGCCAGCGCCACCCTTTGTTGTTGTCCGCCGCTCAGGAATTTTGCTTTGGCTTTTGCCATGTCGGCCATTTCCACCAGCTCCAGAAGTTCCTTCACCCGTTGCTGCTTTTTCCGCGGATACATATTTGACAGGTGCTTTCCTACATTTTCGGCCACGGTGAGCGGCGGCATAAGATCAAAGTCCTGCGTAAGATACTTGATGAATTCCTCCCCGGGAACAATATTGAAATTAGGCCCTAATAGCTCCTTGTCCTTCCAAAAGATTTGTCCTTCCACATGATGCAAGCCGTAAATGATCTGTAAAAGAGTACTTTTTCCGCATCCGCTGGCGCCAATGATAGAAACATTTTCTCCTTTTTGAATAGTAAAACTCAGGTTCTTGATAAAAGGTTTTTCGGTGTATCCAAAAGTGACATTTTTGACTGTTAACATAATGAGGATTCAGAAGTTTAAAGATACGCAGCCCAGCCTACTTAAAAAAGTGCTTTAGAAGGATGTTTTCAGGCTAACCCAAAATCAAAAAATCCCCGAAAATGCTTCCGGGGATTTGAATTTCAAAAATGATAATAATTTATCCTTTTATTTCTTTTCCGTCTTTTTTAGGTAATTCTTCGAAGCCCATGTTGTACAGGGTAAATCCGAAGATATCTGCGTACTGCTCAATAGTTTTGCTAACCGGGGTCCCTGCACCGTGTCCTGCATTGGTCTCAATACGAATTAATACGGGATTGTTACCGGCTTGTTTTTCCTGCAGTTCAGCAGCAAATTTGAAAGAGTGCGCAGGAACCACGCGGTCATCGTGATCACCTGTCGTGATCAAAGTCGCGGGATACTGCTCTCCTTTTTCAACGTTATGAACAGGCGAATAGTTGAGCAGATAATTGAACATTTTAGGGTTGTCCTGGGCTGTACCGTAATCGTACGCCCAACCGGCACCGGCTGTAAATGTATGGTAACGCAACATGTCAAGTACACCCACGGCTGGCAATGCCACTTTCATAAGATCTGGCCGCTGCGTCATGGTCGCACCTACTAACAGTCCGCCGTTGGAACCACCGCGAATTGCAAGGTAATCTTTAGAAGTGTAGTCATTTTCGATAAGGTATTCCGCAGCTGCGATGAAATCGTCAAAAACATTTTGCTTCTGAAGTTTAGTCCCGGCGTCATGCCATTCTTTTCCGTATTCGCCACCTCCCCGAAGGTTGGGAACGGCGTAAATTCCGCCTTGCTCCATCCAAACGGCATTGGCAATGCTGAAAGAAGGGGTAAGGCTCACGTTGAAACCACCATATCCGTATAGGATTGTAGGGTTCTTTCCGTTGAGCTCCAGCCCTTTTTTATAGGTGATGATTATTGGGATCTTAGTACCGTCTTTTGAGGTGTAGAAAACCTGTTCGCTGGTATAGTCTTCAGAATTAAAGTCGATACTTGGTTTGTTGTAAAGTTCCGAAGTACCTTCTTTAATATTATACTTATAGATACTTCCCGGGGTAACATAGTTCGTGAAGTTGTAGTAAAGTACATCTTCCTCTTTTTTAGCTCCAAAACCACCTGCAGAACCAATTCCCGGAAGTTCAACTTCACGCATAAGATTTCCTTCGTAGTCATACTGCTTTACGTTAGAAACCGCATCTTTCATATATTCTGTAAAGAAATATCCACCAGCGGTAGACGGACTGAGTACGTTTTCGGTTTCAGGAATGAAATCTTCCCAGTTTTCGGGCTTTGGATTGGAAGCGTCTACAGTTACGATCTTCCTGTTTGGTGCATTTCTATTGGTCACGATATATAGTTTGCTGCCAACATTCTCGATCACGTAACTATCGGTGTCTTCATTGTCAAGAATGGTTACTAGCTCCGGATTATCTTGTGTAAGATCCATCATGAACAATTTTCCTCCTGAAGTAGAATTTCTTGCCGAAATGAACAGGTAACGATTGTCTTCGGTCACACTACCACCTACATAACGGTGTTTCTGAGTTTCAGTTCCGCCAAAGACCAATTTATCATTTTCCTGGCTTGTGCCAAGTTTATGGTAGTATAATTTATGTTGATCTGTTTTAGCGGAAAGTTCACTTCCTTCGGGCTTGTCATAGCTTGAATAGTAGAAACCTTCATTTCCTTTCCAGGAAACGCCGCTGAATTTTACGTCTACCAGAGTATCTTCCTTAACCTCTTCAGTTTCTACATCCATAACGATGACTTTTCTCCAGTCACTTCCGCCTTCAGAAATGCTGTAGGCAAGGGTTTTTCCATCTTCCGAAAATGACATTCCGGCTAAGGAAGTTGTACCGTCCTCACTGAATTTGTTTGGATCAAGGAAAACTTCGGGAGCATCGTTTTCATTCTTTTTCCTGTAAACCACGTACTGATTTTGCAGTCCGTCATTTTTGTAGAAATAGATGTAATCACCTTCTTTTGAAGGAGAGCTTATTTTCTCATAATTCCAAAGTTCAGAAAGGCGGTTTTTTAACTCTTCTCGAAAAGGGATCGACTCCAGGTAACCGAAAGTCACCTCATTCTGGCGTTTTACCCAATCTTCAGTTTCTTCGCTTCGATCGTCTTCAAGCCAGCGGTATGGATCTTTGACTTCGGTGCCAAAATAATTGGTTAACGTATCTACTTTTTTTGTTTCAGGATAGTTCAAGGCAGTTTCATTTGAAATTTCATTTCCGCAGGAAGCCAATGCTCCGGCAGCAAAAATACCCATAATAGCTTTTTTCATAGGAAGTATAAAATTAGTTGTCGTAAAATTAGTATAAAACACAAAGCATATGTTACGTGCTGTTATAACAAAAAATCCTTTTTCCCGGTTGTGGGAAAAAGGATTTCAAGTTGGACTTATAATATTTAAACCAATTTGTTCTCCACAAGATATTCAGCGACTTGAACGGCGTTGGTTGCCGCCCCTTTTCGCAGGTTATCTGCAACCACCCACATGTTAAGCGTGTTTGGCTGGGAATAATCCCGCCTTATCCTGCCAACAAAAACATCATCTTTTCCTTCGGCATAAATGGGCATGGGATAGGTGTTGGTATCTGGGTTGTCCTGAACGGTGACTCCCGGGAAATCGCTAAGTAGTTTCCTCACTTCCTGCTCCTCAAAATCTGAATGAAATTCCACATTTACAGCTTCACTATGCCCACCAACTACAGGAATCCTAATAGCCGTCGCGCTTACGTTTACAGAATCATCTCCCAGGATTTTTTTCGTCTCTTTAGTAAGTTTCATCTCCTCTTTGGTGTAGCCATTTTCCTGGAAAACATCGCAGTGAGGCAGTGCGTTGCGGTGAATTGGATAAGGATATGCCATTTCACCTTTTTGTCCTGCATATTCATTTTCAAGCTGTTCAACGGCTTTTACGCCGGTTCCTGTAATCGACTGGTAAGTCGAGACAACTACTCTTTTAATTTTGTAATTATCGTGTAGTGGCTTTAAAGCCATCAATAGCTGGATCGTAGAACAGTTTGGGTTGGCGATGATCTTATCTTCGGCAGTTATTTCTGAGGCATTTATTTCGGGAATGATCAGCTTTTTGGAAGGATCCATTCTCCAGGCAGAGGAATTGTCGATGACTGTGGTTCCGGCTTCAGCAAACTTTGGCGCCCATTCCAGGGAAGTGTCACCTCCTGCTGAGAATATGGCAATTTGCGGTTTTTGTGCTACCGCTTCTTCCAGTCCGATTACTTGATATTCTTTCTCCTGAAAAATGATCTTTTTGCCTATAGATCTTTCCGAAGCTACGGGCAATAGTTCCGTTACAGGAAAATTTCTCTCTGCTAATACTTTTAACATGACCTCACCAACCATTCCGGTGGCGCCAACAACAGCTACTCTCATATTTTTTTATTGTCAGGACTTTTAAAGGCTACTTAAAAAGTCTTTTTATTAAACCTTATCCGGAAACGATGATCCGAACTTTAATTACAAATGTATTGTACTGCTGGGAATTATAAGAGGAGGAATGCTGAAATTTCAATCTACATTTAATTCTTTAACGACTTTGCACAAATTGTTAAATATGATAATTAAGAAAAAGCTTCAAAAATATCATTTTTGGAACTTCATTGTAAAAAAAGAACCCCGCCGCAGCGAGGTTTAAGGATTAAATATATAGTGTAGCGGTTACTACGTGCGTACAGTTTATTGCTGCAAATATAATTCTTTGAAATATCTCCTTCTCATTCCGTTATACATCAATTTCCAGATCTCATTTTTCTCAATTAACCCTTTGCTACTAAGTCGCATTCCATCAAGCCAGGTGCGATAGATAAGACTGTAAAACAATAAAAAGGCCAAGGAGATTTTTGGAGGGAAATAATTCCAATAAATCCCTAAAAGAATTGCGGGCAGTAAAAGTGCAATATAATAGAGAATTAGATTTTTCACGGTCTTCCACACATTACTTTTGCTTTCTCAATTCATCTCTTATTTGTGTAAGCAGTTCTTCCTGAGAAGGCCCTTTTGGAGCAGCTACTACAGGTGCTTCTTTTTTCTTTTTCGTCCTTTCATAGGCTCTGAGAACGATGAAAATAAAGAATGCCACAATAAGGAAATAAATGATTGCCTGAATGACATTTCCATAGGTGAGGACAGCGGCCTCAGCCTCTTGAGCGGCCTGAAGGCTCTCATAGTTTTCACCATCTAATGCTATAAATTGCTGGGAGAAATCTGTTCCTCCCATGAAAATACCAATGATGGGCATGATAATATCTGCAACAACCGAGGAGACAATCTTATTAAATGCCTGACCAACCACCACCGCAGTCGCGAGCGCGATGATGTCGCCTTTCATAATAAAGGCTTTAAAATCTTTGAAAAATGACATATGAATAGTTTATTTTTTAACTAATATAAAGGAAAAACTGTTAACTTCCTATTAAAATTCGTTTCACCCGTGAAGAAATCCCGGTGATTAATTCATAAGAAATGGTATTTCCTGCCGCCGCAAAATCAGTGGCATGTTGAGGTCCGCCAAAGAGAATTACTTCATCACCTTCTTTGCAGTCAATTCCCGTGACATCAGTCATTATCATGTCCATACATATATTTCCAATGATTGGGGCATATTGTCCATTGATGTAGACACCAATCTTACCATTGCCGTATTCCCTTTTGATACCATCAGCATAACCAATGGGAAGAGTAGCAGTTTTCGTAGGCTTTTCAGCAGTAAATGCCCTATTATAACCTACAGAATCTCCTGGCTTTATATGGTGAATTTGTGAAATAATGGTTTTTAAGGTGCCAACAGGTTTTAGTTTTTGATCTTCGGTTTTATCATTTCCAAAACCATAAAGACCAATCCCTGTTCTTACCATATCAAAAGCGGCTTCAGGATAATTAATGATCCCCGAAGTATTACAAATATGAAGCAGCGGCTGGTAGTCCAGCTGGTCAAAAAGCTTAATGGCAATTCGTTCAAACGTGTGTATTTGCTGCAGCGTAAAATCCCTTTCCTTCCAGTCTTCACTGGCCGAAAGATGTGAAAAAATGGAAGCCGCTTTTACTGCCGTGGTTTTATTTAAAATACTGCTGACTTTGGTTACTTCCTCCTCCGAAAACCCGAGCCGGTTCATGCCGGTGTTAAATTTTACGTGCACCGGGAAATCCTTCTGTTTAAGTTTGTCGGCAGTTGCAACGAATTCTTTTAATACAAACTCACTGTAAAGGCTGGGTTCCAGACAATGCTCTACCAGGCTTTCATAGTTGGTAGATTGCGGATGAAGTACCATGACCGGCAATTCTATTCCGGCCTCTCGAAGCGCAATTCCTTCAGAAATATAGGCAACTGCCAGGTAATCTGCTCCCAAATCGCTAAGCTTTTTAGCCATTGCTACTACATCACCGCCATAAGCCGAAGCTTTTACTACGGCCATGACCTTCACATCTTCCCTTACTTTTGATTTCAAATATTTGAAATTATGAGCAAGTGCGTTTAGATCAAGTTCCAGTACGGTTTCATGTGCTATAGGCATATCAAACTTTTTTGGGGCTTTTGATTTCTTCCGAATCACGAACTTCCAGGTTCAGTACCTTTTCTTTTAACCTGGCCTTGAAAAATGCCGCCCTGCTAAGTGGTTCGTACTCCTCTGTTTCTCCCAGTAATACCAGGTCCTCACTGGCCGCTTTCCTGTAGCTGTACTGCGCAAGATTTCCTGTGCGGGTGCAAACAGCATGGACCTTGGTAACATATTCTGCAGTCGCCATGAGATATGGCATGGGCCCGAAGGGATTGCCTTTAAAATCCATATCCAACCCGGCAACAATCACTCGTATACCCTTATTCGCAAGGTCGTTACAAACAGAAACGATCTCTTCATCAAAGAACTGGGCTTCATCTATTCCCACCACGTCACAACCGTCAGCCAGGATTCTTATATTGGCTGCAGCGGGAACGGGAGTAGACCTAATTTCATTGGAATCATGGGAAACGACCATTTCTTCATTATAGCGGGTATCTACGGCCGGCTTGAAGATTTCAACATTTTGTTTGGCAAATTTGGCACGTTTGAGTCTGCGTATGAGTTCTTCGGTCTTTCCCGAGAACATAGATCCGCAGATAACTTCAATCCATCCAAATTGCTCCTTGTGATTTACTGTATTTTCGAGAAACATTTTGTATTTTTCAAGACGAAAAAGCGAAGGTCGCTTTCGTATAAAGGTGACACAAATTTATTAAAAATACAACCGCAATTAATCCCTAAGCAGGAAAGTTATGAAAAAGCAATTGAAAGAGGAATTGATCGCTTTAGCTGAAAAAGTGCTGTCCTTAAAGCAGCAGGAGCACTTTGACTCTGAGGAATTAAAGAATCTTGCACAAAATTTATACGATAAACTAACCATTCTGGATTTCACTGAAAAAAACCTTTTTTCTGCTGAAAAACCTGTGGAAGAACAACCGAAGCAGGAACCTGTTCAGGCACCTCAAAAACCTAAGGTGGAAGCACTAAAACCCGCTCCCGAAGAAGAGGACGAAGACAGATTCGCGCCAGATGGTACTCTTTTCAATGATTCTGAAGCTATTACCGAACCCAATACCGAAAAGATAAAAGATATCGTTGCTCAAATGCCGCCAGAGGCTCAGGAATTTGATGAAATGCTGGAGCACATTCTTCCGAAGAATTATAAAAAGAACGACATGGAAGATATAGGTGGGGTACACTACGATCACCTGCCGCAGTTTGAGCCTATAAATTCCCGCGAAGCAGAAAAACCAAGGTCTTTGAATGATCGTTTAAAGAAGTCTTTTCAGGTAGGAATCAATGACCGGCATGCCTTTGTGAAGCACCTTTTTGAAGGAAGCAATGCCGATTATAACAGGGTGCTTTCCCAACTTAATACCATGAAAAGCAAAGAAGAAGCGGTAAATTTTGTTTTAAACATGGTAAAGCCAGATTACAATAACTGGGAAGGCAAAGAGGAATATGAAATAAGGTTCCTGGCCGTAGTTGAAAGCAAATTTGAATAAAGAGGATCTCCCACAAATGGCAAAATTATTTTTGGTGCCAACACCTATTGGAAATCTGGAAGATATGACCTTCAGGGCTGTTTCAGTTTTAAAACAGGTGGATACCATCTTAGCAGAAGATACGCGTAACAGCGGAAAACTTCTTAAGCATTTTGAAATTAATACGCCCATGCACAGCCACCATATGCACAACGAGCATAAAACTGTGGAGGGCATTGTGCAGCAAATCAAGAATGGTAAAACCTTTGCTTTGATCAGCGATGCGGGAACGCCCGCCATTAGTGATCCCGGATTTTTGCTTACCCGCGCCTGTGTAGAAGCCGGTATTGAAGTGGATTGCCTCCCGGGCGCAACAGCTTTTGTACCTGCACTTGTTAACAGCGGACTGCCAAATGATAAATTTGTTTTTGAAGGATTTCTTCCGGTGAAAAAAGGCCGGCAAACCAGATTAAATCTATTGGCCGAAGAAACCAGAACTATAATTTTCTATGAATCTCCGCACAAGCTAATAAAAACCTTGTCCCAATTTGTAGAATTTTTTGGAGAGGACAGGCCGGTTTCAGTTTCCAGGGAAATTACCAAATTGCACGAGGAAACCATCCGCGGCACAGCTTCTGAAGTTCTTGAGCATTACACGAGCAAACCTCCAAAAGGGGAAATTGTGGTGATCGTTGGAGGAAAGAAATAAGCTTCTTCTGTCGAATAAATTATTCAGAAACTACAATTTGTAATTTAGTAACTCCCGTTGCTGTCATTTCGGGTCCGCCGGGAGATATGTAGTGCGTGATTTCGACCTCGTCTGTCCCTGTAAAGCCCTCTTCAGGTTGATAAACATAGAAGATTCCGTCCTGTTGATATTCAATTTTACTGAATGCCGCATGTTGGGCGTCCGCTGTGATTTTTGGTCCGCCTTCTGTTGGGATTGATTCCGTAAGCAAATAACGATGCTTAAGGTTTTCCGAAGTTTTCTTTGAAATAGTAAAAGTTTCTTCCTTCATGGTCTGGTCCACATTTTGTTTCTCATTTTTATTTTCAGAACAGGCGAAAAACAGGGATAATATGAGAAGTGAAAATATTTTTTTCATAAAACTTTCTTTATCAGTCATTGAAGGTAGTATCAATCCTTAAAACGAACAAATATTTTTATGAGTTGTACCTTCAAAAAGAGCATTTACAATTACTATTTTTGAGCAAAAAATATGCGCTGGTCTCTAAAACCCAAACCCAATCCCGAAATAGTCGCTCAACTTGCCAAATCACTTGGTGTAGGAAAGCCTGTTGCTTCTTTGCTGGTGCAACGCGGAATTGAGACTTTTGACCAGGCAAAGAAATTTTTTCGACCTTCTCTTCAAGATCTTCATGATCCTTTTCTCATGCAGGACATGGAAAAGGCAGTCTTACGAATTGAAAAAGCTATCGCAGAAGGAGAAAATATCATGGTTTACGGTGATTATGACGTTGATGGAACCACCAGCGTCGCACTGGTCTCTTCTTACCTTAAAACCTTTTACCCGAATATCGCCACTTATATTCCAGATCGCTACGAGGAAGGTTACGGAGTTTCTTATAAAGGAATTGATTTTGCTGCAGACAATGATATTTCTCTTATCATCGCCCTTGACTGCGGAATAAAAGCCATTGAAAAAGTTGCTTACGCTTCTAAAAAAGGAATTGACTTTGTGATTTGTGACCACCACCGTCCCGGGGCCGAAATTCCTGCAGCCGTTGCTGTGCTGGATCCTAAAAGAGAGGATTGTAATTATCCTTATAAAGAACTTTGCGGCTGCGGAGTAGGTTTTAAACTGCTTCAGGCTTTGGGCTCTCGCCGAAATGAAACCATAGAAGACTTCATCCCATACCTGGACTTAGTGGCTACAGCCATTGGAGCCGATATTGTTCCTGTAACCGGGGAAAACCGGGTGCTCGCCTACCATGGCCTCCGCGTAATAAATGCAGCTCCAAGACCCGGATTTAAAGCCATTCTGGAGCAGGTAAAAAAGGAAACCCTCACCATAACAGATGTCGTTTTTATCATTGCGCCCCGCATTAATGCTGCCGGCAGAATGAAACATGGACTACATGCAGTGAACCTTTTAACTGAAGAGAATGAAGGAACCGCACGACATTTTGCTTCAGAAATTGAGATTTTTAATAGTGACAGGAAGGATGCGGATAAAACCATCACGGCCGAAGCACTCCTGCAAATAGAAGCGGCCAGCGAACAGGAAAGATTCACAACAGTTGTCTACCAAGAAAACTGGCATAAAGGGGTGATAGGAATAGTGGCGTCACGGCTTACCGAAACTTATTATCGCCCAACCCTGGTTTTTACTAAAAGCGGAAATAAGCTTGCAGCATCGGCACGGTCTGTCAAGGGCTTTGATGTATATGATGCTTTGGAATGCTGCAGCGAACATATTGAACAGTTTGGTGGCCATAAATACGCAGCAGGTCTCACCCTGCTGGAATCTGAATATGAAAATTTTAAACGAAAGTTTGAAAAAGTCGTTTCAGAAAGTATTGATAAGAATCTGTTGATCCCTGAAACATCTATAGATGCAGAAATTCAATTAGCAGATATTACCCCAAAATTCCATAGAATCCTGAAACAATTCGCTCCTTTTGGCCCTGGAAATATGACCCCGGTTTTTATGACGTCAAACTTAAAAGATGCAGGTTATGCAAAGTGCGTGGGTGGAGATTCACTGCACCTAAAAGCACGTTTTGTAGAGGAAAGTTCAGGAATATCTTTTGATGCCATTGGTTTTAATCTTGGTGGAAAATGCGAACTGCTTTCTAATGGCAGTAAAGTAGATGCAGCCTACTGCATTGACGAGAATGAATGGAATGGAAATATAAGTATTCAGTTAAGGCTTAAAGACATTCGGACTAAATAAGAGATTTAGGATGTAATTAACTGATTTTCAGAAAAAGAGCAAGAAATATGTTCTATTTCTTACATTCAAAATTAGACCTTTGTAATTCAACTATTTTCCCTGTAGTTGGTCTAGAATAATTTATGGAGGTGCATTTTTAATCTATATTAGCAAAGCCATAGCATAAGTAGGTTAAGTTCATGGTAGATTTGGGGCAAAGGGAGGCGGAATAACTTATTTCGCCTCCTTTTATGTTTGCCTTGCATTTCTTTTTCCTTTTTCAGAAGATTTGAAAAGAAGAGATACAACTTTTAATTTGCACGAAAATAAAAAGGCTGCCCTAGGGCAGCCTTTTTGATCATTATTCTATTTCAGCAATTATTTTTCCTGAGCATATCTTCTGGAAACTTCTTCCCAGTTGATCACATTAAAGAATGCATCAATATATGCAGGACGCTGGTTTTGATATTTTAGGTAATATGCATGCTCCCAAACATCCATTCCAAGGATAGGAGTTCCACCGCATCCAACGCCGGGCATAAGAGGATTATCCTGGTTTGCAGAAGAACAAACATCAAGCTCTCCGCCTTCTTTTACACACAGCCAGGCCCATCCAGAACCAAACTGAGTAGCGCCAGCTTTAGAAAATTCTTCTTTAAAAGAATCAAAAGAACCAAATTTCTTATCAATTGCTTCAGCAAGATCTCCACTAGGCTTTCTACCTCCGTTTGGAGACATCACTTCCCAGAAAAGGTTGTGGTTGTAATATCCACCACCGTTGTTACGAACGGCTTTGTCGTTCATGTCAAGGTTTGTAAGGATATTTTCAATGGTTTTTCCTTCCTGGTCAGTTCCCTGGATAGCATCATTTAATTTGCTGGTATATCCCGCATGGTGCTTATCGTGGTGAATTTCCATTGTTTTTGCATCTATATGCGGCTCTAATGCATCAAACGCATATTTAAGTTTCGGTAATTCGAATGCCATAATATGATATGTTTTTTTAATTATTAATTCAGATCAACCCCAAATTTAGGAATAAAGCTTTTCAGGAAAAACATTTAGATGTTATAAAATCCTTAAACCTTTAGGTTTTTAACTGAAAAAGATGCTCATTCCATAATAAATTATGCCGGGATTTTGATGAATCCGAAAGAAAATCAGGCGGTTCCATAGAACCAGAAAAGGATTTTATATTTTAGTAAAAAAAATAGCTTGAAGAAAGAGAATTCCTTTACCATTTACAATGCTTCCGCAGGATCGGGGAAGACTTTTACCCTCGTAAAAGAGTATTTATTGCTCCTTTTTTCCTCTTCCAGAACCGATGCCTATAAAAATATTCTGGCCATTACTTTTACCAACAAAGCGGTAGAGGAGATGAAATCCAGGATCGTAGATAATCTTTATGCATTTTCTAAAGATCCTGTTCCGCAGAAATTTCAGCCGCTTCTGAAAATTATTTGTGAGGAAACTGGCTTTTCTGCTTCCGAAGTCAGAGGCCGCAGTCATAATATCCTAAAGAATATCATTCACAATTACGCAGCTTTTGAAGTTTCTACCATAGATGGTTTTACGCACCGGGTTTTGAGAACATTTGCCAAAGATCTTGACCTGCCCCTCAATTTTGAGGTGGAATTGAACACCGCCGAAGTACTACAGGAGGCCGTGGAGCGATTGATCAATAAAGCCGGGGAAGATAAGGAACTTACCAGAGTTCTTATCAACTTTTCACTCAGTAAGACCGATGAGGATAAAAGCTGGGACATTGCAAAAGACCTTTATAAGATCGCAGAATTGCTGAACGCTGAAGATAATCAGGCTTTTCTGCAGTTACTGAAAAACAAAAAACTTAAAGATTTTGACTCGCTCGATTCTGAAATAAGGAATCAAAATGCCCTTTTTGAAGAGGGGGTGGTGGAGACTTCCAACCGTTTTTTTGAGCTGCTGCAAAGCAACGGACTCGAAAATTCAGATTTTAATAGAGGTAGTTGCCCTAATTTCTTCCTAAAACTTCAAAATAAAAATTTTAAGGTAGATTTCGATGCAAAATGGCAGCTGGGCATTGCAGATGAACCTTTATATGCAAAGAAACTAAGCGAAGACAAAAAGATCATCCTGGATCGCCTGCAGCCAGAAGTTGCTTCGCTCTTTAATGAGGCGAAGAGATATATTACGAAACTTCAATATTTCGCGGCTGTTGAGAAAAACCTTACTCCGCTTTCCTTGTTACGTGCCATTCAGGAGGAGGTGGCCATGATCAAAAAAGAGCGTTCTATCGTGATGATATCAGAATTCAACGCTACCATTTCCGGCGCGGTAAAAGATCAACCCGCTCCTTTTATTTATGAGCGTCTCGGGGAGCGTTACCGGCATTATTTTATAGACGAATTCCAGGACACCAGTGAAATGCAATGGGAAAATATTATTCCGTTGGTAAATCATACCTTAACGACAATACATGAAGAGGGAGAACATGGCAGCCTTACGCTGGTGGGAGATGCAAAACAAAGTATTTACAGATGGCGTGGTGGAAAAGCAGAGCAATTCATGGCGCTCTGCGGAAGCAAAAATCCGTTCAACCTGGAGAATAAGGAAGTGGTTTTACTGCCGCATAACTACCGAAGTTCGAAACAGGTCGTAGATTTCAATAATGACTTTTTTCAATTTTCATCATCTTGTTTTTCAAATCTGGAGCATCAAAAATTGTTTAAGGAAACAGCTTCCCAGGAACCGAAAAAGTCGGAGGGAGGTTACGTGAATCTTTCTTTTATTGAAGCTGAAAATGCCGAAGAAGAGATGCAGGTTTATCCCGAGAAGGTGTTGGAGATCATAAAAGACCTGCAGGAAAAGAAAGTTTCGCTGAGTAATATTTGCATTCTTACCCGAAGGAAAAAAGAAGGTGTAGCGATCGCTTCTTTGTTAAGTGAAAATGGAGTGCCGGTAATATCTGCGGAAAGCCTTTTACTTTCCCAGTCTCCAAAAGTGAACTTTATAACCGCTGTTTTACGGTTTTCCCTTGACGGACTGGATAAAAACCTGAAGCTGGTTATTCTCGACTACCTTGTGGAAAACCTTATAGCGCCAGGAAATGCTTATAAATTCATCAAAGAAAGGCTGGATCTTGATCATCAGCACTTCTTCAATAGCCTCAAAACCTTCGGGATAGAGTTCAACCTGGAACAGGTGACAGATTATTCTTTGTATGAGGCTGTGGAATATATTATAAGAAAGTTCAATTTGGTACAGTCTTCAGATGCGTATGTGCAGTCATTCCTGGATTATGTCTACGAAGTTTCTCAAAAAGAAAACCACGGAATTTTTGAATTTTTGGAACTGTGGGAGCATAAAAAGGATAGAAAAAGCATCGCCGCTTCGCCAGATAAAGATGCAGTGCAAATTATGACCATTCACAAAGCCAAAGGCTTGGAATTTCCAATTGTGATTTTCCCGTTTGCGAACAGTAATATCACAGATGTCGCCCGGGAATCTTTGTGGATGGATATTCCTGAAACTTTAAGTGAAGAAATTCCTGTGGGATATTTAAAAGCTTCCAAAGATATGCTGCAATGGGGCGAGGAGCCTTCACTTTTATACGAGAATCTTTGTCATTACAGTCAGCTGGATGCGCTAAATGTACTTTACGTGGCTCTTACCCGCCCGGTGAAGCAGTTATATATTATTTCAAAATATGAATTAAACAAGGGCAAAGAAAATCTGAATAAATTTTCCGGCTTATTTATATCATGGCTTAAATCGATTGGGAAATGGGATGAAAGTCATGAATATGAATTTGGAAGCAGGGAAGATCTTCCGGTTTCAGAAGAAATAGAAGAGAATAATAATTATCAACAGGAAAAATACTATTCCTCACCAACAGGAAGCAATGCCGTTTCTATAATAACAAAATCGGGTTTGCTTTGGGATTCTTCCCAGGCGCAGGCTATCGAAAAAGGGCATTTGGTGCATGATATTTTCTTCAGAATAAAGACTAAAAAAGATGTTCCAAGAGCCATTGCAGAGGCGCGGGAAGAAGGACTTTTTCAAAATAATGATGAAGAAGAAGTAACAGCCGGAATAATGGCAGTGGTGGAGCATCCTGAATTAAAGAAATTTTTTGAACCCGAACTTGTGGTCTACAATGAGCGTGATATCATTACCGAAAACGGAACCATATTAAGGCCAGACAGGCTTGTATTTAATGAAAATAAAGTAAACATAATTGATTACAAGACCGGTGAAGCAAGTGAGAGCCACAAATCACAGATTAACAGTTATGCGCAGGTGCTTACGGCAATGGGGTTTGAGGTAGAGAGCCGGGTTCTTATTTATATTAACCGGCAGGTCACGGTAAGCGTTGTTTAAAAGAAGTGTAATTTTGTAAAAAACAGAATCATGTACGGAAAAATAAAAGATCATTTACAGAAAGAAATAGAAGAAATAAAGGAAGAAGGCCTTTATAAAAAGGAGCGCATCATTACTTCTCCGCAAGGTGCGGCGATCACCATCCAGGGGGGAAAAGAGGTGATTAACTTTTGCGCCAATAATTATTTAGGGCTTTCCTCTCATCCTGAAGTCATCCAGGCGGCAAAAGATACAATGGATACACATGGCTTCGGAATGAGCAGCGTTCGATTTATTTGTGGAACGCAGGATATTCACAAGGAACTGGAAGGGAAAATAGCCGATTTCTACAAAACTGAAGATACCATTCTCTACGCCGCCGCCTTTGACGCCAATGGGGGTGTTTTTGAACCTTTGTTTTCAAAAGAAGATGCTATAATTTCTGATTCGCTTAACCACGCCTCTATTATTGACGGAGTTCGGCTTTGCAAAGCTGCGCGTTATCGCTATGAGAACAACAACATGGACGATCTAGAAAAGCAGTTAAAAAAGGCTAATGAAGATGGAGCGCGCTTTAAGATCATTGTGACCGATGGTGTGTTTTCTATGGATGGGTTAGTTGCACCGCTTGATGAAATTTGCGATTTGGCAGATAAGTATGACGCGCTGGTAATGATAGATGAAGCCCATGCAACAGGTTTTATTGGAGAAAATGGAATTGGTACTCTTGAGGAAAAAGGAGTGCTGGACCGAATAGATATTATAACAGGTACCCTCGGAAAAGCTCTTGGTGGTGCCATGGGAGGTTATACTACCGGTAAGAAAGAGATTATTGAAATGCTGCGGCAAAGATCAAGACCTTATCTTTTTTCAAATTCCCTGGCACCGGCTATTGTAGGTGCTTCTATTAAGGTATTTGAAATGCTGTCTACAGATAGTTCTTTGAGAAATAAGCTGAAAGAAAATACCAGGTACTTCAAAAAGGGGATTAAAGATGCCGGTTTTGATATCATTGATGGGGATGCCGCAATTGTACCGGTAATGTTATATGACGCCAAACTTTCGCAGGATATGGCCGACAGGCTTTTGGAGGAAGGGATTTACGTAATTGGCTTTTTCTATCCCGTGGTTCCAAAAGGCAAAGCAAGAATTAGAGTACAACTTTCAGCGGCCCATAAAAAAGAACATTTAGATGCTGCTATTAAAGCTTTTGTTAAAGTTGGGAAAGAGCTCGATGTTATCTCTTAAGAAGGAAATTGGGCTTTTAGAAGGTTTTGAAAGATTTATAAATTTATGAAAATATTTAGATTTTAAATGAGAAATGTTCTGTAAAGCCCCGTAAATATTGAGATATTAAGAAAACTTTATTATTATAAGCTTTGCCGCTAATGAATATCAGCCTACTTTTGTTTCAACTAACCCAATTGAATTTAAACATTTAGATATGAAACATTTAAACACTTTTTTATTGGCTGCGTTTTTTATGCTGAGCTTTACAGCTGTTCAGGCGCAGGATGAAAATAATCCCTGGGCGATAGGAATAGGTATGAACGCCGTGGATTTTTACCCTACAGGTGAAGATGCTCCTTTAGGAGGTTATTTTGAAGACTTTTTTAATGTTGGTGATCATTGGAACATACTTCCAGGTTTTACAAGACTTTCGGTTGCGAGAAATATAGGAGGAGGCTTTTATTTTGAAGGTGCAGGATCTGTGAACATGATCGAGAGATTCGGTGATGACAGTTGGGACCGACTTACTTATTATTCGTTAGACGGTACTTTTAACTACAGTTTTAGAAACGATGCCAATGCAGGGTGGTTTGATCCATTCGTTGGTGCCGGTGGTGGTTATTCGTGGGTTGACGATGAAGGAGCTGCAACCCTTGATGGTACAGTTGGACTTAACTTCTGGTTTTCAGATAATATAGCACTTTCAGTACAAACTGTTTACAAGCATGCGTTTCAGGATGATTTCAATTCTCATTTCCAGCATGTTGCGGGAATCAAAATTGCTTTTGGTGGTATGGATACTGATGGCGATGGGATTTACGACAAGAATGACGAATGTCCTGAAGTAGCCGGTCTTCCAGAATTCAATGGTTGTCCTGATTCTGACGGTGATGGTATTGCAGACAGAATGGATGCTTGTCCTAACGAAGCCGGTTTAGCTCAGTTCGATGGGTGTCCTGACACCGACGGGGACGGGATTCCTAATCCACAGGATGAATGTCCTACAGTAGCGGGAACTGTTGCAATGAACGGTTGTCCTGATGCCGATGGCGACGGGGTAAGAGACAGTGAGGATGAATGTCCTAACGAAGCAGGACCAGCAGATAACAACGGTTGTCCTTATATGGATAATGACAATGATGGTGTGGTGAACGAAGAGGACGAATGTCCAGAAGTAGCGGGAACTGTTGAAAACAATGGGTGTCCTGAACCAACTGTAGAGGTTATTAATGAATTGAACGAATATTCAAGAACAATTTTATTCGACTTGAATAAAGCAACACTTCGTGGTGAATCTGAAGAGACTTTGCAGGCAATTGCAGATATCATGGAAGAATATCCAACTACAGATTTCCACATAGAAGGTCATACTGATAGTACTGGAGCTGAGTCATATAACCAGCAACTTTCTCAAGAGCGTGCAGAAGCTGTGATGAACTTCCTTGTGGAGGCAGGAATTTCACGAGACAGGATTTCAGCGACCGGTTATGGGGAAAGTCAGCCAATAGCTACGAACGGTACAAGTGAAGGAAGACAGCAAAACCGAAGAGTGGAAATTTCACTTGAAGGTGAGCAGGGCGAATCCACAGATGAAATGAATATGAACAACTAGAAAAGAATAAATCTTTTTGTAGAAAACGCTCCGATACGTCGGGGCGTTTTTTATTTTTATACTATGATACCATTTATTACCCAGGTTCTACAGGAACTACTTTCTCGAAATAAATCTCTTGCCAATCATACCTTTATTCTGCCCAGCAAACGAGCAGGTTCTTTTTTAATCACAGAGCTCGCCAAACTTTCTGAAAATCCTTCTTTCGCTCCCCAAGTGTTTAGCATTGAAGAATTTTCAGAAGAAATGTCTGGTTTAAAAGCTATAGATAATACAACTGCTTTATTTGAATTCTATTCAGTTTATCTGCAATGCACACCTAAAGATAAAATTGAAAATTTCGACACCTTCTCCTCCTGGGCGCAAACTCTCCTATACGATTTTAATGAAATTGACAGGTACCTGATTGATTATAAGCCTTTTTTTAATTATTTGTCAGATATTCAGGAGATAAATCACTGGTCTGCGCAAAAGGAGAAGACTTCTCTAATGGAGAACTACTTAAGTTTTTGGCAGAAGCTTCCTGAATACTACGAAGCTTTAAGAGCCTCTTTGGAGCAGCGAAAAATGGCATATCAGGGGATGGTTTATCGCAGGGCATCAGAAGGAATTGAAAAATATGTAGAAGATCATAAGAACCCACATATATTCCTTGGTTTTAACGCACTAAACAATGCGGAACAAAAGATCCTCCAAAAAATGGAATCTTTGGGTGTGGCGCAAATTTTTTGGGACATTGATGAGGTCTTTTTAAAAGATACGCAGCATGATGCTTCCCTGTTTATGCGCAGGTATAAAAGAGATTGGCCAATGTACCAGGATAAGAATTTTGAATTTGTTTCCCGTAATTTCAGCGGAAGCAAAAACATCCAAATGACGGCTGTTCCTGGAAATATTGGGCAGGCGAAATACGTGGGCGAACTTCTTGCGAATTTAAGTCCGGAAGAAATGAGGAAAACAGCTGTTGTTCTTGGAGATGAATCGCTGCTGCTGCCAGTATTGAATTCTTTGCCTCAAAACGTGGAAGAAATTAATGTCACCATGGGTTTCCCGCTAAATGCGGCACCTGTGACTTCATTATTCGAAGAATTATTGAGGGTACATACTCATAAAAAACACGAGCTTTATTTCAAAGATGTCATTGGGATTAGCAACCACCCCTTGGTCCAGAAAATAACCTTTGGGTTTTCGAAGGAAATTTCAGGAAAGATTCAACAGGACAACCTGGTTTATTTTTCTACTGCCAAGCTGCTTAGCTTTATTCCTGAAAAATATTCAAAAATTTTCAGTCTGTGCTTTGAAGACTGGAAAGACGATCCGCATTTTGCCATTTCTCAGTTTCAGAAGTTGATTTTCGAGATAAAGGGAAGTCTTGACAAGGAGAAAGATCAACTCACCCTGGAATTTCTTTACCAATACCATTTGCTGTTCAATAAGCTTACGAATCTGCTGGAGACCTATTCTCACGTGAGATCGATCAAAACCTTATACACTATTTTTAAAGAGCTTCTGGCTAGCCAAACAGTAGATTTCCATGGAAAACCTTTCACGGGGCTTCAGCTAATGGGAATGCTGGAATCACGTGGACTTGATTTCGAGAACGTCATTATTACGTCTGTAAACGAAGGAGTCTTACCGGCCGGGAAGAGCAGTAATTCCTTTATTCCTTATGATCTTAAATGCTCTTACGATTTACCAACCTACAAGGAGAAAGATGCGGTATATACCTACCATTTTTACCACCTCCTGCAAAGAGCGAAAAACGTTCAGCTGCTTTACAACACCGAGAGCGACGGACTAAGTGCAGGGGAAAAAAGTCGCTTTTTGTTGCAACTCGAAATGGAAAAACAGGAGGCTCACAACATGAAAAAAATAACGGTGGCACCAAAAGTGCCTGCAATAGGGAGAAAGCTACAGCAGGTGGAGAAAAATGAGGAGATACTTGAAAAGCTTAAGCAGCTTGCGGACCGCGGGTTCTCACCCTCTGCGCTCACTACATATATAAGAAATCCCATTGATTTCTATAGGCAATACATCCTGGGAATCAAGGAAAAAGATGAGGTGGAAGAAACCATCGCCTATAATACCCTGGGCACGGTAGTGCATGATACGCTGGAAACCTTTTATAAAAACTGGATAGGAGAAGAACTCACTATGGATAAACTTAAAGAAGCAGTCAAAAGAACGCCTGCAGAAGTTGCTGTACAGTTTCAGAAAACCTACACCAAAGAACCTCTCAAAAAGGGCAAAAACCTTCTCATTTTTGAAGTGGCCAAAAGGTATGTCATCAATCTTCTGAAAATGGATATGAATTTTCTAAAAGATGGAAATATCCTGAAAATCTTGGAAGTGGAAAGTGACCTCAGAACCGAAATCCCCATTGAGGAGCTGGATTTTCCTGTTTTTTTACGCGGAAAAGTAGACCGTTATGATTGTTTGAACGGAAAGAAGCGCATTATTGATTATAAAACGGGAAATGTAAATCAAAACCAGGTAGAGATCGTTGACTGGGAAGATTTAACGAGCGATTATAACAAGTATGGCAAAACTTTTCAGATATTAAGCTATGCCTGCATGCTGAACGCTGAAAAAGCTTTTAATGAGCCTGTAGAAGCAGGAATTATTTCTTTTAAAAACCTTCAAAATGGCTTTTTGAAGTATTCTAAAAAAGATAAGCCTGGCGCCTGGGCAAAAAAAGATCCCGATATTGATGAGAACGTATTGGAGGCATATCGGGCAGAATTAAAGAAATTAATAACAGAAATATGTGATCCGGAAATACCTTTTCTGGAGAAAGAAATTCCCTCACAAACATGGTAATTAAGAAGATAAAGAACATTCCATTGCAAGGAAAGCATGGACGTCCTGTAGTCACAGATGTATTTTATTCAGAAAAAGAAGAGAAAAAGCCGGTTCTCATTTTTTGTCACGGCTATAAAGGTTTTAAAGATTGGGGTACATGGAATTTAATGGCAGAGGAGTTCGCAGGGAATGGGTTTATGCTAATCAAATTCAATTTTTCCTTTAACGGAGGAACTTTGGAGCAGCCCATAGATTTTCCCGATCTTGATGCATTTAGTGAGAACACCTTTTTAAAAGAACTGGACGATCTTGATGTGGTGCTGGATTGGGTGAGCGGAAAAGATTTTCCACATAAACCTTATGCAGATACTTCGAGCATCTCACTGATTGGCCATTCCCGGGGCGGTGGTACGGTGACTGTGAAAGCTGCCGAAGATGATCGCGTGACAAAGCTTATCACCCTGGCATCCATAAGTGATTTCGGAAACAGGTTTCCTTCCGGACCCGAGCTGGAGGCATGGAAAGAAAATGGCATCGCCTATGTTGAAAACAGCCGCACCAAACAGCAAATGCCCCATTTATATAGTTTTTATACCAATTTTAAAGAAAATGAAGAGAGGCTCACGATCTCCAGGGCGGCAAAACAGTTGGAAATTCCTTTCCTCATCATTCATGGAACCGCAGATCCCACAGTAAACGTTGATAACGCACAACATCTTAAAGAATGGAACCCAAATGCTGAATTATTTCTTCTGGAGGGCAGTAACCATGTTTTTGAAGGAATCCATCCATGGAGTGAAAAAGGATTACCAGATGCTTTTAAAAAGATTGTGGCAAGGGTAACGCAGTTCGTTCGGGAGTAGTAGGTTTGTAATAATTTAGATTCCTAAAATGCTGTTTTAGAGTTTTTTTCTCTGAAGAAACTGTGGTTCCAAAGACTGTTGTCGAACACAAAATATTGAAAAAGGGCAAGAAAATGATGAATTCTGAAAAATCACAATCAGGAAAAGTATGAAAATAAAAAAAGCCCGCTATTAACAGGCTTTCTTGATGTGGAGAATATCGGAGTCGAACCGATGACCTTTTGGCTGCCAGCCAAACGCTCTAGCCAGCTGAGCTAATCCCCCATACGGCATTGAATTTTCAAAATTCAACGAGGCAAATGTACCAAAATAATCTATACAAGGAAAGGGTTTTCTTCATTGTATAAATTATTTTTGACACCTAAATAGCAGAAATGATCCAGTTAGCCAATTCTTTAGAATTAACCGAAATTAAAAATTTAACCGAGGCTTGCGCCGTGGCGATGCAGCAAAAAGGCATTTTTCAATGGAATGAACATTATCCTTCCAAGGAAAGGCTTGCCAATGATATTGAAAAGGAACAATTATACGTTTTAAAAGAAAAAGAAGGAATTCTTGGAATCATTGTTTTGACGCCAGAGATGGATGAGGAGTATATCCCCATAGAGTGGCTCACTCCCAACCAAGAAAACCTATATGTACACAGGCTTGCTACGCATCCAGTCGTGTGGGGGACAGGATACGGGCAGCTTTTAATGGATTTCGCAGAAACTTTCGCACGCAATAATCGTTACAATTCTGTACGGTTGGACACCTTCAGCCAGAATCTCCGGAATCAAAAATTTTATGAAGCCAGAGGTTATAAACGTTTGGGCAATATATATTTTCCAAAGCAAAGCGAGTATCCTTTCTATTGCTATGAGCTGAAATTGTAAATAAATTGCTTCCATCGACATTCTGAATTTAAGCTTAAGGATTCTATCTTTGCGGCTGCAAAAGCCGAAATTTGGAATCTTCCGTAAGTTTTAGGAACATCAATCGAATTGCAATTCCCGCAATCATAGCCGGGATTGCAGAACCTCTTATTTCCCTTACAGATATTGCTGTAATTGGAAACGTAGAAGAAAATTCCATAGAAGCTCTGGCGGCAGCGGGAATCGTGGGTTCATTTCTTTCGGCGATCATCTGGATCGTGGCGCAGACAAAAACGGCGATCTCTGCCATTGTTTCCCAGCACCTGGGTGCCAGCAGGCTTCATGCGGTAAAAACATTAATTCCACAGGCGATTTATTTTAATTTCCTGTTTAGCCTTGTCATTTATGGGGTAACGGCTTTCTTTGCCGATGTGATTTTCAGTGCTTACAATGCCGAAGGTCTTATACTCGAATATTCTGAAGAATATTACCAGATAAGGGCACTAGGCTATCCTTTAACCCTCGTTACCTTTGCCATTTTCGGGGTATTTCGAGGGCTGCAGAACACCTTATGGGCGATGAAATGCAGTTTAACGGGCGCGGCGGTAAACGTAGTTCTGGATTACTTGCTGGTCTACGGAATTGAAGGTTATATTCCTGCAATGCATTTGGCGGGAGCTGCTTATGCCAGCCTTGCTGCGCAGGCAACCATGCTGGTAATGGCGCTTTGGTTCTTCTTTAAAAAAACGCCTTTCCATCTCAAATTTAGTAGGAATATTAATCCGCAGATGAGCGGACTCTTACTCATGGCTGCAAACCTATTTGTTCGAACGGCAGCACTAAATTTCGCCATTTATCTCGCCAATGCCTACGCAACAGATTATGGCAAAAATTACATTGCAGCACAAAGCATCCTCATGAATATCTGGCTGTTCTTCTCCTTCTTTATCGATGGTTATGCCAACGCGGGAAATGCCATTGGCGGTCGACTTTTAGGCGCACGAGATTATAAGAACCTGTGGCAACTAAGTAAAAAGATCAGTAAATACGCCGTTTTGATCTCGCTCATTCTTGTCGGAATCTGTGCACTATTTTACAATGAAATTGGCTGGATTTTCAACAAGGAAGCTTCGGTTTTAGTATTGTTTTCTTCGGTTTTTTGGATTGTTCTGCTTATGCAACCGGTAAATGCGATTGCTTTTATGTTTGACGGCATCTTTAAAGGACTGGGAGAAGCAAAATTCCTTCGAAATCTACTCCTGGCGGCTACTTTCATGGGATTTGTCCCCGTTTTATTGCTTACAGATTATCTTGGCTGGAAATTACACGCCATCTGGACCGCTTTTTTTGTTTGGATGCTTATTCGCAGCGGCGGACTCGTATTTAAGTTCCGAAGGAAATATCTTCAGAAGGAAGTTTGATACATTCTTAAAAGAATGAATAAAATGCCATTTTTGGAACATCAGAGTTTCATGTCTGGCCTTTATTTTTAACTTTGGAACAAACTCATTAATTCTATGACTACTACCCGCGAAAACGGAAGTTTATTTACCAATATTGTCAATGGTATCGCCAGCCTTGAATTTGGACATCCCGCCAGTAACTCTTTCCCTTCGGAACTGCTGCATAGACTGGAAAAGGAGATTCAGAAGTTATCTGAAAACGATGCGGTAAATTTGATCATCCTGAAATCTGAAGGCGAACGTGCTTTTTGCGCCGGTGCTTCTTTTGATGAGTTACTCGCAATTGGTAACATGCAGGAAGGAAAGCTGTTCTTCTCAGGTTTTGCTAACGTAATCAATGCGATGCGTACCTGTAAGAAATTAATCATTGGACGCATCCAGGGGAAGACTGTGGGTGGCGGAGTAGGACTTGCGGCAGCCTGTGATTACTGTATGGCGACTGAACAAGCAGCTATAAAACTTTCAGAATTAAGTATTGGGATTGGTCCTTTTGTCATTGCTCCCGCAGTAGAACGAAAAATGGGAGTTGCTGCTTTAGGAGAATTGACGCTTGCAGGCCACGAATGGAAAAATGCCTACTGGGCCAAGGAAAAAGGGTTGTATGCCCGTGTTTTTGAAGATATAAAAGACCTGGATAAGGAGATAGAAATATTTTCTGAAAAGCTGGCATCATACAATCCGCAGGCATTGTATGAAATGAAAAAAGCCCTATGGAAAGGAACTGAAAACTGGGATACGCTCCTGCCGGAACAAGCTGCTGTTTCAGGAGAACTGGTGCTTTCAGAATTCACAAAGGAGGCACTTAATAAATTTAAAAAATAGTAAGATGACAGTATTATTATTACAGGTGTCAGAAGAGGTTTCGCAAAGTATTCCTTACAAAATGGGTTATGCAGTTGGCTATTTTGGGCACACCTACTTTTGGCAAATTATGGCTTTCCTCGTGTTATTGACAGCAGGTGCTGTTTATCTTTTTATTAAGAAAAGAAAAGCAAGAAAATCTCTTGAGGAATTGTAGTTTTACAATACAGCTAAATAGCATAAGGTATGGCGCCACAGGAACATTTACCAAGGGATACACAAACAACTTCTGAAGAGGAATGGGGCTACACCCTCATGGAATTTCTTGGTGAAAACTGGCCGTATCTACTTGGAATCCTGATCGTATTGGGTGTTTTTCTCTATTCCCGCTACAGCTGGAGAAAAAGACATGAAAAAAACCGGATGAACTAATGCAACAGGATGACGTACCAGTAAACGAAGAAACCTTTGAACTTCTTACATTCTTGAGCGGCTACGGCTTTTGGCTTTTGCTGGCAATTGCCTTAATAGCCGTCGTATTTTATAAGAAATTCAAAAAGTAATTACCGGGTTTTGAGCCAGCCGGTGATGCTAAGACGTTCGGTCTTTACAGGTTTTACTTCGTGTTCCAACACCTGGCTTTCAAAAATCACCACTCTCCCGGGAAAGGGATAAATGGTTTTTGGAACTTCCACGCCGTTTTCTTCTTTATAAATTACTAATTCCCCGCCATATTCAGGCTTCCAGTCTTGCTCGTTGAGGTAGCAAACCATAGAGAGTTTTCTGCGGTCGTCATTCTGAAAAGTATCCAGGTGGCGCTTATAGAAAGTTCCTTCAGGATAGAGCGCGAAGTGAAATTCCTTGTGAAGGATTCCGAGGAAGCAGGTTTTATTCAGGTAATCAACAAATTTATTAATCTTGTTGAAAAATACCTTTTCTGCATCGCCGGCACTGGCTTCATTCAACCATAAAATAAAGTCTCCTCTAACGGCTTTTTCGATTACCTCGTTCACATGGTTCCCAATCGCTGCTTTTTTAAAGTTGTCTTCTTCATATTTTTCGAGAAGGGAATTCCGTAGCATTTCAACTTCAGAAAGCTCAAAAAAATCTTCAACGACGGAATATTGCTGCTCCAGAAGATCTGAAATGACCTTTTCATACAGCGGATTCTCCACAAAATTTACCTGCTCAAATAATTCGTTTTCCACCATAGTTCAATTTAAAAAAATCGTGCGAATGTAGTACTTTTTGCAAAGCGATGTTCTTCTTTTATGATTTTCTGAAATGAGGTTTATATTTCATTCTGAAGCTCTTATTTTGACAGAATAGGAGTCGTAAATGCCCTTTTTGAATGGTAAAGCTGAATAAAATCGCTCTTCTCAACCCTCTTTTTGAGACCTTATTTAATACCTTTACAGCCTTAAAGTAAATCAAATGTCAAAAGTAAGAATCACCAAGCAGTTTTCCTTTGAAACCGGGCACGCTCTCTACGGGTATGACGGGAAATGCAAAAATGTTCATGGGCATAGTTATAAACTGTGGGTGACGGTAATTGGCGAACCGGTGACAGATGAAACGAATGTCAAACTGGGAATGGTCATTGATTTTGGTGATCTAAAGAAGATGGTGAAACAGGAAATTGTGGACGTTTTTGATCATGCAACCGTTTTTAACAAGAATACACCTCATATTGAACTTGCCGACGAGCTGAAATCAAGAGGACACGACGTAATTCTGGTAGATTACCAGCCTACGAGCGAAAATATGATACAGGATTTTGCCGAAAAGATCAAAAACCGGCTTCCCGCGCCTATTGAGCTGTTTTCCCTGAAACTCCAGGAAACGGAAACTTCTTATGCAGAATGGTACGCTTCAGATAATTCTTAAGGAGTTACAGGTCTCTTAAAAATGAAATTATTTGCAATGGTTATTTCCTGTTGCAGGATGGTGTGACCGGCATTTTCGAAAACTTCAAAAAGGACTTCAGCATTTTTGTTTTTCAGGATCTCTACGCTGCGTTCTACCCGCTCCAGTGGCACATGCGTGTCTGGATTGCTAGTGCCAATAAAGACAGGTGTATGATCAAAATCTGTAATATAATCTCCGGTATTGATCGTCTCCCCAATGAGTCCGCCGATGATGGCTACGGCACCTCCATATTTTTTGGCGTTTCTGGTGATGTATTCTATAGTCAAACAGGCACCTTGAGAAAACCCGAAAAAATAGATGTTTTCTGAAGGAATTCCCTTGCTGTTGAGTTCGGCTTCAGTTTCTTTCAGAAGTTCCAGGGCAGAAGAGAGCCAGGGTTCATTTTGCTTTTCGGGAGCCATAAAAGAGAGCGGGTACCAGCTGTTGTTGTAGGCTTGGGGCGCAACCAGGGCGTAATCTTTTACGTCAAAGTGCTCTGCCAGGGTAAGGATATCTTCTGCCGATCCTCCACGACCGTGGATCATGATCAAAGCTTTATCTGCTTCCTCTATTGATTTGCCTGCGGTTATTAATTCCTTCTTGTGCATCTTTTTATTTAAATTTTTCCAGGTTTAAACGAACGGGTTTGACTGCGGATTCTATTTGTTCTCTGCGCGATTCATATTGTGACGGAAGTTTTAATTCCTCCCCCAAATGTTCTGGGGATTCATCTATGGCAAAGCCAGGTTCGGCAGTGGCGACTTCAAAAAGAACGCCGCCGGGCTCCCTGAAATAAATAGATTCAAAATACTGCCTGTCGAGCACAGGAGTAGGGTTTAAACCTCTTTTAAATATCTTGTCGCGCACTTCCTGTTGAGATTCAGCATTGGCCGTGTTAAAGGCGATATGATGAACGGTTCCGCCGCCGCCCAGTCCGCGAAGCCCATCGGGTGAACATACAATGTCAATATAATTGCCGGGTGCATCTGTAGCTGCAAACCTGAAGCGGTTTCCTTTTTCAGAAATAAGCTGATGATCCATAACTTCTGTAAGTAAGCCGGCGGTGCGTTCATAACCTTCCTGTGCGATTTCGGCGCTGTAGAAGCCTTTTATGGAATGTTCTAAAGGAATTGGGCCATAAGAAAATCCAGGGCGCGTATCTCTATCGTTAAAAACCAGCTCCAATCCTAGTCCATCGGGATCTTCAAAGTAAATAAACGCTTCCCCTTCAAATCGATCCTGTGCCGGTTTGTGGGTTATATTAAATTTCTTCAGGCGATTTTCCCAGTATTCAATAGAACCTATAGGAACCGAAAAGGTGGTGACGTTGAGCATTCCTTTTCCATGACGACCGCGGCGAATTCCCTCATAAGGAAAAAAGGTAAGGATAGAACCGGGCGCTCCTGTTTCGTTTCCGTAGTAAAAATGATATACATCGGGAGCGTCAAAATTCACGGTTTTTTTTACCATTCGCAGCCCCAGAATGCCGGTGTAGAAATCTAGATTTCTTTGAGGTTCACCGGCAAGCGCAGTAATATGATGAATGCCGGTAATCAAATTTGCCATAGCATTGTTTTTTACTAAAGATAGGCTTCTTTTACTGAAAAATCAAAAGCTGATTGCGCTTCTCTTTATGATTGAATGCAGCATTTTCCCTTTTCGGGATTTTACTTCTATCTTTACACCCAGAAATGTTTAAAATGAATATTCCGGAAGGTAAAAAAATCTATTTCTCCAGTGACAATCATCTTGGAGCACCAACTGCTGCTGAAAGTAAACCTCGCGAAGAGAAATTTGTGGCATGGCTTGAGGAGATCAAAGACGATGCGGCTGCCATTTTCCTGTTGGGAGATCTTTTTGACTTTTGGTTTGAATACAAGCACGTGGTGCCTAAAGGCTTTGTGCGTACGCTGGGAAAGCTGGCTCAAATTAAAGACAGCGGAATTCCTGTTTATTTTTTCGTGGGAAACCACGATCTCTGGATGAATGACTATTTTCAGGAAGAACTGAATATCCCGGTTTTTCATCAACCTCAGGAATTTGAATTCAACGGAAAAAATTTCCTGGTGGGTCATGGCGATGGATTGGGCCCGGGAGACAAAGGTTATAAACGCATGAAAAAGGTATTTACCAATCCTTTTTCTAAATGGCTTTACCGCTGGCTGCATCCCGATCTTGGTGTACCGCTGGCACAATATTTTTCCGTCAAAAACAAAGCGATTTCAGGAGAAGAAGATATGGAGTTTCTAGGGGAAGATAAAGAATGGCTCATTCAGTACTGCAGGAGAAAACTGGAAAAGAAACATTACGATTATTTTCTCTTTGGTCACCGGCATTTACCTATGGAGTTTTCTTTAAATGAAAAATCTACCTATATCAACACCGGCGACTGGATTAACCATTATACCTATGCCGTTTTTGATGGGGAAGTTACCAGGCTCCAGAAAATTAGCTAAAAATACCCTTTTTGGACTTAACTCTGATTGAGGTTCTAAAAATGACATTTTCAGCACGCCTTCTAAAAACTTATTCTTCTTTTGAAAATGTAGAAGTACTGAGGTAATTCAAAAATAAAAATTCAGAGGGATTGGAGATTTTTAGCTCTCCAAAAATGGTGTTTTTGACGAAGATTTTTAATAAAAACCTGTGACAGGGAAGATTTGAAAATCAGGAAAGTATAGAAAATAAAAAAGGTGGATAGCTCCACCTTTTTTGCCCCAAATCTACCATGAACTTAACCTACTTATGTTATGGCTCTGCTAAAGTAGGTAATAATAACCAGCCTCACTTATTTTTTAGATGAACTACAAGGATTCTGGATAAACAACACAAAATCTTTTTCAAATGTGCGAAATATAACCTGAACCTAATGTGCTATCTTTAATAAGCGCGATCTTTATTGCCTTCAAAGAAGTTAATAAAGGCCCGGTTTACAACCCGGTTTCCTCCAAAAGTAGGGTAGTTTCCTGTGAAATACCAGTCACCTAAATTCTGCGGACAGGCCTGGTGCAAATTTTCTATAGATTGATAGATGATTTTCACTTCTGCTTTTACACTTTCTTCACTCAGCAAATCGGCTATTTTATCTGAGATTTGTTCTGGACTAAAAGGAGCGTAGATTTCCTTTACGAAGTTCTTTACTTCTTTATCCTCCAGGTGCACCTGTTGCAGGCATTTTTTATAAACTTCTTCAATAATGCCTGATTTTTCATTCTCTTCCAGAAGTTCCAGAGCTGCTCTAAATGCTACAAGATCTTCCAGTCTTGCCATATCTATTCCGTAGCAATCGGGGTACCTGATTTGAGGTGCAGAAGAAACCACAATGATCTTTTTCGGGTTCAACCGGTCCATCATTTTTATGATACTTTTCTTAAGCGTGGTTCCCCGCACGATACTGTCATCAATGATCACCAAGTTATCCTCGGGCTTAACTACGCCATAGGTCACATCATACACATGGGCAACAAGATCATCACGGCTGCTGTCTTCAGTAATGAAGGTTCTTAATTTCGCATCTTTAATGGCAATTTTTTCGGTTCTTAGACGATGATCAAGAATCTGCTTTAAACGAGAATCCGTTAGAGTTTCTTTTTCGGCCAGGATGGTATCATTCTTTTGTTTATTCAATTCATCCTGCGCCGCTTCCACCATTCCATAAAAAGAAGTTTCCGCAGTGTTTGGAATAAATGAAAAAACGGTGTTGATCGTGTCGTGATTTATTGCCTTCAAAACCTCGGGCATCAGCAATTTACCCAGCATTTTACGCTCACTGTAAATCTCGGCGTCACTTCCGCGGGAAAAATAAATGCGTTCAAAAGAACAGGCTTTTCTTTCCAGGGGTTCAATAATCTTCTTGATTTTGACCTGGCCACTTTTCTTGGTAATAATGGCGTGCCCCGGAGGCAATTCTTGTACAGCGTTAAAATCTACATTGAATACTGTTTGGATCACAGGTCTTTCTGAAGCTACCACTACAATTTCATCATCTTTGTAATAGTATGCAGGACGAATTCCCGCAGGATCGCGCAAAACAAAAGAATCTCCATGGCCCAGAAGACCGGCCATTGCATAGCCACCGTCCCAATTCTTAGAAGATTTTTTCAGGATCTTTGATACTTTTAATTGTTCTGCAATTAGGGGCGAAGCCTCTACTTTAGAATAGCCTTCATTTTTTAGCTTTTTATAAAGTTTTCTCACCTCGTCATCCAAAAAATGCCCTATCTTTTCCATTACGGTGACAGTATCGGCTTTTTCTTTGGGGTGCTGTCCCAGTTCTACAAGATTGTTGAAGAGCTGATGAACATTCGTCATATTGAAATTTCCTGCAACAATAAGATTACGGTGCATCCAGTTGTTCTGCCGAAGGAAAGGGTGAACGGCTTCCACGCTGTTTTTCCCAAAAGTGCCGTACCGTACATGACCCAGAAAAAGTTCTCCTATGTAAGGAATATGCTTTTTCTGTAGCGCGACATCATCGGCATATTCAGGATGAAGATTTATTTCTTCATTGATACGGGCATTAATTTGCGCAAAAATATCCTGAATAGGTTGAGTGGCATTAGAACGCACCCGACTAATATAGCGATCTCCGGGAGTTGTATTTAATTTAATACTTGCAAAACCAGCACCATCCTGTCCGCGGTTGTGCTGCTTTTCCATCATTAAATACATTTTATTTACGCCGTAGAAAGCCGTACCATATTTCTCTTTATAATATTCCAGAGGTTTTAAAAGCCTTAACTGTGCGATTCCGCATTCGTGTTTTATAGCATCACTCATAAAATGTCCTTCTTAATATATTCGTGTTTGTCACAAAAAAAGCCCTGGGATTACAGGGCGTTAAGTTAATTTTATCTGGAATTGCGTAAGAGCTTTGAAATCTTCTAGGCGCTGGTGAATCTCATCTTTATTTAATTCAACCATTCTCTCGGTTCCAAATTTTTCAACACAAAAAGAAGCGAGGTTTGAGCCGTAAATTACCGCATTCTTCATATTTTTAAAGGAGATGTCACCGGTTTGCGCCAGGTATCCCGTAAATCCGCCAGCAAAAGTGTCACCGGCGCCAGTTGGGTCAAAAACTTCTTCCAGAGGTAAGGCTGGAGCAAAGAAAATTTGTTCGTTATGGAATAAAAGGGCACCGTGCTCCCCTTTTTTGATCACCACGTATTTAGGTCCCATTTCTGCAATCTTTCTTGCAGCTTTTACAAGGGAATGTTCATTGGTTAACTGGCGTGCCTCTTCATCATTAATGGTGACAACATCCACTTTGGCAATTACCTTCATAAGATCATCCCAGGTGTTGTCCATCCAGAAATTCATGGTGTCAAGCACCACAAGTTTTGGACGCTCCAGTTGCTCGAGAACGCTAAGCTGTACCAACGGGTGGAGGTTACCAAGCATTACGATGTCAGGAGATTTGAAATCTTCGGGTACCACCGGTTGGAAATCTGCCAGTACATTCAACTGTGTATCCAACGTATCTCTTGAATTCAAGTCGTTGTGGTATTTTCCACTCCAAAAGAATGTTTTTCCTCCTTTAACTACTTCAATTCCGGAGATGTCAATATTTCTATCGGTCATAAGATCGAGATATTCTTGAGGGAAATCTTCACCTACTACGGAAACTACTGAAGTTTCAATATCAAATTGCGCTGCCGAAAGTCCTATATATGTACCGGCGCCTCCCAGGATTTTATCTGTTTTACCAAAAGGGGTTTCAATAGCATCAAAAGCTACGGTTCCCACTATTAATAATTTGCTCATAAGAATTTTTAAGAATGAGGTGCAAATATAAGGAAAGTTAAAAGGTAGTCTGGCATAAAATCATAAAACTGAAGTCCTATTTTACAACCTTTTTTCTTACTTTTATGGGTACATCACAGGGTGAGGTTCAGGAAAAAAGACTCGTTCCATCTCCTTCAAAGCCTGTGTCTATAAGCAATCTTTTGCTTTTAGAAGCTGCCACGGCCAGGGCATCACAGCGTTCATTTTGCCTGTGATTGTTATGGCCTTTTATCCATTTAAAATGAACTTTGTGCTGCCGGTATTCTTTTAAGAACTCCTTCCAGAGATCGGGATTTTTCTTGTCTTTAAATCCTTTTTTCTCCCAGTTGAAAAGCCAGCCTTTTTGCACTGAGTCTACCACGTATTTGGAGTCTGTAAAGACCACTACAGAAATGCCTGGTTTTTTTAGCTTTTTTAAAGCGTCAATGACCGCCAGTAATTCCATACGGTTATTTGTGGTATGTTTAAAACCCTTGGAAAACTCCTTTTTGTAAGGCTTTCCCACCCATTCCATCACGATGCCATAACCGCCGGGACCGGGATTTCCCCTGGCAGCACCATCGGTATAAATATGCACCTGCGCATCTGTCATTCTTCGGAAGAATAAAGGATTTTTTCTATCACTTTTGGGAAATGCTCGTATTCAAGTTTGTGGATGTTTTCAGCGATATCTTCAGCGCTGTCTTCAGGTTTTACCGGGGTGGTCGCCTGGAATATAAGCTCGCCCTCGTCATAATTCTCGTTTACATAATGAATGGAAATACCACTTTCTACCTCTTTTGCCGTGCGAACAGCTTCATGAACGTTCATTCCATACATTCCTTTTCCGCCGTACTTTGGTAATAATGCAGGGTGAATATTAACGACCTTGTTAGGGAATTGTTTCAGGATCTTTTCGGGAAAAACCCAAAGGAAACCGGCAAGTACAATAAGATCGGGATTAATATCCTTCAGTACGTTAAGCACTTCATTGGTCTCATAGAAAGCTTCGCGGTCAAAATGCAGCGCCGGAATCTCGTGCTCAAATGCCCTTTTTAGCACCTTAGCGGAACGTTTATTGGAAAAAACCGCTTTTACTTCAGCTTTGCTATTCTTTTTAAAATACCTAATGATGTTTTCTGCGTTCGTCCCCGAACCGGAAGCAAAAATCACGATTCTTTTAGAGGATGATTGTGGTGGAGTGGTCAAACTGGAGCTGTTAACATTTATTAGCAAGTAAAATTAAAGGGTTTCAGTGAAATTGCGTAATTTAACTTCACATTTTTCTAGTAAAAACAGGTTTTAAAATAAAGTTTTTTATTTTTGCCACTTAATTAAAATTTAAAATTAAATATTATGTCAGACATTGCATCAAGAGTAAAAGCGATTATCGTTGACAAATTAGGAGTTGACGAGAACGAAGTAGTAAACGAAGCTAGCTTCACCAACGACTTGGGCGCTGATTCATTAGACACTGTTGAATTGATCATGGAATTCGAAAAAGAATTCGATATTCAAATTCCGGACGACCAGGCAGAAAATATTGCTACTGTAGGTCAGGCAATTTCTTATATCGAAGACGCAAAAAAATAAAAATCTAACATACCCTTATGGAGTTAAAGCGAGTTGTAGTTACAGGATTAGGTGCACTTACCCCTATCGGAAACAATATCGAAGAATATTGGGACGGACTTAAGAATGGAAAAAGTGGGTCTGCGCCTATTACGTATTTTGATACGGAAAAATTCAAAACTAAATTCGCTTGTGAAATCAAAAACTTTAAAGTTGAAGATTTCTTTGACCGAAAGGAAGCCCGAAAACTGGATAAGTTTGCGCAGTATGCCATGGTTGCTTCAGATGAGGCAATCAAGGATTCGGGAATAGATCTTGACGTAGTTGATAAGCTTCGTGTAGGCGTGATTTGGGGAGCAGGAATAGGAGGTTTGGAAACTTTTCAAGACGAAGTTCTTGCTTTTGGTAAAGGCGATGGAACCCCACGGTTCAATCCGTTTTTTATTCCTAAAATGATCGCAGACATAGCCCCGGGGAATATTTCCATAAAGCATGGATTTATGGGGCCTAATTATACTACGGTATCTGCTTGTGCTTCTGCTGCCAACGCTTTAATTGATGCCTTGAACACCATTAGATTGGGGTACAGCGATATTATAGTTACTGGAGGATCTGAAGCTGCCGTTGCTCCTGCAGGAATGGGAGGATTTAATGCAATGCATGCCCTTTCCACCCGAAATGACAGTCCTGAAACGGCTTCGAGACCTTTTGATGCCACCCGCGACGGGTTTGTATTAGGAGAAGGTGCAGGTGCTCTTATTCTGGAAGAATATGAACATGCAAAAGCAAGAGGAGCAAAGATCTATGCTGAAGTAGCAGGTGGCGGATTGTCATCTGATGCGCACCATATGACAGCACCACATCCCGAAGGAATTGGAGTGGTAGCGGTAATGGAAAACTGTCTGAGAAATGCCGGTGTAAAGCCCGAAGATGTTGATGCTATAAATACCCACGGAACCTCCACACCTTTAGGAGACGTAGCCGAATTGAAAGCGATCAAGAAAGTCTTTGGAGAACACGCCAAAAACATTAATATCAATTCAACGAAATCTATGACCGGGCATTTGCTTGGTGCGGCCGGAGCTATTGAAGCTATCGCTTCCATTCTTGCAATGAAGCATGGTATTATTCCGCCAACCATCAATCATCAAAATCCCGATGAAAACATAGATTCTGAATTGAACTTAACGTTGAACAAGGCACAACATCGGGAAGTAAAAGTGGCCATGAGCAACACGTTTGGTTTTGGAGGTCATAATGCCTGTGTGTTATTTAAAAAGTTTGACGAATAAAACTATCTCATGAGTGTTATTCGAAATATATTAAATTCCCGTTCTTCCAAAGGCGGGAATTTTTTTATTGCTATTACCAAGATAGTGGGTTTTAAACCTAAGAATATCAACTACTACAAAAAGGCATTTACGCATCGTTCTTTAAATATAAAAGACAAAGAAGGCAATGCCGTGAACTTCGAGCGTATGGAATTTCTTGGAGATGCCATGCTTAGTGCGGTGATAGCATCTCACCTCTTTAAAACCGTTCCCGGCGGAAATGAAGGATATCTCACAAAGATGCGTTCAAAAATTGTAAGTCGGAAGCACCTGAATGAACTTGGGAAGGATCTCGGCCTGCTCCGTCATATTGAAACCAATATTCCAAGCGAACAATTTGGAGTCAACATTCATGGAAATCTTTTTGAAGCATTGGTGGGTGCGATCTACCTTGATAGAGGTTACAAATATTGTAAAAGGTTTATCTACGAACGGGTTATTGAACCTTATGTAGATATCGAGCAGCTGGAGGGTACCGTGATAAGCTATAAAGGCTTATTGATTGAATGGTGCCAAAAAGAGAAGAAGGAATTCAACTTTGAAGTTTACGAAGACACCGGAAAGGATGAAATAAAACATTTTGCGGTGAAGCTTAGAATTGAAGACCGGGTGGTGGCAAAGGCACGAGCCACTTCGAAGAAAAAAGCCGAAGAAAAAGCATCAAGGCGAGCCTATTACGCATTCCAGACTAAGATCCCAAACACTTCAGATTCTTAGCAAAACTATAACGTTTTCGTATTATTCTGTAAGAATTAATGGTGAAAGTTTAATTTTTTACCCTATTTATTTTATCTTTATCAATTAAGTTGAGAATATGCTGGCGCACAAATTGGTTTTGGATGCTGTTGTTGACCAACCTTTTAAACTTATAGCCATTCACTGTTCCCTGGAGGAATACAAATTGGCTTTCTTATTAAACAAGCATCTCGATTTAAGGTTGTCCAGGGCACGCAATGATATAGATTTATATATTAAATCTGTTCGTGCTTTATTTTCATTGTACGAGTATAAAGATCAACAAAAATATTGCGACTATTTTTTGGTGAGTAACAAGTACAAAGGACTGTCCAAGAAAACAACAGAAGGCTTCGGATCCCTGTTTGGGGAAGAAGAAATGGCTTCTGAAACCACTCATCTATTGCCGGAATATGCTAAAGTGGATTTCTTTCTCAAATTAGAAGAAGAGTCCGGGTTGGTGTCTGAAGTTTTACTGCTGGACAAAATCAAGCAAATTCCACAGATCGCCACGGCATATTGCGTCGCGACTGAAAATATAAAATCAAAGGAAAATCTAATTTTTGACTAATGCCAAATAACAAAAAGACCAAAATTGTGGCTACCCTGGGTCCCGCCACAAGTTCTAAGAATGTGTTGCGTGAAATGCTCCGTGCAGGAGTGAATGTGTTCAGGATCAACTTCTCTCATGCCAATTATGATGACGTTAGAGAACGGATTAAAATGATAAGGGAGCTCAACGAAGAAGATGGTTTTACGGCTGCTATCTTAGGAGATTTACAGGGGCCTAAGCTTAGAGTTGGGAAGATGAAGGAAGAAGTGGTCGTTTCTGAAGGTGATGAAATTATTTTTGCTACCGGGGAGGAATTCGAAGGAACCGCAGAAAGGGTTTATATGAACTATGACACCTTTCCACAAGATGTGCAGGCCGGGGAACGTATTCTTTTAGATGATGGGAAACTCATTTTTGAAGTAATTAGTTCAAATAAGGAAAATGAAGTAAGGACGAAAGTGATCCAGGGAGGCCCGCTCAAATCTAAAAAAGGAGTGAACCTGCCCAACACTAAAATATCTCTTCCTGCTTTGACCGAGAAGGACGTTAAAGATGCAATTTTTGCTGTAGAGCAGGAAGTTGACTGGATAGCCCTTTCTTTTGTAAGGCACAGTGAAGATCTCATTGAACTTCAGGATTTGATAAGGCAGCATACAGACCATAAGATTCCAATCATTGCGAAAATTGAAAAGCCTGAAGGTGTCGAAAATATTGACAAGATCGTCGCGTATTGTGACGGAATAATGGTTGCTCGTGGAGACCTTGGAGTAGAAGTTCCTGCTCAGGAAGTTCCGCTTATTCAGAAGCAACTGGTTTTAAAAGCCAAGAAAGCCAGGATTCCGGTAATTATCGCTACCCAAATGATGGAAACCATGATCACCAGCCTTACCCCAACAAGGGCAGAGGTAAATGACGTGGCAAACTCTGTAATGGATGGTGCCGATGCTGTGATGTTGAGTGGAGAAACTTCCGTAGGAAATTATCCGGTACAGGTAATTCAGAAGATGTGTCAAATCTTGATGAGCGTAGAGAATTCACCGCTTATTAAAGTTCCGCATGAGCCACCGCACGTGCGTACCAAAAGATATATTACAAAATCTGTTTGTTACCATGCTGCGCATATGGCAAATGAGATAAAGGCAAGCGCCATATGTACACTTACCAATAGTGGTTATACGGCCTTCCAGATCTCTGCCTGGAGACCGGAATCAAACATTCTGGTGTTTACATCTAACAAACGAATTCTTACCCAATTGAGCTTGTTATGGGGCGTGCGCGCCTTTTTCTATGATAAATTTGTGAGTACAGATGAAACAATAGATGATATTAACAGGATCGCTTCGGAAACGGAATATGTTCAAAAAGGAGATTTTACGATCAACCTTGCCGCCATGCCTATTACAGACCGCGGAATGGTAAATACGTTGCGTATTTCTGAAATAGAATAATTTCTTCGGAAAGAAGAAAAAAAGCATACAGAGGCTGCAGATCCAAAAATGGTATTTTGCAGCCTCTTTTTTTAGAATTCAAATTTTAACTGAACGGCAACCTCTTCTTTATCTGCACTATCTTTGTCAGTTTTTTCGGTGTTGAGGTTTGATAGTGAAATTCCCAGAAGTCGAACAGAATTCTTCATTTTTTCCTGATACAGCAGGTCTTTTGCTGTCTCCAGGATCAATTCTCCGGAAGAAACGAAATAATTAAGTGTTTTACTGCGCGTTTGCAGTGTAAAATCACTGTATTTGATCTTGAGAGTGATGGTTTTTCCTGCCACTTTGCTCTTTTTGAGTCGGCGCTCTATTTCTTCTGAAATATGTTGCAGCCGCTCGAGCATAAAAATTTCTGAAGAGATGTTTTCATCAAAAGTACGTTCTGCGCCCAAAGATTTTCTTATTCTGGAGGGTTTTACTTCACTTAGATGAATACCTCGGACGACGTTATAATAATACTGACCACTTTTTCCAAAGTGATCGTTCAGGAATTCCAAAGACTTGGATTTTAAGTCTTTTCCGGTAAAAATCCCAAATTGATACATTTTTTCCGCAGTAACTTTTCCCACGCCGTAGAACTTCCTTATTTCCAGTTTTTCAAGGAATTCTTCAACTTCTTCCGGGTCTACCGTTTTTTGTCCGTTGGGCTTATTTACATCACTTGCGACCTTTGCAATGAACTTGTTAATAGAAATTCCTGCCGAAGCATTTAAACCTGTCTTTTCAAGGATTTTCTGCCGAATCTCTTTAGCGATCAAAGTGGCGCTTGGCAGGCCTTTTTTATTTTCAGTCACGTCGAGATAGGCTTCATCGAGAGACAGTGGTTCTACAAGATCTGTATATTCAAAAAAGATGTTTCTGATGCGTTGTGAAATCTCGCGGTAACGTTCAAAATTTGGTTTGACAAAAATGAGGTGAGGACAATTCCTTTTCGCAATGACACTGCTCATCGCACTGCGCACACCGTACTTTCTCGCCTCATAACTTGCAGCCGAAACTACCCCACGTTTCGAACTGCCACCTACGGCAATGGCTTTCCCCTGCAAATCTGGGTTGTCCAGTTGTTCAACAGAAGCGTAGAAAGCGTCCATATCTACATGAATGATCTTCCGAAATGCCATTTTTGGATCCACAGTGTAAAATTAATTAAACTTGCGGTGCTACTGTGGCAAATAGACCGATTTTCGTTGCTGAAACATTTGACCTAAGAAATACGCTATCTTTGATTTTAGTAATTAATGAAGTATCTTCAAAAGAAAATCAGCTTTTATGAAAACAGCTATTATTTTAGGTGCAACAGGTTTAACGGGAGGGATTCTGCTGGAAAAACTTCTTAATGATGATAGATATGAAAAAATAAAGCTTTTTTCGAGGAGCTCTACAGAGTTTAAGCATCCAAAAATTGAAGAACATTTGATTGATCTTCTGGAGCTTGAAAAGTATGAAGAACAATTTACGGGAGATGAGGTGTACTGCTGTATTGGAAGTACCCAAAAGAAAACTCCTGATGAGGAATTATATAGAAAAGTAGATTACGGCATACCAGTGACCGCTGCCAGGTTGTGTGAAAAAAACGGAATAAACACATTTTTGGCGATTTCGGCATTGGGAGCAGACAAGGATAGTAAGTTTTTCTATAATCGCACCAAGGGTGAAATGGAGGCGGAAGTGCTTCAGAAAAACATTCCGCAGACGTACATTTTCCAGCCATCCCTTATAGCGGGAAACAGGGACGAAAAACGGCCTTTTGAATACGCCTGGAAGCAGATGATGAAAGTAGGAGACCATTTACTTGTAGGGCCGCTTAAAAAGTACAGGAGCATACATGCAGCTTCCATTGCAGAGGCCATGATCTACGTAGCGAATAATACTTATTCCGGGGAGAGAATTGTTTCGCGGGAAATAAAGGAGATCGCCGAAAGTAAACGCTAAACGATTTATATGCAGGAAATAGAACGCAAATTTTTACTGCTTTCTGAAGATTTTAAAAAGGAGGCATTTAGAAAAACCAAAATCGCTCAGGGATATCTTAATTCGCATGTGGAGAGAACTGTGCGGGTAAGAACGAGAAATGAAAAGGCTTTTTTGACTATTAAAGGAAAGTCTGGCGAGAGTGGGATGAGCCGTTTTGAATGGGAAAAGGAAATCCCTCTTAACGAAGCCGAAGCTCTGCTGAAGCTTTGCGAACCAGGCATTATTGAAAAAGTGAGGTATGAAGTAAGAGCAGGAAAACATATTTTTGAAGTAGATGAATTCTTCGGATTGAATGAAGGACTTCTTCTGGCGGAAGTAGAACTTGCATCAGAAGATGAGGAATTTGTAAAACCTGCATGGCTGGGAAAGGAAGTAACCGGTGAACGGGAGTATTATAACTCATACCTTTGTAAGAATCCATATAACAAGATATCATCATGAAGAATATGATTACCCTTTTCGGTTTTTTGATCCTTTTTACTTCTTGCGAGGAAAAAACTGAAAATCCCGAAAATACACGTGGCATTCCTGGTCCTGAAAAAGTAGAAGCCGCTGTGCAATCATTTGCTAAACAACAGGATTCACTGGCAGAAGCACTCAAAAATGAGGGTTACCAGGTCTTTTCTTATCAGGAAGGCGACACAACTTATTTGATGCAGCAATACTACATGGTCTTTCTGAAAACAGGAGCGAATCGCAGCCAGGATTCTACAGAAGCAGCAGCGCTTCAGCAACAGCACCTGGCATATTTAACCCGTATGGCAGAGGAAGGCTACGCAAGTCTTATTGGGCCCTTTGGTGATGATGGAGATATTCGCGGAATAGCAGTTTACAATACGCGTACAGCTGCTGAAGCCGATAGTCTCGCCAACCAGGACCCAATGGTGAAGGCCGGAAGGTTAGAAGTGGAAGTACATCCCTGGTGGACAGCAAAAGGAGGGAAGTTGCCTTAAAAAGAAACTGCCCCATCACAAGCGACGGGGCAGAAACCAACAACTAACTAATCAATCATGAAAAATCATTCCCAGCCTCCGCCAAGAGCCTGGTATAAATCTACGATGGAGTAAAGTCTGTTCAATTCTGCATTTATAAGCTCCAGCCGTGAGTTAAGCGCATTTTCTCTTGCCGTAAGCACTTCCAGGTAGTTTGCCATTCCGTTATTAAGCAGTTCTTCGGAATAGGAGGTGGCAAGATCATAAGTCTCAAATTCCTTTGTCTTGAGCTCTATAGTTTCCACGGCGGCTTCATGGCTGTACAAAGCATCAGAAACTTCACGGGCCGCTATTAAAAGAGACCTTCTGAAGTTTAGAAAAGCGATCTCTTCCTGTGCTTCGGCTACTTCATATTGCGTTCTTATTTGCCTCCTGTTAAAGATAGGCTGGGCCAATGAACCTACAACATTGGCAAATAGCGAATTAGCATTGATCCAATCCTCAAGTTGAAGGGCTTGAAATCCGCCGGAAGCGCTCAATCTCAAACTTGGATAAAACTCACTTCGCGCCACATTCGTAAGTTGAAAAGCATTTATCAGGTTATATTCGGCCGCAATCACGTCAGGACGATTCCTAAGAAGCTGCGCAGGAACACCGGCATTAAGGTCGGTATTCATATCCTGCACGGCAAGGCTCGTACGCTCAATATTGTGCGGTGCCTCACCCAGTAAGATAGACATGGCATTCTCCAGCAGCCTGATGTTGTTCTCGATATCCACAAGTACAGCCCTCGCCCGGTATAATTGAGCTTCAGTTTGCTTTACACCCACTTCAGTAAGGTTACCGGCTTCTTTTAAAGCTCTGGTGGTTTCCAGGCTGTTTTCCCTGTTTTCGATAGTTTGCAATGTGATCCTCTTCTGTTCATCCAACGCTAGAAGCTGAAAGTACAAAGAAGCGACATCGGCAATAAGATCTGTCTTTACAGCCTGGTGCGCGGCTACAGACTGTAGGTAAGAAGCCTGAAAAGCACGGTCATTGCTTCTTATTTTTCCCCAAATATCAGCTTCCCAGGAAAGATTGGCCGAAAGATCGAATTGATCTATGGAACCACCTGTCAATGCTGCGAACTGGCTGTTCCGGGAAAGTTCCTGATGAGTAACCTGGGCATTTGCATTTAAAGTAGGAAAATAGGCTGCTTTTCCCTGTTTAACATATGCTTCTGCCGCCTCAATTTGTTGAAGGGCAACACGTATGTCTATGTTGTTTTCCAGTGCTTCTTCGATATAGGAAGTGAGAAGAGGATCTGTGAAAAGCTCTCTCCAGGAAACATCTGCCATGCTCGAATTACCTTCCTGTAGAAGATCTGTTCTGTATGATTCTGTCTCTACCACTTCCGGGCGCTGATAATCTTTGGCCACAAAGCAAGATTGCAGTGACATAAGAACGGCAGGCACTAAAACTATTTTATATATTCTTGAATTTTTCATTGTTCTAATTTATGCATGATCACTTTCTGCAGTAATTGCTTCGGGTTTTCCGCTTATTTTTTCCTGTAGCCACTGGAAGAGAATGAAAAGGATGGGAATAATAAAAACTCCAATCACAGTTCCTACCAGTAAGCCTCCTACGGCTCCCGTTCCAATAGAACGGTTTCCAGCAGCTCCCGTTCCGCTCGCGAACACCAGCGGGAGGAGACCAACTATAAATGCAAAAGAGGTCATTAAAATGGGTCGCAATCGAACTCTGGCCGCATCCATGGCCGCATCTATAATAGAATGTCCTGCGCGGCGCCGTTGTATTGCAAATTCTACGATCAAAATGGCATTTTTAGCAAGGAGACCCAGTAACATTATGAGAGCAATTTGAAAATAAATGTTGTTTTGTAGCCCCGAAAGATTTGTCGTTAAATATGCTCCCATAACCCCTACCGGCAGCGAAAGTAAAACAGCCAGTGGCAGGAGATAACTTTCGTATTGTGCAGCAAGAATAAAGAACACAAACAGGATACTCAGGAAGAAAATAAAAGTAGTTTGATTCCCAGCGGAAATCTCTTCCCGCGTAAGTCCCGAAAATCCAATATCAAATCCTGCCGGCAAAGAACCGGTTCCTACTTCCTGTACGGCAGCAATCGCGTCTCCGGAAGAATATCCGGGAGCAGCGGTTCCATTCACACCTGCCGAATTGAACAGGTTAAATCTCGTTACTGATTGTGGGCCGTAAACTCTTTCCAGCGTTACAAACTGTGTGATAGGTGCCATTTCTCCCTGATTGTTTCTAACAAACATAGAATTGAGGTCATCTACGGTTGCGCGATCTTCTGGCAATCCCTGGATGTAAACCCGGTACTGCTTACCAAATCTGGAGAAATCGGCCGCATACACACTACCAATATAGCCCTGAAGCGTGGAGAAGATATCGCTTATTGCGACCCCTGCAGCTTTTGCCTGCTGCACATTCAGGTTAATTTCGTACTGCGGGTAATTGGTATTAAATGAACTACGTGCGTATAAGATCTCTGGCCGTGCAGATAATTCAGCTAAATACTGCTGAGTCGCCTGGTCGAGATCTGCAAAACTACCGCCTGTCCTGTCCAGCACCTGCATTTCAAATCCTGAAGAAGCTCCAAACCCGGGAACACTGGGAGGTTGGAAAAAGATAATATTTGCATCGCTTATGGAAGCAGATAACTGGAAGAACTTCCCGGTAATAGCTTCCGCAGAAAGAGTTTCATCTTCACGTTCATCCCATGGATCCAATTTAATGAATCCAAGGGCATAGTTACTACCGGCACCACCAATTAAACTAAAACCGTTTACCATAGAAACTGCTTGAACGCCTTCGACATCTTCGATACGGTTTCTTAATTCAGAAGTGATTTCAACGGTTCTATCTAAAGAGGCTCCTGCGGGAAGCTCGATACTTGCGAAAACAAGTCCGCGATCTTCATCGGGTACAAAACCTGTTGGCGTATTGTTTGAAGCCCAGTATATACCGCCTATGGAAGCTAATATTATGAATGCGGTGATCCATTTATGGCGATGTAAAAACGACAGGGAATTCACATATTTACGGGTAGTGGCATCAAAAGCAACATTAAAACCTATAAAAAACCGTTGCAAAAAGCCCTTTTTTCGATCTCCTTTTTCTTCATGAGACTTAAGCAAAAGTGCACATAGCGCCGGGGAGAGGGTTAAAGCGTTTACGGCTGAAATTGCAATGGAAACAATTAAAGTAACACCAAATTGCTCATAGAACACCCCCGTGGGACCGGTGATGAAAGTTACCGGGATAAAAACTGCAGCCATCACCAATGTAATAGAAACAATAGCTCCTGCTATTTCTTCCATGGCAGAATGAGTAGCCTTGCGAGCTGTTTTAGCACCTTCTTCCAGTTTGGCGTGAACGGCTTCCACCACTACAATGGCATCATCTACCACAATTCCAATCGCCAGCACCAGTGCAAACAATGTTAACAGGTTGATGGAATAACCAAAAAGGTTTAAAAAGAAGAACGTCCCAATAATCGAAACCGGTACGGCGATCGCAGGAATAAGAGTGGATCTAAAATCCTGTAGGAATATAAATACCACCAGGAATACGAGTAAAAAGGCTTCTATTAAAGTCATTACCACTTTTGAGATAGAAGCATTCAGGAATTCATTCGTATCAAAATTTACAATAACTTCCAGACCTGTTGGGAAATTTCCAGATAGCTCGTCCAGTTTTGCGTGAATATTTTCAATGATCTCCTGCGCGTTTGATCCTGGAGTTTGATAAACCGCCATACTCACCCCGGGGTTACCGTTGGTGTAAGAGATAACGCTGTATCCTTCTGCATCCAATTCTACTTCCGCAATATCTCCAAGGCGCAGGAAGTTTCCGTTACCAAGGGATTTTATCACGATGTCATTGTATTGACTTTCGGTACTGTACCGGCCGCTGTACCTTAGTACATATTCAAAGGCTTCAGCATCATTTTGTCCTATAGAACCTGCAGCAGCCTCCTGACTTTGTTCATTGATAGCTGCAATAACATCTGAAGGGATAAGGTTATACGCTGCCAGCCTTTCAGGTTGCAGCCAGATACGCATGGCGTAGTTCTTTGAACCAAAAACCCTTACGTCTCCAACCCCGTTGATCCTTTTTAGTTCAGGAATAACGTTGATGTTGAGGTAATTCTGAATAAAAGTGGCGTCATATTCCTCATTTTCTGATAGTACAGTGAAAAACATCAACGAACTGGTTTGCTGCTTCTGCGTAGTAACCCCTGATTGTGTCACTTCCCTGGGCAACAGCGGACTTGCCCTCGCTACCCGGTTCTGAACGTTTACCGCAGCAATATCTGGGTCAACACCCTGGTCAAAAAACACCTGAATGCTGGCGCTACCGTTGTTGCTGGCAGTAGAGGTAATGTAATCCATTCCCTCTACCCCGTTTATTTGTTCTTCAATAGGAATGATCACACTCTCCAAAACAGTAGCGGCGTTAGCACCTGGATAGTTGGCGCTAACCTGTACTGTAGGAGGGGCAATGTCCGGATACTGAGTAATAGGTAAGGTGAGAATCCCCAATACCCCCAGAACTAATATTACAATTGAAATAACCGTTGATAATACCGGTCTTTCTATAAATGTTTTTAGCATTTTTTACTTATTTAAATACAGGATTGATGGAATTGGCTATACTGTCGAAAGAAACAGGTTGCGGCTGGATAGGTGTATTGTTTCGAAGCTTTCCTACACCTTTGGCGACGATTTTAGCGCCGGGTTCTAAGCCAGATTCAACTACAATGAGATTGTCTACCCTGTCGCGAACCTGAATAACCCGTGAAACTGCAAGCGTATCTCCCTGTATCCCGTAAACATATACTCTCCCCTGTTGCTCAAAAGAAGAAGATTCGGGCACGACAGGAACATTTTCATAAGTCTTAGGAATTCTTATTCTTCCGCTGTTCCCGCTGGAAAGAATTCGGTTGGGGTTAGGAAATTTTGCTCTAAAACCAACAGTTCCTGTGTTAGGATCTACCTGTCCTGTTACCGTTTGGATTTCACCTTCCTGTTCATAAATTTGACCGTTAACAAGCTCCAGACTTACTGGTGGGAAATTTTGGATTTTTTCTGAAATTGTTTCTCCTTCGGTGCTCTGAATGAAATTGAGGTAATCTCGTTCATTCATTGAATAAAACGCATAAACATCGTCTATGTCTGAAACCGTGGTAAGCGGCGTTGGATCCTGCGGACTTACCAAAGCACCTTCCCTAAAAGGAATGGCACCTACATAACCGTCTACCGGACTTTTAATGGTGGCATAGCCAATGCTGGCAGAAATACTGTTCAAATTTGCTTTTGCCTGTTCCAGTCGCGCCTTCGCGGTTTCGAGTTGCACAGGGCTAATAATGCCTTTTTCTACGAGCGGTTTAAGTTTGTCTACTTCTACCTGGGCAGCATTAACGTTGGCTCTTGCAGCACCTGCATCCTGAGATAAAGATTCGGTTTCGAGTCTAAAGAGCGTTTGCCCCTTGTTTACCTTTTGACCTTCATCTATAAGAACATCTGTGATGTAACCTGAAACCTTTGCTCGTACCGCGCTATTCACTGTACCTTCAATGCTTACGGGGTAAGCGGTATAACCGGTAACTGTTCTTGTTGGGACCTCAATAACTGGAAAACCCGCGGGTCCCTGGCCTGTTCCCGCCTGTGCACCCTGGTTTTGCTGACATGAGACGAATAAAAGCGAGCTTAATATAAAACCGATATAACTTAGTTTTTTCATATGATGGATTCTTGAGTTGATTAGCTGTTTCTTGATAAAATTTTAGACTTAAACTTTTGTACTGCAGCAGTGGTTTCTTCAAGGAAAGTGAGGAAATCTTCCTGAAATTCAAGATCGAACTTGAAATCTTCATCTTCCCTGCACATTTCGTTCTTTCTTTTCTTATACTGCTGAATTTCTATATGGATCTTCTTTTCATTTTCCCACCTGTTAATTTTTTCATCAATAATGTTCAGCATTAGATCTGGGTTAATGATGAAATATCTTTTCCGGTCCCCCGGTTTTGTATAATATTTTACCCGGTTGGTAGCCTGTAAATGATCGAGGTGGGTGGAAATTGAACTCTTGCCGGCACATAAGTCATTTACCAATTCTTCAAAGGTGATCCCTTTTTTACCCGTAAGAATTAAGGTTGCGAATATTCGCGCAGCCAGGGGGGCAAGGTTTTCTCCTTCCAAATGCACGCCTAACTGTTCTATGAGCCTTCTTTTTTGAATTTCTAAATCTTCTTTCTGCATCTTCTTTTATTTCTGAAGCGGCAAAATTACTGATTAGTTCTGAATTATCCGAACCAAATGAACCATAATTTTTTTATTGGGCATCTTAGGCTTTGTGAATTAGAAATTCTCCTCTGTGGTTAATTTTGCAAGTTTCTTTTGATCTAAGAATATTTTTAAAAGTTTTCAGGCTCTTACATCATACATCATATTTGGTTGGGTGCAGGTTTTAAGAAATTTAAATCGTCAGACCGAAAAAGAAATCCTATTCTTATCATGCTTGATAAGTTGTTGTAATTTATGAGGCTTTCTCCATAGCCATGAAACCATTCCAGCGTTAATCGATGGGTGCGCATTTCAAAAGGCCGGTATAGGAGACGCATTTTAACTGCTCCTTTCCATTCCCAGTTAAGCCCTTTCCGAAGCATAAGTTCGAGCGCCAGGTTTTTAGGTTCTAAATTATAGCTGAAGTTTAATTCTCCCGGGCCCAGATATTCCATAAGATCTGGGTTGTCTTTTTTATATCTAACAGGATACCAGCCTTCCAAGCTCATGTTGATCCTGTCACTAATTCGGGCATGAAAGCTTATTGCAATCTTGTTCCAGCTCCTGGAGTAGATACTGTCCCTGCCATTTGACTCATGCTGAGCATTCAAAAATGCCATTCCAATAAGACGTTCTTTGCTGTTATAAACGGGTTTTCCCAGGCTAATTCCCGGATTAAAGTTTATTTCAGCAAAAGGGCTTGAAGCCGCATAAACATTCCAGAAAGCAGTTTGGGTGTAAGTAAGAAAAAGATAAGAATCTAGCGGAAGGGTTTTTCGGGTAAGAAGCTGTTTAAAACTAATCTGGTATTTAATATCTGCCGATCCTTTGTTTATTTCTTTGTTGAGCGGCACTCCTGTAACCATGTAATTGTCTTCATACATGGAAAAGGAAGGCATTTTGCTAATAGTATCATCAACTTGTTCCCTAAAAAGTTGTTGAGAAAACGAGTTACTGCAAAAAAATGCAGTGAAGAATAAAAACAGCAGTGAAATCCTCATTTTATAAAGTTTGGAAGGTTTATTTAAGAACAAGGTATGTTCAACCTGCAAAACTAAACCTGAGGCTTCAAATACAAGAAATATAGAATTTAATCTTGTGTTAAAAGAGATTGTTAAGGAACTTTTCCAAGTTGCTGGAAAAATCTATTTTTCATAGATCCCTATCTTCAAATCACCATTTTTGTTCATGCTGGCACGATACATACCGGCGGTATTAAATTCCATTGCAACATTGCCTTCGCCGTCAATGGCAATAATTCCTCCGTTGCCGCCCAATTCAGGGTTTTTCTTCTGAATCACTTCTCTTGCAGCTTCCTGTAGGCTAAGACCTTTGTACTCCATAAGTGCAGAAATATCATAGGCGACCACACCTCTAATAAAAAATTCGCCCCAACCGGTTCCTGATACTGCGCAGGTTTTATTATTGGCGTAAGTTCCTGCGCCAATAATAGGTGCGTCGCCAATACGGCCCCACCTTTTGTTGGTCATTCCGCCGGTAGAAGTCCCCGCGGCAAGATTTCCATGCTTGTCTAGAGCAGCGGCACCAACCGTTCCGTATTTTGAATCTTTAATATATGGATCAATAAAAGCCGATCTATGGTCATCGTGGTCGAGTTCTGTTTTTTCTGAATCTTTAATGCGCTGCAAGCTTTTAAAGCGGTTTTCGGTATAGAAATATTCAGGATCTACCAGTTCAAGACCCTGTTTTTTAGCAAAAGTTTCGGCGCCTTTACCGGCCATCATCACATGTTCAGAATTTACCATCACCTCATATGCCAGGTTGATAGGATTCTTTACAGTCGTCACTCCGGCAACGGCGCCGGCATTTAATGTTTCTCCATCCATAATAGACGCATCAAGTTCGTTGGTGCCGGCATTGGTAAAAACCGCACCTTTTCCCGAATTAAATAGCGGGGAATTCTCCATTACATTGATCGTCCTTTGAACCGCCTCTAAAGCAGTTCCGCCATTCGCAAGAATTTCATGACCGGTCCTAATCGCTTCTTCCAGTTTCTCCTGGTAGGCTGCCTCAAGGGAATCGCTCATGTTTTCCTTGAGAATGGTTCCGGCTCCACCATGAATTACGATCCCGAAGTTATCAGCATTTGAGTTTTGTTCATTTTCTGAAGCTTCAGCGGTTACTACTGGTTTATTTTCAGAATTATTGCATCCCGTTAGAACAGCAAGGGATAATAGGAAAAGTAATTTTTTCATGGTGAGAAATTAATTTGTGGTGGAAAGTTAAGAAATTAAATGTTCTTCGTAAATGCCATTTTTGAATGTGCAGTTTCTTCCGGAATGATTCCGAAGCAAAGAAAAAGGCGCAGCTGCCGTTGTTTGGCAGAGAATGTTTAATTTTATAGTTAAAACTTGAGAGATGGCAGTAAATAAACCGTTCAACCTGAATAAATGGATTGAACAGAACCGCGATTTGCTAAAACCGCCGGTAGGAAATAAAAGTCTGTATAAGGATTCTGAAGATTATATCGTCATGGTAGTAGGTGGTCCCAACGACCGTAAAGATTACCATTACAATGAAACTGAAGAGCTTTTTTACCAGCTGGAAGGGAACATCAAAGTACATGTTCAGGATGAAGGCGAGAAGAAGACCATGGAACTGGGACCGGGAGATATGTATCTCAACCCTGGAAAAGTGCCGCATTCTCCTGAGAGAGGTCCGGGTTCTGTAGGAATTGTGGTAGAAAGAAAACGGGTAGATCTCGATGCCAAAGACGGACTTTTATGGTTTTGCGAGAACTGTAATAACAAATTGCACGAAGTGTATTTCCCACTAAACGATATTGAAAATGATTTTCAGAAGCATTTCAAGGAATTCTATGAAAGTAAGGAGCTGCGCACCTGCAATAAATGCGGCACTGTAATGGAAAAATAACTTTTTCCGGCGGAATGACTTATGCTTTTCAACACAGGAAGCCGGGTTAATTTTCTTATTTTCGCAATTAACCACACAAAATCATATTAAAACTTAAGAATTAATGAGTAAAATAGCAGAAAAATTTGGAATCACTCAAGCTCTCGAAGAGCTGGGTGTTAAAGATATAAACAACGGTACTTCCACAGGAGCCAACTGGTTTTCTTCAGGAGAAGAAATTGAATCTTACTCTCCGGTAGATGGTGCTTTGATTGGAAAAGTAAAAGCTACCACTGCCGAAGATTATGAAAAAGTGATCCAGACAGCGACCGATGCTTTTAAAGTCTGGCGAAAAATGCCTTCCCCGCAGCGCGGGGAAATCGTGAGAAAATTTAATGATGAGCTGCGAAGATTGAAAGCACCGCTTGGAAAGCTCGTTTCTTATGAAATGGGTAAATCTTACCAGGAAGGTTTGGGAGAAGTTCAGGAAATGATAGATATCTGCGATTTTGCAGTAGGACTTTCGAGACAGCTGCACGGGTTAACCATGCATTCAGAAAGGCCGGGGCACCGCATGTATGAACAATACCATCCGCTGGGGATTGTAGGGGTAATTTCTGCGTTTAACTTCCCGGTGGCCGTCTGGTCCTGGAATACTGCCCTTGCATGGGTGTGTGGAGATGTTTGCGTGTGGAAAGGTTCAGAAAAAACACCGCTAACTTCAGTTGCCTGCCAGAATATTGCGGCACGGGTTTTTGCTGAAAATGACCTGCCGGAAGGGATTTCCTGCCTTATTACGGGAGATCATACGGTAGGAGAAATGATGACGAATGATAAAAGGATTCCGCTGGTTTCTGCCACCGGTTCTATACGAATGGGGCGAAAAGTAGCGGCTGCAGTTGGAGAACGATTAGGAAAATCTCTCCTGGAACTTGGTGGTAATAATGCCATTATCGTCACTCCAGATTCCGATCTAAAAATGACAGTTATCGGGGCCGTTTTTGGTGCCGTGGGTACCGCAGGACAACGCTGTACTTCTACAAGAAGATTGATCATTCATGACTCCATTTATGACAAGGTGAAAAATGCGATTGTTGATGCCTATAAACAACTGCGCATTGGTAACCCATTAGATGAAAACAACCATGTGGGGCCGCTTATTGATAAGGATTCAGTTAAAAACTACCAGAATGCGCTTAAGAAAGTAGTTGAAGAAGGCGGAAAAGTTATTGTGGAAGGCGGCGTGCTGGAAGGAGAAGGCTACGAAAGCGGTTGCTACGTAAAACCTGCCATTGCCGAAGCCGAAAACCATTACGATATCGTACAGCACGAAACTTTTGGACCTGTATTGTACATGATGAAATATACTGGCGATGTCGAAAATGCCCTGGAACTCCAAAATGGCGTTACGCAGGGGCTTTCTTCAGCAATTATGACGAACAATCTTCGGGAAGCTGAGAAATTCCTCTCGGTTGAAGGATCTGACTGCGGAATTGCGAACGTGAACATAGGGACTTCGGGAGCAGAAATTGGAGGCGCTTTTGGAGGTGAAAAGGATACCGGCGGCGGAAGAGAATCCGGTTCTGATGCCTGGAAAGTTTATATGCGACGACAAACCAATACGATCAATTATACAACAGAACTGCCGTTGGCGCAGGGAATCAAATTTGATCTGTAATTTTTAATAAAAGCTGAAAATATAAAGTTTCAAAAACGGCATTTTTGAGGCTGTTCAAAAAGGTTAGCTTTACGTCAACCTGAACTTGTTTCAGGTTCTATTAGTTTTGAAAATGAGAGCAATAAGATTCTGAAATGAATTCAGAATGACGTGTTAATAGCTTTTTAAACAGCCTCTTTTATTTGGATTTTGTTGTAGCCCGGTTGGTGAACCTGGAGAGCATGAGTAGTTTCTTCTTGGTATTGATAAAGAAAACCCCGGTCAACAATACTCCGGCCGCAACTATAGATTGGGTGGTGATATCTTCATTTAAGAAATACCAGCCCAGGAACATGGCAATGACAGGGTTGACGTAAGTAGAAGTGGCCACTTTTTCGGGAGAAACTACCTTTAGTAAGTAATTGAAGGAAGTGAAGGCAATAATACTTCCGAAGAAAATTAAGAGGATCATAGACCATTGTGTGGGTGCAGTCCACGTGGCAGGAGCGCTCCATTCTTCCTTAAAAAAGTAGCTGGCGATCATTAGCAGGATGCCTGCCGTGAACATTTGGTAACCTGTGTTGACGAAATAGTTGGAAGGCAGGTTTGCTTTGCTCACGAATATGCTGCCGTAGGCCCAGCTCATAAGGCAGCCAAAGATCATAAGGATGCCTAAAATGGAATTTTCCTCACTCGTTACCTGCTTTTGACTTAGCAGTAAGTATATTCCGAGTAAACCCAAACCAACTCCCAGCATAGAAGTGGATTTGATTTTCTTGCCGTCAATAAGCCACATGAGTAAGAGCACCATTAGCGGCTGGGCTGAAATGACCAAAGCTGCAAATCCGCTGTCAATGAACCGAAGTGCCCATACGGCCACGCCATTTCCGAAGCTGAGAAAAAGAAAGCCGGCGATGATGGTATTCGTAAGCTGCTTGCGGGTAATACGAAGTTTCTTGCCTGAAATCTTTGCTAATATAAAAATTAGAATCCCGGCTGTTGTGAATCTAATAGAGGCCAGCATGAACGGGGGCAATTCGGTTACTGCAATTTTATTGAGCAGATAGGTGGAGCCCCAAATCACGTAAGTCGCAAAAAAAGCCAGAATGATTAAAACAGGTTTTGAAGCTTTGCTCATGCGCCTTTGTGATTTTAAAAAGGGTAAAATTAGGGAGAAACTTTATTATTCCGCAGGAATATTTTTAGGAGTTGGCAGGACCCGATCTGGCATGCAGTAGTTTGGCCGGTAAATGAGAAATATCCTGTATTTGGCCACTAAAAAACCCGCTTCTTTTCAAAAGCGGGTTTTAAGATGCTATTTTTGAATGCTATAATGTTCCGTTAGCGCCTACCCAGGTGAACTGATGTTGATCCTGTGGTACAGAGATCCTTCCGGCGATTCGGGTCATCCTGTCGGGAAGCTTCATAAGGTAATCCCGCGCTTTTTCGGCTTTGTCTGTAAGAGATGTCATTTTATCGATTTCCCAATAATCATTCAATTTCTGAAGAATATCAATATAATCGTGTGTGGTGTAAACTCCCAGTCGTTGTGCGGCATTTGAGAAGTTTTCAAAAGCTTCTCCAATGCCCTGCCCAGATTCCCGGATAAATTGAGCAGGCATTACGATCTTCTTCTTCATCATATCTTCGAAAGCCAGCATCATTTCGCTGGGGTCATATTCGAAGATTGTCTTTACAAATTCCCTGTAGGCCAGGTGGTGACGCATTTCATCGCCGGCAATGATATTACACATTTTGGCAAGCATCTTATTCCCCTTTTTTCGAGCCAGTTGCCCTACACGTTTGTGAGAAATATTGGTGGCCAATTCCTGGAAACTGGTGTAGATAAAGTTTCGGTAAGGATCTCTTCCCGTTCCAATATCAAAACCATCATTGATTAGGTATTGAGTTGTTTTCTCGATCTCTTTCATATCCACCCTTCCGGAGAGATATAAATATTTGTTCAAGGTGTCTCCATGTCTATTTTCTTCCCCGGTCCAGTGACGGATCCATTTGGCCCAGCCGTTCTGTTTCCCCTGCAGTTGCCCGTGTTGCTCTACACCTTCCATGTCCATTAACCAGGATTCATAGGTAGGTAATGCTTCTTCGGTTACCATATCGGCTACCAGAACCACCCAGAAATCATATCCCAATTCAGTCGCCTCTTCCCGAATCTGCCGTACATCTTCAAAAAAGTTCTCGTCCTGAGAGTTTGGTAGCAAATCTGTCGGTTGCCAGATATCTTCCACGGGAACAAGATATTTGTCCACAAAATCATCTATGGATTTCTCCACAGTCTTCATGACTTCTAATCTAATATTTTCTAAGGCCATATATTTTAATTCTATTCTTTAGTACTAATCAACAACCAAACCACAGGTTAATTTTGCAGTTAAATTGATCTACAAAGGTACTAAACAAAAAATACAAGACGTTTAAAATCCTCTTAATTTCTACCCTGTTCCTCCGGGTACAATTCGCATACGGGATCACTTTGAATGACTTCTTTGGTGTCTATGTTAATGACGGAAATTCTGCCTTTAAAAGCAGCACCGGTATCAATGTTCCAAACATTGGCAGCGTTTACAGGTTTTGTTTTGCCAATCCTGGTGACGGGAGTATGCCCTATGAATATTTCTTCAAAAAGTGAGAGCCTCTTTGGGAAGATGTCTTCTTCGGGTTTTAGATTTGGATTGAGTGAAAGTGCCATTTCCCATAACGTGCGATCCCAGTAAAAAGGCGTAGGAGTATATTCCTGTTCCGGGCCTTTTTGATTGGTGAAGCCGGCATGAACAAAAAGCCGGTTCTGTTTATCAATATAGTAATTGAGCATTTGGTCGTAAAATTCAATATGCTCTTCTTTTTCTTTGTTGGTAAACTTCCTGTAGGCATCAATGCTTGACTGCCCGCCATGCTGAAGCCATTTGTCATTCAGTTCTCCTGTCTTGAGCCAGCGATGAGTGAGATCGTCATGATTTCCGCGGAGGAAAATACATGTGTTTTGTTTGGCGAGCTCGATAAGATAGGAAACCACGTTTGCCGAATCGCTCCAACCATCTACATAATCTCCCAGGAAGATCAAACGATCCTGCGGGGTAATTTCTGCGCGTTCCATTAATTGGATGAGCGCTCTCAATCCTCCATGAATATCTCCTATTGCCAGTACTCTGCTCATGTTAATTATATTTTACTTTCCTTAGGATCCTGCTGCTGTCTTTGTGTAGCTGGTAAAGCTCATCGCTGTATTCCTTAAGGAGGAATTTTGAATTTTCAAGCCGCTCCATGGCATCTTCAAAACCGTTGAAGTAACAAATGAGATACGTTGAAGGCAGGTAATGCAGGTCCTTTTTCTCGTGAGGGGTCAAAGGTATATTTTTTCTTATTTTTTCGATCAGGGTGTTGTTGGTATTGTAAATATGATAAAGACTCTTCCGGTCGAACTGCGGTGGTTCAAAAAGTAGAGTGCTTTGAATATCATAAGTCGCGTTGTCTCTAAAGTAAATGTTCACTTCCTCCAGCGGATAATACCTGAAATTATCATTCAGCCCCAGGTGCACGTATTCAATGACCCGAAAACGGTCTTCGGTGATTTCAATGCTCACTTCATCAAGTTCTGAATAAAAAAGCTTTACCTGTTCATTGATCAATGCAATGTCAACTCTGGAATAATAGGTGTTTTCTTTGGTTTTCTTTTTCTTGCCAGACCAGCATACCACGAAATATTCCTTAAATACCTTGTAAGTGGGATGGATATCCTGGTGTTTTTCAAAGAAATCAAAAACGCCATCCAGCGTTAACTCAATGTTGTTCTGGGAGTGAGCTTCGATAGCAGCCACCGCTTCCTTGTTCTTTGTGGCATCTTTTAAAGGTGCTCCGGAAGGCATACTTATGCTGCCTTCCCTGAAGAAAACGGTGCCTGTGGTATATTTCCAGATGTTTTTCCGAAGCGAACAAATTTCGCCGCTATTGGGCTGAATACTTACCAGTCCCACCACGAGATCCTCAGGCAGGTGTGGGAAAGGAATGTTTTCATAGGAAACCTGCGGCGGATTTTGCAGATACGCATTGATGAGGTTTTGGATCTTACTGTCGTCAAAGAAATCTACCCCTTTTATAGCATTGTCCTCGTCTTCCACACCAATCACGATATAGGAATTGTTGTAAGGGTTAGAATTGGCAAGTGCACAAATGTGTTTCAGAAATTTAGCTTTTCCTTCTTTTTCTGAAAAATTTACCTGTCGCTTTTTGTCATAGAAGCTGTTTTCGCTGTTGTGAGCGAGCAGGTTCTTAATTAAAAGGCGCTTGTTGATCATGCTGAAAAGCTGCTTTTCCGTCTGGATTTTTTGAAGCTACTTATTTTTGTGAACTGTGGTAGAATTTGCCTGGGCTGTTGGTAAGACCAACAAATCGGCAATGTTTACATGATAAGGACGGGTCACCACAAACCGAATAATATCTGCAATGTCTTCAGGATGCAAAGGTTCAAACCCTTCATAGACAGATTTTGCCCTTTCATGATCTCCCTTAAAACGGACTTCACTGAATTCCGTTTCAACCAATCCTGGATGAATGGCGCCTACGCGAATTCCTTGTTCATTCAGGTCAATACGCATGCCTTTATTTATTGCATCTACCGCATGTTTACTGGCGCTGTAGACATTTCCATTTGGGTAAACCTCTTTCCCTGCAATAGAACCTATGTTGATGATGTGACCGCTTTTTCTCTCTGCCATCTGTGGAATTACTGCTTTGCTCACATATAAAAGTCCTTTGACATTGATGTCTATCATGGCATCCCAGTCTTCAATGCTGCCAGATTGAATAGGATCTAATCCATGTGCATTCCCGGCGTTGTTCACCAGAATATCAATCTGCCGGAATTCCTCCGGAAGGCTTTCAATGGCTTTAAAAACCTCTTCTTTGTTTCGCACGTCAAAAGATAAAGCATGAACCCGAATCTTTCCTTCAAGCTTCTTTTGAAGATCCTTCAAGGCTTCTTTTCGTCTTCCGCAAATAATGAGGTTGATGCCTTCTTCAGAAAAAGCAATTGCAGTGGCTTTTCCAATTCCGCTGGTTGCGCCGGTGATAAGGGCTGTTTTAGTCATAGTAATTATATAGGGTTTTGAAAACCACCTTCATTTGATTCTCTCAAAATTACAAACTCCACTTCTTTTTCTGTAGAACATTAGGAAAGAAAATGCTGAGGTTCCAAAAATGTTATTTTAGGAGGAAATTTATTTTCTGCCAGTCTACGGGATCAAAAGAAACTTCTTTTGACTTTACAGCACGGGCGATTTCTTCTTCACTGTCAAATGAAATTACCGGGTGCAGGTGAGAAGGATGGTTGAGGAGCCAGGAAAGCAGTAAATGTCCTTTATCACAATGGTATTTTTCAGAAAGTTGTTTGAAAATATCATTTTCGACTATTCTGTCGATTTTTTTAGGGTCAAATTCTATCATTTGTACAATTTCTTCGGAAAATTCTTGAGACTGTCCATTTTTTTCTTCCGAAGCAGAAAAATTAAATTCAGAATAATTTGCACTCAGCGAAAAATGCTCTTTAAAAGCTGTAATTTCCTGCGCCTGAAGGTTAAAACCGCCTACTTCACTTATTTTTCCCTGGGAAGACAGCTTTTCCAAATCATTTCTCAATGTTTCTGGCTGCTGTGGAGCTTCCAGTAGAAGGAGATCGAGATAATCTGTCCGCATGTTCAGCAATAAGCCGTCTACCTGCGTAATAAGGTCTTTTTCAGTATGGTTTTTAAACTTCCCTATGAGCTGAATTTCATCGCGGCTGAGTCCGCTTTCGCTCAGGGCTGTTCCGAAGGTTTTTTTAACCGTCTCGCCGTTTTCACTGCACGCGTCGAAAGAAGTAATATCATTTTCAACGCAAGAGTGAAGCAGGTGGATCATTTTGCCTTTTTGGAAGGTTTCCTGCGCTGTGCCCCAGTTAAATACATTCTGGATTATTCTGGAATAGGTGTTTTTTTTCCTCATTTTTTAAAAGTAAGAAACTAATAAATGTTGAGAGAGGCCGCTGCTGTTAAAGGACGGTTAAGGATAGTTAACAGAAGTTAATTTTTCAAAATCGCTAAATAATCTCCTGTTTACCGGCGTTATCATGGCCTAAACTTAAAAAGAACCGCAAATTATGAAGAAGTATTCAATTGCATTTATGTCGTTTTTCCTGTCTCTGCTAGCCGTTGGCTGCAGCGAAGATGACAATTCCGGGAGAAATGAGGAAACCTCAAGAATCACCGTTGAACTTACCGATGCCCCGGGAGACTATGAAGAAGTGTGGGTAGAGGTGGAAGATGTAATGGTTAAAAGAGAAGCGAGCGATGATGGGGAAGAAGGCTGGATAAGTCTGGAAGGTGTACGTACAGGAACTTATAACCTGCTTACTCTAACCGGTGGTGAAACAGAGCTTTTAGCCGAAACTGAGATCTCTGCCGGATTTATTAGCGAGATGAGGCTTGTTTTGGGAGAAAACAACACTGTAGTTGTAGACGGTGTTTCCTATGACCTGCAAACACCCAGCGCTCAGCAATCTGGGTTAAAACTTCAGGTAGATAAGGAACTGGAGGCAGATATCGAGTACAATTTTATTATGGATTTTGATGTAGATCAATCTGTGGTGAAAGCCGGTGCATCTGGAAATTATAATCTGCACCCGGTTTTACGTCTTTCTGCAATGGCCGAAACAGGAAGTATTATGGGAACAATTCATCCTACAAATATTACTTCACTTGTGGTAGCTGAAAACGCGAGTACTACTGTTTCTGCATACACGAATAGCGAGGGGGAATTTAAACTGAATGGTCTTCCGCAGGGAACTTACAAGTTAACAGTGACACCAGATGTTGGATCGAACTTTAAATTTTCTGTAGTTAACAATGTGCAGGTAGAGGTAGGAAGTATTACAGAATTGCCAGATGTAATTTTCCTTCCGGAAGGATAGACAACGAATTAGATATTATGAATAGAAAAGCAGCGGACAAACTTCGCTGCTTTTCTTATTTTAACAAATCGTTAACAATTGTTGGCTGAATATTTGCTGAATTTGCCGCGTTAGCTTTATGTAGCTATCTTCACCACATAAAATTTTAGTATAAGATGCAGGAAAATACTTCGGTTGATATCGCCGGTATCAATGAAAAAATAGAAAGAGAGAGCGCTTTTGTAGACATTCTCAGTAATGAGATGAAGAAAGTGATCGTTGGTCAAAAACACATGGTAGAACGTTTGTTGATTGGTCTTTTAGGCCAGGGGCACATTCTACTGGAAGGTGTACCGGGCCTGGCTAAAACCCTCGCCATAAACACCCTTTCTAAAGCAGTTCACGGGAGCTTCAGCCGAATTCAGTTTACACCCGATCTTCTTCCGGCAGATGTTGTGGGAACGCTTATTTTTAACATGAAGGAGAATGACTTCAGTATTAAAAAAGGACCTATTTTCGCCAATTTTGTACTGGCAGATGAGATCAACCGTGCTCCTGCCAAAGTACAATCGGCTTTACTGGAAGCCATGCAGGAAAAGCAGGTAACCATTGGTGAAGAAACTTTTATTCTTGATCGTCCTTTTCTGGTAATGGCGACGCAAAACCCGGTGGAACAGGAAGGAACCTATCCTTTGCCAGAAGCGCAGGTGGACAGGTTTATGCTGAAAACTGTGATTGATTATCCGCAGATGGAAGAGGAGCAGTTAATTGTTCGTGCCAATCTAAAGGGTGCTTTTGAGCAGGTGAATCCTGTGGTGAGCCTGGAGCAAATAAGCAGGGCGCAGTTGGCGGTTCGGGAGGTATATATGGATGAAAAGATCGAAAAATACATTCTGGACATTGTTTTTGCTACCCGTTTTCCTGAAAAATATAATCTGGCAGATCTAAAACCGCTTATAAGTTTTGGAGCTTCTCCAAGGGGAAGTATTAATCTTGCCACTGCGGCAAAATGTTATGCATTTATCAAGCGCCGCGGATATGTTATTCCTGAAGACGTAAGGGCGGTGGTGCAGGATGTATTGAGACACAGGGTAGGTATTACTTATGAAGCCGAAGCTGAAAATGTCACTTCTGAAGATATTATCACCAAGATCGTCAATGAAATTGAAGTCCCTTAATCAATGATCAATTATAGATTATCAATGATCAGGTTATTCGGTCATTGCTAATTGTTTGTTGCTAATTGTGAATTGAAAAAAATGGATACGAAGGAACTACTCAAGAAAGTCAGAAAAATAGAAATTAAAACCCGCCGCCTGAGTGATCATATTTTTGGCGGGGAATACCATTCTACTTTTAAGGGAAGGGGAATGACTTTTAGCGAAGTACGGCAGTATCAATTTGGTGATGATGTACGCAATATTGACTGGAACGTCACCGCACGCTACAATGAACCATTTGTAAAAGTTTTTGAAGAAGAGCGGGAGCTCACCATGATGCTGGTGGTAGATATTTCAGGCTCTGGACTTTTTGGAACACGCCAAAGCTTTAAGAAAGATATTATTACAGAAATTGCCGCAACTTTGGCATTTTCGGCTACCCAAAATAATGATAAGATAGGATTGATCCTGTTTTCGGATATTGTGGAGCTTTATATTCCGCCGAAAAAAGGTCGCTCTCATGTTTTAAGGATCATTCGGGAATTGCTCGAATTTGAACCTAAAAGTGAGAAAACCGATATTTCCCAGGCCCTGAAATTTCTTTCCCAGGTGATGAAGAAAAAGGCGATCGTCTTTTTACTTTCGGATTTTATGGCCGAAGATTACCAGCACACTTTAAAAATAACCAGTGGTAGGCATGACCTAACAGGAATTAGGGTCTATGATGCTCGCGAAGAAGCAATCCCAAACCTGGGTCTTGTGCAAATGCAGGATGAAGAAACCAATCGAACGATATGGGTCGACACTTCTTCAAAGTCGGTAAGGAGGAACTACGAGAAGTATTACCGTGAGCGGGTAGATTATTTTAAGGAAAGCTTTAGGAAAAGCGGAGCGGGCAACTTAAGCACAAGAGTGGACGAAAGTTATGTCAAAAAATTATTGGGATATTTTAAAACAAGAGCCTGATTTTTAAGGTCAAAAAGAATAATTGAACATAAAATGAGAAGATTAAGAATTATGGTGCAAAATGCAGAACCTGGGAAGAGGTGGATGTCTATTCCTGTTCTTTTCTGTTTTCTGTTTTCTTTCTTTTCATTTACTGCAAATGCGCAAAGAGTTGAAGCCACAATTGACACGGCTCAAATCAAAATAGGCGAACAAATAACCTATAGTGTTGCTGTGGAAGCCGGGGAGAATGATCTTGTGATTTTTCCCGAAGGGCAGACTTTTTCCCCACTTGAAATGATCGAATCTTATAAGGTTGACACTTCAAGAGTAGAGGACAGGTTGAGGTTACTAAAAGAATATGCGCTTACACAATTTGATTCGGGATCCTATACCATTCCGCAGCAGAGGGTTCTTATCAACGATCAAGGTTTCTCCACAGATTCTATTTTGGTGGAAGTGAGAAATGTACTTGTAGATACTACAAAACAAAAAATGTATCCTATCAAGCCTTCCGTTAAAGTGCCTTCAGATTTTTCTGTTCCCGGCTGGGTTTGGTGGCTGTTGGGAATAGTCGTATTGCTTTTATTGGTTTATTTTTTCTTCCGAAGAAGAAAGAAAAAGAAGGATGCTATTAAGAAATTGCCTCCATATGAACAGGCTTTATTTGAATTAAAACAGCTGGATGATTCTCATTTGCTCGAGAAGCGTGAGATCAAGGAATATTATTCCCAGCTTTCGGCAGCGGTGAGGCGTTATCTTGATGAAGAGATCTTTGATCATGCGATGGAAAGTACTACGGGAGAGCTTATCATCTATCTGGAAAATGAAAAACGTGCGGGAAATCTTAAGATAGATGACAGTACTATAGAGAAGTTAAGAAAAATCCTTCAACGTGCCGATCTGGCGAAATTTGCAAATTCTAAACCCAACGTGATCACCGCTAAGGAAGACCGCTCTAATGTGGAATGGGTGATTAACGACACAAAGGCCTCTAAACCGGAACCCACCGAAGAGGAATTGCTACGGGACGAAATGTATCGTCAAAAAGTGGCAAAAAAGAAGAAAATCAGGAAAATAATTATTGGAGTTTTTCTGGTATGTATGGTGATTGCAGCCTTTACAGCTTATATGGTCACTACCAAAGGTTTTGATTATGTGAAGGATAATTACCTGGGGCATCCAACAAAAGAGCTGTTGGAAGGGGAATGGATAAGAAGCGAGTATGGCACGCCAGCAGTGGCAATTACCACCCCAAGGGTTCTGAAGCGAGGCGAAATAGATGTCCCTGAAGAAGTAAAGGAACAAATGGCGGGAAGTGAAACTTTTCTCTCCGGAAGCCTTCTTGGGAATTATTATGTAGCTCTTACCACCGTTCCGGTTGTGGGGCAGCAATTTGACCTTGAAGCCGGCGTGGAAGGTATCTACGGTTCACTTGAAGCCCGGGGAGCAAAGAATATCCTAATGAAAAAGGAGAATTTTACCACTGTGAATGGTGTAGAAGGAATCAGGATCTATGGAACCCTGGATATTGAAAACCCAATTAATGATGAGTTGAGCAGCAATGAATATGCAATACTGAATTTCGCAGAAAAAGGCGGTTTTCAGCAAGTAACCATAATTTACAGTGAAGATGACGCCTATGCCGATGAGATCACGCAGCGAATTATTAATTCGGTTGAACTTTAAAAATACAGGAAATTAATGTTTGAGAATTTCACTTTTGAAGATCCGCAGTTTTTCTGGCTTTTGCTTTTGCTGCCGCTGGCTATTGGCTGGTACGTATGGAAGCGCCATCAACAAACAGCAGAGTTAAAGATCTCGAGCATAAAAGGATTCCAGGGCAGCCCAGGATTTCTGGTGAGATTAAGGCCGATTCTGTTTATCCTGCGGCTTTTGGTCCTGGCACTGGTGATCACTGCATTGGCAAGACCGCGCACCGTAGATGTTTCTACTCAAACAAGTTCTACGCGCGGGATTGATATCACCCTCGCGATAGATGTTTCTGCCAGTATGCTGGCAAGAGATTTTGAACCTTACAGGTTAGCGGCAACCAAAGAGATGGCAGCAGAATTTGTAAAAGGTCGTCCTACAGATCGTTTTGGACTGGTGGTGTACGCTGGTGAAAGCTTTACAAAAACGCCTATTACCAGCGATAAATCTATTGTGCTTAATGCCCTTGAAGATGTGGAGTACAACAACGTACTGGAAAATGGAACCGCTATTGGAATGGGACTTGCAACTGCCGTAAATCGTTTAAAAGACAGCGAAGCAGAAAGCAAGGTGATCATATTATTGACCGACGGAGTAAATAATGCAGGTTTTATAGATCCTAAAATTGCCAGTGAACTGGCCGTAGAATTCGGGATTAGAGTATATACTATAGGCGTGGGAAGTAATGGTACGGCATTGTCACCTGTATCAATTCGGCCTGACGGCAGTTTCCAGTATGGGAGAGTGCCGGTGGAAATTGACGAAGAGCTGATGGAGAATATAGCCGAAATGACCGGAGGCCGCTATTTTAGAGCGACCGACAATGACAAACTGAAAGAAATCTACGAGGAAATCGATGAACTTGAGAAAACCGAAATAGAAGAATTCAGGTTTTATAATTATGAAGAGAAGTTCCGTCCGCTGGTATTATTGGCAGGGCTCTTGCTATTGGTTGAAATCATACTGCGAAACACCCTTTTTAGAAGTTTTGTGTAAGGAATTTTTGCACCTGCTTAAAGGAAAATTGAAATTGAGGTTTAAATGTATCTGTTAGAAGAAAAAATATATTTTTGGTTCCTGCTGGCAATTCCGGTGCTGGTTTTGCTGTTCCTTCTGGTGATCATCTGGAAGAAAAGAACACAGAAAAAATTTGCTGATATTGATCTTTTCCAAAGGCTTAGTCCAAACCGCTCAATAATTAAATCAATATTGAAAGTCGTAGTACTTTCCCTTGCGATTGCATGTCTCGTGGTAGCATTGGTTAATCCCAAGGTTGGTACAAAATTGGAAACTGTAAAAAGGGAAGGTGTTGACGTGGTTTTTGCCGTAGATGTTTCCAAAAGTATGCTGGCAGAAGATATTGCGCCCAACCGCCTGGAGAAATCCAAACAACTCGTCACACAGATCATTAATAATCTTGCGAGCGACAGGGTTGGAATTATAGCTTACGCGGGAAGTGCTTTTCCGCAGTTGCCAATCACGACCGATTATTCTGCGGCGAAAATGTTCCTGCAGGGTATGAACACCGATATGGTCTCCAGCCAGGGAACGGCTATAAACGAAGCTATTGAGCTGGCGACTACCTATTACAACGATGAGGATCAAACCAACAGAGTACTTTTTATTCTAAGTGACGGGGAAGACCACCAGGGGGAGATTGAAAACATGGTAGAAGCCGCAGCCGAGCAGGGTATACAGATCTATACCATTGGGGTAGGAACTCAAAAAGGAGGACCCATTCCAGAGAAGAGAAATGGAATTATCCAAAGTTATAAAAAGGACAGGAACGGGGAAACTGTGATTACCCGACTTGATCAACAAACCCTTCAGGAGATCGCTTCGGAAGCCAATGGGGAATACATAGAAGGAAATGTGACCAGTGAAGTGACTGAAAAAGTGACAGAAATCCTTCAGAATATGGACAAGAAAGAATTTGAGGCAAAACAGGTAGCCGATTATAAATCACAATTTCAATGGTTTTTGGCACTAGGTTTGTTTTTCCTTCTTCTGGATATATTCTTATTGGAAAGGAAAACTTCCTGGTTACGCAAGCTGAATTTGTTCAATGAGAACGCTAAATAGAAGATGAGCATGAAAAATAGCAAAATCATACCGAATTCTTTTCTTCTGAAAACGATGATGATAATGGCATTTTTGGCTGTGCAGCAACCGCTTATTGCACAGGAAAGCCCTGAAAAAGCCATGAAGGAAGCAAAAAAGTATATGCAGGAAGCCGAAGAGGCGCTGTCGGATAACGACTTTGCTTCTGCCGAGGCATATTACCGGCAGGCGATTGCCAAAGATCCTGCTAACGCAGCGGCAAGATATAATTTAGGAAATCTTTATTACAATAAAGAGATCAATCATGAGGCTGTGGAAATGCACTCTCAGGCTGCGGAAGTGACGCCTCAAAAAGAGATAAAACACAGCTCTTTTCACAACCAGGGAAATGCTTTTATGAAGCAGAAGAAATACCAAGAGGCAGTAGAAGCATACAAAAATGCGCTTCGAAGCAATCCTGGTGACGACGAAACCCGTTACAATTTGGCGCTGGCTAAAAAGATGCTTGAAGAAGAGCAAAAAGATGGCGGTGGCGATGATGACAATAAAGATCAAAATCAGGATCAGAAAAACGAGGACCAGCAGGACGACCAGAATAAAGAAGGTGACCAGGGAGAAAAAGAGCAGAGTGAGGATGGTGAGCCACAGCAAAATAAAGAAGGTGGCGACCAGGATAAACAAGAGCAAAAAGAAGGAGAAGACCAGAAAGGTGATAAGGGAGATCCTAAAGACGATCAAAAACAAGATAAGCAACAGGATCAAAAAGGGGAGAATGGAGAAAAGCAGCCTCAGCAACAGCAACCTGTGCCCGGTCAGCTTTCTCCTCAACAGGTAAAGAACCTTTTGGAAGCTATGGGGAATGAAGAGAAAAAGGTTCAGGATAAAATAAATGCCGAAAAAGCAAAAGGAGGCAAAACAACCTCTGAAAAAGACTGGTAAAAGTGAACCCAAAACAGGGAGCAGAAGCATGAAGATCAAGTATTTATTTACAGCACTTTTTATAGTAATTTCAAACCTCGCAATGGCCCAGGTAAAATTTGAGGCTTCTGCGAGTAAAACTACTTTGGGCGTAAATGAACGTTTGCGTGTTGATTTTGAAATGAACCAGGACGGTGATAATTTCAGGCCGCCGCAGTTCAGCAATTTTACAGTGGTTGGCGGGCCCAACCAATCTGTGAGCAACAGCTGGATCAACGGGAAGCGAAGTTATTCCAAAACCTACAGTTATTTTCTCGCTCCAAAAGGCCGTGGTAATTTTACCATTGGGCAGGCAGAGATCACCATCGATGGCGAAGTATATAAGACAGTGCCTATTGAAGTGGAGGTGACTGCAGCGGTAGATCAACCTACCGGTGGAAATGACGCCGAATCTATCGCGGCTGAAAATCTTCATCTTGTTGCTGAAATCTCCAATACTAATCCTTTCCTTAATGAGGCGATAACGGTAGTTTATAAACTGTATGTGAGTCCGCGAACCAGTGTGAGCAACTGGCGCCAAATTGATAATCCCACCTATAGTGACTTTTGGAGTCAGGATATCAGTATCAGGGAATTTCAGGTAAAAAACGGAGAATATAGAGGAGAGCCGTATCGATATGTAGAACTTAAAAAGACAGTTCTCTATCCTCAAAAAACAGGTGAATTAAATCTAGAGCCTTTAACGCTTTCAGTTTCTGTTGATGTGCCTTCACAACGCAGGGATATATTTGGCGGAAGAATTTATACGACGGTAGATAAAACAGTTGCCGCCGGTAACAGAACCATTAATGTGAAGCCCCTTCCTGCTGCAGGTCGCCCCGCCGATTTTACCGGTGCTGTGGGTGAGAACCTTAATTTTAGCGTTAGTGCAGATAAATCATCTTTAGCTGCCACCGAGTCTTTGGAAGCAAAAGTGCGGGTGAGCGGTAAAGGAAATCTGAAGCTATTCAATTTGCCAGATTTAAGCGTACCTGCTTCTATGGAAATCTATGAGCCGGAGTATGCCGAAAATGTGAAGGTGACGCTCAATGGAATGCAAGGGAGCATCGAAAACACATATACCCTGGTTCCGCAGAGCAAAGGAAAATATCCTATCCCAGAAATGTCATTTTCTTACTTTGATCTTGACAGTGAGACCTATAAAACCCTTACTTCAGAAGAGATTTTGATTGATGTCGCAACAGGACCTGCTGTAGCTGCTTCCCCTTCACCGGGAAGCGTAATTTCAAATAAGCAACCGGTAGCTGCTGCCGCAAACCAGTTTAGATACATAAAATTAAATGCTTCTTTAAAACCTATAGGTGAAAATGCCTTTTTTGGATCACCTCTGTTCTGGGCCTTATTTGTTTCACCTCTACTGTTAATTCCGCTGGTATTGATCTTCGGAAAAAAACGAAAAGCGAGAGCAGATGACGTACGCGGAAACAAAATTAGAAAAGCCGATAAACTGGCTCGCAAATATCTTTCCGAAGCAAAGAAAAATCTGGGACAGGAAAAAGAATTCTATGTTTCTCTTGAAAAAGCCCTGCATAATTATTTAAAAGCAAAACTTCATATCCAGACCACCGAGATGAGTAAGGAGCGAATTTCAGGATTGCTACAGGATAAAGGAATTTCTCCCGAAACAGCTGAAAGGTTTAATAGCCTTCTCACAAGCTGTGAAATTGCAAGGTATACACCAACTTCTAATGTTGCCATGAAACAGGATTACGAGAAAGCAGTAGAAGTAATTTCTGAAATAGATAAACAGCTGTAATTATGAAAAAGCTTTTTTATTTGTTGTTCTTCTTTAGTGTAGTTGTAAATGCTCAGGAATCTGCCCTTTTTGAAGAAGGAAATACAGCCTATTCCGAAGGGAACTATGAACAGGCGATCGAGAGATACAACAGCATCCTTGAAGATGGTAAAACTGATGTGGCGGTACATTACAACCTTGCCAACGCACATTACAAACTAAATCATATTGCGCCCAGTATTTATCATTATGAAAAAGCGCTGCAGCTGGCTCCAAATGATGAAGACGTGCGCAATAATATAGTTTTTGCTCAAAATATGGCCATAGACGCTATTGAAGAAACTCCGCAATCTCAGTTTTCTGGCTGGATGGAATCAGGGTATGCCTTGTTTAGCGTTAGCGGCTGGGGATGGACCGCCGTTACTTTTGTTGTTTTGTTTGCAGCATTTTTTCTGGTTTACTACTTCAGTTCAAAACCCGTTCTTAAAAGGGCATTTTTCATTGCTGCTGTTTTCTTTTTTGTTTTAGCCATTGGTTCAGTCTTTATGGGTTATTCGCGCCAGAGTTTTGAAGAAAGTCAGGAGTATGCAATTATTTTTTCTGAAGAGGCTGAGGTTCTAAGTGAACCCAACGTTCGTGGAGCTGAAGTTTTTGTTTTGCATGAGGGGACAAAAGTTCAGGTAGTGGAAGACTTTCAGCAGTGGTCCAAGATCGAACTTGCGAATGGGAACCAGGGCTGGATTTTGCAAGATACTTTCCGGCGATTGTAAAATTTAATGATGAGTTAACATTTATCTAATGAAGGTCATTTTGAATTTAGCTTTTAAATAGTATTTTTGCAGCTGTGAAGAAAATCGCTTACATCTTAACCTTTGTGTTTATGGCATTTGTTGCCGGTCCTACTGTTGTGACCTGCATAGATGAAGATGTGGATGTTTCATTTGCCTTTACGGCCAATGAGGAGGAAAATTCTTCTAAAAACCTTCTTTCTGTGGAATACAACATAGAAGAACATCATTCAAATTACGAAAGCATATTGTTCCTTCAACAACAGGAAGCCAACCGCTTCTCTTACAAAGAGGGCGCGCACCAGGTTTTTCTGGATGTACTTTCACCTCCGCCTAAAACTGTATAATACTTTTCGCTTGAAGAATTGCCTGTAGAAGGGTTTTTTGCACTATTGTATGTGTATAAGATCGTTTATGGCCTTGTTTCAGCGTGTCTTTTCAAATCTGGATTGAGGGAGCTAAATATTCACTTCTCTCCTCTCCTTTTTCTTACAACTTAATTATTCAATCAGGTAATTAGCATGTATGCTTTTTACCGTACTAAAGTATTATATATGTTTAAAAATCTTAAAAATGATCTGCCTGCCAGTATCGTAGTATTTTTTGTAGCCCTTCCTTTATGTCTTGGAATAGCCCTGGCTAGTGGGGCCCCATTGTTTTCTGGTTTAATTGCCGGAATTGTTGGTGGTATAGTAGTGGGAGCCCTTAGTGGTTCCAGTGTAGGAGTGAGTGGGCCGGCCGCCGGACTTGCTGCTATCGTACTTGCTGCTATTGCCAGCTTAGGAAGTTATCAGGATTTTCTATTGGCAGTTGTTTTGGCAGGTGCCATTCAAATCTTATTTGGAGTTCTTAAAGCCGGAATTATCGGCTACTATTTTCCTTCCTCGGTGATCAAAGGAATGTTAACCGGGATCGGGATTATCATCATCATAAAACAGATCCCTCATTTCTTTGGATACGACGGGAATCTGGGAGATATTTATTCTCTGGATGGGTTTTGGAACGCCTTCAGTAATATAAGTCCGGGTGCGACAATAATTGCAATCATAGGTTTGGGAATCCTTATTCTTTGGGATAAAGTACTCACTAAGAAGAACAAGATCTTTAGATTGGTTCAGGGACCACTTGTGGCTGTGGTATTAGGAATTATCTTTTACCTGCTAACGAGAGATTCCGAAATGTTTGCAATTAGCGAGAAGTTCCTGGTAAACGTGCCGGTACCAGATAGCTTTGATTCTTTTATAGGCCAGTTTACCTTTCCTTCTTTCAGCATGATTGGTAGTACAGAAATTTGGGTCACCGCTTTTACAATTGCACTAGTGGCCAGTCTAGAAACCTTGTTATGTGTGGAAGCGACAGATAAGCTGGATCCTCACAGAAGAACAACACCTACCAACAGAGAATTGTTTGCACAGGGAACCGGGAATTTGGTATCAGGTTTAATTGGTGGATTACCTATTACTCAGGTGATCGTTAGAAGTTCTGCAAATATACAGTCTGGAGGGCAAACCAAACTTTCGGCTATTATTCACGGATTTTTACTGTTGATTTCGGTGATTATTATTCCAACGGTACTTAATTTCATTCCCTTATCTGTGCTGGCTGCGGTTCTGTTCCTTGTAGGTTATAAACTGGCCAAACCACAACTTTTCGTCCAAATGTACAAAGCAGGTTGGAAGCAGTATGCACCGTTTTTTATAACCGTAGCTGGTATTGTCTTTGCTGACCTTCTTGTAGGTATAGGCTTAGGATTGTTAGTGGGAATTTGTGTGATTCTTATAAAGAGTTACCAAAATTCTTACTTCCTTCACAAGGAAGATGTGGAAAATGGAAGTAAGGCAGTGAAGATGACGCTGGCCGAAGAAGTTACTTTTATAAACAAAGGAGCTATTATTAAGGAGCTGAATAGCCTTAAGGAAAATTCAAATCTTATTATGGATGTTACCAAAACTCATTATCTTGACAACGATATTATAGAAATCCTGGATGATTTTAAAATTAAAGCAGAGGAAAAGAACATTAATATAAAGATCATTTCTCAAAGAGGTATAGTAGAAAATCCAGCTAGTTATCAGCAATTTTTCATGAAGCCGAAGACGGCTTAAAACTGACCTTTTTGCAAAGCCTTTTTGGAAACAAATTTAGAACTTAATTAAACCATCATGATTAAAGAAATTATAAACAAAGAGAAACAAGAAAGTTTAACCCCAGGGAACGTATTAGACGCTTTAATGGCCGGAAACGAAAGATTTACCGAAAATAAAATGCACTCAAGAGATTACGCAAGCCAAATAGATCAAACCAGTGGCGGCCAATGGCCTCAGGCAGTGGTGTTGAGCTGCATAGATTCCAGAGTGCCGGTAGAAACCGTGTTCGACCAGGGAGTAGGAGATATTTTTGTTGCCCGCGTTGCAGGAAATTTCGAGAACACTGATATTCTTGGAAGTATGGAATATTCCTGTAAGGTTGCAGGCAGTAAACTGGTTTTTGTTCTTGGCCACGAAGCTTGTGGAGCGGTTAAAGCGGCATGTGACGATGTGGAGCTTGGAAACATCACGCATTTGCTTTCAAATATTAAGCCTGCTGTAGAGGCTACGAATTCAGATGGAGAAAAGAATTCCAAAAATGATTCTTTTGTAGCTGGTGTTGTGGAGAATAATGTTAAGCTTACCATGCAAAGAATCAGGGAAAAAAGTCCTATTCTTAAGGAAATGGAAGAAAAAGGTGAAATTAAGATTGTGGGCGGAGTTTACTCTATCTCCAGCGGAAAAGTAAGCCTTTTATAAATATATTTTCTTTAGGTGAAAGGCTAAAGAATTACTTCAGCTAATAATCCGGTGTGGAATTCCTGTAATTCCTGCCGGATTTTTTTATTTATAATCCTCTTCTTCGGAAGAAGTCTCAAAAAGTTGCCCTTCCTTAATGGTCTCTATGATACCAGGTAAAAAAAGTGGAGCCAGCCGGGCGACCGATGGATAAATGACAGATCCCTCCTTTGTTTCCTCCTCAATCTTTAAAGCTTCACTCCTATTGAGGAACATCAGGAAAATACTTGCCAAAAATGCCATTTTTAGCAGTCCAAAGACGCCGCCAAAGAATCGGTTAACAATTCCAAGAGCCAGCATTCCAGCCATCTTTGTGAGGATTTTCCCAATAATAGAGATGATCACAACTATAAGGATGAAAGTTAATGCGAAAGCCAGAACAGACAAATATTTTTCTTCCCAGGTTATGAAGAGATCAAGAAACGCATACATTCTGTGGGAAAAATGAATTGCGCCATAAATTCCCAGGATGAGAGCAACCAAACCTGCCAGTTCCACAAAAAATCCTTTGAAGAAGCCGCGAACTACCCCTAAGAGGAGGAAAATACTTAAAATGATATCCAGTGTATTCATCTTTCCAAATATAGTAAAATCCCCAACTTAGAATTATCTTTGTGGCATGGCAAGAGATGAACAATTAAAAATACGCTGGGAGCAGGTGCAGGAGAAATTATCTGGGCAGTTTGCAGATGGTGAAAAACTGGAACTGGATGCTATTATATATCTTATAGGACTTCAGGAACTGGGACAGCCGCACAGGAAGTTTAAAAAAGATCATAAACTTGATCTTATGCATATCGCGATATGTCGACTTTTAGAGCCCTATGGATATTACGAATTTGATTTTTTTGACGATGATGGCTGGCCGCATTATAAAATCCTGGAACCCCTTCCTGCACTAAAAGCAGGAGAACAATCTGTGCTTATGAAAGAAGCGATCGTACAGTATTTTCTGGAGAACGAGTACATTACATAAATGACGCTCTCCGAAAAGGTTTTAAGACTGGCTGCCGATGGCGGCCCTGTGTATACAGAAACAGATCTTAGCAGGTTTCCGGTAGAACCTTTCAACACCTTTAGCAATCTGGTGTTTTTGAGCATCATTATTTACTTTGCATTTAAGGTATACAAAGAGCCTGCAAAACACTATTTTTTAGCACTTAGTATACCGGTGCTTTTTCTTGGATTTATTGGAGGGACTGTCTATCACGCCACCCGCAGCAGCCCGGTATGGCTGTACCTTGACTGGGTACCCATCATCCTATTGTGTATGGCTGCTTCCATTTATTTCATTTTCAGGTTGCAAAAATCGCTGCTTTATAAAATAGCAATTATAGTTCTTGTGGCTTTTATTTCTATTGGAGTACGGCGCTTATCTGTTCCCGGTCTTTCGAAAGACACTGTGGGTTATATTGCTACGGCGTTGGCCTTATTATTACCATTAGTGTGGTACATGATTGCTACCGGCTTCAAAAATGCCAAATATATAGGAGCTTCATTAATGAGCTTTTCCTTTGCAATTTTTTTTAGAATGTTTGACCGGTTCGTAGAGACCGAATTCTTTTTCATGGGCACACATTGGCTATGGCACCTGTTTGGTGGTATTGCCGTATTCTTTTTAATGTCTTACATTTTCATAGGTACTACTTCTGAAAATGAACAACCACAGGCACTTGAAAAGGCCCGGGGTTTCTGAATATATACCACTTTATTTTTTTAAATTTGCTGTTTCCGAAAGTAAGGAGTTATGGTAGATAAGATCAACGCACACATTTCTGAAATTGATGCTTTCCAGGCAAAAACAATGGAGGAAGTAGAAAATTTCAGAATAAAATATTTAGGCAAAAAGGGCATTTTGAATCAGTATTTTGCTGAATTTAAAAATGTTCCCAATGAGCAGAAGAAAGATTTTGGGCAGGCAGTCAACAGGCTTAAAAATGCAGCACAAGACAAGGTGAGCGAACTTAAAGCGCAGCTGGAAAACACCTCTGAAGAAAAAGGTGTTTACGGTGATCTTTCCAGGCCCGGGGAACCTGTTCAAATTGGTGCGCGGCATCCTATTTCTATTGTAAAAAACCAAATCATCGAGATCTTTTCAAACATTGGTTTTAATGTTTCTGAAGGACCCGAAATAGAAGACGACTGGCATAACTTTACCGCTCTAAACCTACCGGAATATCACCCGGCGCGGGATATGCAGGATACGTTCTTTATCCAGACAAACCCTGATGTATTGCTTAGAACTCACACCTCCTCTGTGCAGGTGCGGTACATGGAAGAGAACAAACCGCCTATTCGTACGATTTCTCCCGGAAGAGTGTTCAGGAATGAAGCTATTTCTGCACGTTCTCATTGTATCTTCCACCAGGTGGAAGGTTTATATATAGATAAAACCGTATCGTTTGCAGATTTGAAGCAAACTTTGTTGTACTTTACAAAGCAGTTATTCGGAAAGTCAAAAATTCGTTTACGCCCGTCTTATTTTCCTTTTACAGAACCCAGCGCCGAAGTGGATATCTACTGGGGGCTGGAAACTGAAACAGATTACAGGATCACAAAAGGAACGGGATGGCTGGAGATCATGGGTTGCGGAATGGTAGACCCGAATGTGCTTAAAAACTGCAACATAGATCCAGCCGAGTATTCAGGTTTTGCTTTTGGAATGGGAATAGAACGTATTGCAATGCTGCTTTATCAAATTGGCGACATTAGGATGTTCTATGAAAATGATTTGAGATTCCTTGAACAATTTAAATCTTCAATATGAAAACAATAGGTCTGGTTATCCTTGCAATCATCGCGTTTGCAGTAATTATTGTCTTAGTAGCCATAGAAATCATTGAATTCACCATTGGTCTAATTCTATTTGTGGCCGCGGCATTAATTCTTTATGGCCTCTACAAGTGGGCAAAAAACAAGCTTGAGCGTTAGTGAAAAAAGACATTGAAATACCCGAAGTTGAGAATGTCTATGTTGCAGCGGTAAGAGAATTCAACGAGGAATTCAGGACCGATGAATGGAATGTCTACCTCATAAATGATCGGGAAACCGAAATTGAAATGGTGCTTATAGTAGCCCGTGGAGAAAGTACTAAGAAAAAAACCTCGGTCATGCGGCACAAACTGAAAAAATTACCTGCACGTTCGTTTGCTAAGATCGAATTCATTCAGGATGAGGTGCTACAGCTGGATAATGAATACCTGGTGACCTTTTTCGCAGAAAATAAAATGTATGAGCGCAAATTCAGTTTTAAGAAAAACAGCGTTTCTGAATCAAGAGCCGGGGATATTCCTGTAATTCCGAAGAAAGGAGTATTAGCAAAGTAAAGATTTAAAAAGAGAGTAAATTAAAAATCCCCTTCATTAATTAATGAAGGGGATTTTTAATTTTATTATGTACCTCGATTATAACTTATTTGAAGTATCTGTATATTCTCCAAGAATAGTGACATTGTTATTTATTCTTACGTTACCATACACATGAATGGTAGAATCATCTCCAACAAATTCGAGCGTAGCACCGCTGTTAAGGTTTAGGTCTCCATAAACAGTAAGGCTTCCCTCAATTCTCAAAACAGAGTTGGAATTGATGTTTAGATGATGGTTTTTGCCCACTGCACCTATGGCGAGTGAACCGCTCATGTTAAATGTTCCGTGGCTGTTAATATTGGTAGAACGCTCAACATTTAAAGACCCGCAAAAGTTGAGTTCGGCGCCTACATTTAGGTGCTTCACTGTAGCAACTCCGCTGTAATTTCTAGCTTCTTCATTGGAATTTATGTTCAGGTGAGGTCCTCCGTTGTACTCGGGGTATTCTGAACAGGATAGAAAGCTTTCTGAGGCTACTTCTGGTTTGTTCATTTTGAGAATTCGAAAACCAGTGCCCGAAGCCACAAAAACGTAATCATCTATCGCCTTTAAATAATTTACAGATCCTTTTACCTCAATAACACCTTCCTGGATGACCGCATTGTTATCATCTAATTTCGTAATTCCAAAACCGGCGCCACCGTTGCCCATCAGGATGTAATCGTCGGTTATGCTTACGGCGTTCGTAACTTTATCTTCTTCAGCGATCGCATCTTCAGGAAGTGTATTTATTCCTAATCTTGCGATTTCTGCAGAAGATTCTAAATTGTATAGCCCAGCTCCATTTTGGCCTTCTGAGACAAGTAAATGATTTCCGTAGAAAGTAATAGTCCTTTTAGCAGCATCTGTCATAAGAGGTAAGGATATCCTTTTTTCAGTTTGAAGATTGGCATCAAGCACCAGGAGACCTTCATCACCGCTTAAGGCTACTAATTTACCATTTGAAAAAGCAGCCGATCTAAGATCAGCATACGGAATCTCGTTTTGCAGCGTCATATTTGCTTCTCCGGAAGAAAAAGTTGCAATGCTTCCTTCGCTACCCGTGAGAGCCACAATAGAATTATCATAGAACAGTACATCTACCCCGGTTTGCCCTGAAAGCGCAACATCATCAAAAGTGGAGCTGAATCTTCCATTAGAGACATCTACCTTTCCAAGAATTGATTCATAAAAATCAAGATCTGGATTAGCAAAAGCCCCGGTGAAGTAAAGTGTATTGTTTCTTACAATTAAGGCATTTACATCAACAGTAGCTGTCATTTCTTCTACGACTCGCGGATTGTACTTATCGCTTATATCAATAATTTGAATCCCTCCTAAAAAGGTTGATCCTTCTTTATTGTATGCTACATAAGCATAATTTCCTTCAACATCTACATGAGTAGCTCGCATTGCTTGACCATTCATAACCGGTGGTTCTACTGTCGCGATTTGCTCAAGCGCAATGTTAATAGCTTCGGGATTTTCTTCGGAATTTTTAGTCGTGGAAGTAGATTGTACGCCAATAACACCAACTTCATCCATAGAAATCGAAGAGGTTACTCCGTCACCGCTATTGACATTGTAAACTTTGTCCTGCAAAATTTCAGTTGAAGAGTAATCATCTTGAGAACATGATAGGAATACCAGAAGGGTGAACAAGCTTAAGGCAAGTAATTTTTTGCTCATTTAATAGGAATTAAGTTAATAGATTCGGGTCTATATGGGAGCAAAGATAAATAGTTTTTCTATTATATTTTTATTTTTTTTCCTGATTTAGAATCTATTAGCCGGTTTATGCGTTAATTCACTGGTAGTGATAATAGCAAAAACGAGGCTTATTACGGGGGAGTACTTACTTCGGATTAATGCCATAGATAATAAAATTTCGTAGCACTTGGGTAAAGTAGTTGCAGGCTATTAAAGCTCCAAAAATGGCATTACAGGAGAGTTTTTGTCCATTATTTTTTGACCTGTTTTTCATAGAGAGAAATCCAGTCTTCCGGGGTCATCTTTGAAGCAAGTTCGCCTATCAGGTCATACGGAATGGATTTTATATTGTTAAACCGAATACAACTTTTGCCCATATCGGGTTTTTTGTCCAGCCTGTCTCGATATGCTCCTGTAAACCAATCCTGAAGCTTTTTATCTGCATACAGGCCCATGTGATAAACCGCAATATATTTTTTTTGAGAGGCAAGGTTCATAAATGGCAAGGGCTGTTTGGGGTTGCAGTGGTAACCCGCAGGATATGATTTATGCGGCACCACATAAGCCAGCATCCCGTAGGCCATTTCTTCCTGAAAACCTTCAGGAAGATTTTCTATAATGACATTTCTTAACTTCTCAACAGGTTCTTTTCGGTCTTCAGGAAGAGATCTCAGGTATTCTCGAGTAGTGCTGGCATTTGATTGCATATTTTAGTCGTTAATCCAGTTTATCAGCCAGCTTCTTAAACACTTTTTTAGGATCTTTTCCCTGGTATAAAATTCCATAAACTGCATTAATGATAGGGGTTTTTGCCCCCTTTTCTTTGTTGATCTTAAAAGCACTTTCTGTGGCATAATAACCTTCGGCTACCATGCTCATTTCCATTTGTGCGCTTTTAACCGTATATCCTTTTCCAATCATATTCCCGAACATCCTGTTACGGCTAAAGACGGAATATCCAGTAACAAGTAAATCACCTAAATAAGCCGAATCATTGATGTTCCGTTTCATTTTATGAACTTTCTTGATGAATTTTTTCATCTCCCGTATGGCGTTGCTCATAAGTACACTCTGGAAGTTATCACCATACCCGAGTCCGTGTGCGATTCCCGCGGCAATGGCGTAAATATTTTTGAGCATGGCGGCATATTCGGTCCCAAAAATGTCATCACTTGTCTTACAGTTAATATAGTCACTAGTAAGGTAAAGCGCCAGCATTTTTGCCTTTTCTTCATCTGCACAGGCAACGGTGAGATAAGAAAGCCGTTCAAGCGCCACTTCTTCGGCGTGACAGGGACCAGTAAGTACACCAATATTGTCATATGGAATTCCATAGGTGTGATGGAAATGCTCTCCTACAATGAGGCTAGTTTCCGGAACAATTCCTTTAATGGCCGAAAATATAACCTTTCCTTCCAGCGGTACCGTAATATTGTCTAGTTCCCTTTTTACAAAAGCCGAAGGAATGGCAAAAATCAGAAAATCTGACTCTTCAATGACTTTATTAATATCATTGCTCAGGTTGAGTTGGTTCACATTAAATTCGACCGAGCTGAGGTAATTGGGATTATGTTCCTGCTTTTTAAGGTGTTCAATAGCATAAACACTTCGCATGTACCAGCTCACTACTTCAACGTTTTCGCACAACATTTTAACAATAGCGGTCGCCCAGCTTCCTCCGCCAATAACGGCAAATTTTGGTGTTTTACTCATAAATTAGTTTTCTCTGCTCAAAAATAAGTAAAATATTAAGCTTTCTGTATTTCTGGAAGGAGTAGCTAAGCTTTATTAGAGAAAGCTTAATGCCTGTTTTTAAAACTTTAACATTATTGGCGGTACAAATGAACACGAAAGCGAAAACATTTGCGTTAATAAGTCAGAAAGAATGAACTTTTTCCCGAAAGAAAGTTTCCATTTTTTTTGGTTGGTTATTAGTTAGTTAGGGTTGCCTTCAGGTTTATGCTTGAAGGCAATTTTTTTATAGATTCTGGAAATCATTCTGGAAATCCTATTTTTGGATAATTACGCTCCCATTTTTATGGTTACGAGAGTAATTGAGAATAAATTTTAAAGAAAATTCTAAGCTATGGAAACTACAAGTATTTTTATCCTCGCTTTAGTGGCATTAACAGTGCTTCTATGGCTGTGGGCTTTGATCGACCTTGTAAGATCAAGCTTTAAAAAGCCTACCTATAAAATTTTATGGCTTCTGGCGATCCTGGTCTTTCCTGTAATGGGTTCCATCTTCTATTTTATGCTGAAGAAGGAATTCGTTGATCCCGGAAAGAGGAAATTTGATCCAGATTTCCAGAGAAAATAAGGGCTTCAAGGTCTTCTTTAAAGATTTCTTCTAGCGATAGAACCCCATTTGATCTATATAGCGCCACACTTTCTCCGGAAGCAGCGGCCGCACATCCTTTCCTTCCTTGATTGCCTTTCTGATAAAGGTGGAAGAAATCTCTATTTTTGGTGCATCAACCTTCGTAATCTTTGGGTGATCCAGGAATTGCGGGTGCATATCTCCTTCAGAAAAACGTGGATAAACGATGATATTATACCGCTCAAGGATGACCTCATAATTTTTCCACTTATGGAAACTTTTCAAATTGTCTTCGCCCATAATGAGGGTAAAATCATGTTTTTTGAACTTTTCCTCAAGATGTGCCAGCGTTTTGACGGTATAATTGGGTTGTGGCAATCCAAATTCAATGTTGCTGGGTTTTAGCAATGGATAATCTTCACAAAGATTCCAAACCATGTCATACCTGTGGTTGTTGTCTAAAAGGCTTTTCTTCTTTTTGTGAGGATTATGAGGAGTCACGACCAGCCAGATTTCATCAAGACTGGAATATTGCACCAGGTGATTGGCAAGGATGAGGTGCCCTATGTGAATGGGATTGAACGTACCAAAGAAAAGTCCGACCTTTTTATTCACGTGCTGCTTTCTTTTCTGCTCCTACATATTCTGAAACCAACGAATAAGCCTCTTCCAGAGCGATGTTTAGGTTATTGTTCACTATGATGTGATCAAATTGTGGTGCGGTGGCTAGTTCAATAGATGCTTTGGCCACGCGCATATTGATCTTGTCGTCAGATTCTGTTTTGCGTTTTTTAAGTCTTATTTTCAGCTCTTCAATACTTGGAGGTTTTACAAACACGGCAAGAGTTTGTTCAGGATAAATTTGCTTGATATCCAAACCGCCCACTACATCTATGTCAAAAATGACATTTTTGCCTTCTTTCCAGATTCGATTGACTTCGCTTTTTAATGTTCCGTAGAAGTTATCGCGATAGACTTCTTCCCATTCCAGGAACTCGTCGTTCTTGATCTTGTTTTTAAATTCCCGCAGGCTCAGAAAGTAGTAATCCTTTCCGTTTATTTCATTGCCTCGTGGTTCCCGTGAAGTTGCTGAAATGGAAAAATCCAGTTTCAGCTCTTTTTGAGCAAGAAGGTATTGTACGATCGTGGTTTTTCCCGAACCGGAAGGTGCGGAAAAAACAATAAGTTTTCCGTCGGCCATTAGAGTACGTTTAGAAGTTGTTCCTTGATCTTTTCGAGCTCGTCCTTCATTTGTACGACCAGTTGCTGCATAGGCGCGTAATTAGATTTGCTGCCAATGGTATTGATCTCCCGTCCCATTTCCTGGGAAATAAAAGCGAGCTTTTTGCCGTTTGAATCCTGAGAATTTAAATTCTCTGTAAAGAACTTCAAATGATTTTCCAGGCGAACTTTTTCTTCGGTGATATCAAATTTCTCGATGTAATAAACCAGCTCCTGTTCGAAACGATTTTCATCTATATTCTCCTTTAATTCTGAAACCCCTTTGTGCAGGCGTTCTCGCACCGCTTCAATTCTGTCAGGATCCATGGCGATGACATCACTTAGCAGGCCAGAAATGTTGTTTACCCGTTGCTGCAATTCCTCTTCAAGTGCTTTTCCTTCGGAAGTTCTAAACTCATTGATTTCTTTTAAAGCCTCTTCTACAGCTTCATTAATGGAATCAAATTCACTTTCATCGATCTCTTCCCTTTCGGTTTTAAGAGCATCGGGCATCCTAACTGCCATTTTTAAAAGTTCGGTTTCATCTCCGGCTACAATTTCCTTTAATTGTGCTATATAATTCTTCACAACCGCAGCATTTACTGTTGCGGTGGTTTCTTCCCCGGTGATTTCCACAAAAACAGAAAAATCTACTTTTCCGCGGCTTAAACTTTTGGAAATTTTGTTCCGCAGCAATAGTTCCTTCTCCCTGTATTGCGAAGGAATCCGCGCATTCAGGTCCATGTTTTTGCTGTTAAGTGACTTTATTTCAACGGTTATTTTCTTGGATGGCAGCTGTAAAATGCTTTTTCCAAAACCGGTCATTGACTGGATCATGTAGCTTTTTTAAAGTTGCGTAAAGATACGTAAAAGTGTAAAAGTGGGAAAGAATCTGGAGTATGAGTCGGGAGGATTTGTGGAAAGGAACTTTATTCTATGCATGCATAATAAAAATTTGTAGTTTTATGCTAAAATTGAAAAGATGTACTTTAAAGAATTTGAGATAAGGTGGAGCGACCTTGACGCGAACCGCCACCTGGCCAATACGGCTTACATTAACTTTATGAGCCACACCCGTATGGGATTTCTAATGGAAAACGGCTTTGGGCAAAAAGAACTGGCAGAGCGAAATTTAGGTCCGGTGGTTTTTTACGAGCACATTTATTATTTCAGGGAAGTCTTTGCAGGTAAACCCGTGCGTGTTTCATTGCAATTAAAAGGGCTTTCTGAAGACGGAATGTACTTTGAATTTGTTCATAATTTTTACGATCATAAAGGAAGAAATTTTGCTTCCTGTGAAATGATGGGAGCCTGGATAGATCTTGAAACCCGAAAATTGACCGCTCTTCCTGATGATTTTTATAAAAATTTCGATAGCATGGAGCACGCTGATGATTTCAAGGTTTTGACCAAAGAAGATACGCGCAGGTTTGGGAAACGTCCAAAAGATATAGACCCTGAAAAATTCTCAGCCTAAGAGAAACCTGTTTCTAAATCTTTTAGTGGAAAAACTGAAGGTTCGGCTTTTATGGAAATCATGAAGCCCTGATCTCGGTTTTCTTCTTCGTGACCATGTAAACTCCCACAAAGACCAGTAAGCCCGCAACTAATTTTGTGGTGTTTAGGCTGTCAGCCCCTGTGGAAATTGCGTAAATAATAGCAATTAGAGGTTGCAGGTAAATGAACGCACCTATGGTGGAAGCCGAAAGTTGCTTTAACGCGTAAACATTCAGTAGGTATGTGGTGAAGGTAGTTCCCAGTACCACAAATGACATTTTCCAAACCGCTTCAAAAGGTAACGCTTTCCATTGTACTGCTGTAAATTCAGAGATGGTAATGGGAAGATTAATGATGACGGCAATGGTAAAAAGCCATTTCATCAAAGTAAAAGGATGGTATTTTGAGGTGAGCGGTTTTACGATGATAAGATACAATCCATAGGAAAGCGCGTTTACAATAAACAGAACATTTCCCAGGGGGATATTTGGTGCATTGCTTTTACTTTCTGCGCTAAAAAGTACCAGTACAAGGGCCCCTGTTAGTCCTACTGCAATCCCGGTGCTTTTAAGCAAGGTGATTCTCTCCTTAATAAGTATGGAGGCGAGTATAAGCACCATAACAGGGGAAAGGGTTACTATGACCGAGCTGTTAATTGGGGTGGAAAGGCTCAAACCTTTAAAAAAGAAAAGCATGTTGATCACCATTCCAAAGACGGCACAGGCAAAGATGCGCGGCCAGTCTGAAGTTGTGATTTTTTCTTTAGGTCCAAAGATACTAATTGCCCAAAAAAGGACGGCGGCGCCAAAAACCCTTAGAAAAATGAAGCCAAATGGCTCGATGTAGGTTGGCATCACCCCTTTTGCTACTGTGTGATTGATCCCGTAGATCGCACTTGCTACAATAGCGGCGATGATCGCCAGGATACGGCTATTCATGCAGGCTGGTTTTGGCAGCTTCTACAGTTTTCTTAGCATTGCCAATAAAAATATCATCTCCATGAACGAGCACCGGGCGTTTCAAGAACGTATAATGCTCCAAAATGAGGTTTTTGTAATCTTCTTCAGAAAGATCTTTATTCTTTAAATCTCTCTCCTTATATAACCTGGCTCTTTTGCTGAAAAGAGCTTCATAACTTCCTGCCAGAGTTTTTAGTTCTTCCAGTTCTTTTTCAGAAACAGGATTGGCTTTAATGTCCTGCAGTTCAACATTGGTGGGTAAATCGAGTTCAGAAATGATCCTTTTACAGGTATCGCAGGTAGAGAGGTAGTAAATCTTGTTCATAGCGGCAAAATTTCTGCAAAACTATTCAACTTTTAAGTAGGATTCAACCTCTGCCTTGGGAATTTCCAAATAAACACTGCCTGCAGAATAAGGAGCTACTTCATAGGCGTTGTACGCCAGTAAAATTTTATCATCTTTAAAACCAATATTTAAAGGAAGGTGAAAAGTGTCATTTTCGAACCAGAAGCCCGTGCTGTTTATGTTTTCACCTTCAGGAATTTCCTGATTTTCGCGGAATACATTTTCAGCATAATCTTTGAATTCCGGAGTAAAAAGTTCTTCGTAGGTATAGAGTTTGCCTGTCTCTTTGCTGAAATTTAAAAAAGACAATCCGCGATAGCCGTGTGCGCCGCCCCTGAAGATTTCGGAATTGATGCCAACAGAGATAAGGCTGTCGCTCTCATGGTAAATTTCTCCGTCCACGTAAGCTTCCCAGGTGGGTTCTTGTGGAAAATCTGCGGCAGTTTTGCGATAATCTTGTATAAAATTATTTGCAAGTTCCTGTAATGAAGCGGGTCGTTCACCATCTACCGGAGAAATGATCTGGATGATCTCTTCCTTCAGCTCCCTGTTGATCTCCCGGGAAGCATCTGAGTTTCCTGTCGCCAGGGGGAATTTAATAGAGATCACCGTGCAGTTCTTCTCGAGATTTTCACAATTTTCACCTGTGGTTTCCAAAATGGTCTGAGTTTCAAAAATGAGATTTTCAGGCTCTTTTTTGTCAGATTTGCAAGCGGTGAAAATGAGGAAGAGCAGAGAGAGATGCCTGAAATTTAGCGCCATATGAAGTGGGTGTTAAAGAAAACTGAAAGATAAGAGGTATTTTGGGAAAGCCCAATGCTTATGGTACATTTGTGGACAAATTTTTTAAGATATGAAGTTTAATACCAAAGCAATTCACGGAGGCCAGGAAAATACAGATCCGGCCTACGGATCTGTCATGCCTCCAATATACCAAACCAGTACCTATAAACAAAGCACCCCGGGAGGACACAAAGGATTTGAATACTCCAGAAGCGGGAATCCCACGCGCGCAGCACTTGAAAACGCCTTGGCGAGTATTGAAAATGGGAAATACGGGCTGGCTTTTGGATCTGGTCTTGCTGCTATAGATGCAGTGATCAAGCTTTTTGAACCAGGCGATGAAATTATTTCGACAAATGACCTATACGGTGGTTCTTATCGTTTATTTACCGGGATCTATGAAAAGTTTGGCATCAAATTCCATTTTGTGGGAATGAATGATGCTGAAAAGATCAACGATTACATCAACGAAAATACCAAAATGATTTGGGTGGAAACTCCTACCAATCCAATGATGAACATTGTGGATATTGAAGCGGTATCCAAAATAGCAAAAAAGAACAACCTTTTACTGGCTGTAGATAATACCTTTGCAACTGCTTACCTGCAACAACCTTTAGATATGGGCGCAGATATCGTGATGCACAGTGCAACAAAATATCTTGGCGGGCACAGTGATGTTGTGATGGGTAGTTTAGTAGTGAAAGACCAGCCGTTGGCAGAAAAATTATACTATATCCAGAATGCAAGTGGTGGAGTTACAGGGCCGCAGGACAGTTTTCTTGTGCTTAGGGGAATCAAAACCCTGCATTTAAGAATGCAACGTCACTGTGAGAATGGAGAAGCCGTCGCAAAATTCCTGAAAGATCATCCAAAGGTTAAGAATGTTTACTGGCCGGGATTTGAAGATCATCCAAACCATCAAATCGCGAAAAGGCAAATGAAAGGTTTCGGCGGAATGATCTCTTTTACAACTGCTGAAGATACGCTGGAAAGTGCTGTAAAAGTGGTAGAAAACCTGAAAGTATTTACCCTTGCCGAATCTCTTGGTGGTGTGGAATCGCTGGCAGGACATCCTGCAAGTATGACCCACGCATCTATTCCACAGTCAGAAAGGGCAAAAACCGGGGTTGTTGATTCTTTGATCCGTTTAAGTGTAGGGGTTGAAGATGAAGAAGATTTAATAAGTGACCTGAAACAGGCACTGGAGAAATAAAAGGAAACCATTTTTCTGAATTACAGAAAGAGGCTGTCTACAAATCTTGCTTTACGTCAACTGGAACCTTTTCAGGTCCTAACAAATAAAATGACGTGGGTAAAGCTTTTTGGACAGCCTTTTTTATTGATGGCAGGTATTTAAAAGTTGATGTAATAGATATAACCTACATTTAACCAGTAAATGATGTCTTTAGCTTTGTTTTGAGGATTGTCGTGGTTTAGCCCATCCAGCCAGTCGGTATGGTAATACCGCCATTGCCCTATCGCTACCAGGTCACTGGACCTCCCCAATTTATATCTAATGCCCACCCCCAAAGCTGCAGACCAGGTGCTGCCCCGGTCAAAATCAAGTCCGCCTTTAAAAGTGGGAAATAAATTTTCTTCTAAAGGCCCCAGTGTAGAATAGGCATCGGGTTTATAAGAAACAAAACTACCACCAAAACTCACAAAAGGAGCAATAGGGTAAGCGAAATTCGTATAATCTCTAATGCTGTAAGGATACCATTCAAGATGTGCCCCTATTTCAAAAACGCGGGTAGAACCCTGCATTTCTCGCAGGCGCTTGCCATTTTCGTTTTGTTTTTCTGCTACGGGGCCAAAATGGTTGAGTTCGGTATAGTGAAAGTCTATTTCAGATCTCAATTTGAAATGATCGTTGAAATAAGAATCTGTAGTGTAACAATTACAGTCGGTGCTGTAAGCGAAGTTCATGTAATGAACTATCCCTACCCCAAACCCTATGTTGCTTGAATTTGCTTCAAGGCTGTAGCGCTCCCCATAATCTGAAAAGAAGGCTACCGGTCCTGCCACCACTCCTATTTCCTGCCCAATTCCATACTGTGCATTTGCAGTACCTTTTCCGAAGAAAAAAAGCAAGCACAGCAAGGTAAAAGTGAAGGAGAACTTTGTCATACAAATGAAATGGAGCCGGGACAAATATATAAAAAGATGCTTAAGAATGTGCTACTTATCTCTCTTACAGTATTAAGTTAAATTTATATCAATCTATAAATTTAAGCGGCTGATTTTTGAAGAAAACGTATATTTGCACTACCCTAAAAAAGGGCTTTAAACATCTAAATTGTATTTTATCCTATGGAAAAAAATGTACAGGAATTCTTGGATAGCGTTTCTAAAAGAAACGCAAATGAACCGGAATTTTTACAGGCGGTTCATGAAGTAGCCGAAACTGTAATTCCATTTATAGAAAAAAATAAAAAATATCAGAATAAAAAGTTGCTTGAACGCATGGTAGAGCCAGAGCGTGTGATCATGTTTAGAGTGCCATGGCTGGATGACAACGGTGACGTGCAGGTAAATCGTGGGTTTAGAATACAAATGAATTCTGCGATTGGACCTTACAAAGGAGGACTTCGTTTTCACCCTTCTGTGAACTTAAGTATCTTGAAGTTCCTTGCTTTTGAACAGGTGTTCAAAAACAGCCTTACCACACTGCCAATGGGTGGCGGTAAAGGAGGATCTGATTTTGATCCAAAAGGAAAGTCTGATAATGAAGTGATGAAATTTTGCCAAAGTTTTATGACCGAGCTTCAACGCAGCATTGGTGCAAATACCGATGTACCTGCAGGAGATATTGGGGTTGGCGGCCGTGAAATTGGATTTTTGTACGGGCAGTACAAAAGGCTTAGAAATGAATTCACCGGAGTACTTACCGGAAAAGGCCTTTCTTACGGCGGATCTTTAATTCGTCCCGAAGCAACAGGTTACGGAAATGTTTACTTCGCTGAAAATATGCTGCAGAAGAAAGGTGATACGATAAAAGGTAAAACCGTGGTAATTTCAGGATCTGGGAACGTGGCGCAGTTTGCTGCAGAAAAAGTAACCCAGTTGGGCGGAAAAGTAGTGACTCTTTCAGATTCTTCAGGATACATCTATGATGAAGACGGTATTTACGCCGAAAAACTTTCTTTCGTGATGGAACTTAAGAATGAAAGAAGAGGAAGGATCAAAGAATATCTTGAGAAATATCCAGATGCCAAATATTACGAAGGGGAAACTCCATGGAATATAAAATGCGATGTGGCGCTGCCATGTGCTACTCAAAACGAATTGCATGAAGAAGATGCGAAGGCATTGGTTTCTAACGGCTGTAAACTGGTAGGCGAAGGTGCAAACATGCCGTGTACTCCCGAAGCAATTGGCGTTTTCCAGGAGAACAAGATCTTGTTCTCACCGGGGAAAGCTTCAAACGCAGGTGGTGTAGCGACTTCAGGATTGGAAATGTCTCAGAATAGCTTGAGGTTTAACTGGACTTCTGAAGAGGTAGACGCGAAACTGAAGCAGATCATGAAGGACATCCACGAACAGTGTGTGAAATATGGAACAGAAGAAGACGGTTATGTTGACTATGTAAAAGGAGCAAACATCGCCGGATTCGTTAAAGTTGCAGATGCCATGCTCGCGCAGGGAGTTGTATAAATAAATATTCATTAACTGAATATCCAAAAAGCCGCTTTTATAGCGGCTTTTTTGTTTAATAATAGTTCACATTGGGAAACACCGAAATAGTTTACTATCGAATTAATTGTACTTTTGGGTCCATCGGGTTCAGAATAAAAACCTTAGTAAATGCTTGTCACCACCAAAGCCATTGTTTTTAGTGCGTTGAAATATGGAGAATCTGATCTTATTGTAAAATGTTTTACAGAAAAGAGCGGGTTAAGAACTTATTTACTGCGCAGGATCCTGAAATCCAAAAAAGGCAAATTAAAGACTTCTTTATTTCAGCCGCTTACCCAGCTTGAAATAGTGGCAAACCACAAAGACAAAGGCACTTTGGAAAGCATGCGGGAAGCCAAGGTGGTGCAGCCATACCATACGCTACATACCGACGTTATGAAATCTTCTGTAGTTTTCTTTCTTGCTGAAATGCTGCGGAATTCAGTGAAGGAAGAAGAGGCAAACCTGCCTTTGTTCCGTTATCTGGAAAATGCGTTTAGCTGGTTTGATACGCACAACCAAATTGCTAATTTTCACCTGTTATTTCTACTAAATCTCACGCGGCATCTGGGATTCTATCCTGATACCGACGGATTGGAAATGCCTTATTTTAATTTACTCGATGGCACATTTCAACCCGTGGAGACAAACAGGTACTGCGTTCATGATGAAAATTTAGACCTTTTAAAAAAGCTGTTGGGCACAGACTTTGATGCCCTTTCGGCCATTAAACTCAACCAAACCGGCCGTTCAAAATTTTTAATGCTGTTGCTCGAGTATTACGAGTTGCACTTGCAGGGTTTCAAAAAGCCCAAATCTCTTGCGGTCTTAAATGAAATATTTAACTAATGCGCGCGCTCCTTCTAATTGTGTTGCTGTTTTCTTCTTCTTTATTACAAGCACAGGAGATCACTGTTCTTGACAAAGCTACCCGAGATCCAATCTTTAATGTTGCAATTTTTAACCTGGATAAAAGTAAAAGTGCGCTTACGGATTTTGACGGTAAGGCAGATATTTCTGAATTTTCTACAGATGAGATCCTGTTCTTTCAGCATATGTCCCACCGAAGGTATCACAGCACAAAGAAAAAGATCCTTCGCAATAATGCTGCGGTACTTTTAAAACCCGGTGAGAACCAGCTGCAGGAAATAGTGGTTTCTGTGGCACGTTTTGAACAGGACCGGCAAAATGTTCCGCAGAAAGTCATTAGTCTGCCCAGAGAAGAAATTGTTTTTTCCAATCCGCAAACCTCGGCCGATCTTCTTGAAAACAGCGGACAGGTTTATGTTCAGAAAAGTCAGTTGGGCGGTGGAAGTCCTATGATACGAGGCTTTGCGACGAACCGCTTGTTGATCACCGTAGACGGAGTGCGAATGAATACTGCCATTTTTAGAGGTGGGAATGTTCAGAATGTAATTTCTATAGATCCTCTGGCCGTAGAAAGAACAGAAGTAGTACTTGGGCCGGGTTCTGTAGTGTATGGGAGCGATGCTATTGGCGGGGTAATGAATTTTTTCACTTTACGGCCGTCGTTGTCAATGAATGATAACACAATGTTTTCCGGAAATGCCTTTGCACGCTACGCAACCGCAAATAATGAGAAAACAGGCCACCTGGATTTTTCGGTAGGTACTCAAAAATGGGCTTTTTTGACCAGTGCCAGTTATTCAGATTTTGGAGACCTGAGAATGGGAAGCCACGGGCCTGAAGAATACCTGAGGAATGAATACGTAGTGCGCCGGGATGGCAATGATGTGATGCTGCCCAATGACAATCCAAAGGTGCAGATTCCTACAGGTTATGAGCAGCTGAATCTTCTTCAGAAGGTGAGATTTCGCCCCAATCAAAAATGGGATTACCAGTTGGGAGTGATATATTCCACCACTTCAAATTATCCGCGATACGACCGCTTATACAGGAAAAGAGATGGTGTGCTTCGTGCTGCGGAATGGTATTACGGGCCGCAACGATGGCTGCAGAGTAATTTCCAAATTCATAAAAAAGGAAACGGTAGCTTTTATGATGAAGCCAAATTAACGGCGGCTTACCAGTATTTTGAGGAAAGCAGGAACGACAGGGATTTTGGCGGAGAAATCCTTTACCAGACAGAAGAGCAGGTAGATGCGTATTCTTTCAATCTGGACTTCGAAAAAGGATACGGCGAAAACAAATTATTTTACGGAGTGGAATATCTGCTGAATGAAGTGGATTCCCACGGAAACGAGACAAATATTTTTACTAACGGCACAGTACCCGGAGCCTCGCGATATCCCAATGGCTCCACCTGGCAATCTATGGCCGCTTACGGAAGTTTTCAATGGCAGCTGGCAGAGGATCTTGTGTTGCAGACCGGCGCACGATACAATCATATTTTGCTAAATGCCACATTTGATAAGAATTTCTATGACTTTCCATTTGAAGAAGCAAAACTTAACACGGGAGCGCTCACCGGGAGTGCGGGTCTAAGCTGGATGCAAAATGAGCTGCTCAACTGGCGCCTTAATCTTTCGACGGCATTTAGAGCACCCAATATTGACGATGTGGGGAAAATCTTTGATTCTGCGCCGGGAATGGTGGTAGTTCCAAACCCTGAGCTGGAACCTGAAACAGCTTACAATGCAGAACTGGGCGTTACGCTCAACTTCGAGAATATTGTGGTACTGGATCTTGCAGGATACTACACGCTTTTAGACAATGCTATGGTTCGAAGAGATTTTTCTCTTAATGGTGAAACAATGGTTGAATACCAGGGCGAGCTTAGCCGGGTACAGGCAATTCAAAATGCTGCTGAGGCCTATGTTTACGGGTTTGAGGCCGGCGCTAAGATCAACTTTTTTGAAAACCTGCACCTGCTTTCACACCTGAACATTACCGAAAGAAAGGAAGAGCAGGATGACGGTACAACCGCGCCCCTGCGGCATGCCGCGCCACTTTTTGCAGATGCGCACCTGGTATGGAAAAATGACATTTTGAAGTTCGATCTTTTTGCCGATTATAATGCCGAATTCAGTTACGATGAACTTGCACCTACCGAAAGGGATAAGCCTTATTTGTATGCTGTAGACGCAAACGGAAATCCTTATTCCCCCGAATGGTATACAGTGAATTTTAGTACTCAGTACAAGATCACCAATGATCTTTCAGCAACAGCTTCTTTGGAGAATATAACGGACCAGCGCTACCGGACGTATTCCTCAGGAATTGCTGCCGCAGGTAGAAATTTGATCCTAGCGCTGAGTTATAATTTTTAGAATGTTCAGCTTCTTTTCGGGATTTCAGATTGTTATTTCAGGTTTTGATAATTATTATATCCTGCTGAACCTGAATATCCAAAAATGGAGTTTTTCAGAAGGTTTCTAAGTGTTTTCTGAAGAGTTAATTACTAGTTAGCGCATCTATTTCTGAAATGACACCGTGGCCGGCATCTCTTAATTGGTCGTATTCATAGACCATTGCATCAAATTGAAAGGCCGCTAAACTAATAACATTTCTATAGGGAGCAGAGGCCGTGTATTCTATGAAATCCTCGAAGTATTCAGATTGCGGGGTGGCTCTCATTCTAAGGGAATCCTGTGGTAAAAAAGCAGATGCCAGGATCAAAGACCGGTCGAATTGGGTGGAAAGATAGGCTTCCTGGCTTACCACATAATCATTATAGCTTTTCTCATTCTGGGCAATATCTTCTACTATGCTGTGATACCTTGTCAAAAGCGAATCCAGGTGCGTATTATTAATTTTTCCGAAGTAATTTGAATTTTTCAAGGCTTCATATCCGCCGGTATTTGGCTTAAAATAAAAATCTGCAAAGGCTACTCCACAGTTCATAAAAAGCAGAAGATCCTCGTCTTCTGTTTTATCCAGCATACGGGTTCGGGCTTTTTTGCACAAATTGGCCATTTGCGTTCGGTATTTCGAGATGGTATCCAGTTTCCGAAGATCTTCTAAAGTGTGGGATCTTACTTTTCCCAGATATTCATTCAGCGCCCTGTGGTCTTTTCGCGCCTGGTTCCAGTTGTTGATTTGTAACGCAATCAGGATGCCAATGACCACCAGAATGATTTCACCAACCGCATACATGAAGTATTTACTGAACTTATTTTCGGTAAGTAACTTCTGACGAATTTTCCTGAAGAATTTCATATCTGAAAATCAAATAGTTACAATAAAATTATAACATTAATTTGTAAAATGAAAAGGGAAGGAGCAGGTGAATTTTTCAGGTAAAGGCTACTCTAAAGTTTGATTCCGATTCTTCAGTATTTTGACGATACGGCTGTATACAATTTCTGAAAGATTCCAGTTATAGCCCTCGAAATTTACGGTATTGGTAAATTGAATAACAACGGCGTCTATGTCTTTATGATATTTGGCGATACTTTGGTACCCGGGGATTAAACCTGTATGATTAAATTTATAAAGAGAAGCGTATAATTCCTGTTCTTTTTTGTCCTTAAAAACGCTGCCATCATTTAAAGCCCTTAAGAACTTGCCTAAATCTTCGGCCGTGGCCAGCATAGAGTCATTGTCATCTCCCTTCAAATCGTACTCATAGCCAACGTAGTAACCACTCATCACGTCGTCCAGGTTCACATCGTGAATAGATCCATAGGTGTTGTTAAGATGTAACGGGTTTAAGATCTTTTTCTGAATGTACTGGAAACTGCTTGCGCCCGTGACCTTTTCAATAAGTTCAGAAAGTAACAGGTAATTTGTATTGCTGTATTCATAGTCATCGCCCGGTTCAAAACTGGCCGGGGAATCAAGTACCAGCGCCAGCCGTTCTTCGTTGGTTTCTTTTGGTGCCGCCCAGTAATTATAAGTGTTTGTGTAATTTGGAATGCCGCTCCTGTGCTGTACCATCATTCTCACAGTGATCTCTTCAGCATTTTCGATTCGCCCTACGAGTTCAGGGAAGTAATAAGCAAGGGTTTGATCCAGCGAAATTTTATTCTCCCTTACCAGTTTGGTGATGGCCACGGCCTCATATAATTTCCCGATACTGGCAATTTTGAACAAAGAATGCGGATTGGCAGGGATTTTATTTTCTCTGTTCTTGTAGCCGGCAGCATAAAATTCAGGTTCTTTAGCCTTCTGGTCTATGTATACAATAATGCCATCAAAACCCAGTTCTGTTGCTTCATTTACCTGCTCCTGAACCGTATCTGGTAGTGGTTTGATCCATGCGGTAACTATAGGCCAGGGAACAAAGAACAAAGAAATTGCCGTGGCCCCAAGTAATACAATTCTAAAAAGCTGTTTTTTCTGTTTTTTCGTCATTTTATGATAGCGCTGCTTTTCCTCCTAAATTTATCATAAAAGAGGATAATAAGGAAGGATACTGAAGGTAAAATATTGAGCAGGTTTTTGTAATCGCCAAATTACATCCAATAACTCCCGCCGGTTTAAGACAAAAGCAGCCGGAATATCTTCTTTAGAATAAAAAAGATAATTTTCTAGAAGTGTTAAAAATGAGATTTTTAAAACTTATTCTGTTGCGTTGAGGAAATGGCTATACCGTTTCTACAAGTTTGTTTGCAATGAAACTTCTATTAAAAATTGAAGATCAGTGGCTTCGTTTTGTAATGCTATTTCCTGATTATTAAAAACGGCTCCGGTAGGAACGTAGTAAAATAGTTCACAAGGAATTTCGACCAATTCTGCTTCAAATTCTAAAGTAATAGAAGTTGAATCGTCTAAATTAATTTTATACTCGAATTTTTCCTCTCGTGGAATAAACATAGAAAGTGTATTGTCATATTTTCGGATTTCGGCATCCGGTTCAGCATATTCATGTGGTGGAATATATCGAAAACCGGGGTTCATAAAATCACCTTCCACAGTTATATTTTCGGGGTCAATGGTTCCGATTCTGATGAGGTTAACTCCGTTTTCATCTACCATGCGTACAAATAATTCGGGAAATTCCGGGTCAAAAAGCCTGCAGTCAATCCCGTTATCATCATCGTTACTGGAGCAGGCTGAGGTGAATGCTGCAAGTAGAATTATGATAAATATCTTTTTCATATTTCAGTTTTTAAAGAGGATGGATAGGTATGACTGTCTATTAAACTCTATCTTAAAAGGTATTTAAAATGGCATTTTAAAGATGTATTCCGCACTTCGGTTTTGTTTTTCAATTCAATATATGATTCCGCTTTTAAATTGAAACTGGTCTTTTTAAAAAACCCATTTCAATTGGATTTGTTTTCCTGATTGCGTTTTGTATTGATTTATTCGAGGTGCAAGAATAGCAGAAACTCCAGCACTAATCATTCCCTTGTATGGACTCTCCAAATTCTCAAATACAATATGTAGAATTGTCCAAACCGTTAGAAAAATTACTAAGAATACTAAATGGCTCAAAATTCTCACTTTAGTTTTAATTTTTATTTTTTTAAATATTTGGACTCAATCCACAATGAATGTCAACAGTTTCAATTTTTACAGGTTGCTGTGTATTTTTATTCATTAGTGCTGGTTTTGTCATTAAAACTCATCATCCAGTTAATTCCAAATTTGTCGATAAACATTCCGAAATAGTCTCCCCAAAATGTATCGGCTAAAGGCATTGTTATTTGTCCGCCTGCAGAAAGTGCATTAAAAATTCTATCTGCTTCTTGTTTTGTATCAGTAGAGATAGCAATAGAATAATTTGTTCCCGGTGTATAGTTAGCAGTCCACTCTCCTCCTGTGTCACTTCCCATTAACATAGTTTCCTGGCTAATGGGAAGGCTTATATGCATAATTTTGTCTTTGTCTTCTTCAGAAACTGGAGGTAAACCTTCCTGTGGAGGCATTTCGCCAAATGTTCCTACATATGGAAACTCCCCTCCAAATACCGATTTATAAAATTCGAATGCTTCACGGCAATTGCCGTTAAATGTAAGATAAACGTTTACAGTTGTCATTTTTATTGAATTTAAAATGTTAATAATTAAAAAGGATTTGGGGGAGGATTCACTGCCACAGGGTTTAAGTGCTGTTTATAAAAGTAGGCGAAAAGATCATTTTTGAAGCTGTATTGTATGTTGCACAAGTTAATCAAAAGTGTTAATTTTTTATGTACATGGCAATACAATATCATGCAGCTGCCAACTATTCCCCGTAACCCGAAGAAGTATTAATAATTTACGAACCAAATGGCTAAAGCAGGGTTTTTGGTTGCGCAGCCTTGAAGGAGGGCTCTTAATTAGAAGATTTGTTTTATCCATTCAGAAAAAAGATGGTCTTTATTCAAATAAATTAGCGTTAAACCTATCGTATCAGTAAATCCATGGACTAGAACCAAAAGCAATAAGTTGTTCCTGTTTTTATAAAATAGCGTAGAAATTAAGAAGGACCATAAAAATACCGATACTATACCTACGACGCCCTGGTAGGCATGGGAAATCCCAAAATATATAGATGTAATAATTGCAGATAAGAACCAGGCCTTATTAGAGTCACCAAATAATTCAGCTAAACTTTTCATGTAATATCCTCTGAAAAGGAATTCTTCTCCAAATGCTGCAAAAACCCACATGACTCCCATAAGAATAATATAACCTACCAGGTTGCCTCTTATATCATCTACAGAAGATAAATCGAAGTCTCCCAGGTAGTGTTGAAGAATGGGGTCTATAAATACACCGAACAAAATATAAATAGCAACAGTTATAAGTAAACTATGTATAACTGTTCTTCTGGTTAATTTCTTTCTAATTCCAAATTTTGACCATTCAAAATTACCAGACCATAATATTAAAAATGCAACGCCCAATCCAAAAAAGAAAACAAAGTTTCGGTCTATAAAACCAAATAAAGGTGCAATAAGCATTGTGAGTACCACTATGTATGGTTTCGTTAGGAAATTATAAATTTTAGTTTTCATAGGATATTTGATGTTATAATTCTATTCTCTCTCCGTTAGCCTTTATGCGGAAGTATTTTCCTTTCGTTATTAAAAGACCTTCAGATCTTTTTCTGGGCCAGTTTTTATTATAGTCCTTAGGGTGCTTCACATCAATGGCAAATACTTTCCCGTTATAAAGTTTTTTTACCTTCCACTGAATGGTGTGACCAACGATAATTGCAGTCGCATTAAATTTTTCCAGACCTTTCTCAACATCTTCCTGTGATAAATCATCTTGAAAATAGCCTCTGTACCAGCATATTCCTTTTTTGTTGGAAAGTATTAGCTGTTCTACGGTTTCTTCTGGTTTGGGATAATATGAATGATAATAGTTCTCTCTATTAATTTGATTCACCTTTTCTAGGTCTATATCATAATTGACAATTTCTGGGTGTATACCACCGTGAGCAAATAAATGTCCATTAATTAGTTCCATAGTATTTTTAGAAGCCATCCATTTTCCTATAAATGCATCTTTATTGTATAGCTCGTGATGTTGTTTTCCCAGAATTGAGGCAACTCCATAATATTTATAAGAAGCAGATTGAAATTTACCCTGCATGTTGTACAGTTCATGATTTCCTAAAATAAAATGCACCTTCCCGCCTTGCTTTTTGGCATCCTGTTCTAATTTATAGATGAACCAAAGTACTTGCGTAGTTGAGAAACCTCTGTCTACAAAATCACCAACTAAGACAAGATGCCCCTTATCAAATGTCCAGTTTAAATGGCGGTCAACAACTTTATTAGCAATTAAAAAATCACGGAACGTCTTGTAGCTGCTTTCAATATCTGAAATGGCTAAAATGGGTTGGTTATCAGTATAAGTGGTTGGGGGAAATTTAAATTTAGAAGTAATATTGATTTTAAAACTGGACGAATCTAAAGGGAATTGACTAGTAACAGGAATGATCGAATTAATAGAATGATTTGTTTTATCTACATAGAAACCATCAGTTTTATTTCCTCTTATATAATTTACATTTAAGGTGCTATCTGTATCATAAAAAACATAAGGACCTTCTTTTTCTAAATATATATTTAATGGATTGCTTCCGTATTCCAGACTTCCATTCAAAGAGATTATTACCACAATGCCTATGATCAATAATACCAGGATTGTTCCAAATACATTCTTTAAATAGCGTATGAGTTTTACTTTCATTTTCAATATTTTATGTTCAATTTTTGACTGATTAGAACCAAATATATAGTGCTATCCTGGCTCGATTAATTTATTGTGATGTACGAATGTTACCTGTGGATATAAACAACTACAGAGGACTGAACAGCCTTTATCACGGGATTTGGATATTACATAGTGAATAACATTGCGTTGGTCACTATTAGTTTTCTGCCAATTTATTTGTACTATTTTTACAGCATGACGTCTATTATAAGAAGAGATAAATACCTAATATTAAGGATTGTGGTTCTGGTCACTATTCTCATTCCTTTGATAATAACGACCTACGAGTTTATAATTCTTGGGAATGAATCTGTAGTTTTCCTGGCAGAATATCCATCAGCAATAGGTATGGTAGTTATATTATACTACTCGTTACTTCTGGTTGGTGGTTTGCTTTGGCTTATCAAACAATTAAAGTCAATTTTAAGTCTAAGGAATGAAACCAGGAAAAATGAATTACTTCATTTACAAAGCCAGGTAAACCCACATTTCTTCTTTAATATGTTGAATAACCTATATGGCATTATTGACAAAGACACAGATGCGGCTAAAAGACTAATATTAAAGCTATCCGAATTAATGCGATACAGTATTTATGAAGGAGAAAAGAATGCTGTTACTTTATCTGAAGAAATATCTTATTTAAAGAATTATATTGAATTGCATAAAATGAGATACCATAAAGATATCGCTATTCAATTCAAGACAGATATTGCAAATGAAAGGGTGAAAATAAGACCATTATTATTGATCATCTTATTAGAAAATGCATTTAAGCATGGTGTTGAAAATATACGGGAAAAAGCATATGTTTCAATAGATCTAATCGCCAGCAAGGAGAAATTGATCTTTAACCTTGAAAATAATTTTGATGCTACACAAACCTCGAACCCGGTTGGTATTGGTCTCAAAAATTTAAAAAGAAGGCTGGAGTTAGTTTATCCTGAAAGGCATAAACTAACTATTAAAAATGCTGATTCAGTATACAAAGCGCACTTAGAATTACAGTTATAATGACTTATTTAATAATAGATGATGAACCTGTAGCGCACGATATCATTAAAGGATATTGTGATTTGTTGCCTAATATGAATTTGATGAAGCATTGTTATGATGCCATTGAAGCCCTGGATTATTTAAGAGAGAATCCGGTAGATTTAATTTTTCTGGATCTAAATATGCCTAAATTAAAAGGATTCGAATTTTTAAGAATTATTAAGGAGGCACCTGCAGTTATTGTGACGACAGCTTATAAAGAACATGCTTTAGAAGGTTTTGAGTTAGATGTCGTAGATTATCTACTGAAGCCTTTCAGCTTTGAGCGACTTTTAAAAGCCATAAACAAATCCACTCATTTAAAAAGTAGGATGAAGCCATTCGAATCTCCCTTAATTACTGAAGAAGAACAAGTTTTTTTATACAGCGATAAAAAACACATTCGGGTTAAACTGAACGACATATTATTTGTTGAAGCTGCAGGAAATTATTGTAAAGTTGTTTTAGCAGAAAATCAAATATTGATAAGAGAAAAAATATCGGATGTGTTAGACATACTTGATTCCGAAAAATTTATTCAGGTCCATAAATCCTTTATTGTTTCTAAAAATAAAATTGAGACAATACAAGGCAATAGAATACAAATGATAGAGCACCAGATTCCGGTAGGAAAGAGCTTTAAAAATAATCTGGTTAATTACCTGAGATTGTAAACAACGTCCCGGTTAACGCAAGTTGCGGCTTGGGAACTCGAATTTTTCCGTTTATTCGCTATTTTTAAAGGTATCCGAAAATGGCATTTTTGACTGGTCTGCCGCATTTGTATTAAGCCTTGTTGGCAACTCGCTTTTTCTCGACTCTATAATTAGAGCTTTGATTTTTAATCCTTCATTGGTCTTTCAGGAATGTAAACAAAATCAATTTCGATATCATCTCCATATTTAACTATCATAGAACACAATACTGAGACACTTTTTCCATTGTCAATAGCGGGTTTCATTACGGGCATTTTTCTAAGCACTCTCAAAATTTCAGCTTGAATGGTTAATTCTGTATCTCTGACTTTCATGCCTGTTAATTTTCCGTATTCAGTAATTATAAAAAAAGCTTCAACCTTCTTAGGTTCTGAAAGATTTAATTCTTTCAATAAATTTGAGTTAATTTCACGCTTTATAAATTCCGCTACTTTTTCTTTGAAGCATTCTCTTGTTTCTTCTTCAGAGAGATCTTCACAACCATTATACACTGGCGTAATCTCTACATTTTTTAATATAATACTATTGTCAGTAGTATAATTTGCCAAACCGTCATCCTGTGACACAATACTGCATATACTTAACATCGCTTGTTCCTCTTCTTTAGTCAAATTTCCCTGTGCCATAACCTGTTCCTGAACAGCATTGATTTTCATTATCAATTCATTTTCTCCATTTTTTGAAGAATGAGATCTTTCCTTGCAGGAAACGCATAAAAGCCCCATAGAGAGGCTTGAAAAAACAATTAAATTTTGTAATCGTTTACTTCTTTTAAAATTCAACATGTAATTCATGAGTTTGGATTTTTCAGCTTATAGCCAACGGCCTCGCATAACGACACATGGCGTGGAGTAGGGGACAGGGTTTTTTCGGTTTAACGTTTTTGTTTGCTATGAAAACTAATTTAGTTCTTTTAAATTAAACCCGCCATTTGCAGTCTACGTGGTTGGCAACCGGCTCCTAAACGTAAATTTTAATGATTTCTCCATTACCTTTTCCATCTACACTTCGAATATATCCTCTAACTACCTTTTCCATAGGTATAGGATTATGACCTGGAAAGGCATCTTTATATTTTTCATAAGCATCTTCAACCATTCCTGATGAAACAACATTAACTCGGACACCATTTTCAATTTCGAGAGCAACAGCCTTTACAAAACTATGAATTGCTCCATTTACCATAGCTGCACTAGTTGTTTGAGCTACTGGATCATCTGCCAAAATTCCAGTTGATAAGGTTACCGAACCATTTGGATTCAAATAATTTTGTCCTATTCGAACCAAATTAACTTGCCCCATTAATTTACTTTTAAGTCCGATGTAGTAATCTTCTTCAGAAAGTTGATTGAAATTAGCCCATTTTGCTTCTCCAGCAATGCATATGATTGCATCAAGCTTCCCTGTTTTATCAAACATAGATTTTATTGAATTACTATCTGCAATATCTACTGTGACATCTCCAGAATTTCTTCCTGCGATTATAATCTCATTGCTTTCTTGAAATTGGGCTACAACTCTTTTTCCAATTGTTCCATTTCCTCCAATTATTAATATTTTCATCTTTACGTTTTTAAGTTAAACATTGAGTTTTATTGCATTTTCTTTTCTCACTTCTATTATTGTAGATGGTTAAAGTTGCAATTACACTCCATAGTAAGTTTGTCACAAACGGTGGAATTGCGTGATAATAATAACAGTTTACCGCAATTAATAAACCGCCAAAAAGATTTAAATATTTACCATACTTGAAATATTTTTTGTTCTTTATCAAAGTCAGGGAGTACGCAAGAATTATTAATCCTGAACCAGTCCAACCTAATATGTCAAAAAGTAATTGCATAGTTTGTTATATTGCGATATATAGATATATTATTAGAAATTTTTTTAGCTTATAAACTTTATATACTCCTGGATCACATCTTCATTTCGCTTTAAATAAGACCATTTTCCATGTCTCGTTGAAATTAACAATCCACATTTTTCCATATTATTTAAATATGTTGAAATAGTGGATTGAGATAGTCCAGCTTTTTCTTGAATATATGTAACACAAACGCCATCATTAAAGTGTTTTAAAGTTTCATGTGGAGGAAAGTTCGTTTCAGGTTCTTTCAACCATTCCATGATTTGCACTCTAGTTTTGTTCGATAAGCATTTACCTATTTCTGTGGCAGATTTTAAATCCATAGCACAAACATATCTATATTTTCCGATATATAAAAATGTCTTTAAATAGTTTTAACGAAATTTCGGAGCGGAGCTTATCGCCATTGTGGGTATTAGTTTTTATTTTCCCCAAATAGTATAAAATCCAGGGAAAAGTAGCCGCTACCACTTATTAGTAGACTTACATAACATATTAAATAAATAAAACTTTTTTCCTGAAAAATAAAGTCTTTTCCACCATTAACTATCCAAGTGGCTACAATCATTGTTATTATTAATGGAACACAAGTCCATCTTGTTAAAAGACCAATTACTAAAAATATGGAACAAAAGAATTCGGCAAATACAACTAAGGCTAAACTTGTCTCAGTTCCAATTCCTAGAGGGTCTGCAAATTCTGAACTGATCTTGCTAAAATTTATAAGTCTTGGATATCCGTGCAGATAAATCATTGAAATCGAAACACCAATTCTCATTAAAAATAAACTGAAACTCACACTTTTTGAAGATGTAGTCACAACCGATTTTTTAAATAACTCTGTTACATCCATATTTCTAGTTTTCAAATTTTTGAAGTATTATATTTCTTGAACCTCTCAAAATGTTGTAATCATCTTTGGTTAGTGTTGTAATATTGGAAAATCCGCCGTCTCTTTCTATTTTATCTAAATAGGATGCTACTCTTGGGTCATCCGAAAACCACAAGCCAGTTAACCAATATTCAGGATAATCAGGATGTTCAATAGTGTAATGGATATGTGCAGGTTCTCCATGGTGAGTTTGATATGGTGCAGGACGTATAGTTTCAAATTCATACTTACCATTAGTATCCGTTTTCATCCAACCACGCAAATAACCGTGATATTTCCCGTGTCCAATTTCATTCCCTTTCTTAGGATAAATTCCTTGGTTGTTGGTATGATACACGTAAACAATAACATCCTTAGCTGGGGTTTTTCCATCTGGAAAATACACTGTTCCTGAAATAATAAGTTTTTCTCCTGGTTCGTCTTTTGGTGGAATTGTAGTTCTCCAGGATACATTTTCTGGGGCTTCAAATGCCCCGCTCCAACTGGGCTTTTTCTGGTTTGAAACAGATGTTTCTATATTCTTGTTTTGCTCTATAATCGATTGAGAACAAGCGTTAAAGGAAAATAGAAAAACTACAATACAAATTGTTGATATGTGTTTTAAATTAATCATTACATTGAATTTAGTTGAGCCTAAAAATCAAGAAAATAAAATGTAATAATTATATACTTTGCAGTAAATAGGCTAAAACGAGTGATTTTATTGCTTAGTGGTTGAGCAAGGTATTCCAATTGGGACGATAATGTCTGCTCAATCTAACAGAATGTTGGTTTGTTAGAATAGCATCGTAATCCCCATTTTTTCGAGAAGAAATTTCTTTGATATGGTTTTTATTAATAATTGCTGAACGGTGAACTCTAATAAAAACTTGAGGATCTAATAATTTTTCAAGTTTTTTCAAACTCTCGTCGTGTAGTAATTTCTGGTCTAGAGAAAATATTACCGTATATGGTCTGTCTGTTTTAATGACTAAGACTGTTGATACCTCTAATTTTGTTATTCGAGTACCATTCTTTACGGTTATAAATTTTTGTTCTGCAATATCGTTATTTTGATTTTTTTTCTGTTTTGGTAATCTATAACAAAAGGAAGGAAGAAATATACTAGGATTGTGATTTGTGATTGACTTGAGATAGCGTTTTTAAATATTGTTGAAAATCGGTGAGGTATTTCATAGATTATATTGCTTCCTATAATAAATAGGATAGAAAAAATAGAAATATGTAATGCAGTAAATACAAGACCAGATGCAAAAGCATAAAGAATTTTAGCTTTTTTTATTTTAGGTTGAACTTTGATTTTGGCATATTTAGCAAGTTTTATAAATGGAATAAAAAATAACCAATAAATATTATAGAGCATTGTGTCCGACCAATAAAACCCAGTCGATTTAAATCTTGAGAAAAGATAATCCTGAAAAATAGCTAGTCCATATATCAAAAAACAAAACAAGATTATTGTTCTTAAATTTGTATTTAATAATTTTCTATTCAATTTATTAAGTTCTTGTGTTCTGATTGTCATTTTTCAAATTACTACCAACGGTTTCGCTTATCGCAAGTTGCGGGATGGACGAACGCAACTGTCCAATGAACTTATTTTAAATGGTAGTCAAAAATGCCATTTTTGACAGGTATTCCGTAATTTGTGGTATTCATTGTTGTGCACTGGCTCTTTGTACTAAATTTCAAAAGGACCAAATTCTATACTACATTCAGCCCTTGTTGAACCCAATTCTAAGTAAACCCCAAACTCATATTCTAATTGAGACATATACTCATTAATTTTTTGGAGGTCGAACATCTTTTTATCATTCTTCCATTGCATCTTAACCTCTAATTCAAGTAAATTGTTGGCAGTATCTCTTTTATGGACTATAATATCGGGATAAACAGAATTTTTACTTTTTCCATACTTTTCTAGATCGAGCCTTTTTCCGATTTCATTTCCAATAATATCTTCCCCGTATTGATTTCTCATTCGATTATATTCTACGTCAACAATATAGTCGGTTTCTTTAAATTGATCTTCTAAATATATTGCTAGTCGATGTGTTATGGATCTTTCGTGAAGATCATATTCTTTAAGTATTATTTTCGAATCCTGCTCAAATTATCTGTCTAATGAAGCCTCAATTATTTCTAAGATTATATCTTGGGTATAATTCATTTTTTGGTGCTAAATAAATTGTGATAAGCTAACAGCAAAACTTCCAACTGAAGAGATATTGCTTAACAATGTTATCAAAGTCCGGATACCAAATTTTGGAATATTATTTTTATCTAAATTATTCTTTATTTCCTCAATGCATTCCTTGATTTCCTTTTCTTTAGTTGGATCAACCTTATCATCATCATTCAATCTGCTTAAGATATTATTTAAAAGGTTATTAATTTCTTGAATATCGGATCCAATATTAACTCCTGTAGAATGACTTACAATATTAGAATTTGGACTATGACTTATTGAATATTGATAATTATTAGTAATAACTGGACTGCCTTTTTCGCTAAATGAATCTTCTTCACAATACTCGATTCCAGAACTTGTTATTTTGGCGCCATCTCCATCTTTCGTTGAAAAAGTCTTTATTAGCCCTAACTCTTCTAATCTTTCAAGGATTAAACTTTGTTCATTTTCACTGATATCAATGTTTAGGGAGCCATAAATTTCTTCTGGATCAAAATATTGATTATTAAAGCGCTCTTTATAAAGTTCTTTTAATAAAATATCTAATTTTTCAATTTGTTTCATGTAAATTATTATTTAGAGCTTGTGCACAACGTCTCGTATAAAAACAGTGCGAGCTGGCGAGCTTGATTGTCCGCAGGACAATCAGGCGTTGCAAGCGAGCACGGAGTTTCGAATCAAGACAGGTTCAAGCATTGTTTTTATATGTTGTTGTAACAAGTGCTGCCCGTCTGAGTGAGCCGCCCGAGTTGGCTGCGTTTTCTTTTTTTATTTTCCAGGTCTGAGTGAGAATTCGCTTTGTTTAATTTAAACTTCCTTACTTCTCAAAAATGGCTTTTTTGCGTCCGATTATTTTTTACCGTTTGAGTGAGAAAGTCCGTTATATTTTAATTTGAAACTCTGATTTTCTTACCTCTTCAAAAAAGTAATTTTTAGCACTTCATTTTTTCTCCGCCTGAGTGAGAAGTCCGCCACCATTTCCCTTTTTAAGCTCAATTTATCTTTCTTTCCTAAAAGGACATTATAGAAGTTCGTTTTTAATCCGAGTCAGCTTTATTTTTTCCAGCGCTTTGTTTGTCAGCAGCATTTGTTACAACATAAATACAAACGTACTATGTAAATTTATTTCTCAATAAACGTACTATTACATTTATTGCTACTTTGTCTTTACTAAGATAGAATAATTTGCAAATCCTCAAGGACTTCCGCGGCGTGTTAAGAATGCACCGGTAATATTTTTAAATAAGTAAAGAAACTGTTTTCACGAAGAGGTGTCAAAAATGACATTTTCAGGCCTTCTTCATTTTCACCCGGTAAAGTTGGCCGTGGAGTAGGATTTTATTTATAAAATCTTTCTATTTGCTAAAAATCATTAATTTTGCAAATCCATTTGAAAGAAGGAGTAAATGACTACAAAATTCCCTGAATATAAAGGACTTGACTTGCCAAAAATAGCAGAAGAAATTCTCAATTTTTGGGAGGAAAAAAACATCTTTGAAAAAAGTGTAAGCAGCCGTGACGGTAAAGAACCTTTTGTATTTTTTGAAGGGCCGCCTTCAGCAAACGGTCTGCCGGGTATTCACCACGTAATGGCGCGCGCTATCAAAGATATTTTTTGTCGCTATAAGACTCAAAAAGGATTTCAGGTAAACAGGAAAGCCGGCTGGGATACGCACGGTTTACCCGTAGAACTTGGGGTAGAAAAAGAGCTGGGGATCACCAAAGAAGATATTGGCACCAAAATTACGGTAGAAGAATACAACGAAGCCTGTAAGAATGCCGTAATGCGTTATACCGATGTGTGGAACGGTCTTACCGAAAAAATGGGATATTGGGTAGATATGGACGATCCATATATTACCTACAAACCAAAATATATGGAAAGCGTATGGTACCTGCTTTCCGAAATATACAAGAAAGGCCTTATTTATAAAGGGTATACCATACAGCCGTACTCTCCAAAAGCGGGTACGGGCCTTAGTTCTCACGAGCTAAACCAGCCGGGGACTTACCAGGATGTGACAGATACTACTGTGACTGCCATGTTTAAGGCAAAAAAGGAAACTCTGCCTGCTTTTCTTTCCGAAGAAGAGGGCGAGCTGTTCTTTATCGCCTGGACGACCACTCCATGGACCTTACCGTCAAATACAGCACTTACAGTAGGTCCTAAAATTGAATATACGCTTGTAAAAACTTACAACCAGTACACTTTTGAGCCTATGAATATTGTGGTGGCGAAGAACCTGGTAGAAAAACAGTTTGACAAGAAGTTTAAAAAAGTAGAAAACGAAGAAGCTTTACAGGAATATAAACAGGGCGATAAAATCCCATTTTTCGTCGGAAAGTCTTTCGTTGGGAAGGATCTTGTAAATGCAAAATATGAGCAGTTACTGCCATTTGTGCAGCCGTATCACCATCCTGAAAATGCATTCAGAGTCATTTTGGGAGACTTCGTAACTACTGAAGATGGTACCGGAATCGTACACACCTCGCCTACTTTTGGGGCTGATGATGCCATGGTGGCAAAACAGGCACAGCCCGAAGTGCCGGCGATGCTGGTAAAAGATGAAAATGACAAACTGGTACCGCTGGTAGATCTCCAGGGGAAATTTCGTCCCGAAGTGGGAGAATATGCCGGCAAGTATGTCAAAAATGAATATTATGACAACGGCGAAGCTCCGGAGAAATCTGTTGATGTTGAAATTGCCATTCGATTAAAAGAAGAGAATAGGGCGTTTAAAGTAGAAAAGTATCTCCACAGTTACCCAAATTGCTGGAGAACAGACCGTCCTATTTTGTATTATCCGCTTGATTCCTGGTTTATCAAAGTGACCGAGGTTAAAGACAGGATGTACGAACTAAACCAGCAAATCAACTGGAAGCCGAAATCTACCGGGGAAGGTAGATTCGGGAACTGGCTGGCAAATGCCAATGACTGGAACCTTTCCCGAAGCCGTTTCTGGGGAATTCCGTTGCCAATCTGGCGAACAGAAGATGGAAAGGAAGAGATCATCATAGGTTCTGTCGCCGAGCTTAAAGCCGAAATAGCAAAAGCTGTTGACGCCGGAGTAATGGAAAAAGACCCTTTTCCAGATTTTAAAGCCGGCGATCTTTCTGAAGAAAATTACGATAGCGTAGACCTGCATAAAAATGTGGTAGATGAAATTACGCTGGTTTCAGAATCAGGGAAACCAATGAAGCGTGAAAGTGATTTAATTGATGTTTGGTTTGATTCCGGTTCTATGCCGTATGCGCAGTGGCATTATCCATTTGAAAACAAGGAAAAAGTAGAAGCCGGACTTAAAAAGGCCGATTTCATAGCCGAGGGCGTTGACCAGACGAGAGGATGGTTCTATACGCTTCACGCTATCGCTACCATGGTCTTTGATGATGTTGCTTATAAAAATGTGGTTTCCAACGGACTCGTGTTAGACAAGAACGGACAAAAAATGTCCAAACGTCTTGGGAATGCAGTTGATCCCTTTGAAACTCTTGCTGCTTTTGGACCAGATGCCACACGCTGGTATATGATCTCCAATGCAAACCCATGGGATAATTTGAAGTTTGATATTGAAGGAATATCTGAGGTGCGCCGTAAATTCTTCGGAACACTTTACAATACCTATTCTTTTTTCACATTATATGCGAACATTGATAACTTCACATATTCTGAAGCCGATGTTCCTTTAGAGCAGCGTCCGGAGATTGACCGCTGGATCCTTTCCGAATTACATACGCTAATTGAGCAGGTTGATGGTTTCTATGCAGATTATGAACCTACCAAAGCTACCCGTGCAATATCAGAATTTGTGCAGGAAAACCTGAGTAACTGGTATGTTCGTTTATGTCGCAGGAGATTCTGGAAAGGAGATTACGAACAGGATAAGATTTCTGCTTACCAAACGCTTTATACCTGTCTTGAAACAGTGGCGAAACTGGGAGCTCCCGTGGCACCGTTCTTTATGGACAGGCTTTATAAAGATTTAAATGCTGCTACTCAAAAAGAGGATTTTGAATCGGTTCATATTGCTGAATTTCCGGTAAGTGACGCCTCATTTATAGATAAGTCGCTGGAGCGCCAAATGCAAAAGGCACAAACCATTTCTTCCCTTGTACTTTCACTTCGAAAAAAAGAAATGATTAAGGTACGCCAGCCGCTGCAAAGAGTGATGATCCCGGTCTTGGATGAGCAGCAAAGAGCAGAGATCCTGGCGGTGGCGGAATTAATAAAATCTGAAGTTAACGTTAAGGAACTGCAACTAATAGATGATGCTTCGGGTATCCTTGTAAAGCAAATCAAGCCTAACTTCAAGGCTCTTGGCCCACGCTTTGGGAAAGACATGAAATTCATCGCCAAAGAGATCAACAATTTCACTTCAGAAGAAATAAGTACCATCGAGCGTGAGGGTAAAATTGAAATTGGAATTAATGGAAAAATGATTACTTTAGGCGTTGAAGATGTTGAGATTACTTCTCAGGATATTGAAGGTTGGCTGGTAGCAAATTCAGGTAATATCACGGTTGCTTTGGACATTACAATTTCCGAAGAGCTAAAACAGGAAGGAATTGCCAGGGAACTAATCAACCGAATCCAGAATATTAGAAAGGAATCTGGGTTTGAAGTAACCGACAAAATAAATGTGACCCTACAAAAAGACGGCATTGTCGAGAAAGCTGTTGAAAACAATATAGATTATATTAAAAACGAAACGCTTACTGCAAATCTCGACCTAGCAGAATCGGTAAACGATGGTGTTGATATTGACTTTGATGAAGTAGCAACAAAATTGTTTATTCAAAAACACTAACAACATGTCAGTAGAAGTAAAAGAACGTTACAGTGACGCAGAATTAGCAGAATTTAAAACCCTGATTCTTGCGAAAATTGAAAAAGCCAAGGAGCAGCTTGAATTGTACAAAAGCGCCTACATGAATGATGGGAATAATGGTACAGATGATACCTCTCCCACCTTTAAAGCTTTTGAAGAGGGTAGTGAAACAATGAGTAAGGAAGCGAATTCGCAACTGGCCATTCGCCAGGAGAAATTTATTCGTGATCTTAAAAATGCCCTGGTTCGAATTGAAGGAAAAACATATGGTATTTGCCGTGTTACAGGAAAATTAATTGCAAAAGAGCGATTAAAACTGGTTCCGCATGCCACCTTAAGTATTGAAGCTAAAAATATGCAGCGGTAACGTAAAACTATTCTTTATAAAAGCGCTCCTTTCCTTTATTGGTTTGGAGCGTTTTTTGTATCCCTTCGCCCATGAAATATTTTTTTCTACTGCTCTTTTCCTGTACCAGTTTTCTGGGTTCTGCTCAAAAAGAAACTACCAGCATCATTGATGGGAAAGAAATCAAGACAATCATGATCTCCAGTGATGAAGTCTTTAGGGTGAGCATTACGGCTGCACCGGTAGATGAGATTACCATCAGCACAAAATCAGACGGGGAATACTTTAACAACATCAGTCTGGAGGCCGAAGTAAAGGGAAACACCCTACTGCTTACTTCCCGCTACCGGGAAATACTTCAAAGCGGGTTTGATAAATTAAGCGCCCATAAAGTTTTTGCTATGGAAGTGCTGCTTGAAGTTCCTCAAAATTTAAATGTGGAGATTACCTCTAATCTTGCTGCTGTTATTGGAAAAGGGGATTATAATAAGCTTTTTGTACAACTAAAAAGCGGATTCTGTACCCTGGAAAATTTCACCGGAAACGCTGTGATCAATACCTATGACGGGAATGTGGAGGTAGAAACTGAAGATGCCTCCATTGAAGCAAATTCCCGGCATGGCAAGGTAGATATTCCTGAAAATAGCTTTGGCGCTCATTCCATTCAAATTACCACCATCAACGGTGATATAAGAGTAAAGGAAAACTAAATAAAAATAGTATTTTTGAGCGGTTTTAATTCCAATTCAATGTCTTTAAAGAAAGCTTCCGTTATCATTATCCTGGTTTTACTCATCGACCAGATCTCTAAATTTTACATTAAAACCACTTTTGCCCTCGGGGAAGAGATCAAGGTCTTTGATTGGTTTCGTATTCTTTTTGTGGAAAATGAAGGAATGGCCTGGGGCGCTCAAATTCCCGGGGAGTATGGGAAGTTGATCCTTACCAGTTTTAGGCTGGTGGCAATCGTGGGAATTGGTTACTGGTTGTGGGATTCGGTAAGAAAGAACGGTTCGAAGATTCTAATTACTGCCATTGCTCTTATTTTTGCAGGTGCTTTTGGGAATATTATAGATTCGGTATTCTACGGAGTAATATTTGAACATAGTTACAGTCAGGTAGCAGAATTTATGCCGGCAGCCGGTGGTTATGGTACACTTATGCATGGAAAGGTTGTAGATATGCTTTATTTCCCTTTGTGGAGCGGCTATCTTCCAGAGTGGATCCCGTTTTGGGGAGGTGATTATTTCACCTTTTTTGAACCTGTATTTAATATTGCAGATTCTGCCATTACCATTGGGGTTTTCCTTCTTATAATCTTTAATAAGAGAGCATTTCCTTCAGAAGAAAGTAAGAAGAATGAGGAGCAGAAGGATTACGCTACGTCCTGATCGAAAATCTTCTCAAAACGCTTTAATTCAATAGGCTTTATCAGGTAATCTGTAACCATATTGAAGGATTTCGCCCGTTCCAGGTCTCTGGGATTTATGGAAGAGCTCACCACGTAAAGGGTTATTTTTTTCTGGAAGTTGTTTTTTATCTTCACAAATTCGCTCAGGAATTCCCAACCATCCATGATAGGCATGTTTAGATCCAGAAAAATAATGTCTGGCAAACGGTTTTGATTGAGGTTCTCAAGAATAGACCTGAAATATTCCAGTGCTTCTTTGCCATTTTTGAAGATGATAAGGTTGCGGGATAGCTTTTTGATCTCAATGATCTTCTTTACCAGGTTCACGTAGATTTTGTCATCATCGATGATGCACGCTAATTCTATGGGCTGTTCCATTTTAGAATTTAATTTTAAATGTAGTGCCAATGTTTACGGTACTGGTAACAGAAATACTGCCTCCCATTGCCTCCACCTGGTTTTTGGTTATAAATAAACCTATCCCGTTTGCTTCTGGGTGCCGGTGAAACGTTTTATACATACCAAACATTTTGTCACCATACTGCTCCAGGTCTATACCCATTCCGTTGTCACTCACTTCCAGAAAGTGGCTTCCATTCTGCTCATACGTCTGAATGTAGATGACCGGTTTGCGACCTTTTTGACAGTATTTTATCGCATTGGTGATCAAATTTAACAAAATACTCTCCAGATACTCAGAACTGTAAGTAATTTCGTTCAACTTCTGGAAATCAGGGATGATCTGCGCATTTTCCCTTTTTATAAGCGAGGAAGTGGAGGCAATGACAACTTCCAGGGCATCCTGGAATTTCAATGTCTTTTTCTCCATTTTAAGGTTGGTCTGCTTCGTTACCACCTCGTTAAGCCGATGAATGGCTTCCTCAAGATTCCCGGCAATATGGTTTATATTGGTTAGGAGATCCAACTTGTCCTGTGCGCTTTTAGATTCTGATAGCAGTTGAGAAATAAGACTGAGGTTACTGCTGTGAGACCTCAGGTTATGAGAAACAATATGTGCAAAATTGAACAGCCTTGAATTTTGAGCCGCAATGATATCCAGCGAATTCTGAAGGTTGATTTCGTTGGTCTTCTGAATATCTATATCCTGAAAAACGCCGCGGATACCAATGATGTCCTGATTTTTATTATAGACCGGTTTCCCCGTGGCTTTTATCCAAAACTCACTGTTGTGAAAGGTGAGCATCTTAATTTCCACCTTGAAGGGAATCCCGTATTCTAAGCATTTTTTAAAGATTTCCTCTGCAAATTCCTGGTGTTCCGGGGCATAAAATTTCATTTTATCTCCGGGAACAGGTTCATAATCATGCGGGCAGTTCAGGATTTTTTTCGTTACCTCGTCCCAGTAAACAGCTCCAGTCTCGGCATCGTGGTACCAGCCGCCGGTAGAGGTCATTTCGGCCGTTTCCCTGTAGTAAAAGAAATTTTCCTCGATTGTATATTGATCCCGTTTCGCCTGGTGAATGTTGACAAATAAAAGTACTGAGGAATCTACATTGGAACCTTCTCTGTTCTTTAACGTACGGCATTCAAACCAGCGAAACTTGCCATTCTCCAGCTTTATCCTTAGTTCCTGGCTAAAAGGTTCGTTTTCAGAAACCAGCTTTTGGAAATTTTCCCTGAAATCATATCTAAAATCCTTGTGTAGGATCTCGTTGACGAAATGATCGCAGTTAACTTCGGGAAGCTCAGATTTTCCTACTAAAGTGTGAAAATGAGGAGACCAGGAAATTTCTTTTGTGAGAAGGTTTATGTTCCAGTAAGCAACATCAAAGTCTTCTAAAATACTGTTTAACTGGACGTCGTTGAGCATCAACAATTCGATTGGTGCATTAAAAGTAGCCGAAAAAACGGCTTTTACAAACTTTTAAAGCTATAAATTTTTGTAGGAGTCACACAAAAATCCAGCGGAATGTCATCTTCTGAAATTTCGGAAATTTCAGGTTCGGCTTCGAAGAAAGATAATCCCACTTTTACTGTTTCCACGCTGCAGCTGCTCAAAAAACGATCGTAAAAGCCTTTTCCGTAGCCTACACGGTTTCCTTTTTCGTCAAAGGCCAGCAACGGAATAAAAACCACATCGATTTTTTGTGGTGGTACCTCAATGCCATCTACAGGTTCTGGAATGCCATACTTGTTTTTCCGAAGCACCGTAGAATCTGTAAGTAAGTAGTTAGTAAGTTTAAAATTCTCAAAGTCTGTTTTGGAAACTACAATTTCCTTGTCTTTTCCATGGAGAATTTGCAGAATGAACTCGGTATCTATTTCCTTTTTTTGAGTAATGCTTAAAAAGAGGTGGAAGTAGGAGTATTCCCAAACAGGTAACTTTAAAAGGTTATTGGCAATTTCAAGACTTTGTACTTCAATTTCTTCTGAAGAAAGTTCTTGTCTAAGCTTTTTATATTTCAGCCGGGCTTCATTCTTCGTCATACGTTTTGTTTACACTTGATAAATGGAAAATGGCATCTCCCTGGTAAACGATTGGAGATTCGTTCACGTTAATAATGTAGCCTTCGTTTGGTGCCTTTACTTTGTGGCGCAACTTCCCGTAAGGATCTGTAATAATCGCAATATATTCCCCTTTCTCAACGTGTTTTCCACAGGGGATCTTGACGTGCAATAAGCCGCTGTATTTGGCCCTCATCCAGGAGCTGTTTTCGATGATCACCGTTTCTCCTTTAGGCTCAGGAACTTCAAACTTTTGCTTGAGCATTCCAAAATGGGCGAGGATGCGCATAGCACCTTCCACGCCATTCCTGGCAATGTCTTTGTTGCTGTCGTTAGATTTTCCTCCTTCGTAAAGGAGCACATGTTTTCCATGTTTTGTGCAGGTTTCTCTATAGGATTTATTGATGGTTTTGGATAAAACAGTAAAAGGCGAATTAAAGATTTTTGCATAATGCAGAGCATCCTCATCTCCTCTTACCACGCGTATTTGAGGTGCATTAAACCTGCTGGCGCCACCGGTGTGAAAATCCAGGCAAAAATTTGCTACGGGTAAAATCTTCTGAACAAACTGGTAGGCAAAACGGCTGGCCAAAGAGCCATTTTTGGATCCCGGGAAACTTCGATTGAGATCGCGCCCATCAGGGAATTCTCGTGTTTTATTAAGGAATCCAAAGACGTTGATAATAGGAATGCAAATAATTGTTCCTATCGCGGGTTTGTTGATTTCCTTGACAATGATTTGCCGCACCACTTCAACGCCGTTGATCTCATCGCCGTGAATTCCTGCAGTTATAAGAACCACAGGTCCCGGTTTTTTTGCCCTTTCGATAATTATTGGCACTTCTACCGAGGTAGCGGTGTAAAGCTTTGCCATGTTGAAATTAATAGTAGCGCCTTTTCCCGGGGGAATTCTTTTACCTAAAATTTCAAGAACGTTATTTTCGTCTATGGAAGCCATGGGCTACATATTTCTTTCAATATATCTTATAATGGTTTTTGCAATGTCTTTTCCGGTAGCTTTTTCAATGCCTTCAAGTCCCGGGGAAGAATTTACCTCGAGGATTAGCGGCCCCCTTGAGCTTTGTAGCATGTCAACCCCCGCAACACCGAGCCCCATTGCTTTAGCAGCTTTAATGGCGGCATTTTCTTCATCATCCGTCAGCTGAATGACAGATGCCGAACCACCGCGGTGCAAATTACTTCGGAATTCTCCTTCTTTTCCCTGCCGCTTCATGGCTCCTACTACGTGGCCGTCAACTACCAGCACTCTAATATCGGCACCGCCGGCCTCTTTGATAAATTCCTGCACGATCACCCTCGCCTGGAGTCCGTTAAAAGCTTCAATGACAGATTCTGCCGCGTTCTTGGTTTCAGCCAATACAACTCCAAGCCCTTGAGTGCCTTCAAGTAATTTAATAATAAGAGGTGCCCCGCCCACATGATCAATAACTTCCCCAACATCTTTGGAATAATTGGTAAAAACCGTTTTAGGCAATCCTAGTCTGGCGCGGGAAAGCACCTGCAGACTTCTTAACTTATCACGGCTTCGCACGAGAGATTGAGACTCAGTGGTGGTGAAAACGCCCATCATTTCAAATTGTCGAACTACCGCGGTTCCGTAGAAAGTAACCGAAGCACCAATTCTGGGAATGACCGCATCGGTATTTTCAAGATGTCTTCCTCTATAGAAAATAGAAGGATGTTTTTTCTCAATGATGAGGTCACATTTTAAAGGGTCGATGACCTCTATATCATGTTTCCTTGCTCTTGCAGCTTCTATAAGCCGCTGAGTGGAATATAGATTGCTGTTCCTGGATAAGATTCGTATGTTCATTCGATACGTTGATTGGCTGATACATCGAAAAATTCGGTATCAACAATGAATTTTTTAGTGAGAAATTTTCTTCCTAGCAGCACAGGAAATCTCATTTCCTGGCGGGCAGAGAGCGAAAGTGAAATCTTGTAAGTACGGTCAAAAATGGTGATTTTTGTTTGTATTTGATATCTTTTTTGTACCATCCCGTTACTGGACTTTACAAAAACGATGTCATAATCTGTAAAGGTAAATTCCCTGCCGTTGTACAGCGGATGCTCCTCATCCAAAAAAGTGCATTTTAGCACTCCTTCTTCTTCTGTAATGTTATCACAGTGGATGGACGAAGTATAGGCACCGGTATCAACCTTTACTGAAATATCGTTTAAGTGCAAATCGGGAAAATCTGCCCTGTCATAACGACCAATCATTCGTTTTTCCATGGCTGCAAGTTAATAAAACAAGAATGTTTTAATCTTAACTATTTATCAAAATATAATGCTGAATTTCAATACATTTCATGAATAAAGTTACTTTTAAATCTTCAAAAATGGCATTTTTGGAGCAGGTTATGAAGAAGATGTGCGGAAGAATTGCTTCGGAAAATCGACTTTTTGAGTAGCTGGTTTTCATACATTTCATGCGGCCTCACTTTTCTATGGAGGTAAGAAAGGCAGGTTTTTTTACGTTCTCTTCCAATCTGAAAAGATTTCGCATCAACATAAAGAAGCGGTTCTTGGCAGTGGTGCTTCTTGAATTAAGAAAAAATTAACATTATTCAGAAGCGGCTGGATTCTCTTCGGCTTTATTAAATTTTACCTTTGGATCAATGGAAAAACCTAATGTAGAACTACAGTTAAAAACCCTTCCCGAGAGCCCGGGCGTATACCAGTATTTCGACAAGAACGGAAAGATTCTTTACGTAGGAAAAGCCAAAAACCTTAAAAAACGCGTCACTTCTTATTTTACCAAGAACAATGACAGTCAGCGTATTCGGGTCATGGTAAAGAAGATTCACGAGATAAGGCATATCGTGGTCTCTTCAGAAACAGATGCTTTGTTGCTGGAGAACAATCTTATCAAAAAATTACAGCCACGCTTCAATGTGATGCTGAAGGATGATAAAACCTATCCCTGGATATGCATCAAAAATGAACGTTTTCCACGGGTTTTTCCTACACGCCGTCTTGTAAAGGACGGGAGTGAATATTATGGGCCCTACACCAGTTTTAAAACGGTGAACACTTTGCTGGATCTCATCAAGGGGCTTTATCAACTAAGGACCTGTAATTATGACCTTTCTGAAGAAAAAATAAGGAACGGAAAATACAAAGTGTGCCTGGAATATCACCTGGGTAATTGCCAGGGGCCTTGTGAAGCTAACGAGGCCGAGGAGGAGTACCTAAAAAAGATTGACGCAATACGGCAAATCGTCAAAGGGAATTTTAAAGATTCCTTGCAAGGTTTTCGGCAGCAAATGAAGCTGCATGCAGAAAAGATGGAATTTGAAGAAGCTCAAAAAATCAAATCAAAAATTGATGTTTTAGAGAACTACCAGTCTAAATCTACTGTGGTAAATCCCAAGATCAATAACGTAGATGTATTTTCTATTGTGACAGATGAAGAGTATGGTTATGTGAACTTTCTGCAGCTGTCTCATGGCGCTATTATACGGGCGCATACCATTGAAATGAAAAAGAAGCTGGACGAAACAGAGCAGGAACTTCTTGAACTTGGAATTACTGAAATCCGGCAGCGCTTTAATTCTCATACCCGCGAAATTTATGTGCCTTTTAAGGTAGATGTGGGAGAGGATATTAAAGTGACCATTCCAAAACTGGGGGATAAAAAGCAAATTGTGGATCTCTCTACCCGAAATGCAAAATATTTTAGGCAGGAGCGTTTTAAGCAAATGAAGATCGTTGATCCCGACAGGCATGTGAAAAGGATCATGGCACAGATGAAAAAGGATTTGAGGCTTAAAGAGGAACCGCGGCATATAGAATGTTTTGATAATTCCAACATCCAGGGGTCTAATCCTGTGGCTGCCTGTGTGGTTTTCAAAGATGGCAAGCCCAGCAAAAAAGACTATCGAAAATTTAATATAAAGTCGGTAGAAGGGCCTAATGACTTTGCTTCTATGGAAGAAGTGGTGTTTAGGCGCTATCGCAGACTGCTGGAAGAAGGAGAGCCTTTGCCACAGTTGATTATTGTAGATGGCGGGAAAGGCCAGCTTTCCTCCGCAGTAAAGGCGCTGGAAGTTCTGGATTTACGAGGAAAAATTGCGATCATTGGAATAGCCAAACGCCTGGAGGAGATCTTTTATCCCGGGGACTCTATTCCGCTTTATCTTGATAAAAAATCTGAGTCTTTAAAAATTATTCAGCACCTTCGGAATGAAGCGCACCGCTTCGGGATTACTTTTCACAGGAACAAACGCAGTAGTACCGCGTTAAATACAGAACTGGAAACCATTGCGGGGATTGGAGAAAAAACGGTGGTGGAATTGCTAAAGAATTTCCGATCTTTAAAGAGGGTAAAACAGGCAAGTATGGATGAACTTGCTGCAGTGGTGGGAAAATCCAAAGCGGGGATCGTCTATAAGCATTACCACGAAAAATGATAAAAAAGGTATCTTTTCTTTTTCTGTTCTTCAGCTGTATCGCTTTTTCGCAGGAGAAGGGAGATCCTAAGGTAGGCCTTGTTTTAAGTGGTGGTGGCGCAAAGGGACTGGCTCATATTGGGGCCTTAAAAGTGCTGGAGGAAGCCGGGGTGCAAATAGATTACATTGGCGGCACAAGTATGGGTGCTATTGTGGGTTCTCTCTATGCTGCAGGTTATTCGGCACAGCAGCTGGACAGTATCTTTGAAATGACAAATTTTAACGTTCTTATCCAGGATGAATTGCCACGCGGTTCGCGCACTTTCTATGAAAGAAATGATGCTGAAAAATATGCCGTAAGGTTGCCTTTTGATAATTTTCATATTTCTTTTCCGTCGGGGATATCCCGCGGGCAGAATGTATATAATATGATGTCTGAACTTACGCTTCACCTCGCAGATCGTAACAACTTTGAAGAACTGCCCATTCCTTTTTTTTGTGTCGCCACAAACGTGGAAACCGGCGAAGAAGTGATCTTAGATAGTGGCCATTTGCCGCAGGCTGTGTTGGCTAGTTCTGCTATTCCCACTTTATTCAGCCCCGTGATCGTAAATGGAAAACTGCTGACAGATGGGGGTGTAGTCAACAATTTTCCTGTAGAAGAAATGAGGAAGAGAGGCGCCGATATTATTATTGGCGTAGATGTTCAGGATAGTTTATCGGGAAGGGATGATCTTTCTTCCGCGTTTGAGATCCTCACCCAGATAAGCAACTTCCGAACCGTGAAAGACATGAAAGAAAAGGTGGAAGAGACCGATGTTTATATTGATCCGCCCATCGCGCCTTTTGGAGTAATGTCTTTTGACCGCGGAAGAAAAATAATTGATGCCGGCGAAGAGGCGGCCCGCAAAAAGTTGAACGAACTACAGGAAATCGCCCGCTTACAGAAAAAGGAGCCTAGGGAGCAGCTGGTGATCAAAGAAGTTGACAGTTTATACATCGCAGATATACGCATTACTGGAAATCATTCCTATCCCCGGGCATACGTGCTTGGGAAGCTCAAAATTCGTTACCCTTCAAAAGTGTCTTACAGAAGCTTTGTTTTGGGGATTAATAATTTATCGGCTACAGGAAACTTCAATAGGGTGAATTACAAATTGATTCCGTTGAATGGTGGGTATGTGATGGAGCTTGATTTGGAGGAAAAAGTAAATAAGACCTTTCTCCAAATGGCACTGCATTACGATGATCTATATAAAAGCGGGGCGTTGGTCAATCTTACCCGTAAAAGTCTTTTGTTTACAAACGATCTGGCTTCTTTAGATGTAGTTTTAGGAGATAACTTCAGGTATAATTTTGAATATTACTGGGATAAGGGATATTACTGGAGCGTGGGCGTAAGGTCCAGGTATAACAGCTTTAATAAAAGTGTAGGCATTGATTTTACCGAAACCTCTCCCCAATTTTCCCAAATCAACCTTAATAGGATTTCCATAGATTATAAGGATGTTACAAACCAATTATATTTTGAAACCCTGTTTGAGCAGGTTTTTTCTATTGGAGTAGGAGCGGAACATAAGTTTCTGGAGGTTTCTTCAGAAACCATTAGTGACTCTGAAAGTACTGTGCCTTCTACTGTTTTTGACAGGAGCAGTTATTTCAGTACTTTCAGCTACCTCAAGTTTGACAGCTATGACAACAGGTTTTTCCCCGGAAGCGGATTTTATTTTAATGGAGATTTTCACTTGTACCTGCTGTCTTCAGATTATAATGAAGACTTTTCAGAATTTTCTATCGTAAAAGGGGATTTAGGATATGCATTTTCACCAAGCAGGAGGTTTACCACCAGGCTTTCGACGGGCACAGGATTCCATTTTGGAAAGAACAGCAGCAATTCTTTGCACTTCCTGCTGGGTGGCTACGGGAATGATTTTATCAATAATATTTTCCCTTTCTACGGGTATGATTTCCTGGAACTCTCTGGTGACAGTTATGTGAAAAGCATGGTAGAGCTGGATTATGAGATTTTTAGAAAAAATCACCTGGTGGCAAGCGCTAATTTTGCAAACGTGGATAATGATCTCTACGGAAGCGGAAAATGGTTCTCTTTACCCAAATATTCCGGCTACGCTTTAGGTTATGCACTGGAAACTTTTATGGGGCCTATTGAGGCGAAATATTCCTATTCACCAGATACCAGAAACAGTCACTGGTATTTTAGTATAGGTTTCTGGTTTTAGATTTCTTTAATTATAAATCACACAAAATTTTCCGATATTTGTAACTAAGCGAAAGCGGATGTCTGGTTTCTCTTTACAAGTCACGAAAACGTTTTCAGTTAAAACTCCAATTATGCCATTTTATCATAAACTAGGAAAGATCCCTCCAAAAAGACATACCATTTTTAAAAAACCCGATGGCAGCTTGTATTATGAACAGCTGTTTGGAACTATTGGTTTTGATGGAATGTCTTCTAATATGTACCATGAACAGCGGCCAACGCAGGTGAAGGAAATAAAGGGTAGTTATGATGTACGCCCAAAAATAGCAAAAGAAGACAACATTCAATCTTACAGGTTTAAGGGTTTCCAGGTGAAACCGGAACCTGATTATCTTGAAAGTCGGAAGGTGGTACTCAGCAATTCAGATGTGGATATCGTTCTGGCTGCTCCGCAACAATCTACTACAGAATACTTTTATAAAAATTCAGATTCCGACGAACTGCTATTTGTTCATAAAGGAAGTGGAAAATTAAGGACGCACCTGGGAAATCTGGATTTTAAGTATGGCGATTACTTAGTAATTCCCAGAGGTACCATTTATAAATTGGATTTTGATGATGAGGTGAACCGGTTATTTATCGTAGAATCACGACGACCCATTTACACCCCTAAAAAATACCGCAATTATTTTGGACAGTTGCAGGAACATTCTCCTTTTTCTGAAAGAGATATTCGCCAGCCTTACGAGCTTGAAACCAATAATGAGAACGGTGATTTTCTTATTAAAATCAAGAAAAAAGGAAGGATCTTCGATATGATCTATGCTTCACATCCTTTTGATGTGGTGGGTTATGACGGGTACAATTATCCCTATGCCTTTTCCATACATGACTTTGAACCCATTACAGGAAGAATCCATCAACCGCCACCGGTGCATCAAAATTTTGAAACCGATGCTTTTGTGGTTTGTTCTTTTTGTCCCAGGTTATATGATTATCACCCGGAGAGTATTCCGGCGCCGTATAATCATAGTAATATTGACAGTGATGAGGTGCTTTACTATGTGGATGGCGATTTTATGAGCCGGAATGATATTGAAGCTGGTCATATTTCGCTGCACCCGGCGGGAATTCCGCATGGGCCGCATCCGGGAGCCGTAGAGAGAAGTATAGGTCAAACCAAAACAGAAGAACTGGCGGTCATGGTAGATACTTTTAAACCTTTGATGGTTACCGAGGAAGCCATGAAAATTGCCGATGAAACTTATCACCAGTCCTGGCTGGAGCATTAAAAATTTAAATTAAAATCAATTCCGCAAGGCGGAAAGAAATAAAAATTATGTCAACAGAAAATACAACCGAACTTAAGAAAACAGTACCACAGGCAGAAGACTTTTTGCCATTGCTGGGAACAGATTTTGTAGAACTGTACGTAGGAAATGCCAAGCAGGCAGCCTATTATTATCAACAGGCCTGGGGGTTTCAACCTGTGGCCTATTCAGGTTTGGAAACCGGAAGTAAAGACAGGGTTTCTTACGTGCTTCAGCAGGGTAAAATAAGGCTGGTGCTTACTTCCCCAATCCAGCCTGGCGGCGAGATCAATGCACATATAGACAAGCACGGCGACGGAGTGAAAATTGTTGCCTTGTGGGTGGATGATGCGCGTAAGAGTTATGAAGAAACGACTAAACGTGGGGCAAAATCATACGTAGAACCCTACGAAATTAAAGATGAACACGGGCAGGTAGTTCTTTCAGGAATCCATACGTATGGAGAGACGATACATATGTTTGTGGAGAGAAAGAATTACTCGGGAGCTTTTATGCCTGGGTACAAAGAGTATAAGCCTAATTTCAGCACAAAACCCGTTGGTTTAAAATACATTGACCATATGGTAGGAAACGTAGGCTGGAACGAAATGAACAAATGGTGTGAATTCTATGCTAAAGTTATGGGATTCGCACAGCTGGTCTCTTTTGATGATAAAGATATTTCTACAGATTATACTGCTCTTATGAGTAAGGTAATGAGCAATGGAAATGGAAGAATTAAATTCCCTATCAATGAGCCGGCAACAGGTAAAAAGAAATCTCAGATCGAAGAATACATAGATTTTTACCATGGAGCGGGAGTGCAGCATATTGCTGTAGCTACAGATAATATCATAGAAACAGTAACAAACCTGCGGGATCGCGGAGTTGAATTCTTACATGTTCCCGATACTTATTATGATGATGTTCTTGATCGTGTAGGGGAAATCGATGAGGATCTTGAGCCTTTAAGAGAGCTTGGAGTGTTAATTGACCGTGACGATGAAGGTTATCTTCTGCAAATATTTACGAAACCGGTTCTGGATCGTCCTACTATGTTTTTTGAAATTATTCAGCGAAAAGGTGCTCAATCTTTTGGAAAAGGTAATTTTAAAGCACTTTTTGAAGCTATTGAAAGAGAACAAAATTTACGGGGAACCCTGTAAATTTATGCATTATTGAGAGAATGTATTAACCACAACATCAATATGATGATTTATTGACTAATTTTTAGTTAAAGTAAATTTTTATATTGCAGGTAATGTAGAAATATGAGACTTTTGCACCGCAATTTTGGAGTGGTTACCAGAATTGTAAAATGAAAATTTTTTTTTCATAATTTAAGTTTTAGTTGGTTAATAAGATTAAAAACCCTGTCGTTATTTGACAGGGTTTTTTCTTTTGAATACATTTGGAATAGAAATTGTAATTCTTGAGCAAAGCCCATCTAATCTATAATGAATGAAGAAAATAGTTACAGTTGTTTTGCTCCTTTTAACCTATGTTGGAAGTGCACAATCGCACCAGGCATTTCAGGACGGTGAATGGTTTAGGTTTAGGATACACTATGGAATTTTAGATGCGGGTTATGCCACCCTTGAAGTCAACGAATCAAAGTATAAGAATAATCCTGTATACCATGTGGTAGGAACAGGAAAATCAGCCGGAGCTGTTCACTGGTTTTTTAAGGTAAAGGATAATTACGAATCTTACTTCAATAAATATTCTGGGGCACCTTACAAATTTATCCGGCAAATTGATGAAGGCGGTCACACACGAGACATTGTGATAGATTTTGATCATAAAGACAAAGAGGCGCTGGTTTTTGACAGGAAGCGCAATACCGAAAAAAGATATCCTGTAAAGGATGATGTTCATGATATGCTTTCAGCATTTTATTACCTTCGCAACAATCTTGACGTAGAAGACCTGCAGGAAGGAGATGTTATGGATTTGAACATGTTTTTTGATGATGAAAATTTCGATTTTCAGTTAAGATTTCTGGGGCGGGAGGTAATTGATTCAAAAATTGGGAAAATTACTGCGCTTAAATTTCGACCCTACGTGATGGCGGGAAGGGTTTTTAAAGAAAAAGAAAGCCTTACCATTTGGGTAAGTGACGATGAAAATAGGATGCCCATTAAAATAAAAGCGAAATTAGCAGTTGGCTCTCTTGATGCAGATATTGATGCCTTTAAAGGGCTAAAACATCCTCTTCGGATAATAATGGATTAAAAATGAGGGAAATTAAACCCGAAATTGCTGAGAAAGTTTTTCAGCTGGAAGAGAAGTTCAAAAACTCGGGGCAGGATCTGGGTTCTTATCTTGACGGTTTGCTCTATGATCGCTACCTTACCTATTGGGATTACATCAATCTAGACACGCTTTTAAGCCTTCAAAAACCGCTTACGCATTTTCCTGACGAAGAAATATTCATAGGATATCACCAAATTACCGAGCTTTATTTTAAGCTCGTTATTCATGAGCAGAAACAAATAATTGAAGCCGAAGATCTTACTGCTGAATTTTTTACAGCAAAGTTGCACAGGATCATTCGTTATTTTCGCATTTTGACCGATTCATTTGACGTGATGATACGGGGAATGGAGCGTGAGCAGTTCATCAAATTCCGGATGGCTCTTTTACCTGCGAGTGGATTCCAGTCCGCTCAATTTCGAATGATCGAACTCTTTAGTACACCTCTTCGGAATCTTGTTCATACTGAAGTTCGTGAAGAGCTGGATGAAAATGCAGATGTTGAGAACCTATTTGAAAATATTTACTGGAAAAGAGGCGCTACAGATCTTTCTACGGGAGAGAAGACGCTCACGCTGAAGCAGTTCGAAAAAAGATATACACATCGGTTTCTTAGAATCGCTAAAGAGCACAGGGAAAGTACCCTTTTTCACAAATATGAACAGCTTTCTTCCGAAGATAAAAACAATAAAGAATTAATTGCCGCGTTGCGTAATTTGGACACTGCAGTCAATGTTAACTGGTTGCTTGTACACATTGGCGCTGCGCAAAGATATTTGATAAGCAAAGACAAATCTGTTGCACCGGCGACAGGAGGAACAAACTGGAAAGAATTTTTGCCCCCTAGTTTTCAGCGAATTTCTTTTTTTCCGCAGTTGTGGAGTGAAGATGAATTAAAAACATGGGGTAAAGAATGGGTGGAACAAACATTTAATAATAAAAAATAAAAATAAGTTGAAGAGATTTAGTTACCTGCTAGTAATGTTGTTGGCTTTTACGGCCTGTAGTGATGAAGTGCGAAAAGCTGAAATAGCTGAAATTATTGAAGAAAAACCGGTTCCTGAAATTAAAGAATTTGGATTTTCCCTTAATGATTTTGTGGTCGTGAGGGATACCATTAGACGCGGAGACAGTTTTGGAAATATCCTAATTAGTCATGGAATTGGTCACGGGAAAGTTTTTGAAATCGTGCAGGAAGTAAAAGATGTTTTTGATCCTCGCAGAATTGTTCTTGGCAAACCTTATGTTATTCTGAAGGCGAAAGATTCTGCTCAAACTCCGCAGGCCTTTATTTATGAAAATGATAAAATAGAATATACTGTCGTGAATACCGGAGATAGTATTGCTGCCTACAAGGCAGAAAAGCCGGTGACAATTAAGCAGCGTGCGGTTTCGGGAGTGATTACTTCCAGTCTTTCTGAGGCTGTGGAAAGTGAAGGCCTTAATTTTCTCCTTACACATGAGCTTAGCAATATTTACCAGTGGAGTATAGATTTCTTCAGACTTCAAAAAGGTGACCGTTTCAAACTTGTATTTAATGAGAAGTATATTAATGACACTATTTATGCCGGCATTGAGAATATAGAAGCTTCTGTTTTTGTGCACCAGGATAAACCTTATTATGCTTTTAACTACAAAGCAGATTCTACTGCGCTTGATGGTGATTTTTATGATGAAGAAGCCCGCCCTTTGCAAAGTTTCTTTCTTAAGGCGCCTTTAAACTATAGCAGGATTTCGTCAAGGTTTAGCCCACGCAGGTACCATCCGGTACAAAAGAGATGGAAGGCTCATAAGGGTACAGATTATGCCGCGCCTCATGGTACGCCCATTTGGAGTACTGCCAATGGGGTGGTGATTGCTTCAAGCTATACCGGTGGTAATGGGAACTATGTAAAAATCAAACACAACAATACATATACAACCCAATACCTTCACATGTCGAAACGAGCAGTAAAACAGGGACAGCGTGTGAAGCAGGGAGACATCATTGGATACGTGGGCAGTACAGGGCTGGCTACAGGTCCGCATGTTTGCTATAGATTTTGGGTGAACGGGGTGCAGAGAGATCCATTTCGCCAGAACCTTCCGTCTGCAGAACCTATTGATGATAAGTTAAAGCCATCGTATTTTGCTGCTATTGAGCCACTGAAAGCAGAATTAGGTAAAATCGAATTTAAAAATATATAATCGAATGAAGAATATTAATCCTACCCATACAAACGCCTGGAATAAACTGAAGGAACATTTTAAAACCGCGCAGGATTTCAAAATGAAGGAGCTTTTTGAAAAAGATCCAGGTCGTGCAGAGGATTTCAAGATTCAATGGGAAGATTTTTATGTAGATTTCAGTAAAAATTTAATAGATAAAGATACGCAGTCACACCTGCTTTCTTTAGCTGAAGAAGTGAAGCTGAAAGAGGCAATAGACGCCTATTTTTCAGGAGAAGCGATTAATAGAACCGAAGGTCGTTCTGTGCTTCATACCGCCTTAAGAGAGGAGAAAGATGCGAATGTTGAAGTAGACGGAAAGAATATTATTTCTGAAGTTTATGAGGTAAAAGAAAAAATTGCATCTTTTACAAATGCCGTTGTAGAGGGTAGTCAAAAAGGGTATTCTGGCAAGGCTTTTACAGATGTAGTAAATATTGGGATTGGAGGATCTGACCTTGGTCCTGTAATGATCACCGAAGCACTTGAATATTACAAGAACCACCTGAAGGTTCATTATGTTTCTAATGTAGATGGAGATCACGTGCATCAAACCATCAAAAACCTTAATCCTGAAACTACTTTGTTTGTGGTGGTTTCCAAATCATGGTCTACACAGGAAACTTTATCTAATGCGAGTACTATTAGGGACTGGTTCACAAAAAAAGCTCCGAAAGAGGCTGTTGCAAAGCATTTTGTAGCAGTTTCAAGTAATGTGAAAGCTGTTCTGGAGTTCGGAATTGATAGTGAGAATATTTTCCCTATGTGGGATTGGGTAGGAGGAAGATTTTCTCTTTGGAGTGCAGTTGGTTTATCCATTAGCCTTTCTATAGGTTTCGAAAATTTTGATGCGCTTCTAAAAGGAGCACACGCAATGGATGTTCATTTCAAAGAAAGTTCTTTTGAAAAAAATATCCCTGTTCAAATGGCACTTTTGACTATCTGGTATAATAACTTTTTCAAGGCAGAGTCTGAAGCTGTTATTCCTTACTCCCAGTATCTTCACAGGTTGCCGGCATATCTTCAGCAGGCGATCATGGAAAGTAACGGGAAAAGCGTAGATCGAAACGGAGAAAAAGTAGATTATGAAACCGGAACTTTAATTTGGGGAGAACCGGGAACCAACTCTCAACATGCATTCTTCCAGTTGATTCACCAGGGGACAAAATTGATTCCCGCGGAATTTATTGGCTTCAAAAAGTCCCTTTTTGAAGATGCTAATCACCACAACAAGCTTATGGCAAATTATTTTGCCCAAACTGAAGCATTGTTACAAGGGAAAAGCAGAGATGTTGTAGAGCAGGAGTTAAGATCCAAGAATCTTTCTTCGGAAGAAATTAATTCGCTTGCACCTTTTAAGGTTTTTGAAGGGAATAAACCTACAACCAGCATTCTTATTGATAAGTTAACCCCCGCAAGCTTAGGGAAATTAATTGCTTTATATGAGCACAAAATTTTCGTGCAGGGAGTGATTTGGAATATTTATAGTTATGACCAGTGGGGTGTGGAATTGGGTAAGCAATTGGCAACGAATATCTTGAAAGAAATTGATGGAAATGACGTTGGGCAGCACGATTCTTCTACTTCAAAAATGTTAAAATTTTTCCTAAGCGAAGAGATATAATTTAAGTTTCTAGCCGCACAAGGTTTAAGTTTTTGATTTTTAGTAATTTGCGTGATTTTGAGATAAAGTTGTTAACGAAATCCTTTGAGGAAAAATCTTAACGTTCAGTTAAAGGATGTTTTTCAGGAAATGTGTTCTTTTGCATCAACTTTTAAAACTCAAACTAACAAATTACACAATGAGGAAATTATTAGCAATGGCGTTGTTCTTTGCAACAGCTACAATTTTTGCTCAGGGTACTATTACGGGAACAGTAATAGACGCTCAAATGGATGCTCCCCTTCCTGGTGCCAACGTATCGGTTCAGGGCACCACTACTGGTGGAGTAACAGATTTTGACGGGCAATTCAGTCTGGAAGTTGATCAGGCAACAGGCACAATTGACATCACTTTTCTTGGCTTTGAAAGAAAAAGTATTCCATTTTCAGTAGCAAATGGACAAACAATTGATCTTGGTCGTATTTTACTTGCGCCAGATGCCGACGCTTTGGATGAAGTTGTTATTACTACTTATTCTATTGCAATTGACAGGAAGACTCCTGTAGCAGTTTCAACTATTCAAGCTGAAGCCATCGAAACTAAATTAGGAAACCAGGAGTTTCCTGAAATCCTTAAATCTACTCCGGGTGTCTATGCGACCAAAGGTGGTGGTGGTTTTGGAGATTCAGAAATCAGGTTGAGAGGTTTTGAATCTGAGAATATTGCTGTTTTGATCAATGGTATTCCTGTAAATGACATGGAAAACGGTCGCGTTTACTGGAGTAACTGGGCAGGTCTTTCAGATGTTACAAGATTTATGCAGGTGCAAAGAGGTCTTGGAGCTTCTAAAGTAGCTGTACCTTCTATTGGTGGTACTATTAATATTGTGACCAGAACAACAGACCAGGAAGAAGGTGGGGCTGTTATGTATTCTATAGGTAACGACGGATATGAAAAGGTTTCTGCAACTGTTTCTACCGGAAAAATGGATAATGGTTGGGCTGCAACTGTTTCCGGTGCCAGAACAACAGGAGATGGATATGTGGATGGAACCGAATTTAGTGGTTTCTCCTATTTTGTGAATATAGCTAAAGATTTTTCTGATAGTCACCAATTGTCTTTCACAGCTTTTGGGGCGCAACAACATCACGGGCAACGTCAAAACGCACAGCCTATTGATATCTACAGGATGAGCGAAAGCGGAACCCGTTTTAATGCAGACTGGGGTTATAAAAATGGCGAGGTGATTCATATTGAAGATAACTTCTACCACAAACCACAAATGTCTCTTAACCATTACTGGGATATTTCTGAAGATACTCAATTGTCTACTTCTGTTTACGCTTCCTTTGGAACTGGAGGGGGTGGTGGTTACGGTGGTGTAAACAAGTTTGGACTTGGTACCGCTAATGATCCTTCGCCTTACCGAGATGGATACCTTCAGCCTGTAAATGTAGATCTTATTGTTGACGAGAACGTAGCACAAGGAGCACTTGGATCTGAGACTTATTTAAGGGCTTCAAGAAACAATCACGAATGGTACGGTGTTCTTTCTACCCTTTCATCTGAAATTTTGGAGAACGTAGAATTCACCGGTGGCGTTGACTTTAGATATTACCAGGGAGAACATTATACAGAAGTGACAGATCTTTTGGGAGGACGTTATGTTCTTGATGAAGATGATGAGAACAACCCTTTCAATGCTGCACAGGTTGGAGACATTATTGATTACCACGATATAGGAACAGTACTTTGGGAAGGACTTTTTGCTCAGGCTGAATATTCAGATGATCAATTATCAGCTTTTGTAACAGTAGCTGGTTCTAATACTTCTTATAAAAGAAAAGATTTTTTCAACTATTTAGATTCCGATCCTTTACAGGAAACAGATTATCAACATTTTCTTGGCTACAGTGCAAAAGGTGGTGCTAACTTTAACATTGACAGTAACAATAATGTATTTGCTAACATTGGTTACTTTGAAAAAGCACCTTTCTCTAATGCAGTTTTCTTAAATTTTGCAAATGATTTGAACGAAGATGCTAAGAATCAAAAGATCTTTAGTGCTGAACTTGGATATGGTTATCGAAGCTCAAACTTTAGGGCAGATTTAAACGTGTATAGAACGGTATGGAATGATAAAACCCTCGTTCAAAGATTTCAAAACCCTGATAACACTACAGGGTCTGCAAACATCTTAGGTCTTAATGCACTTCACCAAGGAGTTGAACTTGAGTTTAACTACCGTCCTATGGAAAACCTTACTTTAAATGGTATGGCTTCTGTTGGAGACTGGACCTGGAGAAATGATATTAGAAACGTTGATATCTATGACGAAGAGCAAAACCTTGTAACAACTATTGATCTTTTTATTGAAGGTCTTAAAGTTGGAGGATCTGCACAAACTACTTTTGCTGCAGGTGCAGACTATGAAGTGATGGAAGGAACTCACCTTAGAGCGAACTGGAACTACTTTGATAACCTTTACGGAGAATTTGATCCAGAAACAAGAAGTACGAGTGAACTTGGACAATCCTGGGAACTGCCTGCATATGGTTTAGTAGATTTAGGATTGACACATAAATTCGATCTTGGAGATTTTGAGGCGATGCTTATAGGGAATGTTTATAACATGCTGGATACAGAATACCTTTCTATCGCACGAGGTGGAAGAAATGACGGTGTTTACTATGGTTTCGGAAGAACTTTCAATATTGGAGCCAAAATTAACTTCTAAAAAAACGAAAATGAAAAAGTCCATTTATTTATTAATGATGCTAGTGGGAGCAGCTTTTACGAGTTGTGAGCCCATGGAAGACATCCATGAGGAAGCAGATGCTTCAATAGATGCTATGCCGGTGCAGGGTGTTGAAGAATACGAGTTCACAGATGAGGATTATGAAGCCCTTGAACTTAATTTTGGAAACTTTAGTTCCCTTGAGGATGCAAGAGCAATGATTCCTGGGTTTTTAACGAATAATTTTCCTATATGGGGAGAAGGTTCATTGGCACAGGTAACTTTTGATCTTTACGACCCACTTAGAGTAGAAGATGCTGAGGTGACTGCAGCAGGTTATGAGGCAGTAGGTCTTTCAGAAGATTACTTCTCAAGCATGGGAGAGATTCAAGATTTTCTTGGGTACGAGTTCCCGTTGGCTGAAGAAGGTGATTATGTAGAGCTGACATACCGTATCGTTGCAGATGAGATTATGTATGCTTTTGATAATGACGACTTTGACCTGGTTAAAGAAGAATTGGAAGAAAAGTATGCAGATCAAGCTTCAAGTGCTGCGCAATACAATAATTTTGAAAGAAGGGAAACAAATGATGCTTACTGGAGCAATGAAATGATCCTTGAAGCCATTAACGTTGTTCTATCTGAAAACTATGATGGAGTTGAAGGACAAACCTACAACGTTTCTTATCCAATCTATGATGGAGACTCAGGGTCAGAGAGTATGACTGTTCAGTATGATGGAAATGTTTATATAGCTGTAGACAGTGCGGAATCATACACATTCACCGATGCAGATTATGAAATGGCCGGTACAGAGTATGCAGATGTTTATCCTGCTCCTGCGGCAAACGTTGCTCAATATGGAAGTTTTGCTATTCAGGAAGGTGATAACTACTGGAGCGAAGCAATGCTTCTAGAAGTGATCAATGATGTATTGATGGAACAATACCCTTCAGCGGAAGTTGGAGCTGAGTTCATCGTGGAATTTGACATATACGATGCAGGTGTTTCTACAACTTCAAGAGCTGTTGCTCTAACCGAGGATGGATATGTCTATAACGAAGAGTCTAATACTTCTGTGATTCAGGAAACAAGGGTGTTTGCTTACACAAATTCAATGTGGAATGTTCCTTTCACTCTGGATTCTGAAGCTTATACAGAAATGGGACAAAGCTATTCTAACTTTGGCGATGAGGAAGAAGCAATGTACAAGATTGGTATCTATCTTGGAAGAGAGTTTCCATATGCGCAAGAAGGAGATTTCATGGCTGTAGCTTTTGATCTTTATACAAGCGGCGAAGGAACTTCAACTGAATATGTTAATTACGTTTTGGAAGACGGAGAGTGGAATGCTATTCCAAGCGTTATCGAGCAGACCTTACAGTTTGGTCATGATGGTAATGCCTGGGTAGTTGATAATACCATTACTCATACACTCGCTCCAGGAGACTATGCCTTCATTGGGGAATATTTTTCAGAAATATATCCAGATCCATCATGGAGTGTTGGTAACTATAACAACTTTGACAGAAGACCAGGAAATAGAAACCAGTGGACAGATGAAATGATCCTGGAAGCCATGAGTGCGTTGCTTGATAACAGGTTAGCTCCAAATGCTGAAGAAGGACAGAAATATGTTCTTACTTTTGATATCTATAATGGAACAAATACTACCGAGCAAGTAAGCCTTATAAAAGAAGGTGATGCATGGGTACGTGTTTAGTAAAAACCTATATTGTTGAATGAGCGAAAACCTCTTATCCTGTCCATGGGTAAGAGGTTTTTGTTTAAATTAACCTGGAATTGACACTTTAGAAATAAGTTTTAACAGAAAGAGAAATAAATGAAGAAGGTTTTTTATTTAGCACTTTTAACAATTAGCCTGTTGGGGTGCAGCAAGGATGACGACAGTCGCGATGAACCCATAAATCCAGAGCCAGGAGTGGATGTACCGGTGGCAGTAGATGATGATCTTTCAACTGCTGAGAATTCAGATCTTATCATTGATGCCGACGATCTACTCGACAATGATACTGTCTTTGAATACGCAAGAATTACAGATTTTGATGCAGAGAGTGAAGAAGGCGGTTCTATTGAAGACAATCGTGATGGTACTTACACCTACACACCACCACAGGACTATATGGGTGAAGACTTCTTTTCATACACCATTTGTGACAACGCAGCTACCCGCAATTGTTCAACGGCACAGGTAACCATTGCTATTACCGCAGCTTCGCCTGTTGCTGAAGATGATTCCTACGAAATAAAGGAAGATAATACTTTAACGATCAGGAGTTATCTTGATAACGACCAGCTACTGGACAATGCTGAAGTTGAATCCATAGATATGGAAGGTGCCAGCGGTACCGCTGTTCTGGAAGAAAACGGTAATATTACTTACACTCCTGCCGATGGTTTTGTGGGAGAAGATTCTTTTACTTATACAATTTGTGACGACGATGAAACACCAACCTGTGTAAGTGCCACGATCACTGTAAACGTAGTTGATGAAGGCACTCCCGTAGCTGCCAATGATTCTGTCATTGTTTCTTCGGAAAATACGGGGCTGGTAATAGACGATCTGCTGGAGAACGATAATCCTGTTGATGATGCTGTCATAACTTCTGTGAACGCTTCGGCGACTGCGGGAACCGTTGTTCTTAATGATGACGGAACCGTTACCTATACACCCCAAAATGGCTTTTTAGGAGAAGATTCTTTTGAGTACTCACTCTGTGATGATGACACGCCAAATGCTACATGTGTGACAGCAACGGTTACTGTTACTGTTGTTGATCCCGTTAGTTTTAATATTCCTGCCGATCTTCAGGACTACTACAGGAATTTTGCCTTTTCGACGAATGCTGAAACAAATCTTCAGTACATCAGCGATCTCACTTCAGATAAACACACGGTACTGCTTTCTTATACAGACAGACATGATTATCTTTATGAGGCAGATGCCAGCCTGGAGAATCCGGAAAATGTGGTTTTGATGTATTCCGGAGAGGAAAGATATTGGAGAGAATATACATCGGGTTCTAATGATTATGAAACTCAAACTTTTAATACAGAACATATCTATCCGCAGTCAAGATTAACTTCAGATCTTGCAGTGGCAGATCTCCATCATCTCAGAGTTGCCGATGCCAGCATCAATTCTCTTCGCCTAAATTATCCCTACACCGATGGTAGCGGAAATTACGGCCTGGTAGGAGATGATGAGTGGTATCCCGGTGATGAATGGAAAGGAGATGTCGCGAGGATGATCATGTACCTAAACGTTCGTTACGGGCAGTCCTTCTCCAAAGTGGGAAGTATTGAGCTGTTTTTAAAGTGGAATGCCGAAGATCCTGTTTCAGCTTTTGAACTGCAACGCCAGGAAGTGATTGAAGCCGCACAGGGCAACAGAAATCCTTTTATTGATAATCCATACCTTGCAACCCTTATTTGGGGAGGTGATGCAGCTGAAAACCGCTGGGAATGATATTGATCAGATATTCTAATTTTAATGAACCGCCTCTTTAAAAGGGGCGGTTTTTTTTATGAAAAAAACTACCTTTACGGTAAAATCTACATTTATGTATTCAACTGTATACTTTATTCATTCCTGGTGGGCCTACCTTGTGGTCCTCGTCCTTTTAATAGCTTCTGTAAATGCTCTTATTGGGTGGTTATCAAAAAAGGAGTTTGGAGCCAATGATTTTCGCATCTCATTATTTACTTTAATTACCGCACATATTCAATTGTTGATTGGTATCGTGCTGTATTTTGTAGCACCCTATTTTAATGCCTTTTCAGAAATGGGAATGGGGGAAGTAATGGGCGACAGTACACTGCGACTTTACCTTGTGGAACACCCTTTAATGATGATCATTGCCGTGGTTTTGATTACTATGGGGTATTCTAAGCACAAAGACAAGCTTACTTCAAAAGCAAAATTTAAAACACTTTCCATTTTTTACATTCTGGCGTTGCTATTCGTACTTTCAAGAATTCCCTGGGCCGCCTGGTTTAACTAAAGAACAATTAAACTGAGCATATCAGTTACCTCTTTCAGGAATGGAAGAGGTAATTTTTTTGTCTCTGATGAGGTAAATATACACAGGGAAATGATCTGAATATCCTCCCGTGTAGCCACCATATCCAAAGCTTCGGAAGGGATAACCCTTGTATTGTCCTGTAGAAGTGGTGAGATATGTTGCATTTCCAACGCCTGCTTTAAAAAACCTGTAGGTTTCATAATCATCTTTCAGGAAAGGCTGTGATATAAGTATTTGATCAAACAGGTTCCAGCCATCTCTGTAGGCAGAACTGCCTATTCCCCTGGAGAAAATGGCAGCCATGGGATTATACATTTCTTTTAAATTCACATCTCCAATGCTCATTTTTGCTCTCAGTGTTTTCTTAAGGCTTTTATCAGTTGGATCGTCATTAAAGTCACCCATAGAGATTATTTTTGCGTAGGGATCTTTGCGTTGCAGGGAATCTATGATCTTAAGATTCAGTTTTGCTGCTTCAATTCTTTTAGGACTACTTGCTGCGGTACCGCCACTTCTTGAAGGCCAGTGGTTGACAATTAAATGTATTTCTTCTCCTTCTAAAAGTCCGGTGACCACCAGTTGATCTCTTGTGTATACCCTTTTTCCGTCCTCAAAAATGAAAAGTTCATGTGCTTTGGAATGAAGCGGGGAAAAGGCATTTTTGAGATATAAGAGCGCTACATCAATTCCCCGCCTGTCAGGCGAATCATAATGTACGATGCCGTAGTTGAAATCTTTTAGATGTGGCTCATTAATGAGGTCTTCCAGTACTTTTCTGTTTTCCACCTCACAGACTCCCAGTAGCACAGGCGGATTTCTAACCATGTTTGAACCTATATTACGTATTGCAAAAGCCATTTTTTGAAGCTTATCCCTGTAGATCTCTTCTGTCCAGTTGTCTTTTCCCTGTGGCGTACGATCATCATCATAGGTTACAGGATCATCTTCTGTATCGTACAAATTTTCAAGGTTGTAAAAAGCTATTGTCTGAATCTGAAAATCTTTTTTTTCCTGTGAAAATACCGAAAGTTTAAACAAGAAAAGCAGCAAAAATACACCGCAGGTCTGGCATGGCTTCATTAGATGCAAGTTTCTGAAAATTAGATAAATAAAATACTGAGGGAGCGTCAAAGATATCATTTAAATGTGTATGTTTGGCGGAATTTTTTCGCCCCCTGCACTTTAGACTTTGTATTGAAAATGAATAATCTAAAAACTAAGGGGATCCTTCTTTTATTTACTTTTTTTACTATGCTGTTGCAGGCTCAGGAGCCGGCAGTAACCGGAATAGTAATAAATGCAGCAACCAATGCTCCTATTGAAAATGTAACTGTTTCCCTTCAGGGAGAAATACTCAGCGTTACATCTTCTAATGGTGAATTCACTCTTTTTCACCCTCTTCCCGTTGGAGAACAGGTTATCAACTTTGAGAAACCGGGATACATTGGCCAAAGATTCACAGTGGTCATCGAAGAAGTTGCTGTAAAAGAATTAGGGGTGGTTCTTTTAAGACCTGATTTGCTTCAGGATCAACAACAGGCGAGTTTCATAAGCCTTGCAGATGATGAACTGGATGAAGAGGAAGGAGGTTTTGATAATGTATCCGGACTGCTACAGGCAACCAGGGATGTTTTTTTAAATGCTGCGGCCTACGATTTCAGCGCTTCTTTTTTTCGGCCACGAGGCTTTGACAGTGAACACGGCAAAGTTTTGATTAATGGTATTGAAATGAATAAGCTTTACAACGGCCGGCCGCAATGGAGCAATTGGGGCGGATTAAATGATGTACAGCGCAACCAGGTTTTTTCTATGGGTCTTAGCCCTTCTGAAGTCAGCTTTGGCGGGCTGGCCGGGACAACGAACATCATCATGCGCGCCTCAGAATACACCAAAGGCGGGAAAGTTTCCTATGCGACATCCAATCGTACCTATTCTGGTCGGGTCATGGGCAGTTACAGTTCCGGGTTAAACCTTCACGGCTGGGCATATACTTTTTCTGTTTCACGTCGTTTTGCTGAAGAAAGCTTCAGGGAAGGCACCACCTATGAAAGCAATGGAATTTTTGCTTCGGTAGAAAAGAAAATCAACGGTTCTCACAGCCTGAATTTCAGCGGAATTTATACTCCCTTGAGAAGAGGGAAAACTTCACCGGCCACTTCCGAAGTTTATAATTTAAAAGGTATCCGCTACAATTCTTACTGGGGTAACCAGGATGGAGAAATCAGGAATTCAAGAATGAGTAAGGTTGAAGAGCCGGTTTTAATGCTTAATCATTTTTGGCAGTTGAACAGGAACAGCAAACTAAATACGAATGTTGGCTATCAATTCGGAAGGATTGGAAACAGCCGTTTAGATTATGGAGGAAGTACAGTTTATTCCGAAGATGGACTGGATATTTTTCTTGGTGGTGGCAGCAACCCAGATCCTGCCTACTATCAGAAGCTACCTTCTTATTTTCTGAGAATACCTGTCGAACCTGATTATAGAGAGGCTTACCTGGCACAGCAGGAATTCCAGCAAGATGGGCAAATAGACTGGGCGAGCATGTATTCAGCAAATCTACTTAATACGGCTGCGGGCGGCAACGCTGTTTATATGCTGTATGAAGACAGGAATGATGATAAAATCTTTAGTGCAAACACCATTTTTGAGAGTCAGGTAGACCCAAACATCCTGCTCCATGCCTCTGTGGGATATAGAAATATGGAAAGTGAGAATTTCGCTGCCATACTCGATCTTTTAGGCGGAAATGCATTTCTGGATGTAGATTCTTTTTCTGAAGGAGCTCAGGCCCAGAGTGATTTGCGGCAACCAAACCGGCTGGCGGTGGAGGGAGACAAGATCAAATATCATTTCAGGTTTTTAGCAGAAGTCTTTGATGCTTTTACCCAGGCGCAATTCAACTATAAAAAATATGTTTTTTTCATGGCACTCAAAGGATCTCAGACTCAATATTTGCGGGAAGGATTCTTTCAAAATGGCAATTTTCCTGATAATTCTTTGGGGAAAAGCAGTATCCTCTCTTTTACAGATTATGGAGCAAAATCAGGGTTGTTGTATAAAATTACAGGCAGGCATTTGCTGGGAATTAATGGAGGCTATTATACAAAAGCACCAAACCTGCGGAATTCCTTTTCAAATTCCCGACAAAACAATGACGTGGTTACAGGACTGCAAAGTGAAAAGATAGCGGCTGCAGATGCAAGTTATATCTATCGTTCTCCTATTGTCAAAACAAGGCTAACGGGATATTTCGCCCAGGTAACCGATGCCACCGAAATTTCCTTTTACTATGCCGATGGGATCTCGGGACTCGGAAGAAATACCACGACTGCCTTTGTACAGGAGGTTTTAAACGGGATCGAAAAAAGGCATTTTGGAATGGAATTCGGTTTGGAAGCACAGGTGACTTCCACCATCAAATTAAAGGGAGCAGCCGGGCTGGGAGAATATTTCTACAGCAATAATCCGAAGCTTTATCTTACTTCCGATGATTTTGATGAAGTACTTGACATGGGCACTTCACACCTAAAGAATTACAAAATAGCCGGTGGGCCACAGCGGGCTTATCAGTTGGGTTTTGAATATCGTGATCCGGAATTCTGGTTTGTATCAGCCAGTGCAAATCATTTTTCAAATGCATTTCTTGATGTGGCACCTCTCACGCGAACTTATAATTTCTCGACAGATGCAGATGGGCTTCCGCTTTTAAACTACGACGAAACAATCGCAAGAGAATTACTTAAACAGGAGCAATTTGATCCCTACTTTCTCCTGAATATGACCGGCGGAAAAACCTGGCGAGTGAGCAAATATTATGTAGGTGTTTTCGCCAGTGTGAATAACCTTTTGAATACGATTTATAAAACCGGCGGTTACGAACAGTCAAGAAACGCCAACTATACAACCATGAAAGCCGATTTTGAAAGGCACCAGCCCATTTTTGGGCCAAAGTACTGGTACGGCTATGGAACCACCTATTATTCTCATGTTTACGTAAGATTTTAATTTATTTCAGTTATGAAAAATTGCTTTAGCATACTCCCGAAAGGCCTATTGTTGCTTTGCCTTACTATCTCATCCTGTGTGCCTGATGATGAATTTGAGGTGCCACCTTCCGCAGTGATTAAAGGGCTGAACATAGAGACGAATTCTGACCTTTATGCCGTTTTAGGCGCATATTTTCAAAATGGCGGTGAAATTGTCACTTTTGAACAGGAAGTGATCGTGGCAGTGTATGTGGTTTCCAGTGACAAAGCAGGAAACTTCTATAAAGAATTGATCGTTCAGGATAAACCGATAGATCCTATTGCCGGGCTGGCAGTACAGATCAATCTGCCGTCGTATTATGAAACCTATGATTTTGGCAGGAAACTATATTTGAAGTTGAAAGGACTGAGTATTGGTGAAAAAAGCGGAGTCGTAAGCCTGGGCGTTTTGAACGGCCGGCAAATAGATCCCATTCCTTTGTCCCAATTGTCGCAGCATATTTTGCGGACTTCCGAAGTTGTGGAAATTGTGCCAAAGACTGTAAAGGCGGTGGATTTTAGTGATCGTATGGAAAATTTATATGTGAAACTGGAGGATATCCAGTTTTCAAAAATGCTGGTGAATGATGAAAATCCTGTTACTTACGCGAGTGAGGGAAACGACGAATTTGACGGCGAGCGAAAAGTGGAAAGTTGTACCGGAGATTTTCCCTTCGTGCTTAGCACGAGCACATACGCCAATTTTAAATCTTTGAAACTTCCGGTTAATTCCGGAAGCCTCCAGGGGATTTTGACGCGTGACTTTTATGATGATTTCTTTACGATCTATCTAAATCATCCATCAGATGTTCATTTTGATGAAGAAGGCCGTTGCGACCCAGAGACCTTTGACTGCGGAAGAGCTACAGAGGCAGGCAAAAATGTGCTTTTCAAGGAGGAATTTCAAGGTCAAAAGAACAATACTCCTATAAAAGGCAATGGATGGACAAACTTGGTAACTGAAGGATCTGAAGGCTGGGAAGGTTTTACCGCAACAGGTGTCAACGCATCTTTGGGAAGAAGTGCGCGGGTGCAGACGACCGGATCTGGAGATTATTTAACCGAAAGCTGGCTCATAACCCCTCCCATTGACTTTGATGTCCAGGAAGGAGAGGTGCTTGAATTTAAAACTTCAACAAGTTTTGCTAATAATAGCATTTTGGAAGTGCTTTTCTCAACCGATTGGGATGGAACGGAAGAAAACTTCTATAGCGCCACCTGGAGAGCGCTATCGTCGGCTTACGTGGCACAGCGAACAGATTTCTTTGGGGACTGGATCTCTTCAGGAAAGGTTTCGCTATCGTGTGCAGAAGGGATTGGCTATGTTGCTTTTAAATATACTGGAAGTGACAGGGATTATTACAATGGCATCTATGAGCTGGATGATATATTTATAACTTCAGATTAACTGAAGCTCAGGAACTAAAAAGCCTTTAGTTTCGGGCAGGCTATAAGGAATCAGTTATATTTGTAGCATTTTTGACACCTTATGCAATACGAATATAATTTACAGGTAAGTCCTGAAATCGCCGGAAATGCCCTGGCTTTAAAACATTTTGTGGCTCAGCACTCCGGGATTTCCGTGGAAGAAATTTCGCATGTAGAAATTCTAAAAAGGAGTATAGATGCACGGCAAAAAGCCATAAAAGTGAATTTGAGGCTGTTGGTATTCGTGCTGGAGGATTTTGAGGAAAACCAAGCTTCCCTTCCTGATTATAAGGATGTCTCAAATGCTGAAGAGGTTGTGATCATTGGCGCAGGGCCTGCCGGGCTCTTTGCTGCCTTAAAATGTATTGAACTTGGTAAAAAACCCGTTGTTCTTGAGCGCGGAAAGGATGTAAGGGCGCGCAGAAGAGATCTGAAAAAGCTGAACATAGAGCATGTTGTCAAAAAAGATTCCAATTATTGTTTTGGGGAAGGTGGCGCAGGAACATATTCTGACGGAAAATTGTACACCCGAAGCAAAAAACGTGGTGATGTAAAGCGTATCCTTGAACTATTTGTGGCCTTTGGAGCGACAAAAGAAATCCTGGTGGAGGCGCACCCTCATATTGGCACTAATAAGTTACCCGCTATTATTCAGGATATGACCAAAACCATTCTTGATCATGGAGGGCAGGTGCTGTTCGAATCCAGAGTGGTAGATATTGAAATAAAGAACAGCGAGATTTCTGGAGTGACTTTAAAGAACGGCACCAGAATTCAAGCCAAAAAGCTCATTTTAGCAACCGGACATTCTGCGAGAGATATTTTTGAATTACTGCATGAGAAGGAGATCCATATTGAAGCAAAATCTTTTGCGCTCGGAGTACGGGTGGAGCATCCCCAGGCACTTATTGATAAGATCCAGTACAATAGGGAAGACAGAGGAGAATTTTTGCCTCCTTCGGCTTATAGTCTTGTGAAGCAGGTGGAGGGCAGGGGAGTTTACTCTTTCTGTATGTGTCCCGGCGGAATCATTGCGCCCTGTGCCACTTCTCCCGGTGAGATCGTCACCAATGGCTGGTCACCCAGTAGGCGCGACCAGGCGACGGCCAATTCGGGAATCGTCGTTGAGGTGCGTCCCGAAGATTATAAGGCTTTTGGAAACTCTCCACTCGCAGCACTCCGTTTTCAGCAGCATGTGGAACAAAAGGCCTGGACAGAAGGGGGAAAAACCCAAGCTGCACCTGCCCAGCGACTGGTCGATTTTAGCAACGGAAAGCTGTCTGCAGATCTTCCGCAGACTTCTTATAAACCCGGAATAACTTCAGTAGAATTGGGAAGTGTGCTGCCAGATTTTATTTATCAAACTCTTCAAAAAGGTTTCCAGGAATTTGGAAAAAGCATGCGCGGATATTTTACAAATGATGCGGTTGTGCATGCCACCGAATCAAGAACTTCTTCGCCGGTGCGGATTCCACGGGACAGGGAGACCTTAGAACATGTTCAGATCAAAGGATTATACCCTTGCGGAGAAGGTGCGGGTTACGCCGGCGGAATTGTTTCTGCCGCTATAGATGGTGAAAAATGTGCTGAAAAAGCTGTTGCTGCCATGCGAAAATAACCTGATTATTCAGGTTGATATGCTTCTTCATAAGGTGACCAGATCTCGTACATAGGATCTCCTTTGGAGCTAAAGCCGCTGTGATGCCATTCTCCATCCTTTACCTTATAATCGAACCCCAGACTGGCGCCAACTCTGCTGGCGTCTCTTGAAAAGAACTCTATGTTCTCGGTGTATTTCCCGTTTTCGGCAGAATAGGTGCCGCCTCCTGTGCCGTGAAATTCTTTAGTGTCGCTATTAAATGCCACCCATTGAAACCTATCACCGCCAAGAATTTTTATAGTTCTTCTTGCGCCCGGAGTGCTGTTGCGCATTTCGCCATTGCGCTTTCTTCCGGTAATTACCCAATTGCCGGATAGGTCATTTTCTGCATCTGAAATCTTTTGCCAAACCTGTGAATGCTCGTCGCTCCAGACCTTCACTTGATCTCCCTGGACTTCTATTTCAAATTCTGCTGTTGTTCCCACTTTACCAGGGTTTTCAGTAGTGAAATCTAGTGTTTCTTGATAGTTAGATTTATCTAGAGTATATTTTCCTCCTCCAGCTTCAATAAAATTGTTAGTTTCCGTTTCTTTTGTGCCGTAGGCAAAATAACCGTCTTGGTAAATTCTAACAGTTTCTGTATTTGTAATTTCCTGACCATCTTTTTCTACAAGTTTCCAGGATCCATCTATATCCTGCGCAGTTATAATTCCGCAGAAAAAGAAAAACTGAAGGATGAATAGCTTTTTCATTAACTTTTAGATTAGAGTTGATTAAAAATAGGCAAATTTTTTAAATAGGCTCTATATTTTTCACCGTCTATATCTGCTGGAATTCGATTTAATAAGAAGGTAAGGAATGCCTATTGCAAGGGCTCCAAAAAAGAAAAAGGTTTGAACATTGCTTTCCATCCACTGTGAAAGCATGAGACCAAAAAGAATTGCTAGAGCCATTCCCAACATGACATTCCAAAAAAGTGACGCAATTCCTTTAATATCATATTTTTCCCTTTTTTCTTTTGACATAGTATTGTATCCTGCAATTAGGAAATACATTTTTCCATACTTGATTAGAGCTCCTAAGATTATAAATATTCCAGCTGTAATTATCATGTGAAAAATATCCTATTCCTCTTCTCCGTAGGTGTCATATTCGGGGTAAAGGAAATTGTTGTACGGAAACCTGGTGATGTGGATCTCGCGAACAGCTTCATATACCTTCTTCCTGAATTCTTCCATGTTTTCCTTGTTCAAAGCCGAAATAAACAACACATTATCTCCCAGCCGGTTCATCCAGGTGTTTTTCCAGTCATCTAGCGAGTAATGCGCTTCTGTCCTTTCGGTCATAAGATCGTCTTCTTCGATCTGCTCGGCTACGTATCTGTCAATTTTGTTGAAAACCATAATAGTGGGTTTATCACCACCTTTTATTTCTGACAAAGTTTGATTCACAGAGGCAATATGTTCTTCAAAGTTAGGATGTGAAATATCAACCACGTGCAAGAGTAGATCGGCTTCCCGGACTTCGTCCAAGGTAGATTTAAATGATTCTACCAGCTGTGTAGGTAATTTTCTTATAAATCCTACAGTGTCAGTAAGTAAGAACGGCAGATTGCGTATTACCACTTTACGCACCGTGGTATCTAAGGTGGCAAAAAGCTTGTTTTCAGCAAAAACTTTGCTCTTGCTTATCACATTCATAAGGGTGGATTTTCCAACATTAGTGTAACCCACCAGTGCTACCCGAACTAATTGTCCACGGTTGCCGCGCTGTACTTCCATTTGTTTATCAATGGTTTCCAGTTTTTTCTTTAAAAGTGCTATTTTATCGCGTACAATCCGGCGGTCAGTTTCTATTTCTGTTTCCCCGGGACCACGCATTCCAATACCTCCACGCTGCCTCTCAAGGTGCGTCCACATACCTGCAAGCCGCGGAAGCAAATATTGATATTGGGCAAGTTCTACCTGGGTACGTGCGTAACTTGTTTGCGCCCGTTGGGCGAAAATGTCTAAAATTAGGTTCGTTCGGTCAAGGACCTTACATTTTAGGATCTTTTCAATGTTTTTTTGTTGTGCCGGGGAAAGTTCATCGTCAAAAACTGCAGTCCCAATCTCATTTTCATCCACATAAAGACGCACCTCTTCCATTTTTCCGGAGCCAATGAAGGTCTTTGGATTGGGCATGTCCATTTTTTGGGAAAAGCGTTTTTTTACTTCACCGCCAGCGGTATAAGTAAGAAATTCAAGTTCATCAAGATATTCCTTCAGCTTTTCTTCATCCTGTTCCCGTGAAACAATACCAATTAAAACAACTTTCTCGTATTCTAAATCATTCTTCTCTAGCATAAATATCTATTGCGTTTCATACAAAGTTACGGAAATGATCTTTACAAAAATGCTTCGGAAAAAGCACTTCTACGGAATCTCGAGATAAGAAGTTGCTCCAAAAATGGCATTTTTGAGTAACTATTTTAGCCAGAATTGCTATTGCTGATTTGGCAACTACAATTTGATGTTAAAACCAAGACCGAAAACCTCTCTTATCTGGAAAGCGCCAATAGCATTGTCATCATAAATGGCCTGGAAAATAAGTGTGGTCGACAAGAAGTCATTGATTCCCATTTCAAGATTGAGAAGGTAGTCTATATCAATGTTTCCGGGCTTGTCAAGATAGTTGGAATAAAGGCTCAGCGAATTTTCCATGGAGACATTCTCGAAAACTTCAAATTTTGAATATCCTGTGAGCGATGCACCTAATTCAAACCTGCTTGATTCTCCTTTATCTATTCCGAAGTAGCTTCCTTCAGGATAGTTTGCGCTACTGGTAAAACGCGGATCTACAAAGATAAACCTAGCCGTAGACGGCGCAATATTTACAAATAAATCTTCGCTTTTCTTCCACATAATACCAGGGCCAAATTGCAGGTAGGCTGGGGAAAGGAATCTGGTGTATTCGGTTCGTGTGTCTTCGCCTGTGTCGGGATTTTTTTCGTATTGGTAACCTTTATCGAATTGCGTTCGAAAATTTGTGAAAAAGGAGTAAAACCAGTTTGATTCCTGAACTTGTTTTCCTAGGGTGGAGTTTATTTCCAGACGGTCACTCGTTTTTCTAAAGAAATCACTGGCCTCGGTACGGGTGAGTCCGTAATTGGCGAGTAACTTTGTTGCCCACGTAATATCGCCACGTGTGTAGTTAAAATCGTAATCAAGGGTGAGATTTCCGGCGATGCTTGAAGTTCCGCCGCCCGTCCATTCCTTGTTAAAGGCCGATTGGTTGAATAAAATCTGAAGCTTGCCTTCTGTGGTCCAGCCTTGCGGTTCTGTTTCCTGTTCTTGTTCTGTTTCCTGTGCGTATCCCGAAATAAAACTTATTAAAATGAAAACTGAAAAGAGCAATTTCTTCATGAAAAATCTATTTTTTGAATAATGGGACCGAAGAACAGGCCTCTCCATACATTAAACTTTTAACTACCGGTTGTAGTTTTTCTATGATTTGAATATAAGCATTTTGTGGCACCGGCTTATTTGAACAACCCTTCACAATAACCGGTTTATCTGCATATTGAGAAACATCAAGCTTGTCAATTACTTCAGAATAAAGGATGCTGTTAAGAAGGTCTATATCTCCAACTACCACTTTTTTTGCATAAGGCGTAAGATAGGTGGTGATTAACATGTATGCCCAGCCGGGAATAATTGCGTCTGTAGAACAGTGCAGCGCAACAAATTTGCCATCATAAGCAGACCAGGCGTGCGTTTTGGCCGCTTGTCTAAAATCTTTTTCGCGCAACACAAAACCTTCCAGTAACCAGTCGCTAATATCAAAAAGCACTCTCTCGCCTTGCGGATAGAGGTCCTCCAGATCGAAAGTGACCAGTTTACTGTTGGCGACCCTGTTTACTATTTCTGCCGACATCTTATTCTTTTTCTATTATTCCTGAATTCAGGAAATCTACAGCATTCCCAATTCAAGCTTGGCTTCTTCACTCATAAGTTCCTGCGTCCATGGCGGATCAAAAGTGATTTCCACTTCGCAATCTTTTACTTCATCAAGTGACTTTACTCTTTCTTCAACTTCCTGCGGAAGAGATTCTGCCACCGGGCAGTTCGGGGTAGTAAGGGTCATAAGGATCTTTACCTCCTCATCTTCGTTGACCATAACGTCATAGATGAGTCCTAATTCGTATATATCTACAGGAATTTCGGGATCGTAAATTGTTTTTAAAACCCTTACGATTTTTTCACCCAATTCTTCTGAATTTTCTGCGTGTTCCATTTTAGTTCAATTGTGTTTGGTATGCCACAGCATACATTTTCAGCTGCTTGATCATGCTCACCAGCCCATTTGCGCGTGTAGGGGAAAGATGCTCCTTTAGCCCTATCTCATCGATGAATTGCGTATCTGCATCAATGATATCTTTAGGGTGTTGATTTGAATAGGCTCTTATCAATATTGCAATAATTCCTTTGGTAATGATCGCGTCGCTATCTGCAGTAAAGATCAATTTCTCGTCCTTCATTTCTGCATGAACCCAAACTTTACTCTGGCAGCCTTTTATAAGATTATCTTCGGTTTTATATTTTTCTTCGATCAAGGGAAGAGATTTTCCCAATTCTATCATGTGCTCATAACGCTGCATCCAATCGTCAAAAAGAGAGAATTCATCAACAATTTCTTCCTGTATTTCTTTTATATCGCTCACCTTAATTCTTTTTTGTTAAAGTAATTAGTTGTTCGTCTTCGCTGGAAAGGAAGATATAATCGTTTCCTGTTCTAATAAATTTCACTGCTTCTTCGAAGGAGGATAATATTTCGCCTTCTGTCTTCATTTTCCCTTCACAGTACTTTCGGGTGGTTATAGGCATCGTAAATTCCAAAGCTCTTCCATCCTGGTGATAATTGGCGGAAAAATCATTACAGCCCGTGTTACCTCTTACAATATTTCCTATGGGATTAAATTCCAACACTATTTCTTCCGCCGAACTTACACTTACCCCAGCAACATCAGTTAAGTAGTACCTGCCATTTAACTGGTCGTCTGACACTGTGTCTCCTATATTTCCGCAGGATGTTAGAGAAACTATTATGAATACCAGTAGAAATGCTCTCATAGAATTTTTAAGATAACATGTTTTTTGCCCTTTTTACGGCCTCGACAAAAATATCGATTTCCTCCTTTGTATTGTAGAATGCAAAGGAAGCGCGCACCGTCCCAGGAATTCCGAAGAAATCCATCACCGGTTGTGCACAATGATGTCCTGTGCGTACTGCAATCCCCAATTTGTCAATGATGGTTCCAATATCGTAAGGATGTAGATCGCCAATATTGAAAGAAATCACTGCTGTTTTTTCTTTAGAAAGGCCGTAGATCTTAAGATCTTCTATTTCGAGCAGTTTTTTGGTGGCATATTCCAGCAATTCGTGTTCATAAGCGGCGATTTGCTCAAAGCCAATTCCATTCATATAATCAAGTGCCGCTCCAAAAGCGATTCCGCCGCAAATATTTGGAGTCCCTGCCTCAAATTTGTGAGGAAGATCTGCATAAGTGGTTTTTTCAAAAGTAACGGTGGCGATCATTTCGCCGCCTCCCTGGTACGGGGGCAGCTTTTTCAGCCATTCTTCCTTTCCGTAGAGAACACCAACGCCTGTGGGACCACACATCTTATGAGCGGAAACTACATAAAAATCCACATCCAGTTCCTGTACATCTGCCTTTATATGAGATGCCGCCTGGGCGCCGTCCAGAAGAACTGCAGCATCAACCGCATGTGCTTTTTCAATAATCTCTTTCACAGGATTCACAGTTCCCAGGGCATTGGAAACGTGGTTCAGGAAAACGAGTTTAGTTTTTTCAGATATAATATCTTCAAAAACTTCCATTTTTAAGACCCCGTTTTCGTCCATTGGAATCACCTTCATCTTAGCACCGGTACGCTCACAAAGCATTTGCCATGGAACGATATTGGAATGGTGCTCTAATGCAGAAACGATGATCTCATCACCTTCAGAAAGTAAAGCGGTGAAACCATGTGCCACAAGGTTAATGGCATGAGTGGTTCCCGAAGTAAAGATAATTTCATGTGCCTTGGCAGCATTAAAATGTGCTCTTACTTTTTCGCGTGCTCCTTCGTAAGCATCGGTAGCTTCCTGGGATAGCGAATGTACGCCACGGTGAATGTTCGCGTTGTATCGGGAATAATAATCTGAAATTACATCAATTACCTGCTGCGGAGTTTGAGAGGTAGCTGCATTGTCAAAATAAACGAGCGGGTGCCCGTTTACTTCTCTTGAGAGGATGGGAAAATCCTTCCTCACAGCTTGAACGTCAAAAATGTCTTTTTCAGCAGCAATTTTCATTTCAGGTATTTTTTTAGTTCTTAAAGGTCGAATCCTACACTCACTCCCAGTTTATGTGCGATGATCTTGTTGATCTTTCTCTTAAGCTCCGGAATTTTCACACTTGCGAGAACGTTGTTCGCAAAAGCATACATGAGCAATGCGCGGGCTTCTTTTGCAGGAATTCCGCGGGAACGCAGGTAGAATAAAGCGTCTTCATCAAGCTGGCCAATCGTACAACCGTGGCTACATTTTACATCATCTGCAAAAATTTCCAGTTGCGGCTTTGAATTGATGGTTGCCTTATCATTCAGTAAAATGTTGTTATTGGACTGGAAAGCATTCGTTTTTTGTGCTTTTTGGTCTACCAGAATCTTTCCGTTAAATACTCCGGTGGCGTTTTCATCAAAAACACCTTTGTAGTCCTGATGGCTTTCGCAATTAGGTTCCTGGTGATGTACCAGCGTGTTGTGATCTACGTGCTGTTTCCCTTCAATCACGGTCACTCCCATAAGGGTAGAATCAATGCGTTCTCCTTTTTGATAGTAGTTAAGATTGTTTCGGGTAAGACTACCGCCAAATGAAAAGGTGTGAACAGAGCAAATACTTTCCCGTTGCTGTTCTATATAAGTATTGTCAATTAATGAAGCGGTGGTACGATCGTTTTGAATCTTGTAGTAATCCACAATAGCACGCTTATCTGCAAATATTTCGGTCACAGAGTTTGTGAGTACAGGATGATCTGTAAGACTCTGGTGGCGTTCGATGATTTGTACATGAGAATTTTCTCCCACCACGATCAAATTTCGCGGTTGTACCAGTAAGGCAGATTCATTTCCGGTGGCAAAATTAATGACCTGTATGGGTTTATCGGCCATCGTGTTCTTCGGAATATTAATATAGGCACCTTCCCGGGAAAAAGCCGTATTCAGGGAAGTCAGGCTTTCTTTAGGCGCAACTTTATTAAAATAGTTATCAATGACTGCCTTGTATTTTGGATTGTTCATGGCCGAAGACATGAGACAGGCATCGATCTTTTCGTGTGTAGTAGCGGATAGATGAGAAGAATAAATTCCGTCAACAAATACTATTTTATAAGTATCAATGTCATCCAGAAAATATTTCTCAACGTCACGGTAATCTATAGTATCTTCTTTCTTTGGGAAAAGCGTGTAGTCGTGCTTTAAAACCTTGTTCAAAGAGGTATATTTCCAGGCTTCGTCCTTTTTGCTGGGAAAACCCTGGGCATCAAAATCTTTAATGGCACGGCTTCTTATGTCGTGCACTTCGGAATGCATATTTACCTGCTCTTCAAAAGCCAGAAAAGAGGATAATAATTTATCTTTTAACTCCATAATAATGTCTAATTGTCTTTTCCGTAAACGGAAATTCTTTGTTTCAGAAGTGAAAAACTTTCGGCTTGGAGGCCTGTATTATGCTCCAACTTCTTCTTTTAGCCAGTCGTAACCTTTGGCTTCGAGCTCTTTTGCCAGTTCCTTGGTGCCTGATTTTACGATTTTCCCATTCACCATTACGTGAACAAAATCTGGGATAATGTAATCCAATAGCCTTTGATAATGTGTGATCACCAGTGTCGCATTATCTGGACGTTTAAGTTTGTTCACACCATTGGCCACAATTTTTAAGGCATCAATATCCAGACCTGAATCTGTTTCGTCAAGAATAGCCAATTTAGGTTCAAGCATCGCCATTTGGAAGATCTCATTTCTTTTCTTTTCCCCTCCGGAAAATCCTTCATTGAGGCTACGCGATAAAAATTTCCTGTCTATTTCAAGAAGTTCGCTTTTCTCACGGATTTTCTTCAGCATTTCATTGGCAGGCATATCTTCCAGCCCTTTTGCTTTCCTGTTGGCATTAATTACAGCCCTCATGAAGTTGGTTACAGAAACCCCAGGAATTTCAACGGGGTACTGGAAGGAAAGGAAAACTCCTTTATGAGCTCTTTCCTCGGCATCCAGTTCTATTAGGTCTTCTCCTTCAAAACTTATATCTCCGCGAGTTACTTCATACTCTTCCTTTCCTGCAATCACCGAAGACAGTGTACTCTTCCCAGATCCATTTGGTCCCATAATGGCATGTACTTCGCCGGGATTGATCTCAAGATTAATACCTTTTAATATTTTAAGGTCTTCTACTTTCGCGTGTAAATTGTTTATTTTAAGCATAATATGTATTGAATATATCCTGGTCTCCAGGTTTTTCCGTTGTTTTATTCTTCTAGAGCTTCCTGGGAAGCCGTTTTTTCATCTGCTATTTTGAGTACTTCTCTAATTTCAATGATTTTGTCCCAGCTATCTCTGTTTCCGCCAGGGATGATCTTGGCTTTTAGACTAACAGGAACCATGTCAAAATTTTCTGTTTTGTATGGTTTTACCTTCTCTGCAAGATCCCGGGCAAGCGAATCAACAGTTACCCCATAGATGAAATTTTCTCCCTTCAGTATAGCCTGGTCTGATAGAAATATGAACCGACCGTTCAAAGTGGGAATACTGTCTTCCAGAGCTTCAGGTTCTAAACTTTGCACCTGTTCATCACCAGATTCATCTCCGCAAGAAGAGAACAGGAATGCACAAATTAATATGGTTAAAACCCTCTCTTTCATTTCTTATCCTACAGATCCTTCCAAAGAAATTTCCAGTAGTTTTTGAGCTTCTACCGCAAATTCCATTGGGAGCTTGTTAAGTACTTCTTTGCTAAAACCATTAACAATTAATGCAATGGCTTTCTCGGTATCCAGACCACGTTGGTTACAGTAAAATATCTGGTCTTCCCCAATTTTGCTGGTGGTTGCCTCATGTTCTATCTTAGCCGATTTGTTCTTCGCTTCAATGTAAGGGAAGGTATGAGCGCCGCATTCATTTCCCATTAAAAGCGAGTCACACTGGGAGAAATTTCTTGCGTTCTCTGCACGGCTATTGATTTGTACCAGTCCACGGTAGCTGTTTTGGGATTTCCCTGCAGAAATACCTTTGGAAATAATGGTGCTTTTCGTGTTTTTGCCAAGGTGGATCATTTTCGTACCCGTATCTGCCTGCTGGAAATTATTGGTAAGTGCGATAGAATAAAATTCCCCTACAGAATTATCTCCTTTTAAGATACAGGAAGGATATTTCCATGTTACGGCCGATCCTGTTTCTACCTGAGTCCATGAGATCTTTGCGTTCTTCTCGCAAATTCCTCTTTTGGTCACGAAGTTGTAAACTCCTCCTTTTCCTTCTTTATTTCCGGGGAACCAGTTTTGTACCGTTGAGTATTTTATTTCTGCATCATCAAGTGCTATCAATTCAACAACCGCCGCGTGCAATTGATTTTCATCTCTGGAAGGAGCAGTACAGCCTTCAAGGTAACTCACGTAACTTCCTTCATCTGCAACAACAAGTGTACGTTCAAATTGCCCTGTTCCAGCCTGATTGATCCTAAAATAAGTAGAAAGCTCCATAGGGCATCTTACTCCCTTCGGGATATAACAGAAAGAACCATCACTAAATACCGCGGAATTTAAAGCAGCGTAAAAATTATCTTTTTGCGGCACCACAGTACCTAAATATTTCTTCACCAGTTCAGGATGTTCCTGGATAGCTTCTGAAATGGAACAGAAAATAATTCCTTTTTCAGCCAGCGTCTTTTTAAAAGTAGTAGTTACGGAAACCGAATCCATCACCACGTCTACCGCAACTCCGGCAAGCTTTTTTTGCTCATCAAGAGAGATTCCTAGCTTTTTGAAAGTATCCAGTAATTCGGGATCAACCTCATCAAGGCTGTCGTATTTAGGTTTCTTATTGGGAGCCGAATAATAGGAAATGTTCTGAAAGTTTGGCTTCTCGTAATGTACGTTCGCCCAGTTTGGCTCCTTCATTTCTTCCCACGCTCTATAAGCTTCCAGGCGCCAGTCGGTCATCCATTCCGGCTCGTTCTTCTTTTTAGAGATTGCACGAACAATATCTTCATTCAAGCCCACAGGAAAGGTATCAGATTCTATATCGGTATAAAATCCATACTTATATTCCTCTTGTTGGTCGAGCTCTTTTTTTAAATCGTCTTCAGTATATGCCATAATTCAAGTTTAAAGTTTAAAGTTCAAGGTTAGCTCCTGAACTTCGCTCCTTTGTAATCATTGTTTTGCAGGTAATTCATAAAAGAACTTATCTGCTTACTCAATGACGTTAGTTTATTATAATAAATATCAAATTCTTCCTTTTCAATGTACTTTCTGTCAAGAATTCGATAAAGTTGAGATCTGCTTTCACCACAGGAAGCTTTAGCAATAGAAAGAAACTGGTGAAATTCTTTATTTCCGTTCCTTTCAAATCCTTCAGCTATATTATCCATTGTAGATCCGGTGGATCCATTTATCTGATCATAAAGTCTGTAATCTGTCTTTAGATCTGTTTCTTCCCTTATTTTAAACACATCCCGGGAAATTTCTCTTGCTCTGTTCCATATTTCCAAATCCTCGAATTTTTTCACTGTACCCATTCCGTGCATTTAAAACTTTGAATTTTAAACCTTGAGCTTTGAACTTTTTAAAGTGAGAAACTTTCGCCGCAGCCACAGGTTCTCTGGGCGTTTGGGTTATTGAATACAAATCCCTTGCCATTTAGTCCGCCGGAATATTCTAAAATAGTTCCCGCGAGATATAATACGCTGCGTTTATCAACAATGATTTTAATATCGTTGTCCTGGATGAGCTTGTCTTCTGCATCCTGGTTTTTATCAAACTTCAATTCGTAGGAAAGGCCTGAGCAGCCACCACTTTTAACTCCCACACGAACATAGTCCTGATGGGCGTCAAAACCGTCTTCCATCATTAAAGCGGCAATTTTCTTTTTTGCACCTTCACTGACCTTTATCATAGTTTATAAAGATTAAGTCTAAATTATCTGCAAATATACATTAATCTGGATGTTTTACCATAGCATTCCCTATTGGAAAAAGGAATATTACCATTGCATCTGGCTATGTTGCGCTCCTTGAGGATTGCGGCTTTCCTATATAGCAAAAAGCTGATAATTAATTACTTCCATTTTTGTCATTTTTTGGATACCTGGTTTCATAAATCTCTCTTCGGAAATAAAGGCTCATATACTTTGATTTGATTTTTATCCATTAATTTTGCACTTCATAAATAGAGAAAAGTATGTTTCAGAATAGTCGGGAAAACAAGACAAGCCTTTCAGATTTAGGAGAATTTGGTTTGATAGATCATCTCACCAAGAATTTCAAGATCACGCATGAATCTACAATTAAAGGAATTGGTGATGATGCCGCTGTGCTTGATTTCAAAGGTAAACAAACCGTTGTAACGACAGATCTATTAGTGGAAGGAGTGCATTTTGATTTGGCTTACATGCCGCTCAAGCACCTTGGCTATAAATCTGTAATGGTGAATCTTTCTGATGTATACGCGATGAATGCTACGCCAAAGCAAATAACTGTTTCCATTGCCGTTTCAAATCGTTTTCCATTAGAAGCTCTTGAAGAACTTTATGCAGGGATTCAATTAGCTGCAGAATTATATAAAGTTGATGTGGTGGGAGGTGATACCACCTCTTCTGCTTCAGGTTTATTGATAAGCATCACTGCTCTTGGGGCTGCTTCTGAAGAAGATGTCGTGTACAGGAGCGGTGCAAAACCAAATGATCTTCTTGTGGTTACGGGTGATCTTGGAGCTGCCTATATGGGGCTTCAGGTTTTAGAGCGCGAAAAAGAGGTTTTTAAGGTGAACCCAAATTCCCAGCCAGATCTTGAGCCTTATTCTTATCTCGTGGAAAGACAGTTAAAGCCGGAAGCACGAAAAGATATTCCCGATTTATTTAAGGCGCTCGAGTTGAAGCCGACTTCAATGATCGACATTAGCGACGGACTTTCTTCTGAAATTATCCATCTCTGCAAAAGCGCCAAAACAGGTGTGAATCTCTTTGAAGAGAAAATACCACTTGATCCTGCGGTTATTTCTGTTTGTGAGGAATTTGAGATTGATAGTACTACGATAGCATTGAGCGGTGGTGAGGATTACGAGCTTTTGTTCACCATAGACCAGAGAGATTATGATAAAATAAAAGCTAATCCAAACTTCACGGTTATTGGTCATATGGCCGAAGAAAATGAAGGAATGCATCTTGTTACTCGTGCAAATCAGAAGATTCCTCTGATCGCCCGAGGATGGAATTCTATTGGTAAAGAAGAGGAGTAAAAGGATTAGTAAACAATAATGCTTTGCTTGTGGAAAACAATGTAGGTGTCTTCTTTGTAATGGTTACAGTTTGAATGGCGAAAGTTTGTATTTCACCTAGGTTTAGAAAACCTTAAAGAAGAAGTTCATATCAACTACGATTTCGATTTTCATAAAGCTACTGTAGAAGAAAAATTTTGAAGCAATAACTTATGAAGCTTCGGAAAAGGTTCTTTTCCTGCGGATTCTTCTTTCGTGAACCTGTGCCAAAAATGCGTTGGTTTCCTTGAACTTCGGAGTCAATTTTGCAAGAATTCCATTGGCGGTGTCTGTAAGTTCTTCACCACAATGCCTGCATTTGTATTCCTTAATGTGATTTGTAATTACATTCGATACCCGATATTTATGTCCGAAAACTGAGCAAAAAATTCGGGTGATCGAAAAAGAATGGAGGGCTTTTTCGCTATTCACGGTTATCAATTTTCTTGGATTGTAACGGTGAACTTAGGAAAAAAAATTAAATAAATGTTAAAAGTGACAGATTATTCGATGAAAAGCATGATTTGAAGAAATTCATCCTTGTTTTCTATAGGTAATAAATGCCCATCTGGGAAAGTGAAAAGGCTGCACTCAGTTTCTTCTGCTAATTTTTTGATGTCTTGATAAGGTAAAATAGGGTCTTTTTCTCCCGTAAGAATGTATTTATCACCGATAAAGTTCTTTAGAACATCAATTCTGCTTGTACGAATTTTCATGCCTTCAAGTGCGGCAATAATTCCCTGTAATGGAAATTCTTCTGCCTCTTTCTTCATAATGCTAAGTTCATTTCTGAATTTTTCACTGTTTTCGGGGCTCAAAAGATTTGAAATTGCCATGCTAACAAAAGCCGCCTTGTTTTTCTTTACTACCGATATGGAACGCTCTCTGTTTTGCTTTTTTTCTTCAGAATCGGCAGCCGGAGTGGAATTCAGCAGGATGAGTTTATTGATTTCCTCCGGGTACTTTTCCAGGTAAGCAAGAGCAACATAACCGCCCATGGAATGCCCTGCGAAATCGGCTTTTTGGATATTCAATGTTGACAGAACTTGGTGAACCGCTTCGGCCATTTCTTCCATGCTGTGAACTTCATCAAAACAACCCGATTTTCCATGCCCGGGAAGATCAATAGTCACTATTTGCCGTTCCTTCTCATATTCCTGGATGAATTCTTCCCACACTTTTCCCGATTCCAGAAATCCGTGTAAGAGAATAAGCGGGTTTCCACTTCCGCGAGTGGTGAAGAAGATTTCAGCGCCTTTATAAGTTGTGGTCATTCCTCTTGTAATTTAAAAAATAAAGCCACGAATTGCAGACATTGTCGTGCTTCCGTGGCTTTAAAATGAGTTAAGTTCTGAATTATTTGGAGTTCATGATCTCCTCGATTTCATCGGCCTCAATAGGAATATTTTTCATGAGGTTAAAAGGCTCTCCTTTTGACTGGATCACCACGTCATCTTCGAGTCTAATTCCGAAGCCTTCATCTGGAAGGTAAATCCCCGGTTCTACGGTGAACACCTGGTTTGCTTTCATAGGTTCATGTAATAGACCGTAATCGTGCGTGTCCAGGCCAATGTGGTGTGAAGTACCGTGCATGAAATATTTCTTATAAGCCGGCCATTCAGGATCTTCGTTTTGAACATCGGCTTTGTCGAGCAGGCCAAGTCCAAGTAATTCCGAAGTCATTAATTTCCCTACTTCTACGTGATACTGTGCCCAAAGCGTCCCTGGAACCAGCATTTTTGTAGCTTCATTTTTCACGCGGTTTACCGCATTATAAACTTCTTTTTGTCTCTTGCTGTAAGTTCCTGAAACGGGAATAGTTCGCGAAAGGTCACTGGCATAGTTCGCGTATTCGGCGCCTGTATCTAGCAGGATCAATTCTCCTTCCTTGCATTGCTGATTGTTTTCAATATAATGAAGCACATTTGCATTGCTTCCGCTGGCAATAATGGGAGTGTATGCGAATCCGCGGGAACGGTTGCGTATCATTTCATGCCAGTATTCGGCTTCGATTTCATATTCCCAAACACCTGGCTTTACAAAACCTAGTACTCTTCGGAATGCTTTTTCGGTGATATCACATGCAGTTTGCATAAGATCCAGTTCAATGGGATCTTTTACAGATCTCAACCGCTGAAGGATAGGATTACTCTTGGCAACCTTGTGCGCCGGATATTTTTCCTTACACCATTTCACAAATCGGGCTTCCCGGGTTTCGGTTTCCACATTAGCGCGATAGTGTTCATTCGTGTTAAAATAAACGGTTTCGCACTGCGTCATGACTTCAAAAAATACCTTTTCAAAATCTTTAAGCCAATGCACATTTTTGACACCTGAAACCTCAAAAGCTTTTTCCTTCGTCAATTTCTCCCCTTCCCACACGGCAATATGCTCATTGGTCTCAGTTAAAAAGAGCATTTCCCGGTGTTTTTCTGAAGGTGCATCGGGGAAAAGCACAAGAATGCTTTTATCCTGGTCTACACCGCTAAGGTAGAAAAGGTCTCTTGCCTGTTCAAAAGGCATGGTACTGTCGGCCCCAATGGGATAAACGTCATTGGAGTTAAAAACCGCCAAACTATTGGGCTCCATGCGAGCCATAAAGTTTTTTCGGTTCTTGATGAATAAATTTTGATCTATTTGATGGTATTTCATGTTCAAACTTTTAGGTTGTTCCACAAATTTAAAAAATAATTGGGGGAAGGCTTGCCTGTAGAAGATAAACTTCGACAGGGTAAATTGAGGTTCTTGCGGGTTCTTTAAACCCATTCTAAATAGCGATCAAAAAAAGTGTGAAAGTTTGTGAATCACTTCAAAGGGGTGTATTTTTGCTTCACTTTTTATCAAATAATCATTTATTTTATGGCAAAATCTGCGCTATTAAAGTCATCTCTGGCAAAAAAATACTGGATGGCTTTCACCGGCCTTTTTCTTTGTTTGTTCCTGGTAGGGCATCTCGCTGGAAATCTACAATTGTTGGTTTCGGGGGAAGGTGCAAGAGATCAATTCAATGAGTATGCTCTTTTCATGACAACAAATCCGGTGGTGAGGATTCTATCCATCGTGACTTTTGTGAGTATTATTTTTCATGCAATAGACGGGGTGATTCTCACAATCAATAACCGCAAAGCCCGGCCAAAGGGTTATGTGAGTTTTAAACCATCTACCAATTCTACATGGTCTTCCCGTAACATGGGAGTTCTGGGAACAGTTATCCTTGCTTTTATTATAATCCACCTAATAAACTTTTGGGGTGAAATGAAGTTTGGAGGCTTAGATGGCACCATGTACACTACTGCAAACGGAGAAGAAGTAAAAGACCTTTATACTTTGACCATTCGCACTTTTCAGGATGCTGAATTTGGATTGATATGGGCCTTTGGGTACCTTATTTCAATGATTGCAATTGGTTTTCACTTGTACCACGGGTTTGGAAGCGGATTCCAGTCTCTTGGGCTCAACCATCCGCAGTACAATAGTGTGATAAGGAAATTGGGTGTGGCTTTTGCTATCATTGTTCCTCTATTGTTTGCTATAATACCTTTTTACATCTACTTTGTACTAGAAACTATTTAAGCTATGGGAGTATTGGATTCAAAAATACCACAGGGCCCGTTGGCCGATAAGTGGGTAAAACATAAAAACGATATTAATCTCGTTAACCCGGCAAACAAGCGTAACATAGATGTTATTGTTGTTGGAACAGGGCTTGCAGGAGGAAGTGCTGCGGCCACGCTGGCAGAGCTTGGATATAACGTTAAAACCTTCTGCTATCAGGACTCTCCAAGACGCGCACACTCTATTGCGGCACAAGGAGGGATTAATGCAGCGAAAAATTACCAGGGAGACGGGGATTCAGATTACCGTCTTTTCTACGATACAGTGAAAGGTGGAGATTACCGCTCACGTGAAGCAAATGTGTACCGACTTGCACAGGTTTCAGGAAATATTATTGACCAGTGTGTCGCACAGGGTGTGCCTTTTGCCCGCGAATATGGCGGACTTTTAGATAACCGTTCTTTTGGAGGGGTTTTGGTTTCCCGTACATTCTACGCAAAAGGACAAACCGGGCAGCAGTTATTATTGGGTTGCTATTCAGCAATGAACAGACAAATCAACCGCGGGAAAATCAAATCCTATACACGTCACGAGATGCTGGATATAGTATTGGTTGGCGGGAAAGCCCGTGGGATCATTGCCAGGAATTTAGTGACAGGTGAGATCGAAAGACATTCTGCACACGCGGTGGTAATTGCTTCTGGTGGATACGGGAATGTATTCTTCCTTTCAACAAATGCTATGGGAAGTAATGTTACCGCATCCTGGAAAATACATAAAAAAGGGGCGTATTTCGCCAATCCCTGCTTTACGCAAATTCACCCTACCTGTATTCCGGTTTCGGGAGAACATCAGTCTAAATTGACCCTGATGTCTGAATCCCTACGGAATGATGGGCGAATCTGGGTTCCGAAGAAAATTGAAGATGCAAAGAAAATAAGGGAAGGGAAACTTAAGCCCACCGAACTTGCTGAGGAAGATAGAGACTATTACTTGGAGCGCCGCTATCCTGCATTTGGTAACCTTGTGCCTCGTGATGTGGCTTCAAGGGCAGCTAAGGAAAGATGTGATGCCGGTTACGGAGTAAATAAAACCGGGGAAGCGGTTTATCTTGATTTCAGCGCTGCCTTTATGCGTTATGGAAAAGAGGCTGTCGCAACACAACATATCTCAAATGCTTCAGAAGAACAAATAAAGGAACTTGGAAAAAAGGTAGTGGAAGCCAAATATGGTAACCTCTTCCAGATGTACGAGAAGATCGTAGATGAGAATCCTTACGAAACTCCAATGAAAATTTATCCTGCGGTGCATTATACCATGGGAGGGATTTGGGTTGATTATAACCTGGAAACTACTATTCCCGGATGTTTTGCAGCTGGGGAAGCAAATTTCTCAGATCATGGAGCAAACAGGTTAGGAGCATCTGCTTTGATGCAGGGGCTGGCAGATGGATACTTCGTGTTGCCGTACACTATAGGAAATTATCTTTCCGCAGATATTAGTACTGGTCCAATCTCTACTGAAACAAAGGAATTTGAGGAAGCCGAACAAAAAGTGAGAAAGCATCTTGAACAGCTTTTGAATATTCAGGGAACGAAAACCGTAGATAATTTCCATAAGAGATTAGGAAAGATCATGTGGGACAAAGTAGGAATGTCCCGTAACGCCGAAGGTTTAAGAGAGGCTATCACAGAAATTAAAGCTTTAAGAGAAGAGTTCTATCGAGATGTTAAAATTCCAGGGACGGCAGATGGAATGAACACAGAGCTTGAAAAAGCTGGAAGAGTAGCCGATTTCCTTGAGCTTGGAGAATTGTTTGCTAAAGATGCTTTGCATAGAGAAGAATCTTGTGGAGGTCATTTTAGGGAGGAATATCAAACAGAAGAAGGAGAAGCCTTACGTGATGATGAGAACTTCATGTATGTTGCAGCCTGGGAATACACAGGAGAGCCAGGGGATGCTGTGCTACATAAGGAGGACCTGGTTTATGAGAATATTGAAGTTAAAACAAGAAGCTATAAATAATTTGAACATCTGAAAATGAGGTAATTCATAAATTAACTCATCATCAAATCTTCAAATCTTCAAATTAAAGATATGAATCTTACACTAAAAATATGGCGTCAAAAAAATGCCAACGTAAAAGGAGCTATTGAAACTTATAAAATAGCTGATGTAGATCCAGATATGTCTTTCCTGGAGATGCTGGATGTATTGAATGAAGGACTGGTGGAAAAAGGAGAGGAGCCGGTAGTATTTGACCATGACTGTCGTGAAGGAATTTGTGGAACCTGTAGTCTTCAAATTAACGGAGAGCCTCACGGACCCGATCGAGGAGTAACTACCTGCCAGCTTCATATGAGAAAGTTCAAGGATGGTGATACGATCGTAATCGAGCCGTTCAGAGCCAAAGCTTTTCCTGTCATCAAAGATCTTGTGGTAGACCGTAGTTCTTTTGAACGTATTCAACAGGCTGGTGGATACATTTCAGTCAACACTTCGGGAAATACCCAGGATGCGAACTCCATGCCCGTACCAAAAGATGATGCCGATGCTTCTTTCTTTGCAGCGACCTGTATTGGTTGTGGTGCCTGTGTGGCAGCCTGTAAAAATGCAAGCGCAATGTTATTCACCTCGGCTAAAGTAAGCCAGTATGCACTTCTTCCGCAGGGAAAAGTGGAAGCTACAAGAAGGGTGCTGGATATGGTAGAACAAATGGATAAAGAAGGTTTTGGGAACTGTACCAACACAGGAGCCTGTGAAATTGAATGTCCTAAGGGAATCTCCTTAGAAAACATAGCCCGTATGAACAGGGAATATTTAAAAGCCAGTGTGATTTAAAGATTTTACAACCTTTATAATTCAAAACCCGGACTTTGCAGTTCGGGTTTTTTTTATGCATCTTCAATAAAAAAACTATGGCGGGATTAGAATCACTTCCTTCAAAGCTTCCACGAAGTAAAACCAGTATTTTCACTGTGATGAGCCAAATGGCTTACAAACATAAGGCGGTAAACCTGTCACAGGGCTATCCCAATTTTGCAATGGACCAGCAATTGAAGGATTTAGTCACGAAAGCTATGAATGAGGGGTATAATCAATATGCACCTTTGGCAGGAATTTCGGCCTTAAGAGAACAAATCGTAAAAAAGGTGGAAACGCTTCATGCCCATAAATATAATGTGGATACCGAAGTGACGGTGACCAATGGTGCCACACAGGCGCTTTTTTTAGCTATTACAGCCTTTGTTAACCCGGGAGATGAGGTGGTTGTTCTAAAGCCCGCCTATGATAGTTATGAACCGGCCATAGAACTTAATGGAGGAAAACCCGTGCCGGTACAATTAAAAGGAAAGGAATTTACGCCAGACTGGGATGAAGTGGAAGCAAAGATCACTTCCAAAACCAGGATGATCATTATTAATACACCCCACAATCCCAGTGGCCGACTGTTTACCAAAGATGATATGCAGCGGTTGGAACACCTGCTCAAAGGAACTAATATCATCCTTCTTAGCGATGAAGTTTATGAACATATCGTTTTTGAAGATCACAGGCACTTAAGTGCTTCCTCATTTGCCGGGCTTGCGAAAAGAGCTATTGTGTGCGCCTCCTTCGGAAAAACCTTTCACAATACAGGCTGGAAAATGGGATATTGCGTAGCTCCTGAAGTTTTAATGAAAGAAATACATAAGGTTCAGGAAGTAAATGTGTTTTGTGTGAATCACCCAATGCAAAGAGCTTATGCAGAATATCTGCAATCGCCGGAACATTACCTGAATCTGGGTAAATTCTATCAGCAAAAAAGGGATAAATTTTTGTCACTTTTGGAAGGTACCAGGTTTAGGATGAAACCAACGCAGGGAACTTATTTTCAGCTGCTGGATTATTCCGAAATTACCGATGAGAACGATGTTGATTTTTCAAAGCGTCTTATAACTGAACACGGTCTGGCCTCAATCCCGGTATCAGTCTTTAGTATGCCTGGCAATGACCACCGGCAATTGAGATTTTGCTTCGCCAAAAAAGATGAAACGCTTGAAGAGGCCGCTGCAATTCTCCAAAAGATCTCCGGCTAATCCCCTTTTTAAATCTTTTTTATTCCCTGGCTTACAGTCCCACGAACAATTTCTGTAGTAACACCAAAAAGCACATGCGCAAGTAATTCCTGCAGTTGGGTTTTAATAGGTACATCTTCAGGACTCTTTTCCAGTCCGGCAAGGGGCAGCGAAGTTTCATGCGTGGATGCCCAGGTGGTTGCCCCCAGAATCACCCCATCAAAAAGATTGATGTCATCATCGTCTTTTTTCCCGTAACCATAAGCCGCGCCAACACTTGCACCTAAGGGTATTTCGGCAAATTGTTCAGCGATATTTTCACTTACTCCACTAAGCTGACTGCCGGTAAGTTTTTCCGAAAGATCATCTATGACGGTCATCTGCGCCTCTTCTTCATCGATCTTTCGCACCTCAAGAAACTTTTCCGCAGTAGATTTTACCAGTGTGCCTACAAGACCGCCCAAAAAGCCGGAAATGATTCCGCGGGCTATATTCGCTTTTGAAGAATTGTTTTGGTTGAAGGTGTCAAGGCTCATAATCTTTCTTTCTTTTTTTGGTTCTATTTAAAACTATTTATTCTAAGACTGGAATGCAACCATTTAACAAGTATTTAGCAGGATCTCTTTAGAAAATGCTATTTTTACATATGGCGAAAAAACTAACAACAGCCTTGCTTCAGGCCAACCTGGTTTGGGAAAATGCAACGGCGAACAGGGAACAATTTGAGAAGAAAATCAACGAGCTTTCTTCGGAAGTAGATCTTATCGTGCTACCCGAAATGTTTAGCACCGGCTTTTCTATGAATGCCAAAAACTTAGCAGAACCCACAGGAGGACCTTCCCTTTCCTGGATGCAGAAAATGGCTTCGGAAAAAGATGCGGCTGTCACGGGAAGCCTTATCATTTCTGAAAATGGCAAATTTTACAACCGTTTGTATTTTGTATTTCCTGATGGAACTTTTGAAAAATATGATAAAAGGCACACGTTCACGCTCGCAAAGGAAAATGAAACATACGCTTCAGGAAAGGAGCGGCTTATTGTGAACTACAAAGGCTGGAAAATTTGTCCGTTGGTGTGCTACGATCTGCGTTTTCCCGTTTGGGCAAGAAATACGGAAGATTACGATGTATTAATTTATGTGGCGAACTGGCCTTCTGTAAGAGTACAGGCCTGGGATGCGCTTCTTAAAGCCCGTGCTATTGAGAACATGTGCTACTGTATTGGTCTGAACAGGGTGGGTAAAGATGGAAATGATCATCAATACCCGGGACATTCGGCCGTGTATGATCCCCTGGGAAATCCGCTCAATAATGCTTCGGTTGAAGAAGAATTTGAGAAGGAAGTGGTGCTGGATAAGGAAGACCTGGAGGAAACGCGAACTCAGCTGCGCTTCCTGCAGGACCGGGATAAATTCAGGATAGAATACTAGTCTAAAATTCCATTTTTGGATGCTTTTTACAGCATGAAGCTAATTGTTTGATCCCAGTTTGCGCGCACGTCAATAACTTCGGGGAAGTAAATGATCTCTTCAGGCTGGTTTCCTTCAAGATAACTCCCGGTGTCCCATATTCCGTTTTCATTAGTGTCATAAATGACCCGTAGCATATAAGTACCTGGTTTTAAGAACCTGAATGTGAAATTTGTTGCTGAAGTGCTTTTTTGCTGAGCCTGTACCTCTCCTTTTTCATTGGTAAGCTGGACCAAAATAGGGAACTGCTCCACATTGGAAAGGCTTGCAATCACATTGCCATAATCTGAAATGGCTTGTGTTCGAAAACCTTTATTAATTGTATCATTTTGGGTTCCGAAGAAATCCACGAGTCCGCCGGGAAGCACCTGCAGCCTATAATTGACATTCTCTTCTTTTTCAAACCTTATTAACACACGATTTTCAAAAGGTTCATAATTTGTGGTAAAAGCCACGGGAACCGAATCCTGTTTAAAAAGGTTTATTAAAGTATCATTCACCGCCTGCAGCGGAATGTTGGGCAGGATACTTATGTCTTTGTTAAACGACAGCGTACCTGACGGGTCGTAGGTAAAGTTTAAGGAGTCTTTCTCCATTTCTCTTCTTCGGGTGATCAAAGTGTCGAGATAGTCGCCTGCCGATGCTACGAAAATAAGGCTGTCATTTTCTATGAGCGGCTTATACCAATAATTCAAAGTATCTTTTAATGGATCTTTAGTGATCCTACTGGTAAAACCTTCAGGTTTTGAAGAGATCATTTCAATCGCTATGCTGTCCTTGTCGAGCTGCCCCGTATACCCAAACATGATGCGCTGCTGTGCCGCCTGGCTGGGGCGTGTAGTTGCAAAAGGCAGTATTTCTCTAAACAGGCGCATTTCATAGAGAGTATCTTTTGGTACAGTAATAAATTCCTTTAAAAATGCGATTTTCTCATTCTTAGGGTCGAATTTGTAGTTGTTGTTCTTGTCGCTTATCGCCAGCATTTGATAGGTGCCTGCTTTTAAATTATTCAGTTGAAAAAAAGTGGAATCCAGCGTGTTAGTAATGTAGCGAGGAGTTTCCTTGTAAATTACAGAATCTGAGTAAGTAGAATCCACTTCATAGAGCATTACGGTAGTAAAAGGTTCGGGAGCTGCGAGGTAGGCATCAGTAACCACTCCCGCAACCGTGAGGGAGTCAATATAACTTCCGGTGGAAAAAACGTACTGGAAAAAATCTAGGGGATTTCCTTCGTTGTTATCAACAATACTTCTTCCGAAGTTGATTGTATAGGTAGTATTTGGCTGCAACGTATCGTTGATCTTAATTCTTATTGATTTACTTGCGGTGCCAAGAGGTGTAATTTCCGGCATGGGATCCATGGGGGGCGAAATGATGATTTGGCGCTGGGCTTCGTTCAGCTTTATATATTCATTGAAGACGATCCTTATTTCTTCGGCATCAAAATTTGTAGAGTAATTCTCCGGACTTGCTCTTACAAATCTTGGGGGTTCTATATCAATGGGTCCGCCCTCAGGGTTACCTCTTTTTGCGCAACTGTGGAATGCTAAAATAAGCGCCAGAAAAAATATGATGCTGCCTGCCTTGTTCATGTGGTGGAAACTTTTCACAAAGAAACGATTAATTCTATTATTTCTGAAGCTGTTAATGGGTAACCGCCATCGTGGCAATACTAACTTTGACACCGGGAATATTGAGGAGTTTTAGCGCGCAGGCTTCCAAAGTTGCGCCCGTGGTTACGAGGTCATCTACGAGAAGAATATGTTGATGTGCTACTTTTTCAGCATTTTCAATTAAAAACGTGGATTCAATACTTCCCCAGCGAGCGAATCTCTTTTTGATGGTTTGTGTTGAAGAAGCTGTTTTCTTTACCAGAACAGAATCTTCATAGGGAATTTCAAGAGAATGTGCGATCGCCCTGCCAAATTTTTCAACCTGGTTATACCCTCTCTTTCTTAACTTTGATTTGTGCAGGGGTACAGGAATGACTACATCTATCTGTTTATAATTTTCTATCTTGTGGAGGTCCTCTCCCAGCCAGGTGCCAAGAAAATCTCCAATTTCTTCATGGCCTTTATATTTTAAGTTGTGAATAAGTTGCTGCACCATTCCTTTCTTTTCAAAAAGAAGCAATGAAGTGGCATATTCGAGCTTTACTCTTCCGTAGAAAATTTTTTCCACTTCATTTTCCTTTTCCAGATGGAAATTGGTAACCGGCAGTTCATGAATACAACGGGTGCAAACAACCTTTTCATTGCTTAACAAAACTGCTTCACAAGTATGGCACACCTGCGGATAAAGAAGCTCTAACAAATCGTGAAACATTTGTTAACAAATTAGTAATTACTTAGTTAAAACTCATAAATTTACAAAACTAAATTTGAAAATTAAGGAACGATGAGTGAGCAGAAAAATAATAATAATGCCCTGAAGATCCTTACAGGTATACTGGCAGTGGCTTTGGTAGCTCTGGCAATTTACACCGTGAGATTTTATAATGAAGAAAAAGAAAACCAGGAGTTGCTGGAACGGCAGAAAGCGGTTATAGAGTCTGAATTGAATGATTTGATCGTGAGATATGATGAAGCCATAGGCGAGAACGATTCTTTAGATGCCGAATTAACTGCCGCAAAAGGCCGTATTGTAGCATTGCGCGATTCTGTGCAGGATATGGAAGTAAGCTTACGTGTTTTGGATAGGTATCGAAATGAATTGAATAACCTCAAAAGAGAACGCGACGAATTATTCCGGGTGGTTGACAGCCTTAGCAATCAAAATCAGAGATTGATCGTGGAAATTGACAGTACAAATAACGTGCTCCTGGAAAGAACCAGGGTGTCAGATTCCCTTCAGGAAAGAACCCAAAGACTTTCTACACAGGTGGATCGTGCAGCCGAGTTAAAGGTGAGCGGACTTAGAGGAGAAGGAGTGATAGAAAGGAACAGCGGGAGACTGGTGCCAAATGAACGTACCAGGAGAGTAGATAAAGTAAGGACCTGCTTTACCATTACCCAAAATGAATTAACCGAACCGGGAGAAAAAGAATTATATGTGCAGGTTTATAACCCAAACAACAACCTGGTGGGAGACCAAATTGCAGTGCAGCATGAAGGTGGAGTAATGGTCTATAGTGCTGCAACAAAAGTTTATTATGAAAATGAGGAACTTGATGTGTGTATTCTTGCCAATACCATTGAAGACAACCTAATTGAAGGAACCTATAAAGTACTGCTTTATAACGGTTCAGAGCTTATAGGTGCCACCAATTTTAACCTGAGATAAAAACCTCATTTAAAATTATATCACCGCCTTGACCGGAATCAGGGCGGTTTTTTTATTTTTGTGCTATGGCAAAACAAGAAGATCTTTTTAAAAATGTGATTTCCCATGCGAAAGAGTATGGGTATATCTTTGCATCAAGTGAAATTTATGACGGGCTTAGTGCTGTCTATGATTACGGCCAGAACGGCGCCGAATTAAAGAAAAACATTCGCGAGTACTGGTGGAAAAGCATGGTGCAGTTACATCAAAATATCGTGGGCCTGGATGCCGCTATCCTTATGCATCCCACCACCTGGAAAGCTTCGGGCCACGTAGATGCTTTCAACGATCCATTAATTGACAATAAGGATTCAAAAAAGCGATACAGGGCCGATGTTCTGGTAGAAGATCACGCCGAAAAAATTTATCAAAAAGCTCAAAAGGAAATTCAGAAAGCCAAAAAGCGCTTTGGAGATGCCTTTGATGAAGAGCAGTTTGTGAATACCAATGACAGGGTGCAGCGTTACCTTTCTGAAAGAAAAGCTATCCTGGAACGTCTTGGCCGCTCGCTCACCAATGAAGACCTTGCAGGTGTAAAGGCCCTCATCGAGGAGCTTGAAATTGCAGACCCTGAAACCGGATCAAAGAACTGGACCGAAGTAAGGCAGTTCAACCTCATGTTTGGAACCAAGCTGGGAGCTTCGGCAGAGTCGGCTTCAAATCTTTATCTGCGTCCCGAAACCGCTCAGGGAATTTTTGTGAACTTTTCAAATGTTCAGAAAACCGGAAGAATGAAAATTCCTTTCGGGATCGCCCAAACCGGAAAAGCCTTTAGAAATGAGATCGTTGCACGACAGTTCATTTTCAGGATGCGCGAATTTGAGCAAATGGAAATGCAATTTTTTGTTCGTCCCGGGGAAGAACTAAAATGGTACGAACACTGGAAAGAAGTGCGTCTAAAATGGCATTTGTCGTTAGGTTTAGGGGAAGAAAATTACCGTTTTCACGATCACGATAAGCTGGCACATTACGCCAATGCCGCAGCCGATATAGAATTTAACTATCCCTTCGGATTTAAAGAACTGGAAGGAATCCATTCCCGTACAGATTTCGACCTGAAGGCTCATGAAGAACATTCGGGTAAAAAACTGCGTTTTTACGATCCTGAACTTAAGGAAAATTATGTTCCTTACGTGATCGAAACTTCCATAGGTCTTGACAGGATGTTTTTGGCAGTACTTTCCGCAGCGCTTAAGGAAGAAACACTGGAGGATAACAGTACCCGTACAGTTTTAAAACTTCCTGCTGTACTTGCGCCGTACAAGGCGGCAATTTTGCCTCTTGTGAAGAAAGACGGCCTGCCAGAAATGGCACAGGAGATCGTAGAGGAGCTAAAATGGGATTTCAATGTGCAGTATGACGAAAAAGATGCCATTGGTAGAAGGTACAGGCGCCAGGATGCAGCTGGAACCCCGCTATGTATCACGGTAGATCACGATTCCCTCGACGACAAATCGGTTACCGTGCGTTTTAGGGATACTATGGAACAAAAAAGGGTGAAAATATCTGAACTTTCAGAAATAATTGCGAAAGAAGTAAACTTTAAAAAATGGCTTAAAACCGAATAGTTTTTTGCCATTTCTGAATACTTATAAGAGCCGCCTGCGGAAGAATAATAAATTCTTTCGCAGGTGGCTCTTCAGGTTTTAAGAATAGAATTATTACCTGTTGTTCAGGAGCATTGTTGAGGCTGTGGTATGATAAAAATGGGAAATTTGTAGAGGATTTTCTGAAAAATTGTGGGTTAAATCTTTCTTTATTTGTTTCGGCTATTTTAATTTCTGTAATTTTAGAGTTATTATTAGAAAACCACATGCTCAAAAGATATATTTTTTTACTTTTTCTCTTCACTAGTTTCTCCTGGACTACTTTTTCCCAGGAGCATGAAGAAGCAAAACCGGTTTGGACTGGTTCCAGCGGTGCCATTCATACAGAAGCCCTTGCTAAAAAAGATTTGCTGCCACCATCGGGAGAGTATAAAGTGGTAAACCCCAGGAATAGGGGATCAAATAAAGTGGTGCCTGGAAAGGGATATCCAAAAACAAAAGATGCTGCCCGGCAATCTGAACCCGGAGAAATAAAGGCTAAGGCACCCATATTAAGTTTTGATGCTGCCACGGCAGGATCCACCCCTACAGATCCTACCGGTGCTGTAGGCCCAAACCATTATGTGAATGCATGGAATTCTTCTTTCGCTATCTATGACAAAGAAGGAAATATTCTTTCCCCGCCTACTTCCCTGCGAAGTATTGGCGGTACTTTTGAGGATGAAGATCTTGGAGATCCTATTGTTTTATATGATGAGTTTGCAGACAGGTTTTTGATTACTCAATTTAGCGATACACCCAACAGTTTTTTAGTTGCCATTTCTCAGGGACCCGATCCCGTTAATGACGGCTGGTATACGTACAGGTTTGAAACCGGTGCCGCTTTCCCAGATTATCCTAAATATTTTGTTTGGAGCGATGGCTATTACATCACCACAAATAAAGATTCCAGAACTGCCAGTTCAAGTGAAGTCGTGTATGTGCTGGAGCGTGACCAGATGTTGAACGGAGAACCGGCACAACATGTGGGTTTTCCGTTGCCGGGAGTTGATACGAACGGGTTTTATAGTCCGGCGGGGTTTTTTGCTGTCGGGGATGAGTTGCCTCCTCCGGGAGATGCGCCCATAATTTATTTCCAGGATGACGCTTGGGCCGGGGTAAATGAAGACCATTTAAAAATGTGGGAAATTAATGTGGACTGGGACGATCTTCAGCAATCCTTCATAGTTGAATCACAAATTCTGGGCCCTGCGGAAGGGGTTACTCCTTTTATCGCCACTTTTGACGGGGGTTCTTTTACCAACCTGGCACAGCCGGGAGAGGATACACCCGAAGTGGATGCCCTGCAGGGCGCGGTCATGTATATGACTCCCTATAGAAGATTTGAGGATTATAATTCTGTAGTATTGAATTTTGTGGTAGATATTGATGCATCTGCTGCAGAACATGCTGGGGTGCGGTGGTATGAGCTGCGACAGGATAATGATGGCCAGCCCTGGTACGTGTATCAGGAAGGCACGTACGCGCCCGATGGCAGCGATCGCTGGTGCGGAAGCATTGGCATAGATGAAGATGGAAATATTGGCCTGGGATTTACTGTAATGAATGACAACCCTGAAAATCCTGTTTTTCCTTCGCTTCGTTTTACGGGCCGTTATGCAGGTGATCCTTTAGGGCAAATGACGGTGCGTGAGCAAAGTATTGTAGAAGGACCCAGCCCTAATCCTGCCAGCCGTTATGGAGATTACGCTCATTTAACAATTGATCCCGTAGACAATACTACTTTTTGGTACATTGGGGAGTATTTCGTGAATTCGCAAAGAAGAAACCGGGTGGGGGTTTTTGAATTGGCGCCAGACGATATGAACGATGTGGGTATTGTTGATATTATCTCACCTCGCAGCGCAACATTAGGGGAAGAGGAAGAAATAACGGTGGTAATCAGGAATTTTGGTGTTGCTACACAAACCAATATCCCGGTGACATTTACCGTGGAAGATGGAGAAACAATTACTGAAGTTTTTACCGGCACGCTTCCAGGGACTTCCGAAACAGAATTTACTTTTTCAGGAAGCTTAGATCTTTCAGAAGAAGGAGAAATTTACGAGGTAACTGCTACGACAAATCTTGAGGGCGATGAAAGCGAAGAAAACGATGCTCATAGCGAAATAGTTGAAAATCTGCTGCCGGTTGATGTCGGGGTAACTTCTATTGATGCACCAACTACAGGGCAATCTTTAAATACTATAGAAGAAGTAACAGTAACCATTCAAAATTTTGGAGGTGAGCCCCAAACCGATATCCCAGTGGCGTACTCCATTAATGATCTTGAGCCGGTCGTTGAAATATATGAAGGAACTTTAGGTGTTGGTGAAGAGGTGTCTTATACTTTTGAAGAAGGAGCAGATATTTCTGTGCCGGGAGTTTATAATTTTTATGCAGAAACTAATCTTGAAGGAGATTCTGATGAGGCAAACGATGGAACTGAAAAGGTAATTGCCAATTTAAGTTGTATCCCTGAGGGATCTGACTGTAGTTTTGGGGATGGTATTTCCCATTTTTATCTTGGAGATATTGAAAACCTCAATATTCCCTGTGGTGATGGTTATGACGATTTTGTGGGATACAGTACAGATCTCGACCGTTCTGTGGGAACGTTTGAAGTTGGAATTCGTACGAGATATGCTTCGGAAGAAGATGAAAAATTTTCAATGTGGATAGATTTTGACGATGATGGCGCTTTTGAGGAGGAGGAAATTCTTATTAGCAGGCAAGTGATTCCCGTAGAAAATGAAATTCAGGTTTATGAATTCGAAATTCCCGAAAATGCCGAACTTGGAGAACATATTTTGCGCGTAAGAGCAGGTGATACGTCTTTTGAGGGTGATCTTAACGACCCATGCAGTATCATGGAATATGGAACGACTCACGATTATTCGGTGGTAATTACAGATTCCACAATTAGTCTTGACGATTCAATTCTCAACGAGGCAGATTTGATCATTTCCAGTCAGGACAACGAAATGTTTAATGTTAGGATGATCACTCCTTACGAAGAAACGCTGCGTATTACGGTGCATGATCTTCTGGGGCAAAAACTAGTGGAAAACAAGATTGAAAAATCTGCCAGAGCCTACGAATACGAATTGAATATGTCCTATGCCGCCGCCGGAGTCTATCTTATTCGGGTGGGAACACGTAAAGTGGGGAAAGTGCAAAGGATTATTGTGTATTAAAAATGCCATTTTTGAGTTCTTTTCTGAAAATGCATTCTTGATTTTTCTTCGGACTGAAGAAGTGTCGAAATACGCTTTTTCAGAAGTCAGAAGGCGAAGAATCAAACCTTTTCAATTGTCATCGACTTTTCCACTGCTGCCATTGAATAAATTTAGCCTTCGGTTTAACGGAAAGTGGCCCATAAATCCTAATTTTGAAACGCAACGAGAAACAAAAGTTTTCTGCTAAAAAATATTCAGAAGTAAAGCATATGAAAATAATCTCTTACAACGTCAATGGAATAAGAGCCGCAATTAAGAAAGGATTTGTAGAATGGCTGAAACAGGCGAACCCCGATGTTCTTTGTCTTCAGGAGATAAAAGCTAACCCAGACCAGTTTGATACCGGCATTTTTGAGGAGATTGGTTATAAGTACAACTACTGGTATCCTGCCACTAAAAAAGGCTATAGCGGCGTTGCGATCCTGAGTAAAATTGAACCCGAAAATGTCACTTATGGCACCGGGATAGATTATATGGATTTTGAAGGCAGAAACCTGAGAGCAGATTTTAAGGATGTTTCTGTAATGAGCCTGTACCTTCCTTCGGGAACCAACATTGCCAGGCTGGATCATAAACTGCAGTTCATGGCCGACTTTCAGGAGTATATAAATGAGCTTAAAAAGGACATTCCAAACCTTGTTATTTGCGGGGATTACAACATTTGTCATCAAGAAATCGATATTCATGATCCCGTAAGACTGAAAAATACTTCAGGATTTCTTCCGGTGGAAAGGGAATGGATCGACAACTTTATGAACAGCGGATTTATCGATTCCTTCAGGCACTTTAATTCCGAACCCGATCATTATTCCTGGTGGAGCTATCGTGCCGGGGCAAGGGGTAAGAACAAAGGCTGGAGAATTGATTACAATCTTGTGGCAGAACCCTTACAGGATCGCTTGAAACGAGCCGTTATTTTACCCGAAGCAAATCACAGCGACCACTGCCCAGTGCTGGTGGAGCTTGAATAAAATCAAACAATATTTAAATTTTCCCATTATGATGTCAAAAAAGATGGTGTTAGTCTTTATTGGAAGCAGCCTTTTGCTTTCTTCTTGTGTTTCCTCCAAAGTTTATAAAGATTTGGAAGATCGTTATGCTGGGCTTGAACAGGAGAATCAACAACTTTCTTCAGATTTGCAGCAATTAACAGACAGAAATGCTCGTAATGAACAGGACCTGGAAAACCTGCAACTGGAATATGAGGCTACCGTGAGGGAAAGAGATCGTTTACAGGAGGAATATGCAGCCACCAAGGCAAGTTATGAGAAGCTAAAGGCATCTTATGACGCCCTGGAAGCTAATAGTTCCTCGGCACTCGCAGAGAATTCCAAAAGAAACCGGGAATTACTGGCCGAGCTTGATGCTAAGGAAAAAGCGCTCGCTGCAGAACAAAGCCGACTTGAAAAGCTTGAGAAAGACCTTGCAGCTCGTTCCAGAAGAGTTGATGAACTGGAAAGTGTAATTGCAGCAAAGGATGCAAAAATGAATGCACTTAAAAACAGCCTTTCTGAAGCCCTCACTAATTTTGAAGGTCGGGGATTAACTGTAGAGCAACGCAATGGGAAAGTGTATGTGTCTATGGAGAATAAATTGTTATTCAATTCCGGAAGCTGGGCGGTGGGACCTGAAGGTAGGCGCGCTGTGCAGCAGTTAGGGGAAGTGCTGGCGCAAAACCCCGATATTGCCGTGCTTATTGAAGGGCATACAGACAATGTGCCCTACGGCGGCAGCGGTCAGCTGAAAGACAACTGGGACCTTTCAACAAAAAGAGCGACTTCTATTGTGCAGATCCTTCGGGAAAACGGCAACATTGACGCACAAAATCTTACGGCTGCCGGGAGAGGCGAATATGCCCCTGTGGCCACCAATGATACTGCGGAAGGCAGGGCGAGAAACAGGAGAATTGAAGTCATTCTTACACCCAAACTGGACGAAATTTCGCGCCTGCTAAATGAAATTGAATAATTTTTTTACCAAATTTTTGAAGTACACTTATGAAATATACCACCTTACCCAATTCTGAGATTAAAGTAAGTAAGATATGCTTAGGCAGTATGACCTGGGGACAGCAAAACAGCGAAGCCGAAGGCCATGAACAACTGGATTACGCCCTGGAGCAGGGAGTGAACTTCATCGACACCGCCGAAATGTATTCTACGCCTGCCCGCCCCGAAACGCAGGGGAGTACTGAAAAGATCATAGGTTCCTGGCTGAAAAAGACGGGCAACCGGGAAAAGGTCGTCCTAGCATCAAAAATAGTGGGGCCGGGGGAATCTATGCAGCATATTCGTCCAACCCTCGATTATACAAAAGAATCACTTTCCAAAGCACTTCACGGCAGTTTAGAAAGGCTGCAAACAGATTATCTTGATCTTTACCAACTTCACTGGCCTGAGAGAAGTACAAATTTCTTCGGAAAACTGGATTATGAAATAGATCCTTCAGAAGAGTGGCAGGATAATTTTAAAGAAATCTTGCATCACCTTGAAGAATTTATTCGGGAAGGCAAGATCAGGAAAATTGGTTTGTCAAATGAAACACCTTTCGGCGTGATGAGGTGTGTGGAGGAGGCAAGAAACGGAGCACCAAAGATAAGTAGCGTTCAAAACCCGTACAGCCTGTTAAACCGGAAGGACGAAGTGGGTCTTACAGAAATTCTGCACCGGGAGAATATTGGTTTGCTGCCTTACTCCCCGCTGGGAATGGGTACTCTTAGCGGTAAGTATCTTGACGACAAGCCGGCAAATTCCCGCCTTACTTTATTTCCGCAGTACAGCCGGTATTCGAATCCGCAGGCGGTGGAAGCCACAAGAAGATATGTTGAGGTTGCGAAAAAGTATGAATTGAATCCGGCGCAAATGGCACTGGCCTTTGTAAACCGGCAGCCTTTTGTCACCAGTAATATTATTGGGGCAACTTCAATAGACCAGTTAAAAGAAAATATTGACAGCATCCACGTTGAACTTTCTGAAGAAGTTTTAACAGAAATTGATGCTATTCACACTGCTATTCCAAATCCGGCGCCATAAAGGAATTAAATAGGCGACACCAGACTTTCGTGAATAAACGATCTTTTTTGGTTAGTACGAATATGATACCAGTCCTTAGCTTTTCCAAGGAATTGCAGCGTATCTTGTGCTTGTAATTGACCCAGGACAGGGAAATTGGTGGAAGGTCCACCGCGAAGATTGGCTCGTGCTCCAGTGACCACAAGAAATTCTGAAAATTTTTCGGCTGATACATCCCGAGTTACAGGTGGTTCTGTTTCGGCTATGTAGTTGAAGGGATCCACGGCGCCTCTGTAGCCTTTATAGATTCCGAAGTGCAGGTGCGGCGGAGTGGTACGTGCGTTTCCTGTATTTCCAACGAGTCCAAGGGTATCTCCCGGAGACACACGTTGTCCCGAAGTAGCAATGATGCTGTTCAGGTGTGCATAGTAAAGAGAATTGCCCCTTTTTCCATCCCTAAGCCAAACCTGTTTTCCGCCAAGCCCTCTGTTGCCTGTTCTGGTGACACGACCCGAAGTGGCTGCTATTACAGGAGTGCCACGCGGAGCGAAAATATCAACCCCCTCATGGCTTCTGCGGCCACCATCTCTTACGGCACCCCAAAAACTCTGAATATTTTTACTTTTTTTCGCCGCCACCGGAAATTTATATACCGGTTCGCGATACAACTGTAGATCAAATGGAGTATTAGCATTTATTTCGGGCTGGATGACGATCTTATAGATTCCGGGTTGAGTAATTTCTTCAGCGAGGGCAGAAGCTTCCAGATCTGCACTCTTCAGGTGCTTGAAAGTTTTTAGAGAATCATCTTGCTGCTCATAGAGATCAATAAAAACACGCGTTTGTGCACTGTCTGTATCTATATCCACATTTATTCTTTCCCCGGGATTCAAGGCGATATCGTAAGCGTATATCGGGAAGGATCCCGGGGTGAAAATACCGTTCTCAGCGTATGGAAGGTTCACTGCTAAGGAGTCAAAAAGGGCATTTTCGGCCTGCTTTTCCCAAATTGCATACTGCTGGGGATTTTCCTTGAACTCCCGGGAATAGATTTCCCTCGCAGAAGGATTGATTACAAGATCTTTGACTTTATTGATCCTGGAGCAGGATGAAATAACAAGAGCAATAAATATCACCCCTGCAAATATTTGAAGTACAGTCTGTTTCTTTTTCACGTATCAGAAAAAGCAGAAATTATGCCATTTTTGGAACTACATGCTGCTATATCTTTGCTCGCAGTGAACCGTTCTTTGGTCAAAGCGCGATAAAACCTGTCGCGCCTTGTCGGGAACGTAAACTGTTTCATAATCTTCACCTACAAATTTTTTTACCGAGTCAAGATCGTCAAACCACAAAAGCGTGGTAAATTCCACTTCATCTTCAAGATCTCTTCGCAACAGCTGCACGCCGCGATAACCTTTTATGTTTTTCGCCTGAATTTCAGGGAAGATCTCCTGTTCCACTAATTTTTCATATTTATCTGCATTTTCCCTGCTGGTGTAGCCGTGCCAAATTCTTGTGATCATATGGTTTTTATGCTGAAGTTAAAAAATTCCAGTGAAAATGTCATTTTCGGACTCCCTTAAAGATATCATTTTCTTTTTGGTTTGCATTCGGCCTATTCCTTTCTAAAATGGCATTTCTACAAAGGATTCCGCGGAAATTTGTAACTTGATGAAGCCTAAAACTTCAGAAGAAAAATGAAAATTGCCACCTATAACATCAACGGAATAAATGCTCGCTTACCGGTTCTTTTGCAATGGCTTGAAGAAGCAAAACCCGATGTGGTTTGTCTTCAGGAGTTAAAATCTCCCGATGAAAAGATTCCCAAAAAGGCCATTTTTGAGGCCGGTTATAATGCTATTTGGTACGGGCAAAAAAGATGGAATGGAGTTGCTATTCTGGCCCGGGATATGGAGATCAAGGAGCTGGAAAGAGGACTTCCCGGTGATCCTGAAGATAAACAGAGCCGCTATCTTGAGGCGGTGGTGAATGAAGTGGTGATTGGTTGCATCTATTTACCCAATGGAAATCCTGCGCCGGGTCCAAAACTGGATTATAAGTTAAAATGGTTTGATCGCCTGTCTGCGCGGGCAGCAGAATTGATCGAATATGAAGTTCCGGCGATTTTGGTGGGCGATTATAACGTGATGCCAACCGAAATGGATACCTATAAACCTGAAAAATATAAAAATGATGCACTTTTCCTGCCCGAAGTAAGGGAAGCTTTTCACAACCTGATCGCCCAGGGCTGGACGGATGCACTAAGGAAACTTTATCCCGACGAGGAGATCTACACTTTCTATGATTACTTCAGAAAAGCCTATCAACGCAACGCCGGACTGCGAATTGATCATTTTCTGTTGAGTCCGCACCTGAATAAAAAGTTGGTTTCCGGCGGAGTTGACAAACATGTGCGGGGCTGGGAGAAAACCAGTGACCACTGCCCCGTTTGGATTCAACTGGGGGAGGAGTAGACGGATTTTGTACAGGGATTATTTCAATCTATTTTTCAAATTCATTCTTTGATGAAGGATTCTTATTATCTGAATTATTCCATCTTCTGACTTCCTGTAGAAAATTAGGTGCGTTTTCACTTTGGTGACGCGGTATCCTTTACGGATGTGATCTATGGATTTCCCGATCATGAAATTGTCAGCAACAAAGAGAATTTCTTCAATAATTAAGTTATAATATCTGTCAGCTTGTTCAATCGACCATTTTTGTACTGTATAATGCCAAATTTTTTCTAGATCCTTGATTGCTTGTCTACTGATGAGGTATTTATGATTACTCACTAGTGGTACGGTGTAACATTTTCAAATGTTCAGATGGAGCAAAATTGTCGAGTAATTCGGTTTTCTCACCAACTTCAAGTTCTTTGATTAACTCTTTTTCTTTTCGTTCCTCTTGTTCAAGAAGACGTAATGCAGAGCTGATAACATCACTCACTGAATTGTATCTGCCGGAAGAAATCTCTTCACTGATAAAATCTTCAAGATGTTCTTCTAAATAGATTGAGATATCTTTATTCATAACTTTTGCATTTGATTAAAATTACGGAAATTTTAATAATAATGGATTGAGATGTAATAATTTATGGAAGGATGAACAACATGTTCAAGGTCTCCTTACCCAAATAAATAAGAGACAATATCTTCTATTTTTGACACTTTTTGAATGTTGATGGAGTAATTGCTGCCGGGAATCTTGCTTTGCTTCGAGATCATGATAGTGCTAAAGCCAAGCTTTTCGGCTTCCAAAATTCTTTGTTCCACTCGTGTTACGGGACGTACTTCACCTGCGAGACCTATTTCCGCAGCAAAACAAATATCCTTGGGGACTGCTATATCTTCACTAGACGAGAGGATAGCGGCTATCACGGCAAGGTCCAGCGCGGGATCATCAACTGAAATTCCGCCGGTGATATTCAAAAATACATCTTTTGCACCCAATTTAAAGCCGGCACGTTTTTCCAGCACGGCGAGGAGCATGTTAAGGCGCTTTGCATTATATCCCGTAGTAGAGCGTTGCGGAGTGCCATAAACGGCAGAACTTACCAGAGCCTGGATCTCGATCATTAACGGCCGCATTCCTTCCAAAGTGGCAGAAATAGCAGTTCCACTTAGGTCTTCTGCATTTTTAGAGATGAGTATTTCCGAAGGATTGTCTACTTCTCTTAGTCCGTTGCCCTGCATTTCGTAAATACCTAGTTCATTGGTAGAACCAAAACGATTCTTATGGGCTCTCAGAATCCTGTAGACGTGGTTGCGATCTCCTTCGAATTGAAGAACGGTATCAACCATATGTTCAAGCACCTTGGGGCCGGCAATGCTTCCTTCTTTAGTAATATGACCAATAAGAATCACCGGGACGCTTGTTTCTTTAGCGAATTTGATGAGTTCTGCAGTGCATTCCCTAATTTGGGAAATGCTTCCCGGGCTGCTTTCTATATAATCACTGTGCAGGGTTTGAATGGAGTCTATTATGACAATTTCTGGCTCCAGCTTTTCAATTTGCTTGAAAATGTTCTGGGTTTTTGTTTCAGTTAGAATGTAACAGTGAGAAGCCTCGGGTTTGATTCTATCGGCCCGCATCTTTATCTGCTGCTGACTTTCTTCTCCCGAAACGTAAAGGGTTTTCAGCTTTAGATGGAGAGAAATTTGAAGTAAGAGCGTACTTTTACCAATTCCCGGTTCGCCGCCTAGAAGTGTGAGGGATCCGGGAACAATTCCTCCGCCCAGTACCCGATTTAATTCATTGTTGTAAGTATTGAGCCTAACCTCTGTCGAAGTTTCAATTTCTGAAAGTTTTAAAGGTTTTGCCGCACGTTTTGCCTGTTTTGTTGCAGGTGATTTCCAGTCTTTGGGATCTTCTTTTTGCAATACTTCCTCTACCAGTGTATTCCACTCCCGACAGGAAGAGCACTGGCCCTGCCATTTTGAATGTTGGGTGCCACAGTTTTGACAGTAGAATGTTGTTTTTGTTTTGGCCATTCAGGATGAATTTTGAAAAGGCTAATAACCGAAATCTTCTTTAATTTTTTCAGCCTTTTTCAGCATAAAATCTGTTGTGATAAAGGCTATTTCCTGCTGTCCGTATGCATTTTGATAGGTGCGCATGGCTTTTTTTGGCCTGCCTAGTTCCTCATAAGAGCGTGCAAGGTAATAGGTGCCCAGCATAGTCTCAGGCAGGTGTTCCAGGGCCAGTTCTCCCAATTTTTCAAGTTCTCCCCACTTTTGATTAAATTCTAGCGCCTTACCAATGGCTAAAAAATCGTTCAGCCTTATTTTTTGTTTTAGACTGTAATAGCTTTCTATTTTTTCATATTTGTTTATCAGGTAATCGTAAGGAGAATTACCAGAATTTACGATTTCCCGGTCATAATCTTCCTGGTTGATGGGCCTGTAAACATCAAATATAATTTCCAAAGCCCGGGGAATTGCCTGGCCTACGACCGAGTAATGGGTGGCATTATCAAAATTCTCAAAGGTATAGTGCAGGTTTTTATTCTCAATCCTTTTTAGATCCCGGTCAAGGTCTTCGCAACCTTCACGTAAATTCTTTATGTCGCCGGAAGCTGTTGCAAGATAGAACCAGACGGGAGTTTTCGTGGTTCTAAGACTTTGCACAATTCTCTCCTGCATTTGTGGTGCAAGATCTGGGCTAAGGTTTATGTAAGCCTTGAAAAGTGGCTTTTCTTTAAAAAGATAATAATTGATGAAGTTTGCGGTAAGATCATGTCCTGCAAGGACAGAAAAGCGGGTAGTTCTATACTTTGCATCAAGATGAGGTAAGAGTTCCATACCAAGAAATTCAAAGAAACTGGCACCGGCATCATAAGGGAGATAATCTTTTTGACTATAAAATGTATCATCTTCACGAGAACCTTCCTGGTTTACGCCCACTACAATAGCTTCAGGCAACTCATCCCAATACGAATAATAATCTACATTGCCGGCCATGGGCTCAAAAAGATAATCGCCATCAAGAACTATAATTAACGGATATCTTTTTTCTGGTCTGCTATCGTAACTTCGGGGAAGCTGGATCTTTATTTCTCTTTCCTGCTTCAGTTTGGAAGACTTGAATGTTTCGTAGTTGACCTGAGATTGAACTAACGCAGAAATAAGGAATATGTATGCTAAAAGTAGTTTTTTTGTCATATGCTATAGATTTGGAAATCATAGCAATATAACTATTTATTTGTTTTGGTTGAAAACAGGGAGCAACAAAAGGGAAAGTCCGCCAAGCACCAGGACCATTAGGGTTTGTGAGCCCCAAACGATCCACCCAAAGGCTTCTCCTGCCTGCTGGTTTATTCCGAAGAGCAAAAGAACAGCTCCCATGGCGACAGGATAAACTCCAATCCCGCCACTGGTGGTGGAAATAGCGAAGGTACCTACAATAAAAGCAGCCATGATTCCTGCCCAGGAGAGAGAAACGGTTTCGGGTATGGTGAATTTGATGACGTAAAACATGAGTATGTACATGGCCCAGATGAAAACCGTGTGGAAAATAAAAGCACCTTTTTGTTTCATTTGGAGAATTGTGCGCATGCCTTCCAGTAAACCCTGAGCGAATTTCCTGATTTTGACAAAAAAAGGCCAGGTTGAGGTTTTTATAATTTTTAACCCAATTACTCCCAGAACAACCAATAATAGAAAAGCGCCAATAGAGACGAAAGGATTTATGTTTTGTTCATCAAAGTAGGAGAGAAGACTATCGGTTTGTAGAAATAAACTGAAGATAACAATAAACAGCAGCATGATAAGATCGGCTATTCTTTCAGAAACAATGGTGCCAAAAGCCTTATCAAAAGGCACATTTTCATAGGTGGTGATGGTGGCGCCCCGAAGGACTTCCCCGGAACGTGGAATGCCCATATTTGCTAAATAACCTGCCATGACAGCCATGAAACTATTGGAGAGGCGGGGTTTATAACCCAAAGGCTCCAGCAGGTATTTCCAGCGCCATGCCCTGGAGAGATGCGAAAAAATTCCTAGTACAATTGAAATCCAAATCCATTTGGAGTCGGCGCGAACTATATTTCGCCACAATTCCTGCCTTTCTTCGGCAGATGCGCTGCCCAGGGAATACCAGATCAAAAAAACTCCCAGCAATAGTGGGAGTATGGTTTTTAAAATGGTTCTGGTTTTCTTCTTCAACTTGTTAGGTCAACATGTTATTTTCTTCATTAGGAAAAACGAGTGAAGGTTTGAAGGCTTTCGCTTCTTCTATATCCATCATCGCGTAAGTAATAAGAATAAGAATGTCCCCTTTTGCCACTTTGCGGGCTGCAGCACCGTTTAGGGTAATTTCTCCCGAATTCCGCGGACCGGGAATTGCATATGTTTCCAGGCGTTCTCCATTGTTGTTGTTAACAATTTGCACTTTTTCACCTTCAATGATGTTAGCGGCATCCATAAGATCTTCATCTATAGTGATACTTCCAATATAATTAAGGTCTGCGCCTGTTACTTTTACTCTGTGAATCTTTGATTTTACAACATGAATTTGCATAATGGCCTAGTTTAAAGCTATGTTATCTATTAATCTAACGTCACCTGAATACGCTGCAATAAATGCCCGGTATCTTTCACCGTTAAGGGGTTTTGTTGCAGACTTTAAAGTTGCTTCATTAGCGATCTCGAAATATTCGAGTTTCAGGTCTGGATTTTTCCCGAATTCGTTTTTGACGTTTTCGGTTACTTCCAGGACACTTTTTGTGCCAAACTCCTTTTTCACTTGCTGAAGCGTTTCATAAATGAACGCCGCTTTTTGTCGGTCTTCTGGAGATAACCTTTCATTTCTTGAACTTCTTGCAAGACCATTAGTTTCGCGGTCAATGGGACAGCCTATAATTTGAATTGGCCAGTTATGCTTTTCGGTTAATTTTCTTATAATTTGTAACTGCTGAAAATCTTTTTCTCCAAAAAAGGCTTTATCGGGTTGTACTATTTCAAAAAGCTTTTTCACCACAGTTCCCACTCCGTCAAAATGGCCTTTTCGAAACTTTCCTTCCATTTCGTATTCGAGACCGTCAAAGGAAAAATGTTCAGGAGAAATATCATTTCCGTAGATGTCGAAAGGATCGGGGGAGAAAATGATGATGTTTTTGTCAAGCCTTTCAAGTTGAGCCAGATCGGTTTCAAAAGTGCGCGGGTATTTTTCGAGATCTCCGGCATTATCAAATTGTGTAGGGTTCACAAATATGCTCGTCACCACTCTGTCACTGGAGGCCAGCGCCTGCTTCACCAGGGAAATATGACCTTCATGTAATGCTCCCATGGTGGGGACAAAACCAATGCTCAAACCGTCATTTTTGAAGGTTTTAATGAGGTCGCCAATGGCTTGCTTCTCCTTATAAATCTGCATCTTATTCGAAAATTAACAGCGTGCAAACTTAATATAATACTGGCAATCTGCATAAAATTTTGTAATTTTGCTTGTTTTTTATTCCCAACAGCATTAAAAGAAGTGATTCTATGAAAGATAAGAGGATATTGTACGTATCATCTGAAGTAATACCCTACTTACCCGAAACCGAAATCTCATCATTATCGTTTGAAGCCCCCAGAGCAGTGAACAATCAGGGTGGCCAAATTCGTATTTTTATGCCCCGGTTTGGGAACATTAATGAACGAAGGCATCAACTTCATGAAGTGATAAGGCTTTCAGGTATGAATCTCGTGATCAATGATCTGGACATGCCTCTAATTATTAAGGTAGCCTCCATTCCAAAAGAGCGGATGCAGGTTTATTTTATTGATAATGAAGATTACTTTAAAAGGAAAGCAACACTTACAGATGAGGAAGGAAAGCTCTTTCCTGACAATGATGAAAGAGCGATATTTTTTGCTAAAGGAGTGATTGAAACTGTTAAAAAATTAAACTGGTCTCCAGATATTATTCATGTTAATGGATGGCTCTCTTCCCTGTTGCCACTTTACCTTAGGAACTATTATGGTAATGAGCCGTTGTTCAATACTGCGAAAGTTGTTACTTCTGTATACAATTCAGGCTTCGAAGGTACGTTAGATAAAGATATGCACAAGAAAGTACTTTTTGACGGACTCGAAAATGAACAGGTGCGGCATCTTAAGACGCCAAACTATGTGAACCTTATGAAAACCGCTGTAGAAAATTCTGATGCTGCAGTGATTGCGGGAGATAATATCCCTGAAGAGCTTAAAAAGTATCTCAAGAAGCTTGATAAGCCGGTGCTTGACTATAAGAATAAAGAAGAATTTGCACAGGCATACCAGGATTTCTACACTAATGAAGTTTTATCTTAAATCGAAGAATTCAATAAACCGAATGACTATAAAAAGAACGATGTTGAAAATAACAGCAATTTTTATTGTTGTTTTTTCTTTTACAGGATGTGAGAATGATTTTGATTCCATAGGGAGCGATATCATTGGAGCACCAAATTTTAACGCGGCACTATATGAAGATGCCGAGATTTCTGCAAGAACTCATCGCTTAACGGCTGTGCAAACAAATAATCTGCCTGTGCACCTCCTTGGAGTTTATAATGATCCTGTTTTTGGATTGGAGCAGGCAAATGTGTTAAGTCAATTGGAGCTTTCATCGACTAATCCCACTTTTGGAACAGAACCCGTACTTGATAGTGTGGTGTTGACGATTCCTTATTTTTCTACAGAAGGAGAAACCTCTGAAGATGGTGTGGTGGAATATGAACTAGATTCACTCTACGGAATGGGACCGGTGCGTTTGTCCATAGAAGAGTCGGGCTTGTTTCTGAATAACTTCGATCCTGAAACAGATTTTGAAGACACCCAGAAATATTATTCAAATATGCACCCGCGTATTGAGGAAAACCTTACCGGAAATGTCATTTTGGAGGAGCAGGAGTTCCTACCATCCGGGGAAGAGGTGATCTATTTTGAGGAGAACGAGGAAGGTGTAATGGATACGCTAAGACTTGCGCCAAGAATGCGGTTAAAACTGTCTACGGAATTCTTTCAGGAAAAGATTCTAGATATGGCAGGTTCAGGAGAACTGTCAAGTAATAACAATTTTCAGAATTACCTGCGCGGACTATATTTTAATGTAGAGCCGGTAAATAACGAGGGCACGATGATGCTGCTGAACTTCAAGAATTCGGAAGCCGGGATTACCTTGTACTACACGACAAAACAGGCAGACGCCGATGATGCCGATGATGATGGTGATACTGAGGAGCTTGTGAATGTTCAGGAATCATTTGAACTTGGTCTTGGGCAGAATATTGTAAATACATTTGAACAGGAATCTCCGCAATTTCAGGATGACAGGCTTTACCTAAGAGGTGGTCAAGGCTCCATGGCTGTGATAGAGCTTTTCTCAGGAAGTGATGCCGATGGGGATGGAGTTTCAGATGACCTGGAATCCCTAAGGGAAAGCGAATGGTTAATTAATGAAGCCAATCTTATCTTTTTCGTAGATCAACAGGAAATGGCGGCAGGCCGTGAACCGGAGCGTTTATATCTTTTTGATCTTGACAATGGTATCATGTTGGCCGATTATAGGTTTGAAACCCCCGGGCAAGTAAACCCAATGACTTCTACGATTAACGATGCCCATCTTGGGCCACTAGTTCGTGATGACAGTGAAAATGGTGTTAGTTATAAGATGAGAATGACAGAGCATGTGCGAAGAGTGATCAATGCAGATTCAACCAATGTAAGACTGGGACTGGTGGTTTCCCAAAATGTAAATTTAATAGCAAATTCAGCAGTTAAGGAATCTTCAGATGTAGAAATAGAAAAGATTCCTTCAGGTTCAATCATTTCGCCTTTAGGAACAGTTCTTTATGGGCCTGAAGCAGAAAATGAGGAAAAGAGATTGAAACTGCAGATTTTTTATACAGAACCAAAAAATTAGATCATGTGTGGAATTGTAGGATATATTGGCCATAGAGAGGCTTATCCAATTGTACTTAAAGGTTTGCAAAGGCTGGAGTACCGCGGCTATGATAGTGCGGGAATGATGTTGTATAATGATGACAAACAAGAATTAAAATTAAGCAAGACCAAAGGAAAGGTTGTAGATCTTAAAGAAAAACTTGAGAATGAAGTGGATCCTTCGGGAACAATTGGTCTTGGTCACACGAGATGGGCTACACATGGTGTTCCAAATGATGTGAATTCTCATCCTCACTACTCAAATTCTGGAGAGCTGGTGATCATCCATAACGGGATCATTGAAAACTATGAATCTCTTAAAAAGGAGTTGGTGAAAAGGGGGTACAATTTCACTTCAGATACAGATACTGAGGTTTTGGTAAACCTTATTGAAGATGTAATGAAGAAGGAGGAAGTGAAGCTTGGAAAAGCCGTGCAAATAGCCTTGAACCAAACCATAGGTGCTTATGCAATTGCTGTTTTTGATAAGAACAAACCGAATGAGATTGTAGTTGCACGTTTAGGTAGCCCGCTGGCTATAGGGGTGGGTGAAGATGAATATTTTATCGCTTCAGATGCTTCTCCGTTTATAGAATTTACCAACAATGCCATATATCTGGAGGACGGTGAAATGGCTGTAGTTCGAAGAAATAAAGGAGTTAGTGTGCGTCAAATAAAAGATGATAAACTGGTAGATCCTTACATCCAGGAATTGCAGTTAAATCTTGAGCAAATAGAAAAAGGCGGTTTTGAGCATTTTATGCTGAAGGAAATATATGAGCAGCCAAATGCCATTTCTGACACCTATAGAGGAAGACTTCTTGTGGACGAAGGAATTATTCGAATGGCTGGAATTGATGATAATTTGGAGCGTTTTACCAACGCCAAAAGGATCATCATTGTTGCCTGCGGTACTTCATGGCATGCAGGACTGGTTGCAGAGTATATCTTCGAAGACCTCGCCCGTATCCCGGTTGAGGTAGAATATGCTTCTGAATTCAGGTACAGGAATCCTGTAATCACTTCAGAAGATGTAGTCATAGCTATATCACAGAGTGGTGAGACGGCAGATACTATGGCGGCCATTAAACTTGCTAAAGAGAAAGGAGCTTTTGTATTTGGAGTGTGTAACGTCGTAGGTTCTTCTATCTCAAGAGAGACCAATGCAGGTGCTTACACCCACGCAGGACCAGAAATTGGTGTTGCTTCGACCAAGGCTTTTACAACTCAGATCACCGTTCTTACTTTGATCGCGCTCAAACTGGCAAAAGCAAAAGGAACAATTTCAAATTCCGATTTTCACATGCATTTGAGTGAATTGGACACCATTCCTCAAAAGATCGAGGTTGCGCTGCTGTCTAACGAGCACATCCAGGAAATTGCAGAAAAGTATAAAGATGCTCGAAATTGTTTGTATCTGGGGAGAGGATACAACTTTCCTGTAGCTTTGGAAGGTGCCTTGAAATTAAAGGAAATCTCTTACATTCATGCAGAAGGTTACCCTGCTGCCGAAATGAAACACGGTCCAATAGCTTTGATCGATGAAGAAATGCCGGTAGTGGTGATCGCTACCCGAAAAGGGCATTATGAGAAGGTAGTTAGTAACATTCAGGAGATCAAGTCCAGGAACGGAAAGATCATCGGGATCGTGACCGAAGGAGATACCAGTGTACGTGATCTTGCAGATTATGTTATTGAAGTGCCAGATACAATTGAATCCTTGACTCCGCTCATTACGACAATTCCTTTACAATTGCTTTCCTACCATATAGCAGTATTGCTTGGTAAGAATGTGGACCAGCCACGTAATCTGGCGAAGTCGGTTACTGTGGAATAAGTGAATTCTCAAATAGTTTGAAACCCCTGCGGAAAAGGATTTTCTGCAGGGGTTTTTATTTTTTCGGAATAACGGCTGCAGAATTTCGACAGTTGAAGTCTTTATTGCCTGAAGACCAGAGAAAATGCGGGTTTGAAGGAAGTTGAAAAAGTTGTGATTTCCGCTATAAACTTTTGCGCAAAAAACATATCTTTGCAGCCTGAAAAAGATATTGACTTTGGGTAAATGTATTGGGCCCGATTTATTTTTTTCTTATTTATTTTATAAAAACAATAAAGTATTAGATAATGTCTAAAGTTACAGGTAAAGTTGCACAAGTTATCGGCCCTGTGGTTGACGTAGCTTTCAACACAGAGATTGCTGAATTGCCAAGGATCTATGATTCTTTGGAAATTACCAGAAAAGATGGGTCTATCCTTGTTCTTGAGGTTCAATCACACATTGGGGAAGATACTGTAAGAACAGTTTCTATGGATTCTACAGATGGATTGAGCAGGGGCGTGGAAGTAGTTGCTACGGGAGCTCCTATCCAAATGCCGGTTGGAAAAGATGTCTACGGAAGATTGTTCAACGTAATTGGTGATGCGATCGACGGAATTGGCAACTTGCCAAAAGCCGGTGAAGCCGGACTTCCTATTCACAGGGAAGCGCCAAAATTCGAAGACTTATCTGTATCTACTGAAGTATTATTTACCGGGATCAAGGTAATTGACCTTATTGAGCCTTATGCAAAAGGAGGTAAAATTGGCCTTTTTGGAGGTGCAGGGGTGGGTAAGACCGTATTGATCCAGGAACTTATTAATAACATTGCAAAAGGACACGGTGGTTTATCTGTGTTTGCAGGTGTTGGAGAAAGAACCCGTGAAGGAAATGACCTTTTGAGAGAGATGCTTGAATCTGGTATTATAAAATATGGAGATGACTTTATGCACTCCATGGAAGAAGGTGGATGGGATCTTAACAAAGTAGATAAATCTGCTTTAAGAGATTCTAAAGCAACTTTCGTATTCGGACAAATGAACGAACCACCGGGAGCACGTGCACGTGTGGCACTTTCCGGTCTTACAATTGCTGAATATTTCCGTGATGGAGCGGGAGAAGGACAAGGGAAAGATGTACTTTTCTTCGTTGACAACATTTTCCGATTTACACAGGCAGGTTCCGAAGTATCTGCACTTCTTGGACGTATGCCATCTGCGGTAGGTTACCAGCCTACACTTGCGACAGAGATGGGTGCGATGCAGGAGCGTATTACTTCTACTAAAAACGGGTCTATTACTTCTGTACAGGCGGTTTATGTACCTGCAGATGACCTTACTGACCCTGCACCGGCAACAACCTTTGCCCACCTTGATGCAACAACAGTATTGTCTCGTAAAATTGCCGAATTAGGTATTTATCCTGCGGTAGATCCACTGGATTCTACTTCAAGAATTCTTACTGCTGAAATTTTAGGAGCAGATCATTATAACTGTGCTCAAAGAGTAAAAGAGTTACTACAGAGATATAAAGAACTTCAGGATATTATCGCCATTCTTGGTATGGAAGAACTTTCTGAAGAAGATAAACAAGCCGTATCACGTGCGAGACGTGTACAACGTTTCCTTTCGCAGCCTTTCCACGTAGCCGAGCAGTTTACAGGTTTAAAAGGTGTGCTTGTTGATATTAAAGACACGATTAAAGGCTTTAATATGATCATGGACGGGGAATTAGATCACCTTCCTGAAGCAGCTTTTAACCTTAAAGGAACTATTGAGGAAGCGATCGAGGCCGGAGAAAAAATGTTGGCTGAAGCATAAAAAAGTGATCAGTATTCAGTAGGCAGTAATTCGTTATTGCCTATTGATTACTGTGGACTGAAAACTAAAAAAATATGTATTTAGAAATAGTCACGCCTGAAGCGGTTCTCTTAAGTTCAGAAGTAGATTCTGTAAGCGTTCCCGGAGTTGAAGGTGAATTTCAAATGTTGAACAATCACGCACCTATTGTTTCTGTTTTAGGAAAGGGAACTGTGAAAGTTTATACGCACTCCACAAGCCTTGATGAGAAGAAAATCTCTAAAAAGTTTAGCAGGGATACTGCAGATAATAAGATCCTTTTGCTTGAAGTTGATGGCGGAGTAGTTGAAATGAAAGACAATAAAGTAATTGTTTTGGCTGATTAGCCACTACAAAATATTCTATAAAAAAAACCTGTTGTGTTCGCACAACAGGTTTTTTGTTTTATAAGGCTCTTAAAATTACTTTGCAGAAAGCCATTTTTGACGCTTCTGCTTTTCACTCTTTCCTGCATCTTCATTTATTTCAATGGTATACTGCGGATTGGAATCCAATTTCACCGCTTTCTCCATTTCATTTCCGTAGCGTTCAATCTTAAGCTGAAGTTGATCTCCGGGTTTCTTTGTCTCCAAAAGCTCCTGAAATTGCTTTTTATCCTCTAATTCTACGCCGTCTACAGAAATAATCCTGTTGCCCTGGTTCAACCCTCCTTCATAAGCCGGAGTATATTGAGATACATTTCTGCTTATCACCACTCCTTCGGAAGCATCTTTTAAAGAGGCTCCAAAAAAGGCATTTTTGGATGCTCTTTTCAGTTCAAGGCCAACCGAAGCGAATAGCACCTCGTAATTGGGTGTTTTGCTGTTATAAATGAAGTTTCCAAAGAAGTTTTCGGCAAAATCCTGCCCGGCGTACGCTGCTAAAGTCCGCTCCAGGTCAGAAATAGTATAAGCTTCTTCAGTTTTTCCGAATTTCTGCCACATTAGTTTCATGAAATCATCAAGATTCAGCCCTTTTTGACGCAGTTTAAGATCAAGTGCGAGTCCCAGCATGCTTCCGTAGGAATAATAAGAAATAAAGGTATTTTCACGGTTCACAGGGTCTACAGAAGTCGCAGCATCCACAAACGGCGCCTGGTAACTCATTTCAATTGGGTTGAAATATTGAAGAGCGGGAGAATTCCACACATAATTAAACGTGCCGTTAAGGCTTTTTACATACTCTTGCGTACTTATAATTCCTGCGCGGGCAAGGATCAAATTGGTATAGTAACTGGTAAAGCCTTCGGCAAACCAAAGGGCGCCGCTCATATTTGCTTCGGAAAAATTAAAAGGCTCCAAAGATTTTGGGCGGATTCTCTCCACATTCCAGGCGTGAAAAAATTCATGGGAAACAGTCCCGATGTTTTCTTCCATTCCGCCTTCGCCAAGACTGGTGACATCTGTAAGAATCGTACTGTTGCGATGTTCCATCCCGTCTCCGGATGCATTCGGCATATAATCTGCAAGAAATGTGTACTCTCCAAAATCGAATTTCGGAAGCTCGCCAAAAACTGCTTTTTGCTGAGCGACGATCTTTTTCACCTTTTCGAAATATTCATCAAATTCCTGATCTGTTCCCGGGTGATGCAAAACAAACCTGATGGTTTGCCCGTCCATTTCAAACTCCCTCATGTCATAGTCACTGAGCTCTACGGGGCTATCCATGAAATAGTAGAAGTCGGGTGCAAAAAAGGTGCTTTCGTCAAGCCTTTTAAGCTGCGTAGCTACTTTCCATTCAGGATGAGAATTAGTAATAAATTTCACTTCAACAGGGCGTTGTTCTTGGTCTTCAGCATAGATAAATGTCGCCGGAATGTTGAGATGGGCATGTGATTCGTCAATTTGAGTGTAAGTACCATCGGCACGATTTCCGAAGAGAAGATATTCCACATTTACAGTGCCGTCATGGCTTGTCACAGCCCAGGAATAAGGATCTGGTCGGGAGATTTGAACGGGTTCTCCCTGGCTGTTAGTGACTTTAAGGCCGTACACGTTTTTAACAAATTCATGAAGTGCATAGCGGCCGGGTGACGTGCGGCTCATCCTTAAAATAAGGGTGTCTTCAGAAATATCGGGAAAAGTTGCGTTTATGAAGGCCTCGTGGTGTTTGGCATTTTCAAAAGACACTTCGTATGTGTTCGTTTGGGCAAAGCCAAAACCTGTGAACAACAATAAACAGATAATTATTCGCATATCTCAATAAATTTTGAAGTCTAAAATTAATAATTTCCTTCGGAAGCTGTGGCTACTCTTCGTCTTTATATTCTGGAAAATCTAATTTTCTTTTTCATCTCCTTTCTTCTGCTGTCAGTGAAAAAATAAAGCAATGATCCTGTTAAATTATTAATCAGCGGGCAGTTTTTCCAAGGTTTATTGTTCAATAAAATTTCTTGATTATTAAAAAGTAAAGGCAAGTTTAAAACCTCATTTTTTCCTGCTATATTTGCATTTAACGGAATTTTGAACGTTTACTATGCTTGCAGCAATACTCACAGGCTTCTTATTTTCATTGTTTCTGGTAATCGCCGGTAAATATTTTAGAGGTAAGTTAGCTGTACTTTCATCCATCATTCCTTTAGGGCTTTTCGTTTATTTTGCAAGTTTCATTGGGAAGGTATCTGGAGGAGAGATTATTACCGAATCGCATCAATGGGTGCCCTCTTTTGGCCTGAACCTTAATTTTACCCTTGACGGACTATCCCTTTTGTTCTGCCTGCTTATTACCGGGATAGGATTTTTAGTTTTTGCTTACACTGCAGCTTATCTCAAAGGCCATTCTTACATTGACAGGTTCTATGGTTACCTTGGTATTTTCATGGGGGCAATGCTGGGCCTTGTGCTATCAGACAACCTGCTTTCAATGTTCCTTTTCTGGGAACTCACTAGTATAAGTTCCTTTTTCCTTATTGGATTTAACAATACAAGTGAGGCCTCGCGAAAGTCTGCTATACTTGCGCTGGCCATCACCGGTACGGGAGGTTTTCTCTTTCTAGCAGGAGCATTGCTGCTGGGAAGCGTGGCCGGGACTTATAGCATTTCCGAAATGATGAACCTTAGCGGTGCCATTACCGGAAGTGAACATTATCTACTTATCGTTATTTTGCTTTTCGGGGCGGCTTTTACAAAATCGGCACAGTTTCCTTTTCACTTCTGGCTTCCGGGAGCGATGAAAGCACCAACGCCGGTATCAACTTATCTGCATTCCGCTACTATGGTAAAAGCGGGAATTTACCTGCTGTTACGTTTTACGCCGGTGCTTGGAGATACAGAGTTCTGGAATACTACCTTGATAATTGTGGGTGGAATTACCATGTTCTATTCAGCTGTGCATACACTTTTCAGGACAGACATGAAAGGCGTGCTCGCATATTCAACAATTTCGGTGTTGGGTATTCTGGTCTTTTTAATAGGGTTGGGAACCCAATATGCTTTAACTGCAGCAGCGGTTTATATCATTGTTCATGCCTTGTATAAGGCTACTTTATTTTTGGTTACCGGAATTGTGGATCACGAAACCGGAACAAGGGATCTTACAGCACTCTCTGGCCTTCGGAAGGTTATGTTGCCGGTAGCCGTCATAGGAGTTTTAGCTGCGATTTCCAGTGCCGGGATGCCGCCTACAGTCGGTTTTGTTGGAAAAGATCTGGTATATGAAGCTACCTTACACATGGGAGGCTGGACCATACCGCTCACTATACTTGCAATTTCTACCAATATCCTGGTGCTCTATGCCGGCTTTGTAGTGGGCATCAAACCATTTACAGGCAAATTACCCGAAGCTTATTCTAAAGTACATATGCCGCCATTTCTTATGTGGGCACCACCGGCCTTGCTGGCCACTCTTGGAATCCTTTTCGGGATTATTCCATCTATAATTGACACTCCAATAATAAAACCGGTAGTAAATGCGGTAGGAATGAATGGAGCCGAAGTTCATTTAAAACTATGGCATGGCTTTAACAACGTTCTGGCCTTAAGCGCTCTGACTCTGGCTCTTGGTTTTATTCTTTATTTTGTCTTAAAACCTTCGGCAGCACGGGAGAAGGCCATTGCAAAGCTGGATCCTATAGCACCCAAAAATTTGATTTTAAGCTTTGGTTCTGGATTTCGTTACGTTTCTAATGTATGGACAGGCTTTTTTCAGAATGGTTTCCTGCGGAATTATGTGTCAACCGTCATTCTATTCCTAATCATACTTGTGGGATATTCCCTTTTTACGACACAAAGAAACTTTCCTGTTGATTTCTCTTCGTTTTCCAGAATGACATACTATGAAATGGTGATTATGGGGATCATGTTCTTATCTGTTCTATTCGTGGTGATTGCAAAGTCCAGGCTTACTGCAGTGGTGGCCATGGGGATTGTGGGTTATGCTATTTGTCTATTATTCGTGATCTACAGCGCGCCCGATCTTGCAATGACTCAATTTTCAATTGATACCCTCACGGTAATCTTATTTGTACTTGTACTGGCAAGTCTACCAAAGTACCTATCGATTACTGACTATAAAATGCGGTTTAAAGATGGCATTTTAGCCACTGTTTTTGGAGCGCTTATCACTCTTATTTCTCTCGAGGTGTTATCTGAACCCGTGAATAAGGAAATTAGTCAATTTTACGCCGCTAACTCTTATGTGATGGCACATGGAAAGAATGTTGTTAATGTGATACTCGTTGATTTTAGAGGGTCAGATACTTTAATAGAAATTTCAGTTTTAACTGTTGCTGCGTTAGGAGTTTTCAGTTTGCTGAAGCTGCGGTTGAGAAAGGAAGAAAGAAATATTAACGACTGATTTTTTCTGAAGTAATTAAAAAAGATAAAAATGAAAACCATCATCTTAAAAATAGCCTCGAATTATATGCTTCCATTGTTGCTGGTTTTCTCGGTATTCATATTATTGCGGGGGCATTACCTGCCTGGAGGTGGTTTTGTGGGAGGTTTGATAGCTTCTATTGCTTTCGTGCTGCATGCCTTTGCGAACAGCCTGGAAAACACAAAGGAATTAATTCGTATTCACCCGGGATTTTTAATGCCTACGGGACTGGGAATCTCCTTCTTAAGTGGGATTGTCCCGTTGCTTGGTGAAAAACCTTTTATGACAGGGGTTTGGTATCCTCATCACATGCCGGTATTAGGAAGTCTGGGATCTGCATTATTTTTTGATATAGGTGTTTACCTTGTGGTAGTGGGAGTGACCCTTACAATCATTTTTACAATTTCTGAATCCACTTAAGATATGGAAATATTACTGGCTATAATGGTTGGGACTTTATATGCTGCAGGCATATACATGATCTTACGCCGTAGCCTTGTTAAATTAATAATTGGAATCATCCTCCTGGGGAATGGTGCCAACCTGCTTATATTTTTACTCGGAAGAATCGCAAAAGGGCAACCGCCTATTATTCCTGCAACTTCCGATGTTTTTCTGGAAGCATATTCAGATCCGCTTCCGCAGGCATTAATTCTTACCGCCATTGTTATCAGTTTTGGACTGCAATCTTTCGCTATTATTCTGGTGAAAAGGGCGCACAAGGTCGTAAAGACTGATGATTTGGATGAAATGAACGCAACAGACGAATACTCATGACCCAACAATTAGTAATTTACCCTTTACTGCTTCAAATGTTTCTGGCTATCGTTCTTATGTTCTCCTGGAGCAGAACGAGCTGGCAAAAGGTAATTAGTATCACAGGAAGTTTAATAAGCCTTGGTGTGGCTGTATGGCTTTTTTCGCATGTCTGGGAATACGGAACTCAAACCATACAGGCCGGTAACTGGGCCCCTCCCTTTGGGATCACATTTGTAGCCGATACATTATCGACTACCCTTGTACTTCTTACCTCTATTGCAGGAGTTGCTGTGTCAAGTTTTTCCTCTGCTTCAGTGATACCTTCGCGTCTAAAATTCGGATATTTTCCAATATTTCATTTCCTATTGTTAGGTCTCAATGGAGCATTTTTAACGGGTGATATCTTTAACCTTTACGTTTGGTTTGAGATCATTATCATAACATCTTTTGTGCTGTTAACTATAGGAGGGGAAAAAGCTCAGCTGGAAGGAGCTGTGAAGTACTTCACGTTAAACATCCTGGCTTCAGTAATTTTTTTGACAGCTATTGCAGTATTATATGGGCTTACCGGAAGTCTTAACATGGCCGATCTCGCAGGGAAAGTCGCGGCTGTTGAAAATCGTACGCTCATCCAGGTCAATGCCCTTTTGTTTCTTATAGGCTTCGGAATAAAATCGGCTGTTTTCCCATTGTACTTCTGGTTGCCGGCTTCCTATCACACGCCGCCTTCCGCAGTTTCGTCTATTTTTGGAGGGTTGTTGACAAAGGTGGGAGTTTACGCTCTTTTAAGGGTCTTTACACTAATTTTTGAAATAGATGCATTCCTGGAGAATGTACTTCTTACAATAGCTGTTCTTACCCTCTTTAGCGGTGCTATTGGAGCGCTTGTTCAGAATAACATCAGGAAAATGTTTTCATACCTGGTGATTTGTCATATTGGGTATATGGTCGCGGGGCTGGGAATGATGACTGAAGTAGCCATAGCGGGGGCCGTATTTTACCTGGTGCACGACATCCTGGTAAAAACAAACCTTTTTATGGTCACAGGTTTAATTTATAAGATCAAAGGAACCAACAGTATGAAAAAACTGGGTGGCTTCTATGCAGATCATCCTATGTTGAGCCTTTTATTTGCAATACCTTTATTTTCTTTGGTAGGAATTCCGCCTCTCTCAGGATTTTGGCCAAAATTATCTCTAATTAGTGCTGGTTTTGAAACCGGGAATTATGTTGTAATTGGAGGAATTTTGTTTGCCAGTTTCCTTACTTTATTCGTAATTGTAAAATTCTGGTCAGAAGTATTCTGGAAGAGTGGCGCACCAATAAAGAGAATTAAAAATTTTCCTTATTTTAATAGGCTCCGGAGTTACAGGAAGGTGCAAATACTTGGACCCATTGTATTTCTTTCTATTGTAACACTGTACGTTGGTTTTGGAGCCGAAAATATTCAGGAGCTTGCCACCCGCATCTCTTTTGAACTTTTAAATTCTGAAGGTTATATTGAAGCCGTGTTTAATAATGCCAGAATAGTGCAGCCATGAAAAACAGATTTTTAGCCAACTTACTGCTTACCTTCATCTGGGTGGCTCTTACCGGGAGCTTTGAATTTCCGAACGTGATCTTTGGATTTGTACTGAGTTTTTTTCTACTGTGGATCATTACTCGTGGGAGCGGAAATGTACGCTATTTCAAGCTGGTACCTCGTATAGTAGCTTTTTTCTTTTTCTTCTCTTATGAATTAATAAAAGCAAATTTACAGGTGGCATACGAAGTAAGTACACCAAAATTGAATATGAAACCCGGAATTGTGGCGGTGCCACTGGATATCACATCAGACTTTGAGATAACCATGCTGGCAAACCTCATTACTTTGACACCCGGTACTCTTAGCCTCGATGTTTCTGAAGACAAAAGCGTACTTTATGTACATGCTATGTACATTACAAATAAGGAGGATTTTATTAGGAGTATAAAAAATGGATTTGAAAAACGCATAATGCAAATTTCAGCATGATTTTAGAAGATTATCTATATTACATTATCCTGCCTGTAATATCACTGGCCATTCTGCTGGTGTTTGTAAGGTTTATAAAAGGGCCTACCATTTCAGACAGGATCATTGCGGTAGATCTCCTGGTAACCATCGGGATTGGTGTAATTGCTGTTTACAGTATTCTTACTAACCATTCTACCTTTCTGGATATAGCGTTGATACTCGGTTTAATCGCGTTTTTAGGAACGGTAGCCTATTCCTCTTATCTCCAAAAAAGAAAAAAGAAATGAGTGAAATTATTATAGCCGTCCTGGCAACTTTTGGTGCGATCTTTTTTTTACTGGCTGGCGTGGGTATACTTCGAATGCCCGATACTTATTTGCGCATGGCTGTGACAACAAAAGCAGCCACCTTAGGTGTGGGTTTGATCCTTATTGCTGCTGCCGTTTATTTTAATGATCTCTCCACTACTACAAGAGTCCTGGCGATTATAGTTTTTGTATTGCTGACAGCACCCGTAGGGGCACATCTTATTGGAAGGGCTTCGTATATTATTGGAAATAAACTTTGGGATAAATCTGTGATGGATGACCTAAAGGATAAATACAAAAAGACAACTCCTCAAAAAAAGAAACCTGCAGAACCCTCGGGGGAAGATGAATCTACTATTCCGGAGGATTAATCATCTAGTTTCTCATCTTCAGAATTATCGAACTTGTTCCTGATAAATTTATCAACAGGTCCAAAAAAGACATTTACAAAGACAATTAAAATGACCAAAGCAGTTAATTCGGCAAACTGCTCTATGGCAGCAAGGCAACCGGCACCTGCGCTGCACCACACCGTGGCGGCGGTGGTAAGACCGCGTACAATAGTTCCTTTGTGAAGAATTACTCCGGCGCCTATAAATCCAATACCAGTTACTACCTGTCCAATGACACGGGTAATATCCACATACTCTTCCCCTCTAAAATGCATAGAGACCAAAACAAAGACGCAAGCTCCAAGCGACACCAGTGCATTGGTTTTTAATCCGGCATTTTTATTATGTATTTCACGTTCAATTCCAATGAGGAGGCCTGCTATAAGGGCAGCACCTATTTGAACCAGGAAAGAATAAAGTTCCATAAATATTTAATGTGTAAATTTGATTTTCATGAGAAAATATCCTTTAAAAGTAGCAAAAAGTCTCGAGACGAGAAAGCAGGAACACGCTTTCCGGAACCTTGGAAATTGCTCTTCATTAATTGATTTTTCTTCAAACGATTATCTGGGAATAGCTGCTTCAAAAGAGGTTTTTTGGAAAAGTCACGAGATCCTTCTCGAAAACAGCATTTTACAAAATGGAGCTACCGGCTCGCGTCTTCTTTCAGGAAATCATAAGCTTTATGAAATAGCAGAAAAAGCCATTGCAAAATTTCATGAAACAGAAGCCGCGCTCATTTTTAACTCAGGTTATGATGCTAATGTTGGTATTTTTTCCAGTATTCCCAAGCGTAATGATATCATATTGTATGATGAATTTGTGCACGCTTCCATTCGAGACGGTATTTCTATGGGAAAGGCGAAAGCTTACAAATTCAGGCACAATGACCTTTCCGATTTAAGAAGAATCGCCAAAAAAGTAACTGATACAAATGATGATGCTGAAGTCTTCGTGGTTACAGAGGCCGTTTTTTCCATGGATGGCGATTCCCCAAATTTTGAGACAATGCTAACATATGCCGAAGAGCAAGGTTTTTTCCTAATTATTGACGAAGCACATTCTGTGGGGGTAGATGGGACGAATGGCAGCGGATTGGTTCAAAAAATGGCATTCCAGGAAAGGATTTTTGCCAGGATCGTAACCTTTGGGAAAGCACTTGGCGCCCATGGCGCTGCTGTACTGGGAAGTGAGGTGCTTCGGGATTATCTCATCAATTTCGCCCGCAGCTTTATTTATACTACAGCGCTGCCGCCACATGCGCTGGCCACTGTTATTGCCTCTTATGAATATCTTCAAAATTCTGCAGAAGTAGAAAAGTTGAACAAGCGTATTCATTTCTTTCAATCTGAAGTTCAAAAAATGACATTTAAAGACCTTTTTCTAGAAAGCGATTCTGCCATTCATTGCTGCATCCTTCCGGGAAATGAAAAGGTAAAAGCGGTAAGTGCACGGCTTAAAAAGGAAGGTTTTGATGTTAAAGCAATTCTTTCGCCAACGGTTTCCCCAGGGAAAGAACGCTTAAGGATTTGCCTTCACAGCTTTAATTCTGAAGAAGAAATAAGCAGGCTTCTCTTCTTAATAAATACCTTTGTAAAATGAGCCAGATGTTCACTATTGTTAAAGTTTTTCAATATTCTGCCGAAGCGCAGGTCATGAAAGGCCGTTTTGAAGCCGAAGGAATTCCCTCATTTTTGAGAGATAACCATACCATAGATACAGATCCTTTGGTAAGCAATGCCATTGGCGGCGTAAAACTGGCTGTTTTTGAAAAGGATTATCAAAAGGCGGTAGAAATCCTTGATTCCATCAATAAATATTCGACAGATGATGAGGGGAAAGAAATTATTTGCCCGGAATGTGGAAGCTCAAAAGTAGAATTGCTTTCGAACGTTAAAGATATAAAATCGCTACTGTTCTTTGTATTCTCCTTCTTCATGACGGCACTACCTATCTATGTAAAATACGAATACCGCTGCGAAAACTGCAAAAATAAATTTAGATTAAAATGAAAGAGAGGTTCTTTATTACCGGCATCGGGACCGAAGTTGGAAAGACCATTGCCTCAGCCATCGTGACAGAAGCGTTAGAGGCCGATTATTGGAAACCGATACAGGCGGGCGACTTGGAAAATTCGGATACGCACAAGGTGAAAAATCTTATCTCAAATGATAAAACCGTTTTTCACCCCAATAGTTTTGCCTTGAAAACACCTATGAGTCCGCATGCTGCGGCCGAAATTGATGGCGTGAAAATTACTTCGGAAGCAATAAAGGAGCCCAAAACGAGCAAGAATCTTGTTATTGAAGGTGCCGGCGGATTGCTGGTGCCAATTAGCGATCACGAAATAATCTTGGATCTTATAAAACCAGAACATAAAGTCATCGTGGTTTCCCGTCATTACCTGGGTAGCATCAATCATACTTTGCTAACTATTGAGGCGCTTAAGAACCGCGGACTCCAATGCTTCGGAATTATCTTTAGTGGAAATGAGAATCCTTCTACCGAATCCATCATTCGAAAAATGAGTGGAGTTCCTGTTATTGGAAGAATTTCTGAAGAAAAGGAGTTTACACAGGAAACTATCAGGAATTACGCAGAAAAATTTCGATGCAATCTGGTTTAAAATTTCTAGAATCCAGACCTAATAGGTTATAAAAACCTGTTAAGTCTCAAAATATTTTGACAGCCTTTAAAATGCAAAATAAAAACCTTTCCCAACGCGACCAGGAACATCTTTGGCACCCGTTAACCCAACATAAATTGAGTCCTGAAATGCTCGCCATCGTAAGGGCAAAAGGCAGTATTCTATATGACGAAAACGGCAAAGAATATGTAGATGGAATCGCTTCCTGGTACACCTGTATGTACGGGCATTGCAACGATCATATCACTCAAAGAGTTGCCGCGCAAATGCAGCAGCTGGACCAGGTGGTTTTCAGCGGATTTACGCATGCGCCCGCGGTAGAACTTTCTGAAGCCTTGATGAAAATTCTGCCTGAAAATCAGCAGAAATTGTTCTTTAGTGACAATGGTTCTACCGCGACAGAGATTGGAATTAAAATGGCGCTGCAATATCACCACAATCTTGGGAATGACCGAAAGGTGATGCTGGCTTTTGAAGAAGGTTTTCACGGGGATACTTTTGGTGCTATGTCGGTTTCTGGATTATCTGTTTACAATGGTGCTTTTGAAGATCATTTTATAGAAGTGGTGAGAATTCCGGTGCCGAAAAGGGGAAATTTAGAGGAGATTCTGAAGCAGTTGAAAAAGCTTATTTCAGAATTCAATATTGCCGGTTTTATTTATGAACCTTTGGTGCAGGGAGCAGCAGCAATGAAGATGTACGATCCCGCCGGACTTGAAGAGATCCTGAAAATATGCCGTGAAAATGCCATTTTACTGGTTGCAGATGAGGTCATGACCGGGTTTGGCAAAACAGGAAAGTATTTTGCTTCAGATTATATGCAAATCAAGCCAGATATTATTTGTATGTCTAAAGCTTTGACTGCGGGGCTTTTACCTATGGCGGTAACTTCCTGTACGCAGCAGGTGTACGATGCATTTTATTCAGATGATATAGCAAAAGGGCTTTTTCACGGGCATACTTACACGGCTAATCCGCTGGCCTGTACAGCCGCTCTCGCCGGAATTGAATTGCTCACTTCCGAAGAGATTCAGAAGGATATTCAAAGGGTTATGCAGTCACACAAAGAATTTGGAGAACGCATAAAAGCACATCCCAAAGTGGCAAACATGCGTCAACTGGGGGTCATCTTCGCATTTGATCTTGATGTGAAAATGGAGCGCTACGGAAACCTCAGAAATCAGCTTTTCAAGCATTTTATGGACGATGGAGTTTTCCTTAGGCCGCTGGGCAATACGATCTATATTTCAGCTCCTTTCACCATTTTGGATGATGAACTGCAAAAAATCTATAAAAGTATAGAATCTGCACTCGGAAATTTTGGATAATTCAAAATTATGAAGCTTTGTAAAAAACTGGTTTCCAGGTAAAAAAGTTCATTTTTGGATACTTTCATTTTGTATATTAGGAAGCTTAATTCCTTTATTATATGATGCATCCAAATACGAAAATTGATTTCATTAGCGATGAAATAGGCTATGGTGTAGTCGCTAAGAAATTTATTCCCAAAGGGACCATTACATGGGTGCAGGATGAGCTGGACCAGGTATTTTCGCCACAACAATACGAGAAAATGAAACCAGCTTCCCGCGAGATGATGGATAAATATTCCTTTAGGAATAATGCTGGAAATTTCATCTTGTGCTGGGATTTGGCAAAATACGTGAATCATAGTTTTCAAGCGAATTGCCTTTCTACTGCGTATGATTTTGAGGTCGCAATACGGGATATTTTTCCCGGAGAGCAGTTGACAGATGATTACGGTTTTTTAAATGTCACTGAACCTTTTGTGCCCAAAGACGAAGGAACCGAACGAAAAGTGGTGTTTCCCGATGATCTTCTGAATTTTCATAAAGTATGGGATGAAAAGCTGGAAGAGGCTTTTTTCGAATTAAAATCTGTAGGACAGCCTTTGCTGCCACTGGTTTCTGAAAATATTCAGAATAAAATTGAACATATTCTAAAAGGAAAACAGAAAATGGATTCCATCCTCAACCTTTTTTATCACGGGAGTCAAAAAATTACGCAGTAAAATTTAGCAAAAGCGGAGTTGCGCCTTACTTTTGCTGAAAAATTAATGCTTTGAAGAACCCTGTTTCTATTACCTCTATTGCTTCTGTCTCACCACTTGGGTCAAAACCCGAAGATATATGGAGGAAATATCAAACTTCTGAACATGCCATTACTGCTCATGATTTTGAGGGGAATAAAGCCTTTGGAGCCTTTCTTCCGAAAGAATTAGAAGAGGAAGTAAAAAAATTGCGGCTTTCTTCTCAAAAGTGGAAAAATCTTGATCGCTCTGTATTATTAGCTGTGCTGAGTGCTCGTGCAGCAGTCGCGTCTTCAAACTGGGCTAAAGGAGCAGATATTGGAATAAATATAGGAAGCTCGCGTGGTGCAACAAATCTATTTGAAAATCATTATGATTATTTCCTTAAAAACGGACGTGCAGAAACGCTCGCATCTCCAAATACAACTTTGGGAAATATTTCTTCCTGGGTGGCCCAGGATCTAAGAAGTTCGGGGCCCGAAATTTCACATAGTGTGACTTGTTCTACAGGTCTGCATTCGGTTTTAAATGGAGTGGCGTGGTTGCAGTCGGGACTTTGCCAGAAATTCCTGGCGGGGGGAAGTGAAGCGGCTCTTACACCCTTTACTATTTCGCAAATGCAGGCGATGAAAATTTATGCTTCCGAAGAAAAGAAGTATCCTTGTCTGGCTTTAGATATGTCTAAAGAGAAGAATTCGATGATCCTTGGTGAAGGTGCGGCAATGCTTTGCATGGAAAATGGGAGCAGGGAAAATGCGATCGCCGAGATCAGTGGGATTGGTTACACCACGGAAGAATTGAAGCACAGTGTTTCAATATCTGCAAATGGAGAAGGTTTTCAAAAATCCATGAAAATGGCTTTGGAAAAAGTGCCTCCCGCTGAAATTGATGCGGTGGTGATGCACGCTCCGGGAACGATCAAAGGAGATGCCTCTGAAGTGAACGCGATAAATGCCATTTTTGGAAAGGAAGGTCCGGCTTTAACATCAAATAAATGGAAAATAGGCCACACTTTTGGAGCTTCAGGTTTGCTGAGTCTGGAGTTGGCCATAATGATGCTGCAACACCAGGAATTTATTCCTGTTCCTTTTAGTGAACTCAGTAATAAAAGACTTCCGAAGAGGCTTAAAAACATTTTGGTAAATGCCGTAGGTTTTGGCGGGAACTCGGTTTCAGTACTCGTGTGCCGAAAATAAGAGTTCAAAAGCACATTTTTAAAAAGCCCGGGAAAGGTTTACAATTAAAGCAGTTTTAGCTATTTTTGAATATAATTTTATTTTATGGCAACGAAACACGACTGGACACAGGAAGAAATCCTGGAAATATATAACAAACCTTTTATGGATCTGCTTTACGAAGCAGCTTCGGTACATCGGGAAAATCATGATGCTAATACGGTGCAGGTTTCCACCCTGCTTTCTATAAAAACCGGCGGTTGCCCTGAAGATTGCGGGTATTGCCCACAGGCAGCGCGTTATCACACAAATCTTGAAGGTAATGACCTTATGAGTGTAAACCAGGTGAAAGCGCAGGCACTTCGTGCAAAAGCAGCCGGAAGTTCACGTGTTTGTATGGGGGCTGCATGGCGAAATGTGAAAGATGGGCAGGAGTTTGATGATGTGCTGGAAATGGTTCGCTCCATCAATAAACTTGACATGGAGGTTTGCTGTACGCTGGGAATGATCACTGAAAACCAGGCACAAAGATTGGCAGAAGCCGGGCTGTATGCTTATAACCATAACCTTGATTCTTCGGAAGAATATTATAAAGAGGTGATTTCAACCCGTGGATTTGAAGATCGTTTGAAGACCATTGATAATGTTAGAAAAACGAATGTGACGGTTTGTAGTGGAGGAATCATTGGAATGGGTGAAACGACTGAAGATCGTGCAGGAATGCTCGTTGCTTTGTCTACTTTGAATCCGCAGCCGGAATCTGTTCCTATAAATGCATTAGTCCCCGTAGAAGGAACTCCAATGGAAGAGCAGGAGCCGGTGCCTATTTGGGATATGGTGAGAATGGTGGCTACTACCCGTATTGTTATGCCCGAAACCCAGGTGCGCCTATCTGCCGGTAGAACACAAATGAGCAGGGAAGGACAGGCAATGTGTTTCTTTGCCGGTGCAAATTCAATTTTTGCAGGTGATAAACTTCTTACAACCCCAAATCCAGATGTGAATGAGGACATGGAAATGTTCAAAGCTTTGGGATTGAATCCTCAAAAGCCATTTGTTAAAAAAGCTCAGCCGGAAACTGTTTCTGCAGAAGATTCCAAATTTCAAAACCTTGGGGAAAAACCAAAATGGTCACGACCAGGTCATGTAATTGAACGTAACTTAGAAGCCCAAAAAAAGGCGAAAACAAGAGCCTAGTTGGTGCAGACCTTTTAGGCGGTTTTACAAAATATCCTGAAAGAGGAGGAATGATGAAGGAACGAATGAACTTAACTGAAATCCCCCGGGAAGGTAAAATTTCCCGGGAAGATTTTATTCAGAAATATGTAAAACCACAAAAACCGGTGGTACTGGAGCACCTTATTGAGGATTGGCCGGCTTATAAAAAGTGGTCTTTGGATTACATAAAGCAGGAAGCGGGTGATAAAACCGTTCCTCTATTTGATAATAGGCCTATTTCTTCAAAATATAAATTCAATGAGCCGCATACGCACATGAAGATGCGGGAATACATTGATTTGCTAAAAGCTGGTCCCACCAATTACCGTATCTTTTTATATCATTTGTTGAAGGAAGTGCCTTCGCTTCAAAAAGATTTTGAGTTTCCAAAGATAGGATTGCGGTTGATAAAACAAATCCCAATGTTGTTTTTTGGAGGTGAGAACTCCAAAGTTTTTATGCATTACGACATTGATTTTGCAAATATTCTTCATTTTCATTTCCATGGGAAAAAGAAATGTATCCTTTTCCCGCCCTCAGAAACAAAATACCTTTACAAAGTGCCGCATGCGCTTATTTCAAGGGAAGACATAGATTTTCATGATCCTGACTTTGAAAAATTTCCGGCTTTGAAAAAAGCAAAAGGAATGGTTACGGAACTAAAACATGGTGAAGTTCTGTACATGCCCGAAGGTTACTGGCACCAAATGACTTACCTCACCCCCGGATTCTCTATGAGCCTGCGCGGTACACCAAGAAAGATCACCCATCTTTCGAAAGCTCTGTACAACATCTTTGTAATGCGTCATTTCGACAATTATATGCGGAAGTGGAAAGGCCAACAATGGATTGACTACAAAAACGATCAGGCTTTAAAGCGGACAAATAAGAGGAACAAAGTTGTTCAGGATTAAAAGAACTTCTTAATCTCTGTTAATCTATATTAATTAGGGAAACATTAGCTCTTTTCCATTTTATATTGTTGATATTAAATGTATTAATCTCAAAACTATAAATATGAGCAAAGAATTGAATAAAGAGTCGCAGAAAAAATTTGGAGAGGCAATCAACTCCGGAAATCTTGAACAATTAAGAGATCTTGTAGCCCCAAATGTGAAAGATCATGATCCTGCGCCAAATCAAGGTCCCGGCCCTCAAGGTTATATTGACTTCTTTACAATGATGAGAAATGCTTTTCCAGATATGCAGACGGAAGTTGAACATATGGTTGTGGATGATGAAAATGTAGCCTTCGCATATACACTTAGGGGTACTCATAAAGGGGATTTTATGGGAGTTCCCGGAACAGGTAAGTCTATTGAAGTCCGGGGAATGCAAATAAGCCGTTTTGAGAACGGTAAATTGGCAGAAAGATGGGGAAGCAGTGATGAGCTGGGAATCCTTAAGCAAATAGGTGTGAATCCTGTTTAAGCGGCAAAGTATAAGAGTTAACGGATCAATTCTTCAACTACTTCATAAACCAATGGAGGTTCATAGCCTTTTCGTAGTAAATGATCTGTTAACTTTTTTCTTTTTTTAAAGATGTTAGGCTCCCGTATAATAGCCAGTTTCTTTTCTGCTATTCCAAAAAGGGTGTTTTGGTAGTCTGTTTCCTGAATTTCCGTAAGGGCAAGTTTAATAATGGGAACTGAAATTTCCCGTAACTTCAGCTCTTGCTTTATTTTGTTACGTCCCCATTTCTTAATCCTGAATTTACCGCGTACAAAGCTGCGGGCAAAGCGTTCCTCATTTAGGAAATCTTCCTGCATCAATTTCATGATGATTTGCTCGCAGGCGGCGGGAATCATCCTCATATCTTTTAATTTATCCTCTACCTCTTTGTGAGAACGGTCGCGATAAGCGCAATACTGCATTAGCTTTAATGTGGCTTCTTTTACAGTGTATGATTTGTTCCCGGGATTGGCATGCATGGCGCAAAGGTAGAAAATGAAATGTGATGAATAAAAGGGGCTTAAATAAAAAAACGCCTTTCAAGCTAATGAAAGGCGTTTCTTGAATTATAGTTTTATCAATTCCCCGTCTTTATCGTGGAAGTGATATTCCATGTACGTGTAAGCGTCTCTGGGTATAACTTTTATCCAGCGCTTGTGGTCCATAAACCATTTTGCGCGGGGTGATGGAAAACCTCTTGTTAAAAAGGCTGCTATAAAAGGGTGAGTGCTTAAAGTCACCTTTTTAAAGTCTTTTTTCAATAATCTTTCAAGGTCGGTGTTGATCTTATCTATTAAAACGATTGGAGCTTCAATTTCTTCCCCGTTCTTATTGGGATTTTCTTCTCTTGTTTTAATATTCATTTCGGGCCGTACCCTTTGTCTTGTAATTTGTATTAATCCAAACTTGCTGGGAGGCAAAATTTTGTGTTTTGCCCTGTCGTCACTCATTTCATTTCGAAGGTGATCGTACAATGCCTTTCGGTTCTCGGCCTTATTCATATCAATGAAATCAACTACTATAATCCCACCCATATCGCGCAGGCGGAGTTGACGTGCGATTTCGGTCGCGCTTATAAGGTTTACCTCAAGTGCGGTATCTTCCTGGTTTTTGGATTTGTTTGAGCGATTTCCGCTGTTCACATCTATGACGTGCATAGCTTCTGTGTGCTCAATGACCAGGTAAGCCCCTTTATTCATTGATACTGTTCTGCCGAATGTTGTTTTGATCTGTCTTTCTATTCCGTATTTCTCAAATATCGGAACATTGGAGTCATACAATTTTACAATGGATTCTTTTTTTGGGGCGATCTCGCCCACATAATCTTTAATTTGCGTGTATAAAGCCTCATCATCTACAATGATTGAAGTAAAGGAATCATTGAATACATCTCTTAAGAGAGAGGATGCTCTGTTCAATTCTCCAAGAACTTTTGAAGGGTGAGGTGCTTTGTACAACTTTTTGCACATTCCGGTCCAACGATTCATTAAATTTTGAAGGTCGTTGTCCAGTTCTGCTACTTTTTTGCCTTCTGCTACGGTACGTACGATTATTCCAAAACCTTTTGGTCTAATACTTTTAACCAGTCGTTTTAATCTTTCTTTTTCTTCCTTACTTTCTATTTTTTGCGAAACAGAAATCCTATTAGAGAAAGGTACTAAAACAATATACCGGCCCGGAAGAGAAAGTTCAGAACTTATTCTTGGGCCTTTGGTTGAAATTGGCTCTTTTACAACCTGTACCAGTAGCGATTGATTTGATTTTAAGACATCGGCAATACTTCCGTCTTTATCAATATCTTTTTCGTTAGGAAAATCCTTAAGCGAATAATCCTTTAATTTACCTGTGCTTACACGTTTTACGAACTTCAATAGAGAATTAACCTGCGGGCCAAGGTCATGATAGTGCAAAAATGCATCTTTCGTGTAGCCAACATTTACAAATGCGGCATTTAGTCCCGGAACAGATTTTCGAATTTTGGCGAGAAAAATATCACCAACTGCAAAATTACTGTCGTCTTCCTCTTTATTGAGTTCAATTAGTTTTCCATCTTTTAATAAGGCAAAATCTACAGCAGAGGAACCGGTTCTAATAATTAACTCTTTGTTCACTCTAATCGATTTTTATCCCGATTTATCGGGATGGATTAACAATAATTGATCACAGGGTTTTTAATCCTGAAGAGATGCAGGTTATTTGAGTTTCAATTAGCCAACATCTCGATTTCAAAGAACGTTTTTAAATAAAAAAAGTAGTATGAAAACTACTTTTTCTTGTGGCGGTTAGCTCTTCTTCTTTTTTTACGCTTATGCGTAGCTACCTTATGTCTTTTTCTTTTTTTACCACTTGGCATAGTGTGACTTTTTAATTAGTAATTTATTTTTAACCCAAATTGGCGGGCTGGTTCTTTTATTTTACCTCAACGTTGGTTTTTACACCTTCTACGAAAATTTTAGCCGGCTTAAACGCTGGTATATTGTGTGCAGGTATTTTAATAGTGGTGTTTTTGGAGATATTTCTCCCTGTTTTTTCAGCTCTTGTTTTGATAATGAAGCTTCCAAATCCTCTTAGGTAAACGTTGTCGCCTGCTTCTAATGAAGTTTTCACTTCATCCATAAAGGTTTCAACGGTAGCTTGAACATCTCCTTTCTCCATTCCTAATTTTTCGGAGATCTTTGCTACGATATCTGCTTTCGTCATTGTCGTATAATTTAATAATAGGGGTTTATAAAATTTCAAGATGCAAATATAACAATTAAATCGGCAACTATTCAAGCCTAATTCACTAAATAATAACAGAATAAAGAATTATCATTGCACCAAATTATTTTCTGTAATGAATTTTTCTAAAACTTTGATAATATGGTATTTAGAAAACAAGAGAGATCTTCCCTGGCGTAGAACAAGCAAGCCCTATTTCATTTGGTTGAGTGAAATTATATTGCAGCAAACCAGGATTGAACAAGGTAAACCATACTACTTGAAGTTCAAAAAAACATTTCCTACAGTTTTTGAACTTGCGGCAGCTTCAGAACAGGAGGTGCTGAAGTTATGGCAGGGGCTTGGCTATTATTCCCGGGCGCGCAACTTGCATGCGGCGGCAAAGTATGTTGTGGAGGAATGCAATGGAGAATTTCCAAGTTCATATAAGGAGCTGCTAAAGCTCCCTGGAGTAGGTGATTATACGGCCAGTGCAATTGCATCTATTTGTTATAAGGAACCTGTAGCTGTGGTAGATGGGAATGTTTACAGAGTGCTTTCAAGGATTTTTGGTATTGCGACTCCTATTAATTCTACTGCAGGTGCAAAGGAGTTCAAAGCTATAGCTCAAAAATTGCTGGATAAGGAAATGCCTTCGGAGTTTAATCAGGGAATGATGGAATTTGGCGCAGTACAATGTAAGCCGCAACTGCCCCTGTGTTCTACCTGTCCTTTTTCAGGAATTTGCGTGGCATTGAAAGACAACAGGATAAAAGAGCTGCCAGTAAAGCTGAAAAAGCAGAAGGTCAAAAAAAGACATTTTAACTACCTTGTTTTTATTTCCGAAGCAAAGGAGACACTGCTCAATGAACGTAGAGGTAAAGGTATATGGGAGGGTTTATATGAATTTCCTCTTTTGGAAACTAACAGGGAGGTGTCACATAAAAACCTGTTGATGGAAAGCAATGACCACATTTATGCTGCAGTAAAAGAACAATCTTTAGAACTTTATAATGAGGCTCCCATTGTTCATAAACTTTCACATCAACATATTTATACTAAATTCTGGATAGTGAATTGTCGTGAACTTCCGGAGGCTGGAATACCAATTGAAAATATTTCTCACTTCCCGGTTCCCGCTCTTATAGATAAATTTATTGAGGCTTATGATTTTTGAGAAAGCCGCTTTTTTGTATTTTCCCCAAATATTTAAGTAGTAAAAAGGATAAAGTTGCATAGGAAGCCAAATCTTTTTTACTTAATTTAGAAGTTAATTCTATCAAGAAATTATCATATGACTGGAACTTTAAATAAAGTAATGCTCATTGGGCATACGGGAGACGACGTGAAAATGCACTATTTTGAAGGGGGCGGTTCTTTAGGGCGTTTTCCTTTGGCGACAAATGAGACTTACACCAACAGGACCAGTGGCGAACGTGTAACAAATACCGAGTGGCACAACGTTGTGGTTCGAAATAAGGCTGCTGAAGTTTGTGAGAAATACCTGAAAAAAGGGGATAAGGTTTATATTGAAGGTAGGATCAAAACGAGAAAGTGGCAGGATGATAAAGGCAATGAACGCTATTCTACCGAAATTCACTGCACAGATTTTACTTTTCTCACCCCCAAAAATGAAAGTGCAGCGCCAAATTCTTCCAATCAGGAAAATTATGCTCCACAAAAGCCTAAAAATGATACTTTTGCAAAAGAAAATCCGCCTCAGGAAGAGGAGGATGATTTGCCCTTCTAAGTTTAATTAAAACCACAGCTATTGGATCCTGATCCTGCCAGTTTAATATTCTCCTTGTTTGCCGTAGATTTCTCGCAATTACTGGGAATCATATTTTTGTTATTGTTCCTTATTGGGTCTGCACTTATCTCGGGGGCAGAAGTTGCTTTTTTTTCTCTTACTCCGGCCGATTTTGAAGCCGATGAATTGAAGAGGACTCAAAAAGAGCAAATTGTCATCAAATTATTAGATAGGCCCAAAAAATTGTTAGCCACTATTCTGGTTGCGAACAACACCATCAATATTGCTATTATTCTTCTTTTTGACACCCTTACAGATGTGGCTTTTGAGAAGATCGATACCGTAATCCTGGGAATAAACGTAAAATTTATCCTGGAAGTGGTGGTGGTAACTTTCCTTATTTTACTTTTTGGTGAAATTCTACCAAAAGTATATGCGAGCCGTAACAAAGTGAATTTTTCCCACTTTATGGCTTATCCGTTAAACGTGCTTGATACAATTTTTTCTCCTTTGAGTCTGCCTATGAGATCTGCTACGTTGTACATTCATGAGCGACTGGGGAAACAGCGCAGCGGGATAAGCGTAGATCAACTTTCACAAGCGTTGGAGCTAACAAGCCATCATGACACCACAAAAGAAGAACAAAAAATTCTGAAAGGAATTGTCTCTTTTGGCAATACAGATACCAAGCAGGTGATGAGACCGCGTATGGACATTTTTGCGCTAAATGAAAATACTCCATACAGGGAAATCATTCCGGAAATCATAGAAAACGGGTATTCTCGTATTCCGGTGTTCAAAGAAAATATTGATAATGTTACTGGTATCTTGTATGTCAAGGATCTTCTGCCTTACCTTGATCAAAAAAACTTCGAGTGGAATGCCCTTTTACGGGAACCATATTTTGTTCCGGAGAACAAAAAGCTTGACGACCTTTTAAATGATTTCAAGAACAAGAAAAATCACCTGGCCATTGTGGTGGATGAATATGGGGGAACCAGCGGACTTATTTCCCTTGAAGATATTATTGAGGAAATTGTAGGGGATATTAGTGATGAATTCGACGATGAAGATCTTATATTCTCGAAGCTTGATGATCATAATTACGTTTTTGAAGGTAAGACACCTCTAAAGGATTTTTATCGTGTTCTTAAGCTGGAAGATCCAACCTTATTTGAAGATAATAAAGGAGAAGCTGAAACCCTGGCAGGTTTCTTATTAGAGATCTCGGGAAGTTTTCCAAAGAAGAACGACGTAATCCTTTTCGATGGATACAGCTTCACAGTTGAAGTCATTGATAATAAAAGGATAAAACAAATTAAACTTAGTATTTCTGGGGTATGAAAAAGGTGTATTTATGCTTTCTTTTTTTAGGGTTTCTTACTTCCTGCGGAGAAGATCCTCAACCAAAACCGAAAGGATTTCTTGCACTGGAATACCCGGCACATGAATATGAACCTGTAAATCTGAACTGTCCTTACAGTTTTGAAAAAAATACACTGGCACAGGTGGCAGACGCAAGAGGAGCCAATGCGTGCTGGCTCAATCTCGAATATCAACTGTTGAAGGGTACAATATTCATTACTTACCAGCCTGTGCAGAATAACCTGGATTCTCTGCTGCGCGATGCTCAAAAATTACCTTTGCAGCACACAATTAAAGCGGATGTGATTGAGGGTGATCTTTATGAAAATCCGCGGCAAAATACATACGGAATGTTTTATGAAGTGACAGGGGACGCCGCTTCACAGGCTCAGTTTTATCTTACCGATAGCTTAAATCATTTCATGACAGGTTCGGTCTATTTTGAAGCTCAGCCGAATTATGACTCCATTCTTCCGGCAGCCGCTTATCTTAAAAAGGATATTAGACATCTTATGGAAACAGTTAGCTGGCGATCAACATCCAATTAAATTTCCCGTATAAATCAGCGGTCATCCCAGGTGAAATTCTGATTTTTGCAGCTTTAATTTTCGCAGATGCAGAATAAACACCTCAAATGGCTTTTTTTGATCCTGCTTTCGCTTGTGTGGGGAAGTTCTTTTATTCTTATTAAAAAAGGGCTCGTGGGTCTTTCTGCCCTTCAAGTAGGGTCCTTGAGAACAGTCTTTGCTGCATTGTTTCTTGTGCTGGTAGGATTTAGAAGCTTGAAACAGATTAAAAAAAAGCAGTGGAAATGGATCGCTTTTTCCGGCTTTTTCGGAACCTTTTTTCCTGCCTATCTGTTTTCCTACGCTGAAACGGAAATTGACAGCGCCATTGTGTCCATTTTAAATTCAACCACTCCTTTGTTGTCAATGCTATTGGGGATTTTCTTGTTTGAGGCTATCTTCGTTATGCGCAAATTTGTGGGGGTTATCATTGGTTTAGCAGGCACTATTGGCTTGATCTTGAGTGGTGCAGCAGTCAATCCAAATCAAAATTACTGGTATTCGCTGCTAGTTATCCTGGCTTCGCTGTTTTATGGAATGAATGCTAATGTTATTAAGAAGTATTTGCAAACCATCCCTGCTCTGGCGATTACAACAGGAAATTTCATGGTTATTCTCATCCCCGCTTTAACTGTACTTGCCAGCACCGGATTTTTTTCTATGACAACTTTGACGGCGCCAAATGTTTCTATGTCTCTTCTTTACATAGCAATTTTGGGAGTGATTGGCACGGGAGCGGCTTTGATCATGTTTAATAAATTAATCCAGATCTCAGATCCTGTTTTTTCAACTTCAGTGACTTATATTGTTCCTATAGTGGCCATTGGCTGGGGTACTTTAGATGGTGAGAATTTTACTTTTTTTCAACTTTTTTCGGGGTTGGTTATACTTTTAGGAGTCGTTATCGTGAACACACGTAGAAAAGGGAGCTAACCAATTTGCAATTTATTTAACTTTCCGTTAACTTTATATTTGTAAACTGAAACCCTTAAGCCTTGAGATTATGAAAAAGAGAATGTTTTTTGGTCTTACTATCTTCGCAATGCTTTTTACTTTAGTCGCCTGGCAATATGCTAGTGCAGAGCTAGTTGAGCTGGAAAAGAAACCTGAATTTTCCCAGCAGCAATATTCTGAAGCAGCTTAATTACTACTCCGAAGTTTTTTGGACAGATTTTATTTCTTATGAAATAGAATCAAAAAATTCCCCTGAATGAAATCCTCTTAATGAATTAAATATTCTGTTCTGTCCCCGGTATACATGTAGATCCTCTTTTGAGTGTCAAAAGGCAAAAATAAAAATAAGTGTGTTTTTAACCCTTCTTCTTTAAAAGATTATAGACTAGAATTAGACAAGTCATTTTTGTAGATATAAAAAAACCGCTTCCAACTGGAAGCGGTTTTTAGTTTTGTAAATCTAAGTTTTATTCGAAATCGGCATCGGTAACACCTTCATTTACTTTAATTTCAGTAACATTGAATTCAAAAGATTGAGGACCCATGGACTGGCTAATTGTGAAAGGAAATTTCACTCCCTCTACCTCCTGGTAATTGCTGAACTGAGTTGGAATGCTAATCGTCTGTGGGCCTTGTGTGACGGTCTTGACAGATTGAATTTTTAATCCCGAATCAACGCTGTAGTAATTCTTCGTGTCAGCTGCCATTTCTATTACATAAGCATCTTCACCATTTACTTTCTCGATTCCTTCAACAGTGGCATTTGTTGCAATTGTTTCAGGAAAAGGATTGGCTTCCACTTTGGCTGCAGCTATCTGTTCTTCGTTGTAAGGCATTTTTTGGCCTCTTGCCATTACATAACCAGTTTGCCCGTCAAAAACCTGTTTCTGAAAAACACTTCCCCCCATAGTGATTACATTAGAGGTCTTTCCGGAAGTAGTGGTTTTTGTTTCGAGTTGTAATTGTTGCCCCTGGATATTGGCTTCGGCTAACATTACAACAGAGTTGACATTTTCAACAGCACCTTCTCCACCAATCGCTTCAAAGTATTTATCAAAAACTACTTCAGCAGTTACAGTTGGATCAACAGTCTTATTGTATTCTGGTTTATCTATGGGAGTGGCAGTCTTATCGAAGTATTTAACAGGTAGTTTCTTGCCATTGTAGGTAATATTCTCTAGCTTCTCGGCTACTTCACTTCCTTTTCCTGCAACTACTATTCTCATGTCACTTGTTCTGAAATACTTTTGTGCGACTCGTTGAATATCTTCAGCAGTGACATCATTGATCCTTTGCAGGTATGTTTGATAAAAATCTTCAGGTAGATCGTTAGTTTCTATATTCAGGGCATAATTTGCAATAGTAGAAGGTTGTTCCAATCTTAACACGAAATTACCTGCAAATTTGTTCTTTGTGTCTTCAAGAAGTTGCGCATCAACAGGTTTGGTTCTAATGCGATCTATTTCCTTTAGTGCCTCTACAACAGCGCTGTCGGTTACCGCGTTTCTTACGCTGGCCTGTGCGACAAATCTTGATGCATATTTGTCTGCCCCAGCACTACTTCCCGCACCGTACGTGTAGCCATGTTCCTCTCTCAGGTTCATATTAAGGTAACTGCCAAAGCTTCCCCCAAGGATTTGATTGGCAACTAGAACAGGAAAATAATCATCATCAGACATTTTTAAATCAATGATGTTTTGTAACCTAAGCTCACTTTGAACAGCATTTGGCATATCGATGAAAGCAATTTGAGTTGCATCAACATTGCTTACCTGCGGAAGTTGTTGTGCCGGAGGAGTTGCTCTATTCCAGTCTCCAAAATGACGTTTTGCAAGCTTCTTTACTTCTGAAGTTTTGATGTCACCTACCACTACCAGATAAGCATTAGAAGGTGCAAAGTAGGTGTTGTAATAATTTTGAACGTCCTGAAGGCTTACCTGTTCGGTGTTCTCGACGGTTGAAAATTCGCCGTAAGGATGGTTTTTACCATAGGCCAGGGCAGAACTTGTTCTGTTTGCTATAGAACCTACATCCTTTGATATGGACTTAAGGTTTTCTATTTGTTTGGTCTTTTCTGTTTGAAATTCTTCCTCTCTAAAATCTGGGTTAAGTGCCCCGTCTGCCATTAATTCAAATACTCTTGGGAAAAATTTGGAAAGAGACTGTGCGAAAGCACTTTCGGAACCAAAATTAATGGAAGCCCCTAAAAAGTCAACTTCTTCATTAAAATCCTCCTTAGACATGTTTTTGGTCCCTGTACCCAGAAGCGCAGAAACAAGGCTGGCTGTGGCAGGTTTCTCTTCGGCATGCGGCGTATTGTCAATGATGAGAGAAGCGGCTACCCGCGGTAATTTATGATTTTCTACTACAAGAACTTTTAAGCCATTTTTCAATGTGAATTCTTCGGGCTCACCAAGATTTATAGTTGGAGCCGGACCCGGTTCTGGCATTGTTGAACGATCCACCTGTGCCGTAGATGCAGTCGTGGCAACAAAACAGATGATTAGAAATGCTAATATTTTATTTTTCATTCTGATAATTTTTTTGGTTTTATTCCTGTTCACTTTGAGGTAAGTATTCAAGTTCCAGACGCTGGTTCTTATTTAAATACTCTTTCGCAACTCTTTGAATGTCTTCTCTCGTGATGTTTTGGTAAATATCAATTTCTTCATTAATCAAATTTGTATCATCATACAAAACGTTATAAGTAGCCAGAGATGAAGCTATCCCCTGAACGCTGCTGTTAGAGTTCACAAACCTGTTTAAAAATTTATTCTGAAGCTTTTGATATTCTTTTTCGGAAATTAATTCATTCTGAAGTTTTGCAATCTCTTCATCCATAGAAGCTGCTAAAGTATCTAAAGGCGTTTCTCCCAAAGGTAAGGCTCCCATGATGTAAGTTCCATAGTCTTCTTGAGATCTTGGGAAAGCAAGTACCTGTAATGCTTCTTTTTCCTGGTCTACCATTTTTTGATACATTCTGGAGCTTCTTCCGTCAGTCAAAATAGAAGAAATCATGTCAAGAACATACGCATCTCTTTCGGTCATTGCAGGAGTGCGATATACAAAAAGCTTCGCCGGAATTTGAATGTTATTGTCATATTCTGTACCTTTAATAGTTTCAGAAATAGGCGTTTCTTCAATCGTGGTTCGCTCTACTTCCGGGCCTTTTGGAATGTCCGCAAAATAGTTTTCAATCATTTCTCTAGTCTTTCCTTTATCAATGTCACCGGCAACAACCAGAGTGGCATTGTTAGGGCTGTAATATTTATCAAAGAAAGCTTTGAATTCATCAAGTTGCGCAGCATCTAGATCTTCCATAGTTCCTATTACAGAATTTTTGTACGGATGCTTTTCAAACATATATGGATTGATACCGGTGCTATATACTATTTTTCCATAGGGAGCATTATCAATTCTTGACCTCTTTTCTTCCTTAACAACCTCGTTTTGTGTGTCTACACCTACTTGATTAATTACCGGTTGCAGCATACGTTCAGATTCCATCCAAAGTCCAAGCTCCAGACTGTTGGACGGGAAAGTTTCATAGTAATAAGTGCGGTCTTGAGTTGTATTTGCATTGTTGCTTCCGCCATGGGCAGCTACAATATTAAACCATTCTCCGCGCTCAATATTTTCGGTCCCTTCAAAGAGAAGGTGCTCAAAAAAATGGGCAAATCCAGAACGGCCTTCCTCTTCGTCCTTGGCACCTACATGGTACATAACGCCCACGGTTACAACCGGTGCCGAGTTATCTTGATGAAGGATAACGTGCAGTCCATTATCCAAATCGTACTCGGTAAATTCTACCTCCTGCGCAAACCCCATGACACTTAGGAAAGCCGCACAGGCCGTTAATTTAATTTTGTTGATCATTTTTAAATCCGTTTATCATTAATTTCGATTAGTTAGTTGGGAAAGTAGTAAATTGTTACATATTCCCCTGTTAAAATTAAAGAGATGTAAAAGTGAAATGCCTCCTGTAATCCTAAATTAACAAGCTCTTAAGGTATAAATACTTATATTTTTTGGAAATTTAGAAGTACAAAAAAAGAAAACTCATGAAGAAATCATCTATTCCATTATATTATGGACTTTTTATTGCATTAGGTCTTATTGCTTATTTTTTACTGCTGTCTCTTTTTGGATTGCATAAAAACCCGGTTTATAGCGTCCTTAATATTATAATAGTTGGTGGGGGTATGTATGCTATGATCGTGAAGTACAGGAATGAAAAAGGTCCAAAATTTAAATATCAAAAAGGCTTCGCATCTCTTTTTACGACAGGAGTGGTGGCAACTACTGTTTTTACAGCTTTTTTTGCAATTTACGCCAGTGAATTAAATCCAGATTTTCTCACAGAATTAATTACGATGTGGGAAACAGAATGGTTCGTGAATATTGGACTGGTAGTTTTTACAGTGGCATTGATGGGGTTTGCAACAAGCGTAGTGCTCGCACTCGCTTACATGCAGTGGTTTAAAAAATCCTGGAATACCAAAGAGGGGCAAAAACATACTTACTAAAAGATCTAAAGCCTTTGCGAATTAATTATTTAGAAGTATATTTGCACCCGCCTAAGAAAATAGGCGGAGTAAAATAAACTTTTAATTATTACGCTATGTACGCAATTGTAGAGATAGCAGGGCAGCAATTTAAAGTTGCAAAAGACCAGAAAGTATTTGTGAACCGTCTTGCGGGAGAAGAAGGAGATAGTATCTCTTTTGATAAAATTCTTCTTACGGGTGATGGTGACAATGTTACTTTGGGCGCCCCAGCTATAGAAGGTGCTTCGGTAGGAGCAAAAATTACCAGGCATTTAAAAGGAGACAAAGTAATTGTTTTCAAAAAGAAAAGACGTAAAGGTTATAGAGTTAAGAATGGTCATCGCCAGGCTTTAACTGAAATCCTTATCGAAAGTATTTCAGCAAAGGGAGGAAATTCTTCTTCTGCTAAAAAAGAGTCAAATGATTCTGCTAAGTCTGACAATTCTGATGATTTGAATAACAACACAGTTGTTGAGCTAAGAGAAATGGCTAAAGAAAAAGGAGTTGAAGGTTATTCAACTATGAAAAAAGCTGAATTAGTTGCTGCTTTAAGCAAGTAAGTTACCATTAAATTAAAAACACAATAAAATGGCACACAAAAAAGGAGTTGGTAGTTCCAAGAACGGTAGAGAATCAGAATCGAAACGCTTAGGTGTGAAAATTTTTGGTGGACAAGCTGCCGTAGCCGGAAACATCATAGTACGACAAAGAGGTACTGCGCACAATCCTGGTGAGAATGTGTATGCAGGAAAAGACCATACTTTACATGCCAAAATAGATGGTATTGTAAAATTTACTAAGAAAAAAGATAATAAGTCTTACGTCTCTATAGAGCCGTTTGAAGCTTAATCGACTTTCTTTTTAATACAAACAAATGTACCCTTTCTCTCAGGAGAAAGGGTTTTTTTATGCCCTGTCATTTGGAGGAAAGTTAATGGCGGAATGGTATTCCTTTCTAAGATTATTGATATTTCCAATTCCTTGTTTTTTCTGCTGAAGTTTATGTTTTGTTAATTATTGTTCTGATTGTCAATATTTTTTTAATTTCATTAAATAAACTTCTAAGCTTTTTATTATGAGAAAATTAATTTTGTGTGGAGTGCTGTCATTATCACTTCTAAGTACCAGTTGCCTTGGATCATTTAGCGCCTGGAATAATTTGCGTGACTGGAATGAAGATGTTGCCGACAATAAGTTCGTGAACAATGCCATTTTTTGGGGCCTTAATATTATCCCGGTTTATCCACTGTTTTACGCGGGAGACGTTTTAATCTTTAATCTTGTGGAATTTTGGAGCGGCGATAACCCAATAGCTATGAATGAGGGTGAAATTGAAAAACAATTTATTGAAAAAGATGGAGTGAAATACGAAATGATCGCTACCAAAAACGAACTTAAGATCAAGGTTCTTTCCGGTGCACGCGAAGGGAATGAATTAAAGCTGATCTATGAACCTTCAGGTAAATCCTGGAATGCCGTAAAAGACGGGGAGAAAATTAAACTATCTTCTTACGAGGAAGGATTTTACATTGTATATCTTCCCGAAGGTCAGGAGGTGAAAATTGATCAAAATGCTACCAAACAGGAAGGTTTGGCTCTTATCAATAGTGAAATTGCAGCTTTTGAAAAAGGTATGTTAGCTAGAGCTGAATAATTTATATAATACCTCAAATAGGGATGAAAGCCTTCAGGAAAGATTATCCTGAAGGCTTTGCTTCTTATATTAGCGGCTATTAGAAAATGATATTAAAATGCCATTTTTGAAGTCTGTAGAGTTGATATTTATTTTGCTGTGGCTTTTTAGAAGAAGTCAGGTAGAATTTAATTTATAAGTAATCTAACAATTTTTAAAAATGAAGTTCATTACTATTTATAACACCATTCATGCGAACGAAGTTTCAATAATTAGCAATATTCTGGAAGAAAATAACATTGATTTTCATACACCCGATGAAGCTACGAACAGTGCAGCAGGAATTGGCGGACTTGGCATGGCTGGGATGCGTGTAATGGTGCCTGAAAACCAAATAGAGGAAGCATTGGCTGTTTTAAAAGATCGTGGTTTTGCTGTCAACAGCGGCCAATAGCTATGCTTGAAATATTTAAAATAAAAAAGCCCTTTCAAAAACTTTTGAAAGGGCTTTTTTATTTTTTTTAAACCTAAAGCTTACTAGTACCTGTAGTATTCTGGTTTAAATGGTCCATTTACTTCAACGCCAATATAATCTGCCTGTTCTTGATTCAGTTCCGTAAGTTCTACTCCAATTTTCTCAAGGTGCAAGGCGGCCACTTTCTCGTCCAGATGCTTTGGAAGCATATAAACTTTGTTCTCGTATTTATCTGTGTTCTTCCACAGTTCAATTTGAGCCAGGGTTTGATTAGTAAATGAGTTACTCATCACAAAACTTGGGTGCCCTGTTGCGCAACCAAGGTTTACCAGGCGGCCTTCAGCTAAAAGAATGATATCTTTCCCATCTATAGTGTATTTGTCTACCTGAGGTTTAATCTCATCTTTTGTATCTCCGTAGTTTTCATTAAGCCACGCCACTTGTATCTCATTGTCAAAATGCCCAATATTACATACAATGGTCTTGTCTTTCATTGCTTTGAAATGCTCGGCACGAACAATATCCTTATTTCCTGTAGTGGTGATCACAATGTCTGCCTTAGGAAGTACTGTTTCCAGCTTTTTAACTTCAAATCCGTCCATGGCGGCCTGAAGCGCACAAATTGGATCAATTTCGGTTACAGTAACGATAGAACCGGCTCCTTTAAAAGATTGGGCAGTACCTTTACCTACATCACCATAACCACAAACCACCACTCTTTTTCCCGCCAGCATTACATCTGTAGCACGACGAATGGCATCTACCGCGCTCTCACGGCAACCGTATTTGTTGTCGAATTTAGATTTGGTAACAGAATCATTCACGTTGATGGCCGGCATAGGAAGTGTTCCATTTTTCATCCGCTCATAAAGACGGTGAACTCCAGTAGTAGTCTCTTCAGAAAGTCCTTTAATTCCTTCGGCAAGTTCGGGATATTTATCCAGCACCATATTTGTAAGATCTCCACCATCGTCAAGGATCATGTTCAGTGGCTTTCGATCTTCACCAAAGAAAAGAGTTTGTTCAATACACCAGTTAAATTCTTCTTCTGTCATTCCTTTCCAGGCATAGACAGGGATACCGGCTTCAGCAATTGCTGCGGCGGCCTGATCTTGAGTCGAAAAAATATTACATGAACTCCAGGTAACTTCAGCTCCAAGAGATACAAGGGTTTCAATAAGAACGGCTGTTTGAATGGTCATGTGAAGACAACCGGCAATACGAGCTCCTTTTAATGGTTGCTCGTTCTTATATTCTTCTCTAAGGGACATGAGCCCGGGCATCTCAGCCTCGGCAAGCTCTATTTCTTTTCTTCCCCAGGCGGCAAGGGAAATATCTTTTACTTTATAAGCAGTATAAGGTACTGTTTTCGTTGACATATTATTATATTTGATTTAGCATTTTGCAAAATGCAAAAGTAAAGAATATCTAACACTTTCTTATGCCCCTTTACAAAACAATAACAGTAAATAACGACACTAAAGTCCTCATTTGGAAGATAGAAGAATCTTATGAAGACTTGCGTGCAGGCATAGATCTTACTTCTCCCTGCCAAAGTAGATTGGAAGGGATGAAGTCAAACATTCACCGCAGGGGCTTTTTAAGTGTGCGACATCTTTTGGCTGTGGAAGGGTATACAGATCATGACCTTTTTTATGACACCGAAGGAAAGCCGCATCTACAAGATGAAAAATTTATTTCTATCACGCACTCCTTTACTTTTTCTGCTATAATAATTGGTAATGCTGCTGTTGGGATCGATATAGAGAAACAGCGGGATAAAATTCTTCTCATAGCTCAAAAATTCACACCAATTAAGGAATATCGTACGCTTGCCAATTTTGAAGCTTTGATTCGGAAACTAACAATTGTTTGGGGAGCGAAAGAATCTATTTACAAACTCTATGCGCAGCCGGGAGTGAGTTTTCTGCAGCACATCAATATCACCGACTTTGATTTTGATGATTTCAAAACTACCGGAAAAGTCCTTTTTAAAGGCGAAACTTCTTACTACAAGCTCGATTTTTTAGAGTTTGAAGGTTTTACCTGCGTTTATGCACTTCCTGAAAAAATTCTTGTTTAAAAATGTCATTTTTGAATACGCTGCAGTTTGCCGCTCTCCAAAATGAAAAATTATTGGCTGTATTGGTAGATCCTGACAAGTTTGAGGAAGCCAAAGCGGCTCAATTTCTTCGGAAACTGCCAAAAATGACCTCTTTCCTGCTCGTTGGTGGAAGTACGGTTGAAAAGGAGAAGACGCATTTAACAGTGATGGCTTTGAAGAAGGAAAGTGAGCTTCCTGTAATCCTTTTTCCTGGAGATTATGAGCAAATATCTAATGCAGCTGATGGAATTCTATTCCTTTCGCTCATTTCAGGGCGTGATCCTGAATATTTGATCGAACAACATATTAAAGCTGTTCCATTGCTTAAAAAAAGTAAGCTGGAAATTATTCCCACAGGTTATGTTTTGATTAACGGCGGGAGGGAATCTGCCGTGGAAAGAATTAGTCGTACAAAACCCATTTTTCAGGAGGAAGAAGATAAGATTGTGAAAACAGCCCTTGCCGGTGAATATTCAGGAAAACAAATAATTTATCTGGAAGCGGGAAGTGGGGCGGCATTTTCAGTGAATTCGGAAGTTATTTCCGCAGTCAAAAATGCCATTTCTGTGCCTCTTTTTGTAGGTGGCGGAATTAGAAACCGGGAACAGCTGGAAGCCGCGTGGAATAGTGGTGCAGACGTTGTGGTGGTGGGAACTGCCTTTGAAGAAAATGAATTTTCAGCCTTTGCCGGTTCAGAAAACCATACTTTGCGCGAGTAAAACAGCACAAACTTCCTACTTTTGAAAGCAGTAAAGGAGTCAGAGAATTCACTCTTCGGAAAAATCTATATTTTTTATGCAAATCTCAGTAGAACTTACCTTAACCCCGCTTCAGGATGATTTTGAAGCACCTGTCAAAAAATTTATCCGTGCATTGAAAGCATCTGGATTTACAATTCTCGAAAATCCGCTGAGCACACAGGTGTATGGGGAATATGATAAAGTAATGGATTTTCTGACTGAAGAGATTAGAGAAGCTTTTACGGCAACAGAGCATATCCTAATAAACATGAAAATAGTAAATAGCAACCGAAGCGACTATGCAGCCGATTTTTGATTTTCTATTTCAGCAATATGCAGATTATCCCACGCTCTATATTGTACTGGAGCTGGTAGCTGTCGTTTTTGGCTTTCTTTCTGTTTGGTATTCAAAGCAGGAAAACATCCTGGTTTATCCTACCGGAATTATTAGTACTGTGATTTTCGTGTATTTGCTGTGGCAGTGGCAGCTTTTGGGTGATATGATGATCAATTTTTATTATTCCACCATGAGCATTTATGGCTGGTATGTGTGGACCCGAAAAGTAGATGCAGTTCATTTTATTCCCATTACGACCACCACCCGTAAGGAAAAGCTTTGGAGTATAGTAATATTTACAGGAACATGGCTTTTCACATTTGCCATTTATGAATTCTTTGATAAGTGGAATGACTGGACAGCGTATGTTGACACAATTACGACATCCATCTTTTTCGTGGGAATGTGGCTTATGGCCAAAAAGAAGCTCGAAAATTGGATATACTGGATCATTGGTGATATTATTTCGGTGCCGTTATATTTCTATAAGGGTCTTACTTTTACGAGCATCCAGTATTTAATTTTCACCGTAATTGCCATTTATGGATACCGAACATGGAAAAACAACTTGAACAGTCACGTACCAACTGCCTGAAAATTGTTCTCTACGGCCCCGAATCTACAGGGAAAACAACTTTGGCAAAAAAGCTTGCTGCCCATTACAACACGCAATGGGTGCCCGAATTTTCCCGTGATTATTTGCAGGAAAAATGGGATCGTGAACGGGAAATATGCGATATGGGAGATATACTTCCCATTGCTGCAGGTCAAATGCAGCTTGAAAATGCCCTTTTAGAAAAATCTAATAAAGTGCTTTTTTGCGATACAAATCTCCTCGAAACCGTTGTATATTCTCAGGCTTACTTTAATGGATTTTGTGATCCTCTTCTTCTTAAACAAGCGTTAAAGGCTCATTATGATTTATATTTTTTGACGTATATTGATGTTCCGTGGGTGGAAGATGATCTACGGGACAAGCCGCAGGAGCGGGAAGAAATGTTCCGCAGATTCAAGCAAACCCTCGATGTTTATGAAAAGCCTTATCAAATTCTCCGCGGAAATTTACAGGAGCGGTTTGAAGAGGCAGTAAAAAAAATTGATGAACTTTTAAAGAAAAAAGAAGTTGAGCTTTAGTAACGAAGATGTAACCCAAATTAAGGAAAAAGGATTAACCACCGAAGAGGTAGAGAAACAGATTGCCATTTTTAAACGTGGCAATATTGTGGTAAATATACGAGAAGCGGCTACTGTGAAGAATGGTATTCGTTCCTTTTCAGAAGAAGAAAAGCAGCGTCTCACTAATTTATATGATTCAAAGAAAAATGATATTGAAGTGCTTAAATTCATTCCGGCTTCAGGGGCCGCAACGAGAATGTTCAAGGCACTTTACAATTTCGTAAAAGAATATGATCCTAAACTAGGATCTGTAGAGGATTATACCGATAAAAAGAACGACCCAAAACTGGAGATGTTCTTTAACCGAATGGAGCAACTGCCATTCTTTGAGGAAGTAAAAGGACAAATTGAAGAAGATTACAATTCTCGTGCAAAAGATGAACAGCAATATGCTTTTGCAAAGGCCATGCTTGCTGAGGATGGGACAAACCTGGGTGATTATCCTAAAGGTTTGGTGCCATTCCACAAATATGAAAACCACTTAAAAACAGCATTTGAGGAGCACCTTATAGAGGCTGCGGAATATGCAGCTTCCAATGGAAAGGCAAAACTTCATTTTACAGTCTCAAATGAGCATTTGGACAAATTCAAGGAAGAGTTTAATAATGTGCAAAAAAGGGCGGAAGAAGAAACAGGAGTCAAATTTGAGGTTTCTTATTCCTTCCAGGATCCCAAAACAGATACTATTGCCGTTACGATAGAAAATGAGCCTTTTCGAGATGAAAACGGAAAAATTTTCTTCAGGCCTGGTGGTCATGGAGCGTTGATAAACAACCTCAATCAGCAGGATGCAGATGTTATTTTTATCAAGAACATTGATAATGTGGTTATTCCTAAATATCGAAAAACTCTTACGGAATATAAAAAGATGCTTGCCGGTGCTCTTTTGGAACTCAAGGAGAAATCTTTCAGCATTTTGAAAAAGCTGGAAAATGAAAAAAATGTTTCAGAAGAGAATTTATCTGAAATGATTGCTTTTGTTCAGCAGCAGTTGAACGCTGCACTTGAAATTGATTTTGAAAAGCTTTCAAAATCTGAAAAAATATCTGCTTTAAAGGAAAATCTCGATCGGCCCATCAGGGTGTGCGGAATGGTGAAAAATGAAGGAGAACCGGGTGGTGGCCCATTTTGGGTCACGCATAAATCCGGTGCTATATCTTTGCAAATTGTAGAAAGTGCACAAATCGATCATGACAATTACCAGCAGAGCAAGATTGCGCAGGAAGCGACACATTTCAATCCTGTAGATGTCGTATGCGGAAAAAAGAATTATAAAGGTGAAAATTTTGATCTTCAGAAGTTTGTAGATGAAGAAACCAGCTTTATCGCCAACAAAACAAAAGACGGCAAGGAACTGAAAGCTCTTGAGCTCCCGGGACTTTGGAACGGTGGAATGGCGGGCTGGATCACGATTTTTGTTGAGGTGCCCGTAGAAACCTTTAACCCAGTGAAAACCGTGGCAGATTTGCTTAACCCCACGCACCAGGTCAAGTAGGTTTGGATGAAAAGCAACTCATACGGGAAATAAATTATAAAGCGGTTCGAAGTTCGGGTGCGGGAGGGCAAAACGTTAATAAAGTTTCTTCTAAGGTCGAACTTCACTTTACAGTTTCTGCTTCCGAAGCCTTTTCCGAAGAAGAGAAGAATTTTATCCTTCATAAGCTCAAATCTCGCCTTACCAATAGCGGAGAACTTATTCTTCAAAGTGATGAATCCCGAAGTCAGCATAGAAATAAAGAGCTGGTCACGAAGCGTTTTTTGAACCTGGTAAAAGAGGCTGTCCTAAAACCAAAGCCGCGAAAAAAGACTAAACCTTCCAGAGCAGCCAAACTTAAGAGACTGCGGGAAAAGAAAAAACTATCTGAGAAAAAGAACAACAGGAAGGATCCTCTTAAATAAGAACGCAGCATTATCTGTAGATTATTTCTACATAATTGTGTGGATTTTTAAGAAATCTACACCTATTTAAAAGCTGTTACCTCATACAAACCTCTATTTTACAGGGGTTTTCTTATTTTATTGAAAAGGGAACAATTCTTTCATATAACATTTCAGATTAACAAAGAAAAAACCTAAAAAATCTGATATTATGAAAAAGATATGTTTAACAGCCGTAGCTGCAACCGCAATGCTTTTCTCCGTTCAAAATGCAACCGCTCAGGTGTATGAAGAAGGAACTGAAACTACACAGGAAACTCAAAAAGAAGAAATGGAGCAAATAGAAGTTGCAGAATTGCCTGATGAAATCCAACAATCTGTAGAAAGGGATTTTCAGGGAGCCACAGTTTCTGAAGCTTATTTTAAAGAAAAAGATGGAGAGAAAAAATATAAAATTGTTTTAACAACTCTTCAGGGCGAGACAAAAGAATTATATGCAGATGCCCAAGGCAACTGGATAGATAAGAAGGATAAAGCCGGTAAATAGAAATTGTTGATACCCGCAAAAAAGGAGAAGCCAACTCCAGGGTGACGAAGGCACGGCCGTAACATGTGCAAACAGACCGGAAGCTAAATAGGTTAGATGATGGAATTAGTTTAGGCCGTGCCTTCGTAAAATGGACTAATAATCACCTTTAAATGGTTATAAATTAGAAAAAGGGGCTGTTTTCAGCCCTTTTTTTATGTTTATTTTTAGAGTCGGACTAGGGAATATTCCTAATTTTGTGAATATTCTCCTAAATTATGGCTAAAATTCTCATTGTTGAAGATGACGTCGCCTTTTGTACGATGTTAAAGACTTTCCTTCTGAAAAAGGATTTCAATGTTAGCGCTGTTTTTAACGCTACAGAAGCCTTTGCTATGTTGGAAAAGGAGGATTTTGATATTATTATTTCTGATGTACGGCTGCCAGATAAGGAAGGTTTAGAAATTTTACGGGAAATAGCTAAAAAAGGAGCTGCTTCCGAAGTAATAATGATGACCAGTTATGCCGAAATTACCATGGCTGTAAATGCCATGAAAGAAGGAGCTTTTGATTATATAGCCAAACCTTTCAATCCTGAAGTTATTCTCAAGACGATTCACAACGCGCTGCACAATGAGAAAAAATCAAAACCAGCCAGGGATAAACCTTCTAAACCATTCAAAAATGGGGTTTCTGGGGATAATTCTTTTATTAAAGGTGTAAGCGATGCTTCCAAAAAACTTAATGACTATATTGACTTAGTAGCGCCTACAAATATGTCTGTGCTCATCATGGGCGAAAGCGGAACCGGAAAGGAACAGATCGCAAAAAGCATTCATGACCAAAGCAAGCGCAAAGAAGCACCTTTTATCGCGGTAGACTGTGGTGCAATTCCAAAAGAATTGGCTTCCAGTGAATTCTTTGGGCACCTTAAGGGTTCTTTTACCGGTGCAGTTGCCAATAAAACAGGTCACTTTGAGGCAGCCAATGGTGGAACATTGTTCCTGGATGAAATTGGTAACCTTAGCTATGAATTACAGGTGCAGCTTCTTAGAGCATTGCAGGAGCGAAAGGTAAAACCGGTAGGGAGTAACGAGGAAATTCAAGTGGATATAAGGGTAATTGCTGCCACTAATGAAGATTTATACGAACTCGTAAAACAAGGGGATTTCCGGGAAGATCTATATCATCGCCTCAATGAATTCTCCATTAAAGTACCGGCACTCAAAAACAGAAATGAGGATTTAATGATTTTTGCCAATTATTTTCTGGAAATGGCCAATGTTGAGCTGGAGAAGGAAGTAACAGGCTTTAGCCAGGAAGCTATGGAGTCTATTCATAATTATCACTGGCCGGGAAACCTCAGGGAACTTAAAAATGTCATTAAAAGAGCGGTTTTGTTAAGTCAGGATGATATAGTGGAAGCAAAGGTGCTTCCGCAGGAAATAGTTGCGGCAGAGGTGCCCGATGAATCCTTTAGTCTCTTCAAAAATAAAAATGAGCAGGAACTTATTCTTGACGCTTTAGAAAAGACCAACGGGAACAAAAGTAAAGCGGCAAAATTACTTTCCATAGATAGAAAGACACTTTACAATAAACTCAAGCAGTATAACATTAGTCTTTAATTTCTTCCTTGATTTCCTGTAAAAGATTATTAATTTGAGCTGTAAGTTCATGTATGTTCACTTCACCGTATTTTTCGCAATTTGAAGATTCCAGAATCTCCAGTTGGCCTATCACATTCTTTACCTTTAACTGCCGGAACATTGGGAGCATTTTGTGAGCAATGGCGGCGATCTTCGTTTTATTTCTTTTAACCTGCGCCTGATTCAATGCCTGAAGATTTACCTGGGTGCTTTCTATAAAAGCGCGAAGAATGGTGTTCAAAGCCTGTTTATCACCACCGGCAAAAAGTTCTACTTCCTCAAAGGAATAGTTTTGAGAAGAAATATTACTTTCCAGTTTTGCAGAAGGTTTCTTTAACTCGGTTTGAAGCACATTTTCAATTTTTTGAAGCAGGAGCGATGAGGAATAAGGCTTTAAAAGGCTTCCGTTAAAACCCATTTTTAAATATTCACGAGATGTTTTTGTCGCCTGTCCAGAAAGTGCCAGTACAGGAATATTCTTGGTTTCGGGATTTTTCCTGATAAAGGAGAGCAGTTCTGTTCCGCTCATTTTTGGCATTTGAATGTCTGTAAGAACCAGGTCAAAATGCTGTTTTTCCAGTTTTTTCTTAGCTTCTTTCCCATTGCTGCTGGTTTCAATGGACATTCCTGTAGTTTTAATGAATTCGCTTAACAAGCTCAATTGTGCCGGTTCGTCATCCACAATTAAAACCGAGAACCGGCTCATTTCTTCCTTAGGCTGTTCGGGAGTTGTGGAAGGTTCTATTTCTTTTTCTTCAACAAACTGTACGGGAATTTTAACGGTAAATTCACTGCCTTTTCCGTGCTCGCTGTCTAGTTCTATTGATCCTTTTAGAAGCTGCGTGATTTTTTTACTAATGGCAAGTCCCAATCCAGAGCCGCCGTATTTCTTTTCTATGGAACTGTTTTCCTGAGAGAATTCTTCAAAAATGGCTTCCTTTTTCTCTTCTGAAATACCAATTCCGGTGTCTTTTACTTTGATCACAAGGATTTTTTTCCGGTTTTGGGTGTCAAAAAAGGCATCTATTTCAATGCTTCCTACTTCAGTAAATTTACAGGCATTGGTGACGAGATTGGTAATCACCTGTTTAATACGGAAGGGGTCACTCTTAACTCTCCTGTCAAGCTCTTCAGAAATATTTATGATGATAGCTACTTCCTGGCATTTTTGCAACGGCACGGCATTTTCAACGGTATCTTCAATGAGATTCTTCGGATTAAAAGAAAGATATTCTACCGTCATTTTACCAGCCTCCAGCCGGGAAAGATCCAGCAGGTCATCCACGAGATGGAGAATATAATCTGACGATTTTTTTAGGTGGTTGAGGTAATGTGACTGGGATCTGCTTAATTTCGTTCTCTCTAAAAGATCTGTATAACCAACCACCGTATTGAGTGGTGATCTAAGATCGTGCGTAACAGTAGCCATGAACTGTTCCCTGCTTTTTAGTAGAGATTCTGCATATTGTTTGGCGGCTTCCAACTGGTTGCGGTACTGGTAACTTCGGGTGACATCGCGCATTACTAGAAAGAGAAAAATAAGGATCACGGCAAAACTGGTCGCACCTAAGATGCCAATAGTTCGGGAAGTGCTTCTAACAATTTCTTGTCTTTCGGCCACCTGGGTCAGGGAAATGCTTCTTTCTTCAGCTTCAATTGCCGTCAATAAATTTCTTAACTGGCTGTTGAGGTTAACTTCATTTACCAGTAATTGATCTTCTGTTGCGCGAACTGTCCTTCTAAAACGGCGATCGGCCAGTTCAAGTTCACTTAACACGGTCTTGACAGACTGCACAAGGGAATCTAGTGTTTGAGTAGTGATTTGCTGAGCATTATCCCTTTCAGAATATTGCAGTAGTTTTACCAGCACCCGCCGTTGGTGTGGTGCCAGATCTTTGAAACGTTCATCATAATCACGGCTGCCAAAATTTTCATCCACCCGCTGCAATTCTGAAATTACCCGGGAATAATAACTTTGATTTCCTTCTCGTTCCCGTAACTCCAAAAGTTCTTCCAGGTTTGCTATTTTAAGGGAAAGAAGAAGATTAATGCTGTCTACTTCCTGCGAAAGATCGGTATCTGCCGAAGTCTGGGCGAGCGAGTCCAAAATAATCCGAATGCTATCAATTTGAGCTTTATATGCTTTCAGCTTTTCCGGCTCTCCAGATTGAATTAATTGCCGGCTTAAACTTTCTGCTTCATACAGGTTTGTGGCTGCCTGTCCTACCAGTAAAAGGCGTTTATTACTGGAAAGATTATTCTCGGCCATACTGGTGTAGTCAATTACCTGTGAATAAATAAACCACACGGCAAAACCGGCCAGCGTAGTAAGCAGCAGGTAACCTGCTATAACTGTAAATGTTATGGACTGTTTGTTTTCTTTCATAGCCGGAACAATTTTTAAATTTAGCATTTAAAAATCAAAAGCCGTAAAAATTAGGTAAAATGAAAAACTCATTCTACATTTGCGGCCATCTCAAAGGGGTGCAGAATTTTCGGAGATTCTTCGGAAAGGAAGCTGAGATCATACCCAAAGAACCTGGGCAGGTAATGCTGCCAAGGGATAAAACGCCAAAGTGGCGTGGTAGCAACGCACTCCTGAAAATCATCCTTGCAATTTAGATCGGATGGGTTTCAGGATTTATTTTTTAATGTAACCAAAGAATAATGCCCCTTTTATTCGTAATAAATTTTTTTACGGATGAAAAACCTATTATTTTCTTTATGCCTTTTTGTATTTTCTGCCGGTTTGACCGCTCAGGAATATACAGTTCAGGGAACAGTGACAGACGGAGAGAAACCGCTTCCTGCCGCCATCGTGCGGGTGCAGGGAGAAGCTTCGGGAACTCAAACTAACAGCGAAGGGAGATATTCCCTGCAGCTTCAGGAAGGAAGCTACACCCTCATCTTTTCTTACGGAAACAGAAAAGAATTCACAATTAATCTTAGCGGAGACAGGATTCTCAACGTAGACCTTAGTGACGCCGAAGAGGTACTGGACGAAGTATTCTTATCGGCAGTACGCGTAAGTGCAGAATCGCCTATTACCTATAGTAACCTCTCTAATGAAGAGATCGAAGACCGAAACCTTGGACAGGATATTCCCACTCTTATGAACTACATGCCCAATGTAGTGACAACAAGTGATGCCGGGGCTGGGATTGGTTACACAGGAATAAGGGTGCGCGGTAGCGATGCCACCAGGATCAATGTGACCATAAACGGAGTGCCTTACAATGATGCCGAAAGTCAGGGCACGTTTTGGGTGAACCTGGGAGATTTTGCTTCTTCTGTAGAAAATCTTCAGTTACAACGGGGAGTGGGAACTTCCACCAATGGTGCAGGAGCTTTTGGAGCGAGTATCAACATTCTTACAGATCGATATAAGGCAGAACCATCGGCCGAAATAGCCAGTAGTATTGGTTCTTTTAATACCAATAAGAATACCGTGAAATTCAGCACCGGACTTTTCAATGAGCATTGGGAATTTGCTGGACGAGCATCTACCATAAAAAGTGATGGCTATATTGACCGTGCTTCAACAGATCTGAAATCTTATTTCCTGCAGGGAACTTATGTGGGGGAAAGCACTATCGTGAAGGCGCTAACTTTTGGCGGAAGTGAAGTAACTTATCAATCATGGGATGGAATTGATGAGGATCAGCTTGAGGAAAACCGCAGATACAATCCCGCGGGTGCTTACGTGGATGCAGAAGGAAATGAGCAGTTTTACGATAATCATGTAGATGATTACAAGCAGGATCATTTCCAGTTACTGTGGAATGAGAAATATGGCGGCGGCTGGTCTTCTAATATGGCTTTGCATTATACCTACGGAAGAGGATTTTACGAATCTTACAGGGCAGGAGAGGATCTTGAGGAGTATGGCCTTGATCCTTTTACAGCAAATGGGGAGGAAGTGACTTCAAGCGATCTTGTAACAAGGAAATGGCTGGACAACGATTTCTACGGAATTACTCTAAATGCTAACTACAAAGATGATCTTTTGAACCTGGATCTTGGAGGTGGTTGGAACAAATATGAAGGAGATCATTTTGGAGAGGTAATTTATACCAGGTTTGCACCAAGCGAGCCCGATCAGCTTTATTACAAAAATACCGGGGATAAAATAGATTACAATGGTTACGCTAAAGCAAATGTTGCGGTAACCGAAGACCTTTCTTTATTTGGAGATCTTCAGCTAAGAAGGGTAATTTACACGGTAGACGGTAACATCGAGGAAGAAGTTCCTTTTATTGTGGACGATTCCCACACCTTTTTTAATCCAAAGGCAGGTTTGACATATGAAGTTTCAGAAGCCAATCAATTGTATTTTTCCTATGCCCGCGCACACCGTGAGCCAAATCGTGATGATTATGAAAACGGTGACCCTGAGCCTGAAGAGTTGAATGACTTCGAACTGGGCTGGAGATATGGTGATCGCACTCTACAAATCAATGCAAACCTTTATTATATGGATTACCGCAACCAGCTTGTACTTACAGGAGAACTCGATAATGTGGGTTCTTACATTAGGGCCAACAGCGGGAACAGTTACAGGGCAGGTATTGAAATCGACGCAGCTGTGCGACTGGCAGAACCGCTCGTTATTCGACCTAATATCTCCTTGAGCCGCAATAAAAACAAAGATTTCCTTTCTAACTGGAACGGTGAACTGGTGAATTTTGGAGATACTGATATTTCCTACTCTCCTGAAATTATCGCAGGAAACATCCTGGAGTACAGGCCTGTTGAAAACCTCGAGCTTAAATTCCTTTCCAAATATGTGGGTGAGCAGTATATGAGCAACATTGAAACCGAAGGTTCTTTGCTGGCAGATTATTTTGTCAATGACTTTAATGTGCAGTATACCTGGACCACAGCACCTCTTTTTGAAGAAGTTGTCTTCACCGGACTTATAAATAACATCTTTGGGGAAGAATACGTCTCAAACGGATATTACTACACCTATGATGTTGCCAATGAAGATCTTCCGGGTGGTGCCGAAACTATTGAAGGTGCAGGATACTATCCGCAGGCGGGAATCAACTTTCTTGCAGGTGTGACGTTACGCTTTTAAGAAGTACGAATTTATATTCAAAAAGGGCTTTTCCGAATTTCATTTTGGGAAAGCCTTTTTAATTTGAAATTTCCAAAATACTTCCTCTTCTCTCTATTCTATAGGCTTTTAAAGGATATTGCCCGTCGCCCGTAAGCTGCTGGCCGGTAATGATGCTGTATTTGTTTCCGTCTTCACAACGGCAGCTCACTTCTGTACCATTTAGTTCCAGCGTAGAACAATCTGTTAAAGGATGGTTGGGGTCAGAAAATTCAAAAGCGGTGTAGACAGAATTGTTTACGTTGTAAATTACCACGCCATTAATTCCGTAATTATAGTTTACAAAAGCATTTCCCGGAAACTGTAAATCGTTATACTGCGGAAAATTCAGGTCCATTTGAAATGAAAAATTCAGGTCTACCAGATAAGGATTATTGTTTCTGAAATTATCATCACTCGAGCAGGAAGTCAGCAGGACAAAAGCCAGTAAAATAGTAAATATTTTGAGCATGTTTTGCTTTAAGAGTGGCAATATAATATAATTGTACTGCATTTTTTAATTTCTTATATTTGTTTTAAATCCCGTCGGCGAATGGGATTTTTTCTATTTATGTAAACGATGAAGTTATGAGTAAAGTATCCTATTATACAGCAGAGGGGCTTAAAAAACTGCGGGACGAATTGAATCATTTAAGAGATGTGGAACGTCCCCGCGCTTCACAGGCCATTGCAGAAGCCAGAGATAAAGGTGACCTTAGTGAGAATGCCGAATATGATGCAGCCAAGGAAGCCCAGGGCTTGCTAGAGATGAAAATTTCCAAACTGGAAGAAGTGTATTCCAATGCACGTTTAATAGATGAGTCGCAGCTGGATACTTCCAAGGTGCTGGTTCATTCTAATGTGAGAATAAAAAACCTTACCAATGGTGCCGAAGTAAAATACAAATTAGTAGCCCAAAGCGAAGCCGATCTTAAATCGGGGAAAATTTCTGTTGATTCTCCCATCGGAAAAGGCCTTTTAGGTAAGAAAGTTGGCGAAACTGCAGAGGTGCAGGTGCCAAACGGAACCATTAAGTTTGAGATCCTGGAGATTTCCAGAGATTAACTGTAAAACACATACTTAAAAATCCTTTTTTGACGATCAAGAAAGGATTTTTGTATTTTTATAAAGTGCCTGAGCTTTTCATGTAGAAAGTCTGCATTATAAATGCTTCAAAAATGAGGTTTTGAAGCCGAATTCTAATAAATTTAAACGCTATGTCAACGCTGTTCACCAAGATCATAAACGGGGAAATTCCCGCCTATAAAGTAGCAGAAAATGATGATTTTCTGGCATTTTTGGATATCCGCCCCAATGCTAAGGGACATACTTTGTGTATTCCGAAGAAGGAGGAAAATAAAATCTTTGATCTTGAGGAAGAAACTTACCAGGAGCTTATGCGTTTTTCCCGAAAAGTGGCAATAGCACTTGAAAAAGCGATTTCATGCAAACGTGTGGGAATGGCAGTGGTGGGGCTTGAAGTTCCTCATGTGCATGTGCATTTAATTCCGTTGAACGCGATGAGCGATATGGACTTTAGCAATAGTCTTTCTTTTTCTGAAGAAGAATTTCAGCAAATTGCAAATGGTATCAAGGCGCAGCTGTAAAATTACTTCGGAAAAATAGGTTGAAAAAGGCCATTTTTGAGAAGTTTTCAGGCAACCTTCTTCAGCTTGGGCAAGGTGATCTGAAAGGTGGTTCCTTTGTTTATCTCGCTATGGCTTACCTTTATTTTTCCTTTATGATATTGCTCAATAATGCGCTTTGAAAGCGAAAGGCCAAGTCCCCAGCCGCGTTTTTTGGTGGTGTAGCCGGGTTCAAAGATCTGCCGGAATTTATCCCTTGGAATTCCTTTTCCCGAATCCTGAATGAAAATGTGCACACATTTAGGTTCCTCCCGAATCCTGATGTAGAGATCTCCTTTTCCGCGCATGGCGTCAATGGCATTTTTTACAAGATTCTCAATCGTCCAGCTGTAAAGTTGTTTGTTGAGATCTACATAGATCACTTGATCTGGAAGGTCAACGCTAAAATTGATGAGTTTGGAACTCCGGCTTTTCAGGTAATCAAATGAGACCCGTGTTTGCTCTACAATATTGGCTGGTTTAAGTGTTGGCGCCGAACCTATTTTAGAGAACCTTTCAGTGATCGTTCTAAGTCGGTCAACATCTTTTTGCATTTCGGAAAGGTATGATTTGCTCACATTTTCCTGTTTCAGAAGTTCTATCCAGCCAATGAGGGAGGAGAGTGGTGTACCTATCTGGTGAGCAGTTTCCTTAGCCATTCCCGCCCATAGCTTGTTCTGTTCACTCGATTTTGTAGTGGTATAAAAGAAATAGATCACCGCTATGAAAAGGAGGATGATGAGCATTAAAACCAGTGGATAATACTTGAGTTTATTGAGCAGCGGGGAGTTTCCGTAGTAAATATGATGCACCTTCCCCGGTCCCAGGTCCATTTCTATGGGTTCGTTTTCTCCTTTGATCTCCTGCAGATAATTTTGAAGCTTTCTTTCTTCAGAAATAATCTCGTCGGGCACATTTAAAACGTCTACAATCTGGTCTTTTTCGTCTACCCAAATCGTGGGAATGCTGGTATTGTTGTTAATGATACTAAGGGTGAGATCAAGATCTGTATTTTCATCTGCCTGGTCTAGAGAAACCTGAGCGGCAGCCCAAACATTCATATTTCGGCGCTCGTCTTCCTTTAACCGCTGAAAAAAGATAACGGTGTTCCAGACGATTAAAATAATAATGGCAATGGAGGAAAAAACAAGAAACCAGCGGCGGAATTTCCGTTCGTCAGAAAAATTCATGTACCCTTACGTTTGTAAATTTTAAAGATAACGTTTTATAGGAATATTATTGTTAAGGCTTCTCTTTTCATTGAATAGTGGTTTCTTTACCTTTGTCAAAAATCCAGGAATGTTAACTATTGATCCTAAAGAATTGGAAACTCGTGAGCTTCACCAGTATATGCTGGGAGCTGTGGGGCCAAGGCCTATCGCGCTGGCAAGTACTATAGATTCTCAGGGCAGGCCGAATTTGTCGCCTTTTAGTTTTTTCAATATGTTTAGTACGAATCCGCCGGTGTTGATCTTTTCTCCGGCGAGAAGGGGAAGGGATAATACGGTGAAGCATACGTTCAATAATGCCAAAGCAACGAAAGAAGTTGTTATTAACGTAGTGAACTATGACATCGTGCAGCAGGTTTCATTGTCGAGTACGGAATATGCCGAAGGTGTGAATGAGTTTGAGAAAGCCGGCCTTTCAATGCTTAAGTCTGAAGTGGTAAAACCTTTCAGGGTGAAGGAATCTCCGGTGCAGTTTGAGTGCAAGATAAAGGAAGTTGTTGAACTGGGAGACCAGGGAGGATCTGGAAACCTTGTGATTTGTGAGGTCTTAAAAATGCATGTAAACGAAGCTATTCTTGGCGACGATGGTTTTATAGATCAACACAAGATAGACCTGGTGGCTAGAATGGGCGGCAACTGGTACAGCCGCGCGAAACCAGGAATGTTCGAAGTCCCAAAACCATTGGCTACCCTTGGAATGGGAATAGACGCCATTCCCGAGGAGATAAGAAAAAGCACTATCTTGACGGGGAATGATTTAGGCAGATTAGGTAACGTTGAAAAAGTGCCTTCCGAAGAAGAGATATTAGCATTTGGTAAAAACGAACCCGGATTGAATGAAATCCTTGAGGACAGGGAGAAAGTGCATAGAAAAGCAAAAGAATACCTCGATAAAGAGGAGCCGGCAGCAGCCTGGAAAATATTATTAGCAAAAAAGAAATAACATGGAAGTACAAGGAAAGATCAAGATGATTGATGAGACTAAAACCTACGGCAACAACGGTTTTAGAAAGAGAGAAGTGGTAATCACTACAGAGGAACAATATCCGCAGCATATTTTAGTAGAATTTGTTCAGGATAAATGTGACTTACTGAATAACTTCAGCGTTGGACAGCCGGTGAAGATCGGGGTGAATTTAAGAGGAAGAGAATGGGTAAACCCACAGGGAGAAACCAAATATTTCAATTCTATCCAGGGTTGGCGTATTGAAAACCTTGCAGCGCAATCTCAGGGAAATAACATGCCTCCTGTGCCACCTGCAGATCAATTTGAGCCTGCAGATAATATGAACGATGAAGATTATGACGATTTGCCATTTTAGAAAGCAAATTATAATTTGAAATACTGAAAGCCTGGCCGGTAAGGCCGGGCTTTTTGTGTAAAAAAAACCTGTTAAAAATGTACTTTTTGAGACCTGGTGAAAATTTTCCTTCAATAGAATTGGCTAATGAGGATGGCCTGCTGGCAGTTGGAGGCGACCTTTCTGTTGAGCGGCTTCAGGAAGCATACCGGCGCGGAATTTTCCCCTGGTATGATGCTTCACAGCCCATCCTGTGGTGGAGCCCCGATCCGCGGATGGTTCTTTTTCCAGATGAGCTGAAAGTCTCAAAAAGCATGAAGCAGTTGCTTCGAAAAGGTGCTTTTAAAGTCACATTTAATTCGGCTTTTGAGGAGGTAATCACAGCATGTGCTGCGATAAAGAGGGGTGGCCAACAAGGGACATGGATCACGCCGCATATGAAACAAGCTTATCTTAAGCTTCACCGCCTGGGCTGGGCCTATTCTGTAGAGGTTTGGCAGGAAGATTTCCTTGCCGGCGGCCTCTACGGAATCTATTTAAAGGAGCAAAAGGTGTTTTGCGGCGAAAGCATGTTCACAAAAGTCAGCAATGCCTCAAAGTACGGGTTCATACAACTGGTAGAAAAGCTAAAGGAGGAAGGAGTTCAGCTAATAGACTGCCAGCTGCATACAAATCATCTTGAAAGTCTGGGTGCCCGGGAGATCGCTAGAAAAGAGTTTCAAAAATACCTTTTTTGAATCTCTGGCTGGGGATAATTTCCGGAACTATAAAATTTTTATAAAACCGCCCGTCTTCTCCCTAAATTCAAAACAATTAAGGCTGAATTACTTAACTTTAGGTCCATGATTGAGGATCTATTGAATACGGAAACAGCAACGCCTTCGGCATTTATTGCCTATGTACTTATTTTCTTCTTTGCGATTTTGTTCCGGTATTTTGTGGCTGCAGGAATTTTCTATTATTACTATTATGTTTGGAATTCGGATAAATTCAGTGAAAAGAGGTTAAGTACCAGGAAACTTCGAAAAGGTCAGCTTAGAAAAGAGATCATCTGGAGTACAAAATCTTCGGCAATCTTCGCTTTTGCAGGTGCTGTAACTTACTGGCTGTGGCAAAAAGGCTGGACGGCTGTCTACCTGGATGTACAGGAATTTGGCTACTGGTATCTTCCGGTAAGCCTTTTGATCGTCCTGCTCATTCATGAGACTTACTATTACTGGGTTCATAGGTGGATGCACCATCCGCGGGTGTTTCGCCGTGTGCATAAGGTGCATCATGATAGTTTCACACCAACACCCTGGACAGCTTTTTCCTTTCATCCATGGGAAAGTCTTATCGAAGCTTTGATCCTGCCGCTAATACTGCTTGTAGTGCCTGTTCACCTGTTTGTTTTGGGGTTTTACCTGCTGCTCATGACGGTTAGCAGCGTTATAAACCACCTTGGGATAGAAATTTACCCTGAAAGTTTTCAGAAAAGCTGGTTTGGCCGCCAATTTATTGGAGCTACTCACCATCATTATCATCATGAAGAGTATATAACGAATTATGGCCTATATTTTACATTTTGGGATAGGCTGATGGGAACCGAAAGTGAAAAGATGGAATCTGTCTCTGCAGAAAAGAAGCAGCGTTCGCATTAATTACCTTCCAAAAATGCCAATTTCAGAAAGATTTCTATAGTTTTAGCGTGGCAGCAGTAAGAAAGAATAGTTCATTCTGGGGATTTCGTACATAATTATCTCTTCGGAATTCAGTTCCGAAATAAAACTGCCAGTCATCAAAAGTGGTATTCTTCAATCCAATTTCGAGTCGCTGTTCGGGTTCAGGTTTGGACTGTGGGGAGATAGCGTATAATGCTTCTGTAGCTAGTTGTAACGTAAAGTGAGAATTGAGTTGTTTTGATAAACCAAACTCATACCGCAGCCTGAAAATAGTTTCTGAACTTCTAAGTCTTTGCTCGAACCTTGCTCTATGGGACCATCCGAGGAAGTTATTGGAATCTTTCGAGCTGAATTGCTCGATAAATCTCATTTCATCCTCTCTCTGGTCATTGAAGATCTTCCTGAAGCGATATCTAAGCCCCAGGCTTAGGCTTGATTTTTCCCATGCTTGGTAAGAAGTGAAATGGTTGATCTCGAAATGCACATTGGCGTAATCATTCTCATCTAAATCTTTCACTGTCTCGAGGAGAACTCCGCGGTTTGCAAATCCAAAAGAATAAGACCAACGCGTCTCGGTAGAAAGCGCTACTTTAAATTCCGGTTCAAGTAAATAAGCGTCAATTTCTTGCGAAATTGAAGTGCTGTTACTAAAAATGAAAAGTACGACAAAAAGGATTTTTATTTTTTTGTAGTAAAAGGCTTTTTTCATGCTATGATTCTTATTCAAACTTCGCTGTATCTAAAACAAGTAGTTTCGTGATCGTTGACCATGCCTGTTGCTTGCATGTGGGCATATACAACTGTGGGGCCTACAAATTTAAAACCCCTTTTTTTGAGATCTTTGCTTAAAGCAATGCTTACTGCAGTAGTGGCTGGTGCGTCTTTATAATTCTCCCAACTGTTTTTTACAGGTTGCGCATTTACGAAGCCCCAAATATAATTAGAAAATGTGTCAAATTCCTCTTGAATTGCCATAAAGGCTGCAGCATTTGTCACGGTTGCTCTTATTTTTTGTTGATTTCTAATTATGCCTTCATTTTGTAGCAGTTCCTGGATTTTTTCTTCAGGGTATTTGGCTATTTTCTTATAGTTAAAATTGTCAAATGCTTTCCTGAAGTTTTCACGTTTTCTAAGGATTGTGATCCAGCTGAGTCCTGCCTGAAAGGTTTCTAAAATGAGGAATTCAAAGATGGTTTCATCATCGTAAACGGGTACACCCCATTCGGTGTCATGGTAAGCTTCGTAAAGGGCGTCACCTTCACACCAGCCGCAGCGTTTTTTTTCTCTTATCATTGTCCCTGAAAGTAATAAGTGATGGTTCCTTTTTGTTCATTGCGCCCACTCAGCCTGGAGAAGGAGGCTCCCGCAGCATAATCAAGTGCCCGGTCTACCAGGCACTCATTCGAAGATGTAGAGCTAACTTTGTTAATTGAAGTGTTGATAACCCGGCCTTCCTCGTTAACCAATATATTTACTACGATCTTTCCCCGAGTATCGCAGGTATAGATAGGGTTTGGGATTTGATAGGCAGATCTTCCTACGAGAGAAAAAGAAATAGAACTGTTCCTGTAGTTTCCCGTGTTGGGAGATATTTCTTCGGAAAAATCATCTCCATCAGATTGTTGCTGTGCTTTTTCCTGTTTATTGGTATTTAAATTTACGTCCCCTTCAGAAGTTGTTGCCTCATCTGTTTCGGAAGCTGTTTGTTGCGAGGCATTTCTTTCAAATATTTCCTGAAGACGAGTTTCAAAATCGGAAGTTCTTTGCTGTTGATTTTGGTTGTATGCCTGGTGGGTTCGTTGCTGGGAAGGTTGCGGTGCAGACGGTTCTTGTTCCTCAGCAGGTTCAGGGGCTTTTTCAACTTCCGGTTCTTCAACTTTGAAGTTTTCGAGGTCTACGAGTGTTTCCTGTCGTTCTTTCTTTGTATTTGAAAGTTGGATGTTGTACATAAGGAGCAGCAACAGGGATAGCAGGAGAACGGTAATAATCAAAGCTTTATTTTGATCAAAAAATCCCATATTTCGCTGCAGTTTTTCCCTTAAAGATACTCATTTATGAAAGAATCAAGGGAAAGGGCATCGTCTACTTTAAACTCCCCGATTCTCGTTCTGCGCAGGCTAGATAAATATCCGCCGCTGCCAAGTTCTTTACCAAAATCATGCGCCAGGCTTCTAATATACGTTCCCTTGCTGCATATCACTCGAAAAGAAACTTCGGGAAAGTTAATTTTTGTTATTTCAAATTCGGATATAGTGATACTTCTTGAAGAAATCTTAACATTTTCCCCTTTTCGAGCGTATTCGTAAAGCCTTTTACCGTCTTTTTTAAGTGCTGAGAAAACCGGCGGATATTGTTGAATATCTCCAGTAAACGCTTTTGTGGCAGCTTTTACTTTATCTTCGGTTAGATGATCTATGGGATAAGTTTCATCCACTTCGGTCTCCAGGTCATAAGAGGGCGTGGTGGCCCCGAGCGTGATGGTGCCAGTATATTCTTTTTCCTGCCCCTGGAAAGTTTCTATTCTCTTGGTCATTTTTCCGGTGCAGAGAATAAGTAATCCAGTAGCGAGGGGATCTAATGTCCCGGCGTGCCCGACCTTAATTTTCTTGATCTCGCAGTTCTTTCGTATGAGCCATCGCACTTTGTTGACCAGCTGGAAGGAAGTCCACTCAAGGGGCTTGTCGAACAGGAGAATTTTACCTGCTTTAAAGTCTTCTGCTGTAATTTTTTCAGACATTGGAGTACTCATATATGATGGCTATAAGTCCGACGATGAAGCAATAGACAGCAAAATAAGATAGCTTGCTCTTTCGTACTAATTGTATCATCCAGGTACAGGCTGCAAATCCTGCGACAAAAGCAGCGATGAATCCTGCTAAAAGAGGAGTTAGTTCCATGGTGGTATTAGAAAGATCACCAAAAAGTAGGTCTTTTGCAATTTTTCCTAGGATCAACGGAACGACCATAAGGAAGGAGAAACGTGCGGCCTTAGTCTTATCATTCCCCAACAGTACAGAAGTGGAAATGGTCGCGCCACTTCTTGAAATCCCGGGTAAAAGGGCGATGGCCTGTGCAAAGCCTATGACAAAAGCATTAGCATAACTTACCGGTTTTTCGGTATTTTTTGCTTTATCTGCCAGCCATAAAAGCAGTGCGGTGATCAATAGCATAAAACCTACAAAGAGAAGATTTCCGCCGAAGAGCAATTCGAGTTGCTCTTCAAAAAATAAACCTACAAAGGCTGCGGGAATCATGGAAAGAATGATCTTCATTGAAAAAATGGTTTCACTGTTCCATTTAAATTGAAATAATCCACGCAGTATATCTGCAATATCTTTTCTAAACACCACAATAGTACTCAGAGCAGTAGCAAAATGAAGTACCACGGTAACCATTAAAGACTCTTCGGGCATGCTGTCATCTCCTAACAGTGCTTTGCCAATTTCAAGATGTCCGCTGGAGGAAACAGGAAGAAATTCAGTTAAGCCCTGGATAATACCAAGGATTATAGCGTCAATAATTTCCATTTATTTTTTTTGTGGATTCAGAAGTATGGCGTAAACTTCTATGGCAAAACCAATTAGCACCAGGGTTGGGGCAAGACGAATCCTTCTGAAGTTATAAATTTCAGGATTAAAAACATTTGGATCGTCACTACCTCCACCAGACATCAGGATAAAACCTAATGCAATTACTGCAAGGCCTATTGCCATGACGACATAATTTTTCTTTCCGAAGACAAAACTTAAATCCTGTTTGTGTAAAGGCTTCTTGTTTTTGTTCATTTTTACTTTTTTTGAATCTTGATTTTTACAAAATTCTGTGGTTATCACAAAAAAATGCTAGTAATACAACTCGTCAGTTTTAAGGTTAAGAAAGCGTTGGGTGGCAAAAAAGGTACTTAACCAGGTTATTATTACACCCATAAAAAATACACCTGCAAACAAGACAATTAAAATTGTAGAGTCGTTTAACAGGTTGAGCTGGGGAAAGCTTTTTTGCATGTAGTACAGTACGGCGCCCATACCCATAAGGGCGAGTACGGCTCCTATCATTCCAAGTTTTACACTTTGCCATATAAACGGCTTTCTGATAAAACGCTTTGTAGCGCCCACCATTTGCATAGTTTTTATGGTGAACCTTTTTGAGTAAACAGATAATCTTATGGAGCTGTTGATCAATAAAACCGCGATAAAAGTGAAGATCGCACTTATGGCCAGGATCCAGAAACTTATTTTAGTTACGTTTTCATTTAAAAGAGAGATCAACGGCTTATCATAAACTACTTCATCTACAAAGTTTTTGCTTTGCAGTTCCTGAGCAATGGTATCTACCTCTCCAGAACTGATATAATCTGCCTGTAGGTAAACATCAATTGAATTTTGCAGCGGATTGTAACCCAAGAATTCCATGAAATCCTCCCCAATTTCTTTGCTGTGTGCCTCGGCCGCTTCCTCTTTGGAAATAAAGGTGGTACTTTTGGTATATTCAGCCAATGCCAAACTTTTTTCAAGCTGCGTCATTTCTACCTCTTTCGCAGTATCCTTGAAATATATGGTGAGGGCAATCTGTTCTTTAAAGTGATCGGCTATTTTTTTGGTGTTCAGCACCAGCAAACCAAGCAACCCCATTAGAAACAGTACCAGTGCGATACTTATCACGACTGAAAAATAAGAGGAGATCAAACGCCTTTTTTGATACCTTTCAAAAGATGAACTCATAGAATAGCTTCAGGAATTTTGTGTAAAAATAAGAAAGTAAATCATTCTCATTCTTTAAAACGCTCAAACTTTTCACTTTCGTACATTAAGTGTATTTTTGCCCTTTCCTGAACTGTTTCAGGAGGTTTTACCTTGAAATTACTGCAGAATAAACTTCAGAAATGAGTTACAACTTCAACAAAATAGAAGCCGATTGGCAAAAATACTGGGCAGAGAATCAAACTTTCAAAGCTTTAAATGATTCAGATAAACCAAAATACTATGTGCTGGATATGTTTCCATATCCGTCGGGCGCAGGGTTGCACGTAGGGCATCCCCTGGGCTACATCGCCAGTGATATATATGCCAGGTACAAACGCCACAAGGGCTTCAATGTGCTGCATCCGCAGGGATACGACAGTTTTGGGTTGCCTGCAGAGCAGTATGCCATTCAAACCGGGCAACATCCTTCGTTGACGACCGAGCAGAATATTAAACGTTACCGCGAACAACTTGATAAAATCGGATTCTCCTTTGACTGGAGCAGGGAAGTGCGCACCAGCGATCCTGAATATTACCGGTGGACACAGTGGATTTTCATCCAGTTGTTTAATTCCTGGTATGATGAAGCTTCTCAAAAAGCACGTCCTGTTTCTGAACTTGAAGAGATCTTTTCTGCGGAAGGAAATTTAACGGTGAAAGCGACCTGTGATGATGATGTACAGGATTTTTCTGCAGAAGAATGGCGTTCTTTTTCTTCAGAAGAAAAACAAGAGCAATTATTAAAATACAGGTTGACCTACTTAGCTGAAACTGAAGTGAACTGGGTTCCTCAATTGGGGACAGTGCTGGCGAATGATGAAATTGTCAACGGAGTTTCAGAACGTGGAGGCTATCCTGTAGTGAGAAAGAAAATGACCCAATGGAGCATGCGCATTTCTGCCTACGCAGAACGTTTGCTGCAGGGGCTTGAAAATATTGACTGGACAGAAAGCTTGAAGGAAAGTCAGCGCAACTGGATTGGAAAATCTGTTGGGGCCATGGTCCGGTTTAATCTTCAGGAGGAGACCCTGAAAAAAGTTCAGGGTGACGATAAAACAGGAGCTGCACCAGGAATTTCTGTTTTTACTACCCGACCTGATACCATCTACGGAGTAACCTTTATGACCCTGGCTCCCGAGCATGATCTGGTTTCAAAAATCACCACTCCCGAACAAAAGGAAGAAGTCGAAGCTTATGTTGCGGCGAGTGCTAAACGCAGTGAGCGCGAACGGATGGCCGATGTGAAAACCATTAGCGGAGTCTTTACCGGCGCGTATGCAGAGCATCCTTTTACGAAAGAACCGGTGCCAATCTGGATTGGGGACTATGTCCTGGCTGGTTACGGAACCGGTGCCGTAATGGCGGTTCCCTGTGGTGACCAGAGGGATTATGATTTTGCAAAACATTTTGCCGGACAAAATGGAATGCCTGCAATAAAGAACATTTTTAAGGATATTGACATTTCCGAAGAAGCTTTTTCAGGCAAGGAAGGAACTGTGATCGCAAATTCAGACTTCCTTAGCGGAATGCCTTACAAAAAAGCCTTAAAAGCTTCCATAGAAAAACTGGAAGAGATGGGGCAGGGAAAAGGAAAAACAAATTACAGGTTGCGAGATGCCGTTTTTTCTCGTCAGCGCTATTGGGGAGAGCCATTCCCGGTCTATTATGTAAACGGAATGCCGCAGATGATTTCTGAAGAACATTTGCCGATTCGCCTACCTGAAGTGGAGAAATATCTTCCAACAGAAACCGGGGAACCGCCCTTGGGGAATTCCTCAAAATGGGCCTGGGATACTTCCAGGAACGAGGTAGTCAAAAATGACAAAATTGATCATGTTTCTGTTTTTCCGCTGGAGCTTAATACCATGCCGGGCTGGGCAGGAAGCAGCTGGTACCTTTTCAGATATATGGATCCGCATAATGATGAGCGTTTTGTTTCTTCGGAAGCACAGCAGTACTGGGAGAACGTAGATCTTTACATTGGCGGAAGCGAACACGCAACAGGACACTTGTTGTATTCCAGGTTCTGGACAAAATTTTTAAAAGACCGTAATTTTCTATCAGTTGAAGAGCCTTTTAAAAAGCTCATCAACCAGGGGATGATTCTTGGAACGAGTGCGTTTGTATACAGGTTGGAAGGAGAAAATAAATTTGTTTCTAATAATCTTATTGAAGGGAAAGCTGTTCAGCAAATCCACGCCGATATTTCTCTTGTGAATTTTTCAGATGAACTGGATATTGAAGGTTTCAAAAACTGGCGCCCGGAATTTAAAGATGCTGAATTTATCACAGAAAAAAATGGCTCCTACATTGTTGGAAGGGAAGTCGAAAAAATGTCCAAATCCAAATATAACGTGGTAAATCCCGATGATATTTGTGAAGATTTTGGTGCTGACACGCTTCGGATGTATGAAATGTTCCTTGGTCCGCTGGAGCAGGCGAAACCCTGGAATACTGCCGGGATCACCGGAGTGCATAATTTCCTGAAAAAGCTGTGGAAGCTGTATCATACCTCACCTTCGAGGGAAGAGGAGGTGTTTTCTTTTTCAGAAGGAAAAGCTTCAGCCGATTCTTTGAAGACATTGCATAAAACCATTAAAAAGGTAACCGAGGATATTGAGAATTTCAGCTTCAATACTTCAGTTTCAACATTTATGATTTGTGTGAATGAACTTTCGGCTCAAAAATGTGATCAACGGGAGGTTCTTGAGCCATTAGCAATTCTTATTGCACCTTACGCGCCGCATATCGCAGAAGAATTGTGGAAGAGGCTTGGACATAATGAATCAATAACCACGGCTGCATATCCTGTTCATGAAGAAAAATTCCTGGTGGAAAGTACAAAAGAGTATCCTATTTCCTTTAATGGAAAGATGAGGTTTACCATGGAGCTTCCGCTGGACCTGTCAAAAGACGAAATCGAGAAGCAGGTAATGGCAAATGAAAAAACACAGCAACAACTGGCAGGGCGGGAGCCGAAAAAAGTAATTGTAGTACCTGGCAAGATCGTCAATATTGTAGGTTAGGTTTTCGGGAACTGACATCCCGCTGAAGCAGCTGCAGCTGTACGCTGACATGTAATAGGACATTATTTCATAGAAGACCAACTTCTTCAATTTGGCTGGATTTTTGTTTGTATGTTTATATAAAAATAAAAAACTATGATAGGATATTATATCATTGCGGGACTCATTTTTGTAGTGAGTTTGTATGTGAGTAACAAGCTCAAGAGTAAATTTAAGCACTACTCCAAGGTGCATCTCCAGAATGGCATGAGCGGTAAGGAGATTGCAGAAAAAATGCTTAGTGACAACGGCATTTATGATGTAAAAGTGATTTCAACTCCGGGAAAGCTAACAGATCATTATAATCCGGCGAAGAAGACCATCAACCTTAGTGAATCTGTTTATACTCAGCGTAACGCAGCCGCTGCGGCCGTAGCAGCTCACGAATGTGGTCATGCTGTGCAGCACGCCAAAGCCTATAGCTGGTTACAAATGAGGAGTAAATTGGTGCCGGTGGTAAGTGTGGCTTCTAAATTTTCGCAATGGGCGATTATGGGGGGCTTGATCCTTATGACAATGGTATCGGTAGGAATTGGGCAGACGGTGCTTCTAGTTGGTATTATACTTTATGGAATGGGAACACTTTTTAGTTTTATTACCCTTCCCGTAGAATATGACGCAAGTAAGAGAGCGCTGGTGTGGCTGGAAACAGGAAATATGCTGAATTCACAGGAACATAAAGCTGCTGAAGATTCCCTAAAGTGGGCTGCCCGTACCTATGTAGTGGCTGCCGTAGGTTCGCTTGCAACTTTATTGTACTTCCTGAGCATTTATTTGGGAAGGGATTAAAAAAAGAATTATCTAGATATCAAAAAAGGACGCTTTTGCGTCCTTTTTTAGTTTATAAAACTACTTTATAATTTAAACGTCCTGCACTCGTTCGTCAATGAGCTTAAGAGCAATTCCGTCAGTTCCCATAAGATCAAAAAGCTCAAGGACTCTGCGCATTTTTTGCTCTTCTTCCATTTGTTCCTGGATGAACCATTGAAGGAAATATTCGGAAGAAAGATCCTGAACCTTTCTGCACTTCAATACAATGTTATGAATTGATTTAGTAATTTCTATTTCCTGGTCTAAAGCAGATTCATAGATCTCCTGAAGAGAATTGAATTCATGCATTACATTCCTGACTTCCGGAGAAAATGCAGTACCACCATTATCATTTATAAACCTGAAGATCTTCAGCATATGTTCACGTTCTTCTTCAGATTGTTTATAGAAAAGATCGGCACTGTTGGTTAAGCCATTTTGGTCACACCAGGACGCCATGGCAAGATATGCCGAAGATGAATGGGCTTCTTTGGTGATCTGTTGGTTTAACAGGTCCATTACATCTACATTTATACTTATTTTTTGTCTTACGAGATCTTTCATAATTCATCTTTTTTTAAAAATACTGAAAAATCCTGTCTTAGCCTCAGGGAAAGGAAAATTTAGAAGGAGTCTAATTCTAAAGCGGATGGTTATAAAGTCTGGGCAACAAGCGCATTGAGCTCCAGCATTCCAAAAGTGGCTTTTATAAGCTGTTTTAGGTCTATCACCTGCAGGGTATCAAGTATAAGAATATGCTCCCGGTTGCACAGGGTAAGAATTTCTATTCCGTGAAAATTTAATTCGCTGTCAAAATGAGAATTAAGATCGATAGCATTGACTTTTTGACGCAATGCAAGCAGCTGACAAAAACTAATTTTGACAGGTTTTTCACCAAAGTCAACAAAAAAGCACCTTTTGTTGTCACACTGGTACGAGGAATAGTAATATGATTTGTAGAGCAGGTTCATTTTGAGGTTCAAAAATAAGCTTATTTAGACTTATTCCAAAGAATAAAAAAATTTTATCTTTCTAAAGAACCCCCTACTTGGTGCTTTAATTTCCAACCATTCCAAATGGATTGTAACCTAAATATTCTTTTTCTTCCTCTCTAAATTGGATGCCGTTTTCCTCAAGTTCTTTCAGTATTGGCTGGTAAACCTCTTTAGAAATAGGTATTTGTACCCCAGGCGTAGCGATTTCGCCATTCAGGATTTTTAGAGCAGCAATAGCTACTGGAAGTCCAACCGTGCGGGCCATAGCCGTTTCTTTTTGATCTCGGCCAATATTCACCATTGTTGCGTCTATTTGTTTCTTCTCGCCATTAAGTTCATATCCAAACTTGTGATACATGACGATCATGTCCTTATCATCCTGTCCCAGCGTCCATTTTTCCATCAATATCTTCTGAAGAATTTGCGCCGGAGTGGCATTTTTGAGCTCTACCTTTTTCTGTGCATTAAAAATATCGAGTTCAAGAAGTTTTTCCCACATGATATCGTCCTGATCTATTTTAAGGTTATGGCGAAATTTAAGTTCAACCGAATCTGTAGGAGAGTAGGGAAGAAAGGAATTGACAAAATCCCGGTAACTCATCTCTTCAGAATTTTCCATAATGTAACTGTCATCTGTCATGCCTAGTTGTACAAAAATGTTCCATGCCTTGCTGAAGCCTACCCGTCGAATGGTTCCGCGGTAAAGGGTAAGAACATCGCTTAACCCATAAATGTCTTTGTATTTTAACGAATTACGATTGGCATAAACTTCGAATTTTCCGTAATCTGGAATTTCAAGAAATTCCGTTCTTCGGAACAAGCGGTTGTAAGGAATATATTTAAATTTTCCTTCCTGAATGAATTTGGCGACTCCGCCCTGTCCTGCCACTACTACATTTCTTGGGTTCCAGGTAAACTTATAATTCCAAAGGTTGGTGTCGCTCTCGGGAGCTACGAGTCCGCCGGTGAATGATTCAAAAAGAAGTATTTTTCCGCCTGCGTCCCGAATCCTGTCGATCACCTGCATGGCGCTCATATGGTCTATTCCCGGGTCCACCCCAATTTCATTCATAAAAACGAGGCCTTTTTTCTTCACTCCCTCATCCAGCAGGGCCATTTCATCACTTACATAAGATGCCGTAACCATGTTCTTGCCAAATTTGACACAATCTTTTGCCACTTCTATATGAAATCTAGCAGGGAGCATAGAAATGACAAGATCTGCCGCTTTTACAGCCTCTTCTCTTTCTTGTTGTTTGAAAATATCTAGGGAAATTGCCTTTGAAAGGGGATGGTCTCCGGCTACTTTTTCGGCATTTTCTTTAAGAATATCGCCAATGGTAATAAAAATGTCTTCAGATCTTGCCTTTTTCAGAAGGTATTCTATAAGAACACCGGTAGATTTTCCTGCCCCAACAATAAGAATATTTCGCATGAACAATAACTTGATTAAGTTTGTAGAGAATTCGTTGTACTAACGAATGTACTTAAATGTTTTCATCTTGAAAAATTTACTATGGGGAAGAAAATTTTGATCACAGGTGCTATTTTTGGGCTTTTTGGAATCATATTAGGAGCTTTTGCAGCTCATGGTCTTAAACCACAGCTTACCCTGGAGCAAAGAATAACTTTTGAAACAGGAGTGAAATATCAAATGTATAGCGCTTTCTTTCTGCTCTTCCTGGGGGTATATGCGAGAGCAAAGGAAAAAGTTAAAAATATTTGCTTTTTCTTAACATTTATAGGCACCCTATTGTTTTCAGGATCTATTTACCTATTGGCTACCAACCACCTCACTTCTTTTGATTTCGCAGTAATTGCATTAACTACCCCTCTTGGAGGCTCTTTAATGATAGGCGCCTGGGTAGTGCTGTTGGCGTCTTTATTTAAGTTAAAAAAGAAATAAAGCAGTTAGGTGTCACAGGAATCACTAGGACTTTTTCTACTTTTGTTGATGTAATAGAAACACACAAGTAAAGAATTTATGTTGGCAAACACACAATTTACGAAAACGATTGCGCTGGATGATTACGGGATTCGAAATGCGACAGTACATTACCAGTTGGCACCGGAGGAGTTGCAACAAGCTACCTTAGAGAAGGGACAGGGAGTGGAAACCCGATTGGGAGCTTTGGCAGTGAACACAGGGGAATTTACGGGTCGTTCTCCAAAGGACAGATTTATTGTAAAAGATGAAATTACAAAGGATAAAGTCTGGTGGAGCGATATTAACATTCCTTTTGATTCGCGAAAATTTGATTCCCTTTATGAAAAGGTAACAGAGTACCTTTCTGAAAAAGAGGTTTACGTAAGAGATTCTTACGCCTGTGCAGATGATGACTACAAGCTCAACATTCGAGTTATTAATGAATATCCCTGGTCAAACATGTTCGCGTATAACATGTTCCTGAGACCAGATGAGAAAGAACTTGAGAATTTCCAGGAAGATTGGGTTATTGTAAATGCCCCTGGTTTTAAAGCAGATCCAGCAGTAGACGGAACAAGACAGCACAATTTTGCTATACTTAATTTTGAAAAGAAAATTGCTTTAATTGGAGGAACGGGTTACACCGGAGAGATCAAAAAAGGTATTTTCTCTGCACTTAACTTTATACTTCCGGTTTACAAAGATACGCTGCCGATGCACTGCTCGGCAAATGTAGGTGAAGAGGACGATACCGCGATTTTCTTCGGACTTTCGGGTACGGGAAAAACTACTCTTTCTGCAGATCCCAGCCGAAAGTTGATAGGCGATGATGAGCATGGCTGGACAAAAGAAAACAGTGTTTTCAATTTTGAAGGAGGTTGTTACGCAAAGGTGATCAATCTTTCAGAAGAAAATGAACCGGATATTTACCGCGCTATAAAACCAGGAGCGATCCTGGAAAATGTCATTTTAAATAAAAACGGTGATGTGGATTTTTCAGATACGTCCATCTCACAAAATACGCGGGTAAGTTATCCTATTCATCATATTGACAATATTCAAAATCCTTCTGTAGGGAAAAATCCGAAGAATATCTTCTTTTTGACTGCTGATGCTTTTGGGGTACTGCCTCCAATTAGTAAGTTGACCCCGGGACAGGCGGCCTATCATTTTATTAGCGGGTATACAGCCAAAGTTGCAGGTACCGAAGCAGGTATTAATGAGCCAGTGCCAAGTTTTTCAGCGTGTTTCGGGGCGCCGTTCATGCCGCTTCACCCCACAAAATATGCTGAAATGCTGAGTGCTAAAATGAAAGAAAATAATGTAACGGTCTGGCTGGTGAATACCGGATGGACCGGAGGACCATATGGAGTAGGATCACGAATGAAACTAAAATATACCAGGGCCATGATTGATGCTGCTTTGCGGGGAGACCTTGAGGATGTTTCTTTTGAGCAGCATCCTGTTTTTGGTTTAGCCATGCCGGTAGAATGTAACAATGTACCTGCAGAGGTGCTCAACCCAAGAAAGACCTGGAAAGACAAAGAAGCCTATGATTGCAAGGCAAATAACCTGGCGCGATCTTTTAAAGAAAATTTTGAGAAGTTCGAAAAACAGGCGAACGAGGAAATTATGAAGGGTGCTCCTAAAGCTAATTAGCAGAAAAATCAGTGCTAATAGCAAAAAATCCCGCAATTGCGGGATTTTTTATTTATGCTATTGATAACTCTTAATGATGTTTTTTATTCATTTCCTTGATATACTTTTCAAGGGCCATTGTCATGGATGGAGTTTCAGGAGTTGGTGCCTGAATGTTAACCGTTAAACCATGCTCTTTGGCTGCTTTAACCGTTGTATTTCCAAAAACTGCAATCCTTGTATTTTTTTGTTCAAAATCGGGAAAGTTTTCAAATAAAGATTTGATCCCGCTAGGACTAAAAAAGACAAGAATATCATAAAAAACTTCTCTTAGATGAGAAAGGTCACTTACCACAGTTTTGTAAAAAGTTGCCTGTTTCCATTCCACACCAAGTTTATTTAAAGTCTTGGGAACATCTGGCTTCAGCATATCAGAAGAAGGAAGTAAAAATTTCTCATTCTTGTACTTCTTGATTAATGGAGAAAGTTCCTGGAAAGTACGTTTTCCAACATAGATTTTACGTTTTCTGTAAACCACGTATTTCTGTAAATAATAGGCTACGGCTTCACTCTGGCAGAAATATTTTAGAGTATCTGGCACCTTGTATCTCATTTCATCTGCAATCCTAAAGAAGTGATCTACAGAATTTCGGCTGGTTAAAATAATGGCAGTATAATTGGCAAGGTCAATTTTTTGTTGCCTTACATCTTTGGAGGAAACTCCTTCGACGTGGATAAACGGTATAAAGTCTATTTTTACTTTTTGTTTTTCCTCAAGTTCAAAGTAAGGAGAATTTTCAACCTTAGGTTCTGGTTGAGAAACCAAAATTGTTTTCACTTTCATAAACATATTCTTTTTACAACCTTACCTATTTGTAATTAGCTTATACAAAATAAAATACGGTCCAATTTCGAGAGCGCAAAGATACAAAATAAAATAAAAGGAATGCTGTATTATCTGCTGCTGGTTTTTCCTAAAAATTGAGGTAAGGGTTATAATGTTTGATAATAAAATGAAACCGAGGCAAATATAAAGACTCAATTGGTTTGGTTTCCATATATATATGAATATCAAATTTGCTGGGATTAGCAGCATAGAAGTGAAATTCCGGTAGCTAAGCTTGTAAAAAAGGTAATGGTTCATCAATTTATCAATTGACGTAATATTGGCCAGGATCTTTTCCAGGGAAAATTTAAGAAGTACAAAGGCTGTATAAGCAGTGGCAATCCTTATAAAGAGAATTTTGGGACGTCCAAGTTCAGTGGTAATAAAGGTTTGGTAAGCAATAAAGATGAATAATGAAACCGAGATAATATTTACTCCAAAGAGCAGCACATTGAAAGGATGAAAAATTTTGGCTTCTTTACCTTGTAACAGCAAATATTTATTGGTTGCAAAGAGCATGTAGAAATCTGAGAACCTGTGAGGGAAAGTATATTTCGCAGCCACTAAAAGAACAAGTACAGCAATTAGCAGTATGGTTATCCAGTCTTGTGAAACTGTGAATCTTTCAAGAGCCTCCACGCGCAATAATTTTTAACAAAGGTATAATTAAATAAGCTGAAAAGAAGCCGCAAAAACAAAATGTAAACCTTAAAAATAGTTACATTTGCGCAAAAGATATTGTATGCCAGATGGGATTGTAATAATACCCACCTACAACGAAAACGAGAACATTGAACGATTAGTTAGAAATGTGTTTTCACTGCAGCGCAATTTTCATATTTTAGTAGTAGATGACGGCTCTCCAGATGGAACCGCCGAAACAGTAAAATTGCTGCAAAACGAGTTTGGGGATCAGCTTTTTTTACAGGAAAGAAAAGGAAAATCGGGACTGGGAACCGCATATATTGCCGGTTTTAACTGGGTTCTTCAGCGGGAATATGAATATATTTTCCAAATGGATGCAGATTTTTCACACAACCCCAATGATCTTATCAGGCTTTACAATGCATGTAAAAAAAAGAATGCAGATGTGGCTATCGGCTCACGGTATAAAACTGGAGTAAATGTTGTAAACTGGCCAATGAGCAGGGTGCTCTTATCATGGCTGGCTTCGAGGTATGTCAGGTTCATAACGGCTATGCCTATTTACGACACAACTGCAGGTTTTGTTTGTTATAGAAGAAAAGTCCTGGAAAATATACATCTGGACAAAATACAGTTTATAGGATATGCCTTTCAAATAGAAATGAAGTTCAAGGCTTATCTCTTAAAAATGAATATCCTTGAAGTCCCCGTTATTTTTACTGACAGGACACGAGGAACTTCCAAAATGAGTGGCTCCATAATTTGGGAAGCTATTTTTGGAGTGGTAAAAATGAAGTTTAAAAGTCTGTTTAATAAGATGAATATATAATGAAGAAGGTACTCATAAAAAATGCACGTATAGTAAATGAAGGAGCCATCACAGAAGGAGACGTTTTTATTGAAGATGGTATTATTACAGAAATTGCAGATAGTATAAGTGCCAAATCACCCGATTTAAAGATATTCGATGCCGAAGGCAATTACTTATTGCCGGGATTGATCGATGATCAGGTGCATTTCAGAGAACCGGGACTTACTCATAAAGAAACTATCGCCACCGGTTCTAAAGCTGCTGTGGCCGGGGGGATTACTTCCTTTATAGAAATGCCGAATACTCAGCCACAAACCACTACTATAGAAAGGCTGGAGGAGAAATTCAAACTTGCAGAAGAAACCTCTCTTGCAAATTATTCTTTCATGTTTGGTGGTACCAATGATAACCTGGAAGAAATAAAAAAAGTAGATCCAAAAACCACGGCGGCCTTAAAGCTGTTCCTTGGATCATCTACCGGAAATATGTTGGTAGATGATGAGAAAGTACTTGAAAAGATCTTTCAGGAATCTCCTTTATTGATAGCAGCGCATTGTGAAGATGAAGAAACCATACAAAGAAATTTAAAGGAATGTGTGGAGCGTTACGGCGATGATATTCCTGTGGAGCTGCATCCAAAGATAAGAAGTGAGGAAGCCTGTTATATTTCTTCTTCAAAGGCCGTGGCCCTGGCAAAGAAAACAGGTGCAAGGCTGCATGTTTTCCATATTTCTACTGCGAAGGAACTTTCCCTTTTTGACAGTAAAAAAGCATTAAAGGACAAAAAAATTACTGCGGAAGTCTGTATTCATCACCTGTGGTTCAATGATCAGGATTATGCCAAAAAAGGCACTTTTATAAAGTGGAATCCGGCGGTTAAGACAAAAAAAGACCAGGAAGCATTGCTAAAAGGCCTTCTGGATGACAAAATAGATGTCATCGCTACAGATCATGCACCGCATACTAAGGAAGAAAAAAAGAACGTCTACACTAAAGCTCCAAGTGGTGGGCCTCTTGTGCAACATGCCTTGCCTGCATTGCTGCAAATGTATCACCAGGAAAAGATCTCTCTTGAAAAAATTGTAGAGAAAATGTGCCACAATCCGGCAATTTTGTTTCAGATTGAAAAGCGCGGATTCATACGCGAAGGTTATAAAGCAGATCTGGTGATTGTAGATCTAAACGCGCCCTGGGCAGTTCAGCCTAACAATACGATTTACAAGTGTGGCTGGTCTCCTTTTGAAGGAACTACCTTTAAATCTAGAGTAACACATACTTTTGTAAATGGAAACCTGGTATACAATAATTTTAAATTCAACGGATTCCAAAAAGCGGAACGGCTTACTTTCGATAGATAAAATATGCGCAAATTGAGCTTCATATTCTTATTGCTGTTTCTGATAATTTCCTGTCAGGATGTAAAAAAGATGGATAAACCCAAAGATCTTATTCCTGAAGCTAAGATGGTAAATGTACTCACCGAAATGTCTTTGTTGCAAGGCGCTCGCAGTTACAGCAAACAGGAACTTGAACGACGCGGAATAAAGCCCGACGAATATCTTTGGGAAAAATTTGATATTGATAGTTCCCAGTTTAACCGAAGCAATGATTATTATACTGCCAATTATGTCGCTTACCAGCGTATATATGAAAAAGTGAGGGACAGCCTGGAGCAGCTTAAAAGCAGGTTTGACAGCATTCGTGAAGAAGAGGAGCGCGTGAGAGATTCAATAAGAAAAGAGCAAAGAGAAAGACGAGACAGCCTTAATGAAATACGTAGACAAAAAGGATTAGATAGTCTTCCCGTAGAAGAGGATACTATAGATGCTGGCAGAGATAGCCTGGTACCAAGCCTTTCTACAGGAGCTTCGTTAAATGAGGAAATCAGGCAGGATTCTCTTCCTTAAAGATCTTCGCCGTCTTCTTAATGACCAAATCCATTTCTTCAAATTTAAAACTCAGCGCTTCTTTGATCTTTTGGTTGGAGTAGAACGAATCTTGGTATAAATCTTTGACAGAGTGCCTGGTTAATTGTTGCTTCTTTCCAAACAAGCTCAAAAAACGTTGCCCGGCCCATCCTACGGCTACCATCCAGGGCTTTAGCTCTCTTTGTGGCGCAGGTTTATCCAGATATTTTGCTGTTAATTCAAAGATCCTTCGGAAGGAAATATTTTCAGAAACTACTATGAATTCCTCATTTTTGATGGGTGAAGACATAAGAGCTCTCATGCTTTTCACTACGTCATAAACTCCTACAAAACCACTTACCTTCGGAAAATGGTATTTTAAGCCGGAATTTATTCTGCTGAAGATTTCTCCGCTACCCGAATTCCAAAAGCCGGGACCAATTATAATTCCGGGGTTGACGATTACCACGGGAACACCTTCCTGGCTCGCTCGCCACACTTCTATTTCTGCACCATATTTCGTTATCGCATAAATATTATGGTTTTCTTCTTTGTTCCAAAAGGAGGTTTCAGAAATGACATTTTCACCCAGCTTTTTATCAAAAGTTGCGATGGAACTTACATAACAAAGTTTCTCAATATTATTTTTAATACATAAGTTAACAATGTTTGCTGTACCTTCTATGTTGGCTTTCCGAAGTTGCTGGTAAGCCGAGGGGTCAAAAGAGACCAGGGCGGCGCAATGGTAAACCTTTTTTATGCCAGTAAAAGCTTTTTCCAGGGAAGGAATATCGGTAAGATCTGCAACCACCCATTCGATTTTCGTGAACAGTCGGTTCGCTTCCTCGGCAGAATGTTCGTGAGAAAACACCTTTTTGACACTTTCCAGATCACTGTTTTTCCTGTGAATAGCCCGAACCTTTTCCCCCGATTTCATTAAATCCAGAAGTAAATGTGAACCTACCAAACCTGTACCACCGGTAACTAAAATCATTTGGTAAATATAGCTAAATCCACTTAGGAAAAATGCAGGTTTATGGTATCTTTACGGCTGTTTTTTATCCAAAAAAGATATTATGCACAAGAATTTTGTAGAAGAGATCACCTGGAGAGGGATGTTGCACGACATCATGCCTGGCACCGAGGAACATTTGCAGGAAGGTTTGAGAGCCGCCTATGTGGGAATTGATCCCACGGCCGATTCTCTTCATATTGGTCATTTGGTAGGAGTAATGATGCTGCGCCATTTCCAGTTGTGCGGGCACAAACCCGTTGCTTTGGTAGGTGGTGCTACTGGGATGATTGGGGATCCTTCAGGGAAATCAAACGAAAGGAATTTGCTGGATGAGGCTACGCTGCTTCACAACCAAAATGCCCTTAAGAACCAGTTGAAGAAATTTCTTGATTTTGAAAGCGAGGAGCAAAATGCCGCTGTCCTGGTAAACAATTATGACTGGATGAAAAACTTCTCCTTCCTGGAGTTTATCAGGGATGTGGGAAAACATATTACCGTGAATTACATGATGTCGAAAGATTCCGTGAAGAAGCGTTTGTCTTCAGATGCTTCCGAAGGAATGTCTTTTACAGAGTTCACTTATCAGCTGGTGCAGGGGTATGATTTTCTTCATTTGTACAGAAAGCAAAACTGTACCCTGCAAATGGGCGGAAGCGACCAATGGGGAAATATTACAACAGGAACAGAGCTTATTCGCAGAATTGGCGATGGGAAAGGCTATGCACTTACCTGCCCGTTGATCACCAAAGCCGATGGAACTAAATTTGGGAAGACAGAATCTGGTAACATCTGGCTGGATCCTGAGCGTACTTCGCCTTACAAATTTTACCAGTACTGGTTAAACACCAGCGATGAGGATGCAGAAAAATTCATCAAGATTTTCACCTTTTTGCCAAAAGAGGAAATAGAATCTTTAGTGGAAAAGCACAAAGAAGCACCACATTTAAGACAGCTGCAAAGAGTTTTAGCCGAAGAAATTACTGTGATGGTTCATTCTCGGGAAGATTATGAAAATGCCGTCAAAGCTTCGGAAGTTTTATTCGGAAAGAGTACTGCAGATGACCTTAAAAATCTGAATGAAGCCACATTTCTAGATGTTTTTGAAGGTGTGCCACAGGCCGAAGTAGAGAGAGCAGATGTGGAAGCCGGATTAGATATGATTGCAGCACTTTCAGCAAAAACCGATTTTCTTAAATCAAACGGAGAAGCCAGAAGGGCGCTGAAGGAGAATTCTGTCTCTGTAAACAAAGAAAAAGTCACTGAAGATTTTCAAATCACTTCAAGAGATCTTTTGAACGACAAGTACGTGATCATCAACAAAGGCAAGAGAAATACGTATATCATTAGGGTGGTATAATTAAAAAACCCCTTGCGACCGAGAGGTGCTAAGGGGTTTCTAACTAACCAACCAATTATGAAATACATAATCTAACCGAACATTAAGTCGGGTATATAAGAGTTACCTTACACTACGTATAAATTTTTTTTCAAATTTTTTTTGTGTCTTGTAGTTTCTTGGAAGCGGGCTTGAACACTGACCTTGAGAATGTTGTGGTAAAGTATTTACAACACCATTAAGTTACATCCCCGAATATCGCTGTTGTCGAATCTTCCTAGAATCTCCAATTTGCCATCTGCAGTTTCTTTGCCGAGGTCCTGGGTTGCGATAAAAGAACAGGAATTTACGTTTGCCAGATCAACAATGTTTAATCCGCCGGTTTTCCCCTGCGGAAGTAACTGCAGCGCATCTTCAGGGTCACGGATTAATATCTTCATCCAGGGCGGACAGTCAAAAAGGCCATTTCCGGTAGAATATGCCTGCGAAAGCAATTCTGTCATTCCATATTCGCTGTGAATTTTTCCAACTCCAAAGCCTTTCGAAAGGCGTTGATGCAATTCTTTTCTAATCATTTCTTTCCTTCGGCCTTTCATGCCACCGGTTTCCATAATAACAGTATTTTTAAGCTCAAATTGATGCTGCTCTACAAGGTCTAAAAGTGCAAAGGAAACACCAATTAATAGGATCTTTTGCCCTTTTTGATCTAGTCGTACCAGTTTTTCTATTAATGCAGAAAGATCGTTGAGGTAGAATCCGCTTTCGGGGTTTTTACTTCTTTCAATAAAATCCTGGGCCATATAAATAAGCGAGGAGCCTTCTCTTTCAAGGTAAGAGGGAAGAAGTGCGAGAACGGCATATTCTTCAATATTTCCGTAGAAATTTTGAAAGCCTTTTTGAAAACTCTTTTTATACACTTCAAGATCGGTTACCATATGTTTGCTGGTTTGACTCCCGGTGGTACCGCTACTGGTAAAGGTAATTTCTACAGTGTTTTCTGAAGAAATAACAGGAAAGGATTTAAAAAACCCGATTGGCAAAAAGGGGATTTCATTAATGCTTTTTACCTGCTTCGGATCTTTGTTTAAAAGTCTGCAAAATTTGTTGTACACCTCATTCTTTTCATATTGATGTCTAAAAACCTCCAGGGCTGCCGCTTTGAATTCTTCAGCGGTGGAAATGGAAAAAATGTGGTTAAAATCGGGCATTTAAATTGTGTCTAAGGCTGCAAAGGTAGAAAAAAGAAGGTTTCCGCTTTAGAAGTAATTTGGGCATGCGATTTTTTCAAAAAATACAAATAGAATGTCATTTTTGAAGCTGTAGCGCAATGGAAATTTAGAAAATAACACTTTCATTGCATGAATATATTCGCGAAAGTCTAAAAGGGGTAAAAAATGAGAAAGTAAAAAAATAAGTGGTAGTGGAAACCACATTTTTAAATTCCTGGATGTGAAACTATCGAATCACAAGTTTTCGGGTAGCCGAACTTTTCCCTTCTTTTATTTTTAGGATATAAATACCGGGTTCCAAAGCAGAAATATTAAGTTCTGTCCCGGAAAGCATGGTAGATAATACCGGTTTTCCAAGTACATTGAAGATTTCTACCTTCTTTGTTTGATTGGTTTTTGTAGAGATATAAACTTTTTGTCCCGTCGCAGGATTGGGATATATAGAAAGTTCCTCGATAGTTGTTTCATCGGGACTTCCAGCTGTAGATGATTGAGCACTAGCCGATTCTGTATAGAACGACAAGCTAATGATCAATAAAAAGCACAAGTAGAGTTGTTTCATCTTCAGTTTTCTGGTTATACAAATTTAGAATAAAATATTCAAAAATCAGACCAAAGAAAATATTCTTATTTGTTAAAAATGAACTTATTGTGCGTGATGTGTTAAAAAAAGAGACTGCCTTTAAAGGCAGTCTCTGTTCTAAACCGTGGATGTTTGAGTTTTGGCTAATTCAAACACTATAGGTTTGTAGAAACCCATCCAAACATTTCTTCATCTACAGTGGGTTCTGCATCGTAAGCGGCATTCAGGTCGGCATTTGCACCTTCTATTTGAATTGTTGAAAGATCTGTTCTTCCGTCTTCAGCTATGTCAATATTCGTGTCATAACCTGAAAGCGAAAGGCCTGTGATAGTCGCACCAGATTGTGCTTTAAATTGTAAAGCGACACCTCCAGTTGTGGAAACCGCAGTAAAGTTTGTAATCGTTGGGTTACCATTCAATCCATCTGCTTCTATAGCGGTAGAGAAATTCTCGATAGTATGGGAAACATAAACGTTTTCTACAGCACCATCCCAACCTTCGGTCCAGTCTACAGCGTCATCTTCGTTATTTTCAAGGTAAAGGTTCATTGCAGAAACAGACCCTCCAAAGAATTCCACTCCGTCATCAGCTCCATTAAGGATAGCAACATTTTCAATAATAGTTTCTGAACCTACAGCATACAAGGAAAATCCGTTATATTGAGATTCGGTATTGATTTGAGCACCGGCATCAGAAAGAATAAGATATTTAATAGAACCTGAATTGTCTTCAGGATCGTTACCACCATAAATAATTCCTCCCACTTCGGCAGTTGCATCAATTCCTGCAGTTGTTTCTGCCTCACCGGCAATCACAATGCCTCCCCAGCTTCCAGGAGTTCCGGAAGTGGAATTCATTACTACCGGGCTGTCTTCAGTTCCCTGGATATCAATCATGGCTCCCTGCTGTACAACAAGGTAAACACTTGATCCTGCCTGGTCTTCATCTGTTCTTGCAGTAATTCTTGTTCCTGCAGGAATAGTAAGAGTAGCACCATCCTGCACGGAAACGATTCCATTAATTACATAAGCTGAATTGGCATCAAGGCTATAATCTGAAGAAATTGTGCCGGGTAGCACAGCTACCTGCCCTCTATTGGTAACCCAGTCAAAAGAGCTGGCTTCCACAGTAGGAATTTCGGTATAATTCATATCAAGGTCTGCATCGGCACCGTTAAGTTGTATTCCTGATAAATCGTTTCTTCCATCCTCAGTAATTTCTACGGCAGTATCATAACCAGAAAGGGAAAGCCCTGTAATCGTAGCACCAGATTGCGCCTTGAACTGCAAAGCAGTACCGCCTACAGTAGAAACAGCGGTGAAGTTAATAATTGTAGGGTTTCCATTCACACCATCAGCTTCGATAGCAGTAGAGAAATTTGGATCGTCGTTAAGAACGTAAACATTATTTAAAGTGCCATCCCAGCCTTCGGTCCAGTCTACGGCATCATCTTCATTATTTTCAAGGTACAGGTTGGTCGCAGAAACAGAACCTCCAAAGAATTCCACTCCGTCATCAGCTCCATTGAAAATAGCCACGTTCTGGATGGAAGTTCCTGAACCTACCGCGTAAAGTGAAAGTCCGTTGAATTGAGATTCGGTGTTGATTTGTGCCCCGGCATCAGAAAGAACAAGATAATTTATAGATCCCGAGTTATCACTGGAATCTGAACCACCATAGATAATTCCTCCAACTTCGGCTGTTGCATCACTTCCGGCAGTAGTTGCTGCGTTCCCTGCAATAATTAGTCCTCCCCAGCTGCCTGATTTTCCATTTGCTGAAGACATGATCACAGGTGCAGAAGATGTTCCCTGAATGTCGATCATTCCTCCTCTTTGAACAACAATATAAACGTTGGTCTCGTCATTATCATCAAGATCTGCATCGGCTACGATTTGCGTTCCTGCGGGAATGGTTAATGTGGCACCAGATTCTACGGAAAAGATTCCTGTAAGGGAATAAGTTTCTGCAGAATCCAGGGTGCGATCTTCTTCAAGGGATCCAGAAAGTTCTGTTCCTTCATTTTCTCCACCTCCGTTCCCCGGATCGATCACTTCGATGTTAGTGTCATCACTGCTACATCCTGTGGCTATAAGGCCCAGAACTACAGCAAAGATCATTAAAATTCGGTTGCTTACTTTTTTCATGATTTTTTAAATTTAAGTTTTGGTTTATTAGTGGTTATGGTTTGATAGATTAAAATGAATAGTTCACTCCTAAGCTTACAACTGTACCACGGGTATAGGAGCGAACGGTTTTAGTACTTTCCACCCCGGTAGAACTTGGTCTTACATCCTGTATTCTTTCAATTTCAGGATTCAGGAGGTTCTGTCCGCGAAGCTGAATACCCCAATGCTCTCCAAGATCCTGAGTGAATACAGCATCCAGAACAACAAAGCCCTTTTCGACTATTTCATCATTGTAGAATACGTCGTTTTGCTGCTGTGCCTCAGGGGCGCCAAGCGCATAGATCTTGTCTGAAGCATAATATCCAACCAGAGAAGCTCTAAAAGGATTCTCAGAATCTGTAGAGAAGTTTAGAGAACCATTAAAAATCCAGTCTGAAGCACCTTGCAGTCCTATTTCTGTTTTGTTGTTGTACTGGAAAGTCCTTACAAAATTCCCTTCAGCATTAAATACATCTTTAAGATCCTGTTTGTGCCAGGTTCTGGAAACGTTAAATGCGACATCAAAATCAAGCCCCCTGGGTTCTTCATTATCAATGATATCAATCCTTGTTTCGAGTTCTAATCCATAGATGTTTGCCTCTTGTCCTGCATTAAAGTAGGAGAACACTCCGGCAGCACCTCTGTCCTGCACCTTATTAATAGGATCATCAATTCTTTTGTAAAAACCAGTGAGTGAAATCAACTCCCCTGCACTGGGAAATAACTCATATTTAATGTCCAGGTTTATATTTTTTGAAGCTTCCAGGTTTGGATTACCTCTGGTAACCTGCCCTGTTTGAGAAACATACTCAAAAGGAGCAATTTCTTTAAATTCCGGTAATGTGATAGTTCTGCTTGCTGCCAGCCTGATGTTGGAATTCTCGTTTGGCGAAAACTTAATGGTTAGGCTTGGATAAATGTTGTCGTACGACTGGAATGAATAATTAGGCTGATTTTGAGGATAATTATTTACGTCAAAAACAACGTCAAGATCATCGTGTTGATATCTTGCACCTATATTAAAGTTCCATTGGCCGGCACCATAATTGAAGTTGGCAAAGCCGGCATAAGATTCCAGAGAGGCCTGGTACTGGTCGGCATTCAATACATTAAGGTCAAGCGTGTTGTTCTCAAAATTTCCGGTGGTGAAAATGCTGGTAAGGTTATCAATTGATTGCGGGTTAACAGAATTCAGTCTGTTTTCTTCTACCCCAAAAAACTGTGAGTAAAAATCCCTTTCTTTGCTCCTGTAATTACCTCCCACCTGCAGGAAAGTATTGGCATTGGTCGTTTCATTCCGAACGAAGTAGTGCTGATCTGTGATCATCGCATTGAATTCATTGTCGTCAATCTCCTGAATAGATTTTCTTTGCTGGAATCCGCCCATTCTCCCCAGTTGTACAAATCCCTCTTTGTTGATATTTAATTCATTTCGAATTCTGTTAGGCTCATCGGCAGTTACTAGGTTGTACCCGAGTGCCCATTCCAGAGCATTCATTTCAGATAATAGATGATCCCCATGAAGTTGATTCACCCATAATCTTGTTTGTTTGATGTTCTGGTCGCGTACAAACTGGTTTAAATTTTCAGCGGGAGCAGTTTCTTCAAATATGACACCCTCTGCGTTGTTACCTGCTTCATAAACCTCATCGGTTAATTTGTTGATGAAAAGACTGGTCACTTTTATGTTGTGATCATCGTTGAGTTCATAACCTACATCCAATAAGCCCGTAGTGTTTACAGTCTTTTGATAATTTTGAGTGTCAGAAAAATAATCATAGAGGTTGTTGTTGCGATATTCTCTAAATAACCCGCTGCTGTATTCAAAATTGGTAGATTGAGAGCCTGTAATGAGTACCTTCAGGTTTTCGCCCAGCTTCTTACCTGCAGTCAATGCATACCTGCGGTTGAAAGGCGCATTAGCCATTTGCGGCTCCCATTTTTGATTATTGACAGCATATTGAATTGGAATGCTTTGATCATAAAAACCAAAATGGACATCCTCCTGATTTGGAGAAACTTTGAAATTACCATAGGTTTCCATTGCATTGGTATTTACCCCAACACGAATGCCCAGGTCGAATTCCTGAATTCCGTTCAATTCCCTTGAATCAATATTTATAGTTCCTGAAGCCTGATCGGCAGAATTTTCAGGAGAGTAAGTTTTACTAATACTTACGCTCTGCACTACGCGGGTAGGGAAGAGACCAAGGTCAATGTTTTTTCGCTCTACATCGTCTGAAGGGACAGGAAGATTATTTAGTGTGGTATACAGATACCTGTCCCCAAGCCCTCTTACAAAAAGATCTCCGGAAGCTTCACTGGTGGTAACTCCTGAAAGTTTTGTAGTTGCAGTAGCGACATCAGAAACTCCCAGCTTAGCCAATTCCTGCGCGCCAATACTTTCTTTTATTTGAGTGGCTGCTTTTTGTTCAAGTAATAAAGCCACCTCAGAATCTCTCCTGGAAACAGTCGTAATAACTACTTCGTCCAGAGAGGCGGCACTGCTGCCCAGTTCGGCGTTGATTTCAGTCACTTTGTCGCTGATGACTTCCACATTGGGAATTTCAAGAGTTTCATAGCCCACAAAACTGAAAGCAAGTGTGTATGTTCCCGGTTCAAGGTTTGTTACGGAATAAAGACCATCCATGTCTGTAGTGGCTCCTTTGGAAGTGCCTTTTATTAGAACATTGGCAAATGGTAAAGGTTCCCCATTCATTTCGGAATCTGAAAGACGGCCTGCAATAGAGCCTGTGCTTTCATTTTGAGCATGCAGTACATTATTTGTCATTAGTACTGCGATTAGTAGAATAAAAAATCGCTTCATATTATCTGTTATTGTCTGCCGCAAAATAAAGGCGCATGTGTAAAGAAGCGGTTAACTATAAATTAATGCTCTGTGATGATAATGTTAGCTTAAGGTTATCTGCTAAATCAAAGCGCAGGAACTGTCCTTTACTTGTGGGGATGAAGAAATTCGGCGAGCTAAATGAGCAATTTCTTTTTTCTGCATTTGAAAAATGAAAATGGGGAATGCAGGAAATTAAAAGGGCAAGCAGCAAAAGAATTTTATTTCAGAATATTATAAAGGTTATTTAATGTTAATCTTCATTATGAACCTATAAGCAGATGCATTTTTGCAACAAAAAACATGGATATTTTCATATTTGTTTTCGCTGCTTTGTTTTCGGTAATTAATCCGCTGGGAACCATTCCTATTTTTGTGGGACTTACTCAGGAGCACACGGGGAGAGAGCGCTTAAAAATTTCACTTTTTACTGCTATCAACGTAATGGTAATTCTTATAATTTCATTTTTTACTGGGAGGTACATCCTGCACTTTTTTGGAATTAGTTTGAACTCTTTAAAGATTGCGGGAGGATTAATTATTGCCACCTCGGGTTTTGCATTACTTACAGGTTCTTTTTCCAAACATAAGGGTATGGAGAAACAGCGTGTCAAAGATGACGCTTTTCAAAGAGATTCTGTAGCGCTCACTCCTCTGGCAATTCCAATGCTGGCCGGTCCCGGCTCTATCTCATTATTAATTGGATTATATGAAGAATATGGCCTTTTTTATCAAAAAATCATGGTAATTGGTGCAATTATAAGTGTTTGTGGTGTTACTTTTTTAATGTTAAGATGCTCACATTACATTGTGGGGTTGTTGGGAGCTTCCGGAATAAATGCCATTTCCAGAATTATAGGTTTTATCGTCATAGCTATAGGAGTGGAGTATATTTGCTCTTCTATTATAGTCCTTCTACAGGATTTAACCTTATAACCAGAATATCAAGAATTCCAATGTTAATTTAATGTTACGTGAATGTTTCGAGTAAGTAAATTTTTTCTTATATTTGGAATAAGGACATTAAAGAAAATGGAAGATGAAAACTATAAAAACATTCATGGTTGGGATTCTGATGCTCTCAGGAAGTATAGTAATGGCCCAGCAAAACGATACTAAAAAGGAATTTCAGAAAAAGGGGGATATCATTGAAGCTGTTTTTTATCATGAAAATGGAGAGATTGCTCAGGAAGGACAGTTCAAAGATGGAAAACTTCATGGGGAATGGATAGCCTATGATATGAACGGTAAGAAAACCGCTATTGGAAAATATGCCATGGGCGATAAAGTAGGAAAATGGTTTTTCTGGAATGACGAAATTCTCTCTGAAGTAGATTTCAACGAAAGCAGAATCGTATCTGTAAACCATTGGACGAGCGAAGGCGATCTTGTAAGTAACTAATATCTTCTGAAAGATATTTCTTGAACTTCCTTATAACGAACTTTTGAAAAGCTGACAAAGTAGAAGTTGACAAGAATCCTTCTCGAGTAGAGATTAAAATTCAGAATGATCATTTTTAAATTTGATATCATTAGGCTTATAAAGCATTGACAGCAATTTAAAAATTTGATAACTTTTGCTTTACGCGATTAGGACTCAAAAATGACATTTTTGAACTTCTTAATGTGCATTGAGATAAATCATATTATCTTAGTTTTTGTCGATTTAGATGTATGGAAGGTTGCCTCGGCCAGGCAACCTTTTTTTGTGCCTTATTTTTTAGAGGAAAGGCCATTTTTCTGATCACTTGATAGCAGCAGTTGTGTTAGGATAAGGTTATGAATTAATAGAGGAGGTGGTTAAAACAATTTTATCTTTACATTTACACTATATTATATAAATATAGCTATAAAGGCAATGAAGAAAAAAGATATTTGTATCCTCCTCGTTGACGACGAACCGGATATTCTTGAAATCGTAGGCTACAACCTTTCTTCGGAAGGCTATAATGTCATAACCGGCGAAAACGGTCTGGAAGCAGTAAAGCTTGCTAAAAAGCACAACCCGCAGCTTATTATTCTTGATGTTATGATGCCCGAAATGGACGGCATTGAAGCTTGTGAACAAATAAGGAAAGTTCCCTCCCTTAGTGAATCGGTTATTACCTTTTTAACAGCACGTGGTGAAGATTATTCCCAAATGGCAGGTTTTGACGCCGGGGCAGATGATTACATCACCAAGCCTATTAAACCAAAAATTCTTATTAGTAAGGTGAAAGCCTTGTTACGCCGATTTAAAGATACTGAAGGTGATTCCAGCATCATTGAAGTTGGTGATTTGGTGATCAATAGAGATGAATACAAGATCTTTAAAAATGATCAGGAATACATGTTACCCCGTAAGGAATTTGAATTGCTTTCGCTCCTGGCTTCACAACCGGGTAGAGTTTTCAAAAGAGAAGAGATCCTGGATAAGATTTGGGGTAATGAAGTGGTTGTGGGAGGAAGAACTATTGATGTGCATATAAGAAAACTCCGGGAAAAAATTGGGGATGAAAGTTTTCAAACAGTAAAAGGTGTGGGATATAAGCTGGTGATTTAATGGCGAAGAGTTTTAAGCGTTCTTATAAGTTTGCAGTAAAAACTTCTTTTTATATCAGTGTTTTCTTGACATTGATATCAGCCATATTTCTTTATTTCGCCAATGCGCTAGAGTGGTATTTTGTTCTTAGTTATGCCCTCTTATGTTTTACCTTTTCGTTTTTTATAATTCAATACCGGGTAGAGCATTTTATCTACAAAAATATTAAGAAGATTTACAACAATGTACGCCTTCTGGATGCCACAACTCTGAGGCCCGGGCAGGTCACTTCAGATATGGCTACGCTCACCCGGGAAGTGGAGAAATTTGCAGAAGGTAAAAAAATGGAAATTGAAGCGCTCCAAATACGGGAAACCTACAGAAAAGAATTTATGGGAAATGTTTCTCATGAATTAAAAACACCACTTTTCACCGTTCAGGGCTACATTGAAACCCTGCTGGATGGTGCAATGAAGGATAAGGCGGTGCGTAAAAAATACCTTAACCGCGCCGCAAAAGGGGTCGATCGCCTTATTTACATTGTAAAGGATCTCGACATGATCACAAAGCTTGAAACCGGCGATCTGCACCTTAAAATGCAGAATTTTGACATGGTTGAAGTGGTGCAGGGTGTTTTTGATCTGCTTGAAATGAAAGCCTCTAAAAAAAATATTACACTTACGTTCGACACAGATTATGAGCCGGTGTGGGTGTTTGGAGATATTGAAAGAATACAGCAGGTGCTCACAAACCTTGTGGTGAACTCCATCAAGTATGGAAAGAACGATGGTACTACCGAGGTAAACCTCTCCGATTACAAGAAGAATAAGATTATTGTCAAGGTATCCGACAACGGAGAAGGAATTGAAAAAAAGCACATTCCGCGGCTTTTTGAACGGTTTTTTCGGGTAGATAAAAGCGGTTCCAGGAAGGAGGGTGGTTCTGGTCTTGGGTTATCTATCGTGAAGCACATTCTTGAAGCCCACGAAGAAAAAATCTTTGTGGAGAGCGTTCATGGCGTGGGAAGTGAATTTTCATTTACTCTCGAAAAGAGTAAAAAGGTCGCGAATGCCGGGAGTGAATTCGAACTCGCTTAATCCTGAAAATTCTTCTTGGTGATCCAGCAACGATAAATCAAATTCATCTTGCTTACAGTAGGCTGCAAGACCTAAATTTCTTAAACGTTCGGCAAGATATTCCTGTTCAGGTTGCCCGGGAGTAGGAATAAAAAAAGCCCTTTTTTCTAGCTTTGCCAGGTCCATAAGAGTAGTGTATCCCGAACGAGAAATAATCTGCCTGCTGCTGTTAATGACTTCTTCAAGTTCTTCCCCAAATAAATAATTGCTGATGGTTACATTTGGATTCAGGCAAGTAAATTCTTCATCGTCCATTACACCTCTAATAATATAGATTTGTTGCGTGGTTTTTCTGAAAGCCTTAAACAGGATATTCTGAAGCATCGTACGCTGCGGTTCGGGGCCAGAGAGTACTATAAGGTAATCATATTTTATAGGAAGTTCCCTTTTTCTGAACCTGCTGAGAGCACCTATATATTTCACATTGTATGGCTTTTTTATCGGGTGTCCCAGGATTCCGCTTAGATTCTTTTCTCCGGGTGCATCAGGTACCCAGCATTCATCAAATTTCCTGATGTAACTTTGATGTATCCTGCTACTCAAAAATGTGGTTTTTCCCGATAAAACTGTAAGTTGGTGCGTTATAAAAACACTCTTCACTTTTTTAGAATAGGTGCCAAAGCGGTTGTCTGAGATAATCCCGCTAATATTTTCCTCCTCCACAAGTTTATGGATCATTTTCTTTTCAGCTCGAATAGTGCGTAGAATGTGGGGAGTATCAAAAATGAGCTTCCATTTCAGCATTTTTGGATTCTGAGCATACCTGATATTATAGGAAGGTAATTCAAAATAAGGAAGATGGGGAAATTCCTTTCGGAGTAAAGAAAGGGCCGCTCCATCTGAAGCTAATAAAGGCTGAAAGCCCTCTTTCTCGAGTGCGCTAATAATTGGAATGCAACGTGCGGCATGGCCCAGGCCCCAGTTCATCACGCAAACCAGGATTTTCTTTTTCTCCATGCTGCAAATATAAGAGCTTGAAAAAGAAGTGGTTTTTCCCCTACTTCATCAAACCATTAATTTAAAGTAATCAACATTGCATTTAAAATATTGATTAAAAATAAGTTAGTGGATAATAAACCGTTTAACGGTAATCGTTATTTGTATAGAAGTAATGACGAGCAAAAAATGGAACTAAGTTTACAGCTTATACCAAAAAGCCACAAATGCTGGTTTAAGTGTTAATTTTAAAAATATGATCAACTACAGAAGTGAGCCTGATTATAGGCAACAACACAGTTCTTTCTTCAGCTGGGATCGACTCCTGAAGGACTCACCTACAATATTTTTAATTTTATTCTTTCTCTTTTTGTTCCTTCTTATTCTTTGGGCTCAACTTAAATATGATCTTTTTTGTTTAGCTTTTTGTCCAATATGATCAAAAAGTAATTTTTTCTTTTGCTAACAAATAATGTTGTCTGCTTCTGGAGAATTCCAAAGAGACCATTAGATGCCCTTTTCAGCTATTTCTGTATCTTTGCCGGTTATAAATCCTGTTGATGTGGGAAAGCAATTGTGCTTTTTCTGAAAATTTCAACAGGAAGATTTAATCCAAAATCAGGTATTTCCGTGGGAAGTAAGAATAAACTTAAGAGATTTAGAGAGAACGAGACTTTTGAAAATGTCATTCAGCCATCTCGGGAAGAAGTTGTAGGGGAAGGTTTTCAATTCAAGGGGAATTGGAACAAGGAATTCTTTAAAAATGACAATCCGCTGGTTTTGGAATTGGGCTGTGGAAAAGGCGAATACAGCGTTGGTCTTGCCCAGGCTTACCCGCAAAAAAACTTTATTGGAATAGATATCAAAGGTGCCCGCTTTTGGAGAGGTGCAAAAACTGCTTTGGAGGAGGAACTTTCCAACGTTGCTTTTATACGGAGCCAGATTGAATTGGTAGATTACCTTTTTGCTGAAAATGAAGTAGACGAGATATGGATTACTTTCCCAGATCCACAAATAAAGTACAAAAGAACAAAGCACAGGCTCACAAATTCTGAATTTCTTCAGAAGTACAAAAAGATACTCAAACCAGACGGAGCGGTGAATCTCAAAACCGACAGTGAATTCATGCACGGTTACACCTTAGGGTTGCTACATGGCGAAGGTCATGAAATTCTTCATGCTAATCATGATGTCTACAAGAATGAATATTCTCCAAAAGAAGTAGTTGGAATTCAAACTTTTTACGAAAAACAGTATCTTGAACAGGGAAAAAGAATAACTTTCGTGAGATTTAGGATAAAATAGCCACTTTTGGAAGAGACGAAACTTTTCCTTATCACTTATTTTGCTGCCCTTTTAGGAGTAGTGCCACCGGGGCTTGTTAACATGAGCGTGGCTAAAACCTGTGTGCAAAAAGGAAAACGCAATGGAATGTATTTTGCCAGTGGTGCATCCTTCATTGTGCTCATCCAGGCTTTTATAGCTATTTTACTGGCTAAATACATTTTTAATAATCCTTACGTCCACAATATTCTTCTACGTACCGGCCTTGTCATTTTTATCCTTATGGCTGTTTATTTCTTTGTTATGGCGCAAAGGAAAAAGAAGGAAGTTAAAGTTGAGGACACTACAGGAATGCGAAGCATTATAAAAGGAATGGCGGTTTCTGCGCTCAACGTCTTTCCCATACCCTATTTTTGTGCGCTTGGAGCGGCGTTAAATGTTAGTGGAAAAGTTGATTACCACAACATTCAGATTTTATTATTTGTTATAGCGGCTTCCCTTGGTACTTTTTCGACGCTCTACCTATATGTGATGTTCTTTATTAGAATTGAAGAAAAAGCCACTTACTTCTCTCGTTATTCCAATTATTTCATGGCCATTTTAATGCTGGTACTGGTGGTGATCACCCTCTTTAGAATCTTTTATGGCTGAATCTGAAAGCTTTTTTGAAAGAGTCTATGCAGTTGTGCGCCAAATTCCTGAAGGAAGAGTGACGAGTTATGGTGCTATCGCCAGGTTTTTGGGAGCTTCTGGAAGTTCCAGGATGGTGGGCTGGGCCATGAATTCGGCTTCAAAAATGGAGGATATTCCCGCGCACCGGGTGGTAAATCGGAATGGTTTGCTCACCGGGAAACATCATTTCCCGGGAACCTACGTCATGCAGCAACTGCTGGAAGAAGAAGGGGTTGAGATCAGGGACGATAAAGTTGTTGCATTTAAATCGCTTTTCTGGGATCCTTCCGAAGCAGAATAAGGCTCTAAAACCCCATTTTTGGATCTTAATCAAAAACTGATAATAGCTTCGTTATCTTAGCTTTTCAACTTATATTTGCATTTAGAATCAATCTATATAAGACACCTAATTCAGGAAAAATCACAGCATGAAATTAGATAAAAAGGAAATATTAAAGGCACTTGAAACAATTTCTGTTTCCGGAGAAGGAAAGAGTATGGTGGAGAGTGGTGCAGTGCAAAATATAATGACCTTTGGAGATGAGGTGGTTGTTGATTTATTGCTTACAACTCCTGCTCTTCATATTAAAAAAAGGGCCGAAGTGGATGTGATGAAGGCTATCCACGAGCATGTGTATGAGAAGGCCAAGGTAAAAGTGAATGTGAAGGTGCAGGCGGCCGATAAACCGGAAATTAAGGGGAAGCAAATCCCCGGAATTAAAAATATCATAGCAGTAGCCTCTGGAAAAGGAGGAGTAGGAAAATCTACGGTGACATCAAACCTTGCAGTTACCCTGGCAAAAATGGGTTTTAAAGTGGGTGTTCTGGATGCCGATATTTACGGTCCTTCTGTGCCTATGATGTTTGATGTAGAGGCAGAAAGACCACTTTCTGTAAATGTTGACGGAAAATCCAAAATGAAGCCGGTCGAAAATTATGGGGTGAAGATCCTTTCGATTGGGTTCTTTACAAAGCCAAACCAAGCGGTGATTTGGAGAGGCCCAATGGCTTCCAAGGCTCTTAATCAAATGATCTTTGATGCAGCCTGGGGAGAATTAGATTTCATATTAGTGGATTTACCACCGGGAACAGGAGATATTCACCTGTCCATCATGCAATCGCTTCCTATAACAGGAGCGGTGGTGGTGAGTACGCCGCAAAATGTTGCGCTGGCCGATGCAAAGAAAGGAGTTGCAATGTTCCAGCAGGAGAGCATTAATGTTCCGGTGTTGGGAATTGTTGAAAATATGGCTTATTTCACTCCGGAAGAACTGCCAGATAATAGGTATTATATCTTCGGAGAAGGAGGTGCAAGAATGCTTTCAGAAGATTTACAGGTGCCATTCCTGGGAGAGATTCCAATAGTGCAGAGCATTCGTGAAGCGGGTGATATTGGTCGTCCCGCAGGTCTTCAGGAGGGAACTCTTCTGGTAGATTCCTTTGAGAAAATGGCACAGAATGTAGTACAGGAAACCGTTCGAAGAAATAAAAGCCTTCCGCCTACCGAAGCTATTAAAATTACCACTATGGCTGGCTGTAGTGCAGTAAAAAAATAATATGACAAGCGAAGAAGTAAAAACAAATGTAGAGAGAGCGCTGGAGGAGATCCGGCCTTTTCTTAAAAACGATGGAGGGAATATTTCCCTTATTTCCATTGAGGATGATCGCCTGGTAAAGGTGCAGCTAGAAGGAGCCTGTGTAGGATGCAGTGTGAACCAGATGACACTAAAATCTGGAGTGGAAATGACTATAAAAAAATATGCCCCACAAATAGAAAGAGTCGTGAACATTGAAAGATAGCGGCTGCTATTGGTTCTTGTGATCTTTTTCTGAAAATGTAAGAAAGCAATGATTAAAACAGATATGTTGATTATAGGCGCCGGCCCAACCGGGCTTTTCGCCGTTTTTGAAGCAGGATTATTAAAATTAAAATGCCATTTAATAGATGCACTTCCTCAACCGGGAGGGCAGTGTTCTGAAATTTATCCTAAAAAACCCATTTATGACATCCCTGGTTTTCCAGAGGTGCTTGCTGGCGATTTGGTGGATAATCTCATGGAACAGATCAAACCTTTCGAACCGGGATTTACTCTTGGGGAGCGGGCAGAAACCATTGAGAAACTGGAAGATGGTTCTTTCGTGGTGACTACCAGTAGGGGCACGCAGCACAATGCACCGGTGGTGGTTATTGCTGGCGGTCTGGGTAGTTTTGAACCAAGAAAACCACCTATTTCTAACATTTCTGAATATGAAGATAAAGGAGTGGCCTATATTATTCGCGAGCCAGAAGTTTACAGAGATAAAAAGGTAGTAATTGCCGGAGGTGGAGACTCTGCTTTAGACTGGTCTATCTATCTTGCCGATATTGCTTCGGAAGTTTCCCTGGTGCACAGGAGAAATGATTTTAGAGGGGCGCTTGATTCTGTAGAAAAGGTGTCTGAATTAGCAAAACTTGGAAAGATAAATCTTATTACTGAAGCCGAAGTTGTTGGTTTACGTGGAGAAGACCATTTGGATTCCGTGGTAATAAGACATAAAGGAGAAGCTTCAGACGAAGAAATAAAGGAAACCGATCACTTTATTCCCCTTTTTGGATTATCACCCAAACTAGGACCAATCGCAAACTGGGGACTGGAAATCGAAAAGAATGCTATTAAAGTAGATAACAGCTACGACTACCAGACAAACATTCCCGGAATTTATGCAATTGGTGATGTGAATACCTACCGTGGTAAACTGAAGCTCATCTTATGTGGATTCCACGAAGCTGCAATTATGTGTCAAAGTGCGTACCAACGTATATTCCCAGATAAGAAATATGTGATGAAGTATACAACCGTAAGCGGTGTGAGCGGCTTTGACGGTAGTAAAAAAGAGGCAAAAAGAGAAGTGGTAAAAAGTATAAATTAAGCGGGTTTTATAGGATGTCAGATATTAAAGTTACAGTAATTGATCGCGAAGGTGAAGCGCATCTGGTCGAAGCGCCTACAGATATGAACATGAACCTCATGGAAGTGATTCGGCTACATGAACTTGCTCCCGAAGGAACTATTGGAATATGCGGAGGAATGGCAATGTGCGCCTCCTGCCAGTGTTATATGCTCAGCCACGATCACCTGTTGCCCGAGAAAAGCTATGAAGAAGAGGATATGCTGGACCAGGCTTTCTTTGTTAAAGATAACAGCCGACTTAGCTGCCAGATTCCCATCACTCCCGAGCTTGAAGGGCTGGAAGTAAAACTGGCACCTTCTTCTGAGGAGTAAGCTTCAGAAAAAGATTAAATAATAACAACATTTAAATTCCGCTCTCGCTTTGGGAGCGGTTTTTGTATTTCAGAAGGAATAATTTTATCTTAAAGAGATGGTGTGGAATGTACTTGTATTTTATTCAAAAAAGTCAAGCGACTACCTGAAATACAACGGTGTGATCTCCAAAAAGGAGGTAAAACTGAAGGAGGTTTGCTGTGAAAAATATAAAAAGGGCAAACGCTGTAAACGCTGCCCTTGTTTTGACCTGAACTTAAATGTTCAGGATCTTTAAAGTTTTATTTCCAGGCTTTATTGAAATGCCGGGATTCCTGTAATGTCAAAACCAGTAATTAAAAGATGGATATCGTGTGTACCCTCGTAAGTGATCACACTCTCCAGGTTCATCATATGGCGCATAATGCTGTATTCCCCGGTTATTCCCATTCCGCCCAGTACCTGTCTCGCTTCTCTGGCAATTTTGAGAGCCATTTCTACATTGTTTCTTTTCGCCATTGAAATTTGTGCTGAAGTTGCTCTTCCTTCGTTTCTTAAAACTCCTAATCTCCAGGCGAGCAATTGAGCTTTGGTGATCTCGGTGATCATTTCGGCCAGCTTCTTTTGCTGAAGTTGAAAACCTGCAATGGGTTTTCCGAATTGTTCTCGTTCCTTAGCATATCGAAGCGCAGTGTCGTAGCAATCCATAGCTGCACCTATTGCTCCCCAGGCTATTCCATAACGAGCAGAATCCAGGCATCCTAAAGGAGCTCCCAAACCGCTTTTTTCGGGCATCAGGTTTTCCTTTGGAACTTTGACATTGTCGAAAATTAATTCTCCGGTAGCACTGGCCCGCAGAGACCATTTGTTGTGAGTTTCGGGAGTGGTAAATCCTTCCATGCCACGTTCTACAATAAGTCCGTGGATACGACCTTCTTCGTTTTTGGCCCATACAATGGCAACATCTGCAAAAGGAGAATTTGAGATCCACATTTTTGCGCCGTTAAGCAGATAGTGATCTCCTTTATCTTTAAAGTTGGTGGTCATTCCGCCAGGATTAGAACCGTGATCGGGTTCTGTAAGTCCGAAGCAGCCCATATATTCTCCTGATGCGAGTTTCGGCAGGTATTTTTTCCGTTGTTCCTCTGTTCCGTATTTATAGATAGGATACATCACCAGCGAAGATTGAACGGAAGCTGTGGAGCGAATGCCGCTGTCACCCCTTTCAATTTCCTGCATGATCAATCCATACGAGATCTGGTCCAGTCCTGCACCGCCATATTCTTCGGGAATGTAAGGGCCGAAAGCACCAATTTCCGCAAGACCTTTGATGACCGGTTTGGGGAATTCCGCTTTTTGCGCTGCATCTTCTATAATGGGAGACACATCACGCTTCACCCATTCGCGGGCTGCGTCGCGAACCATTTTATGTTCATCGGAAAGTAAGTCGTCAATATTATAATAATCTGGAGCCTGGAAGAGATCTTTTTTCATGTGCTTGAGTGTTGAATCTGTAAGATTTTACAGGTAAATTTAGCGAAAGCACATCAAGCCGCCAATATTTTGTACAAATAATAAAAACGGCAGCCAGATTCTGGAAAAGGGTAGTTTGCACTACATTTTCAGATAAAAATCCTTTACCAGGTTAATATATTCTTCGGTGTAGTCGTGGCGTGTATTTTCAATAACCAGTTCTTCCGGTTTTAATCGTGTTTTAGAAAAACTAAGTTCCAAAAGTGTCCTTTTTTCGGCAGAATCCGCAGTTCCCTTTACACGTGTTATTCGTTGAGGATAAAGTCCTACCTCCTGTGCTTTTTGTAGGAAATGGTTTTCTTCCTTTCTTGGAAAAATGACACAAAATTTGCCATTTTTGGATAATAAGTGGGTGACTCCCTCAATAAGTTCATCAAAAGGCAAGGCTTCAGCAAATCGCGCAAGATTTCTTTTTGCATCTCCTGAAGAATATTCATCAGAATAAAATGGCGGATTACTCACGATAAGGTCATATTTCTCCTCATTCTGCATTTCCTCCACAAATTCATCAAAAGCTGCATGATAACAAAAGAGTCGGTCGCCCCAATCGCTGTTTTCAAAATTCTCCACGGCCTGTTCGTAAGCGTCTTCATCAATTTCCAGGGCGTCGATTAGCTCCGCATTGCTTCGCTGAGCAAGCATAAGAGCAATAACGCCGGTACCGGTTCCAATATCAAGGATGGTCTGCGGATCGTGTTCCAGAGAAGCCCAGGCGCCCAGTAAAACTCCATCGGTCCCAATCTTCATCGCGCATCGCTCTTGTTCTATAGAGAATTGTTTGAATTTAAAAGGCTTGTTCATAAAATTTGGAAATAAAAGCACCAGATTCCAAACTTTTAGAATGGAACAGTAATGCTATGGTTTCGATTTCAAAGTTTGAATTTTCTTTTTGAAATTCCTTGAAATAAAGTGCAGATTGGAAATTAATTTTCTGGAATTTGATCTACAAGTAGAGGTCGATCAAGCCTTCAGGTGTCTTGACAAAAACTGTTTTGTTTTCTTTATCCATTTTATGAAGGAACTCATCATTCATTGGGATGAGTATTTGTTTTCCATTCTTTTCTATTTCGAAAAGCGCCTGTGACGTAGTGTCGTTAATTCCCGTGAGAATACCCACTGTGCCATAATTGATATCTTCCACAGTGAAGCCAATCACTTCATGGAAGTAAAATTGATCTTCGTTAAGCTTTGGAAGAAGGGCAAGCGGAAGATAAATATCACACTTCAATAGATCTTCGGCATCTTCTTCGCTTTCCACATCTTCAAATTTCACCCTAAGCAGGTTACTTTTTTGAAGTGAACTTTTTTCAATAAAAAATGGAACCAGATTATTGTCATAATTGACAAAAACTGATTCCATTTCTAAATAACTTTCAGGTTCATCGGTATCGAGTTTGATCAATACCTCTCCTTTAAAACTGAATTTACTAACGATCCTGCCAAGATAGAAACATTCTTCTTTTGTCATTGTTCGCTAGTTAGAACGTTATGATCCTGCTTGTTCTTGCTTTTCGTCTGTTTTTGCTTCTTCAGCAGTTGCGTCGTCTACCTCATTGGCAGCAGCAGCTTCCTGATCTTCAGTTGTTTCTTCAACTTCAGGTTGTGCAGCAGCGGCAGCTTCAGCTTCACGTTTTGCATTTACTTCTCTTTCAGCTTCAAGCGCCTTATCTTTGGCTTCTTGTTGCTCTTTGCTTAAAGTTTCCTTTTTAGCATCTACTTTACCTTCTTTCTCCTGAAGCCATGCATTGAATTTCTCTTCTGCTTGTTCTTCGGTTAAAGCGCCTTTTCTAACTCCACCTGCAAGGTGGTTCTTAAGTAAGACTCCTTTGTAAGAAAGGATAGCTCTTGCAGTATCTGTTGGTTGTGCTCCATTCTGTAACCATTTTACAGAACTGTCAACATCCAATTCGATTGTTGCAGGATTGGTGTTTGGATTGTAAATTCCTAATTTTTCAAGAAACTTACCATCTCTTCTTGTCCGCGAGTCTGCGGCAATGATCCAGAAAAAAGGCTTCCCTTTTTTACCGTGTCTTTGTAATCTTATTTTTACAGGCATAAAAATTAATTTGTGGGGTTCCCGACCCCGATTATTAATGAGGATGCAAAGATACTATTATTTTTGTTTCGCGATTACAGGAATGTGAAAAAAATAATTCCTTTATAATCCTTGATATTCTGAGGATTAGGATGGGTGTCTGGCTCCTTGTGAAAACCCGTGAAGTAGTGCTAAAGCATGTTAAATCCTGCAATGACATTATGATTAATCCTTATCTTTATCCAGGCGCAAAAGCGTTTTGAAAAATTGTAAATGAAAAATGATGAGGAAGTATGAAGTATTCAGAAGAAATGGCAGACAAGCTTAATGAACTGCTGGAAAAGAACTATGACTCCGAAAAGGGATTTAGAAATGCGGCAGAGGACGTTCAAAATTCGCGGTTAAAAGGCTTTTTTGAGGAAAAGGCAGCAGAGCGTTATGATTTTGGTCATGAATTGAAAACGGAGATTAGAAATTTTGGAGAAGCACCCGATAAAGGCTCCAGTATTAAAGCCGATGCCCACAGGACCTGGATGAATTTAAAGTCTGCTTTGAGCGGCAACAACGAGGAAGCTGTACTGGAGGAAGTGATTAGGGGTGAGAAGCTTGCGGTTGAAAATTACAATGAAGTAATTGAGAAGATTGACTTTCCACCAAGTACAAAGAATCTTCTCTTAAAGCAGCGCAATGCGATACAGCAAACCATTGAAAATGCAAAATCTCTTGAAGAATCGTTTTCATAGGGATTTGGTTTAGTTAGTTAGCAGGGAGACCCGGAAATTTAATTTTCCGGGTTTTTTTATGGAATTAAGCTTTGTTTTTGGAATTTGAAAAGACGTTGATAAAACCTCAAAACTTTCTTGAGGATGCACTTTTTTTATCCTTAATTTTATGGCTGAATTTTTGCTCCAATAATTTCTTCTTAAAACCTCATTTTCAGAAGGAATACTATAAAACTCCTGTAGCATGTACCTTATATTTGATACCGAAACCACCGGATTGCCCAAACGATGGGATGCACCCCTGACCGATTCTGACAATTGGCCCAGATGTATTCAAATAGCCTGGCAAATCCATGATGAAATGGGAAACCTTGTGGAAAACCAGGATTATCTGGTCCAGCCTGAAGGTTTCAATATACCTTATGATGCCGAGCAGGTTCATGGGATTTCTACAGAACTGGCGCAACAACAGGGCGCACCTTTAAAGGAGGTTTTAGAGAAGTTCCAAAAAGCCCTTTCCAGGTCGAAATTTGTGGTAGGTCAAAATGTAGGTTTTGATGTCAATATTATGGGAGCGGAATTCTATCGGGAACAAATGGAAAATACCCTTCAGGAACTACAGGTACTGGATACCTGTACCGAAAATACTGCACAACTTTGTTGTATTCCCGGAGGGCGTGGGGGAAAATTTAAACTTCCAACTTTAACTGAATTACACGAATTCCTGTTCAATGAACCTTTTGCTGAAGCTCACAATGCAACTGCCGATGTGGAGGCTACCACCCGTTGCTTCCTAGAATTGATCAGAAAAGAGAGCTTTACCGCGGAAGAACTGGATGTTTCTCCAGATTACTTTAGAAACTTTTCAGAAGCAAATCCGCAACCAATTCAGCTCATCGGGTTAAAGCATATCAACCTGAAAAAGGCTTCCGATGAAATAAGGAAGAAGCTTAAAAAGGAGCAGGGTGGAGCAGAAATTTCTTCCGAAGAAATAGAAGAAAACCTGGAAATGCTTGATGAGGTTCAGTTTGCTCATCTTCATAATCACAGCCAATTCTCAATTCTGCAGTCCACCATTAGCATCAAAGATTTAGTGAATTCTGCAGCTGGCAATAATATGCCGGCTGTCGCTCTTACAGATCATGCTAATATGATGGGCGCCTTTCATTTCGTAAAGGAAGTGGGAGCGTATAACAAAGGAATAAAAGCAAAGAACGAAGCTGCCGCCGCTAATAATGAACCCGCGGAAGGGAAGGAGCTTAAAGCAATTATTGGTTGTGAATTCTTTGTATGTGAAAATCATAAAGATAAATCAAGAAAAGATAATGGTTACCAGGTGGTGCTCCTGGCTAAAAATAAGAAGGGTTATCACAACCTGGCGAAAATGTCTTCCATTGCCTATACCGATGGATTCTATTATGTGCCTCGAATAGATAAAGAAGTCATTAAACAATATAAAGAAGATATCATTGTCCTTACCGGAAACCTGTACGGTGAAGTTCCCGGCAAGATCCTGAATGTTGGTGAAAACCAGGCCGAAGAAGCCCTTTTATGGTGGAAAGAGCAATTTGGGGAAGATCTTTACATTGAACTCATGCGGCACAACCAGGAAGACGAAGACCGGGTAAATGCGGTGCTGGTGCAGTTTGCAGAGAAACACGATGTGAAGCTGGTGGCGACAAACAACACCTATTATTGTGCACAGGAAGATGCCAATGCTCATGATATTTTACTTTGCGTAAAAGACGGTGAAAAACAGTCTACCCCTATTGGCCGTGGCCGTGGTTATCGTTATGGGCTTCCAAACAACGAATATTACTTCAAATCTGGTGATGAAATGAAGTCTCTATTCAAAGATTTGCCACAGGCTATTTCTAATGTCCAGGAGATCGTGGATAAAATTGAACCTTATGAACTGGCGCGTGATGTATTATTGCCGGCATTTACCATTCCGGAAGAATTTCTTGTGGAAGAGGACAAAGTAGATGGTGGAAAGCGAGGTGAAAATGCATACCTGAAGCATATTACCTACGTTGGAGCAAAAGAACGTTACGGTGAGATTACGCCATCCATAAAGGAGCGGCTGGATTTTGAGCTTTCTGTCATTGAAAATACGGGATATCCGGGTTATTTTCTTATTGTAGAAGATTTTATTCGGGAGGCGAGGAATATGGATGTATCGGTAGGACCTGGAAGGGGTTCGGCTGCAGGAAGTGCTGTTGCCTATTGTCTCGGGATTACCAATATTGACCCGATTAAGTACGATCTGCTTTTTGAGCGCTTCCTGAATCCGGACAGGGTGAGCATGCCCGATATTGATATTGATTTTGATGACGAAGGTCGCAGCCGTGTGATGGACTACGTGATCCAGAAATATGGAGCCAACCAGGTGGCGCAGATCATCACCTATGGAACGATGGCGGCGAAATCGGCTATTCGAGATACCGCGCGCGTGCTGGATCTTCCGCTGAGCGATTCAGACAGGATAGCCAAATTGATCCCGAATATGTCTAAGCTGGGCAAAATTTTTGGGGTTGATGAAAAGGATCTGAAGAAGAAATTCAGAGCTGAAGAACTTGAAAAAGTTCATGAGCTTTTAAATATTTCCGAAGGAGATGACCTGGAAGCGCAAACTGTGAACCAGGCAAGAATTTTGGAAGGTTCTGTGCGAAATACAGGAATACATGCCTGTGGAGTGATCATTACACCAAGTGATATTACCAATTTTGTTCCGGTCTCGGTTGCAAAAGATTCAGATCTTTATGTGACCCAGTTCGATAACTCGGTTGTTGAAAGCGCCGGACTGTTAAAAATGGATTTCCTGGGATTAAAAACCCTCACCTTAATTAAGGATACGGTGAAGATCGTAAAAGGACGCCACGGAATTGATCTTGATCCCGATAGCTTTCCGCTAGATGATGAGGAAACCTACAAACTCTTCCAGCGAGGAGAAACAGTAGGGATTTTCCAGTATGAATCTCCCGGGATGCAAAAGCATATGAAAGACCTGAAGCCCACGGTTTTTGATGACCTTATTGCCATGAATGCGCTTTACCGTCCCGGGCCCATGGAATACATTCCCAGCTTTATTGCCAGGAAACACGGGAAGGAAGAAATTGCCTACGATTTACCTGATATGGAGGAATATCTTCAGGAAACCTACGGAATTACAGTATACCAGGAGCAGGTGATGTTGCTTTCTCAAAAGCTGGCAGGATTTACAAAAGGTGAAGCCGATGTGCTTCGGAAGGCGATGGGGAAAAAGATTTTTGCCTTGCTGGAACAGCTTAAACCTAAATTCCTGGACGGTGGGGAAGCAAAAGGTCATCCGCGGGAAATTCTTGAAAAAGTATGGAAAGACTGGGAAGCCTTTGCAGCCTATGCCTTCAACAAATCGCACTCTACCTGTTACGCCTGGATCGCATACCAGACGGCTTATTTGAAAGCGCACTATCCTGCCGAATATATGGCTGCAGTGCTTTCCAATAATATGAACGATATCAAGCAGGTGACCTTCTTTATGGAAGAATGTAAGCGTATGAAGCTGAATGTTTTGGGACCCGATGTAAACGAATCTTACCATAAATTTTCGGTAAATAAAGACAATGCTGTTAGGTTTGGGATGGGCGCCATTAAAGGAGTCGGTGCGGGCGCGGTTGCGACCATTGTTGAAAACCGAAAAAAGGGAAATTACAAGTCCATTTTTGATTTAGCAAAGCGAATCGATCTACGGGCTGCCAATAAAAAAGCATTTGAAAACCTTGCACTGGCGGGAGGTTTTGACAGTTTAGGGAGTTCACACCGCGCCCAGTTCTTTCATGATGATGGCGACGGAATTACATTTTTAGAAAAAGCTATAAAATATGCTGCGAAATTTCAGGAGAATGAAAACTCGGCGCAGGTAAGTCTTTTTGGAGATGCGAGTGATGTGCAAATCCCCGAACCTGAAGTTCCGCCGTGTGGTGAGTGGGGAACCATGGAGAAATTGAAGCGGGAGAAAGAAGTGGTGGGAATTTACATTTCAGGGCATCCCTTGGATGATTTCAAGATAGAAATGAATTATTTCTGTACAGGAAAAGTCTCAGACTTTAAAGACCTTGAAAAGCATGTGAACCGGGAACTTTCTTTTGGTGGAGTGATTAGTGATGTGCAGCACCGCACCTCAAAAATGGGAAAAGGCTGGGCTGCTTTTACGGTGGAAGATTATTCAGATTCTTATGAATTCAGGATGTTTGGAGAGGAGTATCTTAAATATAGACACTTCTTAATTGAAAATAACTTTGTCTACATCAAAGCTTTTATTAAGGAGGGCTGGATGAATAAAGATACCGGGAAAAAGGGAGAACCTAGGCTTCAGTTTAACTCTTTTCAACTGCTGCATGATGTGATGGATATTTATGCGAAGAAGCTTACTATTCAGCTAAATATAGATGAGCTTATGGAAGAAAAAATCACGGCGTTAAAAGACATTTTTAGCATGCACCAGGGTGACCAGCTTCTAAATTTTGTGATTTATGAGATGAAGGAGCAGGTGAAATTGCATATGCCAAGTAGAAAGCAAAAAGTGAAGATCTCCCAGGAATTGCTGGACACGCTGGAAGAGGAGCAGGTGCTTTATAAGCTGAATTAGGATTCCAAAAAAGGGACTTTATGAAGAAGTTTCTGAAGAACTTGTGATTCGTCAAAAATAGCGGCAGACAATATGCAGATAGGCAAATCCAATCTGTAGTTTGTAAGGATTGCAAAAATATTTGACTAATTTTACAATTATATACAAAAGAACAAAAAAGAACAATTATGGCTTTAGAGATAACTGATGCAACTTTCGAAGAGAAAGTTTTAAAGAGTGACAAACCTGTGATGGTTGATTTTTGGGCAGCATGGTGCGGCCCTTGTAGAATGGTAGGACCCATCATTGACGATTTAGGAAAAGAATATGATGGCAAAGCAGTTGTTGGTAAACTTGATGTAGATGCGAACCAGGAATTTGCTGCCAAGTATGGAGTGCGAAACATTCCAACTGTTCTTATTTTCCAAAATGGAGAAGTGGTAGGACGTCAGGTAGGTGTTGCTCCAAAAAATACCTATGCCGAAGCTTTGGATGCTTTGTTGTAGTAGATGATTTTTCCGAAGAAATGCTTCGGAAGAGTAGAAAAGGTTCGGTTCATTGCCGAACCTTTTTCTTTTTGGGTAAAATTAGGTTTAAATAAATTAAATTGCTCTCAAAATGCCATTTTTGAGTGGTGTAACAGCAGTATCTTATGGATCTACGGCAGGAAGTACATAAAGCAGATGGATTTACAAACCTTGAGCTGCTGGCAAGGCAGGTGGTGGAAGGTTTTATTTCCGGAAAGCATAAAAGTCCCTTCCATGGATTCTCTGCGGAATTTGCCGAACATAGAAGCTACAATCCTGGGGAGAGTACGAGGCACATTGACTGGAAACTTTTCGCGAAGACAGATAAGATGTACACCAGGAGGTATGAAGAGGAGACAAATCTCCGTTGTCATCTCATTTTAGATAATTCGGCCTCCATGCATTTTCCGGAGATAAGAAACTTCGGAATAGATTCTTTGAATAAGATTGGGTTCTCGGTACTGGCGTCGGCCTGCCTGATGAATATCTTCAAGAAGCAGCGGGATGCCGTGGGATTAAGTATATACAGCAATTCATACGAATACTATGCGCCCGAGAAAGGAAGCGACAGGCATCACCAGATGCTTTTGTACGCTCTTTCTAATGCTGTTGTAAGGCCGAAGAAAACTAAGAAGACAGAAACTTATGCCTACCTTCATCAAATTGCTGAAAAATTAAAAAGGAGGTCACTTATTTTTTTATTTTCAGATATGTTCCAGACAGATGTAGAGGAAAAACAGCTTTTTGAAGCTTTAAGACATTTAAAGTATAATAAACATGAATTGATCCTTTTTCATACGGTAGATAGAAATAGAGAAATCCTCTTTGATTTTGACAATGCGCCCAGGCGATTTACCGATGTGGAAACCGGGGAAAAAATAGATGTTTATGCTGAAAATATTCGAGATAACTATCATCGTGCGGTATCAGAATATTTTCAGGATCTCAGGCTAAGGTGCGCTCGTTATGGGATTAAGTATGTGGAAGCAGATGTTAATGAAAATTTCAGTAAAATTATGACGACGTATTTGATTGAACGTCAAAAGTTTATTTAGAAGTTTAAAAAACTTTTGAAATTTATTTAAAAATATATTTGTGGAATCTAAAAACAGCTGTATATTTGCCCTCGCAATCAAGCAACGGTCTGGTAGTTCAGTTGGTTAGAATACCTGCCTGTCACGCAGGGGGTCGCGAGTTCGAGTCTCGTCCAGACCGCAAAGTTGCAAAAGCCTTTCAGAAATGAGAGGCTTTTTTTATGGGTAAATTTTTGCAAAATTGTGGAAACTCCTATACTTCGGATCATTCCTAAATGTTGTGGACTAGGCAAATATTCTGGTTAATCTGAAGAGGAAGAACTCTACATTTTCCACCCCTCTGAATTGACTTCTAAAAGCCTTAATTTTTGCATTAAATGATTCTGCAGAGGCATTCGTACTTCTGTTTTGGAAGTAGTTTAACATGGACCTATAGTTGAGTTTAATGCTGTTGGCGACAGTGTTAAAGGCTCTAAAACCAGTTTCCTCCACTTCCCTTTACCAGTGCGCGAGCTTTGTAAAGGCTACACCTTTGTCCTTTGTTTGATTGAATATACTTCTTAGGTTGTTCACCAAAGAGTAAGCTTGATGAATATCGGGATATTCCTTGAAGAGGATCTCTGCACGCTTTGTTTGCTTTTTTGTCCATTTGGAGGTGGCTTTGTAGAGTAGATATGTGCTTCTGGCAAGTAGCTGTTTATGAGAATCACCATTTGACAGCAACTCAGGGATATATTTCTTTCCTGTTTGTTTAGCTTTTTGTAGTTGTTCATTCTCTCTATCAATAGCTTCCCATCGGTGTTTGATTCTTTGATTCTGAAGTGCATCTATAGCTAGCTTCTGGACGTGGAACCTGTCAGTTACCTGAATAGCTTTAGGGAAGCATTTAGAAGCGATATGCTTCATTGAAAAAGCCATATCCAGATTTATCTCCCGAACCTTGTTTCGCAGGGATGATGGGATCTTAAGTAGCTGCTTAACGATTGGTTCAGCCTTTGTTCCTGCTATAATGGCCACTAAAGCACCTTTCTTTCCTTTAGCTTTTTTATTGGTGATGATGGTGTAGAGTTCCCCCTGAGATAAAGCTGTTTCATCAAGAGAGAGGTGAGGGCCAATATTTTCAGGAAAAATCAGGTACCGCTTAGCATGTTTCTTTTCCTTCCACTCTTTAAAATCACTCAGATGGTCCTTATACTGCCGCTGTAACTTCTTTCCATTGACAGCAAAGAATGATTCGATGGTATGGCAATCAGATGCCTTCGTATCGACTAATTTCTTTTAAAAAAGCAGCGAACTCTGTGGTCATCCGAGTTCCCTGTGCTACTAAGTTCCAGTCTCTTTGAACTAGTTGACCTGTATCTTTATCTATCCATCTACGACGTTTAACATGAAGATAAACCGTGTTTCCTCGTAAAGGAAAATCCTGAATAGTCACTTCTTTATGGAATCCTTTAGATGCCAATACCTTCGAGGTGATCCTTGCGCTTTTGTTGTTGGTAGCTACTCCCTCTTCGGCTCAGGAAAAGGGCAGGGTTCTGGAGGAGTTGCTGATTGCCGTTGAAAATTCTTCCATTTACGATGAAGCTAAATTAGAGCAGATAGATAGCCTAAGACAGGAGCTGGGCAAAAGCGAAGCTGATCTCTTTTCAAGGTTTGAGCTGAACAGAGAACTACTGCAGGAGTACAAAGTCTTTCATCAGGATTCTGCTTACGCCTATGGAATTAGAACACGAAGACTGGCTGAGCAGCTGGACAGTATACCATTAATAGCCGATGCTGTTTTAAACCTTGCCGATGTAAGTGTATCGGCAGGAATGTATAAGGAGACACTCGATCTGCTTGAATCCATAGATCCCGATGAAATTCCTGAACATCTGAAATCCCTTTATTACGGACTTTTGGGAAGAGTGTACAGTGAGATGGCAGAGTACAGTAATCTCTCGCATTTTTCGGTGCAGTATGCGGAAAAAGTCAAAATCTACAGAGAAAGAGCCCTGAGCTATACGGAAGAGGGAACTTTCTTTCATTCCTTTCTGGCAGCTTTTATAACTTTAAACGAGGGAAAGGAGGAAGAGGCCCTCGAGATGTTTTCTGATCTACTTGAACAGAATTTGCAGCCACGGGAACAGGCTTTGGTGTAGTATTTCCTTGGAGATATCAATGACCGCGTCGGAAACAGGGAAGAAGCCATAGAATATTTTGCCAGGGCTTCTCTCCGGGACATTGAACTTCAACCAAGGAAACATAGACGAACATTCGGTATCTGAACTTCTTTTTGAGAGAGATGATTTGAGAGACATTCAACATTTATTCAAAAGATGAACGAAGACGCAGCTTGTTATGGAGTGCAGTATCGTAGGATTCAGGTAGGTGCAATGAAGAAAAAATAATTACCAGAATCGAGGAACAAAGAGAGCGGCTGTAGCGGCAGACGCTAATAGTTTCTTTCCTTCTCATATTTGTTTTGATCCTGGCAATAATTGTTTATCTCCAGGCGAGAAGCCTTAAGTCCGCAAGAAAGGCTCTTTTGATCGCACATGAAACCTTGAAAAAATTACCACGTTCGGGATAATTAACAAAAATTATTTATATTAGTACTTTGTTTGAACATACTAACATAGTATTTAAGAAATCTTAGTTGAAATTAAAAGTTGATCATCAGAGCCCTGTGCCTTTACATATACAAGTTGAGCATCTTCTGCGGAATTTAGTTGAACTTCCGGAATTTCAAAATGGAGCTTTTCTTCCCAAAGAATTAGAGCTTTCAAAGTTGCTGGGGGTTTCCAGAAATACCATTAGGCAAGCTGCTAATAAACTGCAGAATGAAGGATTAATTATTCGGAAGAAAGGGGTCGGGACAAAGGTTTCAAAAAAGGTGATCTCCACCAACTTAAATGAATGGCATAGTTTCACTCAGGAAATGAACTCCAAAGGAATTCCATTTAAGAATTTCTCCTTAGACGTAAAATGGGTGTATCCTGATGAACATATTGCAAAATTTCTGAATGTTTCAACAGATAATAAAATATTGCGATTATCCAGACTAAAAGGGAGCGATGAGCCCCTGGTATATTTTCAAAGCTTTTTTCAGCCTCGTCTCGGGTTAACCGGTGAGGAAGATTTTCAAAGACCTTTGTATGAGATACTGGAACAGGATTATCATACTGTGCCTGCTGTTTCAAAAGAAAATATTAAAGCAGGAAAGGCCAATGAATATGCAGAAGTTCTAAGGATAAAAAAGCAGGACCCTATATTAATTCGGGAAAGGTTTGTTTCTGACCCAGGGAATCGCCCAATAGAATATAATATCGGTTATTACCGGAATGACAGGTTTACCTATTCGATTGAAATTAGACGATGATGTATAGCGTAGGTGTAGATATTGGAGGAAGCCATGTAGCATCCTGTATGTTTGAACATAGGAACAAAATATTGCAGAGGAACACCTGGGTATACAGGCCGGTGGACACAATGGCTTCAAAAAATGTCATTATTCGGCAGTGGGTTGAAACTATTAAGAAATCAATTGAACTGTCAGGGCAGGAAATTGTAGGAGTGGGAATAGCTATTCCTGGACCCTTCAAATATTTTGAAGGAATAAGTATGATTTCTGGAGTGGAAAAACTGGAGGCGCTATACGAAGTAAATGTTCGGGAGGAATTAGCTGAAAAATTAAATATACCAGCTTCTAAGATTCGTTTTATTAATGATGCAGCTGCATTTTCTATTGCTGAAACTGCCATGGGCCCGGCTTCTGAAGTGAAAAAAGTAGTCGCTATAACTCTGGGGACAGGTTTAGGCTCCTGCTTCCTCCATAAAGGCCTGCCACTTCTGGACCATGCGAAGGTTCCTAAAGGAGGTTTTTTGTACAACCAGGTATACCATGGTAAAAATGCTGATGATGTATTTTCTACACGTGGCATTCAAAAACATTATTATGAGCTTGCAGGTAAAACAGTTAACAGTGTAAAAGAATTAGCTGATACAGCAGCTTATGACACAAAGGCTGCAGAAACTTTTCAATGGTTTGGAGTAGAACTAGGGAAATTTCTTGCGCCTTACCTACAGGAATTTGAAGCGGAAATGCTGGTGATAGGAGGGAACATTTCAAAAGCTAAAAAATATTTTATGCCGGGTTTGATGGCGCAGGTGAAGCATACCAGAATATATATTTCGAATTTTGGAGAGGAGGCAGCGGTAATAGGGAGTAGTCTTCTGTTAGAAGATGATTTTTACACATCATTAATTCCTACTCTAAAATCAATGTAAAAGAAAAGGCCATGAATAAAACGAACTTAAATTTTATTCTTCCTGTACTTCTTTGTTATATAGTGATGGGTTTTGTAGATATTGTAGGTGTTTCGGTAGGTTATGCACAGCGCGATTTCGATCTGTCCCCAGAGCTTGCGCAATTAATACCTTCCATGGTCTTCGTTTGGTTTTTTATTCTTTCTATTCCCGTCGGAATCTTTCAGAACAATTACGGAAAAAGAAAGGTTCTTACCATTGGTATTTTCTGCACGGCCTTAGGAATGTTTGTGCCATTCATTTATTATTCTTACCTCACGTTATTACTTTCTTTTGTCATTCTTGGAATAGGAAACACAATAATTCAGGTTTCTTCTAATCCACTTTTACAGGACACGGTGAGTGAAGAAAAATTTTCCAGTTTTATGAGCCTTTCTCAATTCATAAAATCTCTAAGTTCATTATTGGGTCCTGTGATTGTGACAATAGCGGTGTCTTATTTCGGTGATTGGTTGTACGTTTTTCTGGTATATGGATTTTTCTCTATCATTTCTGGACTTTGGCTTGCCTTTACACCTATTCAGGAAAACCGGTCAGATGTAAAAGCCTCTTTCAAGACTTCGCTTCGGTTGCTGAAGAATCCTCTGGTTCTCTCGATGGTGCTTACCATTTTTCTCCTTGTAGGCCTGGATGTAGGTATGATCACAAATATTCAAAATTTATTAGTTCAGAAATTCAGTATCCCGCTAGAAGAAGCATCTTTGGGAATAAGCCTTTACTTTTTAGCTTTAATGATAAGCCGATTTGCCGGAGCAGTATTATTGACCAGGATTAGCAATGAAAAGTTCCTTTTTTGGTCATCATTATTGACGGTTTTTTTTCTTTTATGTTTAATTCTTGCCCCTACCGGAACGCTGGCTTTAACTGCCATTTTTTTAATCGGTTTAAGTTCCGGAAACCTGTTCCCGCTCATTTTTTCTCTCACCATAAGCCGCATTCCGAAACGGTCCAGTGAAATTTCCGGATTAATGATCATGGCAATTGTTGGTGGTGCTGTTATTCCCCCGGTGATGGGTTTCGTGCACAAAAGTGCAGGGATTACAATGAGCTTTGGGATACTTCTCCTTTGTGCGACTTATGTATTTTTCTCCTATTATTTATTTAAAAAATTAAGTCAAAAATGAACAAGTTACTTATTAGCCTTTCAGTTTTAGCTCTGTCAGTCTCCTGTATGAACCCTGTGACTTCTGAAAAAGAGGCCGTAATCACTAAAGATTTACTGGGGTATGTTGATCCCAACATAGGAACTGCGCATAGCAGATGGTTTTTTTACACTCCGGCTGCAGTACCCTTTGGAATGGCAAAACTGGGTCCTTCAACAAACGGCAGTTATGGAAACGAAAATGGGTGGGAAGCTGTCGGTTATGACGGAAGACACACCAGTCTTGAAGGATTTGCCAATCTCCATGAATTTCAAATCGGCGGATTTCTTTTTGCCGCCACTACGGGAGAATTACAAACCACACCGGGAACTTTGGAAAATCCAGATTTGGGATACAGGTCTCGATTTGATAAAGAAGACGAAGTGGCAACACCTGGATATTATAAGGTGAAATTAAAAGATTACAATACTACAGCTGAACTTACTGCCACTAAAAGGGTGGGTTTTCAGAAGTATACATTTCCAGAATCCAAGGAAGCTCATATCATTTTAGACATAGGAAATCAGTTGGGTGAAAGCGGGAAGGTAAAGGATGCCTCGGTGACTTATAATGAAGAGAATCATACGGTTGAAGGATGGGTGATTACCTATCCTGAATACGTTAAAAAGTATCAGCCTGAAGGAGAAATAAGGATGTATTTTTATGGCGTGGTAGACAAGGAGCCAAGGGAGACCGGCACATTTAAAGGTGAAGAGGTTTTTCCCAATACCACCAGTGCTGCCGGAATAGGAGCGGGTCTTTACCTGAATTTTGATACGGCTCCAGAAGAAGAAATTACCATAAAAGCAGGTTTTTCATACACTTCTGTTGAAAATGCAAAATTAAACTTAGAAATTGAAGCCCGTGACCTTTCTTTTGAGGAAGCAAGATTGGCTGCGGAACAAGTCTGGTTTGAGGAATTGAGTAAATTAAAGGTAACAGATACTTCAGAAGTAAATAAGACGAAATTTTATACAGGCCTGTATCATGCCATCCTGGGAAGAGGACTGGCAAATGATGTAAATGGAGAATTTCCTGAAAATGATGGTTCAGTCGGTCAAATACCCTTAGATGAAAATGGACAGCCTGAATTCACATTCTATAATACAGATTCTGTTTGGGGCGCCTACTGGAACCTGACGCAGCTCTGGACCCTGGCGTGGCCGGAGTATTATAATGATTTTGTGCAGTCACATTTAGCAGTGTATAAAAATTCCGGATGGTTGGGGGATGGTTTGGCCAATTCGAAATTCGTTTCCGGAGTAGGAACCAATTTTGTGGGCTTGATCATCGCTTCAGCATATCAAAGTGGCATTCGCGATTATGATGTAGAACTTGCTTTTAAAGCAGCTTATGAGAACGAAGTGAAACATCTCAATCGCAATCTAGGAGCAGGAAAAACAGACCTGGGCCAGTTCGTGGAACAGGGATATATAGATTACACACCTGGTTGGGATACTAATCCCGAGGGGTCTGCTTTTTCTGTGTCACATACTTTAGAATATAGTTACAGCAGTTACGCGGTGGCTCAATTTGCCAAGGCTCTTGGCAAGGAGAAAGAATATCAGGAATTAATGGAATTATCACGCAACTGGAAAAATCTCTACGATGCGTCTATAGATTTCGTGAGACCAAGAACATCATCGGGAGAATTCCTGGCAGATTTTGATCCTTTTGCTCCCTGGGTCGGATTTCAGGAAGGAAATGCGTGGCAGTACACCTTCTATGTCCCACATACACCTAAGGAATTGGTATCTACTATGGGTGAAGAAAAGTTTGTAAAACGATTAGACTCCATTTTTACGGTTTCTGAAAAAACCAAGTTCGGTGGAGAGGAAATAGATGCATTTGCAGGTGTAAAATATTTGTACAACCAGGGTAATCAGCCGAATCTTCATATTCCTTGGCTTTTTAATTATACAGATCATCCATGGCTGACCCAGAAATGGGTAAGGGAAATAGGCAACGAATTCTATGGAACCGGGGAAGTGCATGGATATGGATATGGGCAGGATGAAGACCAGGGGCAGTTGGGCGCTTGGTATGTGATGTCTTCTTTAGGGCTATTTGATGTAAAGGGATTAATAGAGACCGAGCCCAGTTTCCAGTTTGGCAGTCCTCTCTTTAAAGAAGTAAAAGTAGATGTTGGTGCAGGAAATACCCTTATCATAAGAACGATTAACAATGAACCTGATAATTATTATATACAGGAAATAACATTAAACGGAGTACCCTATTCCAAAAAGGAAATCCCTCTGGCAGTGTTAAAAGACGGCGCTGTATTGGAATTTACCATGGGATCAGAACCTGAGCCTGCTCTTTATAGAAATTAAATTTTAACGTTTAGGAGTTTATAAAATGAGCTTTTTTAAATGAATTTAGAAGAAAAGATGGAATTAAAAGGACCGATAAGAAAAACAACACAATTTGAATTTCCAGTCAAAAAGGGGAGTGAAGTAAGCGAATATAACATTTATCCAACTCATGAGATTGGGATGGATCAAATTAATTATGGGTATGATTCTTTGGCGGAAATATTAGTTTCGTCCAGAACAATCAGGATTGATGGCTATGTTGGGGTGAGATTTCTGGATATTAAAGAAGAGCTGAACACTGCCTTTAAAAAAAAAGGTATTGAACCGGTTTGGATCAATGTAGAATCAGCTTTAAAAGACGAGCAAAAAATTGAGGAATTAATTGCTCCTTTTCTCGGAGGTGACGACCCTGTTTTTGGAAAGCTTTGTGATCTTCATTTAATTGATTTCTTTAAGAAAGAAGCCTTGGTAGCCCTTGTTAAAAAGGCTTCTGCAGAGCCCATTATTTTCTACGGCATAGGTGCAGCCTTAGTACCTGTTGATGGGGAAGTGGTTTTTTTCGAATTAAGCAAAAATGAGATTCAATTCAGGTCAAGAGCCGGATCCATTACCAATCTTGGCGCCACCCAAGCGTGTAGCTCTCAAAGCATGTATAAAAGATTTTATTTCGTCGATTGGCCCGTCCTTAATAATCATAAAAAGGAACTAACCGGCAAAATAGATTTTCTGGTTGACGGCCAGAGGAGCGAAAATATTACCTGGATAAAGGGAAATGATTGGCGAGAAAGTATAAACACAATAGTCGAGGGGCCTCTGAGGGCTAGGCCCTGGTTTTCACCGGGAGCCTGGGGAGGACATTGGATTAAAGATAAGATAAAAGGATTATCTGATGATGTTGTTAATTATGCCTGGTCCTTTGAATTAATTGTCCCCGAAAATGGAATTATTATAGAAAGTAATGGCTACATGCTGGAATTTTCTTTCGATTTCCTGATGTTTCATGCAGGAAAGGAAATACTTGGGAATGATTTTGAGGTTTATAAATATGAGTTTCCAATTCGCTTCGACTTTCTTGATACTGTTGAAGGGGGAAACCTGAGTATTCAATGCCATCCTCAGAAAGAGTATATGAAAAGGCATTTTGGAGAGAATATTACACAAGAGGAGACATATTATATTCTGGACAAAAAAGATGATGCACATGTATACCTCGGTTTCCAGGAGAACATTAGTCCGGTAGAATTCCGTCGTGCATTAGAAACCAGCTTTCAGGAGAGCAAAGAAATTGAAATTACTCAATACGTTCAGAAATTTAATTCACAAAAACATGGATTATATCTTATTCCCCCCGGAACAATCCATAGTTCCGGAAAAAACAATTTAGTGCTTGAAATAAGTTCGACTCCCTACATCTACACATTTAAAATGTATGATTGGCAAAGGCTCGATCTAGACGGAAAGCCAAGACCTTTAAATATCGAACGAGGTATGGCGAATCTTGTTTTCGAACGAGCGGGAACCACTGTAGAAGAAGAACTCATTTCAAGGCCTTTAGAAGTGGAGGCTAATGAAAACTGGATTTTAGAGCACCTTCCTACTCATAAAGAGCATTTGTATGATGTGAATAGGTATACGGTCTATACATCTGTGACAATTAATACTTCAGGGAAGGCTCATGTATTAAACGTAGTTGAAGGAAAAAGCATTGAAGTTATCTCTGGAAGTAAATCTGTGGTGTACCATTATGCCGAAACATTTCTCGTACCGGCTCAAGTCAAAGAATATTCCTTGAAAAATAGTTCAGAAAGACCAGTCAAAGTGATTTTAGCTTTTGTGAAATAAAAATTCCATGTGCTAAACAGGGAAATAAAATTGATCCTAAGGCAAAGGAGGCAGATGTTAAAAATCATTAAAATTCCCAAGAAGTGCAGAGTAATTAATTTTTTAGTTAAGGCTGGTATTCTTTTCATTTTATTAAACCGCACGGCTAATAACGCTTAAAGTCATAATTATTAAGGGGTAATATTGAAGGTTTGAAAATAACAAATAAAAAAAATTCATTTTTGTTTGTTTTCCTAAAACGTTTTAGTAGTTTAGTTCTTCATTAATGTTCTGTTAAACAATTTAAAAGTAGTTGGATGGGAAATTTATTATTCTTTCAAAAATTAAAAGGAAAACGTTTTCGTGCCGGGCATAAATTTCTGGTGGAATCATTCCTGTTGAGCGCTGCCTTTTTTCTTTTAGGAACCGTGAGCAGTTTTGCATATCAACAAGATCCAGTATTAATAGAGGGTAATGTAACGAATACGGCGGGAATTCCTCTTCCGGGAGTAAATATCCTGGAAAAAGGTACTACAAACGGGGTTATGACAGACTTTGATGGGGAGTACAGCATTGAAGTTAGTTCGGGGAATGCCGTACTGGTTTTCTCTTACCTGGGTATGAACACTATTGAAAGAGAAGTTGATGGTGAAACTGTGATAAATGTCGAACTGGCTGAAGATCAACAAGCCCTGGATGAAGTTGTTGTTGTAGGGTATGGTACTCAGCGCAGGTCTCGAGTAGTATCAGCAGTTGATCAGGTTTCTTCTGAAGCACTTGAAGGAAGACCGGTGTCAAATGTGACTCAGGCATTGCAGGGAACCTCTCCCAGTTTGACCATTCAACAAACCAATTCAGAGCCTGGTGCAGGAATAAATATGAATATTAGAGGGATTAGTACACTCGGAAACAACAGTCCCTTAGTTGTAATTGATGGAATTGTTGGAGGAGATATTAATAGGCTAAATCCGGCAGACATAGAAAGTGTATCGGTTTTAAAAGATGCAGGTAGTGCAGCAATTTATGGATCGAGGGCCAACAATGGGGTGGTTCTTATTACTACAAAGAAAGGAAATAAGAACCGTCCCATGAATGTGGAGTACAATGGAATAATGGGAATCAATCACCCTAAGTATTTTGCTGAACCAGTATCAGGTTACGAAAATGCCATTTTACGAAATGAATCGGCTTATAATTCAAACCTCGGATCAGCGGTTTTTACGCCAGAACAAATTCGCCAGTTCTATGAAAATGGAGATGAGGAGTGGTTCGCCGATGAAATAGTACAAGATGCAATTCAGCAAAACCATAACATTTCAGTTTCTGGAGGTAATGAAAACTCCTCCTACCGTGTTTCAGTGGGGTACTTTGACCAGGAAAGCAATTTCGTAGGGCCCGATAAAGGGATGCAGAGGTACAATTACAGGATAAACTTGATTAATGAATATGGAAGGTTTAAACTTACCTCTACACTGGCTTATACCAAGCAAAGAATAAAAGATCATGCTTCGAACACAGGAACATTAATGGCAGATGCTAACCGTGTTCCGTTGTATTACAGACAAATAGATGAAGAAGGGCGGTATCTAACCAATGATGTGCTTCAACAATTCAATCCGTTAGGGATATTGGAAGAGGGCGGGTTCCGCAGATATGACAATGATGATATCTTCGGAAGCCTAACTGCAGAATTAGCTATTACAGATGAATTTTCATTAAGAGGAATTTTTGGTGGAAGGTTATTTGCTAATTCTATGTTTCAGAGAACAACAAGGGTAGACTTTTATCCTCAGGGGGTATTTGGAGATGAAAACACGACGAATGATGTAACCAGTAAAGGGTTGTCTTTAAATTCACAACTACTGGCTGAATACTCTAATATATTTGATGAGGTTCATGATGTAAACGTCCTTTTAGGAGTTTCAAATGAAAGTTATGAGCAGAGAGGTGTAGGATTATTCATGAGGTATACAGACCCAGATCTTGGAACCCCTATTACTGATTCTGAAATTGATGAAAATACTGATAATACTTATAATTCTAACCTGGGTTCTTCCCAGAATGCGCTTAATTCCATATTTGGACGTGTCGCTTATTCCTATGACGAGAAATATATTGCAGAGTTCAATTTTCGCTATGATGGTTCGTCTAGATTTAGAAAAGATCTTCGTTGGGGGTTCTTTCCTTCTGTAAACCTTGGATATATGATATCACAGGAAGATTTCATGACCAACTACAGGGAGAATATGGGGAGCTTAAAATTCAGGGCTTCCTATGGTCTTCTTGGAAACCAGAACGTTGGCGATTTTCAATATCAAACCACCTATTTTACTTTTCAAAATGCCTATGGATTTAACAATGCTGGGGTAGGTGGAACAGGTTATAACTATGCTAATCCTGATATACAGTGGGAAACAGCGGCAACTCTTAATGTGGGTGTGGATGCTGAATTCTTTGACCGTCAATTATCGGTCTCCTTCGACTACTTCGATAAAGTGACTTCAGACATTCTTGTTCCACCCGCAGTGCCAGGAGTGTATGGTGCCGATTTGCCTGATTTTAATGCTGGAAAAGTTGGAAGCCGGGGTTGGGAATTTAGCGCCACATATTATAACTATGGTGATTTGTTCACTCACGCCCTATCGGTAAATGTAGGTGATTCCAGGAATAAAGTCCTGGATTTCCAGGGAGAAGAGCGACTCATAGGAGTTGAGGAACTACAGGTGCTGCTTCGTGAAGGTCATGCGTACCAGTCTTACGTAGGGCTGAAAAAAGATGGTTATTTTCAGAGTCTTGAGGAAATTGAAGGTGCCGCAGTACCTGTTGGTCTCTCGGTTCAGCCAGGTGATAACCGGTATGTAGATGTTAATGAAGATGGTGTAATTGATGATGATGATAAAGTAATCTTCGGAAGTCCTTTTCCGAGGTTCAATTATGGGTTGACTTATAACGTGAATGTAAAAGGCTTTGACCTGAATGTTTTCCTGCAGGGAGTGGGAAAACGAACTATGATGATCCGCGGGGAATTGGTAGAGCCGTTTCATTATAACTACGGTATGACTATGTATGACCACCAGCTAGACTACTGGACGCCACAAAATACGGATGCACGTTATCCCCGACTTGCTGACAACGGAACTCAGTCTAACACCAATAACTACAGAAGAGGATCTGACCAGTATTTATATGATGGGGCTTATTTAAGGTTGAAAAATATCCAGTTGGGATATACTTTACCGTCCAATGTTTCAGAAAAGCTAGGGATGCGTAAATTTAGGACTTATCTAACAGGGCAGAACCTGTTGACGTTTTCAAAAGTGAAATTTGTGGACCCAGAATTATCCGAATTTAACAGCAGTCTTGGCGTTGGAGGGGCAAATAGTGCAAGAGCATATCCAACGATGGTTTACTATGGGTTAGGATTAGACATAACATTTTAAAATTTGCGAAATGAAAAAAATATATAAAGTTACTTTTTTTATAATGGCCGTTCTGTCTTTGTCAGGATGTGAAAAGCTGGATCTTGATCTGGCGCCGGAAGATCAGTTCACTGATGCGAATTACTGGACGAGTGAAGATAAGGCACAAAGTCTTCTTAACACCGCATATTCTCAGATGTACAGTAGCAGCCATTTCTTTTATAATGAAGCAGCCTCAGACAATGCTTACATGGGTAGGGGAGATGCCGCCGGCGCGGCCTCATTGGCGGCCGGAACTTATGATGCTTCTTTAGCCAGAATAAGCCAGGAATGGAGTGATCGTTATGCTGGTATAAAATCTACCAATATTCTGCTGGAAAATATCGATAGAGTGCCAGATTTACCTGAAGAGACTCTAAATAGAATGAAAGCAGAAGCACGATTCATAAGAGCTTTTCAACATTTCATGTTAATGACCTGGTTCGGAGATATTCCTTTGCTTGATTCCGATATTAGTATAGAAGAAGCGCAGACAATCACCCGTACTCCAAGAGAAGAGGTACTTTCTTTTATCTTGTCTGAATTGGATCATGCAGCAGAAGTGTTACCGGCTAATACTGAACTTCCAGCCGCTGAACGTGGTAGAATTACCAGTGGTGCGGCTGTTGCTTTAAAAGCCAGAGTGCAACTTTACGAAGGAAACTGGAGTGGAGTAATTCAGGAAACAGAAAAACTTATTAACGGTGGTGCTTATGGCAGCTATGGGTTATTTCCTTCTTATGAGGGATTATTCCTTCCAGAAAATGAATACAATCAGGAAGGTATCTTTAGCATTCAATATGTCCCCGAATTAAGAACCTGGGGCGAATTCTTTGATTTGGCGCCATTATCTGCCGGTGCCAGATTAAATGCAATGGCTCCAACACAAGATTTGGTAGACAGTTATTTGACAGCAAGCGGTCAAATGATCTCTGAAGCTGGTTCCGGATACGATGAAGAGAATCCTTATGAAAACAGAGATCCCAGGCTGGAGGCTACAGTGGTATATCATGGCTATGAATGGGAAAACCCTGACGGTAGCACTCACACGATTTATATTGAACCGGGTTCAGATCCAGATGAACCTCTGGATGAATACGCACCGGGATCGTCTGCTACTTCTACAGGATACTACCTCAGGAAATACTTTGATCCGGAACATCAGTCAGGACTGGCATCCGGTTTAAATTTAATACTACTTCGATATGCTGATGTGCTGTTGATGCACGCCGAAGCAAAAATGGAGTTAGGAGAGTTTGACGAAAGCACCTGGAATATGACCATTCGCCCAATTAGAGAACGTGCCGGATTCACAGATCCCGCGGCCCTTGACTATCCTTCTTCCCTCGGTCAGGAAGAATTGAGAGACCTTATAAGAAATGAAAGAAGGATTGAATTAGCTATGGAGGGTCTTCGCATTTTTGATATCAGACGATGGGAAATTGCGGAAGATGTGTTAAATGGTTGGGTGCGTGGTGCCAGGTTTGGTCCAAATAATACTTACCTGCAGGTTAGCCAAAGGACTTTCGATCCAAGCAGGCATTACCTGTGGCCAATTCCCAGAGATGAGCGACTCATTAATGATAATTTAACCCAGAACCCGAATTGGTAACGGGGAAAAAGTTTTAACAAAAAATCGGAAATTATGAAAAAAGTTATTAGCCAGTTAATATTTTTAGCCCTTGCTGTGTTTTTAGTGGGATGTGAAGAGGATGATTCTCTTTCCAACAATGAGGTTTCTCAGGTAGAAAGCCTTTATTCACCCCAGGACAATATTTTTTACAATCTGGGTGCACAGAGTTCTGCTGTCTTTGAATGGCAGGCAGCAAAAGCAGAGGACAACGGCGTAGTGCTATATGATGTGGTATTTGATGTTGAAGGAGGCGATTTCTCAGACCCAGTATACGTTTTACCTTCAGATGGACGAGGTATGCAACGTACACTTAATTTACCCTTTTCAACACTTAATCAAATTGCAGGAATGGCCGGGATTGAATCTCAAAGTACCGGAAGACTTCAATGGACAGTTTGGTCATCTAAAGGAATAAATGTACAGGAATCGGGGATTTACAGAACTATTGAAGTAGAACGCCCCGGAGGATTCCCAACTCCTGATGAACTCTTTTTGGTCGGCTCAGCAACTGAAGCAGGTGATGACTTAGGAAATGCCATTCCAATGAAGAAAACAGGTGCAAATACTTATGAGGTTTACACTTCCTTGTCTGAAGGAGAATATCAGTTTGTCACCAGAACTTCCGGAACACCTGAAACATATTATATTGAAGATGATAAATTAAAAATTAATGGTACAGCAGCCTACACAGGTGAGGAAAAGGTTTATCGTATTCGGGTAGATTTCAGCGATGGTAATGCAGAAATGATCGAAATTCAAAATCTGCAACTTTGGTTTGCTCCTAATGAAGAGTTTATGTTTGACCTTCCTTATGTTGGTAATGGTACCTGGATGGCCGAAGATCAGGAGGTAGAGTTCAGACAGGAAGACTGGGGGCGAGATGAGCGCTATAAATTTATGTTTACTGTTGTTAATGGCGGAGAAACTCAGGAAGAATGGTATGGTAGCACTAATGGAGATAACCAGAGACCGAATGCCGATAGCCCTGCCTCTTACTGGCATATGGTTCCGGTTACGAATGACCGCTGGAATAACAGCTTTAAGTTTGCTGATGAGGTAGATATGAGTACTGTTGATGTTGAAGTCATTTTCAATGCTGAGGTGCCAGAGTACACCCACCGTGTAACAGTAGTCGAGTAAGACAAGATTTGCAGTAATCCCCCTGGATCTTTCCAAGGGATTTTAAATTATAATAATTATGAAAAAAAGTTCAATCACTGTTGGAAGATTAATGGTGTTACTATCTGTCATTCTTCCAGCTTCCTGCACGAATGATGATTTGGTGCCATTAAGAGATCCGCAGCAAACAGAAGAAGAAATTGCTATCGACTGGGCGGCTACGGCCGATTCAATGCAGGATGCCACTTACGGCACGTATTTAGGATCTGAAGGGGTCTTTGTGCAGGATAACACCGGGAACAGTACATTTCACTACTGGCCGAATGCTCATGTACTACACGTTTTAGTGGATGCTTACCTGAGAACCGATGACGGTGCTTATCTCGATAGAATGAAATCTTTGGTAAGGGGCATAGAAATAAGAAATGGAGGGTCATATCAAAATGTTTTTAATGATGATATGCTGTGGCTCGGTAATTCAAGTATGCGCGCTTATAATGCCACTGGTGATGATGAATATCTTGAAGTTGCAGAATATTTATGGGATGAAATCCGGCTAAGCTGGAGCGATGAAGTTCTTGGAGGAGGAATTACATGGAAGAAGAATACTCCATTCCAAAAAAATGCTGTTTCCAATGGCCCAGCGGTCATTCTGGGGACAAGGTTGTATGAAGCAACTCAAAATCCGGAAGATCTGGAATGGGCAAAAAAGATATATGAGTGGCAAAAAAACAACCTCGTAGATCCCGTAACCGGACTCGTATGGGATGGTGTAAGCCTCGAAAATGGTGAAGCTGTAGTAAATAAGGACTGGATTTTCACCTATAATGCCGGAACATGGATAGGTGCGGGTCTCAAGCTTTACAATATAACGGGGGAGGAGCAATACCTGAATGATGCCTTAAAAACTGCACGTTCCCTTATGACGAGTTCAGAATTAACGACGGAAGGTGTTCTAAAAAGTGAAGGACAGGGAGATGGAGGCCTTTTTAAAGGTATTTTGGTAAGATATTTTACCCAGCTGATTCTTGAACCAGACATACCTGAAAGTGACAGGGAAGATTTTGTGGATTTCATGGAGTTTAATGCCGAGACATTTTATGAGAATAGCCTTAGCAGGCCCGGAATGCTCGCGGGACCTGATTGGAGAAATGCACCTGAATCAAGAACCGATCTTACTACTCAGTTAAGTGGTTTAATGCTTATGGAAGCTGCCGCTCTACTGGATGAACAAGGTTATTTTGAACAATAAAAAGCTACATTAATAAAGAAACAATTTATCATGCAGAGAAGAAAATTTATACAAAATACAGCATTATTCGGCGGAATGCTGATGATGAACCCTTTTTCTGTTGCCGCAGGTCCCGGCCTGCGAAAATTCCCAGTGGTAAGACCTTCTGAAGGTCAGAGAAACTTTGAAAGCAGGGCCATTGAAGATGCTATTAAAGAATTTCAGTCAAAAGTTAAAGATGGAGAGTTGAGTTGGATATTTAACAACTGTTTTCCTAACACTCTCGACACGACTGTTACCTATACTGAAAAAAATGGAAGACCAGATACTTACGTGATCACGGGTGATATAGATGCTATGTGGCTTAGAGATAGTTCTGCTCAGGTTTGGCCCTATATGGCATTTGTAGATAAGGATGAAAAGTTGAAGAAATTAATAGCCGGAGTAATTAATCGGCAGACCGCTTACATACTTAAAGATCCATATGCAAATGCATTTTATGACGATCCGAATAAAAAAGGTGAATGGTTCTCTGACCTTACAGATATGGAACCGGGAGTTCATGAACGGAAGTGGGAAATAGATTCTCTTTGCTATCCTATTCGATTGGGATATAATTATTGGAAAACAACAGGTGATACGTCTCCTTTTAATGAAGAATGGCAGAAAGCAGTAAAGAATATTCTCAAAGTTTTTAGAGATCAACAAAAGAAGGAAGATCGTGGCGAATATTCTTTTCAGAGGGAAACGCCTAAGGCAACAGATACGAGGGCACTGCATGGGTATGGGTATCCTGTCAATCCTGTTGGCCTTATCTGCTCGGCATTTAGACCGAGTGATGATGCTACAGTATTCTCATTCTTAATACCGTCTAATTTCTTTGCTGTAGTCAGCCTTGAACAGGCTGCTGAAATGATGCAAGAAATTGCAGGTGATTCCACCACCGCAAGCCAGCTAAACGAATTAAAGAGAGAAGTTCAGGACGCATTAAAAGAACATGCTGTTGTAGAGCATCAAAAGTATGGAAAAGTTTATGCATTTGAAATTGATGGATTTGGTAACAAATTAATGATGGATGATGCAAACGTTCCCAGCCTTTTATCCTTGCCTTATCTTGATGCTATTAAAGATGGAGATCCCGTTTACAGAAATACAAGAGATTTTATTTGGTCCCTGGATAATCCATTTTTCTTCAAGGGAACGGCAGCAGAGGGTATTGGCGGGCCTCATGTAGGAATGGATATGGTTTGGCCTATGTCTATAACTATGAAAGGTTTGACAAGTAAGGATGATGAGGAAATAAAGCAATGTATACAAGCTTTAAAATCGACTCATGCCGGCACAGGTTTTATGCATGAAACCTTCCATAAAAATGACCCTGAGAATTTCACAAGATCCTGGTTTGCATGGGCAAATACCCTATTTGGAGAATTCTTATGGAAGACATATCAGGAAAGGCCTCATTTATTAGTTTAAGGTCTCCAAAATGCTTTTTTGAACTTAAATTATTGTAAGTACTTAAAATTAATATGTAAAATAATGGTCCTACAGCTTAAGAACATTCCGTACAAACTCCTCATTCTGGGAATTTTACTTTTAGTTTTTTCTTGTAAGACCAAGAAAAGAACAGAGGATAGCTCGATAGCAAATTCCCAGAATAAATTCACCAAATGGGTGAATCCTTTTATTGGTACGGCACCTCTTACTGATCCCGACAAGATTGGATATACGCCTCCAGAAGGATGGCGGGTTTGGGCGGGTCTTACTTTTCCAGGTTCATCATTACCAAACGCTATGGTGCAACTCAGCCCTATTACGGAATATGGTTCCGGTGCTGGATATGAATATGAAGATGAAGAGATTCTGGCCTTTGCACATACAAACAAAGGCCATTGGAATTTGGTGAATATTCCTGTTTTACCTGTTTCCGGAGAGGCTTCAAATCCCTTTAAATCCACTTTTTCTCATGATACGGAAAAGGCTTCCCCCGGGTTCTATGAAGTCTTTCTTGAAGATTTCAAGGTGAAGGTAAGGCTAACATCTACCTTAAGAGCAGGTATTCATGAATATAATTATGAGGATAAAAAAAACAGGAAAATTCTTTTTGATTTAGGAAAAGCAAACAATCGGGTTTCCGATTGGGAGATCACCACCCATGGCAATAATGAAATCAGAGGCTACCAGCGAGTCGGAAGAGATAGAATTCATTTCGTCGCTAAACTCAATACAGTAATAGAAGACTTTGAAGTGACCGAGCAGGGAGAAAGAGACGGTTATGCCATGGTTTATTTACAAGATGGTTCCGAAGAGGTGCTTATGAAAATCGGTCTCTCCTATGTTAGTACAGAGAATGCGGCAGAAAACCTGGAACAGGAAATAGGAACGGCGTCTTTCGAGGAAATTCGAAATAGAGCAAATGAAACCTGGGAAACTCTATTATCTAGCGTTGAGGTTAGTGGTGGTAATGAAAAACAAAACGAAATGTTTTATACATCCTTCTATCGCAGTTTTTTATGGCCGGCATTGAGGAGTGACGTCAATGGTGAATTTACCGATGTTAACGGAGACGTGGTCTCTGCAGATTTCAATTATTATACAGATCCTTCATTTTGGGATACTTACAGGAACAAGCTTGTACTGTTGACAATTGTTTCTCCGGATGTGACCAGAGATGTTATAAAATCTCTCATAGAAAAAGGTGAAAAAACAGGTTTTATTCCTAATTTCTTCCATGGAGATCATGCTGCACCTTTCATTTCGGGTGCTTATAAAAGAGGGTTGAGAGGATATGATGTTGAAAAAGCTTACGAATTACTTTTGAACAATGCTTATAAGGAGGAAGGACCCAGAGCGCATATCCTGGAATATATTGATAAAGGCTATATTTCAGATCCTAATGTAAAAAATCCGGAAGTGGAGACTAAAGGAAATGCAGGTGTTTCTAAAACGCTGGAATATGCTTATGACGATTATTCTCTTGCATTATTGGCAAAGGAGCTTGGAGATACACAGCATTATGAGGATTTAATGAAGAGATCAGGTAATTATAAAAATGTTTTTGACAGTTCTACTAACTTCATGCGCGGTAGACTCGAAAATGGTGATTGGATAAGCCCTTTTGATTCAGAGTACCCCTATTATGAATACATGTTCAGAGAAGCCAATGCGTGGCAGGTTTCTTTTTTTGTTCCCCACGATATGACTGGATTGATTAAGCTCTACGGGGGTGAAGAAAATTTTGAAAAGAAGCTGGATTCCCTTTTTACCGTGCCGTGGAACCCTAATCATATTGCAAGAAATGTTTCCAGCTTTATAGGGCAATATTCCCACGGAAATCAACCAGGACATGAAGCGCCTTTTTCTTATTATTTCATAAACAAACCAGAGAAATCTCAGGAGATCATTGATAATATCTTGGAGAATTACTACGGAATAGGTGAAGAAGGGTTGGCACTTTCAGGAATGGATGATGCGGGAGAAATGTCTTCCTGGTATGTCATGGCAGCTACCGGTCTATATTCTTTTTCACCGGCCGATGATGAGTACATAGTAACAGTGCCTATCTTTGAAGAGGTTAAATGGAACATTCCCGGTAGTAAGCAGTTGGTTATAACCAACCCCAATTCCGGTAGAAAACTGCGTGAAATACAAGTAGACGGTCAACCTATTGATGGTTACTTTGTGCCTCACGATCTTTTTATCAACGGTGGGAAAATTGAATTAGTCACAGATAAAAATTAAAAGCTAATCCGTAAAATTTTAAAAACATCTTATGCACTTTGGAAAGATGTTCTAAAAATGTAGAATACCAGTTGGTTTTACACAAATTTATCCTTCTGATTTGATAAGCAATATCTAACAGCAGGAAATAAAAGATGTTGAAAGTGTAATGAATATATATAAAGATAGAAGGATTGTAATGACCTTAGACGCGGGAGGTACTAATTTTGTTTTTTCAGCCTTACAGGGGGGAGAAGAGATTGTACCGCCAATTATTTTAAATTCGAGTCCTTCAAATCTTGAGTTGTGCCTACAAACGATAATAGATGGTTTTACTTCTATAAAAAATCAACTCTCTCAAGAGCCGGTAGCTATTAGTTTTGCTTTTCCAGGCCCGGCTGATTATGAGAATGGAATAATTGGAGACCTGCCTAATTTTGGATCATTCCGTGGAGGTGTTGCTCTTGGCCCAATGCTGGAAGGTATCTTTCAGCTTCCTACCGTTATTAATAACGATGGTGATCTTTTTACATATGGAGAGGCTGTTTCCGGATTTTTGCCCAAAGTAAATGCGGTCCTGAACAAGAAAAATGCAGGTAAGACCTACAAAAATTTAATTGGGATAACACTGGGAACTGGCTTTGGAGGAGGAGTGGTCGTTAATGGTGCAATATGTAAGGGAGACAATTCGGCAGCCGGTGAGATGTGGCTTATGCGAAATTATAGAGAACCCCGGTTAATAGCGGAAGAAGGAATTAGTATTAGAGGGATCCAACGACTGTATAAAAAGTTTTCGAAAGATAGCGCTTCCTATTCCCCAAAGGAAATTTACGAATTTGCATCTGGCAAAAGAAAGGGGAATCAGGCTGCTGCTGTTTCTGCATTTGAGGAAATGGCGATTATTATAGGAGAATCTTTGGCAAACGCAATCACTCTTATTGACGGACCAGTGGTGATAGGAGGAGGAATGGCCGGAGCCTCCGAATTCCTGATACCAAAAATCGTAGATCATTTAAACGGAAAGATTGAGAATTATGCGGGAGAAAAAATGCCAAGACTGGTCTCTAAAGTTTATAATCTGGAGGATTCCCATTCCTATGAGGAATTTTTAAACTTTAAATCAAAAAAAATAAAGGTTCCTTTTGTCGATAAAGAAGTTCAGTATTCCGATGAAAAAGCAATTCCAATTGGAATTTCCACCCTGGGAACCAGTAGGGCAATATGTTTTGGTGCTTATGCTGTGGCATTAGCCCATTTAAACAAAATGGCGAGGGTTTAATTTGAGGAATAGAACAGTCTATCTTGGGTTTTACAAGTTTGCTAGTGCGCCAAAAAGGGGATTTAACGAATTCAATTTAGCATTCAAGAACCAGAGATTTAAATTTAAAAGCAATATTATGGCAAATTGTAAAGTGAAGATTATTTTGTTTTTCGTGATTACCACGTTCTTTAACCATTACAAATTAATTGGCCAGTGGGCTCCTGCAGGTGAGAAAATTAAAACTGAATGGGCTGCAGAAATAGACCCTGATAACGTTTTACAAGAATATCCTCGCCCCATAATGGAACGCAAAGACTGGAAGAATCTAAATGGATTATGGAATTACAGCATTAGGCCATTAGGGGAATCAAAACCTGAAAAAAATGATGGAAAAATTCTGGTTCCTTTTCCGGTAGAATCCAGTCTTTCCGGAGTTATGGAAAACGTTGGTTCCTCAAACGAACTGTGGTATGAAACAACTTTTGATGTTCCTTCCAGCTGGAAGCGCAAAAATGTCATCTTAAATTTTGGTGCTGTAGACTGGAAAGCAGATATATGGCTTAATGACGTAAAAATAGGCTCACACTCTGGTGGATATGCACCTTTTTCATTTGATATCACTCCTTTCCTGAAGACAGGTGGCCAAAACCTAACTGTTAGGGTTTGGGATCCATCCAATGAGGGGCCGCAACCGCGTGGAAAACAGGTAAAAGATCCTGAAGGGATATGGTATACTCCGGTGACAGGTATTTGGCAAACGGTGTGGATAGAACCTGTGTCTGAAAAAAGGTTTGAACATTTAAAATTCACACCAGATATAGATAGAAATACCATTAAACTGAAGCCTGAAATATCGAAGGTCAACTATGGAGATTTAGTGGAAGTTGTCATTTTAGATAACGGCAGGGAATTGAAGAAGGTGAGAACAGCAATGGGACAGGAAGTAGAAATCCAATTAGATAACCCTAAGCTTTGGTCTCCGGAGTCACCCTATTTATATAGAACCGTTGTGCGGTTAATTAGTGACGGAAAGATTTTAGACGAGGTAAAAACATATTTTGCCATGCGTAAAATCTCTACCAGCAGGGACGAAAACGGAGTGGTGAGGATGCAGCTGAACAATAAAGATTACTTCCATTTTGGTCCTCTCGATCAAGGTTGGTGGCCAGATGGGCTTTATACAGCTCCAACAGATGAGGCTTTAAAATATGACATTATTAAAACAAAGGAGTGGGGTTTTAACATGATCCGAAAGCACGTAAAGGTAGAGCCTGCGAGATGGTACACCCACTGTGATGAAATTGGAATTCTGGTGTGGCAAGATATGCCTAATGGTGATGAACAACCTATCTGGCAAATGAGAAAATACTTTGACGGGAATGAATTGCAGCGAAGTAATAATTCAGAGCAGATTTATAGGAAAGAATGGAAAGAAATTATGGATTATCTTCATTCTTACCCAAGCATTGTAGTGTGGGTTCCCTTTAATGAGGCGTGGGGCCAGTTCAAAACTGAAGAAATTACCGAATGGACAAAACAATATGATCCTTCCCGGCTTGTCAATTCTGCAAGTGGAGGTAATCATTTTCAAACCGGTGATATACTTGATCTTCACAATTATCCCGGGCCCGAACTTTACCTGTACGATGCACAAAGAGTGACCGTATTGGGAGAATATGGCGGAATTGGTCTGCCTCTAAAGGGTCACTTGTGGCAGCCGGAAAAGAACTGGGGATATGTGCAGTTCAACAATTCTGAAGAAGTGACAGATAAGTATATAGAATATACCAATACTCTGGAGAAACTTGCAAAAAGAGGCTTTTCAGCAGCGGTTTATACCCAGACCACAGATGTTGAAGGAGAGGTTAATGGTTTAATGACCTACGACCGAAAGGAGGATAAGATGAATGTTGAACGGATAAGAGAAGCAAATCTTGAAGTTATCAATGCAATTCATGACGATGCAGAATAAAAAGTGCATCAAACCTCCTATCGTTCTAAAGGAGTAGTTATTAAAATAAGGTGTTCAAGAAGGATCACCTTATAATTTATTTATGGGCCTGTAACCTCTTTACTTCACGCGACTCGATTTATGTCTGAGTATGTTCTAATGGTAAACATGTAAAAAATATTGAAAAATAAGATTATGTTCCTTTATTTTTTCACCATAATATATATAGGTCTTGTGGCCCATATATAGATTTATATATGTATTTTCACAAATCTTAAAACACGAAGCGTATCCAGAAACTGAGAAGTTATGTAAGGATGATGCGGGGTTGATTTCTAGGTTTGAAGCGAACATTCTTCATGAAAAAAGCGAAAAAGCAATCTATTAAAGGTATAGCCGAAAAATTAAATATTTCAGTAACAACTGTCTCCTTTGTTTTAAATGGAAAGGCCAAAGAAAAAAAGATTTCCGATGAAATGATCAAAAAGGTCAAGGCCTATGTAAAAGAAATCAATTACAAGCCTAATCAACTCGCCCAAAGTTTAAGGACGGGAGAATCGAAGATTATTGTCTTCATGGTAGAGGATATTTCTAACTACTTTTTTGCAAGTATAGCGCGTAAAATAGAAGATTTGGCTTATGATAAAGGCTATAAGGTACTGTTTTGCAGTAATGAAAATAAGGATTTAAAATCCCGGGAACTGATCAAACTTTTTAAGGAAAGGCAGGTAGACGGATATATTTTGAGTCCGAGTCCGGGTATAAAAGAAGATATACAGGAATTAATGGATGAAGAAAAACCGGTAATTTTATTTGACCGCTATTTTCCTGATTTAAACACCAATTATGTTGGGATAGACAATGATAACGATTCTTACAACGCGGCACTTCATCTCATTGAAAATGGGTATAAAAAAATAGGTTTTGTTACCTTGAACACGGGGCAAACCCAAATGGTGGCTAGGAAAAAAGGCTATCAACGAGCAGTTAAAAATCATGATTTGCCTGAAAAAATTCTTGAGATAGAATTTGAGGCAGGTTATTACGATCATCAAAAAGAGTTGATTAAAGATTATATTTTTAGCGAAGATTTAGATTCAATCTATTTTTCTACAAATTATCTTACCCAAAGCGGACTAGAGGTTTTTAAAGAAAATTCGCCGGAACTAATCGATAAATTCGGGATTCTTACCTTTGATGATCATGATTTTTTTAAGATTCATACTCCTTCTATTTCAGCTATTTCCCAGCCAAGAGAGGAAATGGCTACGGAACTTATGACTTTGATGCTGAACCTTCTCGATAAGAAAAATTCAAATCCTGAACCCAGGAAAATCATTATTAAAAGTACTCTTCATGCAAGAAATTCTACTATCCGTAAAAACAGATAAGTAAATATTATATTTTAGACCATCTCATGACAACCTTTGTCAGTGCTGTTTTTAGAGTGAAGAATTGCATTTTAAATGATAGAATTTTCAAATATGCTTTTTCAAATTATTTGTTTAACTCTTCAGTTTGAATCCCCTATTTAGATGCTAACTTATTGTTTTGTAAATTAAGTTTTGTAATGCGCCCTCAACTGTCCTGCAAAGATTAATAAGTTCAGAGATTAGGATAATACCAGTTCATATCATTTGATATATGACTCATAATAGGAAGTTAAACTTTTCTGAACGGTGCCGAATTCGGTGAGTGCTAAAATAGGCGCTTTCGAAGGCCTTGCCAAACAAGAAATTTCCTGGATAGCTCGAATCTCGTCCAAACGTAAATTGCAAAAGCCTTTCAGAAATGAGAGGCTTTTTTTATGGGGTGAATTCTGGTGTGGCTCTTCGCAAATTCCTCCCCAACTTTTGAAAATGATCCATTTAGGAATGATCCGGAATGGTGACTTTCTATCTAATTTTCTAAAAACTCAGTCCAGCACCAAAATTTAGATTGGAAGTGTATTCCCGGGCATTCAAAGGAGTTTTGCTGTCAAAATAATAATTGTAAACTGTGAAAACCTTAAACCATTTGCTAAGTGGAATATCCATTCGAAATTGCTCGAGGATTCTGTAGTCATTCAATTCCATGTAGAGCGGTTGATAATAAATCGTATTGGCTATAGAAAATTTATTAGATTTAGCTGTATAGGACAGCGTAAAGTAGGTACTGTTGCGATGATTGTATCTAGTAGTTCCTGCCTGCTCACTATATTCCACTTCATATATATAGCTATTTCCGGCATAACCAGTGAAACGCTTTTTATCTACCCATTTTGTTCTCAAGCCTGCGCCAATGAGGTTGCGTTGTTCTACAATTAGAAGTTGGTTATATTGCCCCTGAATGAAACTTTCCAATCTTAGTATTTCAATAATTTTATAATTAAATCTGGCGTGCAGAAACCATGCATTTTGTAGATTTTCTTCTCCGGAATCGATGAACTGATAGCTACCCAGAAAGAAATAGATTTTTCGAAGGTCTTTTGATTTTAATTGGGTAGTTAGCGCAGCATCGATTTGGTTGACCTGGGTACCGTCATTATTGGAATGATTAAATGAAAAGTCTGCGTTTAAAGTATAACGTATCGAATCGGTCTGCATACGTTTGGATTCAATATTTACCAGTTGAGCCGAAAGAAATCCGGGAGTAAAAAAAAGTATAGCTAAAAGAAGAATTCTAATCATAACATGGAATGAAAACCAAAAGTAAAAAATCTTCTTACGGTTTCCATTAAATAAGATGGTTCAAAAAAATTATTATCTTCGGAATAAAGATGGGGTATATGATGAGCAGCTACAAGAAAGAAGCCTGTGTGGGAAATTTATTGCAGGTGAAACAGGCAAAAATTCGTGGTGCAGACAGGGTTGAGCTATGCGACCGATTGGATCTTGATGGGATCACTCCCTCCAGGGATTTCATAGTTGCGGCCGTAAAAACGGGACTGCCGGTAAGAGTGATGATTAGGCCGCGGGCTGGTGATTTTATTTATTCCGAAGCTGAGTTCGATGAAATGATTGATTCCATAAAATTGTGCAAAGAACTGGGCGTGGAAGGAGTTGTGTTTGGAATCCTTGATAAAGAACATAATCTGAATTTTAAACAAATTGAGAGACTAGCCGAAATTGCTTCGCCTTTAAAAGTAGTAGTTCATAAGGCCATAGATGAGACCCCAAATCCTGTAGATGCGGTAAGAAATTTATTAAAAATTGAAGCGGTTTCAGCTGTATTGACATCTGGAGGCAAATCAACGGCTCTTGAAGGAGAAGAAATTTTGAAGAAGATGCTAAAAGTAGCTGGCAGGAAATTCGAAATTGTGGCGGCAGGAAAAATTACCGATAAAAATATACATGAGGTTCATCACCTTGTTGGCGCAGGTACTTATCACGGGAAAAAGATTGTTGGGGATTTAAATTCCAACGCAAAAGAATCAGCCCCCACAAAGAATATTTATGGGGGCTGATCTAAGAATACCTTCCTTATTTTTTAGATTCTGCAATAGAAACTTTACGGAATTCCTTTAATAATTTCTCAAGTTCCAAAGATGACTTTCTTGCTCTGGTTCCAGCGCTTTTATTGCCGTCTTCTAATTGGGTATTGGCATCTTTCTGAAACGATTCAAAAGTAGTCTGGATGTTTTCGATAAGATCTTTCATGATAATATTTTTAAGTTTATGATGGCGAAAATAACAGAATAAACGCTGTCTACCTTGAAATTTTGGTTTTTCTAACAAGTACTTCTCTAATGTTTAACAACCCAGGAGGCATGTCATGATGTGAGCATGAAGATTTTCAATATTTTACAGCATACATCTTTAAAAGTTAATTTATTCCATGGAAGCGCCGGAAAGGATAAAATTCCAACGCTTTTCTGAGCTGAGCTTTCGAGAAATATGCTTAAAAATGTCACTTTTGGATAAGAATATCAGGTTTTATTGATCTCGAACCTGCATGAAGAACTATTTCCAAAGCATTCCAGCCCTTTTGCAAGAAGTGACATTTGCAATTTTGATGTACATTAGATAAAAAGTAGGCAAGGAAATGAACTTCTAAATACCATTTTTAAAATCTCATGAATCACGGGTTTACATCTGTTTTTTCTGCAAAATAAAATATTTCTTCTATTGGTTTCTGAAATAATGAAGCCATCTTAAAAGCCAGGGGCAGGCTTGGGTCAAATTTTCCTTTTTCTATAGCGTTAATGGTTTGCCTGGAAACATCCAGTTTTTCTGCTAAATCTGCCTGTGTCAGGTCGTGTTCGGCCCTGAGTATTTTGATCCTGTTTTTCATTTGTACCTATAACTTCCGTAAATAACTCCAGCTAAATAAGTGAGAGCAATTAGAACCACCAGGTGGGAAATTTCTGCATCGTAATGAATCAAATTTGCAATGTCCATCATGGAATAAGCTAAGCCCGCTACTACTGCTATACCAAGGCTTATTCCCATTGCTTCAAGTTGAATCTTGCGCTGCATTTCATCCTGTGCCTTAAGATGTCTCCTGTTGGCCAGGATCATTCCAATTCCTATAGCAAAGTTCACAGCAATTGCAACTCCACTGATTACAGGATTAAAATCCCAGATTAATTTGGCCCCAAAGGAGACGATAGCCATTGTAATTACCCAGGCAGCGGTCCATTTAGCAAGATTAACTGTGTTCTTCCTGATCCTGGCCTGAAAGTTTTCATTAGAATTTTTCATAGTTTCAAGTTTGTAAAGTTTACTTTACACGAAAGTATATAAAAATTTCTTACTAGAAAATAAAACTTTACATTTAGTAAAATAAACTTTACATAATTTTTCATTGGTCGAGTTTACAATGTTTTCTGCATTATCTTCCCTTGGCGCTCTATAGGAAAAGAAGTTACATTGCCTCTTCGAATAATATGTTTTTCGAAAATTCTTCTGAAGGTAAGGTCATCTTTTTCCCTACTAATCAATCAGGCAGTACCTTTCTGCGCTTCAGCTACATTTTTCACCAGGGTGTATAAGGGTTCCAGAGGGTCTTCAGCAGCTTAAATTCTTCAATTTTTATTGTCTATTAAAAACTAGTAATTATATATTTGCCTGCTGCTTTCAAAACATTGAAGGGATAAAATTCTGTTAAGTTCAGAGTTATTGCAGTTTTGGATGTTTTACAGCTTAAGAAATTGACTTGATTTCGGCTCGAAGTGTCGAGCTAAACATAATATAAAAAGCTCAGAGCTTTTTCAGTACTTACGATTAGTTGTGTTGTTTGTGGTAAATCTTTTGATTTACCTTGGTTTAGTAAACCAATGAGAAGCTTTTCCTATTTAGGAGAGGCTTTTTTGTTTAAGGGCTTCTATGAATTTTTTATTTGCTGAAGAAAATTATCGGGTTACTTATATTCTGATAGAGGAATCGAGCATAATCCGGTGGATTTTATTATTCAATATCTAAGGGAAAGATGGCTCCTGGTTTTTCTGAATAGTACAAAAATTGGAAATCTGGAAGGTCTTTATTTAAAGTGGGTCTGCTCAATGCTGTTTCGTATTTGAAATATGAGTTATCTCGAAAAGCCTTCGTATGATTTTAAAAAAATAGGACAAGGGAAGTCTTTAAACGGGGTTGACAAAACAATAGTGTTAAACTTCGACACTATTAATTGATTGTGACGTTTGTGTTCCAAGGCTGAAGTGGTTTAGAGAAATACCTACTTATAGGTATTTCTTTCAGAGGAAAATTGGTGTAGGTTTATTATGAAATAAATATCAACCATGAAAAAACTACAACAAGCATTTACAGTTTTGGGGCTCTTTTGGTGCACGGCTTCTTTTTCACAATCTTACATAGGCCATACTCTGGATCATTATAGCGGAATTCAGGGAATTACGCTTAATCCTTCTTCAGTAGTAGACAGTAGGCAAAGAGCAGATATTAATCTTTTATCTGTCAGTGCTTTTGGCGGAAGCGACTATTTAGGTATGGATATAGGCAGTATTTTGGAAAGTGAGGAAGGCTTTAGTTTTGATGACAGTATGGAGGAGTTCCCTTCAGATCAAAACCAGTTTTTTCTGAATACAGATGTTCTTGGGCCCTCTTTCATTTTTAATCTCACTCCTAAAAGCAGTATTGGGATCATTACCAGGGCAAGAGTTTTTCTAAATCTTAATAATTTAAATGGTACCCTCTATGAAAATATTTCTGAAGATTTTGATGAGAATGAAAATTTTGATTTTGAATTAAATAATTTCAGCGGGACCATACATGCATGGGGAGAAATAGGTTTTACTTACGGACATATCCTTATGGATAACGGCAGCAATTTCCTTAAAGGAGGAGTTACTCTCAAATACCTGCAGGGAGCAGGTTCCACCTTTATGAATACCTCCTCTGCGATAGGGCAGTACAATGCTTCCACAGAGGTTCTGTCTTCCTCGGGTGCTTTCAGCTATGGTAGCAGTCAGGATTTTGATAGTGGAGAAATTGATTTTGAAAATTTAAGTTCCGGCTTTGGGGGCGATATAGGTTTTGCTTATGAATATCGCCCTTACAGTAGTCTTGATACTATTGCTCACAGCGATTACACAGTAAAAATAGGTGTTTCTGTAACCGATATTGGAAGTATTTCTTATAGCGAAAGCATGGTGACTACCTACGATCTAAACAACTCTGTAGACCAAAGTGAATTTGAAGATGATTTACAAACAGTACTGGAAGAAAATTATGAAGGTGTTGAAGAAGAATTAAAAAGTACTATTAGCCTTCCCACCGCATTTCATGCTTTTGTGGATTACAAAATGCAGAAGCGGCTCTTTGTAAGCCTGCAGGGGTCTCTCTCCTTGATAGGGGCAGAAAAGGCACAGGCTAACAGGATCATCAATTCTTTGGTGGCTACGCCGCGTTACCAGGCCAGGTGGTTTAGTTTTTATCTTCCTGTGGGCTTAAGGCAGTATGATGGATTGATAATGGGTGCTGGATTGCGTTTAGGACCATTAAGCCTAGGTTCCGGTTCTATAATTAGTAATTATATTTCCGATTCCAGTAAAACAACCGATGTCTATTTAGGTTTAAAAATTCCTATTTATAGATAATTTAGCCGTACTGCTTTGTGAGGCATTTCTTCAGCTTTTAAAGTAGTAAAAAAGAGGCCGCATAAGACATTTTTTTACTTAATGTTCTTTTGTGGCCTTTCTGTATTTGCTGCTTAAATCTTCCCTTAGAAAGCACTTTTTGGGGCAGGATTTATGAGTTATTTTAAACCTTTGTTAAGAAACATTGCTAGGAAAAGTGTATTACATACTTTTATCCTCATAATTTACCAGTTATATGAATCCCTTTAAAGTTAATAAAGTTGTCGTAGTAGCGCTTCTTTTATTTTGCCTTCTTGCCGTGTTGTTCTTTCAGTACCTCGAAACACTTATTTAGCCATAATTCTAGAAGCAAAGATTCCTTTGTTTTAACCAAGCCTTAACTCAGTTTCTGAAGATTAACAACTAATTTTTGATCTTGAAAAGATTAAAAATCAAATTGTTATGAGAAAAATTCTACTACTTCTATTTCTAGGCAGTATTTCATTGAACGCGCAACAGCAGGACAGCATTATTTCTGAAAGTATTACGGGACATATCTTTAAGCCTAAAATTGTCAAAGCTACAGATGAACGTATTTCCCAGTTGCAGTTACCGGCAGGCTTTAAAATTGAAAAATTTGCTGAGGGTCTTAAAAATCCGCGTATCATCGAGGTGAGCCCTCAGGGAAATATCTATGTAAGTACACGCCAGGATGAGGTGCTTCTGCTTAAGGACACCAACAACGACGGGAAGGCAGATCAACAGCAGGTGATCGCTTCTAAACCACAATCTCATGGCCTTGCCTTTCATGACAATATGTTTTATCTCATTACTGTAAATGAAGTTTTTAGTGCGCCCATGAATGAAGATGGTACCGTAGGGGAACTGGAAAAGATCATAGAAAATCTTCCCGATGGCGGGCAGCATCCAAATAGAACAATAGCATTTGGACCCGATGGGATGTTATATATTTCTGTAGGAAGTACTTGCAACGCCTGTGATGAGACTCGTGAAGAAAATGCTACGATGCTTCGTGCAAATCCCGATGGCAGCAATAGAACCATTTTTGCCAAAGGATTAAGGAACACCATAGGGTTTGACTGGCACCCGGAGACAAATGAGCTTTTCGGGATGGATCATGGCATAGACTGGCTGGGAGATAATGAGCAAAAGGAAGAACTAAACCGCATTACCGAAGGTTCAAATTATGGCTGGCCTTACATTTATGCTGACGGAAAAATCAATGAAGCCGATGAACCTGCCGACATGAGCTGGAAAGAATATGCCGAGATGTCTACAGAACCTGAAATGCTCTTCACCGCCCATAGTGCGCCCATGAATCTGAAGTTTTACGAGGGCGAAATGTTTCCTGAAGAGTATAGAAATTCAGCTTTTGTCACTTTTAGGGGTTCCTGGAACCGCAAACCTGCTTCGGGTTATAAGATCATGAAAGTAGATTTTGAAAATGGAAAACCTGTAAATTCTGAAGATTTTGTCACGGGTTTTCTAACCGATGATGGTCAATCACGTTTCGCACGCCTGGTAGGCCTCACTGAATTGCCAGATGGTTCGCTCCTGGTAACCGATGATGAAAACGGAATCGTCTACAGGATCTCATATGAGGATTAGCGATATTGCAGTGATAAATGAAATTGTTGTTCATCCAAATCCGCCCTCTTTTCGGGGCGGAATGGTTGAAGAAAGCAAGCCTTTTTTAACCTTAATCTTTTAGCTTATTTTCTTCTTCAATGTCTTTTGCTAAGGCCGATGTTTCCCCCCTTGTCTTTAAATGCTCCACGACAGAATGTACATCTTGCTTACCGTAAGTCTGGTGTAGTTTCGCCACTGCCTGAATTCTTATTGGCTCACACCAAAAGCCGGTGATGTGTGGTAGGTGATCTTCCACCATTTGCTTTGGAAGTTCGTGGTAGTACAAAGGCTTCTCCTGCCCCTCTTCAAAATGTGCAATTAATTTTTCAAGAGAATTTTCCAACTCGTTGCGGGACTGAAGCTTCAGCCTTACATTTACATGCACCGCCGAATAATCCCAGGTGCTAATATCCTTTTCCTGATACCATGAAGAAGAAACATATCCATCGGCGCCTTTAAAGATCAATAGAGCTTCCTCACCGTCTTTTAAAGACTCATACTGTTCATTGTGATTGGCAATATGTCCGTATAATGTAAAGTCCTCCGGTTTTCCCTGAACGAGTATCGGAATATGCGTTGCAAGTAGCTGCTTCCCCTGCATCACGAAAGTGGCAAATGGGTTTTGTTTTATAAATTCGAAGATATAGGCAGGATCTTCTTTTCGATATTTTTTAGGCTGATACATAACTGTAAAGGAAAGCAGATTTGGCGAATTTGCAAAAACATCAACTTTTATGTTATGTGAATCCAGTAAAATCATTTGTAAGTTTGAAGTTAAATTTAGGCAGAGATAAATTTGGAGTGACAAATTTTATTGCGTCCATTCTTTCGGAAATTAATTTTTAAAGTAACCGTTACGAAGTTAAAGTCCTGTTATTTAAAAAGTCTTTAACTGCTCACTCATCATAAAAAATCGATCTTGAGAAAAATCAGAAAAAATGGAACTTAAAAATAAAGTAGCAGTTGTGACAGGTGCCAGTAGCGGCATTGGGGAAGCCATTGCCCGCAAACTTTCTTCAAAAGGTTGTAAGGTGGCGCTGGCAAGTCGCAGCATCGATAAGCTACAGAAATTAGAAAAGGAATTAGAAACCGATACCTTGGCTGTTCGTCTGGATGTTACCGATACCGGAAGTGTGCAGGGTGCTTTTGAAGACATCTACCGGGAACTCGGGCAGGTAGACATATTGGTGAATTGCGCCGGAGTCATGCCGCTCACGTATCTCAAGAATCGTCATCTCGATGAATGGTTGCAAACCATAGAAGTTAATGTGAAAGGTACGCTGCGCTGCATTCATGAGGCGCTTCCGCCCATGAAAGTGCGAAAAAGTGGCCATATTGTAAATATTGCTTCTGTTGATGGGAAAGAGATCTTTAAAGGTGGTGCGGTGTATGGAGCTTCCAAAGCGGCGATTATTGAGCTTTCAAGAGCAATGCGAATGGAACTATCACCAGATTTTAATATCAGAGTAACTTCTATTGAACCGGGAACGGTGGCGACCAATCTTAGGGATGATATTAGCGATAGCGAACTGCTTAAAGAAAAAGATTACAGCTACGATGAAGAACCTCATCTTGAGCCCGAGAACATCGCCGATGCTGTATTATATGCAGTTTCTCAACCGGACAGTGTGAACGTAAATGAGCTTCTTATAAAACCTACGGGGAAAGCTTAAAGAATTTCAAAGTATAGGTAATCAAACGCCGTCATTCTGAATTTCTTTCAGAATTGCATAATGAAATTCCGGATGACGAACATATGAGAAGTAGCATAGCAAAAGATTTTCTCAATTAAATCTTTACAGTAGGAAATGTCTTTTTTTAGGTGGATTCTAAAGCCAGTTTAGGATACTGTTGAAAAATGGCATTTTAAAATAGTTTTCAAAATGAGCGGGAACGTGTGCGTTTTCCGTTCGTTTTAAATTATCTCGTAATGAATTGGTTTAAAACTTCCGCCATTACTGTCTTCAGCGGAGCATGCGGTGAGAGCTACGATAAGATCCATTTCGGCTTCAAAAAGAACGTGATCCCCGGCCTTACTTAAGGGTGGATCAACGCTCAATTTCCCTTCAGCATCAAATTGTACATTCATAAAAATATTGAATGCAGTAGGGACATCATCGGGTTCAATACCATAAGGAGCCAGGTTGGTGTATAAATTTTCAAAGCAACTCGGGTGGTAATTTGGGTTGTTGTACATGATTTTAAAAGTCTCAGGACTGCAGGGCGCAAGCAAAAAGTCGTTGCGACCGTTCGTGTCTTCCAGGATATTCATCATTTTCCGGCTTCGGTTGCTCCAGAGATGGTTTCCTTTAGTGATCAAAATACTTTCTTCGAAATCTAGCGTTTTTCCTGAAGAAATCTTTTCTTTTGAATCATCGGCATTAAAAAGTACCATATCACTAACCTGTTGTCCCTTTGGATCAATAACCTTCAATTTTTGCCCTTTTTGAAGCTTAAAAGCGGCACCCGATTGTTTTTCAATTTTTTGAATCATAAATAAAATAAATGCTGAAAAGTTTCCTGTTTCGAAGTAATTAGAAAAGTGGTTTTACGAAGTTATAAAATTTGTAGAAGCACAAACGCGTGAAGGTCTATTTGTGGTGAAAAGGACATTTCCACTTTTCACCCACTGCGCGACCACTATACTGCCGGGCTTCACTTTTCTCTCCAAAATCTTCCAGCATAGGGTTGTTATTCCCCTGAAGTTCAAAATCTCTTTCTCTTATTTTATTCCGTACGTTTCCATACGCACCCATTTCACGTAATTTCTCAAACTGCCAGTGCAGGTTGAAAACCATCACCGGGAAAGGACTCTGTCGGGCCATTCTTGAGCTACCTGGGTGCATCCCCACCAGGTAAAAAGCTTTACCTGCAATGCTAAAGCTAAAATTTTTACTATCAGCTTCGGGGCTTACCTCTTCATCCCAGGCCGCTTCATCAATTTCATGAATGTATTGCAGCTGTTGCCAGAGTTTTTGTTCAAACTCCTCTTCACTCATTTTTTCAGTATTCCTGAAAGCAGCGACAAAAGTGAAGAAGTCGTTAGAGCTGAAATCGTATTTAGAAAGGTAAGATTTTAGATCTTCCAGAATTTCCCCTGCCGCAGCAGGCGTTCCAATTTCGCCATAGGCGTGAAAATCAACTTGTTTTTGTGTGAAAACGCTTTGTGCCATCACACAGGGGTGATTACCTGCAATAATGAAATCTTCAAATTGCGATTCCATTTCTTCTTCGCGTGGTGGGGCTTGTGTAAGAATTTGATTTCCGGAAGTCATATATAGATTTCTTAGTTATTCTCAAAAATATTGTCTTTGTGGCCCATCTCTGCCCTGTTTATGAAGCTCTTAATGCATTTTTAGAAATAGATTAACATTGAGGCCTAAATAATTACCTCCTCCATGTAAACATATCAGCTCCTTTATGGTAGATTTAGGGAGATTCGTTCCATCTTTATAAATCTAACCGCCAATATTGAAACTCATTAAAAAAGAATTTATCTCCTAACTTTTGTTTTCTGTATCATAGGGAGAACAATGATCGCACAGGAGCAAAGCACGGTGCGAATCACTCTTCAAGAAAGGCACTATTGAAGAATCTTTTGATTCACAAGCAGGTTGGAACTACCAAGCCTGCGGCCGTTCCGCATGCTGTAGAAATAAAATATTTCCTCGGAAATCTTAGCCGAAACGAAAATTTTACCTTGATCAAAGATATATAATCTGTTTTCAGAGACCATTCAGCAGTATCTTGAAAATTTTATCAAAACCGGAAATCCTAATGAAGAAGGTTTGCCGCAGTGGCCTTCGGCAAAAGCTGCAGAGAAGAATCCGCCGGTTTTAATTGTAGACTTGGAAACTCGGGTGGAAAATGCCATTAATGAAGAGTGCTATTTATTTCTTGACAAATCTTACGGGAACGATAAATAAGAAGATCTTAAGTGGTATGCCCATGTTAATGCAGTGTTTCAAAAAGGTTATTTTGGAGCAGCTTTGTTTATCGTTAAAAAAGTGTTATTTGGAAAGTTCTTAACGTGTTGGGTTCGAATCTATCCCGATCTTACATCAAACTAAAATAAACAAATTATGGACGTGAAGAAAACTGCGAAAGAAGCAGCAGAAAAAGGAGCCAAGTTATGGGCTGCAAAAAAAGGATTTAAAATGACGGGAAGCCTTCTAAAATGGGGAGCCGTTGCCGGCGCAGGTTACCTTGGATATAAATTGTACAAAAAGAAACAAGGAGAACCTCTTTCTCAAGAATAGTAAAAGGAAAAAATGTTAGCGAAATATTCCAATGAAAATTTGAAAGAAGTACTTACATCTACCATGAAACTGCTGGCGAAAACAGCAGCATTGAAAGTGGGAAAATCTTTTATAAAAAGAGGTAGTGTGGCTACTATAGGTACAGCAGCTGCCTTTGGAATTGGATATTATGCTTATAGGGCTTTAAAAAGCCGAAAATAAAAGTCCCTCGTTTCTTAATTAAATATGCGTCCCGATCCTTCAGGAGTTTCAGAATCTAATCCCTACAATTAGAGCTGCAATAATTGAATTATCGGGACTTTTTTTGTCTACTGGCTGCTAAGGTCTCACTATTTTTTTCATTGTGGTCCACGAACTTCATGATGTATTTCTTCTCAGAAAATGTATATATTTAAAGGATTTTAAATCCTTCTATGATGAAAACCAGTTTATTTGCCTTTCTGATTTTACTTTTAATTAATGGCCAATCGGTAGCCCAGGAATATTCTCCTTCAAAAGACGCATTTGCACATACTTTTTCCATTGTTGCCCGGGATTCGATTACCGGTGAAATGGCGGTAGGCGTACAAAGTCATTGGTTTTCTGTAGGTTCTATTGTTTCATGGGGGAAAGCCGGTGTGGGTGTGGTGGCTACTCAATCTTTTGTAAATCCTGCTTATGGTCCTAAGGGGCTTTCATTAATGGCTGAAGGAACTTCTGCTTCTGAAGCGTTAGAAAAATTGGTGTCTGAGGATTCGGGGCAAGCTTACCGCCAGGTGGCATTTTTGGATAACATGGGAGAGGCAGCGGCCTATACCGGAAAAAATTGTGTGGAGTCGGCTTCTCATTATGTGGGGCGAAATTTTTCGGTACAGGCGAATATGATGTTGAACGATGAAGTGGTGCCGGTCATGAAAGCGGCTTTTCAGGAGCATTCAGGTTTACCTCTGGCCGAACGGGTGGTTAAGGTTTTGCAAGCGGCTCAGTCTGCAGGAGGGGACATTCGCGGAAAACAATCTGCTGCCCTTATCGTGGTGGGGCGTGACCGTGTAGAGAATTCCTGGGAAGAGAAAAAGATTGACCTTAGAGTAGATGATCATTCGCAACCTTTAACGGAATTGGAGCGTCTTCTATCTGTAGCAAGGGCTTATGAGTTTATGAATCGTGGAGATTTGGCCATGGAGGAAAATGATGTGGAGGAGGCCTTGGAGCAGTATGGAAAAGCGCAGGAATTATTCCCCGAAAATCTTGAGATGAAATACTGGACTGCTATTGCACTTGCCAATAGTGGCAGGTTAGAGGAGGCGTTGCCGCTTTTGAAAACTATTTTTAAGAAAGATAAGAACTGGCGAACAATGACCCGGCGTTTACCTTCATCTGGATTGCTGAATGTTTCTGAAGATGGATTACAGCAAATTCTGGAGCAATAAAACGAAACCAAGCCCTATGAAAAATTTATCCTCTTTATTAATTATCCTACTTTGTTTTTTAGCTAATTCAGAAGCTGTTTGTCAAACTTCCATTCGGGAATTCTATGAGCTGAAGTTATATCATCTTGAGAATGAGGAATATCAAAACAACGTCTCACACATTGATGCGGTACTGCTTCGTGCTACGGGATATTCGGGAATCTAAATTAGTTGCATAAAAAAAATCCTCGAGGTAAATATTTAAAAAAGGTAAGTAATAGAAGGAGGTAAAGGGTGGCTGAAATGCCATTTTTGAAGCACTAGCTGGCCGACCTCTGTCTGTAGCGTGCTGCTCTCTTCTCCATTTTTTTAGTTTCCCGGAGCTTTCTAAGCTGCGCCTTCTTTTCAATTTTCTGAAGTTTCTTTTCGTAATTCACATTGCTGCGCATGACCAGGATGAGTTGGTAGGCAGTAAATACAATCATCACCAACAAAATGAGGCACAAAGAGTAAAAAAGAATATTAGATTCAGGTGCGACCAAAAACTTTGCTTAATCGGAAAATCAATAAGAAACCTACTGTTTTTCCGAGGTTTAGAACTTTGGCGAATTTAGTTTAAAATGTAGGAATTTAATTCAGGAGTAATGTTAATACTTTGCTCAATTATATTCTTGCCATAAATGAAAGTAACTAGATGATTAACAGTGAATAATCATTGTGAATTTTTCTCACAATTAATTTTTTCCTCTGTTAAATTTCTCACTTGAGTTTATCTTTTTAGCGTCAAATTTTGTGCTTTTGCCGATTTTATGACCAAAAAAAGAACATGTAAATTGAACCCAGTTTCCAGCGAATTTCATATTTAAATAAGCGAAAATTTTTACTGTAGCTAATAGAATCTTTAATTTTAGGAAAAACTATAAAAAATGAAATATAGAACATTAGGAAAAACAGGATTGAATATTTCCGAAATATCTCTTGGCACCTGGCAAGTTGGTGGAAAATGGGGTTCGGGATTTGATGATGCCACTGCCGATTCCATAATAAATACTGCCATAGATAACGGAGTGAATTTCATAGATACCGCAGATGTGTATGAAGATGGAATGAGTGAAAAAGCTGTGGGCCGTGTAGTAAGATCAAGATCTGAGAAAATATATGTAGCAACCAAATGTGGCAGGCAAATAAATCCGCATGTGAATTCTGGTTACCAGCCGGAAGTTCTCATAAAGTTTGTGGAAGACAGCCTTCAAAGAACGGGCTTGGAGACGCTGGATTTGGTGCAGTTGCATTGTCCGCCGACAGACGTATATTATCGTCCTGAAATTTTTGAAACATTTGAGCGTCTTAAGGAGCAGGGAAAAGTGCAGAATCTTGGAGTGAGTGTGGAAAAGGTGGAAGAAGCAATCAAGGCTATGGAATTTGAAAATGTAGCGACGGTGCAAATCATTTTCAATCTTTTTCGGCAAAGACCTTCAGAGTTGTTTTTTAAGAAAGCAAAAGAAAAAAATGTGGGTGTAATTGCGAGGGTGCCTTTGGCCAGCGGATTACTCACCGGAAAATTCGATGAAAATACCACTTTTGACAAGGAAGATCACCGTAATTTTAATCGTAACGGGGAAGCTTTTGACCAGGGAGAGACTTTTGCGGGAGTAGATTTTGACCGCGGACTAAAAGCTGTAAATGCTTTAAAACAACTATTTCCCGATATTCCAAATCTTGCACCCGTTGCGCTGAAGTGGATCCTTCAGTTTGATGAGGTGAGCTGTATTATTCCCGGTGCTTCAAAAAAGGAACATTTGCTCAGTAATCTTTCGGTGTACGAGCTTCCCGAACTTTCAGCTGAAAAAAAGAAAAAGATGAATGAAATTTATGAAAATTATATTAAACCGGAAGTTCATCAGCGCTGGTAAGCGCATCCATCTTAAGTATTAAAAAAGCCGGTTTTGCACCGGCTTTTTTGATAAATGCTTCTTCAGATTATTCAAACTCCTTTCAGGAATGAGATTATTAACACTGGGGTAAAAGGTTTATGGCATCCTTAACGCAGTAGTAAAACTTCTTCGGTAAAGCAGGAATATCTTTGCTTAAATTTAAAACTAAAGTTATGATAGCGAAAGAAAAAACCATGCTGGCAATGGAAACTATTGAGTTTCCCGTTTACTACCACAGTGCCGGGCAAACCATTAAAGATTCTAAAGGAATGATGGTGTGTGACGTTAGGGGCTGGAGCAAAATTCAATTTATGGGAAAATCTGAAGAGAGGCAGGATGCCATAGGTGAACTCATAACGCATCTTCTAAATGATTCGTGCGGCCAGTTAGAAGGACAGCTGGAGGAAATGCAGTTGCTGTATGTATAGGTGCGGTAAATTGACTATGCTGAAGTTCCCGGCAGTTGAGAATTGAGAAAGCCCTTCAATATGAAGAGCTTTTTTTGCCTTGACGGGTCACAATAAATAAAAAAGCCGACTTTAAAAAGTCGGCTTTCGCTCGTTGTGCGGGCGGGGAGACTCGAACTCCCACACCGCGAGGCACTAGATCCTAAGTTGTTAAAAAATTAACACAACAAACACTAAAAGGACTCAAAATCAATTACTTATATATTTTTTAGTATCAGATAATATCATTTAAAAGGGTTTAATATCAGCATTTGTTGTACCTATGTTGTACCAAAAATATATATCTTTAAAAGGTAAATATCAGTATGTTATGAATTCCAGTGCATCTATAACTCTCCGTAAAAAACCGAATAAAAAAGGCCTTTACCCTTTGGCTATTCGTTTAACGAAATTTAGAAAATCATCTTACTTGTATATTGGTCATTATATTGAACGGAGCCATTGGGATGAAATGAAAAGCGTGGTCAAAAAATCACATCCTAACGCTCCACGTTTAAATAATCTTTTGCTTACAAAATTAGCTGAAACGAATAGATTTCTTTTACAATTACAATCTGAAGGAAAAGATTTTTCTGCAGCTCAAATAAAAACGGAAATTCTTTTTTTAAGTTCAGACAAAAACTTTTTTGATATTGCAGATGCCCACCTGGATGAAATCAAAGCAAACAATAAGTTTGGACGGCTAACAGTAGATAAGGCTTACATTGGACATATAGCAAGTTTTGTAAGGTCCAGGCAGCTATCTTTTCAGGATCTCAATGAAAATTTTCTTAGAAAGTATACTATTTTTTTAAGAAATTCTAGAAACCTGTCTGAAAGGACGATAGCGAATCATCTTGTCCTAATACGGCTACTATATAATCGAGCGATCAGACAAGGTTTAATAGACCGAAAGTTTTATCCTTTCGGGAAAGACAAAGTAAAAATCAAATTTCCTGATACCCGAAAAGTTGGTCTAACGGTACAAGAAGTCCAGAGCAGTGAGAAACTAACAAATCTCACAGAAGAGGAGTTTCATACAAGGAACGTATGGCTTTTTAGTTTCTATCTTGCGGGAATTAGAGTTGCCGATGTGTTGAAAATCCGATGGAGTGATATTTATGACAACCGCATTCATTATACAATGAATAAAAATTCAAAATTGGTGTCTCTACAACTTCCTGATAAAATTCATTCTATTTTAAATCAATATACTCAATTTAGACGAGGTGCGGATGACTTCGTTTTTCCGGAATTAAAAGTTGTTGATCCTAATGATCAAAAACAAATTTATGCCAAAGCAAAAATTGCCAACAAATGGCTGAATGGGCATTTAAAAGAAATAGCAAGGAAGTCTGGTATCACAAAAAAGCTAACAATGCACATCTCTAGACATAGTTTCGGAAATATTGCAGGGGATAAAATTCCTGTTCAAATGCTTCAACAATTATATAGGCATTCTTCAGTAACAACTACAATGATGTATCAATCATATTTTATTAGTCAAGAGACAGATAAAGCATTGAACAATGTTGTTGATTTTTGATATTGGTACAGTCTTTTTTTAAAGCTTATATACGCATTAATTCCTTTTTGGCTTTTTTTTGTGCTCAAGCCCTCAAGGACTATTTTTGCCCTGTTTAAAGAAAAGTGTTATTTAATGTCATTTGATGCTTTTATCCCGTGGGTTTTCTTCTAAACGGTATCAAATTACATTATTCTCAGTCAAAATAAATAAATATTATTTTTTGTTCAACTAAAGGATTCTTTTATTAAATTTAATTGATGATTTGTCATTACTTTAATGAAGATGAAAGATATCCATGGAAAGGGAGGATTTATATATACGAGTTGGGACCCAGTATTACAAATTAGTAAAAGCACCAAGTATTTCCGGTCATGTTAATGAATCCCTTGTTCCGTGGAATATTGAAACTATCCGGCAGGATCATGGCAAGACCTACCTTGCAGGTATATCGAAGTTTGATGGCTTCACCTGTATTCCCGATCATCTGAATTTCAAATCATCCTATCATAACTTCTATAATACCTATGCGCCCCTGAGCCATAATCTACAAGAAGGGGATTGTCAGGTCTCATTGAGTTTTGTGAAGCATATTTTTGGAGCTCATTACGAATTGGGTCTGGATTACCTGCAACTCCTATTTACCAAGCCTACACAAATCCTACCGATCCTATGCCTGGTCTCACGGGAACGCTCCACAGGGAAAAGCACTTTTCTTAAATGGCTGAAACTTATCTTTGAAAATAACCTTACCTATCTCACCAATGACAGCTTCACCAGCCAGTTCAATGCTGATTGGGCGAACAAGCTCCTGATCTGTATCGATGAAGTATTGTTCAACAAAGAGGAATTAACCGAAAGGATCAAATACTTAAGTACTACAAATATTAACAAACTCGAGGCAAAAGGAAAAGATAAGCGGGAAGTAGAATTCTTCGGCAAGTTTATCCTCTGCAGTAATAATGAAGAGAACTTTATCAAGATAGACCATCACGAAACCCGCTTCTGGGTATTACAGGTTCCTGTGATAAAGAAAGAGCAAACGGAATTTCTGAAAGCCTTAGCCAAAGAGGTTCCTGCATTTCTGTTTTACCTGAAGAATCGAAAGCTCCATTCCAGGCACCAAACCCGGATGTGGTTTTCTGCTGATCAAATAGAAACTCCTGCTTTGAAAAAACTGGTGCAGAATAACCGGAACAGGGTGGAAAGGGAACTGGCCAATATGCTTCTGATGGTGATGGAGGACCAGGATCTGGATGCGCTGGATCTTTGTCCGATGGATGCCTATAATGCCATTAGTAAATCCCGACTTCGAACCGATCTTACCCAAATTCGGAAAATCCTGAAGAAGGACTGGAAACTGGAAAACCAGCCCAATTCAAACCGCTACCAAAAGTTCCTGCTCTGGGGAGATGGTACTGCTACTTTCAGAGAAGCTAAAGGACGATATTTCACTATAAATAAAAATTTCCTTCTGGAGAATTTTGAGGATGATAAAATCAGCTGAATTCTCTCTTCCGAAGTATAAAACGATGAAATGATGACAAAACGATGACAGGGAATCTCCAGTGTTTGCGGGAGGTTCCAGCTGCTGTCATCGTTTCATCAAAATGAAAGCTGCTTTTGAGGGTAAAACTTTGAATTACTATTTATTTTTTGATGAATTGATGACAGAATAAGATAAGACCAGTAATAGTAAGGGTTCAGGCTGTCATCATTTTGTCATCAAACTGTCATCAAAAATAAAAATGATGACAAAAGAAGAAAAAGAATAAATCTGTCATAACATAACAAATAGCTCTAAATAAAATGCTGATGAAAACAAAAAGAATGAGCTGTGAAACAGCCCGTAGCATTTGCATCGTCAAAGCGCTGACAAAGCTAGGGCACTTCCCCAGCCGCAAATCGGAAAAAGAAGCCTGGTTTCTGAGTCCCCTTCGGTCAGAAACCCAGGCCTCTTTTAAAGTGTCTTTTCGGCTCAACAGGTGGTACGACTTCGGAATCGGAAAAGGAGGAAATGTGATCGACCTGGTATGCCTAATTTCCAATTGTTCGGTAGCAGAAGCACTGGCTTTTTTATCAGAAGGAATACCAGTTTCTCAGTCCTACTCTAATTTCGAAAGTAATAGGCAAAGACCCGAACCGAAAAATAGAATCTTACAGGTTTTGAATATAGAACATGGTTTACTGCAGAAGTACCTTTCTTCCCGCAAGATTCCTATGGAGATTGCAAAAACGTACTGTAGGGAGATCCGGTATGAATGCGGAAGAAAAATATTCTTTGCTTTGGGACTGCAGAACCATTCAGGCGGATGGGAACTTCGGAATATTTACTGTAAAAGTTCCACTGCACCTAAAAGTTATTCCTATTTAAAGAAGGGGGGAGAAAAGCTAATTGTACTTGAAGGAATGTTTGACCTGTTATCATTGGCAGTTATAATTCCGGAAGAGACAGAGAGAGCAGATTTACTAATTCTGAATTCCCTGTCTTTTATACCTGAAGTCCTTCCGCTCTTTGCACATTATAAAACAGTGACCTTATACCTGGACAGAGATCTTTCCGGAATAGAAGCAACTGGAAATATCCTAAGGATTTATCCGCAGTATCAGGACGGGAGTAGCCTGTATGAAGGATATAAAGACCTCAATGAAATGCTCGTGAAAAACAGAGATGACAAATATTTTATTGCTAATAATGAAAAAATGGCTACAGGTAAAAATTAATTAAAACTTCATATAAATATCATTTTGAAGAGCAAAGCGAGATGTGTCATTATCATGACAATCCCGCTTTACTCCCGGAGGTCGCAAAGATTTTAAAGAAAATTAAATGAAAAGGGAATACATCCAGATCCGCTGCTCGATATACGAGAAAAAGCTGCTCAAAAGAAGAGCGGCCAGGGCAGGAATTTCCCTTTCAGAATATCTTCGCTCTACTGCCTTTGAAAGAAATATTGTGGAACGAATGACTCCGGAGCAACTGGAATATTACCGGATGCTGGTACAGTACAAGAACAACTTTTCCCGCATCAGCAATATGTTCAAAAAACGGGATCCAAAACTAGCTGCAACTGTAGTGGAACTTGCGGAAGAAATCAGGACTCACCTAAAAAACTTTAAAAAATGATAGGGAAAGGACATGCTATATCCAGCACCAGGGCTTCCTTAGCATATGGCTGGAACCAGGAGAAAGAAGCGGAAGTAGTCCTCAAGGAATACCTGGCGGGAGATACCCCCTTAGAAATTACGGAAGAATTCAAGATCATCCAATCGCAGAACGAAAGGTGCATTAACAACACCCTTAGTTTTGTCGTCAGTCCCACCATAGAAGATGGTAAACATTTATCTTCTGAAGATCTTGGTAAGGTTGCAAAAGAATTTTTGAAGGAGATGAACCTGAAAAATCATCAGGCCATTGGTTTTGTCCATAGGGATAAGGAGCATACCCATATCCACATCTACGCCAACCGCATCAGTCTTACAGGCGAAGTATATAAGGACAGCTTTATTGGAAAACGAAGCCAGATTGCCGCAGATAATGTGGCGAAACAATTAGGTTTTATAAGAGTAAAGGAAGTACAACAGGAGAAACTACAGGAATTCCAGCAACACCGGAAAGAGGTTCAAAACATCCATGAAAAAGTGCTGCAGTCCAGGCCTAAATCCCTGGACGAGTACATCAAAAGAATGCAGGAGCATCAGGTGAAGGTAATCCCGAATTTCAACAAGTCAAGACAGCTGCAGGGTTTCCGGTTTGAATATAATGGAGTAAACCTTAAAGGAAGCGAGATCCATAGATCTATGAGTGGCAATAAAATTATCCTTGGCATCAGTCAGAACGATAGCATCACCAAACTAAAAGAAGCTCCAAAGTCATTGCAGCTATTAAACAGCACGGTACAGCTCAGCACCGGGATCATAAATAAAATAGCAAAAGACCTGGTAAAACAAACCATCAAAAGAGTATTGGATACAGGGATAGGAATGGCATATTAAAGACAAAAATAGATGAAGAAATTGGATGAAATTATGGAGCTAATGGCTGATGAAATGCAGGATTTCCAGGTAGGTCTTCTGCAGTTGAAGAAGATGACGAACGAACTTCAAAACCGTAGTATTCCTATAAGTACAAAAGTAATGGAAGAACATCTGAATTTTTTCTTTCAGAAGCAACAGGAAAAAGAAACACTCGCCGCAGAAAAACTAGCAGCCATTGATGAAAAGCTGAAGAACGCTTATATCCTTCCTAAGAATTTAGGGATGATTTTGGGATGTTGTTTGATCCTTCTGATCAGCTTGATTGGATATTTAGGGTTTGAGGTAATAGAATCAAAAAATCAAAAACTTCAGGAGCAACCAAGAATTTTGTGCGATCGCTACTTCCTGGAAAACCCTAACGAAAAAGAGGCTTATGAAAATTGGCTGCATAACCAGAACATTCCATAATGCGCCCTATGCTGTTTTTACTTAACGCTTAACTTCCCGTACGCTATAAAAACAGCACAGGATCCTGCGCAGGTAAGTTATGGTAGATTTGGGAGCTGAAAAGAGAGTTATGCTCTACAAAAAACGAGTGACTCTCAGAAATTAAAATTTTTCATTGGTTTTAAAATCCGGAAGCTTACCTTTGCACTTCATGAAATTGATGAAAGCATATATAAGTACTGTGTTAACCATAGTGATTTTAGCTGGAAGCCTGTTGCCGGCTCTACATGCTTTTGAACATGAAATAAGTTCTTCTGAAAATGATTCGGCTTTAAGCCAGAAGTTTTCCCAGGCATCTGTAGACTGCGATTTGTGTGATTTCCGAATTGCCACTGCCGATGCACCTATTTTTTATACTTATGAGGTTTTTTCTCCGCAAAGGGAAACCGTATATTTTATTTCCCTTGCAGAAACTGTAAACCTTTTTCCCAATCCTTTATTTTCTCTTAGGGCACCCCCTGTAGTGATTAGCTAAAAAACTTTTTTCAGAAATCGGCTTTTTCAATACCGAATTTCTGAATTATTCTTTTTTAATTAATCACAGTATTTTTCCTATGAAACAACTTTTGCTTGTTTTATTACTTTTCATCATTTTCCTAAATTTTTCTTACTCCCAGCAATTGAACCTGGAAGGAAGAGTTGTAGATGAACAAGATTTGGGGCTGGAAAATGCCCATATCCATATCAACAAGAAGTTTGCCTTAGCCGGTGAAAATGGTCATTACCATATTGGTAATCTAAAGGAAGGTGAATACACCATTAGTATCTCCTATCTTGGGTTTCATACGCTGGATACAGTGGTCTCACTTTCGGAGAGTACTGTGATTAATTTTCAGTTATCTGAATCAGCGGCAAACCTTGAGACCGTTATTTTAGAGGGGAATTTACGTCGAACTTCTTCAGAAAATGTAGAAAAAATTAGTGATGAATATCTTCAGGAGCATTTTTCCGGATCCCTTGCCAGCTCTCTGGAAAAACTTCCGGGAGTGAATTCCGTGGAAATAGGGGCAGGAGCATCCAAACCTATCATCCGCGGACTTGGATTTAACCGGGTAGCTGTAAGTGAAAATGGAATTAAGCAGGAAGGCCAGCAATGGGGGGCAGACCACGGACTTGAAATAGATGCCTTTTCAGTAGAAAATGTGGAAGTAGTCAAAGGTGTTGGTGCCATTGAGCACGGCAGCGACGCTATTGGAGGATTAATTAAGATCATTAACGACAGGGTGCCCGTAGAAGGATTTGCAGGAGAAGTAATCGGTTTTACCAAAAGTGTCAACAATACCATTGCCGCCTCTACCAATCTATTTTTTAGAACAAATAGACTTTTCTACAAACTCAAAGCAACGGGAAGCGAATTTGGCGATTATTCTGTCCCGACAGATAATATCCTTTATTTAAACCGAAACATTCCCATATATAACGAAAGGTTGAAAAACACTGCGGGAAAAGAAGTTGATCTGTACGGGCAAATAGGGTACCTGGGAAGTCACTATAAAGGAACTCTAAGCCTCAGTAATGTATATTTCAAATCGGGGTTTTTTCCCGGGGCCCACGGAATTCCTACTCTTAGCCGGGTACAGGACGATGGGGACCAACGGAATATAGAATATCCTTTTCAACGTGTAAATCATTTGAAGATCATCAATAAAAACGAATGGTTTTTCCACAATTATTCGTGGGAAGTAACTCTGGGCTTTCAGAATAATCACCGGCAGGAATGGAGTCGGTTCCATACGCATTATACCGGCCAGGTTGCTCCGGAAGTCAATCCTGATCTGGAACTTGACTTCAACCTAACCACCTATGATTTCCAGGCCCAATACAGCAGGGATTTTAATGAATCCCATAGCAGCAGCATGGGAATACAGACCCAGATTCAGAATAATTCCATCACCGGATTTAATTTCTTGCTGCCGGAATATTACCGTACAAATCAGGGGGTTTACGCCACCCATTCTTACCAAGCTTCAGAAAAGATAAACCTCAATCTGGGTGCAAGGCTGGATCTAAGCAGGATTGACATGGAAGGCTTCTATGATCCCAACCTGTACGAATATCTTATTGACAACGGAAGAACTGAAACCATTGCAAATAACTATGCGACCCGAAGCAGCGAAACCCAGAGGGATTTCAGCAATTTCAATTTTATGGGAGGCGTTTTGTATAATTTCCATGAAAACTGGGATTTATCGCTAAATGCAGGTACAAGCTTTCGGCTGCCAACGGCTATAGAACTGGGAGCAAATGGAATTCATCACGGCTCCTTCCGCCACGAACAGGGAGATCCCAATCTGAACGCGGAAAAAGGTTATGTACTCGACACTAAATTAAATTACAACAAGGATTCCTTCAGTGCCTCTTTCAGCCCTTACCTGTATTACTTTGACAACTACATCTTTTTAAATCCCAGCGGGGAATTTTCCATTCTCCCGCACGCCGGCCAGATCTATAAATTCACTGAAAGCCGGGCGATCTTAACAGGAGTGGAGTTGGATATCCATAAAGTTTTTGCTGAAAAATGGCGCGCACAACTCACTTTTGAGTATTTGTACAACCGGCAAATTAATACCAACAGATCCCGAAACTTTCCCTTACCCTTTACCCCGCCGGTTAATGGATTTACTGAAGTTGGTTACACATTACTGAAGGATTCAAAGACTTTTGAAGATACTGAGATTTTCACCAATACAAATTATGCACTGGAGCAGGATCGTATTGCCCAAAATGAACAGATCACTCCCGGCTATATGATCTTTGGAGGAGGTTTAAGAACAAACCTGAATCTTGGGGATTTTAAAGCCACTGTCAACCTGCAGGCAACGAATATTTTCAACACTAAATATTTTAATCACACCAACTTTTACAGGGCCCTTGAGATTCCCGAGATGGGCAGGAACATTCAGTTAATGTTTAAAATACCTCTTAATTAATGCAGGTTTTTAAACGACATATCGCGATTTTACTTCTTGCAGGATTCCTTTTCCCGCAGGTGGTAAGCGGTATGCATTACCTGGTGGTATCGCATAGCTATTCTTCTGAAAACAGCACCTCTTTTAAGAAAGCAGATCGTAATTATCTAGTTCATACCTGCCATTATTATTTGAATAGTTTTCCTTCAGTTTTACCCTCTCAATATGGCCTTAAGAACAATAATTGTGTAACACCACAGGCAACTCTGAATTTTTTTAGCCTTGAGGATTATGTGCATCAGGAAGACTTTAATTTTCAGCTTCGGGGTCCGCCCTTTAATTGTTTTCCTGAATTCAAGATAAGGCTGTAAAGCCTGTAAAACTTAATAAAACACACTTAAATAGTATAAAAATGAAAACCAAATTAGTTTATTTATTCAGTATTACCGCTTCATTGTTTTTAGCTTCCTGTAGCGAAGATGACGATGTAATAATTGACACCGAAGCCCCTGAAATTTCCATTGCAGAACCTCATGATGAGGAAGAGATTGCCCCGGGTGGGGAAATACATTTCGACGCTTTGTTTACCGACAATGTGGAGTTAGCTTCATACAAAATTGAGATTCATAGCGCCTTTGACGGGCATACCCACGCGATGACTAAACAAGAAGATCACCAGGATAACCCATGGAGTTATAGTGAGGTATATACTATAGAAAACGGGCAAACCAGCTTTGAGGCACATCATCACATCCCTGTACCTGCCGAAATAGGCGGGGAGGCTATTAGTGAAGGGCATTATCATTTTGGAGTCTATGTGACTGATGCGGCAGGTAATGAGGAGCAGGCGTTCCTGGAGATTCATATTGCAGGAAATCACGACGATCATGATGACCATGAACATTAAGAATAGTAACTATTTTAAAGAAGGTCGTCTAAAAGTGATTTTAGATGACCTTTTTTATTTCTTTTCAGAATATTCAGTTCAACACAGTCACAAATCAATTATAATTAAGCAATAGCATCTTATAAACCTTTTAAAGGATGATAAGAAATGCTCATAAGCTATTCATTTTGATAAAACAAAAAGCGTGAAAAATAAGTAAAATGGAAAGTGATTCGAAAAAGGTATTTTAACTCATAAACGATAATTAATTTTGGGTGTGCAACAGCCTGTATTTTCGCATGACTCTCATGAAAAGATTTGAAATAATTATTCTATAATGTTCCTGCCAGTTTAAAATGTCTAAAAACGACTTTTTGTAAGAAAATTTTTCAAATCCTGAGAAGTAAGGTATTCAAACTTCCTGTGCACCTGCCTGAAGTTTTCATCAAGTAATATAAGAGCCGGAACGCTAAACTTCTTATTTTTCCGGCTGGCTAATAATAGTGGTAATTGATGTACTCCATTGCGCCGTGTTTTTGCCTGTTCATTAAAAAACTGTCTTCCATCAAAACGAATGGTATCAAGGCTCTCAACATCCATTTTTACGGCGAAATACTCATTGTTAAGAATTTGGACCACTTCAGGATTTTTGAAAGCGTTTTGGTCCATTTTTCTGCAGTATACGCACCACGCTGCCGTAAAGTAAAGTACTGTCTTTTTAGGACTGTGACGTAGAGAATCTTCTAATTGTTCAAAGGTGATCCATTTTACCCCACTCTGCTGCTGGCCTGAAGCAGGAATAGAGGCACACATAATTATGAACATGAGTAAAATCACAGGTCTCAGCATTACTTAAAAGTTTAAAGATTATGAAGATTTCCAAATTTTAATCCGAAGTATACACTCCTTGGTAAGGACGGGCCATAGACATATCCTGAATCACGGGTAGGGCCGGTATCAAAATCGTCCTGGTAACTGTCAAAAATGTTTTGGACACCTCCAAAAATGTTTACCTGAAGGTTTTCATTTATGTGGATGTGGTGATTCAGTTTAATATTTACATCGTAGAAAGGATTACTCTTATTAAGCTGTACATATCCTGTTTCACTAATTACCAGGGGAACGATCATAGAGCCGGTATAGGTGCCGGTAAGGTCAATGCTACTCTCTCCCAGAACCGAGAGGTTTATGTTGAAATAACCATAGAATTCCGGATTTCGGACAAATTCTGAAATAACCACGTCCGGCTCCTGCGCATTATTTTCCTTGGTATCAAACAGCACCTGGGCTTTTTTGTATCTTGATTTTTGCAATGTTCCGCCTAGCATAAAGGCAGACCTGGAGGACGGGGAAATTCCCAATTCAACATTTGTGCCGGCAACGTAGGCTCCACTGCCATTGCGCACCTCCTGCAGGATGGAGCCGTTAGGCAAACTGGCTCCTGTGCTTACAGTCGTGAATGGATTTTGCAGCTCGGTATAAAAGCCTTCCAGGAGAAAGTTTGACTGTAAATTGTTGAAATTTCTTGAGAAATTTAATGAAGCTGTAAATGCGTTGGAGAATTCGGTTGTCAAATCCTGAGACAGGATTACAAACTGTGGTTCGCCCCCTACAGAAGAAATGTGCAAATCTTCATTAAAAGCTTGCGGTGCGCGGAATCCACGAGCATATCCTCCTCTAAACATCCAGGATTCTTTGGGCCGGTACATTAAAGTAATTCTTGGGCTGAAAACGGTTTTTTCAACTGATGATGTCCTGTAGATATCCTGAACCGTATAATCTCCTTCCACATGAACATAGTCAACACGCCCACCTAATAGAGCGGTAAATGTACCGGCAGGTTTCCACTCATATTGTGCAAAAGCCCCCACAGAGTGTACTTCCTGGTTTATGGTTCTTTCATAGCCGGGGATATTGTCCTGTGTGCTGTTAAGATTGTATTCCGTTCCCACAGTCAGAACGTCCTGATTGTCAAGGAAATTTCGGGTAAATTGCCCTCCTGTGAGGAACGATAAATCATCTGTATTCCCATAGGAGTTCGCTGCTGCTATGGAATCCTGCCTGGTTCTTCCGCCGCCAAGTCCGCCATAGTAGCTTTTTCTACCTGTATACTGTCCGGAGCTGTACAGGGACAGAAAATTTCTTCCTCCTATATTATGAATATCATAGGTAAGGCCTCCAATAATGATGTTATGATCGAGTGCTTCGGTAATATCTGTAAGATGTGGTGCCAGATCCAGCCGATTTCCCCCGCGCCTGTATTCTTCCAGAGCAGTGAAATCCAGCGTTAATTTACTTTTGTTCCCGGGAGTCATGAAAGCTTTGGCTCCTAAGGTTGTATTGGTCAAGGCTGTTATTTCAGTAAAGCCGTCGGCATTGGCATCATAGCTGCCACGGTCGCGCTTCATTCCAAAAACTGTAATTCCGCTGCTTAGATCTTCACTCACCACCGTGGCATCCATGTTGATTGTTTTGTCTGCTACTTCTGCATTTATAAGTCCCAAAGTGGAGGAAACCTGCCACGAATTAAGCACAGGATCTTTTGTAATGATGTTTATGGTACCGGCAATAGCGTTCGATCCATAAAGGGCAGAGCCTCCGCTACGAACTACTTCAATACGGTCTAAAAGGGAAGTAGGGATTTGTTCCAGTCCATAGACACTGTTGAGAGCCGAGAAAACAGCACGATTGTTTACCAAAACCTGAGTATAACTGCCATCCAGTCCGTTCAGGCGGACTTGTGTAAATCCGCAATTCTGACAATTCGTTTCTACACGAACGCCGGGCTGGTAATTTAAACTTTCTGCTACTGAAACAGATTGGACTGCATTAAACAGTTTTGGACCCAAAACATTTACTACAACCGGAGCCTGCTTACGGTTGACTCTGTTTCGGGTGGCGCTGATCACTACTTCATCCAGCCCCAGCTGGTCTTCTCTTAATGTAATTTCCAGGGGCTTATTTTCAAATTCCCCGGTATTGATCCTCCTGTTTTCTGCTATAAATCCTACGGCCTGAATTTTTAGAACATGGTCGCCCTCCGGAATATTCAGTTCAAAATAGCCATCAGCATCGGCTGCAGTTCCCCAATCCTCTCCTTCGACGATCACGGTGGCATAAGCAATAGGTCCGTCTTCGCCTGATATTTTCCCATTAATGTAAACGTTGCTTTGCTGCGCTTCCATCAGTAAGGGTAGGTATAGTAAACATGTGAAGAGAGTTTTCATTTTTTTAGATGAGTATATTGTTATTTTTTAGGCTAATCTAAAAAATATTTTTAAAAGATTGAATAGTGTTTTGAAACATTAACAGAGGAGTGTTTTTAGACAAAGAATAAAAAATAGATCACCACTTTTTTTTACTCTGTACTTTTAACAAGTAAAATGATCATGATCATACGATGCCCAGATCCTTTCATCTATCTTTGCAAAAGCAAATTCAGGAGTTGAAAATCTTATTCAAATATATTCTGCTTGTTACTTTCCTTCTGGGAACCTTATTCTACAATATAAGGTTCACCTACCTGGTGAGCTTTTATACCCTGAATAATGAAAGTTTTACAGAACTTTTTTGCGAAAACCAGGACAAGCCTGAAATGCAGTGTAACGGGAAATGTGCCATCACCAAAGCTTCCCAGGATCTGAACCAGGAAAAAAATGATCTGGTGCTTAATTCTTTTCAAAAGGAAATTACCTTTTTCGTCCAGGTAAACCTTCCGGAAAAAATTTTTATTACTAATAAAAACGGTACTTCACAATACAGGTACTTAAACGAATATTCTTTCCTGTTTATACCATACATTTCCCATCCTCCCATCAGGATCTCCTGACTTTAGAATAAATCCCTTTTACATTCCCGTACTGTTTATAGCAGAATGCAGGAAAGTTATACCCTAACTTCAAACATATAAAAATGAAAATATTAAAATATATCAGCCTTTTTTTAGTGGCTGCAGTTACCGCCTGTTCTTCAGATTCAGATGAAATCCTATTGGTTAATGAAACTGAAGGACTCCTAAAAATCCAGACGCTCCAAAATGAACATCACGAGCTGGAATTATATTCCGAAAATGGCAAATTACAAACCGGATACAATAAAATTGTGCTACGGCTTAAAGATAAAGAGGATGAAGCATATATTTCTAATGCCGAAATTAACTGGATGCCAATGATGCAGATGGAATCCATGCAACACTCAGCACCAAAATCGGAAGTAGTTAGGCTGCCTGAAACAGAAACTCTCTACGCTGGTTATGTAGTCTTTCAAATGGCCGAAAATGAATCTGAATTCTGGAGCCTGGAAATTAATTATTCTATTGGCGGTCAAAGCTTCACTATGCAGGATGATATTGTTGTCTCTGCCTCAAACCGAAGAAAAGTTGCTGTTTTTACAGGAAGTGATGATATTAAATACGTGATGGCCTTAGTCGAACCACGGGAACCGCAGGTGGCCACTAACAACATTAGCATTGCATTGTTCAAAATGGAAGATATGCACAGCTTTTCAATAGTAGATCATTACAGGATCTTAATAGATCCGCGTATGCCGGGAATGGGCAACCACAGTTCTCCAAACAATGTTCACCTTACCCAGAATATGGAGGATGGTTTCTATTATGGAGACCTTAATCTAACCATGTCCGGTTACTGGAAAATTAACCTTCAGCTGGAGAATGCAGCAGGAGAAATCGTCAAAGGAGAGGCCATCGAAGGTACGACCGAAAGCAGCAGTATTTTTCTGGAGCTGGAATTTTAATAGAAAAACTGTCCGGGAATTCTGGAATCCTATGGATTGTTATTCCCGGGCAGCTTTAAAAATGGAGGTAATGAGAAAAATCTTATATCTTTTTTTGCTGCTGTTCCCACTAAAAAATGTGCTTCTCTCCCAGGAAACGGAAATAGATACGGCGGCATACATCCCAATAAAGGAAATTATCGTCATAGGAAACAAGGCTGAAGTTTCTCAAAAGGAAACCAAACCTTTGGCTACAGTTGATGAGTATCTTGAAAAATCATCAAAAATCGCAATGATCAAAAGAGGAGCTTATGCCTGGGAACCCATGATTAACGGAATGGCTACAGAACGTACGGTAATTACCATAGACGGGATGCGCATATTTAGTGCCTGTACAGATAAAATGGATCCTGTAACCTCATATGTGGAGATCTCCAATTTATCTGAAGCAGTTGTTTCCAGCGGCCAGGAAGGCGCTGAATTTGGCGCTACCATTGGAGGGGCAGTGGACATGAAACGCCATTCTACAGGATACAAGGAAACGGGTTGGGAATTTGGCATGAGTTCGGGGCTGGAATCCAACGGAGAACAAAAAATAGCAGGTGCCAAAGTAAATTACGCCCGGAAATCTTATTTTTTTAATGGGGATTTCATGTTTCGGGATTCCAAGAATTATGATGCAGGTGGTGGTAAGGAAATCCTTTACTCGCAGTTTACAAAATATAATTTTTCCGCAGTAGGAGGGTTTAAACTCTCCAAGCACCAGTCTGTTGAAGCATCGGTAATTTATGACAAAGCTACAGATGTAGGTTATCCTGCGCTTCCCATGGATGTTTCACTGGCTGAGGCTTTGATTACTTCTGTAAAATACGACTACCATCAGCCATTAGAACCTATTGAACATTGGGAAACAAAAATCTATTTCAACAGCATACAGCATGTTATGGATGATTCAAAACGGCCAGATGTTCCAATACGAATGGATATGCCCGGCTGGAGTGACACCTATGGTTTCTATTCCAAAGCAAGCGGGACATTCCAAAATCATAAAAT